>JADJJH010000012.1 GCA_016706595.1 Bacteroidota bacterium | reverse complement strand
AAAGAGTTGCCAGCGGTGTAACTAAAATTCAACAAACTTTTAATGGTGTAGGTACAGCACGCGAATTATCTCGATGGATGTTTGATGCTAAAATTGGTGAAGTATCAGGCGTTATCAATTTAAATGATAAATGTATTGTTGCAAACCTTACTTCTCGTCAAGAAAAAGGAAGCTTACCGGATATCGAAACGATTCGTCCGCAGTTAGAAAATTATTTGAAAAGAGAGAAGAAAGGACAAATGCTGATAGAAAAAGCAAAAGGCAAATCATCATTACAAGATATTGCTGCCTATGGCAATACTACGGTTAGCAATATTGATACTTTATTATTAGCCGGTGGCGGAAATGATAGTTTGGGTTATGAACCTAAAGTGATTGGTGCTTCGTTCAATAAAAAATTAATGAATAAATTATCGCCGGGTATACCAGGTGAGCAAGGTGTATTCTTTATTACTGTACGAGCAATAAACGAACCACCTAAACCAAATACAATGGCCAACACGCCTGAGATTATGGCTGAGCGTATGCAACAACAACAACAATTGGCTGGACAAGTACAAGGCTTTATACCTCAAACTTTGAAGAAAAAAGCAAAGCTGGTTGATAACAGAAGCAATTTCTTTTAATAGATATATAATAATTAAGAACGCCTCTCATGAGGCGTTTTTTTTGCTTATTACGGAAACGTAATTGGGCGTTTGGGAAACGAAAATTGTATCTGCCAGAAGTATAAGATTTTGTATTTAGATGTTTAGATTTAGAATTTCACTCAGATAAACACATTGCTTCGTGCGTTTGTTGGTTTCATTCTTGCCTTTACTATATTTCTTTGTACGCAAGCCGTATTTCTTCGTACGCCTATCATGTTCAATCATGCACTTGTCTTATTTCTGTGTGCGTTTTGTATGTTTCTTCGTGCACTAGGTATATTTCTTTGTGCGTTCGGTAGGTTCATACTTGCGTTTAGTATATTTCTTTGAGAGCTTTGAAGATTCATACTTGAGCTAAGTAAATTTCTTCGTGCGTTATAAAGATTAATCACTTTGCATTTGCCGATACTGAAAGAACATGTATATTTATGAAGGCTTTAGCAATATATGAATTTGTAAGTAAGAAGATTCTATTGCATAGGAAAATGGTTATATTGAATAGGCGGTATTTTACCAGATGCTTAAGAAAATCATGATAGAATAAAATAAAATTTGCAAATGAAGATTTTAGAAATGGGGCGCAGAGTCCCGAGGCGGAGACTCTGCGGGGAGAAAATTCAAAAAAATCATGTTATTAATCTTAAACAATTAGCATCAGGGATTTATTCTTATTCAATTAAAACTAGCCAAAATAGCTATTTGGGAAAAATTACAATTGGAAAATGAGCAGGTTATATTTAATGCTATTTGTTGTTTTTTATTTCAATTGCAACAAAGTTATTGCGCAAGATAAGCGTGGCAATGTGTTTATTTTTGGAGGTTCTGGTGTAGGTGCTATTTTTACTGATACAGCACGTCCTCAGACATACAGGTATTATCCAGTTGCAACAAATCATCATTTTATGGATGGCCATAGTAATATTTGCGATAGTGCAATAGGTAATTTGCTATTGGTTTGTAATGGTATGATATTGATAGATTCAATAGGAAATATAATTGAAAATGGAGACAGTTTGCAACCCAACAAAATTTACAACCATAATTGTTGCCCTACTCAAACCGTAACCACCGATGGGTCAATTATCTTACCTAAAGGTAGTAATGGAGAATATTATGTATTTGTTCCTACAATTACAGATAGCGCATACGATTATTATGTTGTTGGTGCACAAAACAAGGTGCCATATGATTTATTGCAATATCATGTAGTAGATATGAATGCAAACGGTGGAATGGGTAAAGTGGTTCAAAAAAATGTACCATTATTAACACATGTAGAAATGTGCAAGGTAGGAATGATGACCTGCAAACATGCCAATGGGTACGATTGGTGGTTGTTGAAACAAGCACTTGATACAAATATGATATATACCTTTTTAGTAACAAAAGATTCTGTAGTATTGAAGTCGATACAAGGATTCCCTACTCCTCATTTTGGATACTATGACCTAGCAGGTCAAAGTTGCTTTAATTACACAGGTAGTAAATACGCTTTTGCAACAGGTGGTGGTTTTATGAATAATATGGGTGCACATTTATTTATATCCGATTTTGATAGATGTTATGGCATTGTGAGCAATGTGAAAACAATAGCAGTTCCCTATGATTCAACCATGACAACATTAGATACCTTAAATGGACCTATGGATTCATTAATCACTGGTATTTGTTTTTCACCTAATGATAGCTTTTTGTATGTATCACGGCGGTATAATATTTACCAATATGATTTATTTGAGCCAGATAGTAACCAACGTTGGACACGCATACAAGCTGGACCAGATACTACTCAGCTATATTTTGGAGAATACAAAAACCTTGTGCTTGGTCCTGATGGTAGAATTTATGTAAGTAAATACACTTGTAGCCCGTTTCACAATAGCGTAATTGATTACCCGAATAAAAAGGGAATGGCATGCGGTTTTTGTAAACTTTGTTTACGTTACGATCCTGGCCCTTGTACTAGTGCTATGCCAAATATGCCTAATTTTAATATGCCTAAAAAGGAGCCCTGCTGGCCATTAAGTCAGAGTGATAGCGGAGAGCCGAGAGCGGATTGGAGTGTATACCCTAACCCTGCGTTTCAAACTATTTTTATTAAAAATGCAAAAGGCAAAAAGAAAACACTACTTGATATAAGCGGGCAAAATATTTTATCAACAACAAAAGATGAAATAGATGTGAACGGTTTAAGTAAGGGTCTTTACTTTTTATATTGTGATGGTATAGCAAAAAAAGTGTTGGTTGAATAGTCTGAATTTCCGAAAAGTTATAACACGTACAGATGAAGAAGGTGTTCAACTCTATTATTAAAATAATACCATATAGCTCAAGAAAGTCATGAACACAAAAAACTTCATCTTCATGATAATTATTTCTCTTTCTTCTGATATGTATCATAATGCATAAAGGAACTCAAGACTATATTTGTTTGAAAAATAAAGAAAGATGAAAGATAGCATAGCACACGTACATCAAATTTGTGAAGCATGGTTAAGAGAGTTGACTTTTTTTAAAAGCGAAATTCCCTATTTAAAAAAACGCTTAGAAGAAGTAGCTTCGAAAAACACCGGAAACGAATTAATGAAAGAGGTAGATCATTTTGAAAATAAGTTTAGAATTATGAGCATTCATATCGATGAAATGATGCATGATATTAAACTTAAAAATGAACATCTTTTACAAGAAGCGGCCGAAAAGCCAAACTATATTAATGTAAAAATGATTGAATCGGATAATGATATTACCGACTTAATGCACGATACTAGCAACGATTTTTATGCAACGAAAAAGGAGTTTTATAATTTCTTATCGCGGTCGTTATAAACTTAGTTTTTTTGTAGTTTTAAAAACCATCTCTAATAAATCAGAGATGGTTTTTATTTAGAGTTTGTATATATCGTCCGATTTCTACGTTAAGCTCGAATTGAAATCCTGTCATTTACCTTAGTAAACTCCAGTATTTCAATTCTTCGCTTGCCTTGAACTCGAACAATCTATACAAACTCTATAGCGAATTCTAACCAATTTAGTAGTTGCATTTATCGTCCGATTTCTACGTTAAGCTCGAATTGAAATTCTGTCATTTACCTTAGTAAACTCCAATATTTCAATTCTTCGCTTGCCTTGAACTCGAACAATCTATACAAACTCTATAGCGAATTCTAACCAATTTAGTAGTTGCATTTATCGTCCGATTTCTAATGTTAAGCTCGAATTGAAATTCTGTCATTTACCCTAGTAAACTCCAGTATTTCAATTCTGCGTCTTGCCTTCAACCATCTATACAAACTCTATAGCGAATTCAAATCTATTTAGTAGCCGTATGTATTATCCGATCCTTACTAACTTTTAGCTACTTTTTTGCATGAATGATTTGGCTTGTACTTCTTTTGTAAATGATAAATCCAATTAAACAAAGCAAAGCAAATGGCCAAATATTAAGTAGCACCAAAAGAAAGGAAGCAAAGCCTTGCCAGCCAAATTGAAGCGAATTGATGGCTTGTATATAAAACGGAGTTCGTAACGTTTCTGTATTCGCAACACTATGCTTTTCAATATAGCTATCACCTTGCATGCTAATATTAAACCACAAATATTTTGTCTTGTGTTGAAGTCGGGCATAGTCGGCTTTTTGTTTAATTTTTCTGCTAATCTTTCTTCAAGATACGATTGTTGAATAATGGTTTTGGGTTTCGTTTTACCAGAAATATTAATCTCAGCAATTTCTTTTTTTTCAAACAAATCTTCAGTGACATCATTTTCATCTAGTAAAAATTCATCTAAACGCATATTCATAGATAGCATTTGATGTATAAATGTATCGGTATATTCTACCGGAATGCGAAGCCTAATTTGTGCGTGCGGATTAATTTGGTTCACTTCATAACTCGAGTCTAAACTATACTCAACTTTATCGATATAGTTTTTGTTAGACTGAATTTCATAGTGTAAAATATGTCCTTGCATTTGATTTACCTTTTGTTGAATCTGTTGAATTCTTTTCTCAACGGTATCAACTCGCAACGAAAGTTCGGCGCTTTTAATTACGGTTCGTGAACTGTCGGTTTCAACTTCTTCTGCATTAACATCGGCGGCTACTTCTTTGGCCAAGCTAATTGATTTTTCATGTTCATAATTTTCATCGCAAGAAAATAAAAACAAAGAGGCAATTCCAATTATTGGAATGATGATTTTTGTGTTCATAAGAAAGGGTTTTCACATTAGTGTACGAAATGAATTTTAGTAACCGATGTTACATGTTAAAGAAAATGGAAGAAGAATTCAACCGCTCATCATTTCGTATATAACATCTTATGATTAACTACTTTCTTTGCATAATCATTATAATATGTTTTATGAAAAAAATTTGTATAGCGAGTTTATTATTTCTTCTTAACCAAAGTGCATTTGCTCAATTTGATACTACGAAGCTCAATCAGTTATTACAAAATTATGAAACCAATAATAAGGCCATGATGAGTATAGCCATTACATCAAAAGGCAAGGAGCTTTACAAACAGGCTATTGGATATTCTGATGTGGAGAAATCAATAAAGGCAACCACAGAAACTACTTATCATATCGGTTCAATAACCAAAATGTTTACCGCCGTTATCATGTTTCAGCTTATTGAAGAACAGAAAATTAGTTTGCAAACCAAGCTGAGTAAATTTTATCCTAAGCTTCCCAACAGCGAAAAAATTAGTATCGCCCATATGTTAAATCATCATAGTGGCTTACATAATTTTGTCAACGATTCGGCTTATCTATCTTATATGAGTAGGCCGCATACGAAGAAAGAGCTTTTAGATTTGTTTGCAAATCAGGAGTCTGATTTTGAACCCGGTAGTAAAGGACAATACAGTAATACCAATTATGTGTTGTTGGGATATATAATAGAAGAGCTCTGTGGCACCTCGTATAATGAACAATTACAAAATCGAATAGGCAAGAAAGTAGGATTGCAAAAGACATCTATTTCCGGTCGTATAAATTCTTTGAATCATGAAGCGATTTCGTACGAGTTTCACAACAACGAATGGCAACTAGCAAATCAAACCGATATGTCGATTCCTGGAGGATCGGAGCGATTATTTCAACCCCTACCGAATTATGCAAGTTTATAGAAGCTTTATTTATGGGGAAATTGATGCACGATTCATCTTTTCAATTGATGAGAACGATCGACGATTATTACGGCAATGGCATTTTGCAATTTCCTTATGAAAGAAAAAAAGCTTACGGACATAATGGTGGATTGGATGGATTTCAATCGATGCTGATATATATACCCGAAGATTCGGTATCCCTTGCCATAACAGGCAATGCGTGGAACTATCAATTAAATAATGTAGCTATTGCCGCACTCAATATTTATTATGGAAAACCCTTTGTACAACCCGAATTTTCGAAAAAACCAATTCCTGAATCCAATAAAAAAACGCTTGACGGAAATTATATGAATGAAAGTTTGGGAATGAAAATTACCATTCGAAAAGTGGGTGAAAATTATGAAGCACAAGCCACAGGTCAAAATGCTTTTCCACTTGAAAAAGTAAATGAATTGGAATATGAGTTTACTGCAGGCGGAGTAAAAATCATTTTTAAAAAGGACAATGAGGGAAATATTATTTCGTTTAATTTGCAACAAGCCGGCCAAGATATACGCTTCAATAAGCAAGGGTAAAAACTGTAAGTAAATTATTCATTTTCAGCGAGATGATAACTAAGGAGTGCTTACAATGTCCTTAATCCTTTGTACATACATTATTGATACGCTATCTTCGCTGCCTACACCTAATATTGTGAATATGGATACCCATCTGCTTGGTTTAACACCCATTACCATTTCTGAAATTACCAATCTTATACAAGGCAAAATTTCTCTACACAACCAATCAATTCAAAAAATAAATGCTTGTCGTACTTACTTGAATAATAAAATGAAGGAAAGTGACAACATGTATTATGGCATTAATACAGGTTTTGGTTCGCTTTGTAATGTAAAAATTTCAGATGCTGACATCGAACAGTTGCAAACCAATTTAGTGCTTTCTCATGCATGTGGTTTAGGTGATGAAGTACCGCAAGACATTGTAAAGATTATGCTGCTGTTGAAAGTAAAAATTTTACTTACGGACATAGTGGTGTAAGCGAACAACTGGTTCAACGATTAGTGGATTTGTATAATCACGATATTTTACCGGTCGTTTATCAATTAGGATCATTAGGTGCCAGTGGCGATTTAGCGCCTTGGCTCATCTGAGTTTAGCCTTACTTGGCGAAGGGGAGGTATATTATAAAAAATCTCAAGCAAACAACATCGGCTGTTTATGAACAATTGCAATGGCAAAAATTATCACTGCAAAGTAAAGAAGGATTAGCCTTATTAAATGGTACACAGTTTATGAGCAGTTACGCTGTTTGGTGTTTGCAAAGAATTGAAAAATTATTAGTTTGGGCCGATACGATTGCGGCTATTTCGTTTGATGGCTTTGATTGTACTTTACAACCTTTACTTCGCAAATACATGAAGTGCGCGCTCATGAAGGACAAATTGCAGTGGCTAAAAACATGAGAAGGCTTTTAGCAGATAGCGAAATGGCGAATGCTCACAAATCTCAAGTGCAAGACCCTTACAGCTTCCGATGTATACCGCAAGTGCATGGCGCCACATGATGCCGTACATTTTGTGAAACGAATAGTAGAACAAGAGATTAATTCCGTAACCGATAACCCGCTTATTTTTCCGGAAGAGGATATGATATTAAGTGGCGGTAATTTTCATGGTCAACCCCTTGCCATCAATTTAGATTATTTGGCGATTGCCGTTGCCGAACTGGCAAGTATCTCTGAAAGAAGAACGTATTTACTAATTAGCGGACAACGAAACCTGCCTCCTTTTTAATTGAAAAAGCCGGATTGGATAGTGGCTTAATGATCGCATTAATATACTGCGGCTTCTATTGTTAGTAAAAATAAACAATTATGTACGCGTGCAAGTGTGGATAGTATTGTAAGTAGTAACGGACAAGAAGATCATGTAAGTATGGGTGCCAATGCAGCCACTAAATTGTATGAAGTAGTGATGAATACTGAACGTGTGTTGGCGATTGAACTTTTAAATGCCGTTCAAGCACTCAGTTTTAGACGTCCGAAACGAAGTAGTAAAATAATAGAAGATTTGATCCAAGAATTTCAAAAAACCATTCCATATATCAGTAAAGACAGAATCATTCACGATGATATGATGAAGGTCATTACATTCATGAATACTTATGCATTACATTAACCTATCTTTGGTTTGTAATATTTTCTAAACAAACATGACATTTATTAAACTTAGCGAACTTCCGTTTAAACAAAAAGCCATTATTAAAAGTTTTGGGGAGTCGGAGTTGTATGTGAAATTACTTGAAATGGGTTGTATTCCTGAAGAAGAAATTTCGGTAGAACTTACCGCCCCTCTTGGTGATCCAATTGCGATTAAAGTAGCAGGTTATCAATTAAGTTTACGTAAAGATGAAGCCGATTCTATACTTGTAGATATTATTTAGCATTATGAATGTTTACTTTATTAGTGGATTAGGTGCCGATCGTAGAGCATTTGAAAAAATACAATTAGATGCCGCATATACTGCTCATTATATTGATTGGATAGAGCCCTTAGCCAAAGAAAGTATACAAGCATATGCAAATCGGCTATCTGATGATATTGACTTTAAAAAACCTTTTGTTTTATGTGGTTTATCGTTTGGTGGCATAATGGCTATCGAAATTGCCAAACAATATCCATGTAAAAAAGTAATTCTGATTTCATCTATTTCACATCGCGATGAACTACCAAAATATTATAGACTTCTTGGTAAATTAAAAATACATCAAACACCATTCTTGCGATTATTAAAAACAAAAAATGCTTATGTACATCATTTGTTTGGGGTGAATGCCAAAAGATTAAAAATCTATCTCGACGAAATGATTCAAAAAACAACCCTTACTTATTTACGATGGTCGCTTGACAATATTTTATCTTGGCAACAAAAAAGTAAACCCGATTTTGTTTTTCATATCCATGGAGATGCCGATAAATTGTTTCCGATTAAGAATTGTAACGCAGATAAAATTGTAAACAAAGGTGGACACTTTATGGTGATTACGCACGCGAAACTGATATCTGAAATTATAAACGATGTGTTGAAATCCTTATAAATGTAGGACCTTTTGAAAAACAAAAGCCTACTAAAAAATAAAAAGTAGGCTTTGTTGAAGGTTAAGTATAGTTCTATTTTGGCGCGGTAAGCACACCATCAATTACGTGTATCACACCATTGCTTGCTTGTATGGAGGCTAATATCGTGGCCGTTCCGTTCACCATAATTTTATCGCCTTGCTTACTAATCTTTAAATTACTTCCGTTTACTTGCCCGCCGATTGCCCGTCTTGTAAAGCATCGGCTTGATAGACACCAACCGAAACATGATACTGCAAAATATCTTGAAGAGTTTCTTTGTTCTCGGGTTTTAGCAAATCATCTACTGTACCGCAGGTAATTTATCGAAGGCGGCATTAGTGGGTGCAAAAACGGTAAAAGGTCCGGGTATTACTTAAAGCATCCACGAGTTCACCAGCCTTTACAGCGGCTACTAAAGTGGTATGGTCTTTACTACCTACGGCAACCTGTACAACATTTTTGCCGATTCATCGTCTTGTACGCCCGATTGTCCGTAGGTGCGCTTGTTTCTTCTGTACTGGTGGTTGTGCTAGATGTTTGCTCGGCCGAATTGTTACAAGCTGTAACATAAAGTAATGCAGTTAAAGCGACTCCCGCCAAAATTTTCTTTCATAATTCTTTTATTTTGACTCAAAAGTAATAGAGCTAAATAGTGAATGCTTATGACTGCAATCATAATGACTATAATCATAATTTATGTAGAGAGGACGTTTATCGAATCAAATGTGATGTATTAAAACTGCATTTATCTCCAAAGGATAAATCACCGCATCGCCTAATCCAGGAACGATATATCCCTTGGCGGTAAGTTCATCATCAATATCAGCTGCCCAAATAGTGAAGTCGGGGAAGCGATGACGAACGGCATCAATTCCTTCGGAACAGGCATGGCCACTACAATATGTACTTGAGCTGAATACCATAATTATATAATTCTTCGAGTGCCACTATTAATGAAGCTCCGGTAGCTAACATAGGGTCGGCCATAATTAAGGTGCGGCCTTCAAGGTTCGGACAAGTAACATAGCCTTGATTAATTTCAAAACTATCATCTAATTTGCTATGCTTACGATAGGCCGCAACAAAACTACAATCGGCCTGGTCGAAATAATTTAATAAACCTTGAAATAAAGGAATACCTGCACGTAAAATGGTTGACAAAACCGTTGTTGATCGATGGTTTTACCATTATACATTCCTAATGGTGTTTCAATTTCGGTAGGTAAATAGGGTAAGGTTTTACTAATTTCATAGGCTACTACTTCACCAATCCTTTCCATATTTCTTCTAAATCGCAAACGATCTTGTTGAATATCGGTGCTACGTAATTCATTCATCCAAACATTGATTAATGAATTTGATTTTGCTAAATGATGTACCATGGTATAAAAAATGTGTTACAAATGTAATGAAGTGAAGTGAAAGAAGAGCGTGAGAATAATCATAGCATTTAACAAAGAGCTTGTTCAATTTCTATCTTACGTTTTCGTCCTTCCACAACACATAAATAATTGCCAATGCCGAATAATAAAAGGCATTAAAGGAATTTTATAACGCATGAGCGTGCCAAAATTTCCACTGGTTAAACCCATGGCAATGCTAAATATCATGGCAAAAATGAAACAGAATAAAACAAACTTCTCGCTAAAAATAAAATACAAAGCCCTCAAACGCACTGTAAATAAAACAAATAAGGTAAGTCCTAATGTGAGTAAACTTTCAAGAGCTGCTAATAAGGTAATGGGTTTATTGGCTTCCCATAGATAAGGTCTGAATAAAGTAACATTAATGCTGGCAGGTGCAAGTTTGGCAACGCTACCTAATGTGGTCTTCTATTTCCCTAAAGTGTATCTACTAGAAGCAAAGTTTTCTTGCGTTAAATAATCATAATTAGTTTTAATGGTATCCAAAATATTCGAAAAGGCAAACTGTTTTTAAACTATCTTCAAAAAGCACTGCCTACTATGGTTAATATACCCCCCAGCACTAGTAATGAAAGGGCAATACCATAATGCGCAAAATAGGGTTTCTAACTTTTCGATTTTATTAAATAGTAAGAAAAACAAAGCCAATGACTAATGCTAACAGGATAGATAATTTGATTCGAAGAATGATATAACTAAACAAGGCGATATACAATAAGTATACAAGTTTGAAATTCTTTTATAAAAACTTCCATCAAATAGTATAATAAAAACCCCATGGCGCCAATGCAGTAAACCTCTTTGAAATGACGGAAGTCCAAAAATGATCGAGGAATAAAAATCGTTGACCAAGCAAATAGTTTTGCATGCCCGGATAAAAATCATTCACAACACGATAGATTTTCCAGGTACCTACATACGCAAACAACGATAAAAGAATGGAAGTAATGAGATAAGTATTTCCACTCAACATGGCAATAGCCGAAGTAACTTTAATACAAATGATTCATTGGGCGCAAATATAAATTTCGACATTTCGATGTTCACATTCGCTTCATTAAAAGTAGTATAGGATGAAAATAAAACTTTTGCTGCGAGTTCAGGTTTCACAAACCACATCTGAATTATTTCGTTTGAACTCCAATAGTAAGTAAACTGATCAACGCCTCCGGTATAAATAAATGTGTGATGAAACAGAAATAATGGAATGGCCAACAATTTTAAATGAACCGTTAGGTAATATTTTGAAGTTCAGCTGGTTGACGTTTGCGTGATGCATGTAAATACAAATAAATAATGGCTAGTAGTAAAGGCACTAAAACTATATCTCGTACAAAATATAAATGTTTGTACATATGCTCAGTGGCATCAAGATACTGCTTTATTTCGCCTACACTTAAATTCATGTGAGCTCTTGTATTAGTCTTAAATATTGCTGATTTACTTTTTCGACTGAAAATTTCTCGGCTGCTAACTTCTACTCGCTTCACCCATGGCCATACGATTGGCAAAAGGCATATCAATAAATTGGCGCATCGCATTTTGCAAAGAAGCAATATCTCGAACCGGAATTTTATACCCGTTAATACCTTCTTCAACGGTTTCTTTACAACCTACGCTATTAGTAGTTAGTATAGGTAAACCTTTACTTAACCCTTCTAATAAAATGCGAGGAACGCCTTCACGATAATACGATGGTAATACCAATACATCCATTTCATGTAGCAAAGCATTCATATCGTCACTTCCTTTAATGTAGTCTATAATTCCTTTTTGATGGTAGGCGTCTAAGTCATTTGCAGGTATAGCAGATGGGTTGTTGGCAATGAGGCCGCACAGATAAAATTTTTACATTAGGAAAATTGTTTCTTTAGTTCTGTAGCGGCTGCTATATATTCAAGTATACCTTTTTCCTTAACTAATCTTGCACTCAGTAAAAATTTCATAGTAGATGAATCCTCATTGAAATTTTTCTTTTGTTCAAACTCTTGTAAATCAATTCCTGAACCATTCACCAAGTAGGTTTTTGATTGATCAACAATATGATGTAAATGAAATAACTCTATCATCTTGGTTTTGAAAAATTACAGCAGATGATTTTCTAAAAGCAACTTTGTATAATCGTCGCATAATTTTACTTACCCAACTGGCTCTGAAGCTAAGCCACTGCCCAAACCATTTACAGTATTAATAAATTTTGTGGGGGAGAAAGCGCGCGCCGAGGTTTCCATAAATATTGGGTTTGGCCGTATAGCTTAGCACAATATCAAATTTGTACTTCATGAAAAGTTTTCTGAATTCAACGATGAGTGAAAGATCTTCGAGTAAGTTCGAACCTTTGGCTTCGAGTTGATGGATGGGAATAAATTCACAACCTAGTTCAAGCTGAATTTTTATAGTAAACTGATCGCTTGGTGCAATGCAAAATACTTGGTATCCGGCATGTTGTAAATCGGCAATCAATGATTTGCGGAAATTATATACGCTCCATGCTGTATTTGATATGACCGCTATTTTTTCAATCTTAATGATTTTTTTTTATACCAAAGAATATATTTTTTTCAACCCCTTCTTCATGCTAGCTTTTAGGTAAATAATTCAGTAACATTTTTGCTTTATCGATATTGGCATAAGTAATATTTACATCGCCCGGTTTCATTGCTGTATGAACAATATTTTTAGGTTTTTGCAAGAGTTCATAAATTTGATCAACTAGTGTTTTTAACGATACCGTGTATGATTTCAAATTGATAATTTCATACACATCCTCATGCACATTTACATATTTCCAAGCACTCATGATGCCACTTACGGTATCTTCGATATAGGTATAATCGCGAGCAGAGCTTCCACTCGCCATACATTTCAATGGGTTCATCATTTTCAATTAAATGAATAAATTTACGAATGGCTAAATCGGGGCGTTGCCGCGGACCATACACGGTAAAAATCGCAAGCACAAAGCATCAATTTTATACAATGATGCCATGCATGAATTTGTAATTCATTCGATTTTTTGGTAAATGCATACGGGGATATTGGATGATCTACAAGATCATTTTCGCTAAAAAGGTACTTGTTCATTATTTCCGTAAATAGAAGAAGAAGAAGCAAATACCAGCTTTTGGATGGATTATTTTAGAAAATCAAGTACCCGCAAAGTACCGGTAATATTAGTTTGAATATAAGCTTCGGGTTCACGTGTTGAAGGTAAAACCCCGCTTTGGCAGCAAGATGTATAATACCCTGTACTTTATATTGTGTAAGTTGATTCCACACTTCGGTTTCACAAATATCTCCTTCTATAAAAATAAACTTCGCATGATTTCGGAAGGATTTCAGATTGTTCTCTTTTCGGCTACGCTCATAGAAGCTATCAAAATTATCAATCCCTATTACTTGTTCGCCTTCATGCAGTAGTTTTTCGCAAACATGTGACCCAATAAAACCTGCACAACCCGTAACAATAATCATACTTTTCGCCTGATAAATGAAAACAAAAATATTTATTTAGAGATAAAGTGCAAACATACATTTTAACTTACATTTGTCCTATTATGTCTTCCATACTTCTTATCGTGGCGCTGGCTTTATTGGTTCAAACTTAGCACGAGCGCTACTTCGCGATGAGCGCGTGAGTAAAGTTCGTATTCTCGATAATTTTAGTACCGGGTTATTTAATCGTTGGAAGATCTAAAAGATCTTCCAACGTTCGAATTAATTGGAAGGCGATATTACTGATTATGCTACTTGTGTACATGCGATGCAAGGCATGGATAAAATTTCTATCAAGCAGCATTAGGTTCAGTGCCACGAAGCATAAGCGACCCTGTGGAATACCAATGCAAAAGAAGTATTACCGCACGCTTAATATTTATACAGCAGCCAAAGAGGCGGGGTATTAAACGTATTGTGTATGCGGCCTCTTCATCAACTTATGGCGATAGCGAAAACTTACCTAAGGTTGGAAGATACCATCGGTAAGCCTTCTGTCGCCGTATGCGGTTACTAAGTATGTAATGGAATTGTATGCCGATGTATTTGCTCGTATCTATCAAATGGAATTTATTGGCTTGCGCTATTTTAATGTGTTTTGGTCCGTATCAAAGTCCGTGCTGGCGCTTACGCTGCCGTAATTCCTTTGTTTATGAATGCGGTGATGCAAGATCGGCCCCAACCATTAATGGGGGATGGTAGTTATAGCCGAGATTTTACGTTTGTTGATAATGTAGTGCAGGCCAATATCAATGCCTGTTTACCGAAACAGCGCCGCATTAAACCAAGTATATAATATTGCTTTTGGCGAAAGCACAACGCTATTACAATTATTTGATATTATTAAAGACCCAAGGGGGTTTCACACTTAAAACCCAATTTCGGTGCGTTTCGATTAGGCGATATACCACATAGTTTAGCAAATATCGATAAAGCAAAATCATTATTGAATTATCAACCGCAATATCAGTAAGTGAAGGTTTGCGTATATCATTTGATTGGTATAAGAAGAATAGTGGTTATTTTAAGTAGTGTTTGCAATAAAACGACAATTACATCAGTCAACCTCGCCTTTCAAACAGGTCATTTACAACAGTAAACTCTCAATATTTCAAGGCGCCTTGTATGTGACGCTTCTTTATCAAACACTTAGTATCTGCAGACACAAAGTAAGGTATGGGTTTCACTAATGTCTCTGATGCATCGTTACTCCATATCTCTGTATCTCTCAACACATACAACGGTCGTTTGCGAACATCACTTTGTATACGACTAATATACTCGCCAACAATGCCAATACTTAATAATTGAATGCCTCCTAAAAACAAACCGATATCATAATCGACGAGACCAACCCCGTGGTGTAGTATCATGAAAAACAAAACGATACGAGGGTATAAATTACCAATAGCAAGGAAATAAAAAATACAATAAACCCATGATGGTGGCTACGCGTAAAGGCATATTCGAAAACGACGTAATGCCACCTAAAGCCAATCAAACAGTTTACGATACGAATACTCCCGCTCACCGGCAGCGCGCGCATCGTGATCGTATCCGATATAAGTTTGGTTAAACCCCAACCAAGCAATTTGTCCGCGTAAAAATTTATGCTGTTTCTCGCATACGATTTAATCAACAACCACAGCGCCCAACGCTTCAATATTCTAAAATCACCAAGCATCTAAGGGAATATCACCAGAATGTGCGCGCAAGTCTCCGATAAAATGTTTGGTAAGCGATTTTCAAAATGCTTTTATCTTTCTGCTTCGGCGTTTAGCGTATACTACTCTCATAGCCTTCTTGGCATTTTTATATACAAATCAACTATCAGCCGGTAAGATCTTGCAAGTCGGCATCAATAATGGTAACCGCTTCTCTTTGCACAGTTTCCGCCGTCGGCGGTAACTGCAATTGATGCCCGGAGTTTCTGCTAGCAAATCGGGATATATTTCACTTGCTTATCTTACGTAGCAAATTGCTTAACTGATAAAATCGAGTTATCCTTTACTGTAATCACTCACAAATGCTAATCCTCGTAGCTAATTGATAATTTTTCCATCACCGGCTTTCAGTCGCCCATATAAAGCTGGAATGATTCAAAGACTCATTATAGAGTATGGGTTTGATGAAGAAATTGCCGGAGTTTCCATAGTTATATTGGGTGTTTGGTATTAAAACCTTCACACAAACAAATTTAGACGAAGAATGCGTCTTTACTTAATTTTAAGAACGTTTTTTATTTGGGTGGCTAATACACTTTGGAGCCATACTCCGCATTTCCGCTGCGCCTACTTCCAGGGGTATCGCCTCAATCGTTGCCACAGGGTGCCAAATGATGAATATTTTCTATACTATCAATTCCATTTGCTACTTTACAAGCCCCTTTATAAATCCCTAAAATGGCCATCCCATCTACTTTAATTTGATGCAATAATTGTACATCTGCAGGTGGTGGCGACCATCGATAATTAGTGATGTAATAGTTTGCTGCATTATCGCAATGGATCGAGCAAATGTCAATCTTATTTCTTGTGCAATGGGCAATGCCTCACATTAAGTTCGCCGGGCAAAATTTTTGAAAGGCGATTTTTTAATTTTCTTCGTGTGTATGATTTTCAATTAACCATTCTATGCCTTGCTTGTATGATAAACCCTCCCAATAATCACATTCAAATTGAGTGCCTATATCTGTTATCACTATTTGAGATACAGGATTAAAATATACCTGTTGAAAGGATGGTTTTTTACCGACCAATAAACAAAACTAAACAATCGTAATAAAATAATGCCGTGTACTATGTAACGAAATTGTTGTGCAATAGAAATATGCCATATACGGCAAATTAGAATAAAACAATGGGTAAATAAAATAGACATGTCGCCGCCATCATAAAATCAATACAGAATGCAACACTCACCGACAGAATCGGCATCAATAAACCGCCCAAATCGTATTCCATTGGTACTTGAGGAAAAATTCGAAAATCTTTTCTTCATACTATTTTTTGCATACCGAATGAAACCGGCAAAACAAAATGATAAACAATACCGGTGTGGTAATGAATATCTAAGTAAATAAATATGGTAATGGGCAGCATCAATTTGTTTTCCGAAATATAAAACGGTTGCATCCCAATGATATTTTTTCATTTCGGCAAAGGCTTGTATAAAATGATGCAAAGGCCTCTTCCCATAAAATGGGCCAACATAAAACAGATTGAAAGTGAACTCACTAAAATATATCCAAATAAGGGTTGTATACGCCAAATGTTCTTTACGTTTCATGATAAGTAATAAAACGTACAGCCCAATGGTGATCATCGAATTCATAATGCCCACAAATACGAACGGGTACTAGCATACCCGTAACAAACCATGTAAAACAGCCCACTTTGCATTTCTGCTTCAAAAATAAAAAGCAACTATATAAACTCAAAATAAAAAACGAGGAGCAACACAATATCCTTTTGAATTAAAAATGCTTCTGCAAAAAATCGAGGCGATAGAACCAAAAACAAACAAGCCAATACAGCATAGTTAACTGAAAATAATTTTGCGTGCTACACGACAAAATGCTAATACCGAAACAAAAATAATAGAAACAAAACGATATGTCGCATTTGATAAATAGTATGCATATCCTCCAAATTCAAAATCTTTTCTGTACATACTAATATCACTTCAAAAAAAAGGTCCATGATACTTTTCGTTACCGTTTAGCAAGGCTCTTTTTGGTGGACACTATATAATTATAGTTGATATATCCCGTATCGCCTGCGACCATTCATCATCCCAACTCTAAACCATAACTGCTTGCGCATAATAACCCAATAACAATACAAAACAAAAATGCACTGGAAGTATGCGCATTTTTTACCAAAAAGAGAAGCATTAGGCATTACTTACTTTCAGGTTGAATATCATCCATATGAGGTTCATGCAATTCAACAGGCTTACTTTTTTTTACGTAATTGCAAATTCAACATTTCTACAGCAAATGAAAAAGCCATCGCAAAGTATATTGATTTCAGTTTTTTAAATGCAAATCATGTGCTTTTTCTGCATCCCAACTCAATTACTTAAATAATACCACACCAATCATTACTAAAAACGATAAGGCTAACATTTTAACCGTTGATGTTTTTCAGCAAAGGCGGCAATGCGACCTGAAAATAAAAACATCATAACTGGGCGGCAACATTGCGCAGCAATCATCACCTCAACATGCTGTGCCATGCCTACCGCGGTAATAATACTATCGAACGAAAAACCATATCAACCAACATCATTTGAATAACTACATTCATTAGCGTTGCTGCTTTTTTGTTACTATTTGTTTGATGATGCTGATCACCTTCTAATTTTTGATGAATTTTACTCACTGTCTAATAAAAACAAACCTCCACCCAACATAATTAACCCAAATTAAATCCTTTACCAAATATCGAGAACACCCGGCATTACCATTTTTACAAGCCAGCTTAAACTCAAAAGTAAAAGAACTCTACAATCATTCCACTAATCATCCAAATACGGCGTGCTTTTTCTGCAATTTTGCATCAAGTCGCCCCATGATAATAGACACGAAAATGACATTATCTACGCCTAAAACAATTTCTAAAACAGTATGGGTAAGCAAACCAATTAACGCATCTGCACTTAATAAATAATCCATACTCATAATTTAATCAACGATTTACAAATCTTTTAGCTATACCCGACCTTCACAACAAAGCCGTATACACTTGAACCAAACATGCACCGGCTTGCACTTTCTTGTGCATCGTCGCCCGAAAATATTCCGCCAACGGCAATAATAGGTAATTTGCCATTTGTTTTTTGCGTGATATATCGAATACCTTCGGCAATTAATGTTGCGCTTTAATGGCTTCACTACTTACTCCACCGGCACCCGTATTTTCAATCAGCGTTTTATTGGCACTTAAGCCTTGTCGATCGATGGTAGTATTTAGGCTACGATTCCGCTTAATCGTGTTGAGGTAATAACACTAGTTACATCATCGAGTTGCGATTCATTTAAATCGGGTACTTTAAAGAATGGGTTTAGGATTAGGATAACCTTGTATTTATGGCCTTTTGCAATTGCATCAGTAAATCGTGTAAAGGTTTTTCTTCCCGCAGTCTACGTAGGTTAGGTGTATTCCCGGACTGCTCATTCACTACAAAATAATCAACTACATCAAAAAATTTCTTAAAACAGTATTCATAATCTTTAATGGCTTCTTCGTTTGGTGTAGTTTTATTTTTTCCGATATTGCCACCTATGATAATATCTGTTTTCCTATTCTTCTTAATCCGGTAACTGCAGCGTCAACACCTGGTTATTAAACCCATTCGATTAATAATGGCGGAACTACCAGGGAATCGAATCAATCGAGGTTTATCATTTCCTCTTGAGGTTTAGGGTAAGTGTACCAATTTCGATAAACCAAAGCCCAAGCAAGCTAACTCATCGATAAACATGGCATCTTT
>JADJJH010000011.1 GCA_016706595.1 Bacteroidota bacterium | reverse complement strand
CATGCCAATGGGTACGACTGGTGGTTGTTGAAACAAGCACTTGATACAATATGATATACAATTTTTAGTAACAAAAGATTCTGTAGTATTGAAGTCGATACAAAGTGGATTCCCTTTACTCCTCATTTTGGATACCATGACCTAGCAGGTCAAAGTTGCTTTAATTACACAGGTAGTAAATACTTTTGCAACAGGTGGTCTCTTTATGAATAATATGGTGCACATTTATTTATATCCTGATTTTGATAGATGTTATGGTATTAGTAGCAATGTGAAAACAATAGCAGTTCCCCATGATCTCAACCATGACAACATTAGATACCTTAAATGGACTCCATGGATTCACGATAATCTACTGCATTTGTTTTTCACCTACTGAGCAGCTTTTGTATGTATCACGGCGGTTAATATTTACCAATAAGATTTATTTGAGCCAGATAGCAACCAATGTTGGACACGCATATGCTTGGACCAGATACTACCTTAGCTATATTTTGAGAAGGTTAAAAACCTTGTGCTTGGTCCTGATGGTAGAATTTATGTGTATAAACATAATTTGTAAGTCTGCTCCCACAATAGCGTAAATTGATTGGACCCGAACAAAAGGAATGGCATGCGGTTTTTGTAAATCTTTGTTTACGTTACGATCCTGGCCCTTGTACTAGTGCTATGCCAAATATGCCTAACTTTAATATGTCTCAAAAGGAGCCCCTGCTTGGCTATTAAGTCAGAGTGATATGGAGAGCGGAGAGCGGATTGGAGTGTATGCCCTAACCCTGCGTTTCAAATCTATTTTTATTAAAAATGTAAAAGGCAAAAGAAAACACTACTTGATACAAGCGGGCAAAATATTTTACCAACAACAAAAGATGAAATAGATGGGAACGGTCGAAGGTAAGGGTCTTTACTTTTACAGTATTGTGATGGTATAGCAAAAAGTGTTGGGTTGAATAGTCTGAAATTTCTCCGAAAAGTTATAACACGTACAGATGAAGAAGGTGTTCAACCCCTAATATTAAAATAATACCATATAGTCTCTCACAGAAAGTCATGAACACAAAAACTTCATCTTCTATGATAATTATTTCTCTCTGATATATAATCATGGAATGTGAAGTAAAGGAATCCCAAGACTATATTTGTTTGAAAAATAAAGAAAGATGAAAGATAGAGTATAGCACACGTACATCAAATTTGTGAAGTATGAGCGAGAGAGCTGACTTTAAAAAGGAAATTTCTCATTTAAAAAACGCTTAGAAGAAGTAGTTTGAAAAACACTGGAAACGAAATTAATGAAAGAGGTAGATCATTTGAAAAATAAGTTTAGAATTCGCGAGCATTCATATCGATGAAATGATGCATGATATTAAACTTAAAAATGAACATCTTTTACAAGAAGCGGCTGAAAAGCCAAACCATATTAATGTAAAATGATTGAATCGGATAATGATATTACCGACTTAATGCACGATACTTGCTAAATTGATTTTTATGCAAACGAAAAAGAGCTTTATAATTTCTTATCGCGGTCGTTATAAACTTAGTTTTTTTAGAGTTTAAAAACCATCTTTAATAAACTGAAGTGGTTTTATTTAGAGTTTGTATATATCGTCCGATTTTATGTTAAGCTCGAATTGAAACCCTGTCATTTACCTTAGTAAACCTGTATCTACCTCTTCGCTTGCCCTGAACTCGAACAATCTAAACAAACTCTGTTAGCTGAATTCTAACCAATTTAGTAGTTGCATTTATCGTCCGATTTCTTACGTTAAGCTCGAATGGGGGTTTTGTCATTTACCTTAGTAACCTTCAATATTTCACCCCTTCGCTTGCCTTGAACTCGAACAATCTATACAAACTTCTATAGCGAATTCTAACCAATTTAGTAGTTGCATTTATCGTCCTGATTTCTTACAGTTAAGTTTTCGAATTGAAATTCTGTCATTTACCCTAGTAACTCCAGTATTTCACCTGCGTCTTTGCCTTCAAACCATCTCCATACAAACCTCTTATAGCGAATTTAAATCTCCATTTAGTAGCCGTATGTATTATCCGATCCCTACTAACTTTAGCTACTTTTTTGCCTGAATGATTTGGCTTGTACTTCTTTTGTAATATAAATCCAATTAAATAAAGTAAAGTAATGGCCAAATATTTTGCAGCACCAAGAAAGGAAGTAAAGCCTCGGACAGCCAAATTGAAGCGAATTGATGGCTTGGGGAGTATAAAACGGAGTTCGTAACGTTTCTGTATTCGCAACACTATGCTTTTCTTTAACATAGCTATCACCTTGTATTGCTAATATTAAACCACAAATATTTTGTCTTAAAAGTTTAAGCCGGGCATAGCTTATTTTTTGTTTAATTTTTTCTGCTAATCTTTCTTCAAGATACGATTGTTGAATAATGGTTTTGGGTTTCGTTTTACCAGAAAATATTAATCTCAGCAATTTCTTTTTTCAAACAAATCTCTTGGTAGTGACATCATTTTCTATCTAGTGTAAATTCATCTAACGCGCATATTCAAGGATAGCATTTGATGTACAAAAATGTATCGGTATATTCTACCGGAATGCGAAGCCTAATTTGTGCGTGCGGATTAATTTGGTTCACCATAACTCGAGTCTAAACGAGTACTTTCAATCCTTCTTATCGATATAGCTTTTGTTAATCGAATTTCATAGTGTAAAATATGTCCTTGCATTTGATTTACCTTTGTTGAATTCTGTTGAATTTTTCTTCAACGGTATCAACCTTCAAAAACGAAAGTTCGGCGCTTCCAATTACGGTTCGTGAACTGTCGGTTTTAACTTCTTCTGCATTAACATCGGCGGCTACTTCTTTGCCAAGCTAATTGATTTTCATGTTCATACTTTTTTCGCCTCTGCAAGAAAATAAAATAAAAGAGGCAATTCCAATTATTGGAATGATGATTTTGTGTTCATAAGAAAGGGTTTTACATTAGTGTACGTGAAAATGAATTCTACAAATCTGATGTTATACAAAGAAAATGGAAGAAGAATTCAACCGTCATCATTTCGTATATAACATCTTATGATTAACTACTTTCTTTGGTATAATCATTATAACATGTTTTATGAAAAATTTGTATAGCGAGTTTACGGTTTTCCTACCAAAGTGCATTTGCCTCAATTTGATGCTAAGAAGCTCAATCAGTTATTGCCAAAATTATGAAACCAATAATAAGGCCAGCGATAATATAGCCATTACATCAAAAGGCAAGTGAGCTCCACAAAATGTGCTACTGGATATTCCTGATGTGGAGGAAACCACGGAAGGTAAAACTACAGAATCATGTTTTAACGCATTTTGGGTCTGATAACTGTAAAAATGTTTACTGCCGTTATCATGTTCTTTTGCTTTTATTGAAGAACAGAAAATTAGTTTGCAAACCAAGCTGAGTAAATTTTATCCTAAGCTTCCTTAACAGCGAAAAATTAGTATCGCCCGTATGTTAAATCATCATAGTGGCTTACATAATTTTGTCAATGATTCGGCTTATCTATCTTATAAGCGAGTAGGCCGCATACGAAGAAAGAGCTTTTTAGATTTGTTTGCAAAATCAGGAGTCTGATTTTGAACCGCAGTAAAGGACAAATACAGCAATACCAATAAAGTTGTTGGATATATAATAGAAGAGCTCTGTAAGCACTCGTATAACGAATAATTGCGAATCGAACAGGCAAGAAAGTAGGATTGCAAAAGACATCTATTTCGCTGATAAATCTTTAACCAGAAGGATTTCGTACGAGTTTCACAACAACGAATGGTAAACTAGCAAATCAAACTGATATGTCGATTCTGGAAATTGCCGGGAGCGATTATTTCAACCCCTACTGAATTATGAAGTTTATAGAAGCTTTCCTTAAGGCTGAGGGGGAAATGACAGCGATTCACCTCTTTCAATTGATGAGAACGATCGACGACGGCTTCGGCAATGGCATTTGCAATTTCCTTATGAAAGAAAAAAAGCTTACGGACATAATGGTGGATTGGATGGATTTCAATCGATGCTGATATATATACCCGAAGAGTCTTTGGTATCCTCGCCATAACAGGCAATGCGTGGAACTATCAATTAAATAATGTAGCTATTACCGGACTCAATATTTATTATGGGAAAACCTTTGTACAACCCGAATTTTTCGAAAAACCAATTCCTGAATCCAACAAAAAACGCTTGACGGAAATTATGATGAATGAAAGTTTGGGAAATGAAAATTACCATTCGAAGTAAGTGGGTGAAAATTATGAAGCACAAGCCACAGGTCAAAATGCTTTTCCACTTGAAAAAGTAAATGAATTCGAAGGCGAGCTTACTGCAGGCGGAGTAAAACTATTTTTAAAAGGACACTGAGGGAAATATTATTTCGCTTGATTTGCAAACAAGCCGGCCAAGATATACGCTTCAATAAGCGGGTAAAAACCGTAAGTAAATTATCTATTTTCAGCGAGATGAGATAACTAAGGAGTGCTTACAATGTCCTTAATCCTTTGTACATACATTATTGATACGCTATCTTCGCCGCCTACACCTATTATTGTGAATATGGATACCCATCTGCTTGGTTTAACACCCATTACCTTTCTGAAATTACCAATCTTATACAAGGCAAAAATTTCTACACAACCAATCAATTCAAAAATAAATGCTTGTCGTACTTACTTGAATACTAAATGAAGGAAAGTGGTTAACGATGTATTATGGTATTAATAGTTGTTTTGGTTCGCTTTGTAATGTAAAAATTTCAGATGCTATTATCGAAACAGTTGCAAACCAATTTAGTGCTTTCTCATGCATGTGGTTTAGGTGATGAAGTACCGCAAGACATTGTAAAGATTATGCTGCTGTTGAAAGTAAAAATTTTACTTACGGACATAGTGGTGTAAGTGAACAGTCTGGTTCAACGATTAGTGGATTTGTATAATCACGATATTTCACCGTCGTTTATCAATTAGGATCATTAGGTGCCAGTGGCGATTTAGCGCCTTTGGCTCGCCTGAGTTTAGCCTTTTACTTGGCGAAGGGGAGGTATATTATAAAAATCTCAAGCAAACAACATCGGTTGTTTATGAACAACATGGCAAAAATTATCACTGCAAAGTAAAGAAGGATTAGCCTTATTAAATGGTACACAGTTTATGAGCAGTTACGCTGTTTGGTGTTTGCAAAGAATTGAAAAATTATTAGTTTGGGCCGATACGATTGCGACTATTTCGTTTGATGGCTTTGATTTGTACTTTTCTACAACCTTTTTACTTCGCAATACGTGAAGCGCGCGCTCATGAAGGACAAATTGCAGTGGCTAAAAACATGAGAAGGCTTTAGCAGATAGCGAATGGCGAATGCTCACAAATCTCAGCGCAAGACCCTTACAGCTTCCGATGTATACCGCAAGTGCATGGCGCCAAACATGATGCCGCACATTTTAGTGAAACGAATAGTAGAACAAGAGATTAATTCCGTAACCGATAACCCGCTTATTTTTCTCCGGAAGAGGAGTATATATTATGGCGGTAATTTTATGGTCAACCCCTTGCCATCAATTTAGATTATTTGGCGATTGCCGTTGCCGAACTGGCAAGTAACTGCTTCTCTCTGGAAAGAAGAACGTATTTAGCTAATTAGCGGATAACGAAACCTGCCTCCTTTTTTTTAATTGAAAGATTGATTGGATAGTGGCTTAATGATCGATAATATACCGCGTTTCATTGTTAGTAAAATAAACAATTATGTACGCCGCAAGTGTGGATAGTACTGAGTAGTAACGGACAAGAAGATCATGTAAGCTGCTGGTGAAATGCGTACCACTAAATTGTATGAAGTAGCGGATGAATACTGAACGTGTGTTGGCGATTGAACTTTTAAATGCCGTTCAAGCACTCCAGTTTTGACGTCCGGAAACGAAGTAGTAAAATAATAGAAGATTTGATCCAAGAATTTCAAAAAACCATTCCATATATCAGTAAAGACAGAATCATTCACGATGATATGATGAAGGTCATTACATTCATGAACATTTATGCATTACATTAACTTATCTTTGGTTTGTAATATTTTCTAAACAAACATGACATTTATTAAACTTAGCGAACTTCCGTTTAAACAAAAGCCATTATTAAAAGTTTTGGGGAGTCGGAGTTGTATGAAAATTACTTGAAATGGGTTGTATTCTGAAGAAGAAATTTCGGTAGAACTTACCGCCCTCTTGGTGATCCAATTGCGATTAAAGTAGCAGGTTATCAATTAAGTTTACGTAAAGATGAAGCCGATTCTATACTTGGTAGATATTATTTAGCATTATGAATGTTTACTTTATTAGTGGATTAGGTGCCGATCGTAGAGCATTTGAAAAATACAATTAGATGCCGCATATACTGCTCATTATATTGATTGATAGAGCCTCAGCCAAAGAAAGTATACAAGCATATGCAAATCGGCCATCTGATGATATTGACTTTAAAAACCTTTTTGTTTATGTGGTTTATCGTTTGCGGCATAATGTATATCGAAATTGCCAAACAATATCCATGTAAAAAGTAATTTGATTTCATCTATTTCACATCGCGATGAACTACCAAAATATTATAGACTTCTTGCAAATTAAAATACATCAAACACCATTCTTGTGATTATTAAAAACAAAAATGCTTATGTACATCATTTGTTTGGGGTGAATGCCAAAGATTAAAAATCTATCTCGACGAAATGATTCAAAAACAACCTTTACTTATTTACGATGGTCGCTTGACAATATTTTATCTTGGCAACAAAAAAAGTAAACCCGATTTTGTTTTTCATATCCATGAGATGCCGATAAATTGTTTCCGATTAAGAATTGTAACGCAGATAAAATTGTAAACAAAGGTGGACACTTTATGGTGATTACGCACGCGAAACTGATATCTGAAATTATAAACGATGTGTTGAAATCTCTTATAAATGTAGGACCTTTTGAGTAAAACAAAAGCCTACTAAAAATAAAAGTAGGCTTTGTTGAAGGTTAAGTATAGTTCTCTATTTTGGCGCGGTAAGCACACCATCAATTACGTGTATCACACCAATAAGCTTGCTTGTATGGAGGCTAATATCGTGGCCGTTCCGTTCACCATAATTTTATTGCCTTGCTTACTAATCTTTAAATTACTTCCGTTTACTTGCCCAAGCGATTGCCCGTCTTGTAAAGCATCGGCTTGATAGACACCAACCGAAACATGATACTGCAAAATATCTTGAAGAGTTTTCTTTGTTCTCGGGTTTTAGCAAATCATCTACTGATACTGCAGGTAATTTATCGAAGGCGGCATTAGTGGGTGCAAAAACGGTAAAAGGTCCGGATTACTTAAAGCATCCACGAGTTCACCAGCCTTTACAGCGGCTGCTAAAGTGGTATGGTCTTTACTACCTACGGCAACCTGTACAACATTTTTTACGATTCATCGTCTTGTACGCCTGATTGTCCGGGTAGGTGCGCTTGTTTCTTCTGTACTGGTGGTTGTGCTAGATGTTTGCTCGGCCGAATTGTTACAAGCTGTAACATAAAGTAATGCAGCAAGCGACTCCCGCCAAAATTTTCTTTTCATAATCTTTATTTTGACTCAAAAGTAATAGAGCTAAATAGTGAATGCTTATGACTGCAAATCATAATGACTATAATCATAATTTATGTAGAGAGGACGTTTATCGAATCAAATGTAAGATGTATTAAACTGCATTTTTATCTCCAAAGGATAAATCACCGCATCGCTTAATCCAGGAACGATATATCCCTTGGCGGTAAGTTCATCATCAATATCAGCTGCCCAAATAGTGAAGTCGGGGAAGGATGACGAACGGCATCAATTCCTTCGGAACAGCATGGCTACCAATATGTACTTTGAGTCGGAATACCATAATTATATAATTCTTCGAGTGCCACTATTAATGAAGTCCGGTAGCTAACATAGGGTCGGCCATAATTAAGGTGCGGCCTTCATGTTCGGACAAGTAACATAGCCTTGATTAATTTCAAAACTATCATCTAATTTGGTATGCTTACGATAGGCCGCAACAAAACTACAATCGGCCTGGTCTAAAATAATTTAATAAACCTTTGGAAATAATGGAATACCTGCCGTAAAATGGTTGACAAACCGGTTGTTGATCGATGGTTTTACCATTATACATCTCTTAATGGTGTTTCAATTGCAGGTAAATAGGGTAAGGTTTTACTAATTTCATAGGCTACTACTTCACCAATCCTTTCCATATTTCTTCTGAAATCGCAAACGATCTTGTTGAATATCGGTAGCATGCAATTCATTCAACCAAACATTGATTAATGAATTTGATTTTGCTAAATGATGTACCATGTTATAAAAAAAATGTGTTACAAATGTAATGAAGTGAAGTGAAAGAAGAGCGTGAGAATAATCATAGCATTTAACAAAGAGCTTGTTCAATTTCTATCTTACGTTTTCGTTCCTTCCACAACACATAAATAATTGCCAATGCCGAATAATAAAAGGCATTAAAGGAATTTTATAACGTATGAGCGTGCCAAAATTTCCACTGGTTAAACCTACAGCAATGCTAAATATCATGGCAAAAAATGAAACAGAATAAAACAAACTTCTCGCTAAAAATAAAATACAAAGCCCTCAAACGCACTGTAAATAAAACAAATAAGGTAAGTCCTAATGTGAGTAAACTTTCAAGAGCTGCTAATAAGGTAATGGGTTTATTGGTTTCCCATAGATAAGGTCTGAATAAAGTAACATTAATGCTGGCAGGTGCAAGTTTGGCAACGCTACCTAATGTGGGTTCTATTTCCCCTAAAGTGTATCTACTAGAAGCAAAGTTTTCTTGCGTTAAATAATCATAATTAGTTTTAATGGTATCCAAAATATTCGAAAAGGCAAACTGTTTTAAACTATCTTCAAAAGCACTGCCTACTATGGTTAACATACCCCCTAGCACTAGTAATGAAAGGGGCAATACCATAATGCGCAAAATAGGGTTTCTAACTTTTTCGATTTTATTAAATAGTAAGAAAAAAACAAAGCCAATGACTAATGCTAACAGGATATATAATTTGATTCGAAGAATGATATAACTAAACAAGGCGATATACAATAAGTATACAAGTTTGAAATTCTTTTTATAAAAAACTTCCATCAAATAGTATAATAAAAACCCCATGGCGCCAATGCAGTAAACCTCTTTTGAAATGACGGAAGTCCAAAAAATGATCGAGGGAATAAAAATCGTTGACCAAGCAAATAGTTTTGCATGCCCGGATAAAATCATTCACAACACGATAGATTTTCCAGGTACCTACATACGCAAACAACGATAAAAGAATGGAAGTAATGAGATAAGTATTTCCACTCAACATGGCAATAGCCGAAGTAACTTTAATACAAAATGATTCATTGGGCGCAAATATAAATTTCTGACATTTCGATGTTCACATTCCTTTCCATTAAAAGTAGTATAGGATGAAAAATAAAATTTTTGCTGCGAGTTCAGGTTTCACAAACCACATCTGAATTATTTCTGTTTGAACTCCAATAGTAAGTAAACTGATCAACGCCTCCGTATAAATAAATGTGTGATGAAACAGAAATAATGGAATGGCCAACAATTTTAAAATGAACCGAGTTAGGTAATATTTTGAAGTTCAAGTGGTTGACGTTTGCGTGATGCATGTAAATACAAATAAATAATGGCTAGTAGTAAAGGCACTAAAACTATATCTCGTACAAAATATAAATGTTTGTACATATGCTCAGTGGCATCAAGATACTGCTTTATTTCGCCTACACTTAAATTCATGTAAGCTCTTGTATTAGTCTTAAATATTGCTGATTTACTTTTTCGACTGAAAATTTCTCGGCTGCTAATTTTCTACTCTAACACCCATGGCCATACGATTGGCAAAAGGCATATCAATAAATTGGCGCATCGCATTTTGCAAAGAAGCAATATCTCGAACCGAATTTTATACCCGTTAATACCTTCTTCAACGGTTTCTTTACAACCTACGCTATTAGTAGTTAGTATAGGTAAACCTTTACTTAACCCTTCTAATAAAATGCGCGGAACGCCTTCACGATAATACGATGGTAATACCAATACATCCATTTCATGTAGCAAAGCATTCATATCGTCACTTCAATGAGGCCGCACAGATAAAATTTTACATTAGGAAATTGTTTCTTTAGTTCTGTAGCGGCTGCTATATATTCAAGTATACCTTTTTCCTTAACTAATCTTGCACTCAGTAAAAATTTCATAGTAGATGAATCCTCATTGAAATTTTTCTTTTGTTCAAACTCTTGTAAATCAATTCCTGAACCATTCACCAAGTAGGTTTTTGATTGATCAACAATATGATGTAAAATGAAATAATCTCTATCATCTTGGTTTTGAAAAATTACAGCAGATGATTTTCTAAAAGCAACTTTGTATAATCGTCGCATAATTTTACTTACCCAACCGTCTGAAGCTAAGCCACTGCCCAAACCATTTACAGTATTAATAAATTTTGTGGGGGAGAAAAGCGCGCCGAGGTTTCCATAAATATTGGGTTTGGCCGTATAGCTTAGCACAATATCAAATTTGTACTTCATGAAAAGTTTTCTGAATTCAACGATGAGTGAAAGATCTTCGAGTAAGTTCGAACCTTTGGCTTCGAGTTGATGGATGGGAATAAATTCACAACCTAGTTCAAGCCGATTTTTATAGTAAACTGATCGCTTGGTGCAATGCAAAATACTTGGTATCCGGCATGTTGTAAATCGGCAATCAATGATTTGCGGAAATTATATACGCTCCATGCTGTATTTGATATGACCGCTATTTTTTTCAATCTTAATGATTTTGTTTATACCAAAGAATATATTTTTTCAACCCTTCTTTCATGCTAGTTTTAGGTAAATAATTCAGTAACATTTTTGCTTTATCGATATTGGCATAAGTAATATTTACATCGCCCGGTTTCATTGCTGTATGAACAATATTTTTAGGTTTTTGCAAGAGTTCATAAATTTGATCAACCAGTGTTTTTAACGATACCGTGCATGATTTCCAAATTGATAATTTCATACACATCCTCATGCACATTTACATATTTCCAAGCACTCATGATGCCACTTACGGTATCTTCGATATAGGTATAATCGCGAGCAGTGCTTCCATCGCCATACATTTCAATGGGTTCATCATTTTCAATTAAATGAATAAATTTACGAATGGCTAAATCGGGGCGTTGCCGCGGACCATACACGGTAAAAAATCGCAAGCACAAAGCATCAATTTTATACAAATGATGCCATGCATGAATTTGTAATTCATTCGATTTTTTGGTAAATGCATACGGGGATATTGGATGATCTACAAGATCATTTTCGCTAAAAGGTGCTTGTTCATTATTTCCGTAAATAGAAGAAGAAGAAGCAAATACCAGTTTTTTGGATGGATTATTTTTAGAAAATCAAGTACCCGCAAAGTACCGGTAATATTAGTTTGAATATAAGCTTCGGGTTCACGTGTTGAAGGTAAAACCCCGGCTTTGGCAGCAAGATGTATAATACCCTGTACTTTATATTGTGTAAGTTGATTCCACACTTCGGTTTCACAAATATCTCCTTCTATAAAAATAAACTTCGCATGATTTCGGAAGGATTTCAGATTGTTCTCTTCGGCTACGCTCATAGAAGCTATCAAAATTATCAATCCCTATTACTTGTTCGCCTTCATGCAGTAGTTTTTCGCAAACATGTGACCCAATAAAACCTGCACAACCCGTAACAATAATCATACTTTTCGCCTGATAAATGAAAACAAAATATTTATTTAGAGATAAAGTGCAAACATACATTTTAACTTACATTTGTCCTATTATGTCTTCCATACTTCTTATCGGTGGCGCTGGCTTTATTGGTTCAAACTTAGCACGAGCGCTACTTCGCGATGAGCGCGTGAGTAAAGTTCGTATTCTCGATAATTTTAGTACCGTTATCGTAATCGTTGGAAGATCTAAAAGATCTTCCAACGTTCGAATTAATTGAAGGCGATATTACCGATTATGCTACTTGTGTACATGCGATGCAAGGCATAGATAAAATTTCTCATCAAGCAGCATTAGGTTCAGTGCCACGAAGCATAAGCGACCCTGTGAATACCAATGCAAGTAATATTACCGGTACGCTTAATATTTATACAGCAGCCAAAGAGGCGGGTATTAAACGTATTGTGTATGCGGCCTCTTCATCAACTTATGGCGATAGCGAAAACTTACCTAAGGTTGAAGATACCATCGGTAAGCCTTTGTCGCCGTATGCGGTTACTAAGTATGTAATGGAATTGTATGCCGATGTATTTGCTCGTATCTATCAAATGGAATTTATTGGCTTGCGCTATTTTAATGTGTTTGGTCCGTATCAAAGTCCAAGTGGCGCTTACGCTGCCGTAATTCCTTTGTTTATGAATGCGGTGATGCAAGATCAAGCCCCAACCATTAATGGGGATGGTAGTTATAGCCGAGATTTTACGTTTGTTGATAATGTAGTGCAGGCCAATATCAATGCCTTGTTTACCGAAAACAGCGCCGCATTAAACCAAGTATATAATATTGCTTTTGGCGAAAGCACAACGCTATTACAATTATTTGATATTATTAAAGACCTAGCGGGTTCACACTTAAAACCCAATTTCGGTGCGTTTCGATTAGGCGATATACCACATAGTTTAGCAAATATCGATAAAGCAAAATCATTATTGAATTATCAACCGGCAATATCAGTAAGTGAAGGTTTGCGTATATCATTTGATTGGTATAAGAAGAATAGTGGTTATTTTAAGTAGTGTTTGCAATAAAACGACAACTACATCGTCAACCTCGCCTTTCAAACAGGTCATTTACAACAGTAAACTCTCAATATTCAAGGCTTCGGCTTCCTTGTATGTGACGCTTTCTTATCAAACACTTAGTATTCGGGTAGACACAAAGTAAGGTATGGGTTTCACTAATGTCTCTGATGCATCGTTACTCCATATTCGTATCTCTCAACACATACAACGGTCGTTTGCGAACATCACTTTGTATACGACTAATATACTCGCCAATAATGCCAATACTTAATAATTGAATGCCTCCTAAAAACAAAACCGATATCATAATCGACGACCAACCTCGTGGTGTAGTATCATGAAAAAACAAAAACGATACGAGGGTATAAATTATCAATAGCAAGGAAATAAAAATACAATAAATCCCATGATGGTGGCTACGCGTAAAGGCATATTCGAAAACGACGTAATGCCATCTAAAGCCAATCGAAATAGTTTACGATACGAATACCCGGCTCACCGGCAGCGCGCGCATCGCGATCGTATTCGATATAAGTTTGGTTAAACCCCAACCAAGCAATTTGTCCGCGTAAAAATTTATGTTGCTCGGGCATACGATTTAATTCATCAACCACACAACGCTTCAATATTCTAAAATCACCGGTATCTAAGGGAATATCAATTTGTGAAATGCGCGCAAGTATTCGATAAAATGTTTTGTAAGCGATTTTCTTTAAAATGCTTTTATCTTTTCTGCTTCGGCGTTTAGCGTATACTACTTCATAGCCTTCTTGCATTTTTGTATACAAATCAAATATCAGCTCGGGGGATCTTGCAAGTCGGCATCAATAAGGCAACCGCTTCACCTTTGCACATTGCCAAGCGGGCGGTAACTGCAATTTGATGCCCGAAGTTTCTGCTAAAATCGATATACTTCACCTGTTTATCTTGCGTAGCAAATTGCTTAATCAATAAAATCGAGTTATCCTTACTGCAATCATTCACAAATACCAACTCGTAGCTAATTGATAATTTTTCCATCACCGCTTTCAGTCGCCCATACAAAGTTGGAATATTCAAAGACTCATTATATATGGGGATGATAATAGAAATTGCCGGAGTTTGCATAGTTACATTGGGTGTTTGGTATTAAAACCTTCACACAAAACAAATTTAGACGAAGAATGCGTCTTTACTTAATTTTAAAGAACGTTTTTTATTTGGGTGGCTAACACGCTTTCGGCTCATACTCCGCATTTCGCTGCGCTTCATTTGCGGGGTATCGCCTCAATCGTTGCCACAGGGTGCTAAACGATGAATATTTTCTATACTACTCAATTCCATTTGCTACTTTACAAGCCCCTTTTATAAATCCCTAAAATGGCCATCCCATCTACTTTAATTTGATGCAATAATTGTACATCTGCAGGTGGTGGCGACCATCGATAATTAGTGATGTAATAGTTTGCCGTACTATCATGCATCGAGCAAATGTCAATCTTATTTCTTTGTGCAATGGGCAATGCCCTCACATTAAGTTCGCCGGGCAAATTTTGAAAGGCGATTTTTAATTTTTCTTCGTGTGTATGATTTTCAATTAACCATTCTATGCCTTGCTTGTATGATAAACCCCAATAATCACATTCAAATTGAGTGCCTATATCTGTTATCATCATTTGAGATACAGGATTAAAATATACCTGTTGAAAGGGATGGTTTTTTACCGACCAATAAAACAAACTAAACAATTGCAATAAAATAATGCCGTGTACTATGTAACGAAATTGTTGTGCAAATAGAAATATGCCATATACGGCAATTAGAATAAACAAGGGGTAAATAAAATAGACATGTCGCCAGCCATCATAAACTACAGAATGCAATACAATCACCGACAGAATCGGCATCAACAATAAAACCCAAATCGTATTCCATTGGTAATTGAGGAAAAATTCGAAAATCCTTTCTTCATACTATTTTTGCATACCGAATGAAACCGCAAAAAACAAAATGATAAACAATACCGTGTGGTAATGAATATCCAAGTAAGTAAATAATGCCATGGTAAATGGGCAGCATCAATTTGTTTTCCGAAATATAAAACGGTTGCATCCCAATGATATTTTTCATTTCGGCAAAGGCTTTGTATAAATGATGCAAAGGCCCTTCCCATAAAATGGGCCAACATAAATGATTGAAAGTGAACTCACTAAAATATATCCAAATAAGGGTTGTATACGCCAATGTTCTTTACGTTTCATGATAAGTAATAAAACGTAATAGCCAATGGTGATCATCGGAATTACAATGCCCACAATACGAACGGCAATTAGCATACCCGTAAATAAACCATGTAAAACAGCCCACTTTGCATTTCGTTTTTCAAAAAATAAAAAGCAACTATATAAACTCAAAATAAAAAACGAGAGCAATACAATATCCTTTGAATTAAAAAATGCTTCGGCAAAAAATCGAGGCGATAGAACCAAAAACAAACAAGCCAATACAGCATAGTTAACTGAAAATAATTTGCGTGCTACACGATAAAATGCTAATACCGAAACAAAAAATAATAGAAACAAAACGATATGTCGCATTTGATAAATAGTATGCATATCCTCCAAATTCAAAATCTTTTCTGCACATACTAATATCACTTCAAAAAAAGGTCCATGATACTTTTCGTTACTGTTTAGCAAGGCCTCTTTGTGGATGCACTATATAATTATAGTTGATATATCCGGTATCGGTTCGCGACCATTCATCATCCCAACCTAAACCATAACTGCTTGCGCATAATAACCCAATAACAAAATACAAAACAAAAAATGCACTCGGAAGTATGCGCATTTTTTTACCAAAAAGAGAAGCATTAGGCATTACTTACTTTCAGGTTGAATATCATCCATATGAGGTTCATGCAATTCAACAGGCTTACTTTTTTTACGTAATTGCAAATTCAACATTTCTACAGCAAATGAAAAAGCCATCGCAAAGTATACATAGTTTTTTAAATGCAAATCATGTGCTTTTTCTGCATCCCAACCTTCAATTAATAATACCACACCAATCATTACTAAAAACGATAAGGCTAACATTTTAACCGTTGGATGTTTTTCAACAAAGGCGGCAATGCGACCTGAAAATAAAAACATCATAATCATGGCATACTACAGCAGCAATCATCACCTCAACATGCTGTGCCATGCCTACCGCGGTAATAATACTATCGAACGAAAAACCATATCAACCAACATCATTTGAATAACTACATTCATTAGCGTGCTGCTTTTTTGTTACTATTTGTTTGATGATGCTGATCACCTTCTAATTTTTGATGAATTTCACTTACCGTCTTTACTAATAAAAACAAACCTCCACCTAACATAATTAACCCACGTAAATTAAATCCTTTACCAAATATCGAGAACAATTCGGCATTACCATTTTTTACAAGCCAGCTTAAACTCAAAAGTAAAAGAACTCTTACAATCATTCCACTAATCATCCAAATACGGCGTGCTTTTTTCTGCAATTTTGCATCAAGTCGCCCCATGATAATAGACACGAAAATGACATTATCTACGCCTAAAACAATTTCTAAAACAGTAAGCGTAAGCAAACTAATTAACGCATCTGCACTTAATAAATAATCCATACTTATAATTTAATCAACGATTTACAAATCTTTTTAGCTATACCCGGACCTTCATAAATAAAGCCGGTATACACTTGAACCAAACATGCACCGGCTTGCAATTTCTCTTGTGCATCGTCGCCCGAAAATATTCCGCCAACGGCAATAATAGGTAATTTGCCATTTGTTTTTGCGTGATATATCGAATAATTTCGGTACTACGTTGCTTTAATGGTTTACCACTTACTCCACCGGCACCTGTATTTTCAATCAGCGTTTTATTGGCACTTAAGCCTTGTCGATCGATGGCAGTATTTGTGGCTACGATTCCGCTTAATCGTGTTGAGGTAACAATATCTATTACATCATCGAGTTGCGATTCATTTAAATCGGGTGCAATTTTTAAAAGAATGGGTTTAGGATTAGGATAACTCATATTTACATTTTGCAATTGCATCAGTAAATCGTAAAGGTTTTTTCTCCTGCAGTTCACGTAGGTTAGGTGTATTCGGACTGCTCACATTCACTACAAAATAATCAACTACATCAAATAATTTCTTAAAACAGTATTCATAATCTTTAATGGCTTCTTCGTTTGGTGTAGTTTTATTTTTCCGATATTGCCACCTATGATAATATCTGTTTTCCTATTCTTCAATCGGGTAACTGCAGCGTCAACACCTTGGTTATTAAAAACCCATTCGATTAATGATGGCGGAATCATCAGGGAATCGAAACAATCGAGGTTTATCATTTCCCTCTTGAGGTTTAGGGGTAAGTGTACCAATTTGATAAACCAAAGCCCAAGCAAGCTAACTCATCGATAAACATGGCATCTTTATCAAACCCCGCAGCTAGTCCTACCGGATTTTTAAAAGTTAATCCAAATGCATGCGTTTCTAACGAGGGATGTTTGATACAGAAATTACTTTCAAGATAACGTTTTCCGATACCGAGATTATAAGCTTTGTGTAACCAGTTCATTACTTTATAATGAACTTGTTCAGGATCGTATTGAAACAATATTTTTTTAACGAGATTATACATATTGTGATGCGCTAAAATTGAGTGCCAAAAGTAGCCAAAAAAAAATTGAGTAGGGAGAGCTTAAGAAGAAACTTGGGTGAAGACTTAATTTTATTGAAAATGGCCAAAATATTCTTTTAGTTAGAATCGTTGATGTGAGGGAAAAATTAAATTTATCAGTTAGAACATTTTAATATTACCAAATTGGACTTCTCTCTCTAGTAGTAAACAAAAAGCCTCAACTGATGTTGAAGCTTTTTTTGTGTAGTCGGGACTTACCGCAGGCTTCAATCCTAGAATTCACTTCTGATAAATTACTGAAGGGAGTAAAAACAAAAAAGCCTCAACAAATGTTGAAGTTTTTTTTGTGTAGTCGGGACTTACCGCAGGCTTCGAACTGAATTCACTTCTGATAAATTACTGAAGGGAGTAAACAAAAGCCTCAACTGATGTTGAAGCTTTTATTGTGTAGTCGGGACTTACCGCAGGCTTCGAACTGGAATTCACTTCTCATAAATTACTGAAGGAGTAAAAAAAAAGCCTCAACAAATGTTGAAGCTTTTATTTGTGTAGTCGGGAGGACAGGATTCGAACCTGCGACCCCTTGGTCCCAAACCAAATATTCTACCGAGCTGAACTACCTCCCGTACTTAGGGTTGCAAATGTAAACTTTACTTTTACAAATCCTAATAATAAAAAACAAAAGAGCGGAGAGACAGGGATTCGAACCCTGGGTAAGGTTTAACCCCTACGACGATTTAGCAAACCGTTCCTTTCGGCCACTCAGGCATCTCTCCAGCTATTAAATTTTGTTTTAAAGATCTCTAATAAACTCAATCCGAATTTATTTGGGCAGCGAAAATAGACATTTATTTTTAAAATCCCAATAATTCTACTTCAAATATCAAAGTACTATTCGGTCCAATTAGCGCCCCTACTTGTTGTTCGCCATAGGCAAGATGTGGCGGTAAAAATAATTTCCATTTACTACCCACCGGCATAAGTTGCAAAGCCTCGGTCCAACCCGAGATTACCCGATCTAAAGGAAAACTCGCCGGCTGATTGCGTTGCACCGAACTATCAAAAACTTTTCCATCTAATAAAGTACCGTGGTAATGACATGTAACTGTATTTCGTGCTAATGGTTTTGGTCCATCACCCATAGTAATTACTTCGTATTGCAAGCCACTTTCAAGCGCAACTACTTCCGGTCGTTTTTTATTTTCTTCTAAAAAGGTAAGCCCTTCTTGCAAATTCGCTTCATATTTTGCTTGCTTCGCTTGATTCAATTTATCAAATAAACTCATGTTTGTTGTTTAACCGCGAAGGTATAACTTGAGCAGCAAAATGATTAGGTCAAATATGAACTTCATCAAATTAAATACCATAATCATGGGGATTTTTCTTGTACTATTATTATCTGCTTGTAATAGCACCCGAAAAAATATTAGTAAAGAACAAACAAATTCAAATCCTCTAGAAAATATTTCTAAGGGCTTAAAAAATGAAATATCGATTTGGATGAATGTACCCTATAAGTTGGGTGGCAATACAAAAGAAGGAATCGATTGTTCGGGTTTTGTATACATGATTTACAACCGAGTATATGAGAAGAAGGTTCCACGTACCAGCATAAAATTATTTGATGCGTGCAAAAAAATCCCTACTCATAAATTGCAAGAAGGTTTTGTGAGTGGAGGCAGATTGTAGAACCTTATTCAATCACTATACTAAAAGTCTCCATCACCGGATTATGTAACATTTTATGACAAGCCGTATCGGCAAAGTGCAAAGCATCTTCTTTGCTATCGGCTTCAATTTGTAGGGTAATGTGCTTGCCAATTCTCACATTTTGTATGGCTTGAATGCCCAAGCTATGCAAACTGTTGTTGACCGCTTTTCCTTGCGGATCTAATAATTCTTTTAAAGGCATTACGTTGATATGTGCTGTAAATATCATGCTTCAGTGGGTTTGTAGGCAAAGATAAAACGATGTATAATAAAAATGAAAAAGGAACGGCAAGAATTTTTAAAATGGAAGGGCTATTAAAGGTTAAGCTAACCATGCAAACTGCACCCAATATTTTTTTGTGAAAGAGGATACTTTAAGTGTAAACATTTTTAATTTGCTTACCATCAACCAACACAAAATAGCGATGATGATATACAACAACCAAGGTTGTTGCATTTAAAACCTATACCCAATGGATTGTAAAATTGATCAACGGAAAAGAAGCTACTACCAAACCAATGGCCTGAATGGGAACGCCAGTGAAGTAAGAGGTGGTTGCCGGTGAGTTATTAAAACGTGCTAAACGTAAAGCACCAAAGCAAGCCAGTAAAAATGCAGGAGACATGCTTAACATGGAAACTTCCATGGCATTGGGTTGTTGCATATAAGATGCCCATAGCATTTTCATTAATATCATCGAAGGCGCTACACCAAAAGATACAATATCCGGACAAGGAATCTAAATCTTTACCGATGGCCGAAGTAACGCCCAACCAACGTGCTACCATGCCATCTAATAAATCAAAAATACCCGCAATTAAAATACAAATGCTTCCATAATAAGCTTGGGTAGTGCCATTTAATCCAATATTGTTCGCCATTTACTTCAGCCAAGAAGGGTTGTGAGTGAAGAATAAAAAGCAATGGCCATACATCCGAAAAACAGATTGCCAAGGGTAAGCAAATTAGGAAGGTGTTTCATGCGTGGGCGCAAAGATAATCAGATTCGCTACTGAGTCGCGAAAAGAATTGGCTATTTTACTAAACTACATCATCGTGATAATAAATTGAAGTGTTGCAACTTCAAACTATCAATCATTTCATTTTCAATATTTGATTTTATACCCACTACTTCTTTGGTATGATCATTGGGTATTGTCAATCGACAGCACATAATGTACAATTTTCCATTGTCCGTGTTCTTTACGCATCACGCCTGATCCTCTACAAATTTTCATTTGTGTATTCAGCAATCATCAAACCATGCTTGATTGTTTTGATGATTCATATAAATATTTCTTTCTAATGCCGTAAAATTCCATGCTTTGCCCTTATCGAAATAGGGTTTGCAAAATTTCATAAATTGCTCGCGATTCCAATTTTCGGTAGCATCCGTTCCAATAAAAACAGCATCTTCTGCCATCAAATTAAAATACGCATCAAATTTTGCTTCGGCGGCTGCTTTATGCCATGCATCTATATTTACTTGTATCTTTTGTTTTTCGATGCCTGATTTTTGAATACGGGTTAAGGTGCACGATTGTGATAGAAACAATATGCACATCAAAATAATTATCCTATTCATATATTTTCATTTCTTTAAAATTCAAAGCTAATCAGTATTACTTTTGCGAACAAGCATGTATACTATTCTGTATTTTTTTCTGTACTTAGTTTCCTTACTTCCATTTAGGATTTTATACTGGCTTGCTGATTTTTTGTATTTCGTTTTATTTACCATTTTTGGGTATCGCAAAGAAGTAGTACTAAACAATTTAAAAACTTCATTCCCTGAAAAATCACAACAAGAAATCACAGAAATCTCGAAGAGATACTATAAGAAATCTTTGCGATAATATTGTTGAAACTATTAAACCCATTTCTATTTCAAAATCGGAACTCGATAAACGTATGATTTGTAATTGGGAAGTATTTGAAAGTATGACTTCTCAAAACCGTAACGGACAAGCATTTATGTCGCACCAATTTAATTGGGAATGGGCAACCGTAATTTGTAACTGGTATCCGCCTCGTAGGTTCACCGGAATTTATATGCCACTTACCAATAAAGCTTTCGACAAACTGATGTTTACCATAAGAAGTAGAGCCAACATGAAACTTATTCGTGTGCATGATATGCAAAAAGAAATGGCAAGTTTGCAAAACCAAGAAACATTGTGGGGGTTTATCGCCGATCAAAACCCAAGTGACCCTAAACGAGTTTCATGGAACGATTTTATGCATAGAAAAACAGCATTTTTTAAAGGTCCTGAATTTGTAGCTCGCAGATATGATAACCTTATCTATTTTGGTGAAATCATTAAATTGAAAAGAGGATACTATGAGATAAAAATGAAACCGGCATTTGAACATCCTCGCGAAACAAACGAAGGCGAAATTACAGAAGCCTATGTTCGTTTTTTTAGAGGACAGCATCAAACGCCGCCTGAGAATTGGGTTTGGTCACATCGAAGGTGGAAACACAAATATCCTAATGAATAGTCTTAAAAAAAGTTTCCAACTGCGCGGACCAAATATCTTTATTTCATTGAATTTTAATTTATACTAAAAATGAAAAAAAAAAACGACACATCACATAGTATTATTGTTAAACCTATCTTTAAATTATAAACATTATTAATCACAATCCAAGTTGTAACGCGCAATAAGCAAATGATTATCGGACTTCATTTCGGAAGTTTTAACCCTATTCATATTGGCCACTTAATTATAGCCAATCATGTATTATCGCATTGTAAGGTTGATAATATATGGTTTGTGGTTTCGCCACATAATCCATTAAAAAAAAGCAGTACTTTATTAAATGAATATCATCGGCTTCATCTGGTTCTGTTTGGCTATTGAAAGTGAACGAAAATTCAAAGCAAGTAATATCGAATTTTCATTACCCAAGCCTTCGTATACCATTGATACGCTTACCCATTTACAGGAAAATATCCCCAACATCAGTTTAAGGTGATTATGGGAAGTGATAGTTTTCAGAATATAACGAAATGGAAAAATTACAAACAACTCATTACTCATTACGATTTGATTATTTATCGCCGACCCGGATATGAAGCTGATATTAGCTTAAGTAAACGTATTGAAATGGCTGATGCACCCTTATTGGATATCTCTTCATCCTATATTCGAAATTTAATTAAAGAGCATAAATCGATTCGATTTTATTACCTGATGAGGTTTTGACAGACATTGAAGCCAATGGGTATTATAAGAAATGATTAAATCCGTGGTTTGGGAATCGGAGTTCGTGGTTCGAAGAGAGGTGAACAGGAAGCTTGCTAAGGGTAATTTTATCATCACTAAGGGTTAATGAAATTACCTAATCCTTTAAATGGCTTAATCTTCTTCTTCTTCTCAACCAAATCTTTTAGGAACTACTTTCACTTTCATATCTTTAGCTAAGGTGCGTGCTATGGCGCCAAATGGAGCAACAACCACCTTTTCGCCTTCTTTTAATCCGTTAAAATTTGAATATACTGATTATCTTGAACCCCTGTAGTGACTTGCTTCAATGAAACATTATTTTCATCACTTACTATAAAAACATACTTTTATACTCGCCGATTTCTTTTCATCACTCGTTTCGTCTTCACGAGTGGTTACGGCATTAATTGAAACCGCCAGAACTTGTAACTGATGTTTTGTAAGTATTTCACGCTTGCCGACATGCCCGACGAAACGGGGAATGCCGCGAATCTACAGCTAATAAATCGCTATAGCTTTCAGGTAATAATTTACGCTCACTGTATAGTTGGTAACTTGATTTGGAAGTGATGAAATACTTCATTTGTGCTCCTATCAGCCGTGCTTGATTGTGAAATTTGCACAACCAAGCCTTGAACTTTCTACTTGGATAAGCCTCTACTTCGATATTTGCTGTATCGCCAAATTTTACTTTTGAATATCATTTTCGCCTACTTCTACATCAACCTTCATTTTGCTCATGTCGGCCACACGCATAATTTCGGTGCCGCCATTTGTGCTGTACCCACTACCCTTTCTCCTTTTTTGATAAACAGTTTGGATAATCCCATCCATGGGCACATATCGTTGTTTTGCGTAAAGTTTGGATAGCCTCGGTAACATTCGCTTCGGCGCTACACCAAATTCGTTACCCTTTATATTTTCAACCGCTACCTTGTAATTGGCTTGCGCCGTTTTATACGCTGCTTCCGCACTTTCAAATTCAACTGCACTACTTACTTATCTTCAAACAAATCTCTATTGCGTGCGTAGGTAGAACTTGCCTGATCGAGTTGGGCTTTGCTTGTAAGGTAAATACGCCGCTTTTGATACCGACGATTTCGTTTGATTTAATTGCGCATTTGCTTTATTCACCATCGATTGATAAATAGTAGCATTGATGGTAGCCAAAATTTGTCCTTTATACACACTATCACCTTCTTCAATGTATATAAGTCGGTACTTACACCTGAAACATCCGGATTCTTACCTTGACTTCCGAAACCGGTAAATTTTCCGCTAGCGGTTACGGTTTCAATAATATCGTAAGCCTGATTCTTCAATGGCAACCTTAGTAGCCTTATCGCTGCCTAACATGCCTGCTTTTTGTAAAAAGAATGAATACGCCAACAGACCCAAACTGATTCCTGCATCCAATAAATTCGCTTATTCGTCATGTTGATTGCTTATAATTTTATTGGTTTACCCATATAATAATCGAGGACTTTCCAATTTAAATATTAAATCATACTTTGATGATAACACAGTTGAACTTGCGTTGTAATAAACTATTTAAGGTTGAAGTGTATTCAAAAGTACTAATCATGTCAATACTATAACGTTCACTGCAAAATCTTGCGCTCGCTGAGCGGCATCTTGTGCACGTTTAGCAGCATTGTATTTTTGAGCCGATGCTTTTACTTCTTCATGGCTTTGTAAATATCTTGTTTCAACTTTTGCTTATCACTATCCATGATAATTTGCTGTGAAACCAATCCAAGCTTTGCCTTTGAATTTGGTGCGCCGAATATCCATTTAAAATGGGTAAGTTTAACCTATCCGACATTCGCTCTAATATTATCGCCATATTGGATTGCAAGGCTCGTGTACGTGTGTTATAATTACATGGGTTGCGTAATAGGAAATTCGCTAGTACCTACTTTCACATTCCCAACTACCACTTCACCAATAGTAGGTTTGTCCGATGATGTCTCTAATTCACCGATGAATAATTAGTACCAATATTTCCTAAAATGGTAAAGTTGCGGATACTGAACACTTTTAGTATCGATAAATTTTACGAGCTGATTTTGAGTTTCGAACTCATTATATTTCATGCGATATTGATTTTGTGTAGCCGTAATGCAAATACTTTCGGCTTCGGGCAAGTCCGCAAGGCCGATAATTGCGCGATGTCGATATTCGGTACTTGAATATCAAACTCTTGTTCAAAAATCTAAATTCATCAAAAGCCCTTAATTGCAATAACGAAATTTTTTCGTCCGATTTTGCACCTACCCAATTTGTACTTATCGGTTGACAATTATTGAGAGCATTTGCGCAACATTCAGCTCAGGAACTTTTCCTCTGTTCCGAAAAATTTTATAGTTTACTGATATTGTTCGTTGCTAAGCTTGGAGCGCCTCATTTATTTTTACGGTTTCACGCGCTAACAACACACTAAAAACCGTGTCACACTTAAAGCTATATCATCTTTTAATTGCAAAATTAAGCAGTAGCCCTGCTCCTAAATTCATAGTTTACTTTGTTGAGATTGATACATTTTTTGAAACCACATCCAAATAATAAAACCTGCGACGATAAGTCCATTGAATTATACAAAACCCTTTCGTTACAAATTGGTTCCCGATGTGGATCCATAGATCTACCACACGATCTACCCAAATTGGCATCGGCATTTAATGAAGGTAAGCGACTATTGTTTTGCCAGTTACTAAACCAATTTTGCCATAGCGTTCATTTAGCACCGTTTCGGCAATTTGTAAATTGTTATTCATGGTAATTCAATGCATTGCTGCAAACCTCCATTGTCCACCAAATTCACTTGATTTCTTGTTGTTTCGTTGTTGATTTGATTTCGAAATTTGTATTGAATCAGTTCCAGATGAATATCCTGCTTTGTTTGGCAAACTGCCAAATTCCATATGAGCGCAAAACATGGTGAAACAAATATAAGCGGGGGTAATTTCATGGAAGGTAAATGTAATGAATAGGATGTTTATGTGGTAATAAATGTATCAACCTTAAATTTACTTTTACTTTTACCAAAGATTTACTATGCAAACAGATGTGTTAGTGATAGGTTCGGCATAGCAGGATTAACTTATGCACTGAAGATGTCGATGTCGGACCGGATTTCATAAATCCTCATGCTCACAAAACCATCGAGGACGAAACCAATACTTCATCCGCGCACAAGGTGGTGGAGCCACTGCTTTTGATAATTTCTGATGATAGTTACGATAAACATATACAAGATACTTTAGTTGCCGGTGACGGTTTATGTAACGCCGAAATTGTTGAATTAGTGGTAAGGGAAGCCCCTCAGCGAATGAAGGAACTGATACAATGGGGGAGTTGATTTTTGATAAGGAAATCGGTGGCGATTTTAAATTAGGTAAGGAAGGTGGTCATTCCGAAAACCGAATTTTACACCTAAAGATATTCACCGTAAACAAATGGAGCGCGCTTTACTCAACAAGGGCATGAACAACTAACTATTCAAATTCTTGATCATTGCTTTGTGATTGATATCATTACACAACATCATCTCGGAAAATTGATTAATAAAGTAACACCCAACATTGAATGTTATGGGGTGTATGTACTAAACCTTTAAAACACAACAAACCGAAAAGATTTTATCAAAGGTTACTGTGTTGGCGACAGGTGGGGTGGACAAGTTTACCGGAATCACTACCAACCCTAAAATAGCGCCCGTGATGGCGTTGCGATGGTTTATCGAGCAAAGGCAGAATAGAAAATATGGAGTTTATCCAGTTTCACCCTATAGCCTTGTATGAGCCTGTTAAACGGTTCTGGATATACATTTTTGATTACAGAAGCCGTGTGAGGAGATGGTGCTATTTTAAGAAATAGCAAGGAGAGGATTTTATGAAAACTGTGATGCACGCCTTTCATTAGCTCCTCGTGATATTGTGGCACGAGCCTGTTGATAATTTAATGCAAAGTATTGGGTGATGAATTTGTCTACCTCGATTGCCGTGACATGAATATCGAAAAATTGTAAGATCACTTTCCTAATATCTACGAAAATGCAGCAGCTTAGGCATCGATGTTTCGAAAGATAT
>JADJJH010000010.1 GCA_016706595.1 Bacteroidota bacterium | reverse complement strand
TAACTTCACAACTAATTCCTTGCACGGTACTTCGGGAATATTGTCTTAGTCAAGGTTATCGAAATATGAAAGTTATAATCTTCTTTTGCTTTCGCTAAACGGTTTGTGAGTTTGTATGTATTTGCTGTAAACCGCCTTGATCTATAGATCCCTTTTTATACAGGTGCTCCCGACTTCTGCATGTTCTTAAGCATCCAAGCACGAAACCATTGGACATCAGGAAGTAGGTTTTTCCGAAACCATTTCTGCCACTTTTCACAAAAATATTTTTCTTTCTTTGAGTCGTCAGTTCAATAGAATTTTCCTCCTTGTAAATATGAAAATTCTTTAGTTCAATTTTGAGTTGTCATGGCAATGCGAATTCGCCTTATTTATTCGAGGAGCGGGTAATTGGGAATAACTTCCAATGTTGTCATGTGATTTACCATTCAGCCATAAAAAATTCAGGAAAGCAACGGCTTTTCTTAATGATTCCAAAGACCCCAAATGGTTTACCGGATATGTTTTACAATCGTCAGAATAATGCCTGATTGCACAATCGAACATTTCTGATTCATTTGCATCATAGGGTGAATCTGGTTCAACTATTGTCCACAATCCGCTCTTATCTGAGTCCGACATGTCAGGCATATGAAGGATTCATCTACAATCACTAAATTTAATTCTTTCATGCTTCTTCTTTTTTTTAAATCTTTAATAAATTGGTCAAGACGATTTTCAATATCAGATTGTAACCCCTTACGAATCATCAAAGTTTTTGTTTTTTTGCAATGCCAAAGATCTTGGATTAATTCCATATCCTTTTGGTTCTTGCTTGCATGATTTTTTTTAATAGCTCTGCATCTTGTTTGAGTTTTTCTTCTTGTTTGCTCATCTAATCGGGTTTTATATACTTGCCTGTAAATATCGGAAACTTTTGTTTTAAAGAAACAATCTCTGAACCAATGATATTGTATCAATACCATTTCCTGTTGTGTGATAAGTTCAATATCTTCTGTTTCCTGAATTTCTTTTTTGGGCTTTTAATAACTTTCTTAAAATATCAACTCTTGTCTCAAATTTATAAGGTCCCAATGTTGTTCAGAAATTTGTCCGTTTCGTCTTCTTTTTTCACGGTACTTTTCTTGATTATCTCTTGTTTCAATCAAAAAATTCCTTATGTCTTGCAATGGTTCCATCCAATCGTCACCATTATCAATTAGGAAATCCATGCTTTTGTCCTTATTCACTACAGTACAAACCCAGCAACCAAAACGGCTTTGTCCACATGAAGGTGTGGTGGTATCAATAACTAATGGGCAGTCACCGCCGGATGCATTTCTATAAAGAGTAATTAATTCCCGATGTGTACCACCCCAGGGCGGTGGTGCTTGCAACAAATATTGCCACAAATCATTCGTAAGAATATCTTTGATGGGTGTATACACATAGGCATTAGGTAAAGGGTGTTTACGAAGTCTTTTTTGTCCTTTTTATTTTGTGTTTTTTATAGAAGCTGCTCTGTTTGAACTTTCATCGCTTCTCGTTCCGAGTAAGATAATCGCTTCGCCGTTCTCACCAATTTTTTCTAAAATAAATCTTGTTGTGGGATTGATTTTTAAACGCTCTGTACACCAGCGATAAAATTTATTTGGTGCCGGATAACCAAGCCCTATCAATTTCACCCAAAATGTATCTTCAAGTTTTGGTGTTGTTTCATGAACTGTCAGTGGTATACCTTGTTCTTTTGCTCCTTTCTGAATTTTTTTTAAGTTCTTATGTATAAACTGTACAATCTTTGGATTTTCTACCATTGTGTCATTACATACAACATAAATTCGCCTGGTTAATAAAGATGGTTCAATTCTTTTTAATGAATTCCAAACAGTCTGAAGTAGCAGGGTACTGTCTTTTCCTCCACTAAATCCAATTATCCAAGGTCTGTCCGATTCATCATATAGGTATTGGTCAATTATTTCATTTTCTATATTTTCTATAATACTCTTCACTTAATTCTCTTTAGAGACAAAGAAACAAAAGGAATTTTAAAGAAAGGAATTTATATGAACTTAAAAATAGTACAATGAACTTAAGCATTGAGAAAGGGTACAGTAGCAAAACGGTTACTTTATATCTGCATTCTACCCTCCCTATTTTCTTCCCGCCCTCCTTGATACTATTTAAATGAAATCATTTTTTTCACAATTTAAAAATTAAATAGTATGTACGCATTAAAAAACAAAGTGCAACTAATTGGAAATCTAGGGAATGCACCAGAAATCAAAACTCTTGAAAACAACAAGAAAATTGCAAAGTTTAGTTTAGCGACTAATGAAAATTACCGCAATCACTTAGGTGAAAAAGTCCAAGAAACGCTATGGCACAATCTTGTCGCTTTTGGTAAGGTCGCACCTCTGTGAGCAATTTCTTACTAAAGGGAGTGAGGTTGCCATTGAAGGTAAACTCAATCACAGAGAGTATACAGATTCAAACGGAGTAAAGAGATTTGTGACAGAAGTACAAGTCAACGAATTGTTGATCCTTGACAAGAAAGTTATTGTCGAACAGGTGTAAAGGTTAAGGCTCATGGGAAAACTATGAGCTTTTTTTATAGGTAAGTTACTGCTCTTGCATTCTACCCTCCCTTATTACTTTTCATAGTTGTTGTTATGCTCTAATTGAAATCAAATTATTTCAAGCAACAAATAAATAAACATGGAAACAACTAACATTGAAAAGAGTATTGATGTGTACTCCTTTAGTTACCAATCGCATCATCGAATTATTAGAAGCCGGAGTCATTCCTTGGCAAAAGCCTTGGACTGAAAAAGGTATTCCACAGAACTGTATCTCCCAAAGACCATATCGAGGTATTAATTCCTTGCTTCTCAATTCACTTTCGTATGATCACAACCTCTTTCTTACGTGGAAACAAATGCAGACAGTGGTGGATCAGTATTAAAAGGAGAGAAAGGTCATTTAGTAGTCTTTACCAAAATTATAGAGAAGGAAGAGGATGGCAAATCAAGAAGCAACCATTCCTTCGATATTACAAAGTATTCAATTTGCACAGTGTAAAAATTTACGACAAGCATTTCTGCCTGAAGAGAACAGATCCATGAAGAGCTAGCTCATTTTGAAGAAATTGGAGACACTAAAATGCCCAATAGACCACTGGTAAAATTTGGTGGTAATGAAGCTACTATCATTCTGGTAAGGACTATATCAACATGCCAAATTAAGAAATTCAAAGGAGCGGAGGCATATTATGGAGTCCTCTTTCATGAACTCGTACATTCCACCGGACATCAATCAAGGTTAAACCGTAAAGGGATTATTGAGAAAAATGTATTCGGGAGTGCACAGTATTCGTTGGAGGAATTGGTAGCTGAAATCGGAGCATGTTTCTTGAAATCATATTCCGGTATTCCCATACATGGTTTAGAGAATGCGGTAGCATATATTCAAAACTGGCTTGAGGTATTGAGGAATGATAAGAGATTTATTATCAAGGCTTCATCTTATGCCCAAAAAGCCGTTGAGTATATTATGAATGCTCAAAGCGAAAAAGAATTACCTATGAATAGCACTGATAACGTAAATGATGAAATGGTCGAAGAATTAGATGAGATGTTAGCTAATTAAGTTTCTCCATGCAAAGTTTATTGTTACTATGTAAGGCCCGGCATTTGTAATGTCGGGCTTTTTATTAACAGACATAAAATATGCGCAAATTATGCGCAAAAAAAAGGGTTCCAACTTTACATCGCTGAAACCCTTTCTGTGCTTGTGGACCCACCTGGGCTCGAACCAGGGACCACCTGATTATGAGTCAGGTGCTCTAACCAACTGAGCTATAGGTCCATATATGCAATCTACATATATTCAATCTAAGAACTTCTACCACCTGTCCCGATGTCCCGATAGCTATCGGGAGGAGAGTCAGGTGCTCTAACCAACTGACTTCCGATAGTTATCGGAAGTCCAAAATTTCAACAAAGAAATTTTCTTAAGGCGGGCAAAAGTATGGAATAAAGTTGTTTTTTTGAAAAAATTCAAAAGAATATATGGAAGGTATCAAGAACATCATTTTTGATTTAGGCGCAGTCATCTTAAATATCGATTATCAAGCCACCCAAAAAGCCTTCGAAAACTTAGGCATTAGTGATGGAAATGAATTTTATAGTAAACAAAAACAAGATACTTTGTTTGATGAATTGGAAACCGGGAAAATTGATGAAGCCGAATTTGTGAAACGAATTCAAGCCCATGCCAATCAACCTTTACAATACAATGAAATTATCGATGCATGGAATGCCATCATTCTCGACTTCCCATTACGTCGATTACAAATTTTACAACAACTTCAATTGCATTTTAATATCTTTTTATTGAGCAATACCAACGAAATTCATGAACGAGAATTTAATAAACGTTTGCAATCCACTTGTGGCTACCCTTCACTAGCCGTCTTTTTTGATAAAATTTATTTGTCTCATCGAGTTGGATTACGAAAACCCGACCCTGCTATTTTTGAAAAAGTACTCAAAGACAATCATCTGCAGGCACATGAAACATTGTTTATCGATGATAGCTTGCAGCATATAGAATCGGCTGCCAAGCTTGGTATACAAACTATTCATATGAAAGATGGGATGACGATGGAAGAAAATATATTTAAGGCGAAATCTAATTAAAGGCGTCTATCATAACCACTTTCGTAAACCACAACTTTTCGGGTAGCACTGCGTGAAGGATTGCAACGGAAATACTTTTGCGAGGTACGAGCAAAAGATTGCAGTGTAAAGCCTGACCCCGATGCAGAAAAAACACTGAGTTACGAAGTGATTTTTTTCGCAATCGGGGGCACGCCCAAAAGAAAATTCCAATTACTTCACTTCTTCGTATTCGACATAATCCCCTAGGCTCGATTTTTTTTCTTGCGGCTTTGGTGTGGCTTGAGGATGGCTTGCTACTTTTGATTTTCCATCAAACATTGGGTCAATAAACAACCTAAGCAATTTGACAATAATATATCCGAAGGCAAGAAAGAAAATGTATCTGAGCATTTGATGCAGATTTTTTTTCAAAAGTAAGTGTAAGAAAAATACCATGAACATTTTGGATTGGATAATTCTATTTTTAACAAATTACTTAGGTTCTTTGTTTGTTTGATGCTTTAATGATATTTTACACCTAAATTTTTTAGACATGGAAATCAGAATGCCTTTTAACCTCAATAAATGGATAGAAGAAAACCGACATTTATTGAAACCCCCTGTTGGAAACAAAAGTTTATATCCCGAAGGCAGCGACTTTATTGTTATGGTGGTGGCCGGCCCGAATGCACGTAAGGACTATCACTTTAATGAAACCGAAGAATTATTTTATCAACTGGAAGGAAATATTACTGTAAAAACCCAACAAAATGGCAAAATGGTTCCTGTACATTTAGGTCCGGGTGATATGTTTTTATTACCTCCGAATACACCTCACTCCCCGGGAAGAAGCGAAGGTTCAATTGGATTAGTAATTGAACGCGTTCGAAAAGGAAAAGAGATGAAAGATGGCCTTATGTGGTTTTGCGAAAACTGCAATGAAAAATTATATGAAGTGTATTTTGAATCTGATAATATTGAGACAGATTTTCAAGCACATTTTAAAATATATTATAATTCAGAAGAATTACGAACCTGTAAGTCGTGTGGCACGATTATGGAGACGGATCCACGCTTTGTGCAGTAACCCAACGCAATTTGTCATAATTCCGTCTTTTTTAACTTGAGAGTTTTTTATTTTCAAAAATCATTATACCTTTAGCAACAAATTAAAACGTCAGCAATAAAATATATTATATGAGAAAAATTATAGTCGCCATTGCTTCCCTCTTATCATTAGGTGCCGGTGCGCAAGATGTGCACTTCACCCAATACTTCACATCTCCACTTACGTTGAATCCTGCAAACACCGGTTTGGTGAGTTGTGATTGGCGTGTGTCGGCTAATTATCGTACACAATGGGGAAGTGTAAATGCAACACCCTATTTAACAGGAACGGTATCATTTGATATTGCCACCTTAAAAAATAAATTACGTGGCGATGCACTCGGAATTGGTTTAATCGGTTTATACGATAAATCAGGCACTGGAGCTTTACAAAATATTACTACCGGCTTATCATTAGCCTATCATAAAAGATTGAGTCAAGATGATGATAGACCGCAAAACTTATCGCTTGGTATTCAAGGGTTTTTAGTTCAAAAAAGTATTGATTTCAATAAATTAAAATTCGAAGATCAATACGACCCAGTATCAGGTGGCACGCCTTACACAACAAAAGAAAATTTTGGCAATGCTGATATTACCTATCCTGATTTCAACGCAGGTTTAATGTATTCGGGTTATGTAAATGAAAGAGCCAACATGTATGCGGGTATTTCGTATTATCATATAACTAATCCAACCGAAAACTTCTTGAATAATGGTGGTGGTACGCATAAAATTAACTCACGTGTTACTGCATCATTAGGAGGTTCATTACAAATGAGCGAAAAAATGATGTTATATGCAAGCGGTATGTATCAACAACAAGGTAAAGCCAACGAATTATTATTAGGCGCTGCTGCAGGTTTTATCATGAACCCTAATCACGAAGATGATGTAGTTAATTCAGTATTTTACCTAGGTGCTTGGTACCGTTATGGTGATGCCATTGCGCCTTATGTTGGTTTCGAATGGGCTAAAGCAAAAGTGGGCATCAGTTATGATGTAAACTTATCAGGCTTTACACCGGCTACCAAAGGAAATGGTGCACTTGAAATTTCATTAATTTACAATGGTTGTATTATTCGTAACGATGCAAGAACTTATAATTTCTCTTGTCCTCGTTTCTAAACCATGAAATAAAAAATAGTAAAAGGTCACTTCGGTGGCCTTTTTTTATTGTGTGATTATACTAGGTTACATTTTTTTACCGCTGAGGTACGGAGAAAGAGAGAAAAGATAATGCTTAAAAAGGCTTAGAGAGATTGTTCTTTTAGAAATGTAATGAAGCCACTTTGTTGCTTGAAGGGAATTGTAAGGAAAAAATAAGATGTTAGTGATAAATAGTCCAAAGACTATTTGAGTGCTACCGTGGTAAATGCCGACACAGTTTGAAAATAGGGCAATGAGGCACAGCCAAAGTTGGACTATATTGAAAACGTTATCGGTATTATTACCAAAATAAAATGGATCTATATCTTGCAACCAAAGTTTGAAGGATTAAAATGGACTATTTTAGCGTAAACCCTACGTAAACTCAGTAGGTAGTACTTATTTATCTTTGAGTTTGAAAAAAATGAATACTAATAGCCAATAAAAATTATGAATCGAACCGAACTCAATCAGAAATTTATAGAGATTTATAAAAACTTAAATCCTGAACAACAACAAGCCGTTGATAGAACCGAAGGCCCAGTATTGGTAATTGCAGGACCCGGAACCGGAAAAACACAAATACTTTCCGCCCGTATCGGTAAAATATTATTGGAAACCGATTTCTTGCCCGATAATATTTTATGTTTAACCTATACCGATGCCGGCAGAGTGGCTATGCGTAAACGATTACAAACAATGATAGGTGCAGATGCTTATCGTGTGAGCATTCATACCTTTCACTCGTTTTGCAATCAAATCATTCAAGAAAATATGAATGTATTTGAAAAGAATACCCTAGACCCTGTTTCGGATTTAGAACGCATTAGTTTTATTAAAGAAGTAATCGATAATTTTAAAAACGATAATCCCTTACGTCGATATCGTGGCGATGTATATTATGAAATATCTCGATTGAATGAATTGTTCTCGGTGATGAAACGCGAAGGTTGGACAAGAAACTATGTAAAGGAATGTACTCAGCGATATATAGATTCATTACCTGAAATGGAATTATATGTTTATAAAAATAATGGCAAGAATTATAAAAAGGGCGATATAAAACAAAAAGCGTTAGATGAAGAAACTCAAAAAATGCAATTGCTAATGCATGCTGCCGATGCCTTCGATGAATTTCAAAATATTATGCATAATCATCATCGCTACGATTTTGATGATATGATTAATTGGGTGATTAAAGCTTTTGAAAATAATGAGTATTTACTGCAAAATTACCAAGAGCGTTTTCAATATATTTTAGTAGATGAATATCAAGATACCAGCGGAACGCAAAATCAATTAGTAAGCTTACTATGCAAAAATGTTGAACAGCCTAATTTATTTGTTGTAGGCGATGACGATCAATCGATCTATCGTTTTCAGGGGGCGAATATCGAAAATATCGAGAATTATAAAAACACTTATGCCGATGATTTGTATAGAGTTGTACTTTCATCAAATTACAGATCCACACAAGCCATACTTGATGTTTCAAAAAGTGTAATCGAAAATAATGTTGAACGACTTGCTGCTAAAGATCCTTCCATCAATAAATTTTTATTAGCCAAAAATGAAAAGAGAATCAGTTCTACGATAGTGCCCGAAATACAAGTGTATGAAAATACTTTTCAAGAATTGGTAGGCATCACTGAACAAGTAGCTACCTTATTAGAGAAAGGCATTGCTCCTGAAAAGATCGCTATTTTATATAAAGAAAATAAGTGGGGCACCGAGTTGATGAAGTTTTTCAGAACCAAACAAATTCCTTTTTACGCAAAACGAAAAGAAGATCTTTTTCAACTTCCACTATCAAAAAAAATACTTACTCTACTTCGCTATATTAGTTGCGAAGCGAAAATACCTTATAGCGCAGATGATATTCTTTTCGAAATTTTACATTTTGATTTATATGCCATTCCACCGTTCGAAATTGCAAAAGCAAGTGTGCGCGTTGGGGATATGAAATATGAGAAAAAAACTTCCCTTCGCACCTATTTGCAAGAATGGAGAAATGTAAAAAATCCGGAACTTTTTGAAACTAAACCTCATGCAGGTATTGTAAAACTTATGAGCCTACTCGAAAAGTGGATTTCTGATAGTTTCAATATCCCAATTATTCAATTGGTAGAGAATATCATGTATGAAGGAGGCTTTTTAGATTATGCTTTACACGATGAAGCGAGCAAACTTTGGCATTTAGATATCTTACGGGCATTCATGGATTTTATAAAAGATGAGATGCATCGAAAGCCACAAGCGGGCATTGCCAATTTAATTGATGTTATTGAATTGATGGAAGAACAAGGCATTGAAATTCCATTGTTTAGAAGTTTTGGTACCGAAAACGGAGTGAATTTATTAACTGCTCATGGTTCAAAAGGATTAGAATTTGAACATGTGTTTTTATTGAACACCGTTAGAAATGTATGGGAAGCAAAAGCCAAATCAAACCAAAATTATAAATATCCGGCTACCTTGTTTCGTTCAAGCGATCATGCAAATCCAAATGCCATAATTGAAGAGGCCAGACGATTATTCTTTGTTGCCATAACACGAGCCGAAGAACATTTGATAATTAGTTATAGTAAACGCGACGAGAAAGAAAAGGCCTTAGAACCTTCTCGCTTTATTGCCGAAATAACAGAAAAACATACCTATGAAATAAGGCAAGTAAAATTAAACGAAGCAACCATTAGCAACTATTTAAAAATTTATCTTGAGCGTGATAAGCAACCTGTGTTACCAAATGCCGAGCGAGATATTATTACCGCCCTACTCGATCGATTTGAAATGAACAGTACTGCACTCAATAATTACCTCGATTGTCCTTTAAAATTCTACTATCAAAATTTAATTCGTGTTCCCGGTGGTCGAAGCGAAGCTAGTGAGTTTGGTAGTGCCGTTCACTTTGCCCTTGAACGACTGTTCAAAAAGATGAAGGAAGAGAATAATACATTTCCATCATGCGATGATTTTATCGATTACTTTACTTGGTATATGCATAAACATCGCGAAAGTTTTACTAAAGAAGCCTACAAGCGACGCATTGATTATGGTCATACCATTTTAACTGCACTCTACGAAAAAAATATCGATACATGGCCTAAAATTGTAAGTATTGAACAAAACATTAAAAATGTAGTGGTTGCCGGTGTGCCATTAAAAGGGAAACTCGATAAATTGGAGTATGATGGCAAACTCGTAACCATCGTTGATTACAAAACCGGTGACCCGCAAAAGGCCAAGGACAAACTAAAGCCTCCAACGGCCAAAGAACCTTTGGGGGGTGTATACTGGCGACAAGGGGTATTTTATAAATTATTAGTTGATTATCAAAAAACGAATGATCATAAAGTACTTAAAACTACTTTTCAGTTTGTAGAGCCTGATGGAAGCAAGCAATATATTTCGCAAGATATTATACCAAGTGCTGATGATATTGCCACCGTAACACAACAAATAAAAGATACTTGGATGAAAATTCAACAACACGATTTTTATACAGGCTGCGGAAAAGCAAACTGCGTTTGGTGTAATTTCGTGAAAGACACTAAACAATATATCGATTTGAAAGTAAAGGAAGAAATTGAAGTGGATAGTGACGATGAGTAACAAAGCTTACATTTCATTTGAATTTCAATTTATTATTATCTATACATCATCATCATAACTTTTTCACATTCTTTATCTTAGTTTCAATTTCCGCTTGCCTTTTCATGGTATCCATTACCTTTGCGCCACTTAAAAAAAATAGATTTAAACAATGAAGGAAGTATATATCGTTTCGGCAGTGCGCACACCCATGGGTAGTTTTGGCGCTTCATTAAAAGATATTTCAGCTACCAAATTAGGTGCTGTTGCTATTGCAGAAGCTGTTAAACAAGCCGGTATTCAACCCGAAAATGTGCAAGAAGTATTGATGGGCTCGGTAATGCAAGCGGGCTTAGGACAAGCTCCTGCTCGTCAAGCCGCTAAGTTTGCCGGTTTGCCTAATGAAGTGATTTGCACAACCGTTAATAAAGTTTGTGCGAGTGGTATGAAATCGGTGATGCAAGCTGCACAAACCATTATGTTAGGCGATGCCGATGTGATTGTTGCCGGTGGCATGGAAAGTATGAGTAATGTTCCGTTTTATGTTCCCAATATGCGTTGGGGAAATAAATATGGCAATACCAGTATGGAAGATGGTATCGTAAAAGATGGATTATTAGATGTGTATCACAATTATCCAATGGGCAATGCCGCAGAATTATGTGCAAAGGAATATAATATTACTCGTGAAGCACAAGATGCCCATGCTATTGAAAGTTATCAAAGAAGTCAGGCTGCATGGGATGCCGGTAAATTTGATAGAGAAATTGCACCGGTTTCAATTCCGCAACGCAGCGGCGAACCTAAATTGTTTGCAAAGGATGAAGAACCTTGGAATGTAAAATTTGAAAAGATTCCGGGATTAAAACCGGTATTTATAAAAGATGGTACCGTTACTGCAGCTAATGCAAGCACGATGAATGATGGAGCCTCGGCATTAGTGTTAATGTGCAAAGAAAAAATGGAAGCCTTAGGATGTAAACCATTAGCTAAAATTATTTCATATGCCGATGCAGAGCAAGCGCCTGAATGGTTTACCACATCGCCTAGTGTGGCTATGCCAAAAGCAGCAGCAAAAGCCGGACTCACCATGGATCAAATTGATTTCATTGAAATGAATGAAGCCTTCTCGGTAGTAAGTTTAGTGAATATGCAATTAATGAAACTAGATCCTGCCAAAGTCAATGTGTATGGAGGTGCAGTATCTATGGGACACCCATTAGGTAGCAGTGGTTCACGTATTTTAGTAACCTTAATTAGTGTATTATATCAAGAAGGTGGTAAATATGGTATGATAGGTATTTGCAATGGCGGTGGCGGTGCTTCGGCAGTAGTCATTGAAAAATGCTAGTTAGTCAATAAGATGGAAGATATGAGATGCTGAGCTGTTAACCCCCTTCCCTAACATCTTCCACCTAAAAACTAAGATATAGTTTAATCGGTATTACTTTTACCACTTGTCATTACGTGTACATATATTAAGAACTTATTCGGCACAAATTATTTCGGTAATTACTGCCTTCTTATGTTCGATGATGGCGGCGCGCATGCTAGGTAGGTACGGTCAAGGAGAATTGGCTTTATACAATAATTTCCTGATGCTGTCGGTATTGTTATTTAGTATTGGCTTGCCAGCAGCGATTGTACATTTTATTGCATCAGGCAAATTTCAAAAAAATAAATTAGGGGGGGTACTCCTACGTGTGATGATGTTTGCTTGTTTGGGTTTTATTATTTTAGCTGGCATTGTGTTTAGTATTTCCAACACCATTTCTATACTTCCCGAGCTAATTCATACGCATGGCTATTGGCTTATTGTAATTGGCATTCATTTATTATGTACCATGGCTATCGGTTTTTTACAAGCCATTTTGCAAGCCGAGTCGGAGTTTAAAAAATCGGCCTATATTATCGTATGTGGTAGTTTATTACTTTGTTTAGTTTACGCAACCTATTACTTTCAATGGATACCCGTTTCGGTAGAACCGCTTCCATTTATCATCATCACTTTATGTTCAATAGCCGCTTTACAATTAATGGTTTGTTTGCTCATGGTGTCTCGAGTAAATAAAGATTATCTACAATTTACAAAAGTGCAATGGGTAGATATCAGTCCGCTTTTATGGTTTGCCTCTTTAGCTTTTGCCACCAATTTTATTCAGTTTTTAAGTTATAAAATGGATATCTGGTTTGTTCATCATTTTCATGGCGAAGCCGAAACCGGAATATATGCCTTAGCTGTATCGCTGGCGCAGATGTTGTGGTTATTGCCATCTGCTGTACAAAGCGTTATCTATACCTACATTTCTTCACAAAACGATAAGGCATTAAGTATCGAAAAAACAATTTCTACTACCAAGCAAATTGCTGTGTATGCGATTGTTGCCGGCATTGCGGGCGGGCTCTTATCTGTGTACTTAGTTCCCTATTTATTTGGATTTGAGTTTAACGAATCGGCGAAAATCATTCAAATCTTATTAATTGGTATCATTCCATTTTGCTTAAGCATGCCCATCAGCGCTTATTTTGCTGCTACCCATAAAGTAACTATCAATTTGCATTCGGCGATAATTGGTTTTGTAATTTGCTTGTTGGCTGATATTATTTTGATTCCAACGTATGGAATTTTAGGTGCCGCGATAGCTTCGGTACTCTCATATATCAGTACTTTATTATACTTACTGATTAGATTTAAATTAGAATCTAAAGGGCACCCTAAATATTATAGGTAAGGTAACCTTGTAGTTCCATCGAAATAAGTATTTTCGCCAACGTTATGCAAAAAAATATACTTGTTACCGGAGGTGCCGGGTTTATAGGTTCGCATGTGGTTCGTCGACTTATTCAAAATTATCCCGATTATAACATCATCAATTTTGACGCGCTTACTTATGCAGGAAACCTTGAAAATGTAAAAGACATTGAACATGCGCCTAATTATACTTTTATTAAAGGAGATATTTGTGATGCCAATGCAGTTCAACAAGCACTTGAAACTCATCAAATTAATACCATAGTGCATTTAGCTGCTGAATCGCATGTTGATCGTTCAATAACCGATCCTTTAGCTTTTGTACGAACCAATGTAATGGGAACCGCTACTTTATTACATGCGGCCAAACAATTTTGGAATGGCAACTTCAATGATAAACTATTTTACCATGTTTCAACCGATGAAGTGTATGGAAGCTTAGGTGAAACCGGTTTTTTTTATGAAGATACTGCCTATGATCCTCGCAGTCCGTACTCGGCTAGCAAAGCAGGAAGCGATCATATGGTAATGGCATTTTATCATACTTACCATATGCCAATAGTTATTAGCAACTGTTCAAATAACTATGGCCCTAATCATTTTCCCGAAAAATTAATTCCGCTTTCAATTAATAATATCATCAATAAAAAACAGCTTCCCATTTATGGCAAAGGCGAAAATGTAAGGGATTGGTTGTATGTGATAGATCATGCAGCAGCCATCGATTTAATTTTGCATAAAGGAAAAATTGGCGAAACGTATAATATTGGCGGACATAACGAATGGACGAATATTGATTTAATTAAATTGTTATGTAAACAGATGGATGAAAAACTTGGTAATGCAGCAGGAACCTCTGAACAATTGATCACTTTTGTAACCGATAGGGCCGGTCATGACTTGCGATATGCCATTGATGCAACCAAATTAAAAGATGAATTAGGATGGATACCATCAGTTACTTTTGAAGAAGGTTTAAGTAAAACCATCGATTGGTATTTGAATAATTCCGAGTGGTTACAAAAAGTTACGTCAGGCGATTATATAAAATATTATGAAGCTTATTATAAGGGCTCCTCTAAAAACCTCTGATACTTCGTTCTTTGAATCCCGCACGTGCGGGACACTTTATTTACGACAGTAAACGCTTCCGATAGCTATCGGAATTGCAAAATCAGAAAGCCCTGTTTGTCAACAAACAAACTCGTCTGAAAGGTTATTAGAGATGCCCACAAGAAATAAAACAACCAAAAAAAATTACTTTAAGACAATACATATGAAAGGAATTATTTTAGCAGGCGGATCGGGAACTCGATTATATCCTATCACCAAGGCCATTTCGAAACAGCTTATGCCCATTTACGATAAGCCGATGATTTATTATCCTTTGTCGGTTTTAATGATGGCAGGGATACATGAAATATTAATCATCACTACACCCGAAGACAATGAACAGTTTAAACGACTATTAGGTGATGGTGAAGAAATTGGATGCAAAATATCGTATGCAAAGCAAGAAGTGCCTAATGGTTTAGCACAAGCATTTGTCATTGGCGAATCGTTTATTGGTGATGATAAAGTAGCATTGGTATTGGGTGATAATATATTTTATGGCGGTGGTTTAGGCCGGCAGTTACAAACCTTAAATGATATTGAAGGCGGGTATGTATTTGCGTATCCGGTTTCGGATCCTGAACGTTATGGTGTGGTAGAATTTGACAACCAAATGCGAGCCATTTCAATTGAAGAAAAACCTACACAACCTCGCTCGAATTACGCTGTGCCAGGTTTATATTTTTATGATAATTCGGTAGTAAAAATTGCTAAAGAATTACAACCCTCTGCCCGTGGCGAATATGAAATTACGGATGTAAATAGAGTGTATCTCAATCAAGGGAATTTGCATGTGGCGGTTTTAGAGCGTACAACCGCATGGCTTGATACGGGCACCTTTGAAAGTTTGCATGATGCTAGCGAATTTGTACGTGTAATTGAAAAACGTCAGGGCACTAAAATTGGTTGTATCGAAGAGGTGGCTTATCGGATGAACTATATTAATCGTGAGCAATTATTAGTATTGGGTGAAAAATTGAAGAAGAGTGGATATGGTGATTATTTGCTAAACTTACCTGCCTAACTAACTCTAATACCCTTGCCTATTCGCAGTAGTTTGAATATTTACCTGTAATTCGAAAACCTAACACTTAGGTGAACATTCTTACACAAACTCCCAGCCAATATCTTTTCGATAATACTTTCCTTCAAACTGGATACGCTCAGCATTTTGTTTAGAAGTTTGTAAAGCTTCTTGCAATGAATTAGCTAACGTGGTTATGGCTATTACACGACCACCATTGGTTTGCAAAACTTCATCTTGTATTTTAGTGCCTGCATGAAATACGATACTATCCTTTATTTCGTCTGCTCCATATATCACTTTCCCTTTTTCGTAATCTTCAGGATAACCCTTACTCACTAGCATAACGGTTGCAGCATGTTTATCAGAGTGTAAACAATCGAACCTATTCAGTTCTTGATTTTTTAATGCAGCTAATGATTCTACTAAATCACTTTCCAATCGAGGCATAACAACTTCAGTTTCCGGATCGCCCATACGACAATTGTACTCAATTACAAAAGGGTCGTCGCCTACTTTAATTAAGCCAATAAACACAAAACCCTTATACTCTAATCCATCTTTTTGAATGCCTTTAATTGTAGGCATAATAATTTCCTCTTCTACCTTTTGCATAAATGCATCATCGGCAAAAGGTACTGGTGAAACAGCCCCCATTCCTCCGGTGTTTAATCCTTTATCGCCTTCGCCAATTCGTTTATAATCTTTGGCTGTTGGAAGTATTTTGTAGTTTTTACCATCAGTAAGCACAAACACCGAACATTCGATACCGGTTAAAAATTCTTCAACAACTACTTTGCTACTCGCTTCACCAAATTTTTGTTGCTGTAACATTTCGGTAAAATTAGTTATCGCTTCTTCATGCGATTCTGCAATTACAACCCCTTTACCTGCGGCCAAACCGTCGGCTTTTAAAACTATGGGTAATGTATGTTGTTGAAGATATTCAATTCCTTCACCGAAATTGTCTTTAGTAAACTCACGATAAGCGGCGGTGGGAATTTGATGCCTTATCATGAACTCTTTTGCAAAGGCTTTGCTACCTTCTAACAATGCCGCTTGTTTTGAAGGACCGATTACATGAATAGGTTGCAGACTTTCATCTTGCATAAAAAAATCGTAGATGCCATTTACTAAAGGATCTTCAGGTCCGACCACCACCATACCAATGCTTTCAAGTAAACAAAAGTTTTTGATAGCTTCGAAATCGTTCACCGATATATTAATATTACTTCCATGTTGGGCAGTCCCTGGATTACCGGGAGCTATGTATAAGCATGTGCATAATGCACTTGAAGAAATTTTGCGTGCTAAAGCATGTTCGCGACCACCGCTGCCTAATAATAAAATATTCATAACTAATAAAAAGTGTGCAAATGTAATAGCAGAATGTGAGAATGTGATAATGTGATAATTCGACAATGAGGAAATTCGACAATGTGACAATTTGTGAATTAGATCCGATTGCCATCGGTGTGCTAATTTGTGAATTAGACAATTTTGTGAATGGAATAATAGGACTGTATTATAATTTGCTGCGTGTATCCGAGATCCATCGAAAGTTGTTGTTTATTGCCAATGAACTTCAATTGGTTACATGCAGGTAAAATTCAAGGAAGTATTTAGCTTATCAATTTAGCATAAATGCAATGAACAGTGTTGCCAACAAAACGTTTTGGGGTCCCCGAACGGATTTTGAATTGAGTACAACTGGTTTGGGGGGCATAAAAAAAGTAATTACTTACAATCTTCAATTCGCCGCAAAATAGTCATGGTAAAGTCGCATTGTGTATATCTGCCCAAAAAGAAATGCATAACGATTTAAAAAATGTTTCTATATTGGCTCATTAAAATCTAAAAATGGAACAAACACAAATTAAAACCGGGCATCCTAAGGGGCTCTACTTTTTGTTTTTCACCGAGATGTGGGAACGTTTTAGTTATTATGGAATGAGGGCCATCTTCATTTTGTTTATGACTAAGATACTTTTAATGCAAGATGCAGATGCTTCTGAAATTTATGGTAGCTATACCGGTTTAGTATATTTAACGCCCTTATTAGGTGGTTATTTATGCGACAAATTTTTAGGCAATAGAAGAAGTATTATCATAGGTGGATTACTTATGGCACTTGGTCAGTTTATTATGTTCATGAGCGCATCGGCCGGCGCAGAAGGTGGCGTAACCTTGATGTGGATGGGCTTAACGGCTTTAATTATTGGGAATGGATTTTTTAAACCGAATATATCTACCATGGTAGGACAATTATATCCGGCCAACGACCGACGCATTGATAGTGCCTTTACAATTTTCTATATGGGAATTAATTTGGGAGCCTTTTTCTCGCCATTGGTTTGTGGATCGATGGATTTTAAATGGGGTTTCTTAGCAGCTTGCGTAGGTATGTTAATTGGCTTAGTAACCTTTATACTTTTTCAGAAAACATACTTAATTTCTGAAGAAGGAAAAGAAATAGGATTACCTGTTAAGACCTTAGATATCAAATCTATTTTAATGATTTTAGGCTCTATTGGTATTATTTTCTTTATGCTAAATTTTAAGCAAATGTTTAAAGGAGTGATGGTTGATTTACCAGCACTTGGTATGATAAACGTTGGCAATATTGAAATTATAAGTTTATTTATTTATGGCGCTATGATAGCCATGCCTATCATAATTTTAACCGATAAAAGTTTAACAAAAATTGAAATGAAACGAATTGTAGTTATTTTCATTTTAGCTTTTTTTGTGATTTTCTTTTGGGGTGCATTTGAACAAGCAGGAGCATCATTAACTTTATTTGCTGACAGACAAACTGAGCGAACATTATTTGGTTGGGAAATGCCGGCATCTTATTTCCAATCGGTAAATCCATTAGCCGTTATTGCCTTAGCGCCAATATTTACTATGATTTGGGGCTTTTTATATGCTAGAAAATTAGAACCCTCTTCCTCTAAAAAAATGGCAATCGGTTTAGCCTTAGTTGCCTTAGGTTATATTGTAATTGCCATAGCTGTAAAAGGTTTAGGCTTAGGAGATAAAGTATCTATGTGGTGGTTATTTGGATTATATATTATACATACCATGGGTGAATTATGTTTATCGCCAATTGGTTTATCAATGGTATCAAAATTGGCGCCCTTACGTTTGTCATCATTAATGATGGGAACATGGTTTTTAGCGAATGCTGCAGCCAATAAATTTGCAGGTACCTTAAGCGCTTTAATTCCGCCAAGTGGAGAACCTGAGCCAGGCAAAGTAATTGAGTATCCTAGTTTTTTAAGTATGGAAATTACCAATTTGTATCAGTTTTTTATGTTGTTTATTATTATGACAGGTGTTGCAGCCGGTATACTATTTTTACTGAGTTCGTGGTTGCAAAGCATGATTGAAGAAAAGCATGATGAGTTTAAAGCTGATATCGAACACAATTAGCATTTGAATATAAGCTTCGATTTCGGCGTTAAGCTCGACTTGAAATGCCATCATTTACCAAAGTAAACTCAGGTCTTTCAAATCTTCGCTTGCCTTGAACTCAAAACTTCTATTCAAACGCTGGAATTCATAAACTAATGGAAATAAGCTTCGATTTCGGCGTTAAGCTCGACTTGAAAATTCATAAAACAAATCTAAATGACTTAGATTCGAAACATTAAAGTCGTTTAAAAAAATAAGTATCAATCAAAAAGACTGTCTTCACCGGCAGTCTTTTTTTATTGAGGATGCTGTTAAATATCCCATAATTCAAAAAAGCGCTTCGACAAAGCGATTATTTTTTATACTTTTGGGCGCTTATGACGAATGACAGCCTGATAACAGCGAAAGTAAAAAAAGGAAAAGCCACGTATTTGTACTCCATTATTGGCGTAGCATTGGTGCTTTTTTTATTAGGTTCGTTAGGATGGTTGGTGATTAATGCCGGGCAGTTGTCGAAAGCCTTTAAAGAGAATATTGAAATCTCGGTGATATTGCATGATCACACTCGTGATGAAATGGGTATGAAATTGAAAGATATTTTAGATAAACAGTCTTTTACAAAATCGTCGCAATACATCACAAAAGAAAAAGCTGCCGAACAATTTAAGAAAGATTTTGGTGAAGATTTTTTAGAAGTACTTGATTACAATCCCTTGTATACTTCGGTAAATTTTCATTTGCATTCGCAATACATGAATACCGATAGTTTGATTAAAATAGAAAAATTTATTAAGCAAAGCAATATCGTTCGTGAAGTTTTTTATCAAAAGAACTTGGTAGATATCATGAATAGTAATGTGAAACGAATTGGATTGGTAATATTAATTATTTCACTCTTCTTAATTTTTTCGGTAATTATTTTGATAGATAATACCATACGACTGGCGATGTATAGCAATCGCTTTTTAATTAAAACCATGCAAATGGTAGGTGCTACACGTTGGTTTATAGCCAAACCTTTTAATTTACGTGGGGTTTTAAATGGTATCATCAGCGCTTTGATAGCTATTGCCGGTATTTTACTTTTGAAATTATTTGCCGAGAAATGGTTACCCGAATTAAAAATTCTTTCAAGTACGAAGTGGATGTTCATTTTATGTTTCACTATTTTAGCACTCGGAATTATCATCTCTTTACTTAGTACGCATCGCTCGGTAATTAAATATTTAAAAACTCAACTCGACGACCTTTATTAAAATCAATATTATGGCTACAACAAATATGCAAGAAACTGCAAATACCAATAAATCTACCGAACCAGTAAAACCCTTAAGCAGTAACGACAAAAAAAGCAATTTTAATAACTTGCCATTTTTGTTTGATAAGCAAAATTATATGCTCTTAGGTATAGGTTTAGTGGTAATTATTGTTGGATTTATAATGATGGCCGGCGGAAGAAGCGAAGACCCAAATGTATTTAACGCTGATGGGTTATATAGCTTTACACGAATAACGTTAGCCCCCTTGCTAATTTTAATTGGGTTAGGCATTGAAGGGTATGCCATTATGCGCAAACCAAAAAATTAAGTAGACCTGTTTCTCTATAAAACCCATCTACTTAGTTACTTCAATTTTTTAAACGCCTCATTTACAAGCGTAAACTTCGGGTTTAAAAAATTGAAAAGCCTCGTATATGGGGCTTATATAGAAGCACATACAATTCGTTAATTTAAAAAATCACCCTCTTTATAATGGATAATCTCCAAGCTATTTTAATAGCCATTGTAGAAGGCATTACCGAGTTCCTTCCCATTTCATCAACCGGACATATGGTTATTACCAGTGCTTTCATGAATATTGGCAAAGATCCGTTTACAAAGTATTTTGAAGTTTGTATTCAATTAGGTGCTATTCTATCGGTGTTAGTTTTATATTTCAAACAGTTCATCGATTTTAAAAATCCCGTTTTTTATCTTAAGCTCTTGATCGCTGTTATTCCTTCTCTAATTTTCGGAAAATTGTTGAATGATATTATTGATGAAAATTTAGGTCGTCCGGATATTATTGCTTGGGTGATGATATTAGGTGGGATTTTATTATTGTTTGTAGATAAATGGTTTAATAAACCTACAACTTTAGATAGCAATGACATCAGTGTAAAACAATCTTTAAGTATAGGCTTGTTTCAATGTTTGGCCATTATATTTCCCGGATTAAGCCGAAGTGCAGCAACTATTATTGGCGGTATGACTCAAAAAATATCTCGCGGAGCCGCAGCCGAATTTTCTTTCTTTTTAGCTGTGCCCACAATGTTTGCTGCAACTGCCTATAAAACTTTGCAATATGTTCAAGATCATGGCATGTTCACCTCATCGCAATTGGTAACGCTTAGCATCGGCAATTTCGTTGCGTTTATCGTGGCCGTTCTTGCCATCAAGTTCTTTATCACATTTGTAAAACAAAAAGGGTTTAAGTGGTTTGGCATATATCGAATAGTATTAGGTATCGTTGTGCTTACATTAATAAGCTTAGGTTATATCGCCTAAACTATTCATTATTACCTTAATTTCATTAAGGTCTTTGCCCTACTCTCAGAATTTTTAGTATTTTGTGTAAGCATAATATTTCGATTTAATTATACCTCAGTTTACTAAAAATATATGGCTATGAAAAAAGTAATCATACTTGGTGGCGGTGTAGCTGGCATGAGTGCTGCACACGAACTCATTGAACGAGGTTATGCAGTAGAAGTGTACGAGTTCAATAAACAATATGTAGGTGGCAAAGCTCGAAGTGTAGATTATTTTGGCAGTCCGAACCACCCCTACCCTAATGCCTTACCAGGAGAACATGGGTTTCGTTTTTTTCCGGGGTTTTATAAGCATGTGATTGATACCATGAAACGTATCCCTTATAAACAAGGCAAGTCGGGCGCTTCGGTATTTGATAACCTGACAGCTACGTCAAGGGTTATGTTGGCAAGATATAATAAAACACCCCTGGTAACTGTTGCTTCTTTTCCGAAAAATCTAAGTGATATCGAATTGTTGATTCATGATATGCATGGCGCCGATTCGGGACTAACCACTTACGAAGAAAAATTCTTTGCTCAAAAAATATGGCAACTTATAACCAGTAGTACCCAACGCAGAAATAATGATTATGAACGATTAGGTTGGTGGCAATATTTAGAAGCCGATAAATTTCCCAAAAATGGCGCTTATCAAAATTTATTAGTGCAAGGATTAACTAGAACTTTGGTAGCCGCCCGTGCCGAAAAAGCGAGTACTAAAACCGGAGGAGACATTTTTTTGCAACTAATTTTTGGCATGTGCGATCCAACAGTAAATACAGATCGTGTTTTAGACGGACCAACCAATGAAAGGTGGTTGTATGCTTGGAAAGATTATTTATTGAGCAAGGGAGTAATTTATATTCATGATGCGGAGGTAAAAAAACTTCATGTAGATAAAAAAACGACTGCAATCACTTCAGCTACTATAGATATACAAGGTTTTGAAACTGAAATAAAAGGCGACTATTTTGTAATGGCCGTTCCGGTTGAAAAAGCGGCCATATTAATGGATGATGATTTGATTGCCGAAGATGCTACTTTAGCCTACATAAAAACACTTGCCCCAAGTACAAGTTGGATGAATGGCATTCAATTTTATTTAAACCAAGATGTACAAATTAATAAAGGCCATGTAATCTATAGTGATAGCGAATGGGCACTCACCAGTATTTCGCAAATTCAATTTTGGCAGAATTATAATATCACTACCAAAGGCAATGGAAAAGTGAAAGGCATATTAAGTGTTGATATCAGTGATTGGCAAGCCGAAGGAAGGTTCACCACTAAAAAAATGGCGCAAGATTGCACGCGTAAGGAAGTTGCCGAAGAGGTATGGGCACAATTAAAAAATAGTTTGAATGTAAATGGGCAAACCATTCTAAGTGACGATATGATGCTTGATTGGTTTTTAGATAGAGATATTCAAGAAGATGGTACTCATGCAAATCATGAAAACATGTTACAAATGCCATTAAAAAACCGTGAACCCCTTTTGGTAAATAGTGTAAATAGCTGGAATTTAAGACCAGACGCAAATTGTGATATTCCCAATCTATTTCTTGCTTCAGATTATGTAAAAACCTTTACCGATTTGGCTACCATGGAAGGTGCTAATGAAGCAGCTCGTAGAGCCGTAAATTGCTTATTAGATCATGATGGCAACTCAGCATCCAAGTGTAAAATTTGGCCTTTACACGAACCCGCCATGTTTAAACCCTTGAGGTGGTATGATAAACTAAGATGGAATGATGGACTTCCATGGCGCATGCATACACCTTGGTGGTTAAAACTTTTTATGATTCCTTGGGTAATTCTTTGTTTAGTAGCCGGACTATTTCAACTTTTAGTAAAAAAAATAATGAAGTCGTGATGATACCTTATCAACAGTACGCTAAAAATATTTTGCATAAAGATTCTGTCTTTATTATTTGTTGTATGGTAATCACCTTATCAGTCACTTTAGCGAGTGCATACTTTCATACCGGCTATTGGACTGCTTTTACTTTGGCTATAGGAATGTATGCAATCATTTCTTTCTACGCTTTTTTTACCAAAGAAAAATTTTTGCAACGCTTATTACTTTTTGGAATTGTTGCAGGATTTGTAGAACTCTATGCCGATTGTTGGTTGGTACACAATGTTGCTTCATTGGTATACCCTGCTAACGAACCCAAGTTAGCATGCTCACCAAATTACATGCCTTTTGCATGGGCGGTTGTACTTATTGAAGTTGGATATTTAGGTTGGTGTATTAGTAATAAGGTAAAAATGTTTGAAGCCATGTTACTTTGTATGTTAATAGGCATTTTTTTCATTCCTGTGTTTGAACAATGTGCTTATTGGGCTAACTGGTGGTACTATAATCCCTGCAAGATGTTACTAAATACCCCTTGGTATATTATAGTAGCTGAAGGCATTATATGCTTTTTCTTACCAGCCATCTTCTATTTAGAAGTAAAGTACCATTGGCTATCGGCATTTTTGTTAGGTTTGTTCGAAGGTATCGTTATATTTTTAGCTTATTGTGTAACTTATTATTTACTAGCCTAACATGTTAAAAAAACTATTAACCTATTTTTTCCCTTCCGGCATGTCAACGGATGAAGAAAGCATACGGAGAGCTAAGCTAACGGTGGGGACTTATTTAATTGTAGGCTACTTCAATATCAATTATATTGTCATTTCTCTATTACTCGATTACAATGGAGGCTTGTATTCGCAAATACCATTACTCTTGGTTTCGATACTTAGTTTAGTGTTGTACAAATTTTCAGTTAAATCGTACATTGTCAATACTATCTTTTTCTTTACCTGTATCATCTCAATAGCCATCACCATTTTTTTCACCAAAGGATATGAATCATTTATTCTACCATGGATTGCATCAACACCCATAGTGGCTTTATTAGTAACAAACATTCGGGGGGGATTAATTACCTTAATTGTATGCTCGGGTGTACTTACTTTATTTTATGTCTTTTATTTACAAGGCTATCCATTTCCTGAAGATTATAATCTGAACTATAAAAATATTTTTAGTTATACAACGCATCTTGGATTGATATTAATTTTATTTGCTGTAGCGGTTGTTTTTGAAAATGCAAAAAATGAGGCCCTGAAAAATTTAGATGATAAAAATGTCTTACTTGATAAAGAGAAGAAAAGATCAGATGATTTATTGCTCAATATCTTACCCAACGAAATTATTGCAGAGCTAAAAGAAACAGGCCATTCAAAAGCCAAATTATTTAATCATGTTACCGTGCTATTTACCGATTTTGTAAACTTTACCAAAATTAGTGAGCAAATGAATCCCGAAGAATTGGTGGCTGAAATAGATTATTGTTTTAAAGGCTTTGATGAAATTGTTGAACGTAACGAAATGGAAAAAATAAAAACGATTGGTGATGCGTATTTAGCAGTTTGTGGTTTGCCTAATGAAGATGAGCAACATGCCATAAAATCTATCTCTGCAGCGCAAGAAATGATTTCCTTTATCCATCAAAGAAAAATGAATGGAGGAAAATTTGACATTCGTGTTGGTATACATAGCGGCCCCTTAGTGGCAGGCATTGTAGGTGTGAAGAAATTTGCTTATGACATCTGGGGGGATACAGTAAACACCGCTTCACGAATGGAAAGCAGCGGTGAGACCGGAAAAATTAATATCAGTGCAGATACCTATTCGCTTATTCAGAATAGGTTTAGGTGTGTTTATAGAGGAAAAATTGAAGCGAAAAATAAGGGTGAAATAGATATGTATTTTGTTGAAGATAATTCATAAAAAAATGCAGCTATCAAAACCTGTGATAATTCTTTGACTGAGGGGCTTTTACCGCAACATTTAACGCAATACTTCATGAACAAAAGTGATTTGGGGCATTATAGTAAGTCCGCAATCAATCATACTTGTTTAAACAAAAATAGGAGTTTCCAGAAATGCTTATTATTTTGCAGATAATAATAATATCCAATTCATTGTCGACATACTCAGAGTTCAAAAAGTATATTAGTGCCTATCTCAAAGATAAATTAGCCCATGATTTATTTTACCATGGCTATCATCACACGCTAAGTGTTATGAGCAATGTACTTGAAATTGCTAAAGCAGAAAAAATTGGTCGAAAGGATATATTACTCTTGAAAATTGCAGTTTGGTTACATGATGTAGGTTTTACTAAAACCTATTCCGGACATGAAGATGAAGGTAAATTAATGGCACGTAAAATTCTTCCTAATTATAACCTAAGTGAAGAAGAGATTGATATTATTTGTGGCATGATAGAAGCTACCAAAATTCCTCAAAAACCAACCACTATTTTAGAACAGATATTAGCAGATGCCGATTTATTATATTTAGGAACCAACGATTTTAAAGATATAGGCGAAACGCTTTATCAAGAAATGAAAATATATGTGGGTTTAAAAGATCGGGCAACCTGGAATCAAATTCAAAAAAAATTTCTTGAAACCCATTCCTTCCATACCAACTATTGTATTAAAAAATACGAGCCGAAAAAACGGAAAAATTTAAAAACCGTTGTAAAGGAAATCGAAAAAATAAAGCCTAAATTGTGACACACACCCACACATCTAAACCTCTCTTCAAGTCTATTTATACTTTTCAATCATTTATAATGATGATGGTTGGAGTTTTCTTTGCCGTCTTTTCATTAAAAGGATTTATGATTCCAAATCATTTCTTAGATGGGGGGGTAACCGGCATTTCCTTACTTTTTCATGAACTCTATCATATCAATTTTAGTTTATTATTAGTGGGTATAAATATTCTTTTCTTCATACCCGCCTATAAATATGTAGGTAAATTGTTTGCCATTCGTTCTTTAATTGCAGTTTGCTTTTTAGCCGCCGGGGTTGAATTCATTGCGTTTGATCCAATAACTACCGACCGACTCCTCATTGCCATTTTTGGTGGATGCTTTATTGGCTTGGGCATGGGATTGGTAATTCGCTCTGGGGCAGCTATTGATGGATTTGAAGTATTGGCTGTTTTTACTACTCGAAAAGTAGGGTTTTCTATGAGTGAAGTAATTCTATTTTTTAATTCGATTATTTTCCTTACTGCTGCCAATGAATTTGGAATAAATACGGCGATGTATGCAACTATCACTTATTTTACAGCACTTAAGATGGCTGATTATGTGGTAGATGGAATTGAAGAATATATTTCGCTCACTATCATTTCACGCGAATCCGACCGGGTAAAGTCGCTTCTTGTTAATCGATTTGGAAAAGGCATTACGGTATACAAGGGCGAACGTGGTTATCTACCAGGTAGTTTTCACGAAAAAACAGATTGTGATGTGATCGTTACCATCGTAACTCGTCTTGAACTGCTAAACATTCATCATGAAATAAATAAAATTGACGAAAAGGCTTTTATGTATACCCATAAGATTAAAGAAACCAAAGGCGGTATCATCAAACAAAAAGGTGGCCACTAATCTAAATTTTATGTACAGAATAATTTTTCAATTTGCGAATTATTCGCCTAACTTTGGAATTCAAAATATTATTTTATGAAAAATAAATTCTTATCTATCAGCCTACTCTCAATGCTTGCTTTAGGCTCACTTGTACTTTTACATTCATGCTCAAAAATTGGTGCTATCAATTTAACTAAAACTTATTCGGATATTGAATTTACCATTACTGCCCCACAAGCAGCCGGTTTAATTGAAACAGAAACCGAAGTGAATGCAGATCTTGCCCAAATGGCTACCGATTACGGTTTTGATATTGATAAAATTGAAAGCGCCAATATAAAATCAATTTCATTACAAATACTTGACACGAATGCAATTCCTTACACCTTTGCAATAGTTGATCAAATTAACGCCTCTTTTTATGCTAATGGTATTGCTATAACGCAAGTAGGTAATGATGATGCCACGCACACTAGTCCAACTCAAATCGATTTTGATTTACACGGTGTAGATGTTGCACAATATATGAAGGCTACCAACTTTAAAGTTAAATTAGCCATGATTACAAATGCTGCAGTTACCCATGATGTTCCAATGAAGGCTACCATCGTTTGTAATTTCAAAGTGAAGCCTTTGAAGTAATTTTACAATATGCCGTAAGTCTTGTATTTCTTTCTCATTACAGCATACTAAAAAATTTTCGCCAAAAAATTCATAGCGTTCTCTGAAAATATTTTTTCTGTCAATTCATGGTTCGAAAAATTTTCTTTCAGTAAAGCCATATCCTCTACTTTAATGTCATATCGTGCAAGTTTTCCATTATTGTACAAAGTGATATCCTCGGGTTCCTGTAAAAAATAATTCATAGCTGCTTTCAAATCATGCATTTTTGCGGCCGATTCAAAAGCATCAAGATGGTTTATTAAGCCATCAAAATCACTACCAATTGCAAAAATATCCCAGATGCTATTTGTGAGTTTCACGCCACTACTTTTAATTTCGTCGACCGCACAAAATATATTCGCCCAAATCGCTTTTGCGTAAATATATTTTTTCTCGCTGCTTCCTACCGTTTTCCCTCGTTGTGCAAGCTCTTGAAAGGCCAATGGTCCCATAATACGTTTTTCATCTAATTGAATACCTATAAGCCCCTTCGATTGATAGACTTTTACTAAATCCTCGCGACATAAATTAATCGATTGTTCATGCAAATAATAACTTCCTTCTTCATAATGCTTACCTGATTTTTCTTGCGGATTTTGTTTCACATAAGCAATCCATTCATCTAAAGTTTCAAAACTCATACTTATGCCGGTATGCGAACAAAATACCGGATTCTGTTTTAACGATGGCTTTGAACTCAAGTAGGCATAATAATCTTTTCTACATTGTGGACTCATATGCTTAATATCAACCACTATTTTCGAAACCGATTTCCCATCATACTCTCTCTTATTAAACTCTTCGATAACCACCCTTCCATTATCGGTTAACGGGCCGTTCAATCCTTCATCTTGATTTAAAATAGCCTCTAATAAACTTGCCAAACTGCGAGCATGCCCGGCAAGTCCATTCCAAAAATGGTGACATAATCCCACCGAAAAAATGGGAATCGCATACTGGGTTCTGATATGCTTTATATTCAAACATAATGCATTTGCCAATGCTACATTGTGATGATCTGTTTGATGAGTTTGATGAATCCCACTTTGAATTTCAGGAAGCGTTGCTGCCTTTCCAAATACATGCGCCCCTTCAACATTCAATAAGATATTTAAGGTGTTTGGTTCATTTAAATTGGTGATTAATTCGGTATGCGATGATGGAAACTTAACGATATACTTGCCGTTTGGACTAGTGGTATTATCCATGGCAGCTAAGATTTCAAATTCCTTCAGAAATAAATCGGTATAAATATCGTAAGCCGAATTTTTAATATAATCTATATCCGAAACTTTATAACCGGTTAGGGCGTTGATAGCCATTGAACTTAAAAATCCATTTCGATAGTTTGATTTTTCAGCAAGAAACGTCCTTAGTAATTCATTTTTAGTACCCTTTACATTCGGATTCAATACGGTAAATGCCTTTTCCATTGGAGTTAATGATACAAACGCTACACGAACTCCTCCTTCAAATAATGCATCTAAATTAGATTGGGTTGCAAGCTTAATATGCGAAAGTTTTTCGATTGGCTTGCGAAGAAGTTTATACACTTTATGCTCCAAACGAAAATTAAATGAGCTGAAGAGATTTTGCTTAGGATTCCCAATACCTGACATAAAGGGTTTACTACTGCTATGACAATGTATATCGATGTTGAATGACATGGCTTTGAATTTTGGTTGTACAAACAAGGTTTGCTTATACCAAATGTACAAAATAGCCTTCAAGATGTTAATGAAGAATATAATTCTTTATAAGTAAATCTGCCGGAGAAACTATTGATAGATAGCTTCGGGAAGCCATTTTCCTTTAATAAAAGAATCCGTGATAGTAGTTTTTGTGTTTGTGGTTTATGATTGACTAAACCTTTTTGAATATCACACTAGCATTATGTCCACCAAAACCAAAGGTATTACTCAAAGCTGCATTTACAGTTCGTTGCTGTGCTTTGTGAAAAGTAAAGTTTAATTTAGGATCCAAGTTTTCATCATCTGTAAAATGATTAATGGTTGGTGGAACAATATCATGATGAACTGCTAATATCGAAGCAATAGCTTCGATAGCTCCGGCAGCACCCAATAAGTGACCTGTCATTGATTTGGTAGAACTTATGTTTAAGTTATACGCATGCTCACCAAATACTCTTTGTATAGCGGTAACTTCTGCTATATCTCCCAAGGGCGTCGAAGTTCCATGAACATTGATATAATCAATTCCTTCGGGTTTCATTTGCGCATCTTCTAATGCATTATTCATAACCAAAATTACCCCCAAACCTTCTGGGTGAGGCGCTGTAATATGGTGGGCATCGGCACTGCAAGCAGAACCCACTAATTCGGCATAAATTTTTGCACCTCTACGTTTTGCATGCTCATACTCTTCAAGCACAATGGCACCACCGCCTTCACCTAACACAAAACCATCGCGGCCTTTATCAAACGGGCGCGAAGCAGTTTCGTAATTATCATTGTTTTCGCTCAATGCTTTCATAGCATTAAAACCACCAACACCCGGAGGTGTAACCGCAGCTTCTGAACCTCCACACACTATCACATCAGCCTTACCCAATCGAATAAAATGGGAAGCATCTATTAATGCATGAGATGAGGAAGCGCAAGCACTTACGGTACAATAGTTCGGACCGCGAAAGCCATACTTCATAGAAATATGACCAGCGGCTATATCCGAAATCATTTTTGGAATGAAGAAAGGATTAAAACGAGGCGTACCATCACCGCTAAAAAAGCCTTGCATTTCTTCGAAGAATGTACCGATACCACCAATACCTGAAGCCCAAATCACACCAATTCTATCTTTATTTAATGATTCATCGGTATGCAATTGAGCATCGGCAATGGCTTGATCGCTACTTACAATCGCCAATTGCGAAAACCTATCAATTTTACGCGCTTCCTTGCGATCCATAAAATCTTCAGGGTTGAAGTTTTTTAGTTCGCAAGCAAAACGGGTTTTAAATTTAGCGGCATCAAATAAGGTAATAGGTGCAGCACCGGAAACTCCGTTGCATAAACCATCCCAATAGGCTTGTACTGTATTACCGATAGGCGTTAATGCGCCTAATCCGGTAACAACTACACGTTTTAATTCCATGCTGTTATGCTGAAAATAAATTAAGCAGCGTGTTCTTCTAAATAGCTAACAGCTTGTCCAACTGTTGCAATTGTTTCAGCCTGTTCATCAGGAATTGAAATATTAAACTCCTTTTCAAATTCCATGATTAACTCAACGGTATCTAACGAATCAGCGCCTAAATCATTTGTAAAACTTGCTTCGTTTACTACTTCTGCTTCGTCAACACCTAATTTGTCAACAATAATTTTTTTAACACGTGATGCTATTTCTGACATTGTTATTTATTTTAGACTGCAAAAATATACTTTTACTTGAATTGAGGAAACATATTTGCCTTTTTGTTATCAATGTGCAGAAATGGTTGATTATGTGGATGAAGGAATTTTCCCTGAACCACTTCAATGAAATACCGCAAACCCTTTGATAGGAAAGGTTTTTAAAATATTCATGTCTAAGTTTTGAGCGGCACACCCACCTGTCTGCAGAACAGGCAGGCTTTTCACAGCAAGTCCGCTCACGCCGAAACTTAGTTAATGCGGGCTTTCCGTTGTCCCGAAGCATTGATTGGGACCGCGATACACCATGGTTTCAAGTTTTGCTCCTTGGTTCGTGTATTCACTACCCAATAAAAATATGCTTCATTACAAAGTGAATTTAATTTATTGATCATGGATAGTGAAGATACTAACCATAGAACACCAATCTTGGAGAACAATTGTTAATTCATGCCAAATTGCCTCAAATGATGAAGCGCGTGTTTATGTAAAAGATGTGTCCATTCTTCGAAATTCAAATCACCAAAAAATGGATTCGTCACTTTTTTATCAGCATCATCTTTGAAATTATCTATAAAAGCAGCGATTTCAAGTTGCAATTCGTTAATTGAATCAACAATCAAAATATGCCTGGGAGTAAGTGGTGTATCCGGCATCAATGGGTTCGGTGTATTATCTCTAAACGGTTTATCACTCATCATAAAGTTTTTCATTTTGGCGGTAAGGTCCTCGGCTTGATGATTAGGTTCAATAATTCTACCTGAGGCAATTGCTATACTATCCGTCATATGTTCAATCATCTGATGCACATTCATCTTGCCAAATAATGGCGGTGTATTTACGTCAAGATTTGTGAGTAACTGCGGAAATTCATCTCGTAAAAAATTCAATTTATTCATGTCTATTTTCTTTGGTTTGTTGCCAGGTTGTATAACTCATTTTATCAGAAGATGCTTGTTCACTAATTTCACGTAAAGGTTCGCATGCAATCAATTCAGTATGACAATCAATGGCTAACTGCTGGTAAACACCTGTACCTTCTGTTTTCCATGCTATCATTTCATCACTCACCGATTTAATAATTTTCGCAGGATTTCCGGCGACTAAACTTCTTGCAGGTATTATTTCATTTGCCTTTACAAAACTTAATGCCCCAACAATACATTCATCGCCTACTACTACATTATCCATAATCACAGCATTCATACCTACCAAACAGTTACGACCAATTTCAGCGCCATGAATAATAGCGCCATGACCTATGTGGGCATTCTCTTTAAGTAAAACAGTAACTCCCGGAAACATATGTATGGTGCAATTCTCTTGTACATTACAACCATCCTCAATTATAATCTTTCCGAAATCTCCGCGTATCGCAGCACCTGGACCGATATACACATTTTTGCCAATGATTACATGGCCTGTCACCACTGCTTGGGGATGTACAAAAGCCGTTTCATGCACTACAGGTTTTATACCTTTATATTCGTAAAACATAGATTAAAATTTAATAGAAATTCAATTTTCCATCTGCCATCTTTCGTAATAAAGGCGAACAACGATAGCGGTCTTCATGATACGTGGCATATAAATTATCCAAAGACTTTACACATTTTTCAATGCCTACTTCATCTGCCCATTGCAATAAACCTTTCGGATAATTTACGCCTTTAGTCATAGCAAGATCTACATCTTCTTTGCTTGCAACGTTCAGAAACTTCGCATTAGCTGCTTCATTGATTAACATCAAAACAATACGATCACAAATGGATTGAGCTTCGGTTTCAGAAATACATATCTCAGTTTGTATTGTTTCGGCAGCATAATTATAAAATCCCCTACCCGATTTTCTGCCTAACCAGGCTGCTTCCACCAATCTTTTTTGTGTAAATGAAGGGGTATATCTTGGATCAAAATAAAAGGCTGACCAAACAGACTCGGTCACTGCATAATTCACATCATGTCCAATTAAATCCATTAATTCAAATGGTCCCATTCTAAATTTTCCAAAAGTTTTCATGGCATAATCGATACTGGCAATATCGGCTATACCTTCTTCTAATATTCTGATGGCTTCGCTATAGTAAGGACGAGCAATCCGATTGACAATAAAGCCGGGTGTATCCTTCGCGATAACTGTTTTTTTGCCCCAACTATCTACAATCTCTTTTGCTTGTGTTAGCACCTCCTTTGAAGTTTGTAAAGCCGGTACAATCTCAACTAACTCCATTAAAGGAGCCGGGTTAAAAAAGTGAATTCCAATTACACGCTCCGGCTTTATACAGGCCGATGCAATAGATGTTATTGATAAAGAAGATGTATTACTCGCAAGCAAAGTTGTTGACGATACAATATTTTCAAGCTCGGCAAATAGCTTCCTTTTGATATCCAAATTTTCAACGATGGCTTCAATCACCAAATCTGCATCGTTTAGTGCAGTGAGTTCAGCATGCCAAGTAATATTCGTTACAATGCCATCTGCTTGTATTTGCGAAAGCTTGCCTTTATCAAGTAGTTTGTGCATTGTGCTTTTCAAATTCTGTTCGGCCTTAGCTAAAGCATCTAGATTAATATCAATCACCTTTACTTTATTTCCTGCTGTGGCAGCTACCTGTGCAATACCTGCACCCATGGTTCCACTGCCAATAATTCCTATATTCATATGATAAACTAATAGCAACAAATTTATAAAAAGAAATCCCGCTATTTGCGGGATTTCTTTTTATATTAATTTAAAAATTAGCGCACTAAAATCACATCACCTTTGTAAGTCTTCACTGGTCCATCAGGGAAGGCTACTTTAATAAGGTAGTAGAACGTAGCTGGATCTTGATCTTTTCCTTTAAACTTACCATTCCAACCACGGTTATCTATGGCAGAGAATACCTCTTGTCCCCATCGATTCATTACTCTAAATTCTTGAATGCTTTGGAAAGTAAGGTTTGTTACTTTAAATAAATCATTCACACCATCATTATTTGGTGAGAAGGCACTAGGTATAAAGAGCTTATCGGTATAATCAATATTCACAAAAATACTATCTGAGCTACGGCAACCTAATTCGTTTAAGCTATAAACCGTATACATTGTAGGTTCACCTGGGGAAACAATTACAGAGTTCACATTTGGATTATTTGAACCCCATACCGGTGTCCAGTTATAAACATAACCTCCAGTTGCAATTAAGTTCACTTGCTCGCCATATTTAATGGTAACCGAATCGCCATTCAAAATGGAAACTGCAGGTAAAGCATATACTAATACACTAATGGTAATACTATCTGTACAACCGTATGTATCTGTTCGAACTAAGGTATAATAATTTATTCCTGCTGTAGTTGGAGTAATAATTGGGTTTGGGCAAGTTGTACAACTTAAACCACTACTTCCGCCGAATTGATCCATCCACAAGAAAGTTTCAGAAGGAGCATTTCCTTTGCCAATAGCATAAGCTTGATAACTATCGCCTAAACAAAGGGTATCTTTATGAGGTGTTGCATCAACATCATGAACCGACATGGTTACGGTTACTGAATCGATTACTTCACATTGATTACCACCGGTTGAGTAGATATAATAAGTTCCGCTTTGATTTACATAAGCAGTTGTTGTTGCCGCTGTTGAATCGAATACGAATAAAGCCGGATCCCAACGGAATTTCCAAGGTTTCACCGGAATATCGCATAAGTAGAAATTAACAATTGGACGAGCCGTTGAGATAATTGGCGTTGAAGGGAACTGAACGCTAGGAATTTCACATCCACCGTAATCAGAACCTTGCATATAAAACTGAGCGGCTGCGGTAGTTGAATAGTCAACCGCATCAGGTAAAATGGTATTGAATTGCCCATTGTAAAAACAAACTTCAATTACTAAATTATTTACACCATCCCATAAATAAGGTGAGTTTAAGACGAACATATTCCAACCAACATACGTTTGATAAGCTAGATTAGAATATACATCCTTCAATTCAAAAGAAGGAATAAAACCGTTCAAGGCTGTTTGTTGAGTACAACCCATACGAATATTCATGTTAAAGGTTGAGAAACTTGTTTTCGTAATGATATTGAAAGCGAATGAATCAATACGTCCTTTGGTAATACCCATTGCATTTAATTCTGCAACGGTAAACAACATCTGTGTTCTTGCTCCCGCATAGTTACCATTGAAAGGCGTTACTGCTAAGCTTGAACCAATACTTACGCCTGATGTATATACATTAAAAGGCGATGAGCATGGTACATTTTCTTCGCCACAATAATACTGTGGTGCTGTACCTGCAGTAGTTGCAGACAAGGTAGTTAAACCTGGTCCACATAATACTTGAGGTGTAGCAGTTGCCGTTACAGAATTTGAATTATCAACCATTACTTGAATCGTATCTTTTGTAACACAATTTGTATTTGAAGAAGCTGTTACAGTTACCACAAAATCAGTTGTATTGCTGATTCCGGTTGAGTTTGGATCGGAAAGGGTATTATCATTTAATGTTGATACCGGTGTCCAATTATAAGTAAATGCACCTACATCGCAAACAGCGAAACGAGTATTCGGGCGAACCGCACCAATCAAAGGCGAAGTAGCATTCATCGTACAGCCAGTTGCACTGTAAGCATTTTGATGAATTACTTGATTATAGTTTGTATTTGAACTCGTAAGGATATCAGTATTGGTACTTGAAGATTGGTTATCGACGTCATAGCAAATTTGAACAACTAAATTTGTCATACCATCCCAGAAATAAGAGTTAGTGAATGTATGAGTGTTCCATCCTTGAGCAGAATAAAATTTAGGTGTAAAGAATACTTGGGATAATCCAGAGATAAATCCGGTACTACCATTGAAGGCAGTATCTGAAGTACATCCCATGCTGATTCGTACATTACGCATTGTATCACTTCCTTTACCAACCACATACCAAGCTATAGATTTAATATTGCCTGGTTTAATACCTGATTGGGCCAATTCCGTTGAGGTAAATATCATCTGTGTGCGATATCCATCTTGATAATTTGTATAGTAAGGTGAGTATAATGATTGTTGAATATTTTGTGTCCCAACAGTCTTCAATTCAGGTATTGGGCTATTACAAGGGAATAATGATAATCCACATGGCATAGACGAAGTATTTGAGAATAATTGGAATGGCGCATTCGGACAAACCGGATTTACAGAAACTGCAGCATTTACCAATGGACGAGCACCATCCACATTTACTAAATGATAATCAGTATAGGTACAACCATTATCATCGCGGAAAACTAATTGATAATTTGTGGTTCCTAAGGGTGATGCCCATGGAGTTAAAATAGTTGTACTACTTAAATTATAGTTTGGTGTCCATGTAATCGTAGGATTTGCCTGAGGCGGGGTAGCTGTAGCACCTAAATTTATGGAGTCGTTTACACAAATGGTTGATGGACCGCCAGCACTTACATTTACCTGACCAGGAACTAAAGTAATGGTAACGGTATCTTTTGTTTTACAAATTAAACCAGCTGGGGGATTAACGGCTGTAACAATATAGGTAGTGGTTACAGTAGGCGCAGCCTTTGGATTTTGTATAGTCGTACTCGACAATCCAATATTGCTGGTGTTGCCTGCTAAATCAGTCCACTGCCATTGCGTAATTGCCGGTGGTGCGGTTACATTCATTTGAATAGAATCGGCACCAATACAATATAATAAATCAGGACCCGCATCTACACCCGGTAATACTTTAATTAAAATTACGGCATAAGATTTAAGTACAATGGGTTGAGCCGTTGTACAAGTTGAATCCATAAAAGTTATAATCAACGTATGGTTTCCAATTTGGGTACCATTAGGTGTCCATGTAAAAGTTCCCGTAACCGGGTTACCGCCACCAATAGGATTAGAAGTATAAGTCGATCCCGGGCAAGAAGCCACGTTATTTGCATACGTAATTACTAAATTACTTAGTGAGTTACTGATTGATTTAACATCAAATGAAATAGTTGTACCCGGACAGGTTTCTATCACATCAGGACAGGTTGAAGGCGGCACAGGCGGCGCCAAAGTAGCTCCTGTTAAATTAATTAAGTTATAACATTGCGTTCCATTTGGATCACTCGGCGGTGCTGCGTTACAGTTTACCACATTTAATTGTACATCACGCATCACAAATCCAACCGTATCAAATGTAATCGGATCAATTTCGTAACAAGTAAATGCAATTACATATGTATTTTGTACAGTAGGTGTAAAAACTGCAGTACCTGTATTTGGGTTTACTACATAGCCGCCTGGTGCTGATGCGCCAAAAGGATTCAAAGTGTTAACACCAGCCCCTGCCCATGTAATTGGCCCACAATTGCCTTGACCTAATGGCTGCGTTGGTAAAAATAATAATGAATCGTAATCAGGATCTAATGGTCCGTTTAAATAAGTTTTAGGCTGATTTACGCATACATAAGGTATAGGTTTAATTGATAGCACAACCGAATTATTTGCCGGCCGAGCAATATTATTTAACCCAGCAGAAACACAAAGTGATTGCCCACCTGGCCCAGTTAAGTTATCAATCGCCGTGTTTCTACAACATAACTCGTAATTAAAACGCCAATCAGTACAAGCCATTGGTAAAGTGATATCATAAGTATAATGCCATTCTTCATAACCAGGGAAAATACTATTAAAATCAACACACCAGTTATTAATATTAGGACATAAATCGCCTAAAATGATACCCCCTGTTCCTGTAGCCGTAAAATTTATATTTTGCCCGCAAGAAGCTGATGTTGCGCTCATTTGAGCATTCGGACCTAAAGTCGCATTTGCCTGACCACCTGATGCAGTAATTTTACAATCACGATAAAGTACTAAATGCACTTTATAGGTTAATGGTGAAAGATATTCATAGTAAATATCAGCCGCTGCAACATGTGATGCCTGGGAGGAATAAGCACTGAATAAGGATATTATAGCCACTAAAAATGAACGTAAAACAATTTTCATAGAAACTCTATTTTTATTATTTATTAAAATTAACAAGGGTTAAAGGTAATGGATTTCTCCAATTTCCAAAAATACAACGAAAACTAAGACGTATGGTATTTTTATCTAGTTGGTTTGAGACGAAATTTTTTCATATTTATCTTTTTGGTATTTGAATGCATTTTGTTCAATAACTGAAGGCGTTACATTATAAAATCTTGAAGAATCTACAGAAATAATTTTCAAAATGGAATTAAATTGTAAATTGTAACATGTTTTCGGCAGTATTAGCAGGTTTAGCCTTTGGATTATTTATGGCCATATCGGTGGGTCCAACCATTTTTGCCATTTTAAAGTATAGTATCAGCTATGGCTGGAGAGCAGGCGTAAGCTTTGTGATAGGCGTTTCATTAAGTGATAGCCTATATGTGGCCATGGCAAATCTTGCTTCCGGTTGGTTATCTGAATTGATGAGTCATGAAAATACAATAGGTTATATTGGAGCTGCCATCTTTATTATTATTGGGCTATATGGATATTTCAAGAAAATAAAAGTGACGAGAAACAACCGTGATATGGCCAAAGTGAGCAGTAAACACTATTGGAAAATATTTAGCAGCGGATTTTTGATGAATACCTTCAACCCTGGGGTTATTCTCACTTGGATTACCTCTGTTGCCGCCATCTCAGGACTCACCAATGCTTATCGATTTTTATTTTTTAGTAGTTGCTTAGGTTTAATTCTGGGTTTAGATTTCTTGAAAGTATTTCTGGCTCAGCGTATTCGAAGCCGACTTACCCCACGAAATATTGTATATCTTAATCGAATTTCAGCTTTATGCCTCACGGCAATCGGGGTTTTTCTATTAATTAAGTTTGCCTTTAATATTAAAGTGGGGGGATTTTGATAAAGACGGGGTTCGGGGTTTGGGGTTTGGGGTTCGAAAGCCACGAATTGCCGAATTTACATTCAAAACGAGGTTCGGAGGTCCTTCCCAAATTGTCGAATTTACTAATTCACTAATTCGCTTGCATTATTATCATATTATCGCATCATCATATTAGCACATTAGCATATCAACTCAATCCCTATATTTGCAGCCAATTTTAAAAAATGGACAAAAATACGATTGCCGGATTTGGCTTATTAATGTTGCTATTAGTAGGCTACATTGTATATAATGATAATTCTGAAAAAAAATACAGGGCTCAACAAACCAAAGATTCAATTGCCGAAGCAAAATTGCATCCCAAACAAATTGCGCTTATCGATACAAGCAAAATTGATAGTTCAAAAATAAATGCATCGATACCTGATACAAATCTTCCGGTTATTATCAAGGAAGAAGAAACTGTAATTGAAAATGCCGAGTTAGCCATCACCTTCACCAACAAAGGTGGTTATCCTAAACAGGTGCTTCTTAAAAAATTTAAAACCTTTGATGGTAAACCTTTAATGCTTTTTAAAGGCGATAAAAATGCTGTCGATTTTGGATTTAAATCTACCCAAGGTAATTTGGTGCATAGTAAATCACAAGTATTTTCATCTACAAAATCGAGTGATGGAAAAAGCATTGTGTATACAAATAATGACATTCGTATTGAATATACTTTGCCAATAAGCGGCTATATGGTAAAAATGAATGCCACACCGCTTACTGCCGATAAATCGCAAAACATTTCGCTACAATGGAAAGCTTCCTCTTTGCTCACTGAGCATGATATCGAAAGTCAGAAAATGTATACCCAAGTTTGCTATAATCTAGAAGATGAAGGTTACGATTATTTTACGATCAAAGAAAAAGAAAGCAAAGAGTTAAAAGATAAAGTAAAATGGATCAGTTTTAAACAACATTACTTTAATGCCACCTTAATACCTGAAAATAAATTAGCATCAAATGCAAAAATCACCTCTCAAATTGACTTAGATACTAATACCAAATCGCTTTCCGACTTTAGTGTGAACCTCGATTTGGCGCCACAACAAACCATGAACTTCGATTGGTTTTTAGGTCCGAACAATTATAGTTTATTAAAAAGCTATAACAAAGATTTGCAAGAAATTATTCCATTAAGCTATGCCATTTTCGGTTTTGTAAAATATATAAACACTTGGTTGATCATCCCTATTTTTAATGCATTGGCGAAAGTATTCAGCAGTTATGGTATCGTCATTCTCTTACTTACTTTCATCATTCGTTTGTTGATGTCGCCTTTCACTTATAAAAGTTATGTATCGAGCGCTAAGATGAAAGCCTTAAAACCCGACATGGATGAATTGCGTGAAAAATTGGGTGATGATAAACAAGCTTTTGGTGTTGAACAGATGAAGTTGTACCGACAAGCCGGTGTAAATCCATTAGGCGGATGCTTACCCGCTTTGTTACAATTGCCGGTCTTCTTCGCCCTACTCTCATTCTTCCCACATGCTATTGAATTACGTCAAGAAAATTTCTTGTGGGCTCACGATTTATCAACCTACGATTCGATTTTAAATTTACCTTTTACGATTCCTTTTTATGGTAATCATGTGAGCTTATTTACCATACTTTTTGTAATTACTAGCTTGTTGCTTTCGTTGTATAGCATGAATAGTATGGCCGGGCAAGGACAAGATAATCCGATGATGAAATATCTACCTTTCATTATGCCGGTGATGTTCTTAGGTATCTTTAATAAACTTCCGGCTGCCTTAACGTATTATTATTTTGTTTCGAATGTAATTACCCTTGCCTTACAGTTTGTGATACAGAATTACATTATCGATTCGAAAAAAATTCATGAGCAAATTCAAGCCAAGAAAAACGAACCCATGAAGGAAAATAAGCTGATGGCTCGTATGGCTGAAATGCAAAAGCAACAACAGGAGAGATTGAAGGGGAAGAAGTAAATACGTGGTTCGAGGTTCGAGGTTCGGGGTTCGAGGTTCGAGGTTCGAGGTGCGGGGTTCGGAAAATTCTAAATTTGAAGAACGAAATTCGAAGATGGATTATTCATTGTAAAATGGTGTTCGGAGTTCGGGGGTTCAATAAATTAAAAATTATTTCATCTTGGTAATGTTTGAGTTCAATTCAGGCCTAACAACAAAATCTGAACTACCAAGCTTGCTATTTTCAATCACTAGAATTATTAAAGAGTTTGTATATAATGTTCGAGTTCAAGGCAAGCGATGAGTTGAAATGCGGGAGTTTACTAAGGTAAATGACCGGATTTCAATTCGAGCTTAACGCAGAAATCGGGCATTATATACAAACTCTAATTAATTTTTTTTTAACTTCCATTTCCACCTACTCGAAACTACATTTGAGCCCCGAAAGAAAAGATATGGAAACCAATACAATAGACATTCGCGAACTCAACGATCGAATCAACCAAAAAAGCGCCTTCATTGATTTACTGACCATGGAAATGAATAAATCCATCGTTGGTCAAAAATATATGATCGAACGCCTACTCATTGGCTTATTAGCACAAGGACATGTTTTACTTGAAGGGGTTCCTGGATTGGCAAAAACATTAGCTATTAAAAGTTTAGCTACCGCCATCAATGGCAAATTTGCTCGTATCCAATTTACGCCCGATTTACTGCCGGCAGATATTGTCGGTACTATGATTTACAATCAACAACAAAATCAATTTCAAGTAAAAAAAGGTCCCATTTTTGCCAATTTTATTCTTGCCGATGAAATAAATCGTGCTCCGGCAAAAGTGCAAAGTGCATTGCTTGAAGCCATGCAAGAAAAACAAATATCATTAGGCGATACAACGTATAAATTAGAAGAACCTTTTTTAGTTTTAGCCACACAAAATCCGATTGAGCAAGAAGGTACCTATCCTTTGCCAGAAGCGCAAGTAGATCGATTTATGTTGAAGATCATTGTAGGCTATCCACTCATTGAAGAAGAGCGAATGATTATTCGACAAAACATCAATCCAGAAGGGCAAACAAAAATAAATCCGATTATCAAACCTGAAGATATTCTTGAAGCACGCAATTTGGTTCGAGAAGTATATATGGATGAGAAAATTGAAAAATATATACTAGATATTGTATTCGCTACCCGTCAACCTGAATTATATAAGCTTGCCAAACTAAAACCTCTAATATCTTATGGCGCTTCACCACGTGCCAGTATCAATTTAGCATTAGCTTCTAAAGCCTATGCATTTATTAAACGAAGAGGTTATGTAATACCCGAAGATGTTCGGGCAGTATGCATGGATGTAATGCGTCATCGTGTGGGCCTAACCTATGAAGCCGAAGCCGAAAACATGAATAGCGAAATGATTGTGAATGAAATTTTGAATGCGGTGGAGGTTCCGTAGGACGTACATCGGGGTTTGGGGTTCGGGGTTCGAAAATTCAAGTCAACGAATTAGTAAGAAGTATTAAATATTATCAATCATTTAAAATTAAACTATGAAGCTTTACAAGGATTTGGATTTGTGGATACAAACTAAAGCTTTAGTTGTTGAGGTTTATAAAATCACAAACTCATTTCCAAAGGAAGAACAATACGGCATCATAAGTCAGTTACGCAGAGCTGCCGTTTCATCAGTTGCCAATATTGCTGAAGGTTATGGTAGAGGCTCAATTAAAGATCGTATCAGATTTCTTCAAATTTCTCGCGGCTCATTATTTGAGGTGGATAGCTTACTTAATTCATCGCAAGCACTCAATTTTATTGAGCTTGAAAATTTTATTGCTTTAGAAACCTCAACAACAAACAGCATTCAAATGGTTAATGGCATTATTCATTATTTTGAAAAAAAATTAGCCGAACATCATGAAAATTAATTTATTTACTATTTTTCAAAAGCAAGATACAGCTTCAGAGGGTAACATATCGAATTCACGACTCAGCGAACCCCGAACCCCTAACTCCGAACTCCGCACTGCATCCATCCTTAAAAAAGTCCGCCACCTCGAAATAAAAACTCGTGGTTTAACCAATCATATTTTTGGAGGCGAATATCATAGTGCGTTTAAAGGCCGAGGAATGAGTTTTAGCGAAGTGCGTGAATATGCTTATGGCGATGATGTTCGCAATATCGACTGGAATGTAACGGCCCGAACCAATACACCTTTTATTAAAGTATTTGAAGAGGAACGTGAACTTACTTTAATGCTCATAGTTGATATCAGTGCAAGCTCATTGTTTGGTACAACACATCAAACGAAACGCGATTTGATCACTGAAATTTGTGCCGTGCTTTCATTTAGTGCCATTAAAAATAATGATAAGGTGGGCGTTATCTTTTTCAGTGATAAAATAGAAAGATATATTCCGCCTAAAAAAGGCAAATCACATATCCTTTTTATTATTCGTGAATTGCTTACCATGGAACCTCATCATAATGCGCAAACCAATATTACCGAGGCACTGAAATTTTTAAATAATGTGATGAAAAAAAGAAGCATCGCTTTTTTACTATCAGATTTTATTAGTGCGAATTATAAAGATGCCTTACATATTGCCGCTCGCCGACATGATATGATTGGTATTCATGTGCATGACCCACGCGACAAATCCTTACCTAATATTGGATTGATAAAAATCCAAGATAGCGAAACCGGAAAAGAACGCTGGATTGATACGGACGACAAATCCTTTCAAAAAAAATATCAGCAACATTTTTCAAGCTTCGAACAGCAAACTAAAGATTTCTTTACGAAATGTGGTTCATCATTGCTGTCTATTCGAACCGATGAAGACTATGTCAAAAAATTACAACTCTTTTTTAAATCCCGAATACGTTGAGTAAGCTATTTCTATTTTTTCGAATGAATGCATTTCCTTTTAAAATGGCAAAAGGGATAATACCTATGTACAAAATCATACCCTTTGTTTTATGGTTGCTGATTTTTCATCTTGATGCAGCTGCGCAAAATGTAAAAGTGAAAAGCCGTATCGATTCTACTTCTATACTCATAGGTAATCAGTTTCAATTTACCTTATCAAGCACTTATAATCCGCAACAAGTAAAAGTATTATTCCCAACAATTCCGGATAGCTTCAATCATTTTGAAGTGGTACAACGAAGTAAAATTGATACGAGTTTTGGAAGAGATGAAAATACCTATACGCAAAATTTCACGCTCACTAATTTCGATTCAGGCGCATGGCAAATACCCTCTTTTCATTTTGATATTCAATCCTTACAAGGCGATACAATTGCACCACAATTCAGCGACTCTTTTCTTGTACAAGTAAACACCATTGCGGTTGATACAAGTCAGCCTTTTAAACCCATCTTTGGCATTCGAAGTGCAAAAATGCCTGTACAACAAATGATTTTGTATGTACTTGGCATTGCTTTATTACTTGTAGTACTCGGTGTATTGATTTGGTATATTCGAAAACGAATGAAAGCCAATAAAAAATCTGAAGTCATAGTTCCGGAGAAAATAATTTTACCTCACGAAAAAGCTTTGCAAACTTTATCTCAAATTGAAAAAGAAGCTTTGTGGCAACATCAGCAAGAAAAAATATATCATACCCAACTTACCGATGCTATGAGAACTTATTTGGAAGAACAATTTAATATAGATTGTTTCGAAAAAACTACTACCGAAATCATATATCAAGTAAAACGAAATAAGGCATTCAATAATTCGCGACAAGCACTACGCAGTATTTTCGAAACAGCCGACATGGTAAAATTTGCTAAAAGCAAACCAAGTGATGATGAACATGTGAAAAGTTTGGAATTGGCTGTTGAAGTGGTTAAGGAAACGTATAAGAAAGTCAGCGGGGATCGAGATTCGGGGTTCGGGGTTCGCAGTCACTAACTTTTACACACTTACAGAATAACACACCAACACCATAACCCAATAACAATGTAACATCTACATGAAATACCTCGATTTTAAACATATCACTTTTGCTCATCCGCAGTTTTTTTATTTGCTGCTGTTGATACCTATATTTATTTTTTGGCAATACAAAATCAAACGAAAGCGTGAAGTAAGTTTTACCGTTTCAACCAGCTCGGCTTTGCAAAATTTGCAGGTATCGGCTAAACAAAGATTTCGTTTTTTATTACCGCTTTTACGCATACTTTGTTTTACTTTTTTAATCATTGCTTTGGCTCGCCCACAAAACAGTAATATTAATGAAACCGTTAATAGCGAAGGAATAGATATTGTTTTAAGCGTTGATATTTCAGGGAGTATGTTAGCCGAAGATTTTAGACCGAACCGTATTGAAGCCGCTAAAAAAGTAGCGCAAGAATTTATCGAAAATCGTCCTACCGATCGTATTGGACTCGTAATTTTTTCTGGAGAAAGCTTCACGCAATGTCCGCTTACTACCGACCAAAATGTATTGAAAGAACAATTGAAAAATGTAAAAAGTGGTTTGCTCGAAGATGGCACTGCCATTGGTATGGGACTTGCTACGGCGGTTGAACGATTGCGTAATAGTAAGGTAAAAACCAAAATTATTATTTTACTAACCGATGGGGTAAATAACTCAGGACTCATAGATCCGATTACTGCATTAGAAATTGCCAAAGCTTATAAAATACGAGTGTATACTATTGGCGTGGGCACAACGGGTACTGCGCCTTATCCGGTGCAAGATCAGTTTGGCAATACCAGTATGCAACAAATGCCTGTACAAATTGACGAAGCCTTGATGCGCAAAATATCAATCGAAACCGGAGGAAAATATTTTAGAGCCACAGGCAATACCTCTTTATCAAACGTGTACAAAGAAATTGATCGACTCGAAAAAACAAAAATCGAAATCAATAGCTTTAAACGTTACGCCGAACTTTTTTTACCTTATGCCATGTTGGCTTTCTTGTTTTTATTTTTAGAAATTGTTTTGAGGAATACGATATTTAAAAGTATTACTTAATTATTCTTGGGCGTTCCTCCGAAGTATACCGAAAGCAAAAGTAGTTTCAAAATAATTGACTTTAGAATTCGGTATTACTTCGGGGTCGGGCTATCCGCTGCAAGTATCCCGATGAGGCATCAGGATAGCTTTTCGCTACTATCCCTAACGCGGGTGCTTCTAAAGATTGTTTAAAACTCCTATTGATAGATTCAATATTCATGAACCGCTTTTCAGTTACATTTGCTGAAAATTTACATGCAAGTGAATAACGAATTATCAATACTTACACAACAAACTCAACTTTCAAAAAACTTACAAGCCATTGCCAATAAAGTAATGGCTTCTGAACGTATCTCAACAGACGATGCCTTGGTATTATTTGAAGAGGGGGAAATAGGATTTTTAGGCATGTTGGCCAATCATATTCGTGAAAAAAAACACGGTCAAAAAACCTACTTCAATCGAAACTTTCATATAGAACCTACTAATGTTTGTGTGTTTAGTTGCGCCTTTTGCTCCTACTCAAAATTATATAAACATCGCGAAGATGGCTGGGAACTCAGTATAGACCAAATGATGGATATCGTTAAAAAATACGATGGTATTCCCGTAACCGAAGTGCATATCGTTGGTGGTGTGCATCCAAAACTCGACCTCGATTTCTTTTGCGATTTACTACAACAAATAAAAACTCATAGACCCGATTTACATCGTAAAGGATTTACAGCAGTTGAATTAGATTATATGTTTCGTAAAGCAAAACTTACACGACAAGAAGGTTTGCAAAAATTAAAAGATGCCGGACTACAAAGCTTACCCGGTGGTGGCGCCGAAATTTTTGCACCCAATATTCGCAAACAAATATGCGATGATAAAATTGATGGAGATGGTTGGCTTGATATTCATAAAACTGCACATCAATTAGGCATGCATACCAATGCAACCATGTTGTACGGACATATTGAATCGTATGCCGATAGAGTAGATCATATGTACCGATTACGTATGCTGCAAGATGAAACCCAAGGATTTAATTGCTTTATACCGTTGAAGTTTAGAAACAAGGATAATGATATGAGTCATATTGCTGAAAGCAGTATTATCGAAGACATGAAGTTGTATGCCGTTGCACGAATTTTTATGGATAACTTTTCGCATCTCAAAGCTTATTGGCCTATGTTGGGAAGAAGCTCAGCGCAGTTGATGATGAGTTTTGGTGTGGATGATTTAGATGGCACGATTGACGATAGCACCAAAATATATAGTATGGCCGGAAGCGAAGAACAAAATCCTTCGCTAACTACCGAACAACTTCGTGAATTAATTTCAAGTGTCGGTCGTATACCGGTTGAGCGAGATACATTGTATAATGAAGTGGAAAATTAATCAATCATCAGTCTTCAATCTTCAATGAAGGAGGGACGGATTTAAATTATAAGAAGCAATTGAAGATTGATCCGATAGCTATCGGATTGAAGATTGAAATTGAAAATTGAACTATGTCTGATGTAAAAGATTTAACGCTTGAAGAAATTCAGAAAATTTTACCGGGCAATTCGGCATGGAAAGTCATACAATCATTACTAGAAAAAGGACTTATCAGTGTGTATGAAAATTTACACGAAAACTATCAACCCAAAAAAGAACGTTTTGTTTTTTTAAGTGCAGCATTTCATAACGAGGAGAAACTAAAGCTTCTTTTTACTGAGCTCGAAAAAGCCCCTAAGCAATTAAATGTGTTATTAGTTTTTCTGCATCTAAAGCAAACACAAGAAATGGTGCAGGCTACTGATTTATTAAAGCAAAGTAATGCATCCGCAGCGCAACTCAGCAGCTTAGTTGATAAAGGTATTTTTGACATACGCAAGTTAGAAATTGACCGATTGCCATTTGAAACTCCGCTTGATATTATACCCAATGAGCTTAACGAAATACAACAAAAAGCACTGCACGAAATTCAATTAGGGTTTAAGGCAAATAAACCTGTATTACTCAAAGGCATTACCGGTAGCGGCAAAACCCATATTTATTTTAAGCTTATTGAGCAATGTATTGCCCAAGGCAAACAAGCACTTTATTTATTGCCTGAGATTGCGCTTACACCACAAATTGTGCGTAAACTTCGATCAACCTTTACGCAACGAATAGGTATTTACCATTCGCGTTATAGTAATAACGAACGCGTTGAAATTTGGCATAAAACTCAACATCATCAATATGATATTATCATTGGTGCGCGATCTGCCCTCTTTCTTCCATTTTCAAATTTGGGTTTGGTAATTGTTGATGAAGAGCATGATACATCCTATAAACAACAAGACCCATCGCCTCGATATCAGGCCCGTGATTGCGCCCTCTATTTAGCTCATCAATGCAAAGCCAATATTGTATTAGGCAGTGCCACCCCATCACTTGAAAGTTTTTATAATACTGAAATGAATAAATTTCATTTAGTTGAACTCAGTACACGATATGGAGAAGCGAATTTGCCGGCGGTACAAATTGTTGATACGCGACAAGAAATTGCTGAAAAAAAGCAACAAGGTATTTTTTCATCAAAACTAATTACTGCCATACAAAGCTCATTAATGGCGAATAAGCAAGTGATCTTATTTCAAAATCGCCGGGGTTATTCGCCTTTTTCAATGTGCAGTACCTGTGGCTGGGTACCTCATTGTAAGTATTGCGATGTATCGTTAACCTATCACAAACTCAGCGACAAACTGCATTGTCATTATTGCGGAAGCAAAACATCCTATATAAAAATCTGTCCGGCCTGCGGTGGCACACGGATTGTAGCCAAAAGTTTTGGTACCGAAAAAATTGAAGATGATATAAAAAAAATATTTCCGCATGCAAGGGTACAAAGGTTTGATTGGGATGCCATGCGTATTAAAAATAAGTATGCTGAAATTATTCGTTTGTTCGAAAAAAGAGAGATTGATATTTTAGTGGGTACACAAATGGTAGTAAAAGGACTTGATTTTGAACATGTAAATTTAGTGGGTGTATTAAGTGCCGATAGTTTATTATCGTATCCCGATTTTAGGGTGAATGAAAGGGGCTTTCAATTACTTGAGCAAGTAGCAGGAAGAGCCGGCAGAAAAAATGATATTGGCAATGTGATTGTCCAACTTTATAATATCACACATCCTGTAATAAGGCATATCATTTCACACGATTATGTATCGTTTTATAAAGAAGAAATGTTGAGTCGTAAGGAATTCTTTTATCCACCTTATACTCGACTGATAAAAATTACTTTACGGCATAAGGTTCAAGACACAGTTTATTTTGCCGCTCAAAAATTGGCCGAAGAAATTAAAGATCTTCAGGGATGCATGATGTATGGACCTGCCGAGCCTCCGGTTGCACGAGTTCGCAATCAATACTTACAAGAAATTTTATTGAAAGTAAATAAGGATCATAAAATAATGGTTGAGATGAAACAACACTTACGAGAAAAAATCAATAGGCTTTCAACACAAAAAAATATGAGTACGGTGCAAATCATACTTGATATAGACCCTTAAATGGAATCAGCCTTCGAATTTCGATTTTATATTTTCGAATTTTCACTCTTTGTATTTTCACACGAATTTATAATTTCAAACCCTTACTTTTACGCCTTTAAATAAAAACTCAACGCATGCAAATACCTTTTTTTGGTAAAAAAGAACAAGACCCATCTACCCCTAAGAAAAAAAAATCAGTTGCCCGCGAGTGGCTTGATGCCGCAGTATTTGCGATTATTGCAGCGACCATTATTCGTACTTTTTTTATTGAAGCCTATACGATTCCAACACCTTCAATGGAAAAATCGTTATTGGTAAACGACTATTTGTTTGTAAGCAAAATGCATTATGGTGCTAGATTACCGATGACCCCATTAGCCATTCCGTTTATTCATAATGCCATTCCTTTCTTTGGAACAAAATCTTATAGCGAAGCCATCAAAGCACCTTATAAAAGATTATGGGGATTTTCAAGTATCGAAAGATATGATGATGTAGTTTTTAACTTCCCCGAAGGAGATACCATTTTAGCCGAAATGCCTGATCAAGATTATTATTCGCTAAAGTATATGCATGGTGAAGACGCTTTAAAACGAAACTATACAGTTCAATCGCGACCTATCGACAAAACTGACAATTATATAAAACGTTGTGTGGGTGTACCCGGCGATATTTTAGAATTGAAGCAAGGTATATTGTATGTAAATCAAAAACCCGCAACGCCATTTAAACATTTACAAAGAAGTTATTTGGTACGCACTAAAAATAATCTCGGATTTAACGACGAAACGATAGAAGACTTTAATATTGAAATGGTTGAAAATATCGACAATAGTAACATGTATTATATTTTTAACGGAAGCGAAGAAAATATGATGAAACTGAAATCTTTACCCAATGTGGATAGTATCGGCGCCTATATAACGCCTGCAGGTGTAACTTCTACTCAAAGTGTTTGCTTTCCGCGTGACACTGCCAATTTTAAATGGAATGTAGATAATTATGGTCCACTTACCATTCCGAAAAAAGGTGTGACGGTAAGTCTAACACCACAAAATATTGCCTTATACGAGCGTCTAATTTCGATGTATGAAAAACATAGTTTAGTAAAAAATGCAAATGGAACTTTTACCATTGATGGGAAAGTGGCAACGCAATATACGTTTGCTATGGACTATTATTGGATGATGGGTGATAATCGACACAACTCTCTCGATTCACGTTATTGGGGCTTTGTACCTGAAGATCATGTGGTAGGTAAAGCCTGGTTTATTTGGATGAGTTATGGTAAAGAAGGTATACGCTGGAAAAGATTATTTAGAAGTGTGAAAGCTTTGGAAGATTAGTATCTTATCAATGTTTAATCGTTTTTGGGCGTGCCCCAAAAGCGCCCCATATACTAGCACAATCTCCATAGCAATTTATTCACTTCGGGGCTGCTTCGGGGTCGGGCTATACACTACAACCTTTTACTTGAGGCAAGCAAAAGGGTTTCCGTTTCTATCCCTAACGCAAACGCTACGAATTTAGGGCTACCCTAATGATTAATCGTGCTAAATTCCGATTCTATCATTTATTAACATGATTACGCTTACTTTGCTAGTAATTTCATTTTCGGTTGTTTATTTCACTTCCACTAAAACACTATTACGATATGAACAAAGTACGTATCACACTCTTAGCTTCGCTATTTTTATCACAAATTACTTTTGCCCAAACCGGTGCAGAACAGTATGAAAAAGCTTTACTTTCCATTGAAAAAGAAAATTATACTGAAGCGGTTAGATTATTAAAATTAGCCACAACTAGTGAACCTAAAAACCAAACTTATCAAATCACACTTGCCGATGCATTGTATAATAAACGCTCATATTACGAAGCAACACCCTTGTACGAAAATTTACTAAACGACTCTCCGGATGATATAAAATATCTAGGTCGCTTGGCAGAGATGTATAGTATGAGTCCGCAAAAAAAGAAGAGTATCGATTATGCTGAAAGAGCCTTAAGCTTAAAACCAAAAGATGGAGAAACCTTGGTAATTTTAGCCAGATGTTTTTATGATAGCAAACACTATCCACGTGCGATTAAATTATATGAGCAGGCCGAAAATAAATTACCTGATGACAAAGATATTCCGTTTAAACTCGCCAATTGCTATACCGAAATTGCAGATTACAACAAAGCTTTAATAAATTATAATCGTGCGTTAGAACTGGATCCGGACAATGCAACTAAACTGTATACTACAGCCAATGCACATTACAATGCCAATGAATTTAAGCGAGCACTCGAATTATATCAATTGGCAGAAGATAAAGGCTATTACAAAACAACCACTTTTTATAGCAATTGGGCAAATGCTTGCATGGCATCAAAAGATTTCAATCAAGCATTATTTTATTTATATAAAGCTAAAGAGTTCGCACCCTATGATCGTGAACTCAATTTATCAATTGCCGATGCCTATACCGGAAAAGGAGATATTAAAAAGTGTAGAGAAGTGCTTGATGAAATATTGGAAATTAATCCGAATGATGCCGAAGTAATTTACACATTAGGCATGACCTATTATAAAGCCGGTCATAACCAAAAAGCAGAACAATATTTTAATCGAGCGTTCGAGATTGACCCTTCTTTAAAAAGTTTACGCTATACCAAAACAAGTTTTTAATAGGTATTGTTTATAAAGTATGACACCATAACTTCTGGGCACCTCTAAAAAGCCCTCAGGCGAGGCTTTCAGATTTTGCAATTCCGATAGCTATCGGAAGCGTTTACTATCGTAAATAAAGGGTTTGCAAAAATTGAATAACGAAGCATCAGGGGTTTTTAGAGATGCCCTTTAATCTTCAAAAACAAAATATCATATCCCCATGTTGCATATGCCGCAAGGGATTATAATTTTGCGATCCGCGCCAAATCAAAAATATGCCGGTGGCTAAGTACACAAAAGGATAAAGCTTTCGTAGACGCATACGTAATGAAGGGGTGATTGAATTGGCAAAAAACACAATACTCCACATGGCGGGCAAAGTTCCCAAACCAAAGGCTGCCATGTATATCATACTATGTGCAACACTGCCGGATGCAAAGGCTGTTGCCAAAGCGAGATACACTAAACCACAAGGAAGTAAACCATTCAAAATACCAATCAGAAATACTTTATACTGACTTGGATTACGGAACAACAAACCAATTTTTTTTGTGATGACCTGATAAAATCTTGCCTGCCCACTTAGCATGTTAATACTTTGATTTGAAAATAAAATGAACAACCCTATACACATTAGTATGATGCCAATTGCGATGGCTAGTTTTGCTTGTAAGTTGTATGGAATTATTACAGAATGAGCTAGGCCTAATAATGAACCATACAAAGTATAGGTAACAATTCGTCCTACATTATATAATAACGAATTGAACAGCCGCTCCAAAATTGAACCCGATTGCATTGGAATAGCTAAAGCCAATGGACCACACATACCTATGCAATGTGCGCTACCAATAAAACCCATCAACCACGCGGTAATGAATAGACTTAACATCTATAAAAATATTTTCTTCTCGGTAAAGTACGTTTTGTTTTGATATTGCCAAGAAATTTGTATTGTATAATTACCGCTTCTATTATCTATATCAATGCGTTGTTTATGGTTTTGATCGAGTAATAAATCAAATGACTTATCATTCGCTTTGTTAGCCGCAAAATACAAATTCACTTTTCCACTTACCTCTTGAATAGAGATATTGTCAGGAAAAGAGATTATTAAATTGTCTTCTAGCTTCTCAATATTCACCTGCTCTTGTAGATCATCGTTATTTGCAGTATGTTCAATTCGATCTTGATACTTTAGCTCTTCTTCGTAATAATTATCAGTAACCAAATCGAGTTTTGCTTTTGAACTTCGCCAAACCATAAAGCTTAGCATCGCAATGAAAAGTATAAGAACCAACATTAATTTATGAAACCAGTTCATGTATTTATAGTTTATAGAAAGTGAATGTATGACTTGTTAATTATTAGCGGCTAGGTGAGGGTTAATATAAAAAGCTTGTTTGCTCAACAAAATTATTGCAAAGGTGCCATAAAAGTAGTTGAAATAGTTTGTACTAATTCAGTGCTATCATAAATATCAACTTTCACTTTTTCATTTTTTTTATGGATGGTGCCATTTGGCATAAAAATAAAAAGTTGCCCTTGTTGCTCATCACCAGGCGGAACGATAATTTCTTTTTTACCTATCACTTGAATTTTGCCTTCATGATGATTCAATACGAAATGAATATGCATGGGTGTACCACGTTTATTGGCTACTTTAAAATTGTATAAATTGCTAATGGTGTTATCGTCGTGCTCTTGATAAAATTGTCCGGGCGTGCGAAGGATAGACGCATCGATGACTGAATGACTTAAAAATGTAAATGATAGTACCCCTAATAAAATAAGCAGTACCGCTGAATAGGCTACGATACGAGGTGTAATTCTTGTTTTTCGTTTGGTAACAATATTGTCTTCAGACGCATACCGTATTAAGCCCAATGGTTTATGTACCTTGTGCATGATATCGTTACATGCATCGATACACGCTGTGCAATTGATACATTCGAGTTGGGTTCCGTTTCGAATATCGATACCTGTTGGACAAACGGCTACACAAGCGTAACAGTCAATACAATCGCCATGAGCATTTCCGTCGCTTGATTTTTGGAGTTTGCCACGCGGCTCACCACGTTTATAATCATACGCGACAACAATTGTTTTTTTATCGAGCATAACACCTTGTAAACGGCCATAAGGGCAAGCCACAATACAAATTTGTTCACGCAAGAAAGCATACACGCTAAAGAAAACCCCCGTGAACACAATTAAAATAACTAAACCCAATAAATGTTCGGATATGGGTTCGGTAATTATTTTTTTAAGTTCGGGCAAACCAATGATATAGGCTAAAAAAGTATTGGCGATGGCGAATGAAACCAAAAAAAAGATGAGATACTTCAGACTACGCTTAAAAATTTTGTTGCTATTCCATTTGCTTTTAGATAAGTTACGCTGTTGCTGCGCATCGCCTTCGATCCAGTATTCGATACGACGAAAAACCATCTCCATAAAAATGGTTTGTGGACAAGCCCATCCACAAAACAAACGACCAAAAACAACGGTAAAGAGTACTACAAAAACTACAAAGCTGAGCATAGCCAAGCCAAACACTATTAAATCTTGCACGCCAAAGTGCAAACCAAAGATGATAAACTTACGGGTAACCACATTGAGCATAAATAAAGGCTCATTATGATATTGAAGCCAAGGCAAACCAAAAAATATAATCAGATAAATGACACTGGCGATAATTCGCTTATTATATAATGGCCCTTTAGGTTTCTTAGCAAAAATCCATTTGCGACTTCCGTCGGCTTCCAACATACTCAGCGAATCACGAAAATTATGCTGATCGGGTTCAATAATTGCCGACATAAAATCTATTTAGTTTTTGCCGAATCAGTCGGCATTGCTGCAATGGCAGTTGTATCATTTGTATTGGCATTTGTAACTGCTGCATTATATACAGCACCTTGTGGAGCTTTCCCACCCGCTACATTTTTACCTCCAAATTCTTTTATAATATAAGATGATATTGCTTGCATATCGGCAGGCTTAATCTCAGATTGCCAAGCACGCATACCTTTATCAGGAACACCATACTTGATAGTTTTAAAAATATCATTGATAGAACCACCATGAATCCAATTTGCATCGGTTAAGTTTGGACCTACCCCACCTTGTCCTTTATCGCCATGACAAGCAACACAATTGGTAGCATAAATTTTTTGACCGTCAGCTAAAATTACTGCATCGTCTACTAGTTTTACAGTGTTTTCATCCACCAAATTTCCTGCTAATTTCAGGTAGGCCATTTTATCGGCATCCGCTTTAACCAATTCATTTTGATATTCTTCTAATTGTGTTGGCCCTGATCCCATTTCGTAATAGCCCCAATAAATTACGGCAGCGGCTATGGATGCCACAAAAATATATTTCAGCATTGGTGGCATGCCGTTATCTAATTCTTGAATACCATCATAGTCATGATCCGTAAGCAAATCAGCTTCCTTTTCTATAGGCAAATCATCACCAACCATTGTTTTCCATTGTAACCATTTAGGTAAGTTTACAGCAATGGGTTGTATTAATCCCTTCTTCTGTAAGTACGAAACAAGCACTTTGAGTAAGATCATGATAACGATAAACTCTATCATCAATATTGAAAGCATTGTCCAAAAAAGGGTATTGTCCATACCATTGATGATGCTTGTTGCAACAACCGGGGCGGTTACTGCTTCTTGTGCAAAATTTGAAACTGAACTCAGCATCAATCCAATCAATAAAGCACCTACTTTAGTGGATTTACGATTTCTCAAGAATTCAAATGTATCTTGTTCAACCAGCGTTTTTACAATTTTACCCAATACGGCAATTACGCTTAGCAAAATAAGGATGCTTAAAAACAAAACGATAAATGGTCCATTAAACCATAAAGATGTATTGTCAGCTGTTTTGGTTGCAGTTTGTGCATCAGCCTGTAAACTTGGTAACATGCAACCTAGGGCTAAACCTGTTGCGGCGAAAAATCTGATTAAAGTCTTCATTACGTACATTTTAATTATCGAATGGAATATTTTTAATTTTATCTAATGTTTGTTTATCTGCCTTAAATACCACTACTAATAAGGTAACAAAGAAGGCAAAAAACATGATGAGTGCAACCATGGGAAACACGCTTACTCCATCGATGGTTTTGAGATAATTTATAAATTTCATATGGATTAATTGATCCTCGAAAGGGGTGAATTATGCTTATTTCTTTTTAATATCGGTACCTAAACGTTGCAAATAAGCAATCATGGCAATGATTTCTTTTTGCTCGATATTCTTGATACCCTCTGTTTTAATCAATTTCTTTACATCGTCATCAAGAAGTAAATCATCGGTAATTACTTTTGATTGTGATTTCAAATCTTGCATCGCTATTTTTTCGAAACCATCAGGATAAGGCACACCTAAAGTTTTCATCGCCTTAATTTTCGATTCGGTATTGAGTATATCCAAATCATCTTTGAACAACCAAGGATAAGCAGGCATGATGGAACCTGTGGTTATCCAGCTAGGTTCATACATATGCTTAAAGTGCCATGAATTTGGATTTCTTCCGCCCTCACGGTGTAAATCAGGTCCTGTGCGTTTTGAACCCCATTGGAATGGATGGTCGTAAACAAATTCACCTGCTTTTGAATACTCTCCATATCGTTCAGTTTCATGCCTGAATGGGCGAATCATTTGTGAGTGACAATTGTAACATCCTTCACGAATATAAATATCACGTCCTTGCAATTCAAGTGGTGTATAAGGTTTTACACTAGCGATGGTTGGTATATTTGATTTCACTAAGAAGGTAGGAACAAACTCAACGGCACCACCAATAATAACAACAATTAAGCTTAACATTAAAAATTGTATTGGACGTCTTTCGAGCCAACGATGCCAATGTTCTCCTGCGTGAGGGGCAGTTGAGTTGATTAATTTAGGTGCACTCACTGTCTCTTCGGCAACCAAGCTACCTTTTTTGATAGTTTTAATTAAGTTGTACAACATCACAATAAATCCTGTGAGATAGATAGTACCGCCTAGGCCACGAAGTAAGTATAACAATTTTATGCGAACTACGGTATCCATAAAAGTATATCGTAAGGTACCATCAGGTGTAAACTCGCTCCAGCTTAAACTTTGCGAAAACCCTGCCCAATACATCGGTATGGCATATAATAAAATACCCAATGTACCTAACCAAAAATGCGTGTTCATTAATTTTTTAGAGTACATAGTGGTATTAAACAAGCGCGGCATTAACCAATACAACATGGCAAAAGTTAAAAAGCCGTTCCAGCCCAAAGCACCAACGTGCACGTGAGCTACGGTCCAATCAGTAAAGTGCGAAATGGCATTTACATTTTTTAAAGATAAAAGAGGTCCTTCGAAAGTTGACATACCATAAGCAGTAACGGCTACCACCATGAATTTCAAAACTGCATCTTCGCGTACTTTATCCCATGCACCGCGTAAAGTAAGTAATCCGTTAAACATTCCTCCCCAAGATGGTGCAATAAGCATAACCGAAAATATGGTACCTAATGATTGGGCCCAACCTGGAAGTGAAGTATACAATAAATGGTGCGGACCAGCCCAGATATATAAGAATATCAAAGCCCAAAAGTGAACAATCGATAATCTATATGAATACACCGGGCGATTAGCTGCCTTTGGCAAGAAGTAATACATGACACCTAAATAAGGTGTAGTTAAAAAGAAGGCAACCGCATTATGCCCATACCACCATTGCACCAAGGCATCTTGCACACCGGCATATACCGAATAACTTTTTGTAAATGAGATAGGCAACTCAATTGAATTTACAATATGTAACATGGCAATCGTAACAAATGTGGCGATGTAAAACCATATACCCACATATAGGTGTTTTTCGCGGCGTTTGATAATAGTACCAAACATATTCCAACCAAAAACTACCCAAATAATTGCAATCAAAATATCAATTGGCCACTCTAATTCGGCATATTCCTTACCGCTTGTAATGCCAAGCACTAGCGTTAATGCGGCTAATACAATAATTAATTGCCAACCCCAGAAATGTATTTTACTGAGGGTATCACTAAACATCCTTGCCTTTAATAATCGCTGCAAGGAATAATACACACCCATAAATATACCATTCCCTACAAAAGCAAAAATTACTGCATTGGTATGCAAAGGTCTGATACGCCCAAAAGTGGTATAAGGCAATTTGAAATTTAACTCAGGGTAATATAATTGGAAGGCGGCTAATACGCCTACCAACATCCCTACTAAGCCCCATAGCATGGTGGCATAGGCAAAGTTTTTTACAATTCGATTGTCATACTTGAAAGTTTCCATTTCCATGTGATAAATGTTTAGTTAGCTTTTTCTTCTTTTTTGTCTTCAAAAAGAATACGAACAGAGGGAGTATGCATATCATCAAATTGACCTTGCTTGGTATTAAATACAAAAGCTACTAAAAACCCAATAGCTACTAACAAACTACAACCAATTAATAAAATCATTACACCCATATTCAATAAAAATTCATTAGGGGTCAAAGATATTTTGTGATGTTTTGATGTGCAAGGATGTAAAACATAATTCTACATGATTTAAATCATATTGAGTCCTTTGCAAAAACCAACTTGCTTCAAATTTCTTCCACACTCCCCAAAAACCTTCGGGATAAACTTCGAATATGTATGAGAATGGCGATTTAAGTTTTTTGAAGGTTTTGTTTGACTGCGAAACGAGTAGGCTCGAACTATTATTTGCACATCCACATTTGTTATACACTTAAATTGATAATTTATGCTTGCTTGCAAAGTAGTTAGATAATACAAAACTGATACCAACAATACTAATTGTGCTGATAGGCATAAGTATGGCAGCTACTACCGGCGTTAACTTTCCTTGCATGGCAAAGGATAATCCAACTATGTTATAAACGATGGATATCACAAAGCATGTAATTAAAATAACATTGAGTTTTCGGATATAATTCATCATCAAATTCAATTTCGACAAACTTTCTGCTTTTAAAATAATATCACAAGCAGGCAAATAATTATGTTCACTTTCGATGACCGCAATACCCGCTTCAGCTTGTTCAAAAGCATTGGCGTCGTTTAACCCGTCACCGATCATAACTACTTTATTTCCTGCTTGTTGTAACCTTTTGATATAAGCCGTTTTGTCTTCGGGCAAACAATTGAATTGAATATTTTTTCCATTAGCAAACCATGGGGTAAGCGTTTGTGCCTCAGCATCATTATCCCCGCTCAATAAATGCAATTGATAAGTTGATTTCAATTTTGTAAGCACATCAAATATGTTTGAGCGATACTGATTTTTTATTTCAAAAAAACCAACAATTTCATCATTCAATTTTATAAATACTCGGGTAAATGATGAACTTAGTTTGGGCTTAACTCCGATCCATTTCTCTGAACCGATTTGTACTTGTAAACCATTCACAGTTCCCGAAATACCTTTCCCCTCGTACAAACAAAAATTTTGCACTTCGTGTTGAGTATAATGGTTTAGAAAGCGTGCAATTAATCGACTTAAAGGATGTATTGATAAGTTACTAAGTGCATAAATAGCTTCGTATTCTTGAACTGATAAATCCCTTCCAATAAAATCAATTTCAGCTTGGTGAGTATTCGTCAAAGTACCGGTTTTATCAAAAACTAATGTGTTTGCTTGTTTTAACTTCTCAAGCACTTCTGCATTTTTTACATACATACCATTGCCAGCTAAAATGGTTAGTAAATTTCCGTTGGTGAAAGTACTGCTTAATAGCAAAGCGCAAGGACAAGCAACGATCCAAACAGTTACCAAAGCAGTTAAACCAATAGCCGCTTGTCCGGCAAATACCCAATACATACAAGCTGAAAAACCAAGAAGCAATACAATTGACGAAAAATATAAATTAATCTTTTCGGCAGTAAAAAATGTATTACTCGCATACTTTTCACTTTGGTTACGATTCCATAATTGGGTGATATAGCTTTGCGATGGTGTTTTGGATATTTTAAGTTGTGCTTTCGATGAAGTGAGCATGGCACCGGCATAAATAATTTGGTTTGGATACTTCTCAATCCAGTTACTTTCTCCGCTTACGAAACTATAATCAAACCAAGCTTTATCATCTAATAAAATCGAATCTGCCGGAACCACTTCATGTTGCCTAATTAAAATTTCGTCACCAATTACAGCCGAGGTTAAGGGTATATTTTTTTCATTTCCATCCACTAAAGTATTTACCGAAATGGGTAAGTAAGATGCGTAGCTGCGTTTAAAAGTAAGATAGTGATAACTTCTATTTTGAAAGAACCTTCCTAACAACATAAAAAATACAATGCCACTCATGCTATCTAAAAAGCCGAGCTTATTTTGCACTAAAATCATGTAAAGACTTACTAAAAAGGTAATAAGGATAGCTAGTGCTATAGGCATATCAATATTGATGCGCCTTTGTTTAAGATGCTGCCACGAACTGATAAAAAATTCTTGCGCACAATACAGTAAAACAGGGAGCGACAAACCTAAACTTATGTAATTGAATGTTAAGTTCAAATTTCCATCATTCAAAAATTTACCAGATGCGAAGTAGTCAGGAAAACTTAGCATCATAATATTACCAAAACAGAAACCTGCAATGCCAATTTTATAAAGCTGTGAACGATTTTGTTTTTTCTCTTCCTGATGCAATAAATCATCTAGCGTTAAATTAGGTTCATAACCAATCTTCTTAAGCAATACTACAATTTCCTTCAATGACACCTCATTTGCATTAAACACAATTTGAATTTCTCTTTCAAGAAAAGTAACTCTTGACGAAACAATACCCGCATGCAGTTTATTGAGATTTTCTAATAACCATATACAACTACTGCAGTGCATATTAGGGATACGCAATTTGATATGATACAAGGCGCCTTCCTTAAAATGAACAAATTTTTCGATGACTTGTGCTTCATCCAAAAAATCATAATAGGTATTTACTTTTGGAATTTGCTGCGAAAGACCTGGATTTTGGGTAATGGAATAGTAATTGCATAAATTATTCTCTGCAAGAATTTGATATACCGATTGACATCCGGCGCAACAAAATGCTTTCTCTTCAAAAACTATTTTCGTAGTTGTACAAAGTTCACCACAATGGTAGCATGAGGCAGAAGTTGACGCGACGCTTTTCTTCAATTGGTCTATCATAACCCCCAAAGATATTATGCTACACCTGTTTGTTTGCTGACATCGATGGGGAAATTAAATGATAAAAATCATGATTCGTAGATTTTTTCAAATCACTTACTCACCTCACGAAAATTAAACCAAAATAGTTACCTAGGAAGGGTAGGATGTAACATCGCTAACATACATTTCTCTGTTTCTATTATGGTATAAAAAGTTTACCTAATTACTCACAAGTCGAATAGAATGTATGTAACGTGAAAGCGACATGTTCTTTTCAAACCTTTTATTTATGCTCTTTATCAATTGTGAACCCGAAACTGCTTCCTACATCAATTTTACTTCGGCAAGTAACATTATGGTTATGCGCTTCTATAATATGCTTCACAATGGCCAAACCTAAACCACTGCCACCTTCGCGACGTGATCGGGCGTTATCGGTTCGGAAGAACCGCTCAAATACCCTCGCAATTTGTTCATCTGATATGCCCATTCCATTGTCGGTTATTTCGATATAAACTTCTTTATTATCTACTAAATAGATGCCCGCGGTAGTTTCTCCATATTCTTTACCATACGTAATTGAATTTTCAATGAGGTTTACCAATACCTGCTTAATCTTTGGCCTGTCGGCATACACAACAATATCTTGCTCGCATCCTTTTTTGATAGATAATTTAATGTGTTTATTACCTGCCTTTTGCGATAGCTCTTCGTACACGTCTTGTATAAGCTCTTGAATCACAAAGTTACTTTTGTTTATAGGCACTTGGTTAGATTCTATTTTGGAAATTTCATCTAAGTCTGTAACTAAATCCGTTAAGCGATCAAGACTTTTACCGGCCTTTTGCAAAAAGGTTGTATTTACTTCGGGGTCATGGATAGCACCATCTAATAAAGTTTCTATAAAACCTTGAGCGGTAAATATGGGTGTTTTTAATTCATGAGCAAGGTTCATTAAAAATTCTCGTCGAAAGGTTTCATTATTTTGTAAGCGCTCCATTTCACTTTTTCGCTCTTCAGCCCATTTTACTACATCTTCGCCAACATCTTCAAAACTTCTTTGCGGTAGCAGTTCATTCGAATAAAACTCTTCGCGTTTGGTAGCTTTAGTTTGCGAAATAAATTTATAAATCAATTTTATTTTACGGTACACAAACCGTTCAATGATATAATAGCTCACTGCATAACTTATCCCAGCCATTACCACAACACCTATTACAATAGAAAGCCATGGAACATGAAAAATAAATAATAATAAAACCGTAATACCTGCAATCACAGAAGCAAACAGAAAGGCTATTTGAGAGGGTGAAATATTTTTACTTTGTAACATGCAACTAAGATAATGCTAAAATTAGTAAGTACTTTAAAAGCGTTCGCTCAAAATCTCTGGAGTTTCGCTATTCTCAAAAGCAGTTTTTAGAATTGACATATATGCCTTCTCAATAACCAAGATTTCCTCCTCAGCCTTAAAAAATGAGCTTGCCTGTCGGCAAACAGAGCTTTCAATTTTTTAATGCCGTTAGCTATTGGTAATGTTGACTTTTGTCAATATGGATCTAAAAAATTAGTATCAAGAAGTATCAGGGTTTATATAATCGACCTAAGCTTCAAATTTGTAGCCGACGCCTTTGATAGTTTGAATATAATCTTCATTCAATTTTTGTCGTATTTTTCGTACATGAACGTCTATGGTCCTATCTCCTACTATGACTTCATTTCCCCAAATGGAGTTCAAAATTTCATTTCGTAAAAATACTCTACCTGGTTTGGATGCTAACAAAGCAAACAATTCAAATTCTTTTCGAGGTAGTTTGATTTCTTCTCCTTTGAAAATAACTAAAAATTTCTCGCGATTAATTTCCAAATCTTTGAACATTAATATCGTTGAATCGCCTTTTTGAATTCTTCTGAATGCCGAGTGAACACGCGACATGAGTAATTTTGGCTTGATAGGCTTAGAAATATAATCATCTCCTCCAGCCTCTAAACCACGTATTTCGGAAGCCTCATCAGAAAGTGCCGTTAAAAAAATGACAATGGTATTATCATATTCTGGATTTGCGCGCATTTCTATGCAGGTTTGAATACCATCTTTGTGAGGCATCATCACATCTAGTAAAATCACTTCAGGTTTAAACTTTGCCGCAACCGTTAAAGCCTCTACTCCATTTGAAGCGGTTTCTACTTCGTAGCCGTGAGCTTCGAGATTATACTTAATGATTTGAACAATATCCTTTTCATCATCAACTACCAGCACTTTTCCAAACTTATTTTCCATACAAGGTTTTTACAAAAGTAAGCTTGAACTTTGCTTTCGCAACTTCTTATAGGATTATGTAATTGTTAAGTGTATATACCATTAAAAATCACGAATTCGTAATTATGTTATGAAAATCCCGTAATTCGTAATTGATTTCCGTAATTCGTGATTATCACCTTTAATTCGTAATAACACATCAGTTCCAAACTAATGCAGCAGCTCCTAATATCGCTACATCGCCTTCTTTTAATTCAGATGGCAACAGTTTTACTTTATCCTTATAAATTATCAACAGATTATCTTGCATGTATCGATAGGTAGGTTCAAAAATATACTTACCTGCTTGTGCTAATCCACCAAACAATATTATGGCTTCCGGACTTGTAATAGCCACCGCATCCGCCAAACTTTGTCCTAGAATTTTGCCGGTATAATCAAATATTTGCAAAGCTAATTCATCGCCTTTCACAGCGGCTTCATAGATTGTTTTTGCATTGATATGTATAGCAGAACGCAACAAACTTGACGTTTCGCTATTTGATAAAAACTCATAGGCTGTAGTTACAATACCGGTTGCCGATGTGTAAGTTTCTAAACAACCTTTTCGGCTGCAACCACATAATCGGCCATCACGTATGGCAATGGTATGTCCTAATTCACCTGCAAAACCATCATGTCCGTAAATCATCTTTCCATTGGCTACAAATCCACTGCCAACGCCTGTGCCTAAGGTTACCATAATAAAATCTTTCATCCCCTTTGCAGCTCCATACATCATTTCACCAATGGCTGCCGCATTTGCATCATTCGTCACCACAGAAGGTAGTAAAAATTTTTCTTCAAATAATTTCGACAAAGGTATAATACCTTTCCATTGAAGATTGGGGGCAAACTCAATACTTCCATTATAAAAATTTCCATTGGGAGCACCTATGCCAATACCCTTCATTTGTTGTTGTCCATATTTTTCGATAGCAGGAAAAAGTTCTTTATGAAGTGCTTCGATAAAATCTTCCACCAATAAAAATTCTTTGGTAGGAATACTGTTTTGAAAAATAATTCGACCTTTCTTGTCTACAATGCCAAAAGCCGAATTGGTTCCACCGATATCAATACCTATGCTATACTTCATATTATTATAATCATTTTTTGTATTACCAAAAGGCGTCTCTTACAAATCTCAGGCGAGGGTTTTGGATTTTGCAATTCCGATAGCTATCGTAAGCGTTTACTATGGTAAATAAAGGATTTACAAAATTCGAATAACGAAGCATCAGCGTTTTTAAAGACACCTTTAATGTGACGAAGTTTGCGATGCATCATAATCAATACCTTGTGCTTGTAAAATCTTTTTAACCGCAAACGCAAAAACAGCAAGATACACAAAACAAATTACGGTAATCCAATAGGAGGTATGTATGCCAAATCCAACCATCGAAGAACTGCCTTGTAATAAGTCGGCAAGCTTACCTTGTATCGGTGGGATAATGCCACCACCTAATATCATCATAATTAAAAAGCCCGAACCTTGGGTGGTATATTTTCCTAATCCTGCGGTTGCTAACGAAAAAATACACGGCCACATCACACTACAAAATAATCCACCACTTAAAAAAGCATAGGTTGCAGTTCTCCCTTCACTAAAAATACCTACTAACATTGCTGCAACACCCAACAAGCTAAAAACTAAAAGTGTTTTGGCAGGTTTATCTTGTGTGGCATAAAAAGCAATCACTAAAACCAATACACAAACAAAATACCAATACAAAGGGGTCATATCGCTTTGTGCTATCGTATTAATAGCGATGATTACCCCAAAGGCAATTAATGGAATTACCAACAGCAATACGTTTTTTAATGTCTTGCCCGGTTTAAAAACATTAATAGCGCCGGCCCATCTTCCTATCATTAAGCTGCCCCAATACATCGAAACATAAGGCGCTGCTTCCGACGCTTCGAAGCCCCCAAATTGCGGTTGTTTTAAAAGTTCACTTAAGTTACTACCAATGGCAACTTCAACACCAACATAAATAAAAATGGCCAACATGCCCAACACCAACTGAGGATATTTCATGGCGCCCCAACCTTCACTTTTTTTACTGGCACTAAAATAGGAGAATAATAAAGTAGCGATCACAATTACTAAGCCGGCAAGTAACCAACGCATACGAGTCATTTCAATAGCTTGTTTAGCTATTTCATCTACCACATTTTCTTTATAGCTTAAAAAAACCGGAATAAAAACCAGCACTAATAAAATGGTCATCACCAACATGGCCATAACCGCTTTGTTTGCCTTTTCGGTTATTTCATGGCTACTTCCATCAGGTACTTTTTTCGAAAAAAAGAATAAGGCAGCAGCACCTAAAAACAAGGCGCACACAAAGGCATATAAAATGGTTACCTTATCTAACCCTAAATTATTGACTTGATCGTCGCTGGCTTTAGTAACACCAAATAAGGCAAGCGCCACTACAATTGGTCCAATAAAGGTTCCGAACGAATTAATGCTACCGCCCAAGTTAATTCGGTTTGAACCGGTAGCCGGATCACCTAGTGAAAGAGCAAAAGGATTAGCTGCTGTTTGTTGTAACGAAAATCCAAGTGCTACAATAAAAAATCCAACTAACATACCTTCAAAAGTATTTCCGTTCACAGCCAATATCATAGCAACTGCACCTAGTGCCGAAAAACTTAAACCATACACAATACTTCTTTTATAACCCCATTTAGCCACTAAATCATTGCGTTGAAAATTGGCATACATAAATAAGGCAAGTGCACCAATATAATAGGCCCCATAAAAAGCAAAATCAATGAGTTGACTTTGAAATTGATCAAGTGCAAAATAATGTTTACAAAACGGAATGAATACACCATTACCTGCAGCAATAAATCCCCAAAAAAAGAAAACGGTAACCAAGGTACTTAAAGCTCCGTAGTTAGTAGGTATATTTTGTTTTTGCTGATCTATCATGTTCGTTATAGTTTGAAAATCTAAATGTAGGAAAACTAATTTTCAATCTACAAACTTCAATCTACAAATTGAAAACTAAAGACTGAAGATTGAAAATTGAAGATTGAAGATTGAAAATCGAAGATTCTTCAATGTTTTTATATCTTGTGTCTTAAACAAACTATAAAAAAACTATGCAAGTACATGCTTATGTCATTTTTTTGACAGCCCTCATTCCTTTAGTTACAGGTTTTATTTGGTACAATCCTAAGGTTTTCGGTAATGCTTGGATGAAGTCGATTGGTGCTACACCAGAATCATTACAAGGTGGAAACATGGCGCTTATCTTTGGACTATGTTACGTATTTTCATTAATGCTTTCGGCCTCCATGATGTCGATGGTTATTCATCAATTTGGTTTTGCATCGGTATTTGAAGGGGATACAACACCTGAATCTGCTGCGTATATGAAAGACTTTTTTGATACCTATGGAAACCGATTTCGTACTTTCAAACATGGCGCTTTACATGGTACCATCACCGGATTATTTGTAGCCTTGCCTATCCTTGGTATCATTGCTTTGTTTGAGCGAAAAGGATTTAAATACATTGCCGTTCATACTGGGTATTGGATACTAACACTCGCTTTGATGGGTGGTGTTTTGTGCCAGTTTATTTAATAATTATTTTTGGGCGTGCCCCCGATTGCGAAAAAAATCACTTCGTACCTCAATGTTTTTTTCTGCATCGGGGTCGGGCTTTACGTTACAAGTCCCCCGATCCCGGACGACCGGGATCGGGGGCGCTTTTCACTCCAATCCCTCACGCTGTGTACTCAGTTTGACAATTCAATCTCCCATTTGAATTCAACTTAAGTTCCCAGTTAAAGCCATTTTTTCCTCATTCACAAAGTAATTTCCCTAGTTACAAGATATCGCTTGGGTTTGGGTATACTGCAACACTACATTTGGTTTACAATCAACCAAAATGTACTTAATAACCTACCAAATAATCCTACTTTGTCTGCTGACAATATCCCGAGTAACTGCACAAGCCGTGACTATGGAATGGGCTGCCAATTTAAGTGGTTCCGGTTCGGAAACTGCTAAATCAGTAGTCCTCGATAATAATGGCAATGTGTATACTACGGGGTATTTCACGGGCAGTGTCGACTTTGATCCGGGAGCAGGAGTATATACTTTAAGTTCAGCCGGACAACAAGATATTTTTATTTCGAAGTTGAATACCGCCGGTGATTTTGTTTGGGCAAAACGAATCGGAGGCTATGCAAATGATGCTGCAAACTCAATAACTGTTGATGCAATCGGCAATGTTTATACTTGTGGTTTTTATCATGGTCATGTTGATTTTAATCCCAATGCAGGAACGGCAAATTTGATGAGCGCCACTGTAAATAGCCAAGATATATTTATTGCAAAACTTGATGCCAACGGAAATTTTATGTGGGCAAAAAGTATAGGCGGGACCGGCTATTTTGATATACTAGGTAATTTAGTAGATGCCGTTTCAACAGCCTACCAATTGAAACTCGATGCCCTAGGTAATATATATGCTACAGGAAGTTTTCTAGGCCAAATTGATTTTGATCCGGGTGCAGGTATAGCACAAAAAAATGCAACATCTGTTCAACATGCTTTTATTGTAAAGTTGAATCAACTGGGTCATTTTAGATGGGTGAAAACTTTTGGTGAAAATTTGTATGGAGAAGAAGCTTATGCTGTAGCAATTGACCCTTTAGGCAAAATTTACATCACAGGCGTCTTTGCAGGTTCGGTAGATTGTAACCCAGATGAAGCTAGTTATTACTTAACCACCAATGCCTATCATGCATGTTTTGTAATTGCTTTACATGAACATGGAACCTTTTTGTGGGCCGATATGTTGAGTGGCAGCTCATATAACGATCAGTCGAGTGGTACAACGATAACGGTTGATATAAATCATGATGTTATCATTGGCGGAAATTTTAAAGGCAATGTAGATTTTGATCCAAGTGCAAACCAAAATATAGTAAACGCTGCAGGCAATTCAGATGCATTTATAGTAAAATTAAATGGAAGTGGAAATATCATTTGGGCTAAATCCTTTGGAGGAATTTCTGCTGAATATCTGTATGAAATGGCAACCGACAATCAAGGTAATGTGTATGGTGTTGGAAGCTTTAAAGGCAATGCCGATTTTGATCCATCTTCGGCAAGTTATTGGCAATCTTCGGCGGCAGCGAATACATTAGATGCCTATGTTTTAAAATTGAACGCACAAGGTAATTTTATGTGGGCATCTACATGGGGCGGATTATTAAATGATCAATGCAATGCAATAAGCGTAAATGCTTACAACGATTTATTTATGGCAGGTTACTATTCGGGCAATGCAGATATCGACCCGGGCACAACCGTTGTAACCTATTCGGCTTTAGGTAGCAACGATATATTTATTGAGCAATTAGTCCAAACCGTTTCAGGTATACCCAGTGCCATTGTACCTAATGACGAATGGTTGCGAACCATTAATTTATCATGTACACAAAGCGATTTAGTAGAAAATGAAATTATAGTGTATCCAAATCCATGTAAGGATAATCTGTATTTCACGATATCTGATAAAGTCGAAATTGTGGACGTGGTACTACTCAACCTCCAAGGGAAAATTGTGTTTTCGAAGAATGGTATATCATCTACTTTGCTTGATATTGATATAAGAAATTTACCTTCTGGTGTGTATGTCTTGCAATTGAATAAAGTGACAAAGTCTTTATCAAATGAATTGAAAGGCAAAGAACAAACACAAATCATAAAAGTTATAAAGTGGTAATTGAATAAGGCTCTTTATGTAAGCATGAGAATGCGGTAAAGAGAAAGTTTTGTTTTTTTGGGGTGAAAGAAATGGTGAGCTGTGGGGGCTCACCTTTCTAGTATGTGATATGGTTCAATATGTAGTGTATATAGGCTATTTGATTGATTTTTATTATCAAATTGATACATGAAAATAAAAGAAAAAACATATAATGTTGTACCTATGTTGTACCAAAGTAGTATCTTTAATTTATCAAATAATTTAATTATACTAAAAAAATTCACTCATGGCTTCTGTAAAAATAGTACTTAGAAGGAAGAAAAATAATGATGGTACATACCCCCTCTCAATCAGAATTACCAAAGATAGGGAGTCATCATATGTATATACTGGTCATCATATTCTTGAAACATTTTGGGATGAGAAAAACAGGAAGGTAAAGAAATCGCATCCAAATTCTGTTAGGCTTAATCATCTCCTTTCTAAAAAACTTGCAGAGGCAGAAGATAATCTTCTTGACCTCGAAGTGCAAAAAAATGATGTTTCTTCGGCCGCAATAAAAATGAGAATGAAGGGATCAAAAGAGACTTCATTTTTCAATCTCGCTGATAATTATATTTCTGAACTAAAAAGCACAGGGAAATTTAATCGATTCAAAGCTGATACATCACGGGTAAAATCCGTTAAGGAATTTCTCAATGGGAGAGATATTACTTTTAAGGAAATTACAGTTCCTCTTATTTCCCGATATAGGTCATGGTTAAAAGCAACCGGAAATAAAGCTGAGGTAACCATTGTAAATAAATTGAAAATTCTACGAACACTTTTTAATATCGCTATCGATAATGGATTAGTAGAACATAAATACTACCCCTTTGGTAAAAATAAAATTGACATGCGAACTCCTATGTCTTTGAAAATAGGTCTCAAACCAGAAGAAGTTAAACAACTTGAAGGCTTGAGATTAGTGAAAAATTCTCCTGAATACCATGCTAAAAATATATGGCTCTTATCATTTTATTTTGCAGGAATGAGAGTATCGGATTTATTACGTCTTAAGTGGGCTGACTTTCAAAATGACCGTTTATATTATGTGATGGGGAAGAATTCTAAAACAGGGTCACTTAAGGTACCAGAGAAAGCTATGAAAATATTATTGCAATATAAGGGGCAAGAAAACAACCATGATTTGATTTTCCCTTATTTAAAAGATGTCGTTGATATGAATGATACTTTTATCGTTCAAAAAAGAATTTCATTTTTTATTGAAAAGTTGAATGCGTCACTAAAGATTATTGCAGAAAGGCTTGAGCTATCTAAGAAGCTTACCATGCACATTGCCCGGCATACATTCGGCAATATTTCTGGTGACAAAATACCGATTCAAATGTTGCAGAAGTTATATAGACATTCATCTATTACTACCACGATTGGTTATCAAGCTAATTTCATTTATAAAGAAGCAGATGATGCTTTAGAGTCAGTTATTAACTTATAAAAAAGCCCGACATTAGAAATGCCAGGCCTTACACTTTGTAACAATAAACTTTGCAATGGAGAAACTTAATTAGCTAACATCTCATCTAATTCTTCGACCATTTCATCATTTACGTTATCAGTGCTATTCATAGGTGATTCTTTTTCAACTTGAGCGTTCATAATATACTCAACAGCTTTTTGGGCAAAGGATGAAGCCTTGATAATAAATCTCTTATCATTCCTTAAAACTTCTAGCCAATTTTGAATGTATGCTGCCTCATTCTCTAAACCATTTATCGGAATACCGGAATATGATTTCAAGAAACATGCTCCTATTTCAGCTACCAATTCCTCCAACGAATACTGTTCACTTCCGAATACATTTTTCTCAGTAATTCCTTTACGGTTTAACCTTGATTGATGTCCGGTGGAATGTACGAGTTCATGAAAGAGGACTCCGTAATATGCTTCAGCCCCTTTGAATTTTTTAATCGATGGCATATTAATGTAATCCTTTACTGAATGATAGTATGCTTCATTACCACCAAATTTTATCAGTGGTCTATTGGGCATAGTATCTCCAATTTCTTCAAAGTGAGCTAGCTTTTCATGAACCACATTTTCTTCAGGTAGAAATGCATTAGGTAAGTCTTTGCATTGTGCGATATTGAATACTTTGTAATACCGTAGAAACGGTTGTCTCTTTATTTTACCATCCTCTTCTTTTTCTAAAATCTTAGTAAAAACTACTAAATGACCTTTCTCTCCCTTTAATACTGATCCACCAAGTGTCTTCAGCTGTTTCCAAGTAAGAAAGAGGTTATGATCATACGAAAGAGAATTAAGTAGCAAGGAATTAATACCACGATATGGTCTTTGGGAAATACAGTTCTCTGGAATACCTTTTTCAGTCCAAGGCTTTTGCCAAGGAATAACTCCGGCTTCTAATAATTCGATGATGCGATTGGTAACTAAAGAGTACACATCAATACTCTTTTCAATGTTTGTTTCCATGTTATTTAATTTAATTGTGAAAAAATGCTTTCTCTTAAATGGTAACAACATCTACAAAATCAAAATAGGTAGGGCCGAATGCACACATAAATTTCACATTGATAGTATATTTATCAATTAGGAATATCCTTACATTTAGAATAATCTTTAAAATGAGCTATCAAACACCGATATCTATTAAACAGGCAATTGATAAAATAGACTTCAACCACTACTTACTTCCCGCTATACAACGAGAGTTCGTTTGGGGAGCAAGTCAAATTGAGCTACTCTTCGACAGTCTGATGAGAAGTTACCCAATAGGTTCTTTACTCATGTGGAAAGTACAAGGTAACAATAAAACTGACCACAGGTTTTATAGTGTTTTAAAGAACTATAGAGAAAAATATAATACCCATTGCAAAGAAGTAAATACAACAGCCATTGCAGATTTTGAAGCTGTGTTGGATGGACAACAAAGGCTTACAGCACTTTATATTGGACTGAAAGGAACTTATGCTTATAAGAGAAAAAATTACGGTTGGAAGGATAATGAAAATTCAGTTCCTACCCGTAAGCTTTATCTATGTTTAACTGAAAATTCCATCATAGATGACGATGAAGAAAATGAAGACGGTCGTGTTTATGATTTTAGATTTCTAACAAATGAAGAGCTTGATGAATCAAATAAAATTTGGTTCGAGGTCGGTCAAATACTTACAATAAATGGCACGTTTGAATTAAGTGAATTCTTGAGAAAAATGGAATGGGATAGCAATAAGTACATCAGTAACACCCTTTCAAAATTACTTGATGTTATTCATGTAAAAACTCTCATTAACTACTACTTGGAATTGGAACAGGATTACGATAAGGCATTAAATATTTTTATACGCATCAATAGTGGTGGAGAGAAACTTTCATACTCGGATCTAATAATGTCCACACTAATTTCAGGCTGGACTGCAAAAACCATTTCTGCAAGAGATGAATTCAATAATCTCATAGATGAGATATGGAATTCAACCGAAATTCTGATAGATAAGGATATAATTATCAGAACATATTTATTAATTTTTAGTGATGACATTAAATTTAGAGTTACCAATTTTTCCCTTGATAATGCCAAAGAGTTTATGGAGAACTGGGCTGAAATTAGGGAGGCTATTATAGAAACCTTAGAATTAGTTAAGGATTTTGGATATGTCGAAAGAACAATAACTTCTAAAAACGCCTTGTTGCCGATAATACATTACTTGTTCATTAGCAAACGAACAAAACAATTCACTTCCAAGGTCGCATACAAAGAAGACAGGGATTTGATTAAAAGATGGTTCCATACAGTTCTTTTAAAAAGGATTTTTGGCGGTCAAGCTGATACAGTCTTGAAATTGATACGAGATGTCATAAAAGAGGAGGTTCAGAAAGGAGTTGAAATATTTCCAGCGACAGCAATTGCCAAAAAATTATCTAAAACTAGAAAGACAATTACAATAGATGAAGAATCAATTGAAAATCTCTTAAGAACAACTTATGAAGATAGATACGCCTTTCCGATACTAGCCTTATTGTATCCGCATTTGGATTATAAAAACAACGATTTCAATAAAGACCACGTTTTCCCTATAAGCCAATTCAGTCAAAAAAACTTAAAGAAGGAAGGTATTGACCTTACTCAGGAAGATGGCGATTATTATACAACAAACTATTTCTACAATGGAATCTTGAATCTCCAATTACTTGATAGCAATGAGAATAAATCAAAAAGTAATAAAACATTTGAGGAATGGGCAAAAACAACGAAAATAAATTATGAAAAGCAAATACTCCCAAAGATTCATGAGTTCAGCAGGTTTATTGAATTCGTAGATACAAGATGGGAAATGCTTAAAAGCAAACTGGAAAAGGAATTGAAGTTTTAAATTCAAAATTACTTGTCGATTCACGACATTCAGAATACTTCCCAAATCAAGTTTCTCTTGTTATATTAAAAGTAGAGATGATTACTTCATACCGACACATGAATGACCCGTCCAGACTCTTCTGGATATTGTAATATTCTAATTGTATGAAGATGTCATTTTTACCAATCCATCAACATAAAAATGTAAATTAGCGACCTTATCAATAAAGAGAATCTTACATGTCAGACGACCAAAAGAAACAACTTGAACAACAACTTTGGAATATAGCCAATACCCTCAGAGGGAAAATGAATGCAGATGAATTCCGTGATTATATTCTGGGCTTTATTTTCTATAAATATCTTGCCGAGAAGATGGAGATTTATGCCAACAGCATTTTGAAAGCTGACGGCATCAAATACAAAACAATAGACGAAAACACTAAACAGGGGAAGGAATATATTGAAGCCATCAAAGAGGAATCTTTGGAGAAATTGGGTTACTTCTTAAAGCCGTCAGAGCTCTTTAGCGAAGTGGCAAAGCGTGGTAATAGTGATGTAGAAGGCACAAGTAATTTTATCCTGGGCGACCTTCAAAAAATACTGAACAATATCCAACTCAGTACAATGGGTACAGCAAGTGAGGAGGATTTTGATAACCTCTTTGAGGATATGGATTTGAACAGTACCAAACTTGGAAAAACACCGGAAGCAAGAAATGAAATTATTGCCAAAGTGCTTTCGCATCTTGATAAGATTGATTTTAAACTTGAACAAACTGAACTTGATGTATTGGGTGATGCTTATGAATATCTTATTGGGCAGTTTGCCAGTGGCGCTGGAAAGAAAGCCGGTGAATTTTATACACCGCAAGAAGTAAGTATGGTATTAGCAAAAATTGTAACCACCGGAAAGAAAAAACTTAAAGCCGTTTATGATCCAACCTGTGGTTCAGGGTCTTTATTGTTACGTGTAGCGAGGGAAGTAAAAGAGGTAAGTAATTTTTACGGACAAGAAATGAATCGTACTACTTACAACCTTGCCCGTATGAATATGATTTTACATGGTGTGCATTATCGAAAATTTAATATAAAGCAAGAAGATACCCTTGAACACCCACAACATATAGGTCAACAATTTGAAGCTATTGTGGCGAATCCACCTTTCTCAGCGCAGTGGAGTGCAAACCCGATATTTACTAGTGATGACCGCTTCAGCCAATATGGAAAATTAGCCCCAAGTAGTAAGGCTGATTTTGCCTTCGTCCAACACATGATTCATCATCTTGCAGAAAACGGAACAATGGCAATAGTACTACCTCATGGAACTCTATTCAGAGGCGGAGCTGAACAGCATATTCGTAAATACTTGATAGAGGATAGAAACTATCTAGATGCTGTGATTGGGCTACCGGCCAATATCTTCTACGGCACGAGTATTCCAACTTGTATAATGGTTTTTAAGAAATGCCGTGAGCAACCGGATGATGTTTTGTTTATCGATGCCAGCAACGATTTCGAGAAAGTAAAAACTCAAAACTACCTGCGCGATATTGATATTGATAAAATAATTGATACTTACCGAAGCAGAAAGGAACATGATAAATACAGCAAGAAGGCTACACTCAAAGAGATTGCTGAGAATGATTACAATTTAAACATACCTCGATACGTTGACACTTTTAAATTGGAAGAAAGTATAGATATCAATGCCGTTGCAATGGAACTAAAAGCTCTTGAGGAGGATATGAAATTTACAGACAGGACTATTGCCGATTTTTGTAAGCAACTTAATATCTCAACCCCCTTTTAATAAATGGAAAAGCGTAAAAACAAACCAATATTGCGATTCCCTCAATTTAGTGAAGATTGGAAAGAAATAAAGTTAGAAAACTTATTGGAATTCAAAAATGGCATAAATGCTACCAAAGAACAATATGGTAGTGGATATAAGTTTATTAATGTTTTAGATATCCTAAACAATGATTTTATTACTTATAATTCAATAATTGGAAGCGTCAATGTTGATGAAGAAACTGTAAGCAAGTATCCCGTAAGTTATGGAGATATATTATTTCAACGTAGTTCTGAAACAAGAGAAGAGGTAGGCACCGCAAGTGTATACCTAGATCATGACAAGGTTGCTACATTTGGAGGATTTGTAATCCGAGGGAAAAAGATAGGAGAGTATGACCCTGAATTTTTAAGTAGGTTATTAAAAACGGATTTAGCAAGAGAGCAAATAACTTCCAAATCAGGCGGAAGTACCCGATACAATGTTGGACAGGAAATTTTAGCTTCAGTTTTGTTGCTTTTTCCAACACTTGCCGAACAAAATACAATTGCTCTTTTCCTCAATTATATAGATACTAAAATCCACCAGCTCAAGCAAAAGAAAAACCTTTTAGAGCAATATAAAAAAGGGGTATTACAAAAACTCTTTTCACAAGAATTGAGATTTAAAGATAATAAAGGCAAAGAGTTTCCGAAGTGGGAGAAAAAATATTTAGGTGAGATAGCAAAGATTACAACAGGTTCATCAAATCGTGAGGACTCCAATTTGGATGGAGAATTTACTTTTTTTGATAGATCACAGGATATTAGAACTAGCAATAAATTTCTATTTGACACGGAAGCTATCATTGTACCAGGTGAAGGGAAAGAATTTATACCAAAGTACTTTAATGGAAAATTTGACTTGCATCAACGAACGTATGCAGTCATGAATTTCGAAGGACAAAGTGGGAAATTTTTATATTATTCAATATCGTTTAATTCAAATCATTTAAACTCTCATGCAGTTGGCTCAACTGTAAAATCACTTCGATTGCCTATGTTTGATAAGATGCCAATAGAATTGCCATCCAGAGGAGAACAAACAAAAATCGCTAATTTCCTTTCTGCCATTGACGAAAAAATAAATAAAACCGATAATCAAATACAGCAAACCCAAGCATTTAAAAAAGGATTGCTTCAAAATATGTTTGTGTAAAATTAATTTATGAAAAAACAGTATTTACTAAATGAAATTTGGGGTCTTACGATTGGCGGAGCATTTCAACGTGCAAATGTTTATCGAGGAACGCAAAGTGAGCAAATGAAAAATGATTTCAAAAGAGAATTGAAAGCGCTTATAGATGGAATTGCACAACATTACAAACTAAAGGTCAGTGAAAAATCGCATTTAAAAAATATCGAAAAAATTACAGAATTCAAGCACGAGTGTCTGGCTCTACATCAACTTAATTTTGGTATCAGTCAAAAAGTATTGAATCTATACCTAAAATATCTATGGTGTATGGATGAGATTGAAACACCACCCCATTTTCCGGTTGACCGTATCATTCAACAAGAATTAGGAATAAAGAAAATTCAACCATGGACTCAAATGAAAACCGAAGAAGATTATTTACAAGTAATTCAAAAGGCTAGGGAAAAGGCAAAAGAAATTGATTGTTCTCTTGCGGAGTTAGAATTAATGCTATATAAACGAAGAAGCTCATAAACTATGTCTAAACAACCCGAACAAATATTGGAAGAACAATTGGTGGCTCAACTTCAAAAGTTGGGTTATGGTTTGGTGATTCTGAAAGATGAAAAGGAATTGGTTTCCAACCTCAAACAGCAATTGGAAAGGCATAACAATCTTTCATTTTCCGACAAGGAGTTTGAACGGGTAATGAATATACTCAGTAAGGGGTCTGTATTTGAAAAGGCAAAAACACTTAGAGAGAAACAGCATATCACAAGAGATAATGGCCAAGACCTTTATTTTGAATTTATCAATTCAGATCATTGGTGCCAAAACCAGTTTCAGGTCACTCATCAAGTGAGCATGGAAGGCACCTACAAAAATCGGTATGATGTCACTTTGCTTATCAATGGGCTTCCTATGGTGCAAATAGAGCTCAAACGAAGAGGTTTAGAACTCAAAGAAGCATTCAATCAAATCAACCGATACCAAAGGCATTCATTCGGGGCTAATACAGCCTTGTTTCAATATGTACAAGTCTTTGTCATCAGTAATGGTGTAAACACAAAGTATTACGCCAATAACCGTCACCAATCGTTCAAACAAACATTCTACTGGACAGACAAAGAGAACAAACGCCTTACCAATATACTTAATGGTTTCACCAGTGACTTTTTAGAGCCTTGTCAAATCAGTAAAATGATATGTAAATACATTGTATTGAACGAAACTAACAAAGTACTCATGGTGCTTCGTCCGTACCAATATTATGCAGTGGAGGCACTTATAGACAGGGTAAAGAACAGTGACAAGAACGGATACATTTGGCATACCACCGGTTCAGGTAAAACATTGACCTCATTTAAAGCCAGTCAAATTCTAATGAATCTTCCACAGGTGAAGAAGGTTGTATTTGTTGTCGATAGAAAAGACCTCGATTACCAAACCAACAAGGAATTCAACAGCTTCAGTAAAGGGTGTATTGATGGGACAGACAACACAAAAACGCTTGTTCAACAATTTTCAGATGATACCAAGCTTATTGTGACCACCATACAGAAACTCAATACCGCTATCAGCAAGAAACAGTATTTGAGTAAGATGGAGAAATTACAGAGTGAGCGTATTGTATTCATTTTTGATGAATGCCATCGCAGTCAGTTTGGCGAAACTCATAACCGAATCAAAGCCTTTTTCAATAACATACAACTCTTTGGATTTACTGGCACACCAATTTTTGCAGATAACGCAGTGAAGAATGAATTAGGAAGACGCACAACGACTGAATTATTCGGAGAATGTCTTCACAAATATGTAATCACCGATGCTATTAAGGATGAGAATGTATTGAAGTTTTCAGTTGAGTATGTAGGACGATATAAGAAGAAGGATTCCGCTACAGAAGTTGATATAGAAGTAGAGGCAATCGACACAAAAGAGTTGATGGATTCGCCAATTCGACTAGAAAAAATTACTGATTACATTATTGCAAATCATAATCGAAAAACACATAACCGTGATTTCACAGCCATGTTCTGTGTGAACAGTGTCGAGACGTTGATAAAATATTACGACTTATTTCAACGAAAGAAAGAAGAAGGGAAACACAATTTAAAAATTGCAACTATTTTCAGTTACGCAACCAATGAAGATGATGCAGATGCAAATGGATTCTTACCGGAAGAACTATCAGTACTGGAAGAGCCACCAGTCTTATATGGCTTGCAAGTGCACAGCCGAGAAAAGTTGGATGAATTTATTGGACATTATAATCAAATGTTTGGAACCAAGTTTTCAACCAAAGACAGTGAAAGCTTTTACAACTACTACAACGATATTTCAAAGCAAGTAAAAGAACGTAAGATTGATATTTTACTCGTGGTCAATATGTTTCTTACTGGATTTGATAGTAAGACCTTGAACACAATGTATGTGGACAAGAACCTGAAATACCATGGACTGATACAAGCCTACTCACGAACCAACCGGATATTAAATGAACAGAAATCGCAAGGGAATATTATAGTATTCCGAAACCTGAAAAATGCCACCGATCAGGCAATTACGCTGTTCAGTAATAAAGAGGCGATTGATGTCATCATTATGAAGCCGTATGAAGACTATGTGAAGAAATTCAACGAAGCTTTTGGAGGGCTTATAGCAATAACACCGACCGTAAACAGTGTGAACGATTTGGAAAGCGAGCATGATGAATTGAAATTCATTCAGGCATTCAGGGAACTGATGAGAATCAAGAATATTCTCACTGCCTTTGCCGATTTCAAATGGGGTGATTTAGAAATGAGTGAACAGCTCTTTGAAGATTATAAGAGCAAGTATCTCGACTTATATGATAAGGTTAAAAGCAATCACCAGGCTGAAAAGGTATCCATTCTTGAAGATGTGGACTTTGAACTGGAATTGATACACCGTGATGAAATAAATGTGAACTACATTATTCAGTTGCTTATAAAGCTCAAAGCAAGTGTTCAAAAAGATGTTTCAAAAACCGAAAAGGAAATATTCAATTTACTTAACAACGATGCTCAACTACGAAGTAAGAGGGAACTGATTGAAAAGTTTATCAAAGAAAATTTACCGGTCTTACAAGATACAGATGATATACCTGAAGCCTTTGATAAATTCTGGAATGATGAACAGCAGAAGGCCATCACTCAACTGGTGAAGGATGAAAATTTGTCCGCTGATAAAACAGAAAAGCTGATTGAAGATTATCTTTTTGCGGAAAGGGAACCGCTACGTGATGAAGTACTGGAACTTATTGAAGGTGACAAACCAACCATCTTAGAACGAAAGAAAGTAGGTGATAGAATCTTGGCAAAGATTCTTGATTTTGTAGACACCTTTATTAATGGTATCGCATAAGCAAATGGGAACTGCCGCTGCTTTTAATGTTCCTCGATATTTGCAACAAGAATGAAGAGATAGTAGGATGGCAGAATGCAAAGAGAATAGTAACTTATCAATATTAAAAAAAGCTCATAGTTTTCCCATGAGCTTTAACCTTTAAACCTGTTCGATAGTAACTTTCTTGTCAAGGATCAACAATTCGTTGACTTGCACTTCAGTTAAATATCTCTTTACTCCGTTTGAATCTGTATACTCTCGGTGATTGAGTTTACCTTCTATGGCAACCTCACTTCCTTTAGTAAGAAATTGTTCACAGAGTTCTGCGATTTTACCAAAAGCGACAAGATTATGCCACTGCGTTTCTTGGACTTTTTCACCTAGGTGATTGCGGTAAGTTTCATTAGTCGCTAGACTAAACTTTGCAATTTTCTTGTTGTTTTCAAGAGTTTTGATTTCTGGTGCATTCCCTAGATTTCCTATGAGTTGCACTTTGTTTTTTAATGCGTACATACTTTTTAATTTTTTAATTGTGAAAAATGAATTCTCTTTAAGAATAGCAAGTAACGAGAAAATAAATAGGGAGGGTATTGTGCACACTAACTCACTAAAAAGTATTCAGAAAATACAAGCGGTTACCACAATCCTATGAGATTAAAAAGGCCGTCAAACATCTAAGAAAAAGATATGCAAAACAGAGTGTGATACTCACTCAAAATAATGCAAACAAAAGACAAGGGTATTACCCCTTGCCTTGTTGTCTTCGCGTCTTATTCACTTGCGACTGAAGGAGTGCAAAGCCAATCGCTTCAAACACCTTCACATAATACATCTTCCTGTTCCTCCTTTCCTTTTCATAGTATCGGGCGAGTTCTGGAAAGAAGAAAACCAGTGAGCGCATAAATCCTTGTTTATTCTTTTTCTCTTTATCAAGACACAGTGTCATTATCATTTTCCTGTTCTGATAGGATATCGGAATTCCTTTGTCCTTTGCGAAAGAGTTAATACACTCATTGATCTCTCCAAAGGCTGGAATTTGCGAGAACTGTGCCGGTATTGACAAAACTATTTCTTCTATGTTATAATCCTCCACACACGATTGAAGGGTTTGCTTAATCTTTTCGCACTTAGCAGGTGACCATTTCTCCTTGTAGAGCTTTACGGAGTAATCTACAAGATGATTAGAAGAGAGTACGGCAAGTCCTATCAACCGTGTTGAATAACTAATCCCCAGAATATTCTTGTTTTTTTCCATGGTTTTTCAAAAGGTAGGTGAATAAAGCGCCTCTTGTTTTACGAATATCCTCTGATGGAATACTCATTACTTTATCAAGTATCTTCTGCAGGTATTCTTCCTTATACTTATCTGCATAAAAGAGATACGCATTCAACGATTCCTTATCCTCCAACGTTTCAGCAATTTCATTTGCAAGAGCAATGACTCTTGGCTCATATTGTTTCATAAATTATTGATTATTTATTTCTTATAATTGATTTCAACATCTTTTTCCCCAGAGTTGATTACAACGTAACGTATTTATATATATTCGCGAATCGTCACGTAAGACTCTCGTTATCGTCGGTTTTTATATGAAAATTCTCACTTCCAATTTTCATTCATCAACTCTTTTCTAAAAGACATTTTTCTATGCGACATTACTAAAATGTCCGATAGAATGTGGTGCATCTTGCACCACTTATTTTTATGTACTCATGTGATTCAAAGAATTATTTTGATAACTGAAAGCCGACTTGCTTTCATTTATTATTTTAGAAATTCTTTTAAAAATATATAAGGGAGGGGACGATGCAATTGTTGTTAGACAACAAGAAAATATTTTTGCAAGAGCAGAAAGTGCATATGTGAATTACAGTTTGCCCTCCCTTATGTGAAGTTATTTTTTGAAATATAGTTCACACATGAAAGCAACAGAAGCTGCCAGCAAAAGAAAAATACTGCGCATGATGCCTTTAAGTGTATTTGAAAACCACGATCATCCGGATGAAGATATTTCCGCACCTTTTTCAGATGAAACTATACAAGGATTAAGCAAATTAGGTGAGATATTGAAGGGGATTTCTGCTAGGCATAGAATGAATGGATATAGTATAATTGATAGAGGAATTTATAATTCACACAATGAGTTAATCTATGAAAAATCAGAATCTATCAAAGCAAATTGAAAATGGTAACTATAATTCGCACTACCTTATATATAATCGAAAGAGTACAGATGAACCCGAAAATCAAAAGAATTCTATTCAGTATCAAAAATCTGAAAACACAAGATTTGCATTAAGAGAACATCTCAGAATTGCACCAGTTAACATAGAAGGGTTTTGCACCAATGGAATTATTTCCGAAAAACACTCTGCCTTTAAAGAAGATTCAGAACTTATCATTGGTGAAAATGGAATGGTTCAATACAAGATTGAGAGACAGAAATTTCACACAATGATTGACTACCTCAATCGCGGGTTTTTTAAAGGAGTAATTATTCTCTGTTGGGATAGAATATCGAGAAATAAGGGAGATGAAACTATTATCAGAAAACTCATGAAGCAAGGGGTTGATTTTCGTTTTGTATTAGCAAGTTATGATAAGACGAGCTCAGGGGCTTTGCACATGGATATTGATGGCATGTTCGCCGCCCATCATAGTCGAGTGACAAGTGAGAAAGTATCCTTAAACATCAAAAACCAGCGTGATAAAGGCATCTGTACTTATAGGGCACCAGTTGGCTACTTGAATCCGGGTACGATGGAACATAAACCATTTGATCCAGTGAGGGCACCAATAATAAGGAGGATGTTTGAACTCTATGCCACTGGAGAATATTCTGTTTCTTCCTTAACACGATATGCAATTGACCAAGGGTTTACAATGCCACCAATGCGAAGGAGAAGAACAGATGAAGAGCTGATTCTAGAAGCTGAAGTTGACTCCTTAATTGAAATTGAAAAGATAGAACGTATTCCAATTGGTTCAGTAATCAACAAAATACTTCATAATAAATTTTATACCGGGAAAGTCCTTAATAATAATGGCGGTTATCTGAAAAGCAATAGCCATGAACCATTGATTAGTGAAGAATTATTTGAAAGGGTGCAACAAATCTTAAAGAAAAAAACTGTCAGCATTCATTACTCAGATGTTATAACCTATCCATACAGAGGTCTTATTCGTTGTTACACATGTATGCGAGTGTATACACCATATTCAAAAAAAGGACACCAGTATTATAGATGTCGCTGTCAGGTTAATTGCAATAATTCAATTAAGAATTTCAACATTACAGAGATAGAAGAAATGATCGATAAAAGCATCGCAAGTCTTCATTTTACTGATGAAGAACTCGAACAGCTTGACCTAAAAACTACCACAAAGATAACAGTATTTAATTCACAGCGAATGAATCAATTGGATGAAGTGGAAAGCAGCAAAAAGAGAATGAGAGAAAACCTAAGCTATCTTCAAAACAACAGACTTCAATTGCTTCAAACAGGTGTATATACACCAGAGAGTTATGTATCAGAGGAGCAAAAATTACAAAATGAAATTTCTGATTTACAGACAAAAGAACAGATTTCGGATGAAGCAATGAAGGAAATGGTGAAGGACATAAGAAAACTTTCCGAACTTTTAAAAACCCTTTCTTTACAAGACTTTACGGCTATTCCCTCTGAAAAAGAACAAATTGCTCGAACTATCTTTTCCGAACTTTTAATTCAAGATAATACGTTGATATATAAGTGTAATTCAGCATTTAAGTGCTTTGAAAAGCGACTTGCTCCTGTGGGTGACCTAAAAGGTTGGCTTTCCGAACTTTCTATAGATACTGCTGATTTAAGGAAATCGGCCTGGTACTTTGAGTGCCTCATTGATCAATTTAATACTCCGCTTAAACTTGCTGCGTAATGTATTTCGAGAATATCTTATGAAAACCATACAATCAATAAAACTGAACAACTCTCCGTAATACGCGCTTTGCCCTCCCTTATATTTATTTTACAAATTTATTACATTCAATATATGAATACACAAATACAAAACAACTTAAAAATTATTAGAATCAACAAGCGGCTGACACAAAAACAAGTTGCAGAACATCTCCAAATGCAATGTGAGAATAGGCTTTCACATTGGGAAAAAGGGACGGCATTTCCAAGTATTTCTAATCTTGGAAAACTGTGTCAGTTATTTCAAGTTCCGGCTCATGAGATTTATCCAGAGCTACAGGTTCAATAATAAATTGCATCATGTCTTCTTTGGTGAGAATACGCTGAGCATTTGTCTTACTCATCATTGAAAGCAGTGGTTTGACAGAATTTCTTTCATTAAGAGAGTCAGGCATTGAGAAGCCGACATACTGTACTTTCTTGTTTCTGTTTTTTCTTACCCAATCAATTGCAGGGAGTAGGTCGGCATCAGAGCTAATGACAATTGCAGTGTCATACTTATCTTCAACCGCACCAGCTATAATATCGGTGGCGATCATCACATCGATACCTTTCTCTCTTTTTCTTTCATACTCAATTTCTCTGATACCGATACTTTTCAGCTTATCAAAATCTTTCATTCTACTATCAACTGTAATAGTTTCAATTCGTGTTTTCAGTTTACTGGTTCCGATATGCCAAGAGTTATTTTTTAGTGTAGCAAAAAATCGTGTTTGGATGGCCATAGATTCTTTCGAATGAGCATCTCCCATCCTCTCGCGGACAGTCCCAACATAGTAACGTTTACCATTCTGGCCTATACTTTTTTCACCAACCAAAAAAGAGACAAACTTCTCAAAGTCAAAAGTCTGCTCAATGCAGTTTATTTTCTTAATAACCAGATGATGAAAGTTACCTCCATCAATAAATACCCATACACGATCGTTCATGAAGATATTGTATCATAAATACAAAACCAGCACACACATTGCTGTGGCGCTGGTGACTTGTACTCATACTATATCGTGATAACGATATATATGCAAGCAATTATTCACAGCTGGATTAGATAAAACCCGTGCATGGTAAACTAACTATATAAAATAAGAGTTTAAAAATTGTTGATTCTAACAAGTTTGTGCGCTGAATATTTGGTTGTCAGAATTAACCTCCCTAACAAAAGACTTACAGTATGGTGTTACCATGCTTTCAACTCTTATTCCTGATAAATACAGACCACCTTGAAGGTGTGCATTTTACCCTCCCTTATTTTTATCAACCAACATTAATATAATAGCACATATGAGAAACTTAGAAAACAAATATCCAAACAAATTAAGAGAACTGCGAATCAAGAGGCACATGACTTTGGCACAAGTATCAACATTACTTGGTTTTCAGAGCGGAAACAGAATATGCCGGTGGGAAAGAGGACAATCTACACCAAATGCATTAAATCTGATCAGGCTCTCCCAAATTTATGAAGTACCAGCGAATGAAATTTATGTGAGCACTTGATACAGTAAACAGGAATAAACGATTTTGATATGCGAAAAAAAATCAAAAGAGTGTTGATGTAAAGGAAAGGATCATAGACAGATTTCAATATAAGGAAGATTTCTGCATGAGCAGGTATAGAAAGAATACTGATTTGAGTAAAATGGCAAGTTAAGTTTGTAATATCCTTTTATTTAGATATTGGCTTCTTCATCTCTGACCTTAATTTATTTAGGCCGAGCCATGCCTCTTTGTGGCATTTCCTGACGACCTGATTGCTTCCACAAATACAAAGTGAATGCCCTTTCAAATTACTTTTTGATTCAAGAAAATTGGAAATTAAATTCCTGGGTTCATATTCTTTTAATTTCTCCAACATTCGAGGAATATGGTCAGGTTTTCCTAATCTATAATACGATTCAAGAACACCAATCCATCCATGTCCGTATTCACCCCACGGCCATTCCTCGTTTTGATCAAAATATGATTGTTCATATAAAAATGGAATAACAAACTCAATAAAAAATGTCTTAAACTGATAGCCTTTTTTAAAATAAATCTCTTCTTCAACTGGTCCACAGTAACATGCCGATTGATCATTATTAAAATGGCGTGCAGGAACAAAAAAATCCAGATTTTCTTCTTTAATAAAAAGAGCAGGAAGTTTTGAAGTAGTTGCAGTCATACTCTGAGGTGATCGGCATCTCATGATTATTTCATATGAATCCGTTATGAAGACACCACCCTGGTTATCATTTGAATCGCCAGCAATTCGGAATTCATTTGTTTCCTTGTTATAGGTTGCTTTAAAAAGTAATGTCCCTCGGATTTCAGAATAATCTTCATTTATTGAAAGATCCGGATAGTGTTGGGCTAACCATTGAGCTTCTTTCTTAGTTAACATAATTTCTATGAACAATATGGGCGGTAAGGAGCAAATGAGACATTTTTCTCTTCCTCAACAATTTCACCAGTTTCAGAATTTATATTAAATATATTCTCCCATTCTGAAATACTCTCAGAATCATAAATTTGATTATAAGTTTCTGTTGCAGTACTGGTTACCTTCAATTTATCGGATTCTGATAAAGTATCAGTAACAATATTATTTGTATTCGCTGGATCTTCAAGTCTGATTGAGGCGAACTTTTCTTTCATTTCTTCCATGACTTTTCGGAAGGACATTTGAAGATTGCCTTTATTAGAAAAATCTTTCAAGACCTCAACAACAAATAATTCCAATATAATTGTTTTAATACAAAGATCATTTCTGAATGCCCACAACTTTACTAAACGAATTGTGTCTACACATTTACTGTTCTTGATATATTCAATGTAGGTTTAAGATTAGTTTTCAATCTTTCTTTGTCTCCTGAAGCCAGATATATAAAAACGTCTTTAGTATCTTGTATAAATCTTCCTGGAACCACATCTATATGATAGTTTGATGGTTCTACACTATCATTCAAGTCAATTATTCGTTCTGCAGATGCTTTTTCGAAGATTGAGTATTTTGTTTTGAGATGATCTGAAACTGCTGTACGTATTTCTTTTAATGTTCTTGAATCACTACTAGGGAAATAGCACACAATATCTAAATCATAACTATCTTGATTCATGGTCCCCTTGGCAGCAGAGCCGGCGAATTTTATAACTGGATCTAAGCCAAACTTATCACGAAGAAAATCTGTAACTTCTATTCTGTGCTCTTCTAAAGCATCTAATTGTTCTTGATTCAACTCTTGAGATTCAAGCAGTTCCTTTAAAAATGTTTCGATAGTTTTCATATGTTTATTAATTAATTTTTAATGCTTGTCTAAACCCTTCCTCTTGGCTAACAAATTCATACATTATAAGGGTCGGATCCACACCATGGAGAAGTTCCCGTCCACAAATAACCGCAACTGAAGTAGGGATTGCTCCAAATACATGAATATTACATTTCTTTCCGTGTTGTTCGCGTATTTGATCAATTGTCTGCCTGTATATTTTTCTGAAAGATTCCAAATCATCAATAGATTGTATTTGATCAATTTGGGATTTGCGAGGTCTTATCTCATACATAGGAGCTGTAGCCTGAATGTGTTTATAAGCTTCTTGTTCTTTAATAGTGCCACTAATAGAAATCAAAAGGGCAACATTACTTGATTCATTACAACTAGCTGGCTCATTTAAGGTAAACTGCATTGGTTCTGAAGAAGAGTTTATTGACCAAGGTTGCTCTCGTAATTTGATGTATATATCAGCAGGCGTTGTGTTTCCCAATTTAAATCCAAAGTAGGCAAGGATAGGAATTGGGGCGATTCCAAAAATTGAAAAATGGTCTTCTTTTTTTTCATCGTTGCCGATCATTAATGCTTTATCAAGGGTATTATTGATTTGCGCAACCGCAGTATTCCAAGAATGAGATTCATTCGAGTACTGAAGATTCGTAAGATCAATTAGAATTCCTTTTTCATCATTGGGATACCTTCCGGAATTTATTAATGCATTATATGCATCCATTGAAGATATATCGACTCTTCGACCTCGAATATTGGATTGTATTCGGATAGCTGTAGTTTTTCTTGATTCATCAATACTCGTTTGTATTTTGATCCGATCTTCATGACTTGCTTTATATTGCCGTAAGATTTCAACAGAATAAAAGGTGAGATTCTTTTTCAAATCAATAAGCTTTAGCATGCCTTTGACACATTAGCATTAAATTGGAAATATCTTTTGACAGAATTGGCGATAAAATTTCATCGCCTCGCGGACCAGTGGGTGTCCATGAAATTATATGAGCAATATTCGAATAATTTCCTTCCGATAATGTGGTTCTTTTCGGTCAACAAGAATTCGTTACAGCCTGGAAACTGACATCTTCCCGCTGATTTAACCCAAAGACTTAATTGTGTGGAAACAGGTATAGATGGTCTCTTAGATTTTATCATTGATTACTTTAAGTTTGGTCTTTTAATTATATCGATCACTTTGCCACTAATATTAAAATTATCGTCCTCATGAAGATAAATAGGTTCATAATCATATGATGAATCAGCCATGAGAACAATCTGCCCATTAGCCCGATCATCAATGAACCGCTTTATTGTCGCCTTATCATCAATGATTGCTAATACGACTTCCTTGTTAGAAGGACTTTTCTGATTTGAATCAATGATTGCATAATCATTATCTTCAAGGATTTTTCCATTGATCTGTGCACTGTTCATAGATGCGCCATCAGCTTTAACAGCATAAAGTCCATTAACTGTACTTCGAGATAGAAGCCTACTTGAAACTTTAAGAAATCCTTGAAAATTAGTTTCTGCGAACACATTTGCAGGTCCACAGTTTGCCACACCAATAATTGGAATTGAAAATATGTGAGATCCATTTGAAGTCATTCCAGTAACCTGTTTAAGAGCATGAGTCACATACCCCTTTGACTTATTAAGCGTAAAGAACCCCTTTCTTTCTAATTGAGAAAGATGGTGTTTCATCTTTTGTGGTGAACTATCCGGCATCCCAAGGGCTGTTGCCATATCGCGCAAACTCATGGTTGCAAACCCTTCCATTTTTGATAGTTCCAATAATTTTTCTTGAATCGGATGCATATGGTTAGTATATCATAAAGTATTTAAAAGCTTAATACTTGACAAAGTTGACACTTATTTTTAAACCAACCAAAAAATACTCCAGATTTTATGAAGCATTTTAATTTTGCTACATGTAGCAAAAGGTGCGCTGAATAGTTGGTTGTCAGAATTGCCCTCCCTTATAATAGATATACAGTATGGTGTAGCTATGCTTTCAACTCTTATTCCTGATAAATATAGGCCACCTTAAAGGTGCATTTTATCCTATCTTATATCATAGAAACAATCCGAATAGTAATCCCTCAATAGCAGGTTGTTTCCTATCTCAATTTAAAAAGTGAGAACGGACTGTGTCGATGGGGAAAGAGGACGATCAAATCCCTGCCTCAAACATCTCTTAGAATTGTGTAAACTTTATAAAGTGAACCTCATACAACTGTATCTCAACTGATGCTTGAATGCATTAGGAAGGGATAATTAAAAATGGCGAAAGGAGTTTTTCACTAGCTTTCAGCAAGGCATCAATTTTTTCCTGAGTATGTTTTCCTGAGATAATATTCCTTTCCTTATTAATAACCATAATCAACAAATATATCAGGCTTCTACTAAATACAATCTTTTCCTTTTCTGTTGGGTATTGAGACATGATTTCAGTGAATACTTCTTCCATAATGCTTACTGATACAAAATCGTCTATAAGCAATTTTAAAATAAAAGGAATTACTACCCTAAGAGCATTATCAGGATCTACGCCGTATTCAGTTGAGAGTGTTAACGAAAGATGCAGTTTCCTCAGATTTGCTACCTGCATCTGAATAATTGGGCCATCACCAAAGAATGCCTTCTCAAAATCATCGGTTGTAATTTGCAAAAATCTAAACCGGTATGAGGCCAAATAAGAAAAGAAATCTAGATACTCCTGAAAGTTGATCAGTTTATTTTCATAAAGTACTCTCATCAAGGCTATGGAAGAGAAATATTGAGGTTTGGATTTCCCTGTTTCCATGTTGTTCAAATGCAAGTACAAGAAATCTTCCGTAAGTATCGGAATATTCTCCCTTTGTGAAAGAATAGTTGCATCTGCAAGGCTTGCCGGAATTTTCTGTTCGGAAAACACTTCCTCTTTGGTAGCAGATGAGATAACTGCGATATTATGAGGCTTCGCTTCCAAAAGATCAATAGCTTCAGAAATCCTATCTCCAGTTTTTCTTCGGGCCACAATATTCAATTCTGCGATTCCAACTTTTCCTTTAAAGTAAAACATTTGACCAACTTGATCAGGTGTGGAACTGAGATTATCCTTTATCTCGAAAAGAAGGCTAATAACTGACTGAGGAACTTTAAGATTTGGGATATATTGATACAACTTACTTAACAACCCTGTTTCCGCCAGAATCCAAGCTGAAGTTCCATCCAAGTAAAAAGATTCTTTACTACCAAGAATTTTGGAAATTACATCTTTTTGCGCTTTGAACTCCTCTAAAGTTCCATCGCTCATTCGAATGAATCCACGTTGTTCATGTTGGATTCTTCCTATGGCATTTATATGTCCTCCTTCACTCGCGGCAAGCATAGCGAATGGTAAATTTTGATCACAATAAGCATTGAAAAATTCCTTACCCGGTTCCCGATGCGCTTCCATTAGGGAGATAAAATTCTTAAAATCAATGGAGCCATCCTCCAAGTGAGGTATTTCTATAGAAATAGCGCCATCCCACATTCCCTCGTTTGATAGTTTTAAAAAATGATGATGAGTTTGAGCAATAATATATTTCTCAATAGGTAGTCTGTTTTCTATCGTCTTTTCCTTTTTAGGAAACATAATTATTTGAGATGACTATAGTATCAGCAATTTTCTTCCCAATATATTCATGATGCTTCTCTATTGGAATGGGTTGGGCATCAAGACACTCTCCTTCGCCTATATAATACCAGGCTTCTTCTTCTTTGAATTTAATAAATCTATCTTTTTCAACATGTTTTTCGACTTCAAATTCCGGTTCGAGCATATTGCCAATAGTATTAAAAACCATAAACAAACTTGCATATTCTTGGGGAGATGGTCTGCGGAGGAATTTTACACCACGCACAACTGCACCCAGTGCTGATTTTGCATCACTGTGCCTCAAATATACTTCAGCGGTAAGTCGGGCATTGCTTTCGAAGTCGGAAAGTAAATGTTTATAGGTTTCGATAAGATTCATAGCTTGCGTATTATCATTAGAAGTGTTCCGCCTTAAAAGCGCTATGACAGTTTGATTCAGGAGGCTAGTTTTATTTTTATCATCTAATAACGATATATATTCATGAGTGCCGAGTATTTCTTCTCCGATTTTTACCGCTTCCAATAAACGACCCAGTTTAAAGTTAGCATTAAACAAATCAAGTTTGGTTCGTACTATTCTTTCAACTTTCTTTTCATAAGTCAATAATTTTTCTCCGAAGATTAACACAAAGTCCCAAGCTTCCTTTTTGCTGGCAATCCAAAGAAATTTCTGACTGTCAACATAACCTATTTTCGACAAATCTATTTTACTGAGGAGTTCAATGGCTTGATCAAGATTCTCTAGATCATCTTCTAATAAAAGACGAAGCTTGTCTTTGTATATACCTTCATCATCCGGTAACGCTTCAATTATTTTCCTTCGCAATTCAGGAAGGTCAGTTGCGAAACAAACCAAAAGAGCCAACTGGTTATCGTCTTTTATTTTTGTAATAAATCCTTCATAATCCCTTTTCTCTATATCATCAATCAAATCAACAAGCGCTATCATTTTTCGTTTCGAGAAGAACTCCTTCCCATTGTCGCTAAGAGTACCTTGACCCATAAACTGCAAGAATAATCTTTTGGCGAATTCAACAGAAAGTGGTTTTCGGGCTTTTTCTATATAATCAAGGAGTTTTTCAAATTCTTGATCAGTAATACCGACTAGAGAAAGAAGTGATGTTAATACAGCTTCAATAGGGTTATCAAAATAACAAGAAAAGATTGACGAAAATATCTCTTTTACAACCTGTGCAAAATCGTCAAAATTTTCATTTTGAAAGAGAAGTATGGCTTTTTTATAGTTTAAAAAATCTTGTTACGAATACCGATATTACCTGATAAATTGAATTTGGCACTTACTTCATCAATCTCAATGAGAATTTCATCAATTTTATTTTTTTCTCTCAGTACCATTATCTTCCAGAGGAAGATTATTAATCGCCATCGAAATCTTTACATCATAATTGGATATTTTTTCGGGATTAAAGAACAATGCTCGCTCTATAAAGGCAATCGCATTTTTCATATCTCCATTATTCTGAAGCAGATTTCCATAAATCCTATAATAGTCGGATTTTATTTTGGCATCCGCTGGAAAGGAATCGGTATCTATATCTGTAACAGATATGACTTCTTTAAGAAAGAATTTTCTTACTAAGATCTCAAATAAATATAACCAATGAGAAGCATCAATTGCTTTTACTTCATCTAGTAGCCTTTGGTTCTCGGTATAGTTATCAATTTTCAGATAATATTCTGCCAAATAAAGAGGTGCACGAACATCGGTAGGATATCTCTTATATAAACTTTCATATTCTATTTTAGCATCTTCAATCCGTTCAAGATGTTGGAGGGTTCGAGCTTCAATAATCCCAAAATCAAGCAATAAACCTTCATCTCCTTGGGATGAAATAATATCACGCATAGTATTTAGAGTTTGATAGACAAAGTTCGCGTGACCTCTATCCAATTCTGCTTCCATCCCCTTGAGATATTCTCTTGAAACCTCTAGTGCTTTTCTCTGGTCTACGTCAAAACCTAAGGAAACAAGTTGATCATTATTTAGGCTCAAGAAAATTCCTTCAATTTCACGAGGCAGAAGAGTGTCGAAAGTAATGCTAGGGTTCTCGCTTACCAATTGTGCCCGTGCTGACTCTAAAACACTATCTAATCCGTTGTTCTTGTCATTAAAAACAAAATGATATTCTTTTATGTTTGAAATTTGATCCCAGCCACTGCCTTTCAATTTATTAAAATCATCTACCATCTTCTTTGCTGCCTCAGCACTTTATCCGAAGGATTCTCTGGAGCATATATTTGGCAATATACCCCCACACTAGGAATATACCCATCATTACCTCCATCGCCTAGCTTCCCATAAGGTCTTACCCTCTGAAATTCAGAATTAGCCTTTTCCATGATAACTGAAAATAAGCTCTGAAACTCATAGCCATTCTTCTCATGTACTTTTTTCCAATATTGAAGTGATAAATATCTTTTATCTATTTGGTTGCCCATACTGCAATTTTAGTATTTATTTCTCAGTTCGACATTCAAACGGGACAATCGAACATATAATTTCCTTACTTTAATAAAAAATACGAAAATTATTGTTGCTTCATTTAGCAATTTGTGAATTAAAAGGTTGGCTTTCAGAATTTTTAATAGATATTACTGATTGAATGAAATCGACTAGGCACTATGATTACTTAACTGATGAATTCAAAAATATAGTAAAGCTTACTATATATGCTATTTAGAAGGGTCAAATAATATCGTAGAAGTCAACTTGAGTATAGTTTTCAAACAATTTTGAGATAATTTGAGCCGTTTAAATATTTAGAAAGAATCATTTTCTATACAGAAAAAGAAATTGTTATCTTGCACACCCTAATTCTTTGATAAAAACTGTATTCTTAACCTTGTATTGATTTTATTCACACAATGTCTATAATTATAAAGTTAATTGTCTATAGAAGTGAAGAGTTAATCTACTTTATATAAGTTATTTTATGAACTTTAAAGATGAATATAATCGTTTAATAAATCCTAAGCGATTAGGGGTTACTAGGACTACTCGTTCTTTAAACGAAGAGTTTGCTAGTGATAAGAATAGGGTTGTTTTTTCAAGCCCTTTTAGAAGACTACAACAAAAAGCACAAGTCTTTTCGCTAGAAACTAATGCAGCAGTTCGAAGTAGACTTACGCATTCATTAGAAGTTGCCACAATCGGTGGCAGCATTGCCGAAAGAATTGCAATTAGCTTTTGAAGAAAAGTTATTAAGGGAAGATAGAGTATTGCCGTTTATTAAAATTGTCGAGAACGCTTGTTTGCTGCATGATATAGGTAATCCACCATTTGGTCATTTTGCTGAAGAGGCAATAAAAACATGGTTTAAAAATAATTGGAGAGCAATATATCATGTATCATCAGGAATTAGTGATCGAGAGATTGACCATTCTATTATAAATGAAAAACTGGTGAAAGATTTTAGGATTTATGGTAACCCCAAGGTTAAGGATAGTAATTAAACTTCAAGATATTCTAAACCAATTTAATGATGTTGGACCAAATCTAACGTTTTCACAAATTGCATCATGTATCAGCCCCCCATATCTTGCTTCACCATCGACGATAGATAAAACCCAACATCTATATAAGAAATCTGCTTATTTTTATACAGAGGAAAAAAAAGTAAATGAAATAAAATCATATTTGAAAATTAATGGAAGATTCCCACTTGCCTATATAATGGAGGCTGCAGATGATATTTCATACTGCTTAAGTGACATAGAAGATGGTGTTGAAAAACAAATCATAACTTCACCTTACTTTTTTGATAAATTATATGAAGAATGTAAAATTGTTTTTGGCAAGGATAATGACATTCCTTTCAACGAATTAATCATTGATAAAAAAACCAAATCAGATTTCTTCGCGCTCAAAATTTCTGTAATTAGATGGTTGATACTTCATGTCATTTCAAGATATTTTAACAAACATAAAGATATAATTGAAGGTACTCTTTCTGAATTAATTGATAAGGATTCTTGTGAGGGCAAGTTCTTGAAATGTATTAAAATTTATCTAGAAAATACCTATATTTCGCTCGAAAGAGGCTGAAAATAAAGAGTTAGCAGGCTTCCATGCAATTTATGGAATCTTAGACAAGTATAAATCAATACTTGAGTTGAGTATTGAAAAATTTAACAATTTAGTAGACTCTAAAGATTTAAATAAGGTTGTTGGTACTGGCTTTGATTTAGAATGGCGGTTATTCAACAGGCTTCCTCAAAAATATGTTGATGCATATAAATATGACTATGCTTATCTTGTGAGTTCTGAACAGGATGAAGATGTTCGTAAACAGAAAGAATGGATTCTACGTGGACACCTAATTGTTGACTATTTATCTGGAATGACCGATAATTTTGTTATAGAAACATACAATTTACTTTATGGCATTAAAATATAGGAAATATTTAAAGAGAAGTCTCCATTGAATTTTTTGATAAAATTCAAGGCTTTTAATCAGCCTGGGAAATTTCAATTTAGTAGGTATGTGAATGGGCAGCCAATTGGTTCAGGGTTCACAGAAAAAGATCATTTGATAGTTCAATTGATTTAAAAATGTTTTCTGATAAAATTGAATCAAAATTGCAGCAACTTGAATTAAATGAAGAACTGGCATTTCAATCTGTAGTTTTAGTGGGTGAAAAAACACCATGTGCCTTTGATTGATTTTTTCGACTAATGACAGTGAAATGATTTTTTGAAGCAGTAATAAAATTACAGGATAAGTTTAATGCAGACATTTATCTATTTAAATCAGGCAGGTCATTTCATGCTTATTTGGATATATTATTAACAGATGAGCAATGGCATCAATTTATTGGAAGGTTATTACTTTTAAATAATTTTTCTAATGGCAAAATTGTTATTGATGATCGGTGGGTTGGGCATTCATTGATACAAGGTTTTTCGTCTCTTAGATTATCATGTAATACCTCTTTGTATCTAACTTATCCTACTTATTGGGAAAATTCCACAGAATAAAAGTCGCAAATTGTGGGGTTAGAAAACAGTAGTAATTAAATTGAAAAGGACCCGAAGGATCAAATACATTATTATAGAGATTTATTCTAAATACAAATTTACTTTTTGTCTAAGTAGTAAATAAACATTTTTCTCTTAGATAATCTTAGAATATCTTAATAGATGTTTCCCCCCCCCTAAAAATTAATTTCCTTGGCACTTTGGCATTCCCTCCCTTATTTCACTTTCTAAATCCGTTACAATAGGGCTATGTCCAATATCACCCCCATCGGCACAACCAACCACCAAAACAGGAAACCATCCATTTGGAATAAAGGAACAAGATAGAAGCGGTCATATTTACTGTATAGGTAAAACCGGAACAGGAAAATCAACCCTGCTTTTAAACATGGCCATTGGTGACATACTACAAGGCAAAGGCGTTGGAATACTCGATCCTCATGGAGATTTGATTCATACAATACTAGAATATATACCAAAGGAAAGAATACAGGATGTTATCTACTTCAACCCATCTGATACAGGTCAAATAATCGCATATAATCCTCTCTACAAGGTCAAAGAAGAAAATAGGTATCAAGTAGCCTCTAATATCGTTTCTGTGTTTAAAAAGCTTTGGAGCGAGTCCTGGGGGCCTAGAATGGAGCATATTCTGAGAAACACCATCCATTCACTGACATATTACCCTCATGCTACATTAATTGATATTACACCAGTATTAACCGATACCGATTTCAGAATTCATATCCTCAATCATGTAACCAATGATACACTGCATGACTTTTGGAATAAGGAGTATAACCCACTTTCTTCACAACAGAAGAATGAACATATTGCACCTATACTCAACAAGGTAGGAATCCTTTCTACACATCCTATTATCAGATCAATTATCGGTAATTCTATTTCATCATTTGATATTTCAAAGGTCATGGATGAAAAGAAGATATTGCTTGTCAATCTATCAAAGGGAATATTAGGTGAAGCAGGAACACAATTTCTTGGTTCACTATTAGTTACTCAATTTCAAACTGCTTCCCTTGAAAGAGCAAAGAGACATATTCATGAAAGAACACCTTACTATTTATACATTGATGAAATGCATTCATTTGTGACTTTATCATTTGCTGACATACTTTCTGAAAGTAGAAAATATGGATTATCATTATTCCTAACTCATCAGTTCCTTGACCAGTTGCACGAGGATATTCGAAAAGCTATTTTCGGAAATGTAGGGACACTAATTACTTTTAGAATCGGTACAGAGGATGCTGAAACTATAGAGCATGAATTTTATCCAACATTTACCAAAGATGATTTATCCATGCTTCCACAATATGCGATATATATCAAACTGCTCATTGATGGAACTATTTCTCAGCCATTCTCAGCAGTGACTAATCCACTTACCTTTCCAAAGACATTTGTAAAGAATGAAGTCATTGCCTATTCGAGAAAAAGATATGGAGGGTTGAAGCAAGAACGAAAATTATTTCAACCATACCAAAGGAAACAAGATACACTTTTCAATCCCTCATAATTATAAATTGTAGAATTCAATATGGGCAGTTAAGAAATAGTACGAAACAGAATTCAATCACTATTGTAGGTTAATCTTCTTTTTAAATAGCATTGTAAAAGACAGAAATATAAAACCAAATATCATTACAGTAAAAGAAGACAATATAAAAATACTACTTTTAGTTTTATAATCCCCCTGACTCTTTCTACAAAACTTATACTTTCTGTAATCTCTATCAGTAAGTTCTCTCAATTCGCTTTCACAAATGTTATTATAAACATTTGAATTTGCCATGCAATGTATCAGTTTTCAATATAGAACCGTCCTTTCCAAAAATGGTTTCTACAAATGATTCTTCTGTAGCTCGAACTAATTCAGCTCTTGAATGCTTAACTATCCTTTGTTGATAATTGACATCAACTGAAGTTTCATATTTTGATTTTAACACCTCACCTGTTGATTTACTTATCCTCACTTGCAAATACTCTATGTCGTAAAGCGGATAACCAAAATAGACTGTCCGAAAAATCTTATATACGATATTGAAGGATTGATTCGGATTAATCTCATTCTCCCAACAATGATAATAAACTATATCATAATAGTCATTTTTTTCTACTACTTCATACCAAGTCCATAAAATAGTTTGGGGATGAAACTTAGGACTAGAATAAAGAATTGGCTTGAACTTTGAAGCAAATTCGTGCAAGGTTAGTGTACCTGAAGGAAGCATAATTTTATTGCTTGAATCCATTACTTGATAACTTCTGTTACTTCTGCCACTTAAAAAAGCTGAACAAAGAAATGCAATAACAAAACATATTGTAATTAATATCATCATTTTAAATATCCTCATGGCTTTTTGTCATAATATGTTGTCACAAAATTAATATGAATTATTGAGGCAATCGGGACAGAAGCCAACAAAACACTATTCACAAAAAATATTAAAATTGTAAGTGTGTTTAGCTGAGTAAATGAACTAAAAGAATGGCAGAAAACAGAAAACATCATTAAGCCATGAATATATGGTATCATAAATTTAGCTGAAACAAGAACCCCTCGAATTATTGAACGTACTTTGTTACTTCGATAATTCAAGGCTATTTCCATTTTAAAATATTCTGATTTCAATTTTGAATCAATATTATTTTTTATTTGTTCACTTAACGTCTGATGAATAATGATCTCAGTTCGTGTATGGCAAATTCTGCCTCCAATGCTGACCAGGTTATAAAGACCTGAAAGATAGAAATAAGAAGTAAAGTAATTGGATATTTTTCTATAAAGAGGGTCTTGTCATCTATTTTGAAGCCAACTACTAGAAAGATGCTGCAATTAAGGCAATTGAATAATTAATAATGTTGTTTTGAACAGTAGTTTCCAAATTGATTTCAGCTCGAACAGAATCATATTGCTTCAAGAGTACTTCAAGTTCCTTTTCAGTAGTTCTACTTGTTATATTGTCAATCATTTTTATGAAATAAACCAATTGCCTCAGTCTATTCTTGAAAGTGAAATATTATTTATTTAATGTATTTTGATTTAATCAATTAATCGCACTTAAGTGAATATCCATTGGATTTCTATAAAAGTAGTTTTTTTTAGACAATCAACATAATCCAATTGAATTTAAATTTGAATTCATTAATTTAAACCCACTTTAAAATTTTACGCTTAAACAAGATTAACTGAATGATTTTATTTGAATTTATAGTCCGGTAAAATGGTCTCTCAAAGTAAGGCTCGGCAAATACGGCGCCAAACCTAAAGATCAAATGCGATACTGAAGTTGCAATACAGGATGGTATCGCATTTCAACTTTAGCCCTTCAGTACCTTTCGGGTTACTACATAAGTTTGTCACCATATTTGCTTCTCACGCTTACTTTGTTCGGGGAGCTCTTTTGTCTGAAAAGAAATATTCGTCCACTCCTTTTGCATACTTCGCTCTGCTTGTTTCATTCGTCCAAAACATGTATTCATTCATGGGAATAGAAGCCAACACACAATACTTTACTTCTCTATTCCTTATGAAGAATACATACCCCTTTCATACTCATTCCACATAGCTCCGCTTGTCTGGGAGTCGTTCCCTCATATACCTTTTCATCCACTCGCTCCCAGTATAGGCGAGCCGGCTATCCCCACTGCGACTGCGATGATGCACCCGTCCTCTTGAACTCATAGTTTCGTTTAGAGGACAGGCTTGCTCTTGCATAGTTGCATCCTTTTGAGTAAGATTTGATTTTTAAAAGTATGCCTATGGAGTAAACAATTCGTCTACAAAGTTTTCAGCATTTATTTACTAAATGATGTTCTTCAAACTTTGTATGCTTTTAATTGTTTACCTCTTGTAGAGGGCTCACCTTCCTTCATTCTATTTCGGAAGTTTCTTGTCGGCTCGTATTGCATACTAACTACAGTTCCGAAAGGGTTTTCGGAACACCCACGCGCAGCTGAAGGCTCCTTTACCGGATGTATTGACAGAGTTAATACTTAAATGAATTAAGTAGAAATACTTAGTAAACAAAGAATTTTAAAATTACTCTTGCCTAAGGACAAAGAAATGGGTAGAGATAAAGAAATGAAGGATAATCTGATACTTTTTCAAGATTATTGAAATAGTATGAAATGCAAAATGAGTTCAAAATAAACATATTTATGAAAAATACTACTTTAACGAAAATCTTTTTATTATTCTTTGCCAGTACTTGCGGGCAAGATGTAATAACTGATTCAAAAGGGCAACTTTTATTTGGGGTTCCCACGACAACCTGTCCAGCCTCAACTATCATCAAATAATGTAGGGTATTACTACGCCGATTAGAAATTCTCTATAAAAAATTATATTATGTAGTATATGATGCTACTAATGATACTGTTTATACAATGGCAAAATCCAAAGTTCTTTTATTAGTAGGAAACATTGTCAATAACAATAAAATCGACACTCATATTCAACTCTGCAAAACCAATTATTCCTCCTTCGCTAGAATTCGGACTATCATGGGTTTTGACTCTTAATTAACCCAACTTCAAAATCTAGATTCTATAATACCTATTCAATTTCTGCTTTTATTGAGTATCAAAACTTCAATTTTATGATACGATAACTCAACAATTCGGAAAAAAGGACAAATAGAATTAGCCCAGGCATAAAGGCTAATATGACATTCTTTAGGGACTTACAAAATTTGCTTATCTCATTATCAGGTACTTATCAGTATTCAGATTATTAACTGATAAACTCACTACCTATATCAAAATAAAATCCTGAACACATTTTATTATGACAATAATATTTCAACCAATGGACAAAACGATGGATATATCTCACCCGGTAAAGCTAGGGGAAGCAACTATAGAATTTCAATTTCTTCACCACAATTTTGGTTATAAGGGAAAGAATAAAAAATTACCCTCTTTTGCTATTACTCCTTATTATTTTGAGTATTTAGTAATGAGCAATCGCTCTTAATAATAACTTAGGACTAGTAATAAACTTCTTAGGACAAAGCTTTTAACAGATACGACAAAAAACAGATGGAAGTTTTGATAAATTCGTTAAGTGGTACAAGTTTGCTCAAGCATTGAACATTGATATAATATTATTAGTACAGGAAAGATCCAAGATACTTTTTTGTATCTGGAACATTTAGTTTAGTTTCATTTAAACCTATCAAAATATTACCACCTTAAAAGAATACAATAATCAAGCTCATAGGCATCATTGCAATTCGAGAAGATAGATTTAAGTTCTGTTTATTAATTTTACCCTTGGGTGAAAGGTTGATTGGTATT
>JADJJH010000009.1 GCA_016706595.1 Bacteroidota bacterium | reverse complement strand
CCCATAGGTACTTGCTTTATGGCAACGAAGTAATACACCATAACAATGCTTGGGATGGTTAGTAAGTTTAATAATGGACACCGATAGATAAGCCCATCACGAAAATATAAATACGACCCAACGATCGGCATGGGTTTCATTAGCAACTGTAAGACGATCTTCCCACTTCAATATAGCCCAAAAACTAAAGCGGTTAAAAAAAGATGACATGGCATAAACCTCACCTTCAACCGCCGAAACCAAAAAGTATCTGAGAAAGTATATGCCAAAAGCACCTACAATACCAGCACCCATAATTTTAATGAGAGGTTTGTATTGGTAAGCTCTTCGTTTTGTTTAGCGATGATTCGCTTAGCAAAGTGGGTAATTGTCCAAAATAAAATAAAATAGTGAAGCCGCTACATAAAGCCGAGCTTGCATTTACGGTCAATGCTGCATTTTGCATACCAAAATGGCCACAAAATGCGGTTAATCATCAAAAACAAAGGTGCCCCTGGCAGTGAACAACTTCGAGTTTGGCTGCGCCCGAAATAAATTCACCGCAATCCCAAAAGCTCACTGTGGCTTCTTTGGTTATAAGGTAAACTCCGCATGCAATTAGGCAAACAAACCAACCTACGAGGTTATTGATTTTATTATAACTCATATTTTATTTTTAATAAGGTGACAAATATAAAAAAAGGAATCAGAGTATTACTATTTGTTGAAAGTTAAATAATATGAAAACGAGTTAATGCTGATAATTATTGAGATTTCTATCAAAATGTTGAATTTAGATAACAAAGTTTCATTGATTTTTTGGGTGGCAGACAGGCCTGTTTGTCAAACAGACAAACTTCGCTCATCTCGTTGCTGAACAAATTATATTCATAAAGTACTATTATTTGCAGCGAGACCGCCTCTATCCTTGTCACGAGTTGCGTTTACTACAAAATAATACGAAAGATATTGAACACTTATATGTAAAAACTGCCTATTATAAGCAACACTAAAAAACTTTCAGACAAGGTTTCGAATTATGCATACTGACTATCAAGAGCGTTGACCGATGTAATAAAGCGTTGCAAAATATGAGTAAAAATCATATTAGGTTTGCAAAACGCCGATTAAGCTTCAATGGTTGCAATACATTTTAGTTCAATCGCAATGGGGGTAGGCAAACTATTAATTTCAACCGTTGTTCTGCAAGGTTGAGCATCTTTAAAATACTCTGCATACAATCTATTATAGGTATGAAAATCGCGTTTCATATTCACTAAAAAAACAGTTACGTCCACTAAGTTCTCCCATTTACTGCCGCTTTCTTCTAATACAATGCGTACATTATCAAACACATTACGACATTGTGCTTCAAAATCGAAACTTAAAAAATTTCCATTTTTATCTAAACTTAAACCTGGTATTTCGTTGGTAACTGCGGTTCGTGGACCAATTCCCGACAAAAATAACAAGTTGCCTACTTTACGGGCATGCGGATAAGCGCCTACTGCCTGAGGTGCTTTGGATGTTGAAATAATTTCGCTCATTATAATTGGATTCGTATAAAACAAAAGTAAAGGTCTGCTACTAGCTTTTAAAATATAATGCAAAAAAAAACTCGATCATCGCTGATACCGGATAATTTAATTTTGAGGAAGATATTAATTTCTTATTTCCATTTTTTTATTTAATATGTTTTTATTATCTGATAAAGAATACAAGTACATACCATTTGCCAAATTAGAAGTGTTGATATTTAAGTAATTAATGCCTGCATCGGCATTTATTGATTGAGTTAAGATTGTTTCGCCCAAAGCATTAACCATTGTAAATTGATAATTGGCTACTGATTTACTTTCAAAGCTAATTTGCGCTTGTGAATGTGCAGGATTAGGTGTGCATGCAATTACATCGAAATTATATTTCGTGATATTGTCAACTGCAGTTGGCCAACATGGCGTTGGATACACTACTATTTTATAATAATTTAGGTTCACAACTGTATCTGTTTTTCTCCCCGGATATAAAGCTGGTATACCTAATTCTAAAGCAACATTGGTACTGTGCATATTACTTAAATACACTCGTAGCTTAGCCGATAGAGGTAAAGTTGCTGCAGGCGTAGAAACCGGCACCATACCTCCAATACTTACACATGCTAATGAATCGCCAGGAACTACTAAACGAACAAAATCATTTTTTGGATTTCCTGTTCCTGTAGCAAGGTAAACTTACCGGCGTACTAATTAAATTCAGGTATGAAGGCAAGCCAACAATATTGGCATCAAATACAAATGAATCAATATCAGCTGTAATTACACCACTTAATGGCGTAGTTACCGCAATCGAAGTATCCTTAGGTGCTTTGATATACAATGTTTGTTGGTAATTTGTACCCGGACAAGCATTGGCAAAATTGGTTGCACTATCAGGTATAATATAACCATTACCAGTGCCTACTATAGTTCCCGGCACACAAGGAGTTTGGGCGAATAATTGACTCGCAAAAAGAAATAACACAGATGTAACTGTAAATTTTTTCATATTAAATAATTTGGATAAAGGTAATGATTTCTTATTTTTCTCAAAATTATAGCATGAAGAAATTCCAACTCCTATATTTTCTATTACTAATATCATCTATCGCATACTCGCAAAAAGCAAGTATACATGGCATTGTAAAGGATTCAAGTAATCAAGAACCATTGATTGGTGTGACCGTATTATTAGATGACAAACCAAGTTACTCGCACTGATTTTCAAGGGGAATTTAATTTGAGTACAGCAAGTGGAAATCATATCATTGGCTTTTCATACACAGGATATATCAAAAAAATGTGACCATCACGCTTAAGGATAATATGAATGACCTACTCATTTTATTAAGTTCCAAAACCGAATTGATGAAGCAGATAACGGTTAGTGGAAGTAGATTTGAAAAAAGAGCGGCTGAAGAAGTGGTTTCTATTGAAGTACTTAAGCCTGCTTATATTATGCAAACTGCCAATAACTCGATGGATGACGCCTTGCAACGAGTGCCTGGTGTGGATGTGATTGAAAATCAAGTAAATATTCGGTGGTTCGGGTTGGAGTTATGGTGCCGGAAGTCGGGTTTTGGTTTTAGTTGACGACATGCCCATGATTACTGCCGATGCGGGTGATGCTAAATGGGATTTTTGCCGATTGAAAACTGTGAACAAATTGAAATTATTAAAGGCGCTTCCTCTTCATTATATGGCTCGTCGGCTTTAAATGGGGTTATTAATTTTAGAACCGGATTTGCAAAAAGTAAACCTCGAACCAAAGCCATGATATATAATGGCATGTATGGGAACCCGGCAGATAAAAGTTGGAAATGGTGGGGCAAACAACAGCCCGGTTTTAATGGCGGTTATTTCATGCATTCGCAGAAGTTTAAACAAACCGATGTAGTTTTTGGTTCGGCATGGTATAGTGAAGATTCTTATTTACAAGGCGATTTAAACAGGCGTGCACGTATGAATGTAAATCTTCGACGCAGATCAAAAAAAATTGAAGGATTAATAGTTGGCGTAAATGCAAATCTTCAAAAAAATAAAAGTCAAACCTTTTTCTTTTGGCAACCCGACAGTATCCATGGAAATAAATATTATCAGCCCTTTGGTGGCTTAGCCGATTCGAGCACTACCCTAAATAAAAACCAAGGATTGCGAATGAATGTAGATCCTTATATACAGTATTATTCAAAAAGCGGTACGAAACATTTTTTTACGAACAAGATGGTTTAGAAGTCAGAATGAAATACCCGAAAAAAAACAATCTTCAAAAGCCGATACCTATTATGGTGAATACCAATTTCAAAAATCATTTAATCAAAAATCTGCTCTGCTAAAAAACAATTAAATGTAGTGAGTGGCATTACGGCAAGTTATAGTAATATTATTGGTGATTTATACGGCAACCATACCATTTCGAATATTGCACCTTACTTGCAACTTGAAAAAAAATCAATAAACTCTGGACTTCCTTAGGTGTGCGTTATGAGATGAATAGAGTGGATGATTATGCCCTTGAAAAAAAACCGGTGATGCGAGCAGGCCTAAATTATGAATTACATAAAGCTACTTTTTTACGCGCCTCATTTGGACAAGGTTATCGATACCCTAGTATTGCCGAACGATTTGTAAGTACCACTTTTGGCGCATCGAGAGTATTTCCAAATCCTGGCTTACAATCTGAAACTGGTTGGAGCTCAGAGATAGGCATCAAACAAGGATTTAAAGTAGGATCATGGATGGGTGTTATTGATATCGCAGGCTTTTGGATGGAATATAATAAGATGATGGAGTTCAATTTCGGATTGTTTTTACCGGCCGATTCGACTTTGGCTCAAGTAAGCAACCCTTCTGAATATTTAGGATTTAAATCGATAAATGTGGGAAGCACCCGAATCAATGGATTAGATATTTCTATCATGGCGCAAGGTAAAATTTTGGGTGTTGAATCACGAAGTATGATTGGTTATACAAGCATGAACCCAATTTTACTTCGACCCGATTCGGCTATTTTAGTAAACGTTAGTGGCAACAGTAAAACATTGAAATATCGATATCGACATAGTGTGAAATTTGATTTAGAACATACTTACAAACGGTTTTCTATAGGCAATACGGTTTTGTACAATTCTTTTATGCAAAATATAGATGAGGTATTCCAAAATTCAAAACCCAACGAAAATCCTTTTGGTGTGGTGTTTCAACTTGGCACCGGAATTCCGTCAACTGTTGATGAATTTAGAAAAAGTATAATAAGGGTACTTTTATTTGGGATATCCGTTTGTCTTGTCAATTATCCAAAGATAGTAAGCTTTCTTTCATCACTAAAAATGTATTGAATACAGTGTATGCCGAAAGACCTGCCATTTTAGGCGCACCAAGAAATTTTACTTTGCAATTAGGGATTGATTTGCAATAGGATATTTTAACTAGAAATTTTAACAAGAATAGGCACCTAGAATTATAGTGAATTGCAAGTCAGCAAGTTCATAAAATAGTATCACTAAGTTATTTACACCTACCCTACTTTTTCTTCGCAATCACCATATAATAATCAAACAAAAAGTATGTTTCAGTAATTCGGTGCCTTCAATAGTACAACCTCTTTGCAATAGCATATTTTGATATTCATTTACATCGAATTGGTGAGGATGCAAAATATCTCCGGGTATGAATCGAAATATCTTTTTAAAAATGGTATGCGTATGGGCATCAATGGTTACGACAATATAAGCACCACTTTCGGCATAAGAAACTAGTTTATCAAAACTTTTTTGAATATCTTGAACATGATTAATTGCATTGATACAAAAAATTAAATCAAATTTATTTTCAGTTGTAAAATCTTCTAAACTCGATTGAATAAATTTTGTATGAGGGTAATTCTCTTTTTTGAAATGAGGTAAATCTGTTTCGTAGGCATCTAATAATGGATCGATAGCCGTAACTTGATTATTAGGGAAAGCCATAAAAATGCCTGCAGGTCCACACCCCGCATCCAAAATAGTTGCCGTTGGTGGAACCGAAAAATAATGTCCGCAGGTAGATAGTAATTGTTGCCAATATTTTTGCTTCCATTCAAGATAGTTTTCCCACTTCCTTATTTCGCAAATACAATTGCCACCACTTTCTTTCAGCATATTGTGCCGTCTTCCACCTTCTTATTCCTGCCATCGTATTAACTTTGTGCAAACGTAATTCTTTAAGATGAAATTTTCGATTGGTGACCCTGTTTATATAAAAAGCAATAATGAGGAAGGTGAAATCGATGAATTCATTGGTAGTGATATGGCAAGTGTTAAGGTCAACAACAAATTGTATCATGCCTTTCTCGACGACCTTGAACATCCGTATTTGCGGTGGTTTATGAAAAAAAATACCCAAGCTAAAAAAACGAATATTCGTGCAGACCAGCTGATACCGGAGAAAAATGCTGGGCGAGTTGCCGCATTTCCGGATGGTCTCTATTTAGTGTGTATGCCCGTTTATTTGCAAGATGGATTTGAGGAAATTGTGAGCAAGGTTAAAATTTATATTTATAACGAAACTGAGCACGATTATCAGTTTGAATATACGAGTTTGGTAAAACAAGAAACCCAGTTCAGTCTGCATTCTGATATTTTGCATCGCCAACATTTTTATCTGCACGATTTGGCTTTCGACGCACTAAGTAATCATGCAGTTTTTAGGTATCGATTCATAGATAAGCAGGATAAAATTTTAGATAATGAGGGTGTTTTACAGATGAAACCGAAAAAATTGCTAGAAAAAATGGATGCCGTTCGATTTGAGAACCAGGCATTCTTTCACTTTCAATTATTTGAACAGATTCTGCCTCGGAAAAAGGAAGAAATTGTGTTTACAAAAATGCAAGTACTTCAAGCGCCAAAAAACGAGAACCATTTTGATTTTTCGAAGGCCATAAAATCTGCCACAACTGAGGTTGATTTGCATATTGAACAACTGATTCAACATCATCATCATTTATCCTCATCCGAAATTATTGGCATTCAGCTAAAGGCTTGTCAACAAGCCTTAGACTTAGCCATTGCGACCCATCAACCCACCTTAATTTTAATTCATGGTATAGGTAAAGGGGTATTAAAACTTGAAATAATAAAACTGCTAAACCAAACCAAACACATCAAAAGCTACGTCAATGAGTTCGATGTCAAATACGGATATGGAGCGACCAAAGTATTTTTTCAGTTTTAGTCCAAATTTTGAGATAATTTATACTACTTTTAAACTTTATTTTTAATATGAGATAAGGCTTTGCAGATCTTGTTCAACTAAAACGAGATATTTATATGCCTAATTTTATATGATAAATTAAAAACAATAAATAAAAACACATGAAAAAGTTCTAACCGCACTTTTCCTTTTCGTTGGCATGATTAGCGTTAATAAAGTATATGCGACACATGCTGCAGGAGCAGAATTGATCTATGAATTAGTACCCGGTACAACCAATACCTACAAATTTATTTATAAATTCTATCGAGATTGTGCCGGTGCAGCAACAGCGCCAACCTCTGTAACCATGTGTTATAGCAACAATTGCGGAACCAATGGCAGTATAGTTTTGGCTAATGCAGGTCCCTTACCTGGTGGTGCGCCAAACGGAACACCGGTTGGTACGGGATGCCCTGGTTTTCCTACAACTTGTACCGGAGGAACCTTACCTGGGTATCAAGAATGGTGGTACACTAATACGTATACCTTAGCAACTACATGTAGTTTGTGGAAATTTTCGGTTACAATTAATGCACGTAATAATGCCATTTTAAATTTGGTTGCGCCAGGAGGTCAATCTTTATATGTAGAAGCCATTTTTGATAATACGGTTTCACAAAACAACAATTCACCGTATTTCTCAAATCCACCAATCCCCTATTGTTGTATTAATCAACCATTTAACTATAATAATGGAACGATTGATGCCAATGGCGATTCACTTCATTTTGAATCTATACAACCTCGTTCATCAACAGGTGCTTGTCCGGTTACACCAACCAATTGCAACTATGTAACACCCCCTGCGCCGGCGCCAATGTTTACCCCATTAAATCCGTTCCCAACAAATCTTACGTATAATGTGAACCCATCAACAGGGGCAGTATCATTTACCGCTGCTGCAACGGGTGCTTATGTAATTACAGTAAAAGTAAGTGAATATCGAGCGGGCGTATTTATTGGCTCTGTGATGCGAGATTTACAAATTGTGGTCCAAAATTGTAGTACACCTTCACCGGTTTACGGCCTTGATTCCTTAACTATAATTGGCGGACAACTACTTGCCGGGGTTGTTCAAGGCTGCGCTACCGATACCTTGGAGTTCTGTTTTGATATTACTTCTACAAGTGCTGCAGCGATTTTAGTTCCAAATGATAACCATAATGTAGCAGCACCCGGATCAAATATCGTTTATACAAACACATTGACCGATTCTATTCGAGCTTGTTTTACTTGGGTAACCGGTTTAATGGATACAGGATTGCATGTACTTAGTGTAACGGTGAAAGATTCAAGTTGCGTACCTCCTGGAATTTTGGTCTCAAATACGTTCACAATTCCAATTTATATCAATCCAATTACAGTTGCTTCGGCCGATACTTCTATATGTTTAGGAGATTCAACTCAATTATATGTTGGCGGCGGTACTACTTTCCATTGGACTGTTTTACCCGGTGGAAGTGATAGTACTTCGATGTCATGTACCTATTGCGATTCACCTAAAGTGGCCCCAACTCTCACTACATCCTATGTCGTCACGAGTAATCTTTCTTCACTTTGCGACCGAAGCGTAGATACTGTAACGATAGTTGTAGCAGCTGGACCATCGCTTACCATTACCCCTGATACGGTTACATGTATCAATGCTAATTTGCAATTAAATGTAAATGCATTGCCGATTGGGCAACCCTATAATTACACATGGTCGCCAAGTTTATATTTAAATAATGCAAATATTAGTAACCCTATTATGCAAACCCCTACCAATAGTACAAGTTATACAGTAACTGTTGTGCCTCAAGGTGTTTTGGCATGTTCTTCATCGGCTGTAGTAAATATCGAGGTGTTAAAAGGATTTGATATCTTGAATGGAGATACAACAATTTGTAATGGCAATACTGTAGCCGTTACTGCTTTAGGCGGTAATCCAAAGTATACTTATACCTGGACTCCTTCTGCTTATGTTAGTAAGCCAAGTGGTATTGCACCTTCGATTACACCAACAGCACCTGGTGTATATCCATAAATTTCACTGCATCAAAAACAGGTTGCCCTGATTCAACGCAAGGTTTTACCATTACTGTAAATCCAATCCCTGTGCTCAATGCCGGACTTGATCGCGAACTTTGCGTAAATGATACCATTCATCTTTCATCATCTGTGAGTCCGGCTAACGCATTATATACCTATACTTGGGCACCGGTTTCAAATTTATCTAGCAGCAGTATACCTGATCCGGTTTTTGATGGTGTGGCAACTACTAACCTTCAGTTAATTGTTAGCGACCCCATAGGTTGTTCAGATACAGATTTTGTGTTAATGACGGTGAACCCTTCTAAATTCTTAATTGTTGATGGCGATCGAAGTATTTGTCCGCGAGATAGCGCTTACCTCAATGTTATAGGTGGTGTAAATTATTTGTGGCAACCAACTTTGTACTTAAATGATAGCACCTCTTCGAATATTACTGTTTTCCCTGTTGCAACTACAACCTACACGGTTTATGGTGTAAATACAAAAGGTTGTCTCGATTCAGCTAATGCCAATGTGGTTGTTTACCCTGAAGCGGTAATTGATGCCGGTGAAAATCATACCATATTCCCTGGTGAATCAGCACAATTGTACGCTGATGGAAATTGTAGCTTCTTTAGTTGGTTTCCTCCAAATGGTTTAAGTGCTACCAATATTAAAAATCCGATTGCTACACCTTCGGTAACTACTCGCTATTTTATTACTGCGCAAACCGAAAGTGGTTGCGAAACACTTGATTCGGTAGATGTAATTGTAAGTCCAGAATCATTGCTCGATTTACCAAACGCATTCAGTCCAGGTTCAGGTACAAGTATCAACGACGAATTACGAATTATCGTAAGAGGTATGGTAAGTTTAAACTCATTTAAGATCTTTAATCGTTGGGGGCAAGAAATTTTCTCAACCAATGATATTAATAAAGGTTGGAACGGACAATACAAAGGCGTTCCGCAACCATTAGGTACTTATGTTTATTTGTTAGATGGTGTTTCATCAACAGGCAAACGTTTTTACAAGCAAGGTAATGTGAGTTTAATTCGATAAAATATTGGATCATCCTTAAAAAACGCAGAATTTAGTTCTGCGTTTTTTTATGGCCCCATCTAATTAAAAAAGCTTTCAACATTCTTCCACTTCATATTGTATTTTCTCAAATTGAGAATTACATTTGCAATCAAATAAATGTATTTCAATTATGCCAAATAAAACAACGCCAACTTCAAAGCAAAAAAGTACTTTCATGTTACATGTGGTTGTATTTCTATTAGCCAATGCTGCACTTTGGGCTTATTGGTATTTTGTTCAGGCGCAAATCATATGTGGGTTTATCCTTGGGGCATTTGGATTACAGCCGCTTGGGGCTTATCATTAATCGGACATTGGTGTGCGGTTTATACCAATTATGAAGATGTTGGCAATGATGAATATCTTCGTCAAAAGAATGCCTAAAATAATTGGTACGTATTTTTAATTATATCCTTGATTTCATTATCTTTATTCAATGAAGAAAATAAGTGTAATACTCAGCACCTTAGCAGCTGTTTTGTTTTTGTTTAGCCTCGTTTTAATGTCGGCTTGTAACAAGGGTAAAACTAAATACAACGACACTACACTTATTCGCCCATGTGATAATGTAATTTGCCTTAACGGCGGAACTTGTAAAGATGGCTTATGTTATTGTCCGCAAGGTTTTGAAGGCAAACAATGTGCTACACGTTGGAGTGATAAATTTGTAGGCAATTATATTGTGGATGATAATTGCGATACCTCGTCGCTTGGATATTATGAGGCTATTATTAATGCGGATGCAGCGTACGCTTATAAATTGAAATTATACAATACAGGCTTAGCTTGTCCTGCTCAAATCATAAATGCCATCATCAATCCTGAAAAAACCTCGTTTGAAATTCCGATGCAAAATACATGTGGCGATTTATATTTAAGTGGAACGGGAAATATCAGCGGGAATTTTGTAAATATTTATTTGGTTGCAAGAGATACTGTAAATCATACCTCACAAACATGCAGTTTAGTGATGAGTAGGAAGCCCTAATTTAATGAAAATTATGAACTGCTTTCTTAATTGCCACTATAAAATTAAGTGAGGTAGTAACAGTTTTAGATTCTTCCTGTACTTTTATCCTATGTCCAAATTATTCTCTGCAGCTCAAATTAAAAATTGGGATGCATCCACAGTCTTACATGAACCCATTGCCTCTATTGATTTAATGGAACGGGCCGCCTTATGTTGTTGTAAATGGATTACTGAACATTATAATCTTGGACAACATTTTACCATTCTTTGCGGACAAGGGAATAATGGCGGTGATGGTTTGGCCATTGCGCGTATTTTATTACAAGCAAATTATAAAGTGAATGTAATTATTACATCAAAAGAAAAGCGAAGTAAGGATAACTTAATCAATCTTGAACGACTTCAAACTTTGTACTCGGAAAGCATTTCTCAATTTGATAAAGAAATTTCGTTACCGGCAAATTCTGTCCTTATAGATGCCATTTTGGGTACCGGATTACAACGTGCTGCAGAAGGTGTAGAATTAGAAATGATACGATGGATAAATGTGAAACAACATGAAGTAATTAGCATCGATTTACCATCAGGACTGAGTGCCGATGAGTACTTTCAGAAGGCAGAAATTGTACAGGCAAATTTCACCCTCAGCTTTCAACAATACAAAAAAACTTTTTTATTTATTGAAAGCGGAACCTATTGTGGTGAAATTAAAATTTTAGATATTGGTTTAGATAAACAATTTTATCAACAAGAAATCAGCTCAAATTATATTCTCGACGCCGAAGAAATTCTTTCAAAATATACAAAGCGAAAACCTTTTACACATAAAGGCACTTATGGACATGCCTTATTAATTACCGGAAGCAAGGGCATGATGGGTGCTTCTATTCTTTCGGCAAAAGCTTGTATACGAAGTGGTTGTGGCTTACTTAGTTTACTGATACCCGAAAACGAACGATCGATTTTACAATGTGCCGTTCCTGAAGCCATTTGTATTTTTCGAAAACCAAACCCAACAAATTTTGAACTTGAAAAATATGATGCCACTGGAATTGGATGTGGCTTAGGAAATCATAACGAATCCTATCATCTTCTCAGTCAAATATTGCTCGAATCTAAAAAATCAATGGTACTTGATGCCGATGCAATAAATATAATTTCATCACATCCTGAACTTCTCAATCATATTCATAAATACAGTGTACTTACACCCCACCCTAAAGAATTTGATAGATTGTTTGGACTCTCTGTCAATTCATTTGAGCGACATGAGAAACAAAAAGCAAAATCGATTGAACTAGGTTTATATATTATTCTCAAAGGACGATATACTTCCATTACAACGCCTGCAGGTATAAGCTATTTCAATATCAATGGCAATCCCGGCATGGCAACTGCCGGTAGTGGGGATGTATTAACTGGCATCATCACATCTCTTTTGCACAATATCATGATATGGAAACTGCTATTTTACTCGCGGTTTTTATACATGGTTTAGCAGGAGATATGGCTGCAGAAAAAAACGCAGAAGAAGCGTTAATTGCCTCGGATATTATAGACCATATTGGAAATGCATTCATTCAAATCAACCGAACTTCTTTATAATCGCATCACAGGTTTTCTCCACTTCTTCGTATACTTCATAATAACCCGACAAATCACCATACCAAGGATCTTTTAAAGTTTTGTTTTGAAGTGGATAAAATTCATTTAAAAAATAATCAACCTTGTTTCCATCAAATTTAGCGCCAGCTATTTCTTTCACTTCTTCATAAACATCAGAAGCCATCACATAAATTTTGTCGAATTTATCCATATCAGCAGAGGTAAATCTTCTGGCTCTTTGCGTTGAAATATCTATACCGTGCTCTTTACAAACTTGTTGTGAATACTTGTGTGGATGCTCACCAATATGAAATGATTCAGTTCCTGCGCTATCAATCACCCAAGCTAGATTTAAATCACTGACCATTTTTTGAAGAACACCTTCGGCAATAGGTGAGCGACAAATATTTCCAAGACAAACAAATAAGATTTTCATATGTTTATATTTATAACTATACAATTTACATCCCAACATGTTTAGTCGAGAGGAAGCGGCACGTGTATTTCGTTTCAATGATAAGCATGACCATACCGAAGTTTATCTGTAACAGACCAATTATATAGTCTGAAAAGCGATTCAACGGTACAAACCACTATAAGATTTTAATGGCAGATTGAACTCCCATTAAAATCAAATTGGTACAATACCTCATATCATACCACAATATATAAATGCTTGTAAAAATTACAAATAAAAACTTACCTATATATACTAATGAAGCTTCGCTGAAATCAATCTTAAAAACTCAGAACGTGTTGCTTCCTTTTCAAATTCACCAATAAATGCCGACGTTGTAGTAGATGAATTTTGTTTTTGAACCCCACGCATCATCATACACAAATGCTTAGCTTCAATTACAACCGCAACACCTAAAGGTTGTAGCGCTTCTTGAACCGCATCTAAAATTTGATGTGTCATGCGCTCTTGAACTTGTAATCGTCGTGAAAAACAATCAACAACACGAGCTAATTTACTAAGTCCTGTGATATAACCATTCGGTATATAAGCAATATGTGCTTTGCCAAAAAACGGTAACATATGATGTTCGCACATTGAGTATAGTTCTATGTCTTTAACAATTACCATCTCGCTGTAACTCTCAGTAAACTTTGCCGAATTGATAATTTCAACGGCATCCATTTTATAACCTTGCGTAAGATTAGCCATAGACTTGGCTACACGTAAAGGTGTTTTCAATAAACCTTCTCGCTCAGTATCTTCTCCTAATGCTGCTAACACATTGCTGTAACTCTCCATCAATGATTGCAAGGTTTCTTCGTTATACTCTTCAATTTTACGATATGCCATACTATTTTATTTTCCGTAATACTCTACAAAAATTCTATTTGTTTCAATTAATTTAACGCAATGCAAAATAGCGTCATGTTTTGCTATTTCAGATTCAAGTTGTTCCCATATGCCAATGGCGAAATTTTCGGCAGAGGTAAGTTTACCTTGCAGAAATGCCACATCTACATTCAAATTACAATGATCAACCACATCAACCACTTTATCTTTCATAATTTCGCCCAAAGCTTTTGCATTCATCACAAAACCTGTATCAGGATGCAATTCACCTTTTACAGTAACCTGCAGTTCGTAATTATGGCCATGATAATTAACATTGGCGCACTTGCCAAAGACTTCCTTATTCTTTTCAGCATCCCAATTTTCGTTCCATAATTTATGGGCTGCATTAAAATTCTCAATCCGTGTAACGTAAACCATATGTTGCTAATATTAAGACAAAAGTAAAATAATCAATTCAACCTGAAGGAGAATAATAATTTATTTGCAAAGAAAACAACTTACTCGAAAAGTTGTTATAGAACTAAATGATAGGCTACTCATTTACATTTCGATTATTCAATTCAATAAGGTTACCTAATTCTTTCCTCAAAATCAAATGCCCCTGGCGTCCTAGACGTAATCCAATGAAAGCTGAATTAGTGCTTTACAATCTTGTGAACCCAAAATTTAGTTCCAGTGCTGATAGTCAGAATATAGGTACCTGCTGCCCAATTTTTTGTAGGAATTTCAATATTTCTCAAATCCATATTACTCATTGTAATTAGTTCTTGTCCAACAATATTCTTAACTGAAATGGAAGCGTCTTGTATGGTCATATTAAGGTTTACAAATAAATTTTCATTTACTGGATTAGGGTATACTTTAATAAGCATTTCTGCATATTGATCATCAATTCCAACCCCATTCACTAATTTACATGTAGATGTATCTGTGCATCCATTTAATGAAACGGCAACGGCATAAGATCCATTTGAGGTTGCAGTATAAGATTGCGATGTAGCACCCATTATAGGGGTATTACCAGTGGTACAATTAATCCATTGATACGTCGCTGGAGAAGGAGCAACCGCTGTAAGGGTTATTCCGGCTTGCGTTACATTAACCGTAGGTCCATTAATCGTTAAATTTAATGTCACTATACTATCGCATCCATACATATTTATAAAGGTATCTATATAGGTACCTGAATTCGTATAGGTTTGTCCACCAAAAACATACTCTTTACATTGGGTAATAGTTTGTGTTGAACTTGAAGTAAGTATTACTTGCAAATCAAGATCTATTATGCTATCACAACCATTTGCGGCCACAAAAACTCCAGTATACCATCCAGAACTTGTATATATAGTTCCCCCGAAATTATAAGGACCGCAACTATTTACAGACATAGACCCGTAATATGAATTTTTTATAGTTAGATGAAGGTAGATGGTACTATCACACCCTGAAGCATTGGTGAGCACATTTGTGTATGAACCTGAGGTATACAAAATTTGTGAACCAAAGAAATATACATCACATGCAGTATCGGTAATTGAGTAGGATGATGGCGTACCAAATGAAAGATTGATGGTAAAATTGCTATCACATCCTGCAGCGTTTGTAAAATATTGATAGAAAGTACCAGGAGCGGTATAGGTTTGACCATTAAATACATAGGTGCTTCCACTACATTGTGTATGATTAATAATTGAATTACTATTCCCAATTGTAAGGTATAAAGTTGCAAGGCTATCACATCCGCTAGCCCCATTTATAACTTCAGTGTATACACCACTTGCTGTATAAGTATGTCCATTAAATAGCACACTATCACAATGGTAGGCTGTGGTAGTCGACGATGTGGAACTGCACAAATCCCATCGAAAAACAAATTGATCACCTTGCGTGACTGTCGATAGTGCAATGTTATTTGTGACACCGCTGCTTGGGTCAAAATCGACCGTATCCTTAAATAGTCCGGTGCAGAATAAATTGTTTGCGTTATTAATGGTTAGCTGCACCGCTCGTTCATCCATGTTACCACCAATACGATGCGCACTATTAAAATTCCCAATACCATCAAGCGAAACAATAAACATGTCGTATCCACCCATTGACGTAAGATTGTGCACACTGCTACCCGGATCAAAATCTACTACATCTTCAAAAATTCCCGCCATATAAAAATGATTATTATTATCGATGGCCATCGAATTTATTTGGGATGTATAGAGCCCCCCAATTCGTTTTCCCCATTGAAAATTTCCATTTGCCGCAAGTTGTAATACCATCAAATCTGAATTGCCTACAGCGTATAACATATTTGTTGATACTCCAGGATTTATATCAATAGAATCAGAAAATGAACCTGCGATATAAACATTTCCATTATTATCATTCGCAATCCCAGCAACACTTTCGTATCCATCATTTCCTAACTGATGGGCCCAAATTAAACTACCTGATGAGTTGAGTTTAAGCATATAAATATCTTCAGAATTATTTGATGTGTAGTTCAAGATGCCTCCATTAGGATCAAAATCGACAGTGCCATAAAATGTGCCCGTCATCAAAATGTTATTCGACAGATCAATGCTAATTCCTTTGACATCAGCGTAATCGGTACCAGATAAACTTTTTGCGTAGATGTAATTTCCGGCTGCATCTAATTTAAGGATAAAATTATCTGACCATCCACTTGCATTCAAATAATTAATACCTGCACCTGGATTAAAATCTACACTATTCTGAAAAAATCCTGATATAACAACATCGCTATTATTATCAATTGCAAGTACTTGAGATGAAGCATTGTATAATCCAACGCCAAAATGATGTATCCACACCGGCGCCCCATTTGCATTTAATTTAAAGATAAAGGCATCTTGATCGCCAGTAGGCACAACCATATTGATACCTGAACCTGGATCAAAATCAACCGCTGAATTAATACTACCGGCAAGGTAAATATTCCCTAATCCATCCGTTTTAACGGCATTTACTGAACTATTCCCATTTCCAACTAAGGATACTGCCCAAAGGAAGTTGCCACTTGAATCTAATTTTTGGATATAGATATTGCTTATCCCCACAAGAGTATTCAAAGTTGAAATACCTATACCGGGATCAAAATCGAATGACCCTGAAAAAGTACCAACTGTAATCACATTCTTTGATGCATCAACTGCACTTGCTGAAGGAACAATTTCACTTGTTCCAGCGCTACCTGTAGTTTTAACCCAATCTAATGATTGAGCAATCGAGTTGCTATGTAGGCTTATAATAAAAAGGAGAACGAAAGGTATTCTTCTTAATCTCATGAATTGTAAATTTGCACGAAAGTAGCAAATAAGATTAAAAACCCACTAAACACTGTGATGGTATTTCATTAACCTTTTCATTTTACTTAGTTAGTCTATATTTGTGACACATGAAAATTAGCATTGTTGCAGCTACTGAATTAGAAATTATAGCTATCAAAGGCATGACGTTTCCTGCAATGCATCAGATAAATTTTGTTGTACATGGTGTAGGTATTTTGTCAGCCTCCTATCATTTGCAAAATATTGCATTGCAAAAACCTGATTATATTATACAATGTGGCATAGCAGGGGCCTTCGACAAAACACTTAATTTAGGTGAAACCGTAGTGGTAGCATCTGAATTCCTTGGCGATTTAGGTGCTGAAGATCATGATCATATACTCGATGTCGTCGAACTTGGATTGGCAGATCCTAATGAATTTCCCTATACAAATAATGGGTTGTTGAATTCACATATTCCTGAATTTGTGAAACTTAAAAAGGTGAATGCAATTACTGTACAAATGACCTCAGGGAATGCCCTGACAATAGCCAAACGTTTAGCTAAATATCAAGCTCAAATTGAAAGTATGGAAGGTGCAGCACTGCATTATATTGGTTTGCAAAATTCAATTCCGTTTATACAATTCAGAGGCATCTCAAATTATGTTGAACCTCGAAATCGAAGTAGCTGGAAAATAAAAGAGGCTATTTCGAATTGTCAACAAGAAGTGATTTCATTTATCAATCAATTACCTTCTTAACGCGCTATGAAACTAAGAATAGGCATATCTCCTTGTCCGAACGACACTTTTATTTTTGATGCGATGTATTCAAAGTTGATTGACATTTCACCCTTCGAATTTGAATTTGTTTTTGCCGATGTGGAAACTTTAAATCAATTGGCAGCGCGTAGTGAATTGGATATTATCAAATTGAGTTATGCCAATTACTTCAATGTCTTGGATAACTATATTATGTTACGCAGTGGTGGCGCCATGGGCGAAGGTGTTGGTCCGATTTTAATTGGTAAGCAAATTGCCAACTTCGAAAATATTTCTTCGCTTTCTGTTGCCATACCGGGCATTCATACTACCGCTAATTTTTTGCTGAGCTATGCATTACCTCAACTAAAAAATAAAATACCATTTACTTTTTCATTAATTGAAGAAACGGTGTTACAAGGCCAAACTGACCTTGGCGTAATTATTCATGAAAATAGATTTACCTATCAAGAAAAAGGTTTACATAAATGGATGGATTTAGGTGAATATTGGGAACAAAAAACGAAACTCCCTATTCCTTTAGGAGGTATCGCGATCAAACGAAAAATAGACTCGAACTTACAGCAACAAATCAATCACCTCATTAAGCAAAGCATTTTATTTGCCCAACATCGATATCCCGTTTTGTCTGATTTTATTACACAACACTCGCAAGAGATGAGTGAAGAGGTGATGAAAAAACATATCAATTTATATGTGAATACCTATTCAATTGAGCCCGGTGAAAAAGGAATCAAGGCCGTTGAAATGATGGGAGAAATATTACATCACAACTCACAACATACATTATTTATTAATTAATTATGGAGACTATTATCATCTGCAAACACTTTAATGAACTTACTACGATTGAACTATACAGAATTCTACAACTACGACTAGAAGTATTTTCGTTGGAACAAAATTGTATGTATCAAGATTGTGATGATAGAGATTTACTTTGCTATCATTTACTATTTTGGCAAGATGATGTTTTAGTTGCTTATAGCAGATTATTACCAAAAGGCGTGGCCTATGAAAATTATTGTTCGATAGGCAGAGTACTTACGAAAAAAACCGTGAGAGGAACTTTATTAGGAAAGCAATTAGTCGAAAAGTCGATTCAACTTTGTAATGAATTATTTAATGAACCCATTAAAATTGGAGCACAAAGTTATCTGGAAAACTTTTATAGCGACTTTGGATTTGTTTCAATTAACCACCATTATTTAGAGGATGATATTCCGCATATGTCGATGGTATTAAAAAATCAATAGTGTTATTCATTCCCCGCAGAGTTGTAGGCAAAAAGATTTGAGAGGTGATAGTATTTTGAATAATAGCCGAGACTCCACGGGGAATGAATGATCATTTTTTTAGCCTTTACTCTTTGCCACGCTTGTGCCAAATTGTGAGTTGGGCGTTCGTGCATCTGTCTGTTATACCAATGTGATTTGTGTCGTAGACCAAATCTTATCCCGTACGTACGGGAGTATATGCCGATTAGATAGCTGTTCAGACCAATTTATTGGTCTGTTATAGATATCATTTCGGTATTAATTACAATTTACACTAAAACGCAAATTTGCATATACACTTTGTTAATTGTTGTAAAATTGATACTTTTGTCAAAGCCTTGATAAATAAGGTCTTTGTAGATGGTTTTGTTAAGTTTTGATTTTACATGTGTTAATTCAAAAAAAATATTTTTTTAAATGTCCGACGCTAAATTTTTGCACTACGATTTAAAGTTGCTTGAACCATCTTTTGGTTCAGAACTAACTGATTTGATAATTGAACTGGATTACCTAAGAAGAAAACCTCTTGGTGGGTCAACTCATGCAAAAGTATTCTTTCAGTTGAAACATATTTTTCACACATTAGAAAGCATTGGTTCAGCAAGAATTGAAGGGAATAATACTACAATTGCCGAATACATTGAATCAAAGCTTACAGAAGCAAAGAAAGTGCCCCCTGGAATTAAAGAAATTCAGAACATAGAAAAGGCTATGGCTTTTATCGAGGACAATGTAAAGGATCATCCAATTAATAGAGCATTTGTTAGTGAAATGCACAAAATGATTGTTGATGGATTAATACCGCCACCTGATGGAGAAGGTGACCATACTCCGGGTGAATATCGAAAAAGTAATTTAAAAATTAATAAGTCAAGTCATAAGCCGCCTGAATTTTTAAAAGTGGATGATTATATGTCAGAATTGCTTGATTTTGTAAACAAAAATGATGGTCAGAAGTATGATTTATTAAAAGCAGCAATTGCCCATCATAGATTTGTTTGGATTCACCCGTTTGCAAATGGTAATGGTCGAACAGTTCGTTTGTTTACTTATGCCATGCTCGTAAAAACAGGGTTTAACGTTAATGTAGGTCGAATTATCAATCCAACTGCCGTTTTTTGTAGCAACAGAAATGACTATTACTCCAACCTATCGAAAGCCGATAATGGAACTGATGAAGGTATATTGCAATGGTCAGAATATGTTTTAAAAGGGTTAAAAGAAGAAATTGAAAAAATTGATAAACTTACTGACTATAGCTTTTTAAGAAAAGAAATATTGTTGCCCACAATTTCACATTCCTTAGAAAGAAAATATATTACTGATGTTGAAGCAAAAATTTTAAGAAAAGTAATAGATAATCAAGTCGTACAAGCTGGCGATTTAAAAGAGTTCTTTGTCGGAAAACTTAATGCAGAAGTGTCCAGACAAATAAAAAAGCTAATTGATAAAAAAATGCTTATCCCTGAAAATGAAGGTACAAGAAAATACATTTTGCGTTTTGACAACAATTATTTATTACGAGGTGTCATAAAAGCATTAGGAGAAAAGGGGTTTTTACCAGTTAGAGATGATATATAAATTATGAGTTATCGGTTTTAGCACTTACATATCAAGAACTATCTGATGCTTCGAAAGCACTTTCTTCAATTTACGAAGAAAGGTATTGAACCCTCTTGGATATGCATTAGAACCATATGTTCTAAATTTTGTGTTTAAAAATTCAAATTCAAGCTCCCACTGAGTACCATCTAAAGTATTAGGGTCATCATATTCAGCTTCCCATTTCAACTTATTGCAAAATGCTAATAGTGCTTCCCAATCCGCATCATCGTGTACTTCTATAATGTGGTTTGGTGTTAATGGTTTCATTGGATAATCAGACATATAACAAAGAAGTTTATTGCCATCAAAAACAAATTCATTATACCCGCCAAAATAAGCGCTCATTAAAAATTTAAATTTTAAATTCTGTTTGTTCATTTCTGAGTTATGCTATTATGGCAAATATCCTTCACTAACCGTTCATTCTTCGATAAATTATTCATGTATTCTTAAATACAAAGGGCATGTTGCTTAGTGAAGACACTAACAAGAAGGAAATTGTTTGCAAATAGCCTGAGTATTTTAAATCGGTTTCAATCCCAACTCTTTTAAATATTCATTGTGTTTGTCTGTGTTTGCTTTTATGCTTTCATTTATTGAAGTCAGTTTATTATTCACATCTTCCAAGTCAATTTGCACTTCGTCTTCTGATGTATTAACATACCTTGAAATATTCAGATTGTAGCCGTTCTTTTCAATTTCATCCATTGAAACTCTACGAGCATATTTTTCAATATGGTCTGGTCGGAATTGGTAAGTCTCAACGATTTTTCGAATATCGTTTGGCTCTTCGTTTTCTCCCTCTCGTAATGTGTTTTGTCGTTTGCCAGGCTTGTAATGTTCACTAGCATTGATAAACAAAACATCATCGTGTTTTTTACATTTTTTTAAAACCAAAATAGAAACTGGAATACCTGTCGAGTAGAATAAGTTTGAAGGCAAACCAATGACCGTGTCAATGTGATTGTCTTTTAATAGCTTTGTTCTGATGCGTTCTTCTGCTCCACCACGGAATAAAACACCGTGTGGTAAAATAATTGCCATAGTTCCTTCTTTACCTAAAAAGTGAAAACCGTGCAATAGAAAAGCAAAGTCTGCTGCTGATTTAGGTGCTAAACCATAACTTTTAAAACGAAAATCTTCTGCCAGTGTATCGTTTGGTTCCCAACGCAAACTAAAAGGCGGATTGGCTACAATAGCATCAAACTCTGTCTTTTTGCTTGGATTCATTTCGTTAAGCAATGACCAACTATTTTCTAAGGTATCTCCGTGGAATATCTCAAACTCAGTATCTTTCATACCGTGCAAAAGCATATTCATTCGGGCAAGGTTATAGGTAGTTATATTTTTTTCTTGACCGTAAATTTTGCCTACACTTCCGCCACTGTCTTTGATTCGTTTCCGTACATTCAACAACAATGAACCTGAACCACAAGCCATATCCAGGACCTTGTCTAACTTCTTTTTCTTGCCTGTTTTTGGTTCTTGACTGTCTAAGGTTACAATTTCTGAAAGAATAGTGGAAATTTGTTGCGGTGTATAAAACTCTCCTGCCTTTTTGCCTGAACCTGCTGCAAATTCTCCTATCAAATATTCATAAGCGTCTCCTAATGTATCAGAGTCTACAGAAAACTCAGCAATACCTTCAGCAATTTTCTGAATGATGGTGCATAGTTTCTTGTTTCTTTCGGCTGATGTTTTACCAAGCTTTTCTGAATTTAAATTGATTTCAGAAAACAACCCTTGAAATGCACTTTCAAAAGATTCGTTCTCTATGTATCTAAAACCTGATTCAAGTGTTACCAGCAGCTCCGGATTTTGAGTACGAGCCATTTCGCTAATATTACTCCACAAGTGCTTAGGTTCTATTACATAATGCACTTTTCTACGCATTTGTTGTTCAAACTCCATTATTTCATGTGGATTATAATGATACCACTTACCAAGAGGTGAAATCGGTATATCTTTTGTTGTCTCTATTTTTAATTCGTTGTCTTTGTGCTCAGAATGGCTACGAAATTTTTTTTCAATTTCAAGCTCCAAATCGTGTTTTTGGACAGTAATAAAAAGGTGCCCTGTAGGATAGTCCTTTCCTAATTCTTTCTTTGCTGCTTCTTCGTAGTTGTATGATAAATACCTTAAGAAAAAGAAAGGAAAGCATATAATCACGGAAATCATCCGCATTCATTGCACCTCTTAAATCGTCTGCAATATTCCAAAGGGTTTTACCCAGTTGTTGTTGGTCTTTATTTGTCATTGTGCTATTAATCTTTAGGAATTAAGAATCGATATTTGTCCATTAGCTTACCCAAAACTTCATTGAACATGTCTAAATTGTCTGGAACAGGTCTGTCAATTTGTTGATAGTAAACATTTAAATGTGAAAGTGCATTCACAATAAATGCTACCCGCTGGGGTTCAGTTATTCCGATTTGCTCTAATACATAACCAAATTGACCCACACCAAGAAAGGATGCAATATTTTCTAACACCTGTCTAAGTAATGCAAAGTGATATGTGTAAACTTCTTTAGATTCGAAGGCTTGATTCAATATTTGAAGCAATCTTAAATGGTAAAGAAATACTCCATTTTTGGTTGTCACTAAAGATAAATCTTCTCCATTCCCCTCAAGTATAAACTCTTTGTATTTCTTAGCATTGTCTCGATTTCTGAATTTGTTTGAATTCTCACCTTTGCCAAGCATATCCGATAAAATTGTAAGAAATCCAAAATGATGTGAAGTGATAATTATTTTTCTTTTTCCAAATTCACGTTCAATTAAGTCAAATACTGTGTAAGCCGTAACATAAATATTGTGGTCATCTAAACTTGAAACTGGGTCGTCAATAAAGAAGTGAGCATTTTGTGTGTCAGCCCAACCTTCAACTTCCAGAAGAGCCAAGAAGAAGCACCACACAAATATTCTTTCTTCACCTCTTGAAATTTTTATTGGGGTTTTACTTTCCTTATCTTCTATTTTATAAAAGGTGACAAAATCATAGCCTTTTTCGGGGTCAGGATTTGCTGTGAAATAAAAATTGTACTTTCTTTTGTAAGGGATAAGCTTTTTCTCAACATCTTCCTCAGTCATCAATGTATGTAGATGACTTAAGCTACTTGGTTTAATGTCAAGTTTAATATTTTGCTCACCATTTTCATTATCATTATCCCAAACAAATAAATCTTCACTAAAAGCATTGTAATAAACACCTATGTGTTGACCATCTTTTGGTTTTTTTGTAATATTTTTATACTCAACTGAAAGGCGAGTTTTACCTGTTGCATTAAAAGCGTAAATAAGGATTATATTTTCTTGTGTTGCCTTTAATTCATTTGCTATTTCTATAACTGTACTCATTTTTATTCTTTGATTTTTGGAAATAACCCCTGCATCAATCCCTTTTTGTGTTTTTGCAATTGCTCAATCTTTTCTGTTTGTGAAATAATTAATTCATTCAATGATGAAAGGCATTCTGCAATTTTTTCTTGCTCCTTAGTTTTTGGAACTAAAATTTCAAAATTCGAAATGCTTTCTTGTGACAAAGTAGGAATAGCTCCACCAACAACCGTTGCATTTATTTGTTTTTGAATAGATTCATTGGCTACAAGCAAATACAAAAAATAGCTGTTTACCTTTTTTGGTTTCAATACAACTAGCTGAGGATTAATGGTTGTTTTTTCTGTTAGATCTTTAATGAAAGCTACCTTGCCATATGTAGAGCCTGTTTTAACTAAAACGGTAAATCCGTTTTCCAACATTATTTCAGGAGATTCTTCATATTTCGCCCAAGTTATGTAGGTTGATTTAGTGAAACTTAATGTTCCAAATACGTTTATATTACTTGGACTCATTGTAATTGCACCTTCTCCTTTGCCGACAATATCCTCTAAAGTGTATCCTCTATAACCTATCCTTCCTTTTAATTCAATTAATTCACCTAACTTTTTTTCTATCCACTCCCCATCTTTCTCAAACTCCTTAAACCGATACTTCGGCACTTTTACGCCCTCTTGCGGAAAAAGGTTTTGCATTAAGCCTTTTTTATGATTTTTGAGGAGCTCCAACTTTTGGCTGTGGGCAGCTATCACTTCATCTAAGGAAGAAAGACAGGTGGCGATTTTTTGTTGTTCGAGAATATCTTCAGGATAACAAATTTTAAATTTCTCTACATCACTCTTCGATACTGATGGAATATTTGCAGCTTGTTGATTGTCTGTAAATCTTCTTTGGTTACGTTTTATGTAGTAAAATAGAAGTTCTAAATTTATTTTATTCTGTTCGAGGATCTCAACTGAATAACAACTATTTCCAGCCCAATATTTCTGTTTTACTAGATTCACAAAACCTGCATTTGCACCTCTTGCACTAATGACAATTTTATTTGCCTCGTTATTGTATTCATTATAAAAGCCTGTGTATGATTTACCACCATTATATACAGGGTAAGGACTATTGGGGTCTTGCCTTGTTTTAATAACAAATTCTCCAATAGTAGTATTGGTTAGTAATCCAAGTTTTTTTACAGCCCATTCTTCTCCTTCTTTAAACTCAGAAAACCGCAATGCGGGTATTAATTTTTCTTTACTCATAAGCTACCAGTCCTGATATTTCACGCCCTTGGGCAAGTTTTTTTAATTGGGGTACTAAGTCTGCCATCAATGCCAATTCTTTTACCCTCCGTTCTTTCCAACTTAATTCTAAGGGTTCTAAAAGGTCGGTTAGTTTTTCACCATCAAAAATCATTCGGCTCATTATTTTCTCTACAAAGCTTTTCAAGTCTGCGGTTTGCAAACCGTGTTGCAGGGCAATGGCAGACAGTTCTTTGTTGTATTTATCGTCTTTAAAAGTATCGTACCCTTTTCGAAGCGTTTCTGCATCTTGTCCACTGTTCCAATCTAAACTATTTATGTATTCGGTTAAGTCTTCCTGCTCGTCCATCAAATTTGCATTAGAGCTTAGCAAACTAATCACCTGTGCTTTGGTCATTTTTTGCTTGGTAGATTTCTTTTGCGTGCTGTCGGCAATCAGGTTCATTATGTAATCGTAATCAATCACGGCAGAAGCAAACAACACAAATTCAAAATCTAGTTGTTGTATCTCTGGTAGTACTTGGTCGCCTTCCTTTTGTTGTCGTTTTTGAAATTGTTTGGCTGTTTCCAAGTACGAGCTTTTAAATTCCAAAAAAGTTTCTTTAGGCAGTATAGCCTCCAATAGGTTCTTTTGCGCTGGCTCCAAATCTGTAAATTGCTCTAATGCCAATCGCTGGCGTTGTACTTCTTTAAAGGTTTGAATAAAGGCAATTCTGGCGGCATCTCCTTTAAGATTAAATACTTCATCGGCTTCGCAAGCCAAACTATTTTCAATCATAAAAGACCTCATCACTTCCACCGCTTTTTTGTATTTTTCTATCACTACAGGTGCTGGGTCAACCAACCAAATTTCTTTAGCTTTTCCGTTATCCTCGCCAGAGAATAATGCAATAGCTTGGTTCACGGCATCTTGTTGCGAACGAAAATCTAAAATATTACCGTAAGGTTTGGTGTCATTCAACACACGGTTGGTTCGTGAAAACGCCTGAATCAATCCGTGGTATTTTAGGTTTTTGTCTACATACAAAGTGTTCAGGTATTTGCTGTCAAAACCTGTGAGCAACATATCCACCACAATAGTAATGTCAATTTTATTAATGTGTGGATAATCTATGTTACTGTACTTCTGGTCTTTAATGCGTCTTTGTATATCTTGATAGTATAAATCAAATTCATTAATGTTGTGATTCGTGTTATACTGCAAATTGTAGTCGGCAATAATTTGTGTCAGCGCCTTTTTCTTTTCTTCAGGATTTTGTTTATTATCTTCTCGCTCCTGCACTAAATCTTCTTGGAGCTGCTTTACATCTGCCGCATTCTTTAAACTTTGTTGGTCGCCATCTTTTGCTATAAGCTGAGATGGTGGCGAGAATACACATGCAATATTTAAAGGAAGATAGTCGGGATTTTCTGCTTGTTTCTTTTTCTGTATTTCTTTAAAAAGTTCATAATACTCTATGGCATTGTTAATAGATGCCGAAGCTAATACTGCATTGAAACGTTTTGAATTAGTTGCAGCAATGTGTTTTTCTAAAATAGCTTCTACGACAGCCTGTTGGGCAATTGCTTCACCAGGCTTTGCTAGTTGCGTTCCTTTACCTTTGAAAAAATCTATATGAAAACGCAATACATTTTTATCGTCAATGGCGTGTGTAATAGTGTAAGCGTGTAATTGTTTTTCAAAAATATCTTGCGTGGTTTTGTAAGTAGCATATTCGCCTTCTCTGATATTGTATGAAGCGTTTTCATCAAAGATGGGGGTTCCTGTAAAACCAAATAATTGTGCATTTGGGAAAAACTCTTTTATGGATTTGTGATTTTCACCAAACTGCGAACGGTGGCACTCATCAAAAATAAAAACCATTCGCTTATTGCGAAGGGGTTCTAATCGCTCTTTATAGTTTTTTTTGTTTGTGCCATCCAAAGCCAAACCTAATTTTTGAATGGTAGTTACAATTACTTTGTCGGCATAATCGGTAGAAAGTAAACGTCTTACTAATGTTTCGGTATTGGTGTTTTCCTCTACACTGCCCTCTTGAAATTTATTGAATTCCTCTCGGGTTTGTTTATCTAGATCTTTACGATCAACGACAAACAAACATTTTTCAATATCGAGATTGTCTTTAAGTAAAGTGGATGCTTTGAAAGAAGTCAATGTTTTACCGCTTCCTGTAGTATGCCAAATGTAACCGTTGCCTCTGTTTTGCTGAATGCAATCTATAATCGCTTTAACTGCATAAATCTGATACGGTCGCATTATCAGCAACTTCTGTTCACTTTCAACCAATACCGTATACTTGCTTATCATACTTCCCAAAGTACATTTGGTTAGAAACTTTTCAGCGAATAAGTCTAGATGTGTTATTTTCTTATTGCTCTCATCTGCTAATTGGTAAATGGGTAAGAATTGTTCGTCTGCATTAAAAGCAAAATGCTGATTTTTGTTATTGGCAAAATAATAGGTGTTGGTGCGGTTGCTTACAATAAACAATTGCATATAGCAAAGCAAAGAATTACCATAGCCATTGCCTGCTTCGTTTTTATAATCCACAATTTGTTCCATCGCTTTGCGAGCAGTTATACCTACGTTTTTGAGTTCAATTTGAACAACAGGCAATCCGTTAATCAGTAAAATAATGTCATACCGTTGATGACTGTTTTCGGTATTGATGCGTAATTGACTTATAACTTCAAAGTCGTTTTTACACCAGTCTTTATTGTTTACTAAGGTATAATGTAAAGGAGTTCCATCTTCACGTTGAAAATATTGTCTTTCACGCAATAATTTCGAAGCTTTGAAAACATCAGGTTCAATGATTTCTTCTCTAAGTCTTAAAAACTCATTATCCGACAAACGAACACGATTGAGGGTTTCAAATTTGGTTTTAAAATTTTGCTCAAGCCTTTTTCTATCAACTATGTCAGGGCGATGGGTGTATTTCAGCCCTTTCAGTTGCTCAATTAAATTTTCTTCTATTTGATTCTCTTTACTCATTATTCTACTTTCAATTAATCTATGTTTTTTATTACCGGTGTTTTTTTTTCAATTTAATATAAATCCACATTGCTTGCTTGTCTTACATTTATACCATACTCGTTTAAAGAGGTATAGCTTTTAAGCAAGTAACGTTTGTGAACTACCTTTTCATTACATATCTTTTTTAGTTCTATTAATTTGAAGCCTTAATAAATTTTATCGGGTCAAAGATAATAAAAACACATTGCCGAATTGTGCAATAGTTCACTGTGTTGTTTAGGGTTTGTTGAAGTAAGCTACTTTGGTAAATCTGCCTTTCTCAACGCAGAGCCTTGGCATTAGTAAAGCTTAATCATATTACCAATTAAATCTACAGCACTCTGATTTAGGAAATTTGATTCTGAAAAATATAAATATGCGAATACTTACAAGCCGCAGAGTCCGGCAAGAAGAGTTGAGAGGTGGTAGTATTTTGAATAATAGCCGAGACTATGCGGGGAATAAAGGCTTATGCGCTGTTGTATGCTGTGCTTTATTTGTCTGACCAATACGCAAAGGATTGTGGCGGGAATAAATTAAAGTCTGCTTTTAAACATTTTGGTTTTCTATATTTCCTTGTCTTTTTAATCTCAATTGCAAATCCTTCAACTTTGTCCGCGAAGTATTGATAATAAAATTCTTCACTTATACCCGAATGCTCCTGTGTCATTTGCCAAAGTGTATCAATGTCATAATTATGTATACTTTCAATTTCAAATTCCCCTATTACTTGCTGAACTGGAGAAGAAGCATAAACAATTATGTATTTAACTCTATTATCTTTGAATATTGATTTTCTGAACTCAAATTTCTTAGTCCCATCAAATATTTTGAATGCAAACTCTGGCTTTATTGATAGTACTACTTTCATCTTCCTATTGAATATTGTGCAATTTTACGAAAATTATCTCTAGTAATTTCTGCAAATCCTCTTGGAACACTTTCATAATCCTTTATTATTTGATTTTCCACCAACCATTCCAAATTTGGTCGTTTTCTGAATGTGTAGGAATAAATGAATTTAACAACAAATGGCTTTAAGCCCGGATAAAAATTCCAATGCTTTCTAAGTTCGTCATCGGTGAACACACTCCGTTTTTTGCATAGTGTTATAAATGTCTCTAAATTGGGAATATTTGAAATTACATTTTCAACAATTCCAACCGTTGTTACTACGCCCTTGAACTTGCCTCCTGTCACATAAAATACAATTATATCCCCCGAATGCAATAATTTAAAATGCGAACGAGAAATATAGACTTTACTTAATGCATTTCTATGTGGTTTATTCTCTATAAAGTCCATTGGGGATTCGTTTCTTAAAATTGAATCAGGGAATAAATCAGTATGATATTCAGGATAAATTGGAACGATATAGACTTTTGATTCTTGTGAAATAAAAGGGAAGCATTTTTTTGGTGTGGCTAAATTTATTTTCTGATTTCTGTCGAAATTTTTTGATAAAACAATTTCTCCTGTAGATTTTTTGAATCCAAACCTTTCAAATCCCCATTCTTCAAGTAAATTTATTAATCGAACTTGCTCAGGGCTTCTCTCAAATATTGTTACATAAATTTCATCAACTTTTGACTGAAGTGCATTATCAAATATTATTTTCAAAAATCGCTCCCCAATTTTAAAGCCATTGCTTGTTACCTTAAATGTTCCAATTTTAAGTCGTTTTTTTGGTTTGAATGCAGGTTCTATATCGGAATAGTTTTCTTTTTCATCCTCTGTTTTAATATACAAGAATGCCGACAGCATATTGTTGCTATAGCATATATATGAAATCTCATCTGCCTTTTTATTAAACCATTTATCAAATCCTTGATAATCCTCTCTAAAACTGTCAAAGAATGTATTTTGCAAATCTACTTTTGCAAAATATTCCTTTTTAACGGATAGAACTTTATAATCAACCAAAGTGGGGTTATTGGCAACAACCATCTCCAAAAATTGATCAATTTTAAAAACTCTATCTGCAATACCCAATAATTCAGCCTTGATATGAATTTTTTTGTCTTCTGAAATTAATATTTCAACTCTGTCACACAAAACCTCATTTAACAGTTTTGTATCATTCTTATCATTTTCTGTGATGTCAACTTGAAGACTCACATGTTTTATTAATTCGCCTTCTGGAGCAAGATTTACTATTTGATTGTAACTCTGAATTTTAATATTAAAAGTCTCTACAGTTTTTTGGTCCTTGTTTCTATTAAGCTCCTCAACAGTAAGAGGATGGATATATTTTTTGTAGTTGAGTTTATCTAACCAATTAAAAAGTATGCCTATGTCAGCATTAACTATTTTAGGTGTTTCTCTGTGAATAATTATATTGGTGTCTAATAGAACTTTCATTTGTTGGTTTATTTTAAGTTGGATGTCACAGCAAGCACATAACAACCATATACCAATCATTCCTACCTCTTCATCTATCTTCACCATTCCTGGGAACGAAATTGCATACAGTTGATTTATTTTTCCAAACCTAAATGTAATATAAAAACATATTGCTTTTTTAGAACTTCATAAACTGGTAGCCTAAGTTCATGAATAGGTAGTTTTGGTTCACGGATGCGCATGTTGAGGTTGCCAATTATTCAAATTCCACTAATCCCCTCCCCTAAAATACCCTCTTTTTCCCTACCCTCAAATCCTAACTAAAGGCAAATTTCCCTAGTTATGAATTAATTTCCCTAGTTAGCGGAAAGTGCTTTTTTGTTTAAAAGGCTGGTTCTAGGTTTGGTATATTAATTAACTTTAAAACCCAATAAAAAAATGGCTATTCAACTCCCAAGTCCAATTACATTAACAGCGTTACAGGACACCGCTATTAAAACCGCAATTAATACCGTTATTACCACAGGCCTTGCCGTGGCTTCGGTAGACCTCGACACTGAGGCTAAAAAAAGGCTAAATACGATAGATAACATTCGTTGGCCTTTTGCACTTCGTACCATGACCATTCATGTAAACAATTTTGCTACCGTATTGCCGGGATTTATGTCGCTCGCCGATGCTAAAACCAATTTCGATTCGGTAACACGTATTCGTGAGCAAAAAGCTTTGCTGTACAAAGCCATCGAAAACCTTGATGAATTAAGTATGGTTGCCGAAAATAACGTCTACGAATACATGATCGCCATGTACGATATTGCCCAACGTGCACAAGCCGCCGGAACGGTTCCGGGTATTCAAAGTTTTATCGATGATATTGCTCCATTGTTTGCGCAAACACCTGTTGAAAGTGTTCCCGCTGCAAATCCATAATTCGCTACAACTCAGGAAAATAGGCTGCTTCGGCGGTCTATTTTTAGTTTTTTTGTGTAAAAACACATGCAGTGGTGTGTCTTTCATGTGCAGTGGTATGTCATTCGTATGCAGTGGCATGTCATTCATATGCAGTGGTCTGTCATTCATATGCAGTGGTCTGTCATTCGTATGCAGTGGTGTGTAATTCATATGCAACGGTGTGTAATTCATATGCAACGGTGTGTAATTCGTATGCAGTGGTATGCTCATAGTGTTCGCGGTTCAATAAAATGTGTTGAGCAACCGATAAAATTTGTCAATTTTTAGATGATAGGGAACAGATTTTACCATAATGTCACCCCTTTGGGGTTGATGCATACTATTGATTTTTTTATATCTATAGTTATGTCATCCCTTCGGGATTTTATGAAAATAAAAAATGCCTTGGGCTTTTGAAGCACTGCACTTAGCTCATTTGTTTAGAAACTATATACTTCTATGAAAAACTAAAAATTACCATCACAATTTGCTATTTACCTATAGTGGTAAAAAAATTAAATTTTAAAACGCTTCTCATCAAAATATTAAATACTAAAATCATGAAAATAAAATCAATTCAAGAAACCGAAGAATTAGCCTATTACAGAAAAGGCCGCGAAACTGCCCTTAGAACCTGGCTTAGTAAATTGGCAATTGGCGAATCACTCGAAATATCAAAAACCGACTGGCCGGGCAAACGAGCACCCTACTATATCGCTAACTATTATACTAAAAATAGTAATCGTAGATTTAGTCAAGGCAGGTTACCCGACAATAAAGGATGGGTGTTTATTAGAATGAGTTGATTAGATGTCAGGGTTCAGATGTCAGGAAGGTCTAATAGTGAAATTCGAAGAAGTAATACTACTTGCAAGTACAATTTGCGAACCCCGAACCCCGAATCTCGAACCCCACTTTCCTAACATCTTCTCAAGTACTATCCCCTTCGGATTTAGTATTTAGATTTAAGTGCTTTATTTGAAATTCGAAAAACTAATATCGAAATTCGAAGAAGTGATCCTACAAGCAAGTTCAATTTGCGAACCCCGAACCCCGAATCTCGAACCCCACTTTCCTAACATCTTCTCAATTACAATCCCCTTCGGATTTAGTATTTAGATTTTAGTGCTTTATTTGAAATTCGAAAAGGGGATTCTTCAGGCGAGTTCTTCCTGACATCTGACATCTATTTCCTGACATCTGACATCTATTTCTTTAATCATTCTTCGTAGTAATACGAGTAGTCGATACCTTTCATAAACATTTCCCTGTCATTAATTTTATTAGTTAATGCGGTTTCTATCAGCTGCATTAATACACTGCTATCAATTGTACTAATAATCATGGCGTTCATGTAATTCTCTTTTCTTATTTTGCTCCAGTCTACGCATTTTCTTAGGTGTTTTTAAGCATCATATCTAGCCATATTCTTGTACTTCTGCCATTGCCTTCCATGAAAGGATGAGCCTTATTCATTTCAGCATACTTTAAAATTATTTCTTCGAGTGTAATTTGTGGCATAGCATCTATTTGTTGCAATGTGCTTTTTAAGTGATGGGCATGCACAAACCGATAACCGCCTTTTGAAATGCTTTTTTCTCTAATTTGGCCGGCAAAATCATACAAGCCACCAAACAAATAAGCGTGTATTTGTTGCAAACCTTTGGTGGCACCCACTTCAAATTCGTTTATCAAATTGCTTTCAAACAAGGTATAGGCTTTCTTCTTACTTTGTCCGTCAATGCTGGTGTCGCTGTAAAGAAACCAGTCTAAAAACTTCATAGCCCTGTTGTTGGGAAAATGTTTGGATAGATCTATAATACCTTCGCTATCCAACATATCGGTTTTGTATTTTTTACCATCGGCAGCCATCAGTTTCAGTTGGGTAGTGGCACTAACCAACTGACTGTTTTCCTTTTTCATTTTGGCCTTCAAATATTTCCAATAATTCCGGACTTTGCTATAATCAAGTTCTTCGTTTAAAACGCCTACTATATCCAATACACTAAACCACCATTTGGCAAGCTCATCATCCCAAACAGCTCGCACTTCACGATCATCAAAAAAACGGATGGATATTTTCATTTGTTCTTTTTTCATCGCTGTTTACTTATACCTCCAATTTTTTCATCTTTATCACAAGCTAAAACTAATCACCTTTTCAAATGTAAAACATCCTTACCAAACTTTTCTCGCCGCAGAATTCTCAGCATTCGTATAGAGTAATTACGTTAGCACTAAAATCTACCGGACACTGTGTTAGGAAACTTGATACTGAAAAAAATATAAAGATGCGAATACTGCCGAGCCGCAGAGTCCGGCAACAAGATTTGAGCGGTGATAGTATTTTGAATAATAGCCGAGACTGCGGAGAGAAAAGTCATATTTGTGATAAAGACTCCACCTACAAACTAGCTCCAGTAGGAAGAGTATCCCACCCTTTAAAAGAAGTATCATTTAGAATACAATCTCTAACTCCATTAGCTACTTTCAAATTTGGCAAGATGAACAACTCTGATACTGGTTGCTCTGGAACAAATGAGCAATAATAAAAATCGCCAGGTGTAACACCGGTTTTATCAATTACTAAATCATACCCACTTTTATAATACACTCTAACCTTAACATTCATTCCCCCTTCACCCCCACTTTCTACAGAAATGACTTTACAGATTGTATACATTTTTAATGAATCAAATCTATAATTTTTATAGGCCGCATATATAGATACTAAAAAAAACAAGATAAGTATCCCAGTAATTTCCAAATTATTCTTCAAATACTGAATTGACTGTAGTAGCATATCTATTATTTAAGCAATTCATTTAAAGTTGACGCCAACATGCGAGTTAACCTTAGAAGATCTATAAGGGGAGAAAATTTTACTTTCCTTCACGACTTTCTCTCGGCACAATTTGCGCCATCAAATCGGCTTCACATACAATTTTATTTCCTACATAGGCTGTTCCTTTCATTTCACAAATACCACGACGGATAGGAGAAATCAATTCCATTTTTAATATTAATGTATCGCCGGGCATTACCTTTTGTTTGAAACGAGCGTTATCAATTTTCAAAAAATAAGTATCAAATTTTTTCTCTGGACCTCCCTGATTATTTAATACTAACACGCCTCCTGTTTGTGCCAAAGCTTCTAATTGCAATACACCCGGAAAAATTGGATTATCGGGGAAATGCCCCATGAAACATGGCTCATTAATGGTGATATTTTTAATACCCACTACATGATTATCGCTTAGGTCAATGATTTTATCAACCAATAAAAATGGATAACGATGCGGTAAAAGCTTTGAAATATAATTGATATCAAAAATGGCAGGCTCGGTTGCATTATACACCGGAACATCTAACATATTCTTATTCTTCTTGATATACTCTTTTATCTTTTTTGCAAAGGCCACATTGGTTTTATGGCCAGGACGATACGCAATGATATTGGCTTTAATAGGATAACCAATTAAAGTTAAATCACCTACAATATCTAATAATTTATGTCGGGCCGGCTCATTGGTATGATGAAGTTTTACATTATTCAAAATACCTTCTTGCTTCACTTCAATTTTCTCTCGATTAAAAAGTTTAGCTAATTTATTCAATTCTTCATCACTCAATACACGATCGACTACCACAATGGCATTATCAATATCACCGCCCTTAATTAAATTTTTACTATGTAGATATTCAATTTCATGCAAGAAGCAAAAGGTTCTGCAATCGGCGATCTCTTTTTTATAATTTTTTAATCCTTTAATGTAAGCATGTTGAGTACCCAAAACATTCGAGTTAAAATCAATCATGGTGGTGATTTTATAATCGGTGCTTGGGGTAGCTACCATTTCAACATTCTTCTCTTCATCAATATAAGTTAGGTTCGTATCGATTGAAAAATAGATACGCTTTGCATTTTGTTCTTCTATGCCAACTCGTTCAATGGCATCTACAAATACTTTGGCACTACCATCGGCAATCGGAATTTCTTCGGCACTTAATTTAATTAATGCGTTATCGATACCCATACCGGTAAGGGCAGATAAAATATGTTCTACTGTACAAACTTTGGCTCCATTATGCTCAAGGGTTGTGCCACGAGATGTATCCACCACATAGTCAACATCGGCTTTCATAATGGGTTCGCCAGGCAAATCAATTCGTTGAAATTTAATGCCAAATCCGGCATTTGCCGGCTGAACGGTCATTGTAGTATGCACACCCGTATGTAATCCCACGCCTTCTATCGTAAATTCGGATTGTAATGTTTGTTGATTTATCTGTTCCATGAATAATTTTCAAATGTATGAAAAACTTATTTTGTAAGTTCTTGTAATTTCTTTTCTAAGGCTTCAATTCGTTTTTGCATTTCGGGCAGGTTACGATATACCACCTGACTGCGCAAGGAAGGTACATAATCAAATGCAGGCGAACCGGTTAGGGATGAATTCGGAATATCAATTTGCTTTGCCACCCCACTTTGTGCATTAATTTTCGCACCATCTGCAATACGAATATGCCCAACAATTCCGGCTTGTCCGCCCACCATGCAATAACGCCCCACTTTGGTGCTTCCTGAAATACCCGCCTGAGACGCAATCACTGTACTTTCGCCAACTTCAACATTATGGGCAATCTGAATTAAATTATCGAGCTTGGCTCCCTTTTTAATTATAGTTGAACCCATGGTTGCTCGATCGATAGTACAATTGGCGCCAATCTCAACATCATCTTCAACGATAACATTGCCAATTTGCGGAATCTTTTTAAAACTTCCATTTTCAGGTGCGAAACCAAAACCATCGCTACCAATTATCGTTCCAGCGTGTATTATACAGTGATTCCCGATTACACAATCTTTATAAATTTTTACACCGGGATAAATAATCACACCCTCCCCTACTTTCACATTTTCGCCTAAAAAGACTTGCGGGTAAATGGCCGAATTCTTTCCCACCTTAACCCCTTTACTTATGTAGGCAAATGAACCTATATAAGCTGTTTCATCAATATTTGCCTCAGGCGATACAAAACAAAATTCTTCTTTTCCTTGTGGAGGTTTAGCTGCTGTAAGTTCTTGGTAGGTTTGCAAAAGCACCGCAAAAGCAGCGTAGGCATCATTCACCCGAATTAAAGTTGCCTGAATGGCCTTGGATAAAACCAGACTTTCATTGACGATGATTACACTTGCTGACGATGTATACAAATACTTTCGTATTTGGCATTTGCCAAAAGCATAAATCTCCTTGATTTACCATCTTCGATTTTCGAAAACGATTGGACTTGTGTATTGGCATCGCCCTCAATTCGTCCTTGTCAAGCGTGGCTATTTGCTGAGCCGTAAACTTCATATAATGGCTTTAGTTTCAAAAAATAGAATGTAATGTTTTTTATGGGTACTAAAGCCCCTCGCTAATAAAATATTATCAACTTTCGAAATATCTCTAATTTCACCTGATTTGTATAAAATTGAATCATTTCATTACCTGCATTATAGGTACTGCTAGAAGTGGTATCCTCAATAAAATAATAAGGTAATTCATCTTCACTAAGCCCCTAATTCTTGCACTTTCAGTTTCATCTGCATAATGTTGGCTTCAGATTCATCTTGCAAAAACTCACCTTAAATAAGTCAGGTGCAGTAATCGAGAACTTAAATCAGCTAATACGCGATCTTCATGATGTGCCCAAACTTTTACCGCGCTCACCACATCAAAATCATCGAGTTCGCGAAAATGCGTTAAGCGATAGGATGTGAAGTAAAATCTGTTATCTCAAAATCGTCATGCAAAAAAATATTGTAACGAAGGGGTTGCAAAAAGATGTTTGCCTTGCTTTACTAAGTACTTCGCACGTTTTAATAAATTCACCAACATCAATTCGAGCTTAGCACGGTTTTATGCAAATACACTTGCCAATACACAAGTCGACGCGCAATTAAAATTTCTCAATGGAGTAATCCTTTCTCTTCAACAACTAATTCGTCATTCACAAAACGGTTAGCATTTTAATAATCCACTCGTAACCAATCGCACCTTCTGAAACGCCGGTAAAAAAACTATCTCTTGCCAAATAATCCATACGGTCAACATCTAACTGACTGCTTACTAATTGGTGCAGAAACTTTTAGAATAAATCCCTTTAAAAATTTCAATGGTAGTTTTAAAACCATCTTTTTCGATTACCCCTGTTTGATGCAATTCTTCAGCAAGTTTTTGCATGATAAGAACCGACAGTGATTCGTGCTAACATCAACGATAGCATGTTCAAGTGCATGCGAAAATGGACCATGCCCAATATATGTAATAGAATAGCTATTTTTACAGCTTGTTCTTCTTTATCTGTAATTTCTATTCCTTGACGTATTCAACAACAGCACAATGCATTAAATGATAAGCAATTTCCAATGCATGATGCAATCTTGTGTATGCACAGCACCGATATACCAAACATAAAGCCATTTGCTTAACCATGTAAGCGTTGAGCAAGAATAGAAATAATGCAGATAAACTTAATTCATCATCAATGGTGATGAAGCCATGCACCGGATCGTTGATAATTTTTCGCACAGAATGAAATTAGCTAATGACCAACTCATCAAGTAAGACCATTGCAAAACCTAACTAAAATAACATAAACTCAATTGGCTTCAAATTTCTTCGTTACTCAAGATTTTTTGCCAATTGTTCTGCGTAACAGTTTTCAAGCATACAAATTACTCCTTCATAATGATATCATAAATTGCACTTTTATATAAATCACCAAATCATACTTCTCTGTATCATAACCCGAATCTGCAGAATACCTTCTCAATCAGGCGTTGGGAATTTTTGAAGGCAAGCAACGGGTCCGTCGGTTCTTTTCCATCATAATCCCAATTTGCTTTTTTAATAATTTTACTATAATTTATTGAATTTTCAACTTTTGCAATTCAACATTTGAAATGGTTTCTGTAATGGCTACTTCTTTTTCTTGCTTGGCTTAGATGTGGAATAATGCAAAATGCAAGTAAAAACTCAAGATTAGCATTTTACATTACCATATTTATTTTTAATTTAATTAGACAATACGTTTACAAAATTTTTGACTTTTTACTCACCCCCTTGCCCTCCCAAGAGGGAATACAACTTCTCAATTTCAAAAGGCACATATGTTCTATTTTCAGTGTTTGATAGAAAGTACCAATACGAGGAAGCCGAAGCCTTGAAAACAGGGAGTTGATACCTGAAATGATTTTCCATAACAGACCAATAAATTGGTCTGAACAGCTATCTAATCGGCATAAACCACTGTAAGATTTGGTCTACGACACAAATCACATTGGTATTACTTCTCCAAATGACCTGTTTGAAAGGTGAGGATGATTTATGGAGTTGGCGTTTTGTAATACTCATTTAATTGTGTATCTGAATCCGGCATATAGTACTTACCCAATACAGGTCCCCAAACATTTCCTGCATCAAAATACGTTCCAAACGGATTTGCCCCATCTATAATCACATCCTCTGTAAGTAGCGTCTACTTTCACTACTCTACATACAACCAAGTTGTTTCATCACGGGGGCAATTTGTCCTAACATTCTAAAATAATTTGGCGAATAAGTTAAAAGTCGATACGCTTCCAGATTTGCTTATATATCAGGCAAACGCTGTCTGTCACCCATTGTGTTGTAAAATCAAATTT
>JADJJH010000008.1 GCA_016706595.1 Bacteroidota bacterium | reverse complement strand
TCTGCTTACCAAAGAGCAAATCATCGAACATGTTTGGGGCTTAGATTTTGATACCGGAACCAATATCCTTGAAGTCTATATTAGCTACCTTAGAAATAAAATAGGCAATCAAGAAGGCACTAAATTTATACATACTCGAAAAGGTCTGGGATATATTTTTAAAGACATCAACTAAAAATGCAAATACGTAATTAAACTCGCGTTACAATTCTTTTTGTGCTGGTTGCATTTATCATCCTCTTTTTGCTTTTCATTAATTTATCTGATGTTATCTCAAAATAGAAAATCAGAATTCTATAATTTAATGAAGCAAAAAGCAAAAACCCATGCCGAATTATTATTCGAAACCCAGCAAATCGACTCCGCCTTACTGAGTACAATTGATAAAAAATATAGAAATCCATTTTCCTCTGAAAATATCACAATTTATAATGTTGATGGAAAAATAATTTATAGTAACAATAGTACTGTAGAGTATCCGATTACCACAAGTATACTAAATGAAATAAAACTGAAAGGTGAATTGCAACTCGAAAAATCTCCTTATCGCATTCTGGAATTACATTTAAAGGCAAGTATGATGCATGATGCGATTATTATTGCGGGTGATATAGATTGGGCAAGTATCACAAAAATAATTACCTATTTAGATTATTGTCGTCACTGTATTTAATTAGCATCATCATTAGTTGGCGTTTGCGGGTAGACTGTTTGCGCAACGGGCATTAAATCATTGTCAAAAGTAATTACGCAAGTAAATATATGCCTATTGAATCTTTGAGACACGGGTAACGCCGTTAATGCACGCGACGAAATCGGGCAATTGGCGATTACATTCAATATGATCCTCAAAAAAATCCACAAAACTCTTTAAAGCTTGAAAAGATTTTCCTGCCGCTTCTCACGGAATGAAGAACCCATTAACTCGTGATTACATCTCATTACAAGTTTTACAATTAAAAGCAAGGGCCAACCGAAGAATATCAACAAACCATCGATTCGGTGTTAGAAGATCTTACCCATCCAATAAGACAACGTCCAATGATTTATTGAGTTTTCACGACTATCCTACGAAATGAACGTCGGGGTTGCCTTTGGAACCGGTTGCATCGACGATATCATTTTGGGTTGCAAAGAATACTATGCGAAAGTAAATCCTTCTAGTGACGTAAAAAATAAAATTTGCTAACCTGCCCGAAAATCAGGACGATTTGATTATCCATGCAAATATTGGCTTGCTCAAAATTGCTTTTCTTAATATAATTGATAATGGTTAAATTTAGGCCAACCTAAGTAACCATTTAATTAATGGCTCATCCAAACACTATGGAAGTTTCTTTGCCGATCAAGGTATTGGGATGATTGAGTCGGAAGAGTCTTATCTTTGAACCTTTAGAACCAACAATACTTGGGTATTAATGGACATGGATTAGGCTTAGCTATCGTGAATAAAATTATGAAATTCCATAAAGCGCAAATCCAAATCGAATCGATGCAAAATGTAGGCACAACATTTTTCTTTCATTTTCCTCGTCAATTCTAATCATCTTCTAATGTTGAATGAATTAATAAACTAAGCTATCCTTCTAATTTCGTTACACTAATACAGTGTATGGCTGACCTTAAATTCATAAAAACAATACTCTATAATTTCCTTTTTATATTGATTTATATTGTGCTTATGATATGGGTTATGCTAAACCAACGCATACCATGCAAGTACAATCAGATACGAATCAAAACATAAAATCCCAAACTATACATCTTTACATACTTCTAACATAGTGCTGTGTATCCATTAGCCATCAATTGATACCTTGTCAACTTCGGTTTCCAACACACTAAATTATTTAGTTACATACTTAGTACTCACCTGCAAAAAAACAAAATACTGTCAACCGAAAACACCTTTTATAAAATTACCTTTAATTACTTTATGACTTCAATTTATAATTTCATTTTACACAAATCTAATTTTCTATTTGCAGCCAAACTCAATCCTTAACCATCACGAAATTTTATTTACATCAATTCTCAAACCATGATACCAGTTACAAAAACATTCTTCCCGCCTTTACAAGAATATCATTCTCAACTTGAGCGTATTTGGAAGAATGAATGGCTAACTAATCGCGGTAGAACTGGTATTGGAGTTAGAAAAAAAAATTGAAATCCTATCTATCGATCAACAATATATTAATTACAAATAATGGCACCATTCCCATTCAAATTGCGCTTAAACTTTTAGGTACGGTGGTGAAATAATTACTACTCCCTTCAGCTATGTAGCCAAGCAGCAGCTATTGTATGGGAAAATTGCACAGGGTATTTGTAGATATACATCCCGAGTATATGGCAGAGTTTCAAATTCTAGAAACTCTTGGTTTAGAAAATCTGATTCCAGAGGAAGAAATTATTTTCAATCCGAATAATAGATTACTACGAGATATTGATGGGATTCCAGTTTACTTAAATGAGTATAATTCTGCAAAACAATTAAAATAATTGATTTATCGTAATGCTAATGGTACTGATTCTAATTTCGTTTATTACATATTAATATACTTCCAAATAATTATTTCATAGCAAGATGAATTTACATGATGACGAAATCTAAAAAACATTATAGCATAGCGCTAGAAAATTGAATCGCACCTAATCAAAAGAATATGAATGATCATAGTTTTGTGGTTTTGGCTTATAGAAACAGTCCGTATTTGGATGAATGTATTAATTCATTAATGCACCAAACTAGTAAAAGCGAAATATGTATTTGCACGTCTACCCCATCAGATTATATTTCTGCGATCGCTAAAAAATATGGTATCGAAGTATTTGTTACCGATTATGGTAAAGGTGTTGTACACGATAATAATTTTGCGTTTCAACAAGTAAAAACAAAATATGTTACCATAGCCCATCAAGATGATTTGTATTTGCCTGAGTATGCAGACACTTGTATTGCCGCCGCTAAAAAGTATAGCGACACTTTAATTTGCTTTACTAACTATGTCGAAATTATGGATGGGCAGGATAGACCGATTACCTTAATGCTAAAAGTGAAACGTTTAATACTTTCGATTTTTATGCCGTTCAAAAGCCATCTTAGTGCTACGTTCTGGAAAAAAAGAATACTATCATTCGGCAATCCTATTGCGCTTCCAACTATAATGTATAACCTTGAAAATTTACTGACTTTTCCCGACCGAATTGTCGCATCAAGTAAACACCATCGATTGGCAAATATGGTGCAATTTTTGCGAACAAAAAGGGTAGGTTTTATTATGCTAAGAAAAGTACTTTTAAAACGAAGAATACATTCCGAATCATTGTCATCAGCAGGACTCGAAAACAATTTCAAGATATAGTGAGGATCTCAATATGTTTAAACAATTTTGGCCATCGTTTATATAAAATTTCTTGCGAAAATTTATACATCTGGCTATAAGTCAAATAGCACATCGTAAAGCCGAGAAAAAAGAGGCAAGATTTATCATACGATGCTCTTAAAAAGCCCCCCCCCAATAAGGACAGATTTATTATTGAAATTATTTTTTACCCCTGATGGTGTTTTTAATGAGTTCATTCAAATCCTTAATCTCTTCTATCCTCATGACAAAGGCAGCTAATAAATACAAACCAACACCTACACAACCGCCTAGAAGTAATTTAAGGAAATCGTTTGTGATAAAATAATTGCAAGCTAAAACACCTGTTGTCATTATTATGGTAGCTATTACAACGGTTTTCATGTCAAGCATTTGTCTCCAAGCACCAAAACCAAATAACTTACCTGAATAATAAGTTGTGATGAAAAAAGTAATAAGCATGGTAACAAAATGTCCTATCACAATAGCTTTTAAACCGAAAGGTATTGTAATAATTAAAGCCACTAATGTGATTGGCAATTTTGAAAGTTCAACTTTTAAAAACAGATCGCTTCTTCCTATTACATTAAGTATAACCATGTTAATAGAACAGATAGGAGCCAATAAACGGGCAAAGCACATCCATTGCATTAGTGGAACTAAGGGCATCCATTTTTCGGTTAATATCAAACGTGTAAATGGTTCAGATAAAAGTGCGAACAGCGTTAATATCGGCATTACAAAGAGCGGTTACCCGCAGAAGGCGGCCATAAACTAAAACCATAGTTTCTCTTTCATTTTTAAGCGATGCCAAAACAGGAAAAGTAACACTCATTAATACACCTCCTGTTGCAAAGGATAAGTATTCGGGATACTGCTTTGAATTTGTATAAAATCCAAGATCTCTAGTATTAAAATACTTACCTATAATAATTGAGTAGACAGTGCTTACCAAAGTTTCGACTAACCTTGCACCTAATAAATGTGATGAAAATCTAAACAATTCCTAAACGATATGATATATTAAAAATTAAAGCAGGAATCCACCTATTAAAATAAAATAATAACAATGTTTTGATTAGTGCTGCAATTAGAATTTGGAATACCAAAGCCCAAACTCCATAACCAGAATAAGCCAATAAAAGGCTCAATACACCACTTATTACTACAGCACATATTGAGACTTTTGATTGTGTTTTAAAATCTAAATTAATAGTTAGTCTAGTTTGCTGAACAAATGACAATGAATTGATTAAAAGGCTAAGCGACAATACTCTTGTGATTAAAGTAAGTTGAGGTGCATTATAAAACGAAGCAATTAAAGGCGCAGTAAAAAACAAAATCAAATAAAAAAAGCTGGAAACTATAAGATTAAAATAAAAAATAGTGCAATAATCTTCATTTGTTGGCGTGTGTTTTTGAATCAATGCGCTTGAGAAACCACTTTCAACAAGCAATTGCGAAACAGCTAAAAATATCGCCAACATTCCAATCAATCCATAATCTGCAGGCATCAGCATACGAGCCAAAAATAATCCAGTAAGAAATCCAAATACAAGAACTACGATTTTATCTATTGAACTCCAGATAAGACCATTGATAGTTTTTGATTTTAATGATTGGACTGTCATTTTAACAATTCTTGGATTGAATAAATAATTATCTCACTATTTAAAATGACTTTTATTTGCATGCAATAACTCTAATAAATGTTTCGTCTAAATTATTAAAAGGCGCAAACCTTTCTTTTTCCTCTGCATAGTCAATCGCAAAGCCGATGCTATTTAGCTGGTCACAAAGGTTTTCGAAATTAAGAAAAACGCCTATAATGGTCATTAAGGAATAAAAAGCATCTTTTTCATCTTCTACAGGTTCGCCTTTACCAAATATTTCATTTTTTTGCCCTCGCACTTCTATGCAAAACATTCCATGAGTATTTAGGTTACGATGTGCCCATTTAAGAACTTTTTTTCTTGTTTTACTTGAAATTGTATGCATTGTAAACCGAGAATAAATGATATCGTATCTGCTACTATCGTCTAACTCACTAAAATCTGAACAAGCAAATTCTAAATTTCCAGGTTTCCCATACCGATTTTCCAAATAGGCAATTTCATTTTCACACTGATCAACTCCTAATACATTTTTATGACGTTTGCAAAATAAATTGCATCTCTCCCGTTTCCACAACCAAGATCGATTAAAGAGTTACATATTGCAATTAAATTTTTTGCAACATATTCTGCAAAAGGTGATTGTATCATAATAGCATTTTGCTGTGCGTAATATGATTCCCAATAATTTTTATCCATTATCTTCTTATTTTTACTAATTATTTTATTAAACCTAACTCAACATTTTAACTATCTCATCAATCATATTTTGAGAAGCGCTTTTTGCATTTGGAGGCAGTAGATGCTCACTAAAAAAAGTTTGTCGTGCTGCAAACATAACGTCATTCCCATTCAATACTACATCTTCAATAAATTGCTCAAAATCTATTTTTTGCGTTCCTTTGTAATGCATATTGTAGGCTAATATCCCGAAATCACTTAATTGTTTAGTAACGTCTTCTCCCGCCATAAACATTACGGGCTTTTTTGTATAATGATATTCTACTGAGAAAGAAGCGCAATCGTGAATCATAGCATCTGAGGTCAAAAACAAGTCAACATAATCTCCTTCTGCAAACTGACCGTTGAGCAATTCGGCCCAACTTTTATAATATTTATCTGTTATTTCTCTTCCCCATTCATTATGTTCATACAATTTTGATTTCAACAAAGGAAGTGGTTTAAATGCAATTTGTATTAGCCCTTCATACTTTTCAGCAATTTGAAGTAACAAGTTATAATTACTCATAAAACTTGAAAATTGAAATCACCTATGGTAGAGATTGTATGGTGAGGCGCCCAGATGATTCTCTTTATTTTCTTGTCTTTTATTTTCCAAGGATCCGCTTTAATTAATGGATTCATAAACACATCTGCCATTGGATACCCTGTAATCGAAACATTTTTGCATTTAGTTGATGAAAACTTTTTTGCATAATCATTATACATATCATTAGGATAAAAAAGTCTCCAAGCAAGATTGTAAAATAAATGATCATAAGCCCATCTGTGCCTTAATATCATGAAAGAATACGGAACATAACAGGTGAGCGTATTGAGGAATTTGGTAATAAAGTACTGGTCCATAATAAGCCCTTGATATGGATTAGTGTAAAAATAATATCCGTTGCATATTCCTTTTGATATCAATATAAGTATCATCATTTTGTTATACGTTTTAACAACATTATACCCTAGTTTGCTGAACATATCATACGTCTTTCCCATTTGTTCCAGCATATTCCCTCTGCCAAAATTAACTACTGGGCATACAAAAATGATAGGTTCAAACCTGGGATGATTTTCCATTAATCTATACAACATATCATACTTCCAAACATCACTATGCAATACAAAAAATGCAACATTTAATTTATCCTTTTTTCTTAGTCTGATTACAACACTTTTATAATTCCATCTAACTAGTTTAAAATAAGGCTTTAGATAAAGTGACAAAAGAAAATTATAAATTACAAGTAACAAATTATATATCTTCTGAAACCCGATTACTTTTTTCCAAGTTCTATCCTTGAAATGTTTAGCTTTTGCTGATATAATCATCACTATTATAATAAATTTTGTGTTATTTTTTCTTCTAGTTTTGTCAAATCGATATTAAAAGATTCGTGTAGATTTATAACGTTTGAAATATTTTTTGAATCATCACTTACATACAACATATCCACCCCAACATACTTTGCAATAGTTGAGGAATACAGATATATTAAAAGCATAATTAGTAAAACAAATTACTTTGCAGCCGCTTTTACAAAACAATAAATTGGTAAAAGCTGCACCGCCGCCCCCAGCAATGAGAATATTGGATTGAGAACTTGCAATTTGTTCTGCTACTGCAAATCTTCAGGAAAAACAGTTTCTGGAACCCATGCTTAATACAAACTTCCTTTACTCCTCTTTTTTAAATTTTCTCCTCTCCTGGCTTTTCAGCTGGATAGAAAAATTTTTTTTGGAAAGCCTGAAGCCTTAGATAATTGAAACAAACTTGTACGGAGAAAATTAAGTGAACCCAATTCAAATAATGCATCCTCGGCATGGATATTTTTATTATCCTTAAAATTAGGCGGAATCAAATTTGGGCAGGAAATATGAAATAAATTCTTTACCCTATATAATTGTTGGCTATTAATTCCTACTAATTTCCTTTTTGCCTTATTCATAAAATCAAGCAATTCTTTGAACCGATTTCTCTGAAGGCAAATGTTGTCAACTAAAATTGGCACGTCTTCACTTAACCCTAAACTATTAATATGTTCAAATTTCACAAGTATCTCATAAATAAAATGATAATAATTTGAAGAAAAATTTCCACCAATAAATATGGCACTTTCAAAGGAAATACCTGATTCTTTAAAGTTAGCCAAGCAAAATTGGCTATTTGCAGAAATTATAGCGCCATCGGTATAACTATATCTTTCCTTCTTGTCATGATGCTGAATATCATATAATGCTTTCTCATTCCCAGTTAGTATTAGATTTGAATTACCAATAATACCTACATCCTTTAATTCGGCAGCATATTGTTTAATATCATTCTCACTTTGAATAAGAGTACTTCTTGAATTAGATTCATCAAAACATGGAGGAGAATAAAATAAATCAATTTCCTTTTTAAAAATATATTTTACTTTTTCAGGCTCAGTTAGTGCAAAATTCACAATATTCTCAAATCGCAGCACTCGAATACCGATAGCCTTCAACAAAGAAATAATAAATTTAGGAATATATTTACCGCGGATAAAAGATAAAATAGAAGTAAAAAAATTTTCGTAGACCCCAACCAAATAGAATAGATTTCTTTCCGGCAAGTTGTTGACCAAAATGGATTTTATAAAATTTAAAACCATGCTATTTATTTGAATATCAACTGTACCCAATTCGTAATTAGTATAAAACTTAGATATAGATTCCGCGATTATGGCTACAAAATGCTCCGTCATCCCCGGCCAAATTGGTAAACTTAAACAGGTATTGGCTAATTCTTCGGCAATTGGAAAATCGCCTTTTGTAAACCCAAGCGACGCATAGGCGCAATTTGTTGTCGCTGTCGAGTCCATTCAGGCAAATACTTAAGCTTTACTGAAAGAAAGGCAGCTTGCATTTCATCCAATCGCATATTAAAACCAATTACCTCATTATAGTATTTTTTCTCGGAGCCATAATTACGCAATAATCTTATTTTTCGAGCAAGGGTTTCATCGTTGGTGGTAATTGCCCCTCCATCGCCTAAGGCGCCCAAATTTTTTCCCGGATAAAAACTCGTCCCGTTGGCATCTCCAAAACTGCCTGTCAATTTACCTTTACAAGTTGCACCATGTGCCTGGAGCATTGTCTTCAACAACTTGTAGATTATTCTTTTTTGCGATAGACATTATCGCATCCATATCACAAGCTTGTCCGTAAAGATGCACAGGCATAATTACTTTTGTTTTGTTGGTAATTGCTTGTTCAATATTTTTCGGATTGATATTATAAGTATCTAAGTCGGGCTCTACTAAAATGGGCGTAGCACCTACATATGAAACCGCCAACAAAGTTGCGATGTATGTATTAGAAGGTACAATCACTTCATCACCGGGCCCAACACCTAAAGCTTTTAAGGCTAAGTGTAAAGCATCCAAACCGTTACTAACACCAATACAGTTACTTACCTTATTAAAACTCGCATAATTTTGTTCAAAGGTTTCAACACTCTTACCCATCACAAACCAATTGCTATCGTAAACCTTCTGAAATGCTTCTTGCATTTCAGTACGAATAGCCGAATGCATGGGTTCAAAATGTAAAAAAGGTATTCTATTCATGCTTTTAATTTATTGTTCTTTTTCCCAATTCTCAAAACCTTTTCCTTGCCATGGCATACCTCTATCAAATCGGTAAGGCCAAGGATAATGTGCTTCACCGGTTTCTCTGGATTTTATTTCTCTTACATCTTTTATCGGTTTGGCAGGATTACCCAGAACCAATTGATAATCGGCAACATCTTTTCCGACTATGCTTGCGGCACCAACTAGACAATGTTTACCTATTGTAACACCCGGTAACAAAATACTACATGCTGCAATTTGCGAATAATCACCTATGGTTGGTCCATTACAAATGTTTGATGGGGGCGTTGGATCATCTGTGAATACGACGTATGGATAAATAAAAACGAAATTGCCTACCCTTGATTTTTGTGCGATAAATACATTGGAATGTAGCCAACAATGATGGCCAAATAGGCAATGGCCTTGAATATCAGAAGAAGTACCTACTCGGCAGTTATCGCCAAAAACCGATTTCTCTCGTATGGTAATCCGATGACCGGTTTGAAAATTATCACCAATAGTACAGTCCGCATATATTATGGCGTGACTTCTAATTAAAGCATTCGCACCAATTTTTGTTGGCGGATTTAGATAAGCAGCATTGAAATAATAATCGTTGCTTGGCTCACCTATAATACAATCGTTAGCTATGATGGAATTATCACCGATACTTACGTTATCATAAATGGTTGTATTGTCACCTATCTTTACATTTTTCCCAATTGTTGCATTTGGACTAATAAAAACATTTCTATTATTAAACTTCATAATTACAAAGATTTATTTTTAAACTCTTGATAATCTCTGATATAATCATCCTCTGCATAAGCCAAACTTGCCATACAAATTTGCACGGCATTGTGGGTGTACTGCATCTCTCGCCAGCACATTTTGGGAATGTATAAACCCATATTTGGTTTGTCTAAAATAAATTCTCCAATCTCTCCATTTAATAATTCAGTTTTTACAATAATCTTACCGGCTACAGCAAAAAATTTTGTTCAAGATCATAATGTGCATGGCCGCCACGTTGCACATCTTCAGGTGTAAAATAGGTCCAATACACTCTTTTCACCTCAAAAGGAAGTGTCTCTTTTTGCTAAGAAATATAACCTAAGGATGCATCGCCTATTCTTTTAAATTCGATTATATGTGGCCTAGCTGCGTTTTCCATGTATACAATATTATAATTGTTTTATTACATTGCTGTAATTAAAAAATGATGTTGGTTTAAAAATTATATAAACTTCCGGTAGTGGTTTCCATCCTTAAGTTTTGAATTCATTTATTATGACAGTTAAAAAATATTTTTCAATAAACTAAGGTTCTTTTACATAAGTATAATGCTCGAAACGCGACCGTACCACGTTTTCGAGTATGATACCAAAAAAGAAAAAATTTAAGCTCGCCAATAATAAAAACGAAGTTCCTGTACTTAACCCTTTTCCAATCAACACGGTGGCAAGCCCCATATTATGTTAGTACAAAAGGAGTACTGAGATATAGAAAAAATTTGAAAGGAAAGAAATTGATAATGATATTCCGCCACTTACAATGGTATAAATGGCGGTTTTATAATTGATGGTACTTTCCTGTTTTCCTTGCACGAATGTCAATATCCTCTCAACAATTTTATACCTAAACTGATGATGTAAGAGTACAATGGTATCGAAAACGGCATACCATTGGGCGTGTATTTAAGTAGGCTTTTCACAATGGCAGTTTTGTACATTTTCATGCCACTATTTAAATCACTAACCTCAATACCGGATAGATTTTGAACAAAGTAGCACCATTTTTTTATAACATTTCTTGAAAACTGGAACCTTTAAAATTGCGATTGCCAATACACAAATCTGCGCCTTCCAATTTCATGCGCTGATATAATTTAGGTAAGTCTTCCATTCGATGTTGTCCATCGGCATCCATCGTTACTATACTCTGTTTTGATGCAGTATTCCGCTTTTCAAAGCACCTCCATATCCACGGTTTTGCGAATGTGAAATAATTTGTAATGAAAATTCGGGTTATTGATTTTGAATTGTTGTAGTCCATCTTAGTAACGATATCTTTACTTCCGTCATTCACCACCCAGAACATGATATATTAGTTGGCTACAAATAAAATCATCTCTTCTATTTTGGATAATACTTGCAAGATTCAATGCTATAAAGCTGGAATCACAATACTTAATTTGAATGCATCTTTATATTAAACTGGGTAATAAA
>JADJJH010000007.1 GCA_016706595.1 Bacteroidota bacterium | reverse complement strand
TATTTGTAACTGGTCAAGTATCAGAGGATGATAATGGTAAAAGTTGTAGCTCCAAATGATTTTGCCGAGCAGACACGGTTCATTTTGGTCAAATTGGAAAATCCTTAGGGATGCTGATATGACTTTTGGATAATGTAGTTAAAGCACAGATATTCGTAACTGATATGGGGCAGTCCCAAAAGTATCTGCTGTTCGCGATGAGTTTTTTTTTTGCTAGCTCTAAGCCAGTAAGCACTTGGTTGAAATCAATAAACTAGTTAAACCGGAATGTTGTGTTGAGATTGAAGTGATTGCAGTAAAACCAATCAACGAAATTAAAAAGTGGGTTGTGCTAAATTTAAAAAATTCATCACGTGTCAATTAATGTAACAGATCTTACCAAATCAAGGGACTTTTATGTATTGCTTGATTTTGCTGAATGTCATAACTTTGACTCTAAGGATGGGGATGTGAAAATCATTCACCTATCAAGAGAAAAACTTTATACTTGAGTTGTTCTGCTATTCGGTCGCACCTATTATTAGTAAAACAATTTCCAATGAAATAAAGCATAATGAATTTATTGGAATAGATCATTTTCTCTTCAGACTGATAATATTGAAAATGCATATGAAATGTTAAGGAAATATATTCCAACGACAATGGTATTCAGACTGGCAGAACAGATATTCGCTATTTCTTTGTTGTTGATCCTGACGGAAATCAGATCGGAAATAGTTGAAGATAAGAGAGAATCAACATAACAAAAAACATTCTAAAATGAAGGACAAAAATCGTTTATCAAAGATTGTTACAGGATTATAATCTCTGTGTTTTGGTGCTGTTATTGGTTTAGTTTTGTCCTTTGTGACTGATTAATAATCAAAATATACCTATTATTCCTATTTACTTGGTTCTTGTTTTTAGTTTAGTCGCAGTTCTATTAACAGTTATTATATTATATAGAGTAGAGACCGTAGAGGAATACCGCTTTGAGGTAACAAAGTTGCGTTTGGTGATGGTTTTATAAGAATTTATAAAGAATCGATTTCCGAATTCGTAATAACATTTGGTGAGCCGTTCAAAATATATCAGAGTAGTAGGTACGAAGGGCGGGACATGTGGTTTCAGGCAAAATCTATGAAAGGAGGGCCCAAAACTATTTGCAGTCACTGGAAGATAAACTAGTAAACCATGTCCAGACTCATGAATGCATTTACATATCTTCGAGTAGTTCCCAAGGCACCATCAGACGAAATGAAGGCTCACATAGATATGTGTACAGATCTTCTTCAAAATGGTCATAATTTGATGCCAAAATAAATCTTCACTTCCGTTCTATATATCATTCCAGATTTTGATAACGCGATTGCTTGTTATTTTAGGACAATAAAGATTATAACAAAAAACATGATAATGCTGTTTCTCTTTTGCCAGTCGCGCAAGAAAGAAATAATTGGAAGTCTTTGATGAAGCGCTTCGATGATGGTTGGGAGGAAGTATAGATACAAACTTGAAAAAGCAAATTATGGAAAATTCTAAAATTTGAGGCGGCACTTGGCGGTATGCTGTAAAGACATTTGATACCGAGCGTAAAATTCCTGACGAAGATTTTAAGATATTGCTAATATTGCACGGTATTCACCAAGTTCTTTTGGTCTAGAACCGTGGAAAATTATTATAGTTCAGGATGAGAGAATTCGATCAAAAATCACCGAACATGCTTCAGGCGCACAACTCCAACTAGCCTCAGCAAGTCACTTGTAATAATTCACGGTAACCAAAGATTTAGAACCAAATTCCGAGTATTTTAAACACATTAGTCAAGATATAAAAAAAATGAGTGATGAAGCTTACTCTGTGTCTATTTCAAAAGTAACTGCTTTTCAGAATGACAAACACGATCTAACAGATCTTCGCAAACGAATTGATTGGGCTGGAAAGCAAGCCTATATTGCTCTTGCTAATATGATATTAGCAGCAGCGATAATGGGAATTGATTCTTGTCCGATTAAGGGATTCATTCCATCGGGTGTTGAAGAACATTGATAAAAGATGGCTTCCTTGAATCAAAGGAAAAAAACATGTATTGCCGTAATGGGGGCTTTTTTGGATATCGTCACGCTGCCCTGTTCATCCCAAAACTAGACGTCAGCTTGACGAAGTAGTTCGCTTTATTTAAAGCACTAGTCTTAATAGATAATAAAATAAATATGAATATAGGGAAAGCAATCCGTATCAAAAAGCTTATTTCGCCATCATAACACTCGTTACCGTTTTAGTGCCAATGGATCATGGTATGACCATGGGCCAATCAAAGGTATTGTGGTGGTATTGAGCAGACTATAGGAGCTCTGTCGCATCTACATCTTGATGGAATAATTCCTTTCATAAAGGAATCATAACTGCATGTTGTGATGTCTTGTAAAAGTCAGACTTGCCAATAATAATGCATCTTTCGGCAAAGCGCAACATTGGGAGATCGGACACAAAAATTTGTTGGGGATGTGGAAGGAGGCTACATCTTATGGCTGCGCTGCAGTCTCTGTACATATAAACTTCGGGACGCCTAATGAAATTTCTATGTTGCGAGATATATCTCTTGTTTCTGAAAAATGCTATAAATATGGTATGCCATTACTCTTTGGCATGCGCATAATAGTCATGACATTCATACTATCAGTCATATTGCGAGAACATGTGCAGAACTTGGAGCAGATTTGGTTAGGTGCCTATATTGCAGATGGAGATGATTTTGAAAAAGTCGTTTCTGGTTGCCCCGGGTGTACCAATTCTTGTAGCTGGAGGAGAAACCGACAGCAACTTAGTAATACAATTTCAAAGCAATATTATGTGGTGCCAATGGGTAGCTAGTTGGTCGCAACATCTTTCAGAGCCCTGATGTCCCTAAAACAATAGAAGAAATTATTGGCATTGTAAGAGGGTTTAACATAGACGTAAAGAAATAAACCCCCTAATAAAAGAATAAATTCTGTAATAGATCAATATGACGAAGATAACAAGTAACTAAAAAAAGAAGTCAAACTAATTTTTTCTCAAATCCTTATCTCGACTTATAGTTAGTTCCCAAATTTAATTTTCCCCTCCCTTATTTCTTCAACCACTTCCGATATAATAAGTCGATGCCCATCACTCCAATCGGCACAACCAACCATCAAAACAGTAACCAAGTATTCGGTATAAAAGAAAATGACAGAAGTGGACATATATACTGTATTGGTAAAACCGGAACAGGGAAATCAACCCTGCTTTTAAACATGGCAATGGTGATATTCTGCAAGGGAGGGAGTAGGATATTTGATCCTCATGGAGATTTGATAAACCAAATTCTAAATTTCACTTTTAAATTAGAATCCAAGATGTTACCTACTTCAACCCTTCTGATGCAGACCATGTAATCGACATATAATCCACTCTACAAGGTCAAGGAAGTAAATAGGTATCAAGTGGCATCTAATATTGTTTCTGTGTTTGGCTCTGGAGCGGAGTCCTGGGGGCCTAGAATGGAGCATATTCTAAGGAATACTATTCAATACTCTAACTTATTACCCACATTCTTCTTTGCTTGATAGTTACACCTGTATTAACTGATTCCAAATTTCAGGAATTATATGCTCAATTATCTTAACCGCAATTCAACCCTGCATGACTTTTGGAATAAGGAGTATAACCCGCTTTCCACAACAACAAAAAATGAACATATTTCTCCTATCCTCAACAAGGTAGGAATCCTTTCAACACATCCTATTATCAGGTCGATTATTGGGAATACAATTTCATCCTTTGATATTTCAAAGGTCATGGATGAAAAGATGATATTGCTTGTCAATCTATCAAAGGGAATATTAGGTGAAGCCGGAACACAATTTCTTGGTTCACTTTTAGTTACTCAGTTTCAAACAGCTTCGCTTGAGAGAAAGAGACATATCAATGAAAGAACACCTTACTATTTATACATTGATGAAATGCATTCATTTGTGACACTTTCATTTGCAGACATACTTTTTCTGAAAGTAGAAAATATGGGTTGTCATTATTTCTTACCCATCAATTCCTTGACCAGTTACACGAGGATATTCGAAAAGCCATTTTCGGAAATGTAGGCTCACTCATTACTTTTAGAATTGGTACAGAAGATGCGGAAACTATTGGACATGAATTCTATCCTACGTTCACCAAAGATGATTTATCCATGCTTCCACAGTATGCTATCTATATCAAACTTCTTATCGATGGAACCATCTCTCAACCATTTTCTGCAGTTACTAATCCGCTTACTTTCCCTAAGACATTTTTACAGAATGAAATTATTGCATATTCAAGAAAACGATATGGAGGGTTTAAGCAACAACGCAAATTATTTCAACTGTATCAACAAAACAAGATACACAGAAGGAAAACTCTTTTCTAGACTGATTTGTTTCATTAGATTCTTCAAAAGTGTATTTGCCTAATCTTAATATACAGAAAAAAAACAAAGGCTAGCCGATTGGAAATTATAATCGGAAAAATCTAAAAATGAATGAGCTACATTGTTTCGCAGATTCTTGCCTTTTTTTGTAAATGTATATTTAAAAAGTTCTACATCATTTACTGTAAAATAGTTTTGTGTTATAGGGTTTTCTAATAGTTCATCTAACAACTGTTCTTGTAATTCATCTTTTTTGAATATTGAAGTTGAGCCACCACATAATCTTATAAAGTCTCTTAGAGCGCCTTCAAATTTCATCGTTAGTGAGTCAACTGATAATATGTAATTAGTAGTTTTATTTGTTCTCATTAATACAGAGTATTATAGTGAGAAAAAGAGACAATGTATTCCTGGAGCTAATAAAGGTGATCCATGTGAGTTCTTATCTAATTGCATTTTCATTTTAGCATTCTATTAAACTTAATTCCATACCATGTATGTTTATTCAAATAATCTATAACCGAATAATAATTCAATTTCCCCAAAATAATTCCCTCAACAAATACTTTTTGAAAGATGGCATGGAAATGAATATTTAATGCAATAGTGTAGTTGTTTGTAATTTCTCTATTAAGTTTTTCTTTATCATTCAATTCATTGAAATTGCCATTTATATCAAATGCTGTGGTATTACATAAATTATAAATTGAAGCCTTTATATTCTTTTTTGTTTTCTCTTCATTGGACTTAAAATCAAATAGTATATTTTCAATGGCAGAAAAATAGGCCAATATTGATTCAGTCGTTAGATTTAAAATTTTGGTTGAAAAACTTCTTAGGTATTCATTAAAGATTTCTATATGTTCACTATCTAATGAAACGCTTATACTTCCAAGTTTTGCAAATTGCTTAAGCCTATTAAATTCTCTTAGAGATAATTCGTATTCTTTTGCCTTCTTTGCTTTCTTAAAGTAACCTGCTTTATTTCCCCATGAAGTTAATTTCCAAAATCTTCATCATTGGGATGTTCAGTAATTATAATATCCTCATTTATAGCTAGGGATTCATATAATGAATGAGTACTCTTGCCAAATTTTTCAAATACTGCTATTAGGATTTCCAAATTTTGTTTGTTATTGAAATAAGCTGATGAATTTGACAGATCAATATAGTCATCAATCTCAATTTTAAATGACTTCATTTCACCCTTATTAAATAAGGTTGATTCTACAATAATTTTAATAATTCTCCTTTTATCCATATTGAAGAGCTTTCAAGTAACGTAATAGAAAAAATATTTTAACTTCACTTGTACATTGCTTTGTGTTTGTAGCTACGCAAAAATTATTGTTCTTAAAACTGATTTCAGCTCATCTTGGTCTTCAAATTTAGTGCTGTCAATTATTTTCAAGAGTGAAATAATTGTATTTTCTGCATATTTAGCATGCTTAGATTTTTGCCATAGAATCTGTGGAGTATTTAACTTTAAGCCAATTGTTATTTGTTACCTCAATACGTTTCTTAAGGTATTCAACTTCTGAATCTTTAAATTCAAAATTGTCTATAACATTTCCGTGAATATCTGTAAAATGAAATTACTTTTAGTTTCACCATCAACCAGTGTACAATACTGAATTTTTCTTTCTGTAATAATATTTTCTTCTTTATTTGAATCGATAATTTCGGTATAAATATACTTCTTATAATTCTGCCAAAATTGAATGAATTGATTGTTTTCTTATTGAATTATAAAAGCTATCACTCTTGCCCATATTCTTGTTCATCTTTTATTATTAAAATATTTATTATTGTTATAGTGACATGTGACCCATTTATAATATCGACCACAATTTCTTTCGAAAAATACTAATGTATTTTTGATTTTGTGTTCCTAGAAATCAATTTTAATTTTCAATAGGTTGTAACTTCGAATGAAATACTTTCAATGCTATTTTCAAAACCTACACCAAGCGGTACCGGATTAATTATTTATGGACAATCATCAGAACTTGATTTGCTATATGATGTAATTCATGAATTGGCAGATACTCTTGACGAATATGAAGAAGATACAAAAGGGAAGTATCAGCTATTGATGTGCTTCGCATACGAAGTAAGAAAAGCGATTTCTGGTGATGCCGTAAAACAAGAATTTGTAATAAAAGGTAGTGATAGTTTTGTAACACATTATGGATTCTCTGTTGTTTGGATTGATGTTCTTTTATTCACTAATATATCAAGGTATCAATGTTCCTTTTTCACTGATAACAAAAGACATCAAACAATACTTTACAATCTTGAAATGGTGATTGAAAGTGCACTCAATGAATCTGATGAGGCAGGTGCTAAAGGAATAACCCCATTGATTGGTAAAGGAATTGATATTGGAACAAAATATATTTTCCTTATTTACGAACATGCTCGTTGGACATTTATAAGCACCATTCCGAGCACTCCGAGATTTAGAGAAATTCCTCTGCTGATTAACAAAATATTTAATACATCAACCGAATATCATAAAACTTTGATTAAGAAGTTCGAGAAAGGTGCGAAAGAAAGTAATTCTCGTGGTGTTGATTTAAGTATAGGGAAGAAGATTTTCCGGATATTAATTGGTAGCCTATATTACTTCTTCTTTTCAAGAAGTTTCATCATTTGTTCTATCTGTTTAACAAGAAGTTCATTTTGTTTAACTAATCTTTCATTTTCTACTTTCTGGGTATTGATTAGTTTTTCGTAAAGCTCTTTTTGGTCTGCATAGAAATTTTCATTGTGTCCAATTTGAGTGCCTTTATTAGAGGCATTGTTATTTATAATAACTGGCTCATTGCTATTAATGTCTGCAACTGATACACCTAACAAATCAGCAATACCTTTAGCAAATCTTCAGGAGGTTTTTTGTTTACTTGATTCAATGCGAGAATACTTTGTTTGATCAATACCAAGCTTTGCTGCCATATGCTCTTGAGAGAAGCCACGCAACATTCTAAATGTCCTTATTTTACCGCCAACCATCCCTTTACTATTTTCCATAAAGATACTATTTAAGTGAATAATTTATTCAATCTGCAACATAATTTATGAATCAAAGTGATTAGGTTATGCAATCATGTTACTAAAACTTTGTGTTCGATAATATTATCAAGAACAAACATAAAACATTAACATGAAAAAAAATTTTACCAATCTTGCTCTGCCTATTTCTCTTTGCAATTGCCTCCTGCAAAAGGATAGGACTTGTACCTGTATCGAATCCGGAAGCAATCCAGATGCAGAGGCATTTCTCTTCCTAATACCACTAAAAAGAAGGCTAAGATGCCTGTGATTTAATCCTAACAACTAGTCAGGGAGACTATGTTTCTTGTGAGGTTAAATAGATCATTAGTATGTTCTCTTTTCATTTCAAGTAGGATTAAAAGTAGAAGAATTTCAAATCCTCCTTCGGCTTTATCGAACAGAATAAGTAGTCACCAATACTATTCATATGTCATACGACAAAGATTGCCTACGTTGCGGGGGTAGCGGACAAGTTCAATGCCATGATCCAAGAATTCCGCTCGACAAATGCCGTAAATGTCATGGCACTGGCTACAAAAACTGTAACCGTTGTAACGGTACAGGAAAAGTATCAGGAAAGTCAAATTACAGGCGATAAGCCACAAAGCACATGAGTTCGCTTTCCCCCTATATGCACAGAACTCTTGTGTTTTTATTAAAATTTAATTGTTCAATACAAAACTAATTAACATGCAAAAATTTATTTCTATGAAAACCATTCCTATACTCTTTATGCTACTATTCTTTTTTTGGATGTGATAAAAAATCAACTACCACCACTCCTCCTTGTGATGAACCATTGGGATATTTTACCTATCAACATTCTCAATACTATCATGGCAAGATTCAATTTAATGGAAGTAGTACAGCAGATGCTTATTTATATGATTTTGGAGATGGTACCACAAGCTCTCAAAAATCACCTTTACATACTTATACTAATATCGGAACACCATATACAGTCAAGTTAACTATGACTAACTCATGTGGAGCAACTGTATACAATGAAGTTATAACTCCGAAATACGCAACTGGAAATGCTGCGTTTTATTGTTATGATGACTTTTTCTTTAATTCTAGTTTAGAATTTATTGAAGTCACCTTAACAGGGCCTTATGGCGTAAATATGACTGATAAGATAGTAGGCTCTCAGTTTCTTGCTAGTTGTTATGATACAGGAGTTATTCGCTTTGAAGTGCCTTGGGGTAACTATACTTACACGGCGGTAAAATCAACTACAGGTCAAACTCAAACAGGAACGGTAGAGGTACTCCCAACTGAATGTAAAGTAACTCAACTTATTTTCTAACTTTCAACTACATCAAAGTAACAATCAAAAATCATTACTATTTTATTGTCAGTAATGACAGTACTTTTCTTCTCAACAACTGAATGTGAATACAATTTCATCAATAATAATGATGTTACTTAGCGCACTTGCAATAAACATAGGCTACATCTATACATTTAATATGAAACAAGAGAATAAGAGTAACCATTAAACTCATTTTTTTTATCATTAGATACTTGGCTTTGAATTGAGTTTCTCTAACCGATTTCATTTGTATTTACAGACGGTAAAATGGTCTCTCAAAGTAAGGCTCGGCAAAAATGTCGCCAAACCTAAAGATCAAATGCGATACTGAAGTAGCAATACAGGAAGGTATCGCATTTCAACTTTAGTCCTTCAGTCCCTTTTCGGGGTTATTACATAAGTTTGTCACCATATTTGCTTCTCACGCTTACTTTGTTCGGGAGGCTCTAGTGTCTGAAAACAAGTATTTTGTCAACTCTTATCCCAGACTTGGCTTCGCTTGTTACATTCGACCTAAACATGTATTCATTCATGGAATAGTTACCTCACGCAAGAGCTAAACAAACTATTCCTTATGATGAATACAAACCCACTTACTCATTCCACATAGCTTTGCCGTCTGGGGGTTTCCTCATACATCTTTTCATCCACTCCTCCCAGTATAGGCGAGCCGGCTATCCCCACTGCGACTGCGATGATGCACATAGCTCTTGAACTCATTCTTCGTTTAGAGCTATAGCATCCTCTTGCATAGTTGCATACTTTTGAGTAAGATTTGATATTTAAAAGTATGCCTATGGAGTAAACAATTCGTCTACAAAGTTTTCAGCATTTGTTTACTAAATGATGTTCTTCAAACTTTGTATACTTTTAATTGTTTACCTCTTGTGGGTGCTCGCAACTTCCTTCATTCTATTTCGAAGTTTCTTGTCGGCTCGTATTGCATACTAACTACAGTTCCGAAAGGGTTTTCGAACACCTACGCGCGCAGCTGAAGGCTCCTTTACCGGTTGTGTTGACAGAGTTAATACTTAAATGAATTAAGTAGAAATACTTAGTAATCAAAGAATTTGAAAATTACCTTTGCCTAAGGACAAAGAAATGGGTAGAGATAAAGAAATGAAGGATAATCTGATACTTTTTCAAGATTATTGAAATAGTATGAAATGCAAAATGAGTTCAAAATAACATATTTATGAAAAATACTATTTAACGAAAATCTTTTTATTATTCTTTGCCAGTACTTATGGGCAAGATGTAATAACTGATTCAAAAGGCAACTTTTATTTGGGGTTACCACGACAACTGTCCAGCCTCAACTATCATCAAATAATGTAGGTATTACTACGCCGATTAGAAATTTCTATAAAAAATTATATTATGTAGTATATGATGCTACTAATGATACCGTTTATACAATGGCAAAATCCAAAGTTCTTTTTATTAAAGGAAACATTGTCAATAACACAAAATCGACACTCATATTCAACTCTAAAACCAATTATTCTCCTTCGCTAAATTCGGACTATCATGGGGTTTTGACTCTTTAATTAACTCAACTTCAAAATCTAGATTCTATAATACCTATTCAATTTCTGCTTTTGGCGAGTATCAAAACTTCAATTTTTATGATACGATAACTCAACAATTCGGAAAAAAAGGACAAATAGAATTAGCCCAGGCATAAAGGCTAATATGACATTCTTTAGACTTACAAAATTTGCTATCTCATTATCAGGTACTTATCAGTATTCAATATTAACTGATAAACTCACACCATATCAAAAACAACCGAACACATTTTATTATGACAATAATATTTCAACCAATGGACAAAATGATGGATATATCTCACCCGTAAAGCCAGTAAGCAACTATAGAATTTCAATTTCTTCACCACAATTTTGGTTAAGTGGGCGAAAGAATAAAAAATTACCCTTTGCTATTACTCCTTATTATTTTGGAGTATTTAGTAATGAGCAATCGCCTAATAATAACTTAGGACTAGTAATAAACTTCTTAGGACAAAGCTTTAATAGATACGACAAAAAGCCAGATGGAAGTTTTGATAAATCTGCTAGGTACAAGTTTGCTCAAGCATTGAACATTGGATATAACATTATTAGTACAGGAAATAAAGATCCAAGATACTTTTTTGTATCTGGAACATTTAGTTTAGTTTCATTTAAACCTATCAAAATATTACCACCTAAAAGAATACAATAATCAAGCTATAGGCATCATTGCAATTGAGAAGATAGATTTAAGTTCTGTTTATTAATTTACCCTTTGGTGAAAGGTTGATTGGTATTTCATAATTTCCAATACAATATTTGAACGAATGATATGGATAATCTTATGCAAAGAATTTCAGAGTATGACAACCAATTAATCGAACTAAATAATCTAATCAAAACTATCAAAGTTTATCCGAAAATTCTTGAACCAGAAAAGGATAAATTAATTAAGGACAGATTGGATTCAATTTTATTTCTTGTCCTTCATCAAAATGATTTCATAATTGGCTTAAAATACTTAGAGTTATCAATTGTGTGTAGTAATCAGTATGAGGCCAACTATTTTACAAGAGTTGTTTCACTTGGAGCGTATGAGCTATTACAAAAGATTGGAAAATTTATCGGCAAAGAATTAAATTCTAACGAATTGCAAAATTCAATACTTCTAAATAAAGAGGAACTTAAAGAAATAAGAACTGAATTCAACGATATTAAAAAGAATTCAGGTTATTTGCTTAAAACTATTAGAAATAATGTAATTGCTCACAAAGATGAAGATGTCTTTGTTCAAACAGAATTAATGAATAAGATGAATCATAAAGATTTACACTGGATTGCATTTAGAATTTACAGAGTGAATTATAGATTAATCGCTCTTTATTCAACTATTGTAGCAATTAAATAGCTGACTCTATTCCTTGCACATTAGTACTCATTTGCAAACAAATCTTCCCCTTGTTTTATAGCAATAATTATACATTGTGCCATTTGTGGAAAATACAAAGTCTTAAAAATGAATTGTTGGTAATTTTATTAATCGATCATGCCAATCATATAGTTCATACATTGTTGTAGTATATGTAAACGTAATTATACGTAATATGACTACGTATAATTACTTACTTTATGATTGATTCTGTTTACATATTTGTATGGTAATTAATTACACTGACTGTAATGAAAAGTGTATTCCAAAAGTGAAAATGAAGATTAAAATATAGTCTAATATTTTGCGTGTTTCAACATGCAAAAACGCATCCATGACCTAAAACGACGTGTTTATGAAATTAGAATACCTGTTTATGAACTTACTCGAAAAGGTATTAATTGAATTACTACCTTGTGTTTGAAAAAGTGAAATCAAGAAACCAAACTAACATTTAATGAAATCCACTTACAATAAATATTTCATCATTAAAACGAATTTTTAATGAATCGGCTTCTACTCATAGTACTTATTTGCATGCTTCAATATTTGGTATCTGATGCGCAATCTTATGTAAAGGTGAGGCCTTCATCAAATGATTCACTTGGACTTATTCAAAACTCTAGAAAATATCTTAATTCTAGATTACAAAAATTACAAAATCTAGCTAATAGATATGAAAGAAAATCACAAATAGAATTAAAACGATTAGCAAAAAAAGAAAAACGCTTTTTGAAAAAGTGAAACAAAAGGATTCTGTTCTGTATTCGCGACTTAAGCAAGATGGAGGGTTTGAAGAGTTAAAAGCAAATAGTAAAGAGGCAAGCTTGAAAAAAGCAAAAAGTAGCTTGACATCAACCATCGACAGTTTGAAAAAGATAGAGAATTACGCAACATCAAAACTTAACACAGCTAAGTCTGTATTTGATAAAATTGGTTTTGAAACTTCAAAATTGGAAGAGTTAAATTCGTTGCAAGAAAAACTTGATTACAATCAAGCATTGAATAATCAAATTCAGAGTATTACTTCACAGTATAAAGGGTTTGGTAATATCAAAGGAATTGAAAAACAAACTTATTATTATCAGCAACAATTAAAAGCATTTAAGAATATTGCTAATGATCCAAGTATCTTAGAAGAAAAGGCTTTAAATTATTTAAGGGGGATGAAGGGTTTTGAAGAACATCTTTCAAATTCTCATTATTCATTGGCAGGAAAGCAAAATTCGAATGGGAGTATACAGAACAATTTAAGTGCAGGAGATTTAGAGAAAATGGGCTATCAAACTAAGCGACAAGTAAACAAGCAATTGAGTACACAAATTGGAAATTCATCTGAAAAATTGCAAGAATTAAATACGCAAGTAAAAAAGCAAGTTGAAGATATCAAAAAAGTAAAACAAGATATAACTAAGGCTAAAGATGCACTTCATAAAATTAAGAAACCAAGTTTTAAGGTAAATTCTATGAGAGAATTACCATTAAGGTTACGATTAGAGAAAAGCTATAATTGGCAAGTTTTAAAATCAAATAATGATCTGCCTGCAATACTTGAAATGAATGCTCAACTAGGATTTAAACATACGCCAAGACTAACATATAGTTTTGTTGCCGGAGGTTCTTTGGGAATGGGAACAAACTGGCAAAATATTAAATTAAGTTTTGAAGGATTACGAATTGGGGTAAATGCCAATGTGAAATGGATATTTGGCATTAGTGGTCAAGTAGGTTACGAGAGAGTGTATAAAAACTATCAGGACACAAAATTAATTCCTGCTACTGATGGTATTCCTCAACAATTAATTACTACCACAAAGTACTATAGAGATATAGCATATTGTGGTATTCAAAAGACATATAAAATCAATTCTAAATATTCAGGAACAATGTTGCTCGCCTACGACTTTCTCTGGAAATCTGGTAATGCAAGTACACCGGTTATTTGGAGGTTTGGTTGGAAAAAAAATTGATGAATTATTAAAAAATCTAAATATGAAGAAATGTATTTTAGCACTTGTGCTTACTTTATCGGTAATTAAAATTTTTGCTCAGATAGATTTTAAGTTGCCATCACCATCAGTGTCAGCAATGAATCAGTACCTAGATAATACAGTAAATTATGCGACAGGAGTTCCTCAGATAAATATTCCGCTTTATGAAATAAAATCGGGAAGCTTAACATTTCCTATTTCTATAAACTATGATGCAGGAGGGATTAGAGTGAATCAAGTAGCAACTGAAGTCGGACTTGGTTGGTCTTTGAATTCATGTGGAATTATTTCTAGAAGAATACAAGGAATTGAGGATAATAATTCTTACTCTACAAGAGGAGGTAATCTTTGGCAGGGCGAATTAAATTCAAATTATAACACTACCAGTTATGAAGATTTGGTTGACTTAGCTGAGGCAATTGGACCTGGGTTTGATGGAGTTCCTGATATTTATTCTTTCAGTGCAAATGGACATGCAGTGAGATTTACAAAAATAAACGGTACAATTTTTACTTTTCCTAAGAAAAATTACCTCATTGAAGAAAGCGTAAATGAACTTGGGATTGTTTATCCTTTTGTTATTACCATAGAAAATGGAGATAGATATTATTTCTTAGAATTTGAGGAAACAAGAACCAAATCTACTTCGGGAGGAAGTTCAACAGTGAATTTCAATAAAACATCATGGTTTTTATCAAAAATTGTCAATGCGAATCTTACCGATAAAATTGAATTTGAATATAGTAATACTCTGTATCAAACTGATGCAGGTCATTCCCAAACTGCTAGATTTCTTGCAATTGACCCTAATAATCCTGTTATTCAAGACCTATGGTGTGGCAACATAGATAACCATTATTACAATACAATAATACATGGGAAACAGGTCAACAAAATAGTGTTTAAAAACGGAGAGGTTAATTTTACTGATATAAATGGTAATAATAGAGAAGATGTTGTACAAAGTGTGCCATCACTTACAATGGTAATACCAAAGGTTAATGAGATCAAGGTTTCAAATATTAATGGAGATTTAATTAAGGAAATTAATTTTAATTATTCTTATTTCAATTCTACAAATTCTTCATCTACTACCTATGATAATAAACGTTTAAGGTTAGATAATATAGAGATCAATAACACACTTGGTATTATAAATAATAATTCAGCATTAGAAAAATACCAATTCACTTATAATGCAACTAAATTACCATCATTGTACTCTTATGCTCAGGATCACTGGGGTTTTTTCAATGGTGCTACTTCCAACCAATCGTTGCTTCCTCATACAAGTACTCAAACAGGAAATCCATTCGCTAATAGAGAAGTCAATGAATTAAAAGTTAAAGCATGGGTACTTGAAAAGATAGAATTACCGACAGGTGGTTTCATTGAATATGAATTTGAAAGCAATAGAATATTTCCTACTCAGAGTACAATTACGACATATACAACCCAAAATATTTCGCAACATTTTGAAACCATTCCAAATTCATGCATTTTGACTAGCCCTCAATCGGCTCTTTCAAACACTATTATAAGTGTGCCAATAAGTTGCATTAATGGAGTTGGTACTACTTTTCAAGCGGATTTAACCCCTTGTGGTCTATCAGTTGATTGGCCATTGACAGTTTCACATGGGGCAAGTTGCGTTAAAGTATTTAAATATGATATTGGATCAGGCACAATAATTGGCACAGCCATTAAAGTAATAAATCTTAATAACGTAAATTCATTAACTCAAACAAAGTATTTTACATTAATGCCAGGGGATTATATACTTGAGTGTTCTTCAAAGATGGGAGGATTTATTATTAATGGAAACCTTTCTATTCAAATTCCGTCAACTTCGCAAAGTCCAGATGATCTCGTGGGTGGGTTAAGGGTGAAGCAAGTTAAAAAAGTTGATCCCTTCAGTCCTTCAAATAGCATTATAACTAATTATGCTTATAATAAACCGGCGCCAGAAATTGGGAGCTCTGGTCAAATCTTTTCATTACCTTTTTATCGTGAATTGCTTACCATATATGCATTAGACCTAGCTTTTATGCCTAATTGCCAACAAATAACTTCAACAATTTTATGTAATGCATCAAATACTTCAGTTTTTGTGCCAACTTGTATACTTACTAGTATTAGCAATCCTTATAGTAATTGTTCGGGGTGGACACCATTTATGGCTACGACTTATAGTTCAAATAGTTTTTACTCGCTTAATAATGGATCGCATATTAACTATTCATTTGTTACAGAAAATTTTGAATCAATATCAGGAAACTCAAACGGGAAGAATCTATATCAATTCACAGATTTTATGTCATTTCCATCTAATTCAATACTTCAATTTGACCCAATGTGGAGACGTGGGTTATTGTTAAATAAGAAAGTGTATAATTCAACGGATGATTTAGTTTCAGAAGAAATTAATACGTACACACAAAATGTACATACTAATGGTAATAGTAATGGGAATCATTCATATTTTACTGGTATTGAAGCAAAATACAAAGGCTGCACTGATTGCATTTCTACTTCAATGTTTTCTCCTACAGGGTATTCAGTACCTACTGAATATTCTTTTCTTCAGACAGAATACAGATTTCCTCTTGAATGGATAAGTAAAGAGTCAGAAGAGAAAAAGAGCTACTTATCTTCAGGTGTGATTTCTACACAAAGTGATTATTTTTATGATAATGCTTCACATATGCAACCAACACGAATTAAAAATTTTGATTCTAAAGGTAATGAATATTGTACTTACACAAAATATGCTAGTGATTATACAATCCCTTTCACATCGTATTTCGGTTCAATTAAAGGGTTGCATAATCTTCAAGAAAAACATATCCACACAGTCCCCATAGAAACTTATACATTGAAGAGCGAATCGCCTTCAGTTTCAAAGGTTGTCAGTGCTAAGTATAGTGCTTTTAAAGACTACACTGTGCCCATTTCAGGTGAGCATTTAACAGTATTAGATAAAGTCTACAAATTGCAAACTAACAATCCATTTATAGGTTATCAAGCAACATCAGTTGCTTCTGGCTTCACTATGAATTTTGATTCTCATTTAATAAAAGAATTTAGCTTAAATATATTTGACAAGAATGGTAATTTATTAGAAGGACAAACGAGTTCTGGCAAACCCGTTAGCTATCTTTGGGATTATAACTATGAATTTATGACTTGTAAGGCTACTAATGCTAAAGCAATCGATATTGCATATTCTAGCTTTGAGACAGAATTTAAAGGAAATTGGACATATGACCTTGCCAACGTTGTTGATGGAACAACTTTGCCAACATTAAAAAGAATACCGACAGGCAATAAATGTTTTAAACTCACAACTCTCGGAGGAATTATAAATTGGTCAAATAGTGCATCAGTTGCAAATACTACAGCGAGACCATTTATTCTATCCTTTTGGTATTCTATCGATCCATCTATTGCAAGCGCTCATATTGAAGTCATGGGACAGACTATTCTATTGTCTTCTACAAGTAATGCCAATGTGTTAATTTCTGATTATGATATAGGTGCATCTACTCATTATAAATACTGTGAGATAAAACTTCAACTTCATGGCGGAAATATCAGTGATTTTGAGATTAAAGGAAATGGAGCTTATATAGATGAGTTAAGATTATATCCGGAAGAATCACGAATGCTGACGGCCACATATATACCGCTTGTCGGTTTAGCAACGAAATGTGATGAAAATAACAAAATTAACTACTTTGATTTCGATGAAACTGGACGTTTAAAATGTGTTAGAGATCAATTTGGAGATATTCTAAGTAAAAATGAATACGGCATTAATGCTATCGATTAATTTATTAAATAACCTAAAATGAAAATATCTATAATAAAATATATAACAGCCTTAAAAGGAATTTATATACTATTGTCTTTGTTGTTACCACAAAGATGCTTTGCTCAACCTGGAAATAATATTCCTGTACCAACAAGCAGTGGAATTATTAATACTCCTGACCCTTTGCCCGCAGACTATTCATCAAATGCATTAGGGGGTAAAAGAAATTTTATGCGTATTTATGTACTTAAATATCCGGAACAAAATGTAAGTCAAATAAACATGACCTTGGCATTAAACCAGATCAATGTTAGCACTGAGTATTTTGATGGGTTAGGCAGAAGTTTGCAATCAGTTCAAAAAAAAGGTAGTAGTAGTACAAAAGATTTGGTTCAAACAAAAGTTTACGATGCATTTGGAAGGGTGAGTACACAATACCTACCGTATGCAAGTACAACGAACTTAGGTAAATTTAAAGAATCACCTTTTTCTGAGCTAAATTCATTTTATAATACACAGTCTTTTGCAGGGACAGGAACCTATGTGAATGATAAAATTAGATATTCAAAAGTTGAATACGATAACTCACCACTAAATAGGCCATTGGTATCTTTTGCGCCCGGAAATTCATGGGTTGGATTAGGAATTACAAATGAATATGAAACTAATGTTAGTAATGAAGTTCAGATTTGGAATGTAATTGCTGATGAACCATTGACTAGTATCACATATGCTAGTGGTGAACTATCTAAAGAAACTACCACAGATGAAGATCAAGGGAAAGTAGTTGTATATAAAGATAAAGGAGGTAAATTAATTATGCAAAGCAGGCTTGAGAAAATAGTCGGGACTACTCCGATTTATCTAAAAACATATTATGTTTATGATGATTTAGATCAGTTGCGATTTGTTATTCCACCCCTTGCAGTTGAACAACTACAAGGTAGCTTAGGTTGGATTCCCACAACAGATTTACTAAATGAATTATGTTTTCAATATATCTATGATGAGAGAGGGAGGATGATAGAAAAGAAGATTCCGGGTAAAGATTGGGAGCATTTAATTTATGACAAGGAAGACCGGATTGTGTTATCTCAAGATGGAAATCTTCGATTAGCAAATCAATGGAATTTTATTATTTATGATCAATTAGGACGTACTAAATTGACAGGTCTTTTCAATAGCGCAAGCACTAGACAAGTCTTACAAGACTTAATCTCTAATTCCATTACCGCAACTCCAGCAGATGAATTTTACACTACAAATTGGTTGACAGATTATGGTAAAGGTCTTTACCAGTACCCACAATCATTAATCGATGCAGAGATACTTACATATACTTATTATGATAAATTCCAAGGTTCAGGGATATATGCAAGCTTTGACGGAAGTTATGTGAGCAACCTTCCAACTGGATTATTGTATGCAGAAACACCGAATGCAAGTAATATGATGCATGGACAGGTTACAGGTAGTAGTGTTAAAATAATAAATCCAGGCACTTTAGTCCCTTGGATTAATTCTAATAGTTTTTATGATAAGAAAGGAAGAGTTATTCAAACAAAGCAAGGCAATGCAGTGAGTGGAATTGATATAACTACATCCATGTATGATTTTAGTAATAAAATTTTAGCAAGCTATATCTTTCACAACAACCCTATTGCAAATCTTCCTCTAAGTGGAAGTTCAATGTATAATACTAGCGGTATTCTTAATAGATATAATTATGATTATCTTGGAAGACTTACAAATATTTACTCAAATGTAAATAATTTAGGAGAAATGCCTATAGTTTATAATCAATATGATGCTCTGGGTAGACTTTCAAATAAGCATCTGGGTGGTAGTACTGAAAATCAGGTGTTTTCTTATAACCTAAGAGGATTACTTACCGGTATAAATCCTGATTGGGTTAAAACAACAAATCCTTCATGGACTAATTATTTTGGAGAAATTTTATGTTATGATCAAGGCTTTGCTCAACCTCGTTATAATGGTAACATAGCTGGCGTTTTGTGGCGTGGGGCAGAAGTTAATAAAGGGCAACGAGCATATGGATACAACTATGATTATACTAACCGGTTAACACATGCCGAATTTAGAGAAAATGCAATTGTGAGTAATAGTTGGACTAACACTTGGACAAAAAATGATTTAGATTTTACAGTTAGTAATATTTTATATGATGCAAACGGAAATATCCAGACAATGAATCAACGTGGACCTGGTTCAACTAACCCTGTAGATATGGACGTTTTAGATTACAGTTATAAAACTATTGGTAGCATTCCAACAAATCAATTGGCAACTGTAACAGATAATACAACAGATAATATCACAAATAATGGTTCAAATCATGATTTCAAAGATGGTACGAATACATCAGATGATTATGAGTATGATGTAAACGGAAATTTAATAAGTGATATTAACAAAGATATTAATTCAATTACCTATACATATTTAAACAAGCCGGAATTAATAAACTTTGGTAACGGGAATACAATCACATACATTTATGATGCTACCGGTAATAAGTTAAGAAAAATTGCTATTGACCAAGTGAATGGCGAAGAAGTTTTAACGGATTATATTAATGGGCATATATATAAAACCACAAACCTAGGAGGAAATTCAACTTCTGAATTGGAGTATATTATACATGATGAAGGGAGGATAAGACCTATGGTTACGAGTTCTCTTCAGGAAAGTTATACTTACGATTTTTTTGTAAAAGATCATCTAGGAAATGTCAGGGCCACTGTTAATGCAGTACCGACAACAGGAGTTCCAAGTGTTTTAGATTATATTGCAACTATGGAACCTGAATGGCAACCGCAAGAAGAAGAATTGTTTGATGATATGGGTAATGTAATAAGCTACAGACCCGGAGGCACAGATCCAGGAAATACTCGATGCATTGTATTACATGGTGATGATCCTGCAAGGCGAATTGGTACTTCAATGATGCTACGTGTTATGCCTAGAGATAAATTTACTGTGAAGACCCATGCTTACTATAATACCGCAACGCTCAATGAACCTATAGGCCCTGAAGAGTTAATTCAGAATATTATACAAAGCTTGAGTAATTACAACCAAGGAGCATCTGCAATTGGTGATTTAACAAATGCTCAAGTAATTGACTATAGTTTCAATAACCCAAATTTTCTTCCGGCATTCAACATATTAAAAAACAATGCGACCGATCCTTTAAAACCTACTGCTTATATTAATTATCTCTTTTTCGATGATAATTTTAGATTTATTCCTTCATTGAGCGGGATAATACAAGTCAATACTGATAATGCTTGGCACGAATTGTGGACAGGCCCAATTCCAATAGAAATTGATCGACCGGGCTACCTATATGCATTTCATAGTGCTGAAGGAATGTTTAAAGTTTATTTTGATGATTATGATTTGACATATTTTCAAGGAAGTTTACTTGAAGAAACTCACTATTACCCATTTGGATTGACAATGGGAATGCCTACAAGTTATACAACAACAGGGGTTGATCAAAAGTATAAATTCACAACTAAGGAATTACAAAGGGATGAGTTTACGGATGGCACTGGAATTAAATTTGGTTTGGAATGGTATGATTATGGGGCAAGAATGCAGGATCCGCAAATTGGAAGATGGTCTAGTATGGATCCGCTAGCTGATGTTGAGCCATGCTGGTCACCATACAGGGCTTTTTATGATAACCCCATAACATTCATAGATCCTGATGGTCTATTAGAATATGAAAGTGCAGAAGCTTTTGCTAAAGCAAATGAGGGTAAGACGTGGGATAAGGATCGAGGGAAAGGCGATTGGTTAAGATCAGATAGAGAGAATAATACTGATATATGGGGCAATGCAAACAAATATAACTTACAACAGAAGGATGGATATAACCAATATAATTCAATTGAACAAAGGGCAGGATTTTATGGCTGGTATGCTGTGCAGGAAGATTTAAGGGGTGGAGAAACAAAATGGGCTGGAGCTGCATACATTGTGGCAAAGCAAATGACATTAATGGATATTTTCTACAAAAACGGAGACTTGCAAATGCTCTACGGAGCAAAGAATGCTAAAGATCTAAATAGTTTTGCAAATGCAGGTAATAAAGCAATCTTTAATGATGTTTTTGATAATTTAAGAGATAATTTGAACGAAGCAGCTAAGAAAGGTGAAGCAGCACAAAAATGGGATATGCAAACTTTGCATCGAGAGCAATTTGATATAGTTCAGCCAATATATGAGGCATGGGTAAAGTATAATCCTAAACTAAATAACTATTTGCAAGAATTTGCATCATACAAAGGGCTTTCAAGTGTTATGCGAATGCCAACTCAGTTAAAATTTGAAGGGAATATATTGAAAGCCCAAGATAGGTACAATCACGGAATGAATAAAGTGGTCCCTTTTTATGAAATGTCAAGAAAAGCCCAAAGACCACGATGAAACTATTTTTTTTTATATTAGTTGCTTTTAGTTTTAATTGCATAAGTAGTTGTAATTGCACTATTAGTCATATTATGTCTATCCAAATTAGAGATACATTTATACTTCCTGGTATTCCATATTCAAAAACAGTACACTTCAATGGTAAAAATGTTTATTACCAATCAATGGATGAGCCAGACAAAGAAACTTTTAAAAGTTTTTCACTAGAACATAACAAGCTTGTTTGGTCTAAAGATATAAATCAGATCGGTATCAATGAAGGGGCAATAACAATTACCGGTGAATATGTAGTGCCAACATTATCTGATACAGTATACCTTATAGATGCAGAAGGCAAGGCAAGGATACTAAAATTAGAATACAGAAGCAAGACTAATCCCTTAGTTTATAAGAATATGTTTATACTGCAAGACAGAGGAATTGGTTTAAAATGTTTTGATGCAGTAACATTAAAACTTATTTGGCTTATAAAGCAAAAAAGTAATTTTACTATGTCGCAACCATTACTTTTGGATAGCAGTATAGTCTATGTTTTGGATGACAATAGCATTCAATCATCAAATGCTAGAAGTGGGAACTTGAATTGGAGTATCTCTCTTCAAGATACATTTGCAATATATGATTTATACGGTGTCTACCAAGACTTGATTTTTATATTATCAACAAACTTAAAGAAAGAAAAAAAGATTACGGCAATTAATCACAAGAATGGCACTCAGATTTGGAAGGTAATGGTAGATAATAGTATTAATGAATTTGAGAAAGATATGGTTGTAGCTAATGACATAATTTTTTGTAGAGGTGATAGCAGCGTCTTCACTTTTTCTGTAAAAGAAGGAAAACCATTGAGAATCTACAATTACAATTCAAGAATAACTACAAATTTAGTTGTTGATAAAAACGGAAATGTACTCTTTGGCTTAGCAGACAATACCTTGATGAAAATAGATAAAAATAGAAATGAGTTGTCGATTACTACTTTTAAAAGTAAGCTAGATCGTTTGTATCGTTTTAAAGACTATATCTTTCTTTATAGTTATCCAAATTTATATTCTATGGATAGCAAACTATCAGTGAAGTTGTAGATAAAATGTGGCGTTTGTTTACTTAATTGCAAATTAAAATGATTAGCTCCCTTTCTCAACCAGAATACCCAGAAACAATTTAGTATAGTACAATATTGCTTTTTGTTATATTGTTATTGGTATTTTACTATTATAGAAAGAAGCATTTGTTCCAATTCGTATATTAAATGGAAAAAAAATAATTTTGCTTACCATAAATATAAGGACGCGGTTTGCCATATCCCTGAATCTCGTATGAAGTTGGTTTAATTTTTTCTTCCTTATCCTCCTTGATTTCTGACAAAGAAAGGTTTAGCCAATTTGTGATTCTTTCATTTTTTTTCTTCCCAATACCAATTCCAGCACTCCACCCATTTGTATTTAATCCTCCAAAGAGACAAATAAAATTTTTAGCATCCTTTGACTTCTTGTTGATTACAGATTTAGTATTGGGCTTAAACGAATTATTGGTTGCGTGAATATTTAATTCAAAAATATTGTCTTGTAAAGACAATTTATTACTGTTTGTTTGAGCATTTGATAGAAGGTAGAAAAATGGCCTAAAAATTTACATGTAGCAACACGCAAAAACGCATCCATGAACTAAAACTACGCATCCATGAACTTAGAATACCTGTTTATGAACTTACTCAAAATGATATTATTTAATTTTTTACCTTGTGTTTGGAAAAGTGAAATAAAAGAAAATACGAGAAGCTCAATAAGTGAAAGGTATTAAAATATATTAAATAAATTAAAATAATTCAACGATTCAGTTTTAAATATTTCTTCAGAAAATTACCAATATAAGTACACACACTAAAACAGTTGCTGGTTTAAAAATAAAATAATTACTTATGAATAAAATAGTCCATTATCTAATCCTTTTTTTAGCATACCAATCATTTGAACTAAAAGCTCAAACAAGTTTTGGTGTAACTGATGGTGCTGCTAAAAGTACAGCCGGTAGCTCTGGAATGGTTTCCGCTAATCAGTACACAGCAAGTTCAAATGTCACTATACCAATTATGGCTAAGAAAATTGATGATATTGATTTGAGTTTGAGTTTAAACTATATGACAAACGGTATTAAATTAAATCAAACTTCGTCAAATATTGGCTTGGGATGGGAATTGTCTTCTATCGCGTCAATTTCACGAGTTGTAAGAGGTATTCCTGATGAGTTTAAGGTAGATGGAGTATTTATGGGATATTGGCATAGATCAAATAATAGTATCCCTGTCAACACTTCAAATGTATTATTGTCAAGCAACGAAGCTTTAATAAATGTAGCTAAGGGGGCAATAGATGGTCAAATGGATATCTTTAAACTTAGTTTGAATGGAATGCAGGTTGAATTCTTCATAAATGCAGAGAATGAAATAAGAACAATTCCTGATAATACACATATTAAAATTGAACGTCTTATAAATTCAAATATTGTTACAACTTTTCCCAAACTACAATTGATTGAAGAAATTGGATTTTTAGTCACTGACGAATCAGGGAATAAATTTTATTTTAAGAGTGGTGATAAGATGAAATTATCTTATGCGTCACATTGTGGCTCTTCAGATATTCCATTAACTCCTGATAGATATTATGCTTCTAATTGGGTGATTGATAATATACATTCCTATAATGGGAAACAGATTTTCTTCAATTACAAACCTTATCTTCTTTATGGGGTTAAATCAGACATATACCAAGAATTGATTGATATTAATTCAGTTTGCTTTCCGTCTCTTTCATCACAAGAGATAATACAAACCTGCAATAAGTTGGATTTGGAATCTATTGTATTCCCAGATTTAGTTGTGAATTTTATTTATAGATCACAACTTCGTTGTGATGTTAGTAATTTGCGAGCCTTAGAGGCAATCGATATTATTGAAAAGGATAATATCAATACTTGGAATAATACAAGTGCTCCGTCAAGTGGATATAGTAATAGCAGAAGAATAAGTTTTGAACAGTCATATTTTAGTGTCGATGGACAAAAGCCTTTGAATTCATGCTCTTCTTATTCATATTCTACATATTCTAAACCAGTTTCCTTGGATTATAGATTAAGGTTAGATAAGATATTAGACGGTACGGTAACGAGCACCAGAACTTTGTATAAATTTGAATATTATGATATCAATGAAATTAATATAGGAGTCAATCCGGATGTTGAACAACTACCTTTTCGACTTTCACCGGCAGTTGATTACTGGGGCTACTACACCGGGAATTTTTATAATACAAATTCAGTAAATAATGCATTTTATATTCCGGAGATTACGACTTCAACCATCTTGCAAAACCCTGAGGGTATTGATCGTGAACCAAATGCAAATAATAAATTATTCTCTTTAAAAAAGGTAATAAATGAAAACAACGGATGTACAGAATTTAAGTATGGGCTTAATCAAGCAATGTATGGTTCACAAAACATGAAATTAGATGGTTTGCGTTTAGATGGAGTTGATGAATATACCATTGGTCTAGAAGCTAATACTACAAAACACATAACCCAATACGAATATTTAGAAGGGGAATGGATTATCCCTACAAGTTCAACAATAGCGAGTATAAAGGAATTATTCAATAAAAAGATTACTGCCGAATGTCATATTTATGGTAGTGGAACCCCAACACCACCTACTATAACAGCAAATGTTGATGTTTTCACAAATCAGTTTCTAGGCCAATTAGATCAACCTCAACATGGATACAAGAAAGTAATTACATCAAATTATAGTGAGTATAAATCCAAAAATATTGCAACCAATGTAGTTACTACATCTACAAAATTTATTGGGAAAACTGAAAATTATTTCCTTGGGTTGTCAAATTTAAATAGCCATTTTACTTGTATCGGAAGTACAATATTAGGGACCAACTATTCGCTTAATACAGCAAATATTCTACTACCTATACCACCTGTTAATACTTCAATGAGTGGGTTAATATTAAACCCAGATAATTTCAACAGACCGGTTATAAATTCCCCATACACTTATAAACAATATTATATAAATTGGGTATTAGGCACCCCCTATAAATCAACCGTGTATGATATTAATTTAGCAAAAACTTCAGAAACTGAACAAGAATATAAGATTTATGTTAAAGTATTAAATTCAGATGACTATTTGAATCTAAATGGGAATACTAATTTATATAATAATTCAAATATCACTACCGCTAATTGCTATCCGCCATCTCCGGATTATGATTTTTATTATCCTTTCATAGGTAGAGTTGAAATAATCAGGCGTAAGTCGTTGGCATTTATAAACAATTCTAGTTCAATTCAGAAGATTACAGATTATCTGTATGATAACAGTACAGGAATACCAAGAGCAACAATTGAAACAAGTGCTTCAAATATTGTAACAGAATATAAACAGTTTTATAATACTGATAATAATCACTGGAGTGCAAATTCTGCAATGATTGAATTGTCAAATAGTAATAGGAATAAAGTGATTTATAGCGAAGTTTGGAAAACGCTACCAAGTGGTGGAACCCCTAAATTAATTTCTGCAAGCGGAGGAGGGTATCAACAAGTTAATGGTAAGATAAGGGATAAATACAGTTATGGTTTAATTAAAAGTGCTCCATTAACTTTGAGTCCTATTGCAAGTGGAGGGAATTACACACCACAACAAGCTAACCTTGGTGCAAATATTCCGACATTTGAAAAAAGAAGCGTAACGACAAGATATGATGTTTTTGGCAATCCATGTGAGTCAGAATATAAAGGAAAATTCAATAGTAGTATTTGGGATTATTATCAAGATGCAATCGTTGCTTCTGCAACAAATGCAAAATATTCAGAGATTGCATATTCTAGTTTTGAAAGCAATTTATACGAACATGATGATGATAATATTGGATTGTATAATCAAGATAAAGGCAACTGGCAGTTTCCGTTAAACGCAATAAATTTTAGTAGTGCAATTACAGGTAATCGATCTTATGATTTAAGTAAATTGTATCAAGGAAACCCTGTTAATGTATTTAGTTCGCCTGATATAATTTTAGAAAATAATAAAAAATATATAGTCTCATTTTGGAAAAAAAATGGGAACGTCACTTTAGAAAATTGGGAAATAATTAGTGGAACAACTGGACCAATCACACAAACTCAAAATATTTCATTTAATACTTACTACACAAATAGTTCTAATATTTCTAAATTAAATGATTGGACATATTGTCAAGCTGAATTTACTGCAACCCATCCTAGAGTTAGGGTTTCAGGAACTGCATTGATTGATGAGTTGAGGCTTCTTCCTGCTGATGCAGTAATGAGTACATCAGTATTTTCACCTTTAGCTGGTAAGATTTCTGAATGTGATGGTGTAAATAATATTCTTCATTATGAAAATAATATTTTGTCCCGAGAATCTATAAAGCGAGATATCAAGGGCAATATTCTTTCAAAATCTAAAAGCGTAAGCCAAGAAAACGATAATTAAAAGACTAAATCACCTATTATGAGATATTCAATTAAAATATTTTCAATACAATTCTTGGCAATATTTGGAGTATTTACCAAAGAAGTCAATGCTCAAAACAAACCTAATTTGTCAATTGTATCACCCAGTGGCACTATAACAAATCCGTTATTGGAATTGCCGCCTAATTACACAATTCCTTCGAGTCCGAAGTTTAATTTTACAAGAGCATGGATACCTCAAACGCCAATTAGTAATTCATCACTTATTAATTCAAGTAGCTCGTCTAGTCAAGTATCTCAAGTGACCGATTATACCGATGGTTTAGGGGCGTCTATTCAAACGATTTCAAGATTTGGAACTTCAAAGACCAATCATAGCATAAGTGTAATCGACCCAAGATTTATAGGAAATGAATCTTATCAGTTTTTGTCTTACTCAGTTAATCAAACTAGTGGAATTAATTTTAGAAGTAATGTATTTACGGAACAAAATACATTTTATACCAGTTTGTACCCGAATGAAGGAAATACTGCGTACAGCAAAATGACAAGTGAGTATTCCTCATCAATTCTTAAAAGCATGACTTATTCACCTGGGAAAAGTCAGGTTGGGCAAATGAGAGGTGTTGAAAAATATTCTGAACAATATTCAGGTAATGATATTGTGCGTTTAGGGTTTCAATCTGGGAATCCAGTTTTTGATGGATTCTTTGGAAGTAATGAATTATATGTTGAGATATCAAAAGGTCAGCATAATCAAGAAGCAAGAAAGTACTTTGACAAGGATGGCAAACTGATTGCCACTGGAATTATGTCTGATATAAGCAGTTCCTTTCCTATTGAGTATACATATTATGTTTACGATGATTATGACCGAGTGGTTATTACTATAACTCCAAAGGCAACTAAAATGTTCAACGATATATCTTGGAATTTTAGTTCGTCAAGTTCAAACACAATTTTAGATGATTTATGTATTCGCACTGCTTATGATGAATTTGGACGCACGATTAGTAGTAGTTCTCCAGAAAAGGATGGAAACTCCTATGTAGTTTATGATAAATATGATAGACCTGTTTTATCTCAGGATCCTAATTTAACAAATCAACATAAATGGATGTTCACTGTTTATGATGAAATGAGTAGGGTTACTTTTTCTGGAATTTTAAATAGTACAGAGAATAGGGAATATTGGCAATATATTTTAGACGAAACCGGAACGGCACCTACCACTATTCCATCATCGGGAGATTTAAGTGATAATTCAAAAATTTATACATATTTGATAAATGGTATTCAAAGCATTCAAGGGACACAAACCTACCCTTCAAGTATAACAAATGCAGAAATTTTAAAGTATAATTATTATGATCATTATGATTACACTGATTTAAATGCGTTTACCTTTAATACAGAATACCTATCTCGTATTTATCCCGATGTTTATTATAATACTTATGGTACTAACTCAGCGCTTAGGACGATGACGACAAAAGGATTTTTAATTGGGACCAAAGAAAAAGTAATTAAAAATCCAAGTAGTTCAAGTATTCTTGAAGATTGGACCACACAAATATTTTACTATAATGATAATGGACAAATTATTCAAAATCAAAGAATAATTTCGAAAACTCCCATGGTAAGTTCGAATGAAATTAGCAATTCAATACATGAAATTTCAACTACAATGTATGATTTCAAAGGTAGAATTTTAAGAACAGTATTAGAAAATAAGAATTACATTTATCATGGCACCTCTCCATCTATATCTTCGACAGGGTCAACTCATTTTATTACTCAAAAATACAAGTATGAAGAGAACACTTTTAAATTGCTTTCAATACAGCAGAAAATTAATAATCAAGATTGGATATTGATAAGTAGCAATGAGTATGATTCTCAAACTGGCATGTTGTTAAATAAGAAAATTGGTGATGTAGAAATCCAACATTATAATTACTCAATTCGAGGACAATTAACTGGCATTAATGCTGCTTATGCCGAGTCAGGTATTCAACAAACAAAAGTAACTTTCGGCGAATCAATAAAGTATGATTATGGATTCACAACCCCTAGGTATGATGGAAATATTAGTGGAATTATTTGGAAGACACCATCTGTATATAGACGAGCCTATGGATATGGATATACTGAATCAAATCGATTGGAATTTGCTAATTTCAATGAATTAAAAGTTAATGGGATTGGAACTATAGTTGCAGACTGGGATGCAAATGTTACTGACTATTCTGTTACCGAATTAGATTATGATCAAAATGGAAATATCCTTAACTTAACTCGAATGGGCATGGATAATAGTTTCCCTTCAGTTCCAATTGTTACTGATAATCTTACTTATAGATATGAGAGTTCAGATGTTTCTAATAGATTGAGTAAGGTTGATGATGCCTCTACCTACTCGCCAGTGGTAGGAAACAAGGAGCAAGATTTCCAGAATCATAATAGCGGAAGTGATGATTATACCTATGATAAAAATGGCAACATGACATCGGATAAGAATAAGTATATCACTTCGATTGAATATAATTATTTGAACAAGCCTATAAAAGTAGTAGTTACAGACCCAAATCCCTCTATAGGCACAACCACGATTGAATATATTTATACAGCTTCTGGGGAAAAACTCGAAGAAATAACAACATCTATTGCGGGTACCGACAAACGCACATTTATAGGTTGCTTTGTTTATAATAACGAAGAACTACAATTATTACATCATGCTGAAGGGAGAGCACGGTTTAATATTGACAATAATATTTTTAACTATGATTTTTATGTAAAAGACCATTTAGGTAATGTACGCACAATTTTAGCTGCTGAGGAAGTGCCATTTACAGATTATTTAGCACAGCATGAAATTGCTTTAGCAAATGTAGAAAATTTAATTTTTGATAATATTGAAGAAACAAGAGAAGACAGGCCAGACCAAAGTTCAGGAAATGAAAGTGCGGCATTACTAAATGCAAGTGATCCGGAAAGACGAATTGGAACAGCAGTTTTACTTCATGTGATGGCAGGTGATAAATTTAACCTTGAGAGCTTATCATATTATTATGGCAATGATTCAACTGGTTCAACTGGGACAGTAGAAGGAGCAGATATGCTAAGCTCAATTATTGAAACCTTACTAAGTGGTGAATCCGGATTTAATCAAGGAGAAGGAAATAACTCAGCACAGATTACAAATGCTCTATTTAATTCAGCAAATTATATTGATTTATTTCAGCAACTTAAAGAGCAAAGTACAAATCCATTATTTCCAAAAGCATATCTTAATTATTTGGTATTTGATGAACGAATGAATTTAATTAGTAACCAAAGTGGAGCTATACAAGTAACTCAACCAGATACTTGGAATACTTTAGAAACTTTGAATGATATACAAATTGAGCAAGGTGGATATTTAGCAGTTTATATAAGTAATGAAAGCTATGAGCATAATGTTTATTTTGACAACCTTAGGCTAAGATTTTTTAGAGGACGGTTGTTAGAAGAAAATCATTATTATCCATTTGGTATGGCAATTCGTATAAGTAGCGATGTTTCAATTGCAGAAAATAAAAATCTTTATCAAACAAAAGAATTTAATTCAACTGCAAATATTAATCAATATGATTTTTTAGCAAGACAGTATGATCCTTTACTTGGAAGATTTACTGGTCCAGATGCTGCTGGTCAATTTGCGAGTGGTTATGTTGGTATGGGGAATAATCCTACTGCAATGATAGACCCGGATGGTAATTGGGCTAATATGAATGCAAGTTCTGGAAGATACGATTGGGGAAATCATTTCCGACTACAAAATAATTGGATGAAAAGAGTATACGAACATTGGGGAAGACAAAAGTTTGTAGATATAGATGGAAGCAGTTTAAAGGACGTAATATCGATACTTGGGATGGACATGACAGATGCAAGTGCAATTTTTAACGAAATGGACCGGAGATCTGAGGACAGAAAGCAAGAATCTAACTTGAACAGAATGAGAGAATTATTAGCTTCAACTTATCCAGAATTAGCAACTATTCTGAAATATTGTAGTTATGAGATTGTTGAAAAATTATATAATGGTGACTATTCTGAAAGTGAAACTTCAATTGACCTTGAACACGAAAGACGCCTTGCGGAATTTTTGATATCTAAATTCTCATATGATATTAAATATTTGATTGATTATGGCCGTACGATTAAGAATAAAGGGGGGGAATTTTGTGAGTTAGGTCTTGTAGGCTTCGTTGACCCTGATCAAAATGTAAGTGGGGTAAATTATTGTGCTGAACAAAATCTAACATTTCAATTAGAAAATAATACTTACACTGAAAGCTTTATTACATATTCTTTGAATCCCCATATAGATGCCGCTAAACAAGTACTAATCCATATTCATCAATATGACGAACGTACGGATAATATTTATTACCTAAGAGATAAGAAAGAAATAATGTACTCATCTTTTAGTGCGGCGGACAATAATCACTCATTTGAAAATAAGATTCCAAGCATTATGATTGACTTACAAAAAGGGAGAATTAATTACTTAATGGTACCAACAAATACTATGCAGGTTAATTCAGGTGATAATCCAGTAAGAGGTAAGAATTACGCTGAACCTACTTTTAGCTGGCTATTTAGTTATTTTAAATTTTAATAGTTATGAAAAACTTACTTACTATACTAGCTATGACATGCCAATTTTCTATGAATGCACTTTCTTTAGATGATGACTATGTCACCTATAAATTTAGAAATACAATCAGTAAATTTATGTATCAGACTGAGAATATTTATTCACTTAAACTAGAAAACTATGAAAAACTATTTAACGATAGCATCAAAATGAAAATTTCTGCTAATACAAATTGTTTTTTGATTCATTTGTCAAAATATGATACAACAATAAATAATACTCAGCTTGAATTTTGTTTCATTAATGTTGTAAATAGAGATTACCTAATTTCTAATGAAACGAACCCAATTTTTAAATCGATAAAGTACTGTGGAGAAATAGCTGGGAGGAAATTTTTTATATCAATCTCAGATAGTATTGACATTAGTCCATTATTAGAAAGTGGATTTATGAGATTATTGACTAATACCGATATTAATAACCTAACAAAAATTAATCATTCAATGGTCGGCAATCCATATCCAACCATGATGTTCTTTCAATTAAATTTTGAATGCGAAATTGAAACTACAGTTTATCATAAAATTCCTAAAAATTTAATAGACAGAACGCCTTATCTTCAATCAAAGTAAATTAGTGATTTGCTTTAGAAAAAGTTAGATTCAATTCAAAGATAAAATTGAAATATGTGGAGTTTCTTTTTTTTTCAATTATTAAGGGTATTTTATGAAGAAAATTTGATACTCCTACCCCAATTATTATTGACCTAATCAATGGAAATGTATCAATATCAAATTGAGTACTACACAGCATATTAATTCCAGGAATCAATTTACTCTCATTAATGCCATTTGTAAAATTACTTTTTGAATAAATATTATTTCTATTTAGAAATGTATCAGAATTAGAGATTGAATATTTTTCATCCACTATATGAAGCTTTCCATTATCAGAATGTTTGAGTTTTAAATAGTAAGGTTTTAAAATCCCTAAAGAAAAATTTATTCCATAAACTAATGATACATTAACTGAAGGAGAAATAAGCCCTTTTAATAATAATCGTTGTTGTGAACATCCTATATTGAGCGGAAAAAAATAATTCTGTTTCCCGTAAATATATGGACGCGGTTTACCATATCCTTGAATCTCGTATGAAGTTGGTTTAATTCTTTCTTCTTTATCATCCTTGATTTCTGACAAAGAAATGTTGAACCAATTTGTGATTTTTTCATTTTTTTTCTTCCCAAATCCAATTCCTACACTCCACCCATTTGTATTTAATCCTCCAAAAAGACAAATGAATTTTTTCGCATCCTTTTTATTGTTGTTGATTACTGGCTTTGTATTGAACTTATATGAATTATTGGTTGCGTGAATATTTAATTCAAAGATGTTGTCTTGTAAAGACAATTTATTACTGTTTGTTTGAGCATCTAATCTATTTTCAAGTAGAAGGGAAAAAAGTAAAAATATTGAAACAAATCGCATAAATACCAATAGGAAGATTAGGAATTAAAGATAATAATTTATAGATTTAATACAATGAAAGGATGCATCCTATTTTGGTTTTTATTTGTAATTTATGCTCATTATTTTACTGATTCTGTATGTGCACAAACTAATGTAAATACTACTCAGTATAGAATTCAATATAAGAATATTGATTGGCAATACTATACAACTAAGGAACATTCAATATACTTTAATTCGGGGTGTGATAGTTTAGCGAAATATGTTGTTGAGAATTTGAATGAATACAAGAAAGCTATTGAAGATAGTTTGAACTTGCAGTTTCGAAGTACCTTCAATGTAATAATTTATAATTCGGAAACTGATAATGCCCAATCAAATATTGGTCAATTCTTTGAACAATTAAATACTGGTGGTATATATGAATTTAAAGGGAATAGAATAGTACTTATCTTCAAAGGAAGTAGAACTGAATTCTTAAGTAAACTAAAATATAAAATGGTTGAAAACTTATTAGAAGGAAATTTTTATGGAACTAAATTAGAGCAGGTACTAAAAACAATGTTGAAAGAACCATTGGATAGTTGGTTTTTATATGGAGCAACTGCCTATACCGCTGAACGTTGGACAACTGATAAGGATAACGCATGGAAGCAACTGATTTTATTTCCACGTGAAAAAACCTTTAATGATTTGGCGGAAATTAATGCAGCTCTGAGCGGACAGGCGTTATTCTATTTTCTGGAAAAGACTAAAGGTTCACAATCTGTAAATCGATTTATCTATCAGGTACATTTGAAAAATGATATAGGTCTGGCTTGTAAACTAGTCTTTAAGCAGCCATTATGGCAAATACAAGAAGATTGTTTGCTTTTTTTCGTGAATCGGTTTACGGAGGATAATAAACATCAAGAAAGTCTATTACAACAAAAAATAGTAAAGACTATTTCTCTTAATTCAAGAAGGAAAGTTTTTTGTCAAACCAACGAAAATAGACAGAGTTCGTTAAAGAAGATATTTCTTCACCCATCAGGCAATTCAATTGCATACATTAAAAAGCGATATAATCGAGTTGAGTTGGTGCTTGAGGACATAAAAGATAAGGCAAAGAAACCATCAATTTTGTATTCATACAAAGATGATATATTGAATGAATCAGCATATCCTGCATTTGTGTGGGAGAATAAAAAACCACATCGTTGTGCATTAGTGTATTCAATTGAAGGGAGACTTAAACTTAAGATTATTTCATTATCAAGTATGAATCAAATTAATCGAATTCAAAATTTTGAGTTGGAAGATATTAATGGGATTCAAAGTATTCAATTTAGTCACATACCAAATACAATTGTTTTTTCTGGCTATAGTCAAGGGCAAACTGATATATATGAATTCAATTTCAACTCGAAAGCAGTGACTCAAATTACTGATAATTATTACGATGAAAATAATGTAACACCTTTTGAGTATGGCAATGAGAAAGGATTACTATTTACTTCCAACAGTCCAACTGATTCTTTTTTCCATAAGAATATTGAAATCAAAAAACTGAACTATGAAAAAATATTTTACATTGACAATGATAATATTGACCAAATCAAAAAACATAATATCACTTTCTTCGCCCACTCCTACCCTAATATTGATAGTTCGAAAATTTCAAATATTTCTCAAGGCAAAGGAAACAATATTTCATACCTGAGTGATAGGAATGGAATTCAAAATCGATATGAAATTTTATTACAAAATTGGAAATTTGAGAATAATAAACAATCTACTAATGTATCATCAAATATAGATTATACGATTAGTGATGGGGATGGAAGTTATAACTGTATTTCGCAACTAATCGATACAGCATATGTGTTCAGTATGCGAAATACAGATACACTTACGGAAAGCTATGTAACAACTTTTAAAGCAGAGGAAGTAAAGCGAAGTGAAGAAATTAGGAACCGATTAGATTCCTTAGATCGAATGAAAGGTAAAATTGAGGTTTCCTATTTCAGTCCTTTCAAGGCCGATAGTGCAGAGAAAGCAATGTATAAGGATAGTATAGAAAGAGCTAGGATTTATGATAAGGAGAAAACTAAACCATATCTTATTCATCTTACATCTGATTATGTAAATGCACAGCTTGATAATTCATTACTTGTAAATAGATATCAGCCCTATCAATATAATCAAGGTCAATTCCACCAACAAACAATTGGAGGTATGGTCAAGTTTACTTTTAGTGACATTTTTGAGGACCATAAGGCTTCAATCGGATTTAGGATACCGTCAACTATTAAGGGGAGTGATTATTTTTGTGAGTATGACAATTACAAGAAGCGATTGGATTGGGGGATAAGTTACTTTAGGCATGTTGAGAAGTTTTCATTACCAAATGATACAAATTGGTTTAATCAGCTTGGGTATTATGTCCCTAACTATGTAAAGCAGAAAACCCATTATGGAGAGATGAGAGTACTTTATCCATTTTCAAAAAATAGGGCTGTAAAAATGGCTATTGGTATTCGCAAGGATAAACAAGTGTATATCGCTACCGATAAGTTTAGTTTAACGTATCCGGATACAAATCAAGTATGGACTTTTGCGAGAATTGAATGGTTGCTTAATAAAGTAAAGCATGAATCATTTGATTTTAAAAAGGGGGTTAATGTAAAACTATTTATCGAGTATCAAAATGAAATAGCCGGAAGTAAAAGTAGCTTTATTCATATAGGAGGAACAGGAGTTTATTATAAGCCAATATGCAAACAGATACTCTGGGCAAATAGAATTCAAACTGCCTTATCTGGAGGTGAGAGTGATGGCATGATGTATGTTTTAGGAGGGGTGCAAAATCAGTTAGCACCTAAGGTAGATTCAACTGTGACATTTTCTCAAAGTAATAACTATTCATATACATCTTATGCAAGTAGCTTGCGAGGCTACGCACAAAATATTCGGTATGGTAATGTATTTGCATTACTTAATTCTGAAATCAGGATACCTATACTGCCATTATTTTACAACCATACAACCGCACTTACTTCATTGAATAAATTGCAAGCGGTTCTGTTTAGTGACATTGGTAATGCATGGAAATTATCATCATCGACTCCAAAATGGGCTTTAGGATATGGTATTGGAATACGAACAGTCTTAGCAGGTTATTATGTACGATTTGATTGTGCTTGGAGGAGTTTACACCAGACTAAGATGAATAATCCATTAGTGCATATTGCGATTGGAAGGGAGTGGTGATGATAATTTCCAAGTTCAAGCTTATTAAAATTCAAGATTGAGAGTTAGAATTTGACTATTGAAATAAGTACATATAAAAGTAAATATATGCAAGCTAGTTTTCTAATGAATGTAGACCGATGTAAATAGTTCAATTGATCCAATAGGAATTTATTAAAATAAACCTTCCTCAGGAACAAACACCCATATTTCCTTTGTTTTCATGCATCTACCAAGCAATATCAGCAATTAAAAAATTTTTAGAGAGCCTTCTTTTTTGTGAAAGTATGAAGTGGCAGAAATAACGGAGGGTAACTATCCTACGATTATTATCTTTGAGAGTACTAATTCGAAAGTCATTTTCTATCAACTTAATAAAGTCCCCAATGAAAAAAGTAGTTGTTCTCATGGTAGTATTTTTCTTTGTAAATCCGTATTTTGGAATTACTCAAAAGTTTGGATTTAACATATATGATTCCCTTTGGTTGTCTAGCTTTTTAAGCAATATGATAACATTAGAAGGCAATGAATTCTCAACAAACTATAATTATTACAATAATAAAGCAGATTCAATAATTTCAAGGATCGAGCGTGAAGTCCTTAATAGTAAATTCAGGTTTCAAGAATATGAAGTTGTAACAGGAAAAACCCTGCGTTATGATTACCATAACTACTTAGAATTAGTAGAGAGAAGGCTTACTTGCATTGATTGTTTTGAGCAACCAAAGGTAGAGTTGAAATATATTAAAAATACACCCGCTACTCGTGAAGTTTATACGCAACTTAAACTCATGCAAAAATATGTCAATGAGGATATATATATTAAGGACGAGCATACCTATTCAATATTATATCAAACTATTCAAGACAGTATGAATATGTTAAATCCTAGTGATAGGATAGATGCGTATCTATCATTTTATGAAATTGTCATGGAACAAAATGGACCGCCGATAGAACAAGAATGGCCAAGTGAATTTTACTATTTACGGCCACATAAACAATTTATACTAACTGAATATTATAACTTTCTCATGGGAACTGCACAAGAAATATCAGATATTGAAAGTAAGATAAATGCATATTTAAATATTAGTGACTTTTATTTCAAACATGATTTGAGTCTTAAATCATTACAAGTCCTATTTGAAGCGAGTACTTTTATTGAATTACAACAAGAAAATAATCTTTTCCTGAGAGAAAAAATCATGCTAAAACTTTATGAAATTCTGCAATCTTCAAGAAGGTATGACAAGATCGCCATAACAATTATATTTAATGAATTTATTAGGACAGGATTGCCGCAAAAATTAACTACTCCAGGTGCAATTACAGAAGCGAATTTGACTGATGAAAATTTTTACACCTTTTTTAATGTTGCCAAAATTTGGCTGAGTGAAGATTGGGGAGATTCTTCAAATCAAATCTCAGCAGTACCATTAGCATTGAAGTACTGGACAATTTATCTCTATCGAGAAGATTCACTCGGTGATGCTTCAGAAGAAATAATGAATTTATTTTTGGGGATGGGTAGAGAGAAAGCCAAAAGATTCCCATTCGATAAAAGCATTTTCTATGAAAATAGATTATTTCAAAGAGTAATAAAGTCCGGAGGTGATATACACAAATCGCTCCAAGAATATTGTTTCATTCAGATCCTTCAAAATAATTGGAGTAAGGCAACAAAGGTTTTGAAGAAACATAGTACTGAGTATAAAAGCATCAATTCACTTACTTTTTTATTAGGTGTGTTAAATAGGCGGGTACAGGATCCAAAGTTTGTCAAAGATAAAAAAGGTTTTTTCAATTTTATGGAAACAGTATATGAAATTGGGACAAACAAGAATATTAAGAAATCTAATGAAAATGCATATATGGCAAATTATTATTTTTTATTACATGAGTACTATAGAAACGTTATACCGTTCACTTCAAATCTTTCCGATTCAGTTATGAAATATGGATACTTAGGGTATATTCTGCATCCCCAATATCAGGAAAATATTCCTGATTTACTTTCTCAAATATATTGGCGAGGTGATAGTTCCTTATCACTTAAAGAGATTACTACTTCATTGACTAAACTGAATAATCAATTAACTGCCAAAAGAGATTCTTTATTGAAAGAATACATTAAAATCAATAATGAGTATGAAATTTCTGTTGATGATAATGAATTTTTAAAGTTGTCGAATAACAATTTCACCCAATTAAATAAAATCTTAAAAAATAAAAACAAAAATCTTGGAATTGAAAATGAGCGCCTTGTTTCTAATGTGAATGACATGACAAGGGATACTATAAGATTGGGTTTGCAAATACTTGCAATGAGCAGTTCAATCAACAAATTAAAAAGTGACACCGCATTACTCAACCTCGAAATTCAAAAAAAGAATGGATTGATTTCTGCTTTAAATACAGAAATAAAAACTAAGACAACTATCGGTGGTACAATTATAGGTTTATTTGCAATAGCTTTAATACCTCTTGCTCTGACTATTAGAAAACTCAAAAGGAGGAAGAGCATACTTGAAAAAGAAGTTGAGGGTATGGAAACAACCATAATAGCTAATAAGCGATTACATACAATCCAACTTGCAGTAAAAAATTTAGATGATCATGATATTGACAATGCATATCATGCTTTGGAAAATCAATCTATTACTTCCCTCAAGGAAAAATCAGGACTAGCATTCAATGATTTTGTCCAACGTATTAGTATTATTAATCGTTATGCTATTAAAAATCGAATGTATAAAAAGAAATTAACCCACACTATAGAAACAAATTATACAACTACTCTTCAAGAGGAATTAAATACTATACTGTCCTACATTCCTTTATATATCGGACTATACAAAAATGAAGTCAAGAATATTCAAGTGAAACATGATGTGCCGCTACAACTTTTAGATATTTTACTTCCATATAAAATGATTCATAACTTTGTACTCAATTCTATTAAGCATGGTATGAAAGGAAGAACAGAATTGCAAGTCCACATTAAAGCCACTACGATGAACGAAAAAATAATTTTCGAAATCAGTGATAACGGTGTTGGACTAAAAAATATTATAGTCAATGAAAAAGCAAGCGGACTTATTATGATAGATGAATTAAAGACCATGTATAATGAAGATACAACTATGGAATATACCATTGTATTTGATATGAATTCAGATATTCAAAATAATGAAAAAGGTGGAGTGAGTGTAACCTTTAAACTATTAAAAAAATAACATGGAACTAAAAGTACTCATTGTTGATGATATTAAAGACAATGCCGAGACCATTGAAGAGTATGTCTTAGATTACCAGTTTGTCATTTCCAAGTGGACACAAGAAGCAATTGAATTAGACATTACGGTTATTAGTGGGACCGATGCATTTGATAAAGCACAGAAATACTTACAAGAAGACATTGATTTTCATATCATAATGATTGATGAAGAATTACATGGTGATAGTGGATATGGCCTCTTTACTATGATTGATAACGAGAAATATAATATCTACAAAGTATTGTTTTCTCAAAATTACGAACACTATAAAAAACCTGATAATACAATATTTCAATTAGAATTTGCCGGAGCAAAGTATAAGGAAAATATCTTTTTGACTTTGCTCAAATATGAAAGAGATGTTCTTATGGAAAAGTGTTTTGGCATTAAAGCACTCTGTGATTCATTTTATGAAAATCCAAAAGTAAATGAAAAACAAAATCATAACCCAATCTATGAATTAGAAGATACAATCACTTCACTTTATGATACATTGCGATTCAAAACTCTTGAAGAATATCATCAAGAGTTACGGAATATTTCTATTTGGCCTATCATGTTCAAAGAGAATATATTGAGTTCAACTCCAATTTTAGATCAAGAGGGAAGTAGTACTATGAATAAAGTTTCGATTGATAAATTGAATGGCAAGAATTTTTATTATATCAAAAAGGGTTCAGAGAGTGATGATTCAAATGATGCTGAGGAGATAGCCATATGTGAGCTTGGAATATTACGAATTGAATCGGTTAGGAGAGCATTAAAGAGTTTTAAGGAAGATGATAAGCCATACATTACTGATAGAAGCTTTGTCTATAACCCACTTTGGGTATTTCCTTTAAAAGATAATATTCAGAAGATGGAAATAATTACTCATTCCAATCAAAGAAAGTTTATTGATTTACCACAAAATTCAAAGTTGGTGAATGGTTTTGATGCCATAAAAAAACTATTTCCAAAATTCTTGAGATAGAAATATTACATACAATTTTATGAGCCCGAAAAGTCGATCTCCATTTCGGGGAGATGCTCCAAACCCGCATTCTACATTTGTTTCAGAATTTAAAAACAATGAAACAAATAAATGCACATACTCAATTCTTATACAGGAGTGATGCATTTCGTGCTATACCGAAACACGGAGGGGTAGGTTTACTTTTTAACATACAAGCCAGTAAAAAGCATAGAGATTGGACCCTCTATGCTTTTATATTTATAGGAGTTGCCATAACAACTCTCTGGAACCAGTATAGCAAACTGACAATATTTGTCAAGTTTTCTTTCATTCAGAGTGTCTAAATGACAATTCCGTTTTGGCTTATAAGGCTCAAAATGGAAACAAGTAATTTCAAACTCAATTTTCTTTATTCTCAAGCGAATCTCATTCGCCCACCACCTGTTTCATCAGCAGTAGCAATTTAGCTATTGCTTTTTTTATTTTATCACCATTCAAAATAAATATATGAAACAGAAACAAAGGCACAAAACTCAATCCGACAAAGAAATTAAAAAATTCATGAAGCGACTAGCTAAAAATTACAAACGCAAAATGAAAAACTTCTACACCATGACCGGCGCAATAGGACGCGGGGTTGGCTGTTAAATCAAATTAAAATCACATAAAAATAAATATCATGAAAATAGAAATCTCACAAAATAAATCTCTTAAGCAAATCAGAAAGGAAATTCACTTCTGTATAGTAAGCTATTCGATATCAAGTATACTTTTTTTTCTTATGCACTACACGTATGAAAAGCAACTTATAAATATACTTGTTGCTCATATCGGACTATACATTACAACAAGTATAGCCTATATTGTTTGCCTAGTATTGGTGCAAAAATACCTTCGAATATATCTACTCCCCATTACTTTTTGTGCTTACTTATTTGCATATAACTCCTACCATCATTTGTTCTGTTCAATGTATAGTCAATTAAGTGCTTACGCCCGATTTTCAATATCTGATACTCTACTCGTAAACTCATTTTTTTTGTATTTCTCATTTGCATTTTTCATAATGAGTACTTGGCATATCTCACTTCACCTCTTTCGCATTTTTAGAAATTTAATCAACAAAAAATAAATAACATGAAAACAATAATCACGCATCATTACACTAATCCAGAATTGGAAGCAAAAATTGAAAAAACTGAACTTGGTCTAAGCACATTTGCTGAAGTACAAGGTAAGCAAAACGGTATTGACAATATCCCTAATACCGAAGAAGAGTACAAGACCTTAGTATTAAACAAAATTGAAGCAGAACTCAAACATACTATTGAAGAAGCCAACGCCACGAACCTTGCCGGAAGTGGTATGATACTAGCCCAAAAATTAGATACAGAGTCAAAGGATAGAATACAACCTCTCGTTGGTAAACAAAATGACCTAGAGCATCAAATTAAATCTTTAGAATCAAAAAAGAAAGAATTACATCCGAGTAGGAAAGAGAATATCTGGCAATGGGCTGTTATCATAGGACTAACATTAATTGCCATATCCGAAGGCTACTTTGCATATGAAGCATTGAGAAATTCTGGTATGTCATTTTTATTATCACTGGTGAGCTTCTTTGCTGTAGCTATTACCGTTGGGCTGGTTACTCATGTAGTAGTTTCATACATCAAACGGATGGATATACGTGTACATAAAATTTGTGCAATGATAGCTGTATCTGTGATTGCCTTTATCGGCTTTTACTTTCTCGGAACACTTCGTGCTGACGGCTACCAAATAGTACAAGATATGAATTTGTCTGTTGCCAAACACAAACATTTTACAACTGGTATTTCAGGTATCAAACTTACCATTATTAGCTTCATATTATTTGAAGCCGGATTGTTATTGGCTTACTTTTTCGGCAAGACAAAAGAAGAGCATGAAAAGGATAAAGCTTACGGCAAAATCTGTAATGAATTACGACACTGTAATAAGAAGTCAAAAGTCTTAGGCCTTGAAATTAAAGCAATCAAAAAAGAGAGTAGTGAAGAGATTAAGGTAGCCTTGATGAAGTATGAGTACATCGCTTATACACGCAAACGCCTCAATGCAGTTGCAGTAAACATTGCTCAAAAATATATCGAAACAAATATCCGCTACCGAACTGATAAACAAATACCAGCATTTTTTTCATATCCTCCAACATTTAATTTTTAATCCTCTAAAACAAAACAAATGAAAACATATATTCTAAGCCTCATTGTATTATCAATACTTCCGGCATGTCATAAAAGAGAGGAATTAAGTACAACCTATTCTGTGGCAGTATCAGAGATAGTTGATATTACAGACAGACTGGTATTAATGCCTGATGAAATGACCGTTCGTTCATTATTTAATATGGAAGTAAATAAAAACGAACAAGCCTTCTTTCGACACACCTATACAACCGATAAAGCATATAACCCACTTGAAGTATGTATATTAAAAAGTAAAACAGATACAGACAAGGAAAATACAAATGATAATATCTTGTATCGACAGCAATGTGTCCTTGAATATTATCATTGTATTACTTCAATAATTGAGGCTTCAAATAAACAAAGGGTAAAAGATACGTCACTTGCCTATACAGAATGCTTCAAAGCTATCACCAAAGAGCTAACTGTACTAACGAAATTACCTCATACGAAAAAGTACCTTCTTTGCTTTAGTGACTTAGCTGAGAATTCAAATTTGTTTAACAGTTACAATCTTAGAATGCACAATCCCGAGTCAACCATTAATCAATTAGTCAAGCTCTTGAATGCTATAGAACTCATGCCCAAATCTCTAACTGGTATCACTGTCATTTTAATTTACCAACCTATAAATCGAAATGAAGATGCTCGATTTCAAATCATGAGTGCTGTTTATACAAAACTCATTGAGAAAAAAGGAGGGACAGTCATCATATCTACTAACTCTAAAAATTTGCAAACATGAAAAATCAAGCAACATCCATTTTTATTCAATCCATAAAGGGCCTATTCATGGCCGCTTTCAAAGTAACACTCCTTGCACTCTCTTGGTTGCTCTCTATAACAGGAATGCTCCTCTCCAAAATAGCTGAAGCCATTCAACGCATAATAGTTAAAGCCTCATAAAATGATACAAATATTTCAAGCACTTTTTCAAATAATTTTTTCACTTCTTGAAGCACTCTTTGGAGGGCTTGTTGAACTCATAGTTACAATGATTCCTTCTAAACGGAATGATATATATAATGCTGATTTTATGTCACCAGATAAACTTCTTTCAAGTCATGACAAAGGATTTAGATTTGGTGATAAGAGTTTAAGTATTCATAATAGTTTTTCAAATTGCCTCGTTTTAGGTGGTAGTGGATCGGGTAAATCCAGTACCGTACTAATAAATTCAATCCTCTCCATGGCAGGCCCTTCTAGCCTTGTGATACATGATCCTTCGCAAGAGCTTTATGAAAAAACTAGTGGTGCAATCGCATCTTTAGGATATACCGTATTAGCACTCAATTATGCGAATCCAAATAAGAGTCAAAAGTATAATCCGCTTTCAAGAATTAAGTCAATTTCAGAAATCAAGAAGTTGGCGAAGATATTAATTCAAACATCTTTAGGTAGTGGAGGCAAAGACCCATTCTGGAATTCGTCGGCTGAGTCACTTTTATCAACATTTATTCGGTATGTAATTTTCCACACTCCAAAAGAAAATCATACCCTCTATAATGTTCTTTGTTTAATCAATGCTTTTTCAGGTACACCAAAGAAAGTCGATTTACTTTTTATCCAAGCTCAAGATGATGATCTCCTCTCTGACTACAAAAGTTTTGTGGCCTACGATACCAAGATGTTAATGTCAATTGTTGCTACTGCAAGAACTGCCCTCAATATCTTTTCTGATCCTTCGGTAATTGAAGCGACAAAAACTGATAGTATTGATTTTGCAATGTATCGTAGTCAAAAAGTAATTCTCTATATCAATAATTCGGTCAATGATATGAAGTATTATTCAGTAATTTCTTCAATCTTTTTCGAACAATTCTTTGCATCAGTGATGTCAAAATTGCCAAGTGCAAATGACCTGCCGATTTTCTTTTTATTGGATGAAGCAAGTTCACTATATCTGAATATTTTGCCTACAGCTATCAGCAATATTCGAAAAGCAAATTGCGGTATCATGCAAGTCTATCAAAGCCAAAGTCAGCTAATAGATATGTACCAAACCGCTCAAGCAAACAACATTATTTCCAATTGCTTCACACGAGTGTACCTTCCTGGTCAACCCTTGGAAGTAGCAAGACAGCTCGAATTAATCCTAGGCAAACGAGAATATGTCGATGATGAAAATGTAAGACGAACAAGGCAACTATTGACAATGGATGAAATCCGCATATTAAAAGAGTCAATCATTTTATGTGGCAATCATCCACCAATTAAAATGAAACTGAAGCCATACTATGAGCAAAAGGAATTGAAACGATTATCAGAGATGCAGCCGTATGAGATTCAAATACAAGATGAAGTTGATGAATTAGAACAAGATGAACTAACTGTACTATTCTGATTGAAATGTCGAAGAAATTCAGCCCATACTATCAATTCATGGAAGCATTCTTTGAGAAGGGTGATAAGGTTGAAATTGCCAAAGCCAAGAAGGCATACAGAAGACAATATCAATCGCAATGGAAAAAGAACAATAGAAGCATTTCAAAAGAAGTGACTATAAAATTTGCTCCAGATGAATTCAAAGAGATACACTTGGAATCAAAGCGACATCAACAAAAATGTGCGCCATTTATTAAATCCTGCACAATAGCGTATATACGAAAAACATATATCGTGCCTGATTCCATAAGTATCAATAAGATATTGCAATTATTAAAGATGATGTATATACATGTAGAAGATTTAGTAAATGAAAAAGGCGATGGAGAATTTCTTTTACAAGCTATAAGAAACTTAGAACATGATATACGCTTAGCACTTTTGAGTCCTATTGATTTAGAAATAGCTGTAAAGAAATACATTGAAAAAAATAAGAGTGTATGATAATCAAATCTATGAGTCGAAGAAAGAATATTGGTACTTTGATTAATTATATTCTTAAAGAAGAGAAGGAAAGTGAAAAGAATTCATTTAAGATGAAGCATAATTTAAGTGGTCATGACAAGGAGCGTTGGATAAAGCAGTTTGAGTTTAATGAAACACTCAGGAAGACAAAGAGAAAGGATCAGGTGGCAATTTATCATGAGGTAATGAGTTTTAGTGTTCATGATAAAGAGTTGATTAATCGCAAGGTATTACAGGATATGGCAAAGCAATTTGTTGAGTTGAGGGGAAGGGATAATATTTATTTATTTAAGCAACACACAGATCAACAACATGTTCATATTCATGTGGCAATGAGTGGGACTAAATTCCTAACCGGCATGGCAAATCGAATCAGCAAAACTGATTTTGAGAAGTTTAGAAAGAATATGGAAGTATATCAGATGATGAAGTACCCAGAGTTGAAACGAAGTATTGTATATACCAAAGAAAGGACAAAAGAGCAGGATAAAAAGCACACCAGACAGAGTAATAAATGTGATATAGAACGGGTACTGAAAAACATCTATTTCAGCTCCAAATCGACAAAAGATTTTGAAGAGAAATTAAGACAACAAGGACACGAACCATACTATCGAGGAGGCATGCTTACAGGACTAAAATATGAAGGTGATATGAAATTTAGGTTTTCAAAGCTCGGGTATGACAAAGCAAATTTGGATAGATTAGACAGTATGGAACAAGAAGCAAATCAAAAATTAGTTGAGTTAGACGATTTAAGAAATCAAGCAAATGAGAGAGGAAACGAAAGCCAAAGACAAGACCGATTTGATGAAGAGGTAGATACTGGAATTGATGAAGGCGATAGAAATATAGACGATGATATTGAGAGATAAATTACATAGATATAAGTTCTTGCAAGATTGCATGTCGCCATGACGACAGTTTCACTTTTCGCATTTGCTCCATGCCATCTTGCGGTGAAGTATCCCCGTACCCCTCTAAAATTAATTAAAAAAGTACATTATTAAATTAAAAATCATGGAAGTAGTATGTCTCGAGGACAAAGCCTTTTTCGCCTTAATTGAAGAAGTTGTCCAACGAATAAAAGAGAAACAAAACATCGCAAATGACAAATGGATTTCAGGCGAAGAAGCCATGTCAAAACTTCGAATTTCATCCAAAACAACTTTGCAAAAATTAAGGGATGAAGGTAAAATACGCTTCTCGCAACCGGAGAAGAAAATCATTCTCTATGACACCGACAGCATCAATCAATATTTAGAAACCAATGCAAAAAATACTTTTTAATAATGGAAAATATACAACAATACCAAACGGGATTTAATACAGGATATCTTATAACCAAACATAATCCGACCCTCATGAACACAATTTTTGCCACATTGTCGCCGAATAATTCCTACACAGAAGGGATGATAGACGGTAAACAAGAATTAGAATTTGAACAAGTGAAAGATCAAATTAAAGAGGTTGACGATTTGAGGAATAGCACGAATGAAAGAGAAAATGACTTAGGGAGAGAATAATAAACTTGATTTTAGCTAGTAAAGAGAAGCAGTTACTATTTCCACTTCTTTTGATAAGCATTTGTAAAATCTTCATCTTGACAAATACATTTAAGATGTGGTCGCTTGATTTCCTTGGAAGTAATGTTATCGTAATTAACATTTTTGAATAGATTAAACCGTATATGTTTTTTTGATTGCTCTACATTTAGGCCAAGTTTACTTTTTATAAATTCAGAGACTATCAGAATTCCTGCAAAGGCTGATTCGAATGGCGTTGGTACTTCCACTTGCTTTTGGTTGTTGGCTTTACCAGTTAATTTTAAAAAAAAACCTCCGCATATCGCTTCGCTATAGAATGTATTTATGTCTTTACCAATGTAGGTATTCATTGCAGTCGTTTCAATTCCATTTCTCAATGCAATAATGTTTAATAGGTTTGAGTCTAATGGTGAATTTAATTCTATAGCTTTGCGAACATTCGGTTCTAGATCAGGGATGCCAAGTGCATCAGCCATTATTACTGACTTACTTGATGTTGGTTGGTCTGGCAAGTACAAACACATCAAACAAGCGTTTTCATCTACAAAATCACTGTGAATAGAAACTCCTAAATCATTTTGCTGTGTCCATGAGTTATAAATATGTTTAGGCAGGCTACTTTGAATATTTATCCTTGCTTTAGCGGAATCAACAGCAACTAGTATATTATCTAAGTTTTTATTATTGCCTGCATTAATATATTCTTCCCATTCTAAACATACTGGATTTATTTTCAATTTGCTCTTGTCCAAAATCTCTTTTGCAAATTCAACTTTTTTGCGGTCAATATTATTTTGAGTTGTCATGACGTATCGCTGAAGATTGGTAAGCGAAATATCCTCATTATCCAAAATAGTAATTTCACCCTGGACGGAGTTTAAATTCTTTAACGCCCATAACGCTGCATTTCCAATAGCCCCTGCACCTACAAGTGTTGTATTTTTAAAACAAAAGTTTTCAATATTTTCCAATTTGGTATTTGTTTGATTTGAACCATTTGAAAAATCTAACAATGAAAGTGTTAATTCATCGTCAAAATTTGGGTTGTCTAATTGGTCTTTAAATACATAACAAAATAAATGAGCGGTGGCAAAACATGCTGCTGCACCTGCGCCAAAAGGGTTATTAGATGATCCTGATGATACAGGTCTGGATTTTGATTGCTTCAATACCCAACTATTGGAACCAGCGTAAATACTTAAACAATCGGTTTCATTGTATACGCTATCACCAACCACGATAGCAATATTTGGGTTCACTTTACTCGATAAATTAATATCTGGATTGATAGACTTAGCAAGAATTTGAAGACCATTAGAGTAATCGGAAACAGCACCACCAATTCCAATAATTTGCATATTGGGATATAATCTAGCAGCTATTCTTACCAATAAGTCCAAAGTCATTCTCGCCTCGCTTGAATTCAAAGCAGACTTATCGTAAACAATTCCTATATAGTTTTTAGTAAGAATATTTTCGAATGCCTCTCTATTAAATTGGTTAAGAATTTGAGCCGCATTTAAAGCACATTTATCAAAAAAGTTTGCTAACGCCATGACTAAATTATTTTAAAAATATTATTTGATTCATTTAGAGTAATTTCATACCACACCATAAATGTTTTAAGCCTATATATTGCCCATTGCGAAAGTTCAAAATTGTCCTTTGCAAAATTTGGTACAACTATAGAAAAACTTCCCTCTTGTGTAACTATTGGATATTTATCATCTGTTTCTGAATGATAAGCTCTATTCGGGTGGCTATGGATTTGAGCAACTAATCTTAGGTTATTAAGATATAAATATTTATTCACGGCATCTAACTCATCACCAGCAACTGTATAAAATAAGCCGTCCTCAATATTAGATGATTTTTGTTTTGGTATGATGGTGGTAGTAATCTTAAACTTTTCTTCATTTTCAAAATGACCTGCCCATAACGCTACGCCCTCGTATTCATTTTTACCCATGTACCTTAAATGTTTATATACAATTTCTATCTCCCTTATTGGAAGAATTATTTGATTTATATTTTCTAAATAATTCATTCAGGAATTTTATTCATGTCTATATGGAATTGTAATACAGGCGAAGAAATGAATTGTATTGAATATGCATCTAATGATGTAACCCCATAATTATATAAAGCTTCAATAATGAAAGCTAATGTTCCTTTTCCTTTCTGTCTGTATAATAGCCAAGAGTCACCCGAATGATATGAATGATTGTGATATTCTCGTGTTCCTTGAAAGCACAAAAATGGCAGTGAGTTAGGTGATTCACACTGTAATAAGTTTTGTGGAATAGGTTGACCATTAGGCAAAGCCCCTACTTTAATAAAAAAGGGAACGACATTATTCTCTCCGAGAATAAATTCTCTTGTTATTGGATTTATAAATCTGATAGATAGTGGCTCAACATCATAATTGCTAAAATTAATTCTTACAGCAAATGCTATCGATATAGGTTTTAAATTGGGAGTGATGAACATTAATTCAATATTAGGGAAACATGCTTCAATTAATATAATACCACGCGTTCGATACTGATCATTATAATTTTCCTTGAATAATTTTAACTCACGATTAAACTTTTTTTCTGAAACCATCTGTTCAACATATTGGACATGGTTTTCAACTTGAACCTTCTTAGTTTCCACCAGCCCCAATTTTAGTACTTAGATATAATTTTGTCCCATCCGATAAACCTAAATTGCATAGTGGTTGGGTCATGTCTAAAACAGTATCACCCAATTTAACTTGCCAGTCATCTACTGGTCTTCCGGTATTTCGGCTTTTTTCTAAAGCCATTTCTATTACCTGTCTTAAAATCCATGTAACATTAAATTCTAAAGTAATAGGATTGCCTTCAATCACGAATATTAGAGTGTAAAATTCATCATTTCCTGAATTTGTTTTGTCTTTTGAACTTAAATTATTTGTCATTGTTTAAATTTTTTTACAAATGTATGAATGATTTTATCATGAACAGCATTTCAAACATATATTTTATGTAAAGTAATACAAACATTTTTAATATTCATTTTTCAGTTATAACTTTACACTCATAATACGACAATGCAGGAATCAGATATACTAAGATTTTATTCTGCAATAGGGGCAAGAATCAGAGCAGAGAGAAAGAAAGTTAATTTGAAACAAGAAGCTTTAGGGGCGGTTCTTAACTTGTCAAGGGCATCTATTGTAAATATAGAGATGGGGAGGCAACGACCATCAATACATTTGCTGTGGGAGGTTTCAAAAATTCTCAATATTCAACTACAAGATTTAATTCCGCAATTTGAAAGTAATGAAACACTAAATCCGAAATGGAAGAAAATAATTGATACTCAATTAAGCAACGCACAAATGAATGATAAAAACACTACAGAAAAAATACTTGGATTTATTGGTGATGTTTCAAATAAAAAATAGGTAATATGATACATAAAAGAATAGAAAATATTGCCATTAAAATATTGGATAAATTTGGGATAACTAAACTTCCTATTCCTATTAAAGAAATAGCAATAAAAATGGGTTTAGGAGTAAAGCCTTATGATTTAGGTGAAAATGTATCGGGTGTACTTGTAGTAGAAAAGGGCGAAGGGTATATTGGATATAACTTCAATGACCCACCAGTTCGACGAAGGTTTACAATTGCTCATGAATTAGGGCATTACGAGTTACATCATGTTCATTCAGAAACAAGTTCTCTTTTTATTGATAATCAATTCAGGATTGAATTTCGTAATCAAAGTTCTTCAACCGGAGAGCAGCAAAAAGAAATTGAAGCAAATGCTTTTGCAGCAGCAATTCTAATGCCAAGACATCTTCTTATAAAAGAAATTGATAATAACCATCTTGACTTAAGTGACGATAAAAATTTACATCTTCTTGCCAAAAAATTTAATGTTAGCATTTCAGCTATGACATACAGGCTGAACAATTTGGACTTCTTTAATAATTAATAAAGTATATGATAAAGACAAGCCCCTAATTTCGGGGCTTTTCATTTTGCCAAATTGTTGTACCTATGTTGTACCAATCTAATTATTATACTAACTAATAATTTAATTAACTCTTTGCCAATAAGGCTTTCATTGAATTTATATTCTATAGTAAATAAGCTGTGGGGGCTCACCTTTCTATTTTGCAATATGGATCAAGATGCAGTATACATAGGAAATTTGTTTGATTGTAATTATCATATTGAAGCAAGAAAATACACATAATGTTGTACCTATGTTTTACCAGAGTAGTATCTTTAATCTATCAAATAATTTATTTATACTTAAAACATTCTCTCATGGCTTCTGTAAAGATGGTACTTAGAAGGAAGAAAAATAATGATTGTACGTACATTAGTATTAAGGAAGAAACTGGATGCATCTATTGCCATAATTGTTAGACGTAGTCAAATTTATTTCAGCCGAATGAAGCATAGATTCTATTTAAGGACCTTATTATAAACCTCTTCGCTTCTTTCTGATTTAGATATCGATGAATAACGTATTAATTTTATTTTAGAGTCGGTTAAGAAAACCAATTCATAAGTAGTTTCTTTTATGTTATGAAAATAGAATGTTATCGAGTTATTAGCAATCTTGTAATCACCATTAAATTTTGTTACACTTTCTGTTGAATCTAGTCCATTCTTTTCTGGCTGAGTTAATAAATATTTATTATCAATATAAAACTCGAATTCTCTATTATCAAACGCCGAAGATTTACTTTCTTTACCATTTACTGAACTTGTAAACGATTCTAACTTCCATTTACCTATCAATTTATTTTCTTTACTTTGATTGAAAGAAAAAAGAAATAAGCTAGTAATAATTGAAATTATTAACATAAAAAAATTACCTGCTCTAATATTAGTTTTCACTTTTTTAATTTCTACTATGAATATTTAAATTCCCAATTGACGCACTTTTTTAAAAAATCCAAAATGTAAATATAAGGACGCGGTTTGACATCTCCCTGAATCTCGTATGAAGTTGGTTTAATTCTTTCTTCTTTACCATCTTTGATTTCTGACAAAGAAAGGTTGATCCAATTTGTTATTATCTCATTTTTTTTCTTCCCAAAACAAATTCCTGCACTCCACTCATTTGAATTTAATACTCCAAAGAGGCAAATGAATTTTTTATCATCTTTTGCATTGATGTTCATTACTTATAATCATATTACTTTTTTGCAGCTTGTGTCTTAAAACCTATTGGTGGCTTTGATGGTAGAGGTTTATTCTTTGCTTCCCTTATTTCATCAATAATTTCAAAAATGGCTTCAATTTCGCCATCGTGCCTTTTTATATAGTGTCCATGTGTGATTAAATGTTTTTCTATTTTTTCCAACTTTAGTAAAACATCTTTATGTGTGTTTACCACTTCTCGTAGTTTTGTAAATATTCTGATAATTCTAATATTAACTTCAATAGCTCTATCACTATTTAGTACACTTGACAACATTGCTACACCTTGTTCTGTAAATGCTGTAGGCATTTTCCTAGTTCCGCCCCAACTTGATATTCCATTTTGGAACATCAAATTTTTATACTCCTCCATAGTTAATTGAAACATAAAATCAGCAGGAAAGCGTTTGGCATTTCTTTTCACAGCTTTGTTCAAATTCCCTGTAAGAACTCCATACAATTCAGCCAAGTCTTTATCAATCATTACTTTCTGACCTCGTATGTCATAAATTTTATTTTCGATTAATTCGGTTTTGATTATAATAGATTTTGCCATAGATAGATTTGTGACAGAATTTAAATATTATTTATCTTATGTAATGATTTTATATCAAAGTCTTTTCTTTTATCTCACATCAATCACCTTCAATTGAATACTCGTATTCCCATTAAATTCATTCTCTTCGAGATGGTATAAAATATCAAAACTTGATTTCGATTTTATCAATGGCATTTTATCGGCAAGGTTAAACCCTATGCCGTTAAATACTTTGCCATTTGCTTGTTGAACCGAAAACCGAACATGTTGCTCTTTTACAATGGTTGTTCTGTCTTGAAAATCAGTAAGCGCCGTCGATAAAAATATCGGTTTCATATTCTCAGGTCCATGAGGTGCAAATTGTTTTAGAATTTGTAAAAAGGATTCGTTGATATCCTTAAGTTGCAATTCGGCATCAATTTCAATTACCGGTTGAAACATTTCTTCAGGTACTGAAGCAATTACCACTTCATTAAACTTAGCCGTAAAATGGTTCAAATTTTCTTCCTTCATGGTAAGTCCGGCTGCAAAATAATGACCACCCCAATTTTCCAAATATTCGGCACATTGGTTTAATCCATCAAACAAATTAAATCCTTTAATCGACCGTGCCGAACCACTCACTTTTCCTTCAGATTTCGTAAGTACTATGGTTGGGCGATAATGATGCTCTATTAATCGCGATGCTACAATACCTACAACGCCTTTATGCCAATCGGGATGATATACAACGGTAGAACGTAAACTTTCATCGTTGTTCATTGCATCTACTAATTCAAGGGCCTCGGCGGTAATTTGTTTATCAATATCACGACGAACCAGATTATCTTCATGCAACAAATTCGCATATTCTTTTGCGGTTTCTAAATCCGGTGCAATAAACATATCCACCGCCTTTCGTGCATCATCCATTCGACCCGCAGCATTCACACGTGGAGCAATAATGAAAACCAAATCATTGATGGTAAATTCTTTTTGCAGTGCATTGATATAACGAAGGGCTTGTAATGAAATGCAAGGATTGGCATTTGCTTTTTGTAAACCTAAAACACAAAGTGTTCTATTTTCTCCGGTGATAGGAACAATATCGGCAGCAATAGCAGTAGCCACTAAATCGAGATGTTTATGTACACTTTCAACATTCGCTTGATATTTTAATGCATAGGCCGAAATGAGTTTATACCCAATACCACATCCGCAAAGTTCTTTATACGGGTAAGGGCAATCTGCTTGCTTGGGATTTAGAATGGCAATCGCATCGGGTAAATCATCATCGGGTAAATGATGGTCGCACACGATGGTGTCAATTCCGTTTGCTTTGGCTTTATGAATGGGCACGATAGATTTTACACCACAATCGAGGGTAATGATTAAAGTGAAATGATTGGCAATGGCATACTCAATACCTTTATTCGACATACCATATCCTTCGGTAAAACGATGTGGGATATAATATTCAATATCGGGATGAATAGCTTGTAAGTAGCTGTAAACCACAGCCACCGAAGTAGTTCCATCAACATCGTAATCACCGTAGATTAAAATTCGTTCTTTGTTTTCAATAGCTTGATGAATACGCGTTACCGCAATATCCATTCCTTTCATTAAAAATGGGTCATGTAAATGTTCTTCACTCGTTCTGAAAAATTGACGTGCTTGTTCATACGTATTGATTTCTCGTTGCTGTAATAGTTCACATAAAACAGGATGAATTTTTAAATCGTTTTGTAATTGTTGAACAATATCGGCATGACTTTTTTTTAGCTTCCATTTCTTTTGCATAGGTTTTACGTTCTGGATGTTGATGACTCTATCTCAATGGCAATATACAAGATTTTAGAGGCGAACACTTCAATGGTTGAAAACTTTTTTGCGATTAGACAATATTATTGTATCGCAATATTGATTCTTATGATTAAATTCTGTAACCTACAATGAGTCGGTAATTGTTCTCAATGATATCGGCCCGATATGACATCGTATTCATATTGCCTATTGGAAGTAAACCAAACCAAGCTTCCCAACTGAATGAAATTTTTTTGTGTTGATGTTTAATTGCAAAACCTGCATTGGTTGATAATTTCATGAATTTATCCCTTACATTTTCTACAACCCATTTTCTTGGCAAAGTGTCTGATTGATTTACTGTACCATAAGATGTATGATATGAAAGGGGTAGATAGTTTGCTTTTAGTCCAATACCAATGGAGGTATTTTTTACTATTTTGTATGATAAGAATGCGCCTAATTCGATGGAATGCATTGTGTATTTTTCTTTAAAATTTGAGGTATCTGATCTAAACTTACCGCCACTAACGTGATAACTCAAGAATGTGTGTAAAGAAAAGTTTTTTTTGTGTTTAGAGGTGAAGCCGAATCGAATAAGAGGTTGTGTATTAAAACTGTTTAATCTGTATATTGTTTTGGGTAGAATACCGGTATATACTTCCCATTTCATTGTGTTATACGATACGCCTATTTGAATTTCTTTTGTTGGCTTTGCCATACTAAAATGAGGTATAAAAATTAAAAAAAATGCTATTCTAATTTTTATACTCATAAGTTTTTTTTGTGTGGTGTATTTTATGCTGGTATCTGTTAACCGTTTCAACCTAAGCGAATTGCGGCAATTAAAGAAGGTCAGCTTAACAAAAGTAAAAAAGAATATTAGAAGTACACATGGCCAAACCGCTACTATACCCGCATTTTGCTTAGGCAATGTTGGCGTTAGGTTGATGAGAATGGCATTTTATTGTATCGAGTTTAATCGTTGTAAATTGCCTTATAATGTGTAATTGATTTCAAGGAATAGTATAAACATCCTGTGCTTCAAAAAAAACCAACTTTGTTTTGATTTATCAAAATATGAGTAAAAGTTATCTTTCGGATGTGAAATAAAACTTCTATTATTTCTAAATAAAACCGATAATTCAAACTTGGGAGTAATTTTATAACCACCACCAATTTCTAAAAACCATGAGTGGTCATTTCTATTAATATCATGCGTGATATTTACTGAAGAATCAATAGAGTATAAGCCTGTGTTTTTATCAGCCAATGGTTTATAGGTAATTGCATGTAAAAGTACCGAATAACTATATCCAATTTTCCCACTATAATAAAGACGTTGCTTTGACTTATAACCAATAAATATTGGCAGACTTACATATGAATAGATTGCCTTTTGTGGATACATATTTGTATCTTCTAAAATTGGCGTTAAATTATTTACATAGTTGTCACGTGTAAAGCCGCGATTATCAGACAGTATTTCAAGACCATAATTGAATCTTTTAAATTGTCGAGTGTATGATATTCCGTATTGTAATCTATAAATGGGTGTTGCAGGAATAAAAAAAGCATTGTTTCTGACATAGGTTTGTGCATATCCGCATTTTATCCCAATTGTATTTTGCGCAATACAAACATGAGTAAGAAGCGAACAAATTATTAGAAAATATCTAAACATGGATAATTATAATTTTATAAACTACAATTTATGAATGAATTTAGAATTCTCATATCAAGAAAAAATTTATTTTTAAGTATGATCTTTGAAACTAGGTGCTAATTTTCATAGATGAATGTAAATAAATACCCACATAAACATGCTTAGGGTTTTACATATATTCCTTCAACACTATCGCCATAAATTTAGCATGATCCCTAAACGTAAATCTAAAGTTTGGTAGTAACGTGCATTTGGATCTTGTACTAAGTCGTAACACACCATAAAATAACTATAACCATAATTACCAATTCGTTGCGGATAACCGGCACCCACTAACACTGAGGGAACCATTAATCGACGAGATTTTTCAACGATTTTTCCTGAATTTGTAAAACTATACGATTCAACAAACTTAGTATTATTGATTTCAGGCTCGAAGTTTACGATTAAATAATTTCCAATTAAATATCTTACCCAGATACTCAATGAGTAAGCCGGATATTTATATTTGAAAACTTCATTTGCATTCGTTATCGGATTGATATAATCTTCACTGGCTTGATAATAATTAAAACCTAAAGTAGTGCCTACATTAAAATTATCGGTGAGTGCATAGCCCAATGAAGGAGAAATATTAAATGAGAAAGCGCGATTACCTGCACCGAATCCTAAACCAGGTCCTAATAATAATCGGCGTTTATCGAATCCTGAAGTTTGTTTCTTTTTCGGTGCCAATAACAACGACGACGAGCTAAAGCTTTCTGATTTTGCAGAAACCGAAAGAGCAAATACTGAACAAACTATTACTACTATCCATATTCTGTGCATGCTAAAAATTTTTCGTAAAATTAAAGGAATATGCAGACAAAAAAAAAGGAAGTGTCTATAGTCCACTTCCTTTTCATAAAATTACCTTTTCTTATTGTTTGATAAATGTATGCTGATAATTTTTGCCATCCACCATGAGGTTTAATACGTAATAACCTGCCGTAAGATTTGATGTATTTACTTTATATTCTTGCTTACTGTTGGCTATGACCTCTAAATTAAACCTACTTCCTTGCAATGTGTAAGCAGCAATTTGTAAAGAGTTAATAGCATTTGGTGCCAAAAATAAAATATAATCCGCGGCAGGGTTAGGATACATTGTAAACCCGGCTTTATCGATACTACTTACCGAGCTTGGTAATGTGGTAAAAGTTCCATCAGGTCCGTTGGTAGTGCCTGCACTATTGGTTGCCTTAATTCGATAATGATACAATGTACCTGCAGTTAATCCAGATATGGTAGCGCTTACAGGACTTGCAGTTGTACCAATCACAACACCTGGTGTAGTAACTTGATTGCTGCCATAAGATGTAGTTAATCCGTAATCGATACTCACCGAAGTGCTAGCTCCATTAGCATTTACACTACCGCTAATACTCACATTGTTTTGTGTGATACTCGTTACACTAGATGAAATTATAGAAGGTGGTGTAACAGAAGTAGCTGCTGCTGTAAAGTTTTCGGTTTTAACCGACCATGCATCATCAGCCGAGCTACCTAAATTATCTACTGCATTACCTGCAATATTAAAAGTAACTGCAGTGCCTGTCATAGGGGCTGTCCAACTAAAATTCCATTGCGACATGCCCGATAACATGGTTTTAGGTGTTGTGTGATGAATTTCGGTACCACCCATCAACATAGTACCGGTTGGGGCATTGCTTATGGTTCCACCACTTACTTCTAAATCAAAACCAGCTGCCACTTTTGAACTATTGGAAACTGAAAGTGTTAAGGAATACATGGTACCCGGAACAAAACCTGTTGCCGGAATTCCTAACAAGGCAATCGTAGTATTTGGATTTGCGGAATGACAACCGCCGCCCCCACAACCTGACGAGGCAGCACCCATTACGCCTCCACTACTTGATCCTAGAATAATATAAGTACAAATACCTACTAAGATGCTTAAGCTAAAAAGTAATTTTTTTGATTTCATATGTTTATGTTTTTATGTTTGTTTATTGAGTAACCTAATGCAAAAGACCCGTTTTGCCTCACATTATAGTATTTATAAAGGATGTAGGGATCTCTATGTCTCACAACCTGAGTTAATATTTTTAGTGAATTTAAAAAGAATAATTCAATTCTAAACTCATTGACGGCAATTCATAGGATGAAGTTGGCATGTTGTAACCTAATACTTTCAAATTTGGAGGTATGCCACTTGATTTTTATTGTTTTAAAATCCGATATGAGAGGCTCTTATCGTCTTGAAATATCCTTACCAAATAAATACCCTTTGGCCAATTTTGTGTAGAAATAGGAATTCCTGATTGGTATTGATGTGTTTGGTAAACCATTTGACCGGTAGAATTATATATTATCAATTTTGCAAAAGGGATGCTGGTCTGATTCCATGTGATTACTAAATTGTCAGTTATTGGGTTTTGCAATAGTATCCCAAGTGGCGAAATTGATGAACTGAGGAATAGTGGAATAGGTTGTTTGTTTTTAAAGACCGTATCGTTACAGCGGCCATGAATATTATTCGTATCCATTATATTTTTAAGATAATAGAAACCACTATCTGTGAGTGTAATGTCGATGCTATCGCTCACCGCTGTATACGTTTGTATAAAAGTAGTATCTCGATACATATCAAATGTATAGGATGCGGATTTACAAAATCGAACCCGAGTATATAAACTATCGCCATTGCTGCTGCTATCAGTGATAAAAAAATGAGCTTCCGGAATTGATAATATACGATTGATGAAGGTATCGATGGTATTACATGGTGGGAACGTATGATCATTAAAATCGTAAAACCAACTGCAATGTCCTACTCCGCCAAAATAGTTTTCGGTATAATGAAAATCATGCTCCGGATCCATAGTAAGAACCGGATCACCATCGCCCCAAGTAAATAAATAATGCGTTGGTGATTGTGAAATTTTATCCTTCACTTTCACTTTATCATATTGATATACCAAACTATCGAAACGGGTATATAAAATACCGGTTTCGGTTGTACATGTATCAAAGTTAATTGAATAGCCGCCTGAAATCACTGCAGCATCAGGCTTGCTATACATGGTACAGAGTAATGCCGAATATCCACCTTCTGACAAACCCATCAGAAAGACTTTATCATAGTTAGCTTTTAAATATTTGATCATGGCAATCATTTCTATTAAATAATTGGTACCATAAAAAGTATTTTGGGTAATCAAATAATCAACCACATATTCATTGAGTTTTCGTTTATCCCAATAGATAGCTCTAAACTCTTCATTGGGTTTCACAAAGGTGTAAACATCACCATAGCTGCGACAAGTATTGGTAACATAACACAACTGATTATGATAACCTAAGCCACGAATAATATCATATGAGGCGTTTGTACCTGTACCCGGAACAATTAAAAAAGCGTTTTTACAATGATTTTGATTGGTATCGGGATATAGAAATGAATAGGAAATGCCTTGTTTATTATTAAGATGAAATGGTAAAGAAACTACTGGGTCATTCTGTGATATGAATGATGGGTAAGCATTAAATTCAGAATTAATTTGCGCATATTGATGTAATGAGTCGTCGATACTTAGATTGGATATGCTGTCGAGATCAGACGTTTTGAAAATAAAATTTGTATCCATAATCAAGTAATGATTATAGAATGAGGTAACCGGTTCATACTGATACCAAGTGCCCGGGTATACAGAATCGTTGATATACAAAGGATTTAAAAAAACATTATTGAAGTAAGCACTATCAGCGGCACTTAATTGCGCCATGACGTTTTTTTGCCAACTCATGCAAAGCAGAAAAGAAATAATAAGTTGAAATATTTTTTTAAGCATGGCGATATTCTATCGAAGATACAATATTCTAGTTAGCACAATTCCGCGTTAGCGATAGTAGTGAAAAGAGCCCCCGATCCTGGTCCTCCGGGATTGGGGGACTTGTAACGAATAGCGCGCCCGAACGCCCAAAAAAAATTATTTCAACAAATCCCGGGCTATTACCAATTTCTGAATTTCAGAAGTGCCTTCGCCTATGGTACATAGTTTGCTATCGCGATAATATTTCTCCACCGGAAAATCTTTGGTATAACCATATCCGCCAAAAATTTGTACTGCTTCGGTAGCTACTTTTACCGAAACTTCGGATGCCATGTATTTTGCCATAGCGCTTTCTTTTGTCATGGGTTCGCCACGCATCAACTTATCGGCCGATTGATAAATTAATAATTCGGCGGCTTCGATTTGTGTTGCCATGTCGGCAATTTTCCATTGTATAGCCTGGAAATTAGCAATCGGTTGGTCGAACTGCTCGCGCTCTTTGGCATATTTAATGGATGCTTCCATCGCACCTTTGGCAATACCTAAGGCTAGTGAAGCTATAGATATTCGCCCTCCATCCAATATAATCATGGCTTGCTTAAATCCTTCGCCAATTTCACCTAAACGTTGCTTATCTGAGATGCGACAATTATCAAAAACCAATTCGCAGGTTTCGGAAGCACGCATGCCTAATTTATTTTCTTTTTTGCCTGCCGAAAAACCCGGTGTACCTTTTTCAATCGCAAAGGCTGTAATATTATTTTTTGATCGAGGCTCAGCTGTTCTGCAAAGCACAACGGCCACATCACCAGATTTACCATGGGTAATCCAGTTTTTAGTTCCATTAATTACCCAATCATCGCCATCGCGAACAGCCACACATTGCATATTACCTGCATCCGATCCGGTATTGGCTTCGGTGAGCCCCCACGCCCCTATCCATTCGCCCGTAGCTAATTTTGGTAAGTAATTTTTTTTGATTTCGGCACTTCCGAATTTATAAATATGATTGGTACAAAGTGAGTTATGTGCAGCAACCGATAAACCAATGGAACCACACACTTTAGCGATTTCACTAACCACCGTTATATATTCGAAATAGGTTAAGCCTGAGCCACCATATTCGGTTGGAATCAAAACGCCCATCAATCCGAGTTCGCCTAATTTTTTAAATACCTCTACCGGAAATTCTTGACTTTCATCCCATTCCATCATTTTCGGACGAATATTTTTGTCGGCAAAATCGCGAATCATCGCACTAATTTCATTTTGTAAATCGGTATTGTTAAAATGCATATCGTAATATTTTTGCTGTTATTGAATTCGTAAGTAAGGCACAATTTTACGATATTTTTCTTCATTTATCAACGCAATTTCCTTGATTTGGGTAAGATCAACAATTTGGTAATTATGAGCCTTTCGAAAATCAACTAACGCACGAGCAATTTCACCTTTTAAATAGGGATGTGCATTAAGTTCATATAAAGTAGCTTCATTCAAATTAATTTGTTTGATTTTGCTTTTATTGATATGTAATGAAGGTGTAATGCGAGTTAGGGTTTCGTCACTAATACCATATACTTCTGTAAGTTGTTTTAGATGTACAAACCCACCTAATAGTTTACGATAGGTAACAATGTTTTGTGATAATTTGCTACCTATGCCTTTGAGTTTTATGAGTTCGGTTGTATCGGCAGAATTCAATTCGATATGCAATACATCCTGTTTTTTTTCTATAGCAGGGATATCGATAAAGGGTTCTAATTGAGCAAACTCTTCGGCATGCAATCCATAAATACGGCGCAAGCTCTCGGCATTATAAAACTTACCTCCTTTATTTCGATAATTTATCAGGGTAGAAATGAGCTTGTCACGAAGTCCTATTTTACGAAAGCCGTCTTCGCTTAAAGTATTTGGATTAAACACAAAAGGAGTGAGTTTGGCAGGTTTAAGATTATGATTTGCTTGAAGGCGTTGATTTGAATCTTGCTCGATATTCGCCATCCATACTTGCAATTCCTTATCGGGTAATTGGATATGGGGTTTGTAAAATATGGGCAGAAAATAATAGGTGGTAGTAAGAAGAGCAATAAGCGTTAATAAAAACAATATTGCTTTTTGTTGAGCCCGGGAAAATAAAAAATAATCCCTATAAGAAGACTTCATAGGTAGGTAGATTTGGTAATCGAAAATAAGATATACAATTTATACTGAAAGCTTTTTGGGATAATTTCTATCGATTAAATGATCATCCTCTGCATATTAAAACTCATAAAAACTTGCATAATTTGGGAATAGAAAGTAATTCCATCTTATACCGATGTTAGCGATACATAGTCTAAAGACACTTTGAGTGCTACAGTGGTAAATGCCGACACAGCTTGAAAATAGGGCAATGAGGCACATCCAAATTGGACTATATTGAAAACGTAATCGGTATAATAGCAAATATTGCGCGAGAGCACTGTTCTGTTGTTGTGAGCTTATCGTGCGATGAGAATTTTCGTTTACAATTAGACCGATAAATGAGTTCTTTACTGTTCGGTCTGCGGTTTTGGTTTCTATCTAAAAATATGCATTGAAAATGAATTGTTAATGCCGTATTTCTTCAAGAATATCTATGAGAAAGTGTAGGGGCTTCGTTAAGTAAACTAGCATCCATAGTTTTGAACTCAGAGCCTATTTTCGAATTCATTTATCATGAAATACACAATACAACTAGCTTACACATTTAAATAAAATGTAATAAGTATTTTAATAACCCTTCATTAACAAATATATTTTGAAACTAATATGTTGCTTGAAACTCAATATTTAAGCCAAGTTTCTAGCAAAAAAATACATATACATTATTCAAATATAAATGTATGACTATGTGATAAGCAATCAAATTTACAAATTTTATTACTTTTGAAACCCCTTCACTACCTGTAGTGATAACCTGATTCTTTTACAATTATTGTGCCAAAATTGGGTAAATTAAAAATTAGATAACAAACCTATACTATAAAAGCTAAGGCATATGAATAAGCATAAAATTTTACTACTCACCTTTTTTCTTGCCATAACTACCTTTTTTGGCAAAGCCCAAAATTTAATTACTAACGGCGACTTTGTAGCAAATGCTACCGGATGGAATACCACAGGAACTATTAGCTATCTTACCCATAACACTACCGGGAATGTAATGGTTTTAAATAATGCCGATGCGGCCGGAACTTATTATGTTTATCAATGGGTGCCTGCTACTCCGGGCGCTGTATATTCTTTAAATGGAGTTGCCGCAACCCATGCGGTTACCGGTACCGCCAGTATTAAAATGCAATTTTATGCTGCAAACCAAACTACCCTATTAGGCACTTCATCAACCAATAATATCACGGTATCTTTTAACACTAGTAGCTGGACTGCCTTCCCAACCTTAACTTATACAGCTCCGGCTAATACTGCTTATATTAAAGTATTAGGCACTTCGGTAAACCGTGCTTTGAAATGGGATAATTTGGTATTAACTACACCTTGCTCAGCAAATATTACCGGACTGATTTTTAATGATATGGTAGGTAGTAACGATATGACCTTAACTAATGGAGCAACTTACTACTTAAGTTCTTTACCATCTTCATTTAACATTGAAGCTGTATATACCGGAAACCTTGAAAGTATGCGTTATACGCTAAGTGGAGGCGCATCATCAACTATTATTGAAAATACAGACCCTTACAATTTTCCCGGAACCGGCACTGCATGGAGCTATGGCACCGGAACTTATACTTTACTAGCCGAAGCATTCTCGGCCGATAATGCAGGGGGAACTTTATGTGCTTCGCAAACTTTTAATTTTACCATTGGAACCTGTAATAACCTCACTTCAGGAGGTACGATTGGCAATAATGAAACCTTATGTGGCACTTCCGTTGATCCATCTTTAATCGTCAATCTAACTAGTCCTTCAGGCGGAAGTTCAAGCCCAATCGAATACTTATGGTTGATTTCGCTCGATGGCGGAACAACAAATACCGTTATTAGTGGGGCTACAAATTCAACTTACGATCCAGGCGTTATTACCCAAACAACGTGGTAACGTCGATGTGCACGCCGACAAGGTTGTACCGATTATGATGGAGAATCGAATTGGATACAAAAAACAGTTTGCCCACCACCAACTGCTAATGCCGGTTCAAATCAAACAAAAAATTGTACAACAACTAGTGTAACTATAGGTTCATCAAGTGTAAGTGGCACAACGTATGCATGGAGTCCAACTACCGGATTAAGTTCAAGCACCATTTCAAACCCAATCGCAACGCCTTCTACAACTACAACCTACACGGTTACCGCTACAAATGCTTGCGGATGTACTGCAACATCAAGTGTAACCGTAACCGTTAATACAACACCCCCCACTGCAATTGCCGGTACCAACCAAAGTTTAACTTGCGCGATAACGAGCGTTAGCATCGGAACTAGCAGTGTAGCCGGTTATACATATAGTTGGAGCCCAACAACCGGACTGAGTTCATCTACGATTTCAAACCCTACAGCTTCTCCTGCATTAAATACAACCTATACGGTAACGGTAACTTCTGCAAATGGATGTACTGCAACCAGCTCAGTAACCATAAATAATACTTGCATTACTACTAATCAGGTTTGTTATATTGGAACTAATAACCCAACAGCAGTATCTGCTACTTCAACCTACACTATTAATCCGGGTGCCGGAACTTTAACCATAAGAACCACATTTGCAAAAACCTTTGTAGATAATACGTATGGGACAAATGCTATTGGATGGCCTGCAAATAATCACACTTTTAATCATTTAGTTGGTTCTGATAAATTGCAATTGGCATTATACGATGCTAATAATGTGAAAAAATTGGAATTTGTGATGGATTACCTTACTGCTAGCAGTGCAGTAAGTTCCGGTTATAAATCACTGGGTGTAAGCGGTGGAGATGGTAGTATGGTTTTTGGAACTGCTTCAAATGTTTTAAACGTTACCACTTCCCTCGATCAAAATTTTAATACCTTCGGCTATGTCTTAACCACCAATTCTCCTGCTACAAATACATCCTATGCACCTAATGCCACCTATCCAAATTGGATTTATGAAGTTTGGTACGAGGCTACTGTAAACTTATCAGTTTTTGGTGCTGCAGGATTTGGTTCACCAAGCATCGTATCAGTACATGCTAGTCCGAGCAAAACAGGGAATAATACCGAACCTGTTACCCCTGGTAATTGCTGTAGTAATGTTACATCAGGTGGAACGATTGGAAGCGACGAAATAGTTTGCGGCTTAAGTTTTGATCCTGCATTAATTACGAATATCACGTTACCATCAGGTGGCAACTCTAATCAGCTAGAATATGTTTGGTTAATTTCAACTGATGCTGGTGCTAACTACACACTTATTTCCGGAGCAACTGGCAGTACTTATGATCCGGGTGTAATTACACAAACTACATGGTACCGCCGTTGTGCACGTCGTCAAGGTTGTCCTTCATATGATGGAGAATCGAATTGGATAAAGAAAGAACTGAAGACACCTCCAACTGCAAATGCAGGACCAGATTATACAATTTGTTTAGCGGCTTCTCAAACAATAGGCACTGCTGCTATTACTGGGAATACTTATTTGTGGACACCGGCTACCGGCTTGTCATCGGCTACTATAGCACAGCCTTTGGCAACACCTAGCGCAACATCAACTTATACGGTTACTGTAACCGGAAGTAATGGTTGCACAGCAAGTGATGCTGTTGTAATTACTGTAAATATTTGTACTGTGAATATTACAGGTAATGTTTTTGAAGATAATAACGGTCCTACAAATGTGGATGGAACTGGAATTGGAAATCCATCTGGTTTGCCATTATATGCCAATTTAATGAGCGCCACCGGAACAATAATCGCGACAACTACCGTAAATGCTAATGGTACATTTACCTTTTTGAATGTAACACCTAATGCAAATTATACAATTAATATCAGTACCACGCAAGGTATCATTGGCAATCCGGCGCCTTCACCATCACTACCTTCGGGATGGAGCAATGTTTCGGAAGATTGTTGCGATAATACCGGAAACGATGGCACAACCAATGGAAATGTTTTTGTTGCCGTGTCAACTTCAAATGTAAGCAATGTAAATTTTGGTATTCGTCAAGCTTTAAGTCTTGGAAATACCATTTGGGTTGATGTAAACAGAAACGGAATTAAAGAAGCCAGCGAAACCGGTTTAGAAAATGCAAGCGTTAAATTATATGCTGATGCAAACAGCGATGGAATTCCTGATGGCGCTGCATTACAAATCACTACATCGAATGCTTCGGGTGAATATGTTTTTGAAGGATTAAATCCAGGAAATTATATGGTGGGTGTTATTCCGCCAACTGGAAATGTTTATACTAGCAGTGTAAGTGGCGAAGAAACCAATCCAAATAATAATATTGATAATAACGATAATGGGATTGTAACACTTTCAGGTGAAACTCAAAGTGGAACCATTACCTTAACTGCCGGACAAGAACCTACCGGTGAAAGTGGAAGTTTAGTGAATGTACCTGATGCCAACGCAAACTTGACTTTAGATTTTGGTTTCTTTGTTTGTCCAACTTCATTCATATTCCCAGATGCCTATGTATGTAATGGTAATGTAGTAAATCTTACTGCTTTTGAACCCCTTCATTATTCCGGTGGAACATGGATGCAAGGAACAACTACTTTAACTTCAACTTTGGTAGGACCAGGAACTTATACCTATAATTTCTCAAATGGAACTTGTATCAGTTCGGGTAATATTACTATTGCCGAAAATATACCGGATTATACCCCAAGTATTTCCATTGCCCCCAACGCGATAACCGGTATTACGAATATGCGTATCATTTTAACGATTACTGAATTATTAAATCGTACGCCATGTTCGGATGTGTACGTTTTTGTACCTCGTTTAGAACCTCGTTTTACCATGGCTTACGAACCTACCGCTACGGTGGTTGGTGGTGTGCCGGTGAATAATAACGATTGGCAATATTTTAATACCAATCCTAATTTTTATGTTTGGAAATTTACGGGTGCCTCTGCATTCCCTGGAGGTAGCGAATCGAAAATTGGTTTCTTAGGTAACTATGATCCTAGTCAAACCGATGGTGAAACCTCATTCAATGTTCAAATATTTCAAGGTAGTGGAGGTGAATTAAATATTACCAATAATACCGATTCAGAAATCTTACTTTATTTCAGATAATATCAAACCCAATAAAAAACATCATTCATGAAAAAGATATTATTATTAAGCTTACTCAGTATACTTTCAGTTTATAATGTAGTTGCGCAAACTGCCTACAATCCGTTTACGCAAAACATACATTTTGCACCTGAACCAACAGCTGCAGGATTTGAATGTAATACTACCCAAACGGTAGTTTTTACACAGGGGCTCACCACATTAGCCGATGCTACCCAATGGCAAACTTCGCCTATGAAGGTAGTAATTTGTGTAAGCGGATTTACATTCACCGGTTCGGCTTCATCTGTGGTAAGTGGCCCCTATGCAAGTAATTTCGATTGGGCTTATGATGTAATGGCTCCTAATTGTATTATAGGTACACAAAATCAAACATTACATGGCACCGGAAGTAACCCGGGAATACCCGATCCTTTATCAAGTGGTGATATACAATTACAACTTACTATTCCTGAAACTTCACCAATTGGTACAATCCTTTCGGTAAATGTAAGTTTGCAAATACCATCTTATATGCAAACCTATAATTCGGTGCCAGATGATAATGAAATAACTCAAACGCAAACGTATTGCCCATTAAAAATACATGGCAATGTATATAACGATAGAAATAATGATGCCGATGTAAATGGCAACTCAATTTATAACCCGGATAGCACGCAACTATATGCTCATTTAGTGGATAGTAATGGTTTAGTTGTTGATGTGGTGAGTGTAGATGTAAGCGGTCATTTCGAATTTCAAAATGTAACACCGTTTGCAAACTATACAGTTGTATTGGGTATCACACAAGGTGCCATTGGTGGAACTCCTCCTAGTGCCGATTTACCCGGAACATGGATACATACCGGTGAAGATTGCTGCGATAAAATTGGCAATGATGCAACACCTGATGGAATCAATGCTGTTTCAGTAAGCAACTTTACGGTTAAGAATGTTGATTTTGGTATCAAAGATCCAAACGCATTTAATGTACCACTTACCCTGAAACACTTTTTTGTAAGCGAATACAAATGTCATGGTTTATTGTCATGGATTACGTCTTTCGAAGAAAATACATCCCATGTAGATATTTACAGAAAGTCGGGAAGCGATAATGTGTTTAGCAAAATTGCTACAGTACAAAGCGCCGGTAGCAGCCATCAAGAAAAAGCGTATAGCTATTCTGATGAAGCAGTTAACAGTGGAGAAGTATATGAATATTATTTACAATTTATTGATATAGACGGACAATTCACTATTTCAGAAATTCGTTCGCTTACCTTGGATTGTGAAAGCGAAAGCAATAGCTTACAAATATTCCCGAATCCAGCCACTTCAGAACTCAGTGTATTATACGTTACTATAGCCGAAGAAGCGGTATTAAACTTAGATATCTCTGATATTGCCGGTCGAAAATTGTATACTAAATCATCTGTTTTAAAACCAGGCGCTAACCTAATAAATTTTGATATTATAGGTTTAGCAGCAGGGACATATCTAATACATTATACCGATGAAGAATCGCTTACAAAAGGAACTTTTAAATTTGTGAAGCAATAGTGCCGAACCCCCTCTACCTAAATGAAAATTTAGGATTTTCTCTAATAAACACTGCAACTAAACCCCGGTATTTTATCGGGGTTTTTTATAAACAGACACAGAAACTAAGAACAAAGCCAATGAAATTAGGTTGCTCCAATTTTTGATAATATCTTTCGAACCCTATGCTTCGCAAGCTATTTACATCATTGAAATTTGAGTGGGAAATTCTAAGTGTCAGTTTGTTTATAAGCGCTTGTATCGTACTCACTTATTTTCAATCAGTAAGTTTTAACTTAGAAATTCCTTCGCAATTATATATAAGTCAGGCTAGTAGCGATGGCATAGATGCCGGCAAACGAATTACATTTTACTATAGCTCGATTTTTATTTTACTTTTTACTTCGTTTATCACGTATACTTTTTTGTATCATCTTTTTAACTATTGCAAAGTCCAAACCAAATGGAAACAATGGGTTGCAGTAGTTTCATTCAGTGGATGTTTATTAGTTTTTGCAGAAAGTATGGGCGCAAAAAGTTTAGGCTCTATCCGACTCATGGCCATGATACTTTTATTAGGTATTTTGTTACTGCTGCTTTCGAGATGGATGAAATCGTTGAACTATGTAAGGCATCATCATTTTATTACCGCTTATATTTTATCAGCTCTATTAATTACAATAACCCTACAATTTGTAAGTAACTCAAAATTCAATTTTCATAGCTTGTTCATCATAGTGTCTGTGGTATGGGCTTGCCTTTTAGTACTATGCAAACAAGCAACTGCCTGTAGTGTGGTAAGTTTATTTCGCATTTTTAGGCCCTTGGCTATTGTGCCCATTATTTTATTTGTGAGCATAGAAGCCTATTTTTTTTGTGAAGTAAACGGTGTTACACTCGCGTATAAAACTTTCTTTGCAATCATGTTGCTGATAAGTTTTGTAATGTATTTTTTAAAGCAAAGACTAAGTCCATCAAAACCCAATTTGCAAAATCTAATCGTTCGATATTTTGCGCCTTCGATATTATTATGCTTTGTTTTACTAAGTTTTTATCATCCTGTAATTCAACAGCCTGAGGAATTATTTGAAATGGCAAATCCTGCCAATGCGCAATTACGATTTTGGAATTATCACGAATGGCCGGTAATTGATTTTATGAGCTCGCATATGTTGTCGGAGCAATTTTATGGTTATCTCTATCATCTCCTGTTTCCTTTATATCCCCAACTCGATTTTCTAGTTTATGAGTTTATGTATATCCTGTTATTTTATTTTCTAGGATATTACTTTTGTTTACGAGTTTTTAAAAACGCCGGCCTTGCCATTTGTTTATTGATTGCTTTCCCTTTTATAGAAAACTTGTTTGCGATTCATTTATTTTTTGCGGTGCTTGCATTTTATGCTTGTAATAAAATTGTTGCTCAGCCAACCATAAAACATTATCTCATCTTAGCAGGTACATTAGTTCTTTTAATGCTTTGGCGATTAGATACAGGTGCAGCAGCTATTATGGCTACTTGTATTTATTTGCCTTTGCAGTTTTATTTACGAAAGCAGAAAATAGCTTGGCGAAATTTATTAAAGTCTACACTTATTTTTAGCGCAATGCTACTGTTCACTTTTTTACTGATCTTCATTTTTAGATCCCCAAGTTTAATTATAGAAAACATACAATTGGCATTGCACTATATGTCGGGTAATCAAGCGCATGCTTATTCATTATTAGCCAATTCATTCGATCAGCATACCTATTTTTTTTATGTATTGATTCCTTTGCTTAGCATAATAGGCATTGCTGTGAATATCTATTCGATCTCAAAATCTAAGTTGTCGACTTTCGAACATAAAGCTTCTATCTTTTTTTATATTTTGGTATTAGCCAATTTTCAAAGAGGCTTGGTTCGGCATCATTTCATAGAAGGCAATGATAGTTTTTTAGTCTCAGCATTTTACTTAGCAACCGCCCTATGCCTATTGGCATTTCTTCAGTTTAAAAACATTGCTTTTAAATTTGTTGTTTTTAGTGTATCATCTTTTATGCTAGTGATTACCATAAGTTATTTCCCATTAGCAAGCGGAAAAACGAATGTAGAAACTGCACTCACTTCATCAACCAGTTTGCACTTACATGAATATTTAGATCAACCCAATCGTCAAGGAAGAACGATGGTAAATAATGCATTTGCAAAAACTCATTATCAAGATTTGAAATTGTTTTTAGATCAACATCTAAAGCCTACGCAAACGTTTTTTGATTTTTCGAATACGCCTATGTTATACTTTTATTGTCAACGCAAGGTGCCATCTTATTTTTGCCAGAACCAACAAAATGCAATTGATGCATTTATTCAACAAACGGATATTAAAAAGTTTAGTGTGGATGACATGCCGGTTGTCGTGTATAGTAATCATCCACCCAATTGGTTTGATGCCACGGATAATATTCCCAATAGTTTGCGTCAGTATTATTATGCCGAATACATTTATCAAAACTATAAACCCTATTGCATAGTAAGCGGACGAAGTATTTGGATAGATAAAAAACTTGATTGGAAGAACAACAACTTACCACTTGATAGCAATTCGAGCAACAGCAAAACCCACGACTATAAAAAGTTAGCAATGTATGTAAATAGATACTATGCGCACCAAAATAATAAGTTATTGCAAGTGGTCAGTGAGTATTTAGTAGCAGATACATCCAATATATCTATTCCGCATTTAATACAAGGGGCATCTAATATCTTTGCTCGTATTCATATCCCAAAACCTCATGAGGGAAAGACTATTACTGTAAGCTTAATGAGTAATTCAACGGTTTGTGCAAACTATACATTTCAAACCTTAGCGACTGATACCGATTATATGATTCGATTGAGTAATCATTACAATTGGTATACTAAAAGAAATTTATATTTGAAGGTTTCTGAAGACAATGTGAAGAAAATTCAATTTTTAAGTGAAGGTGTACAATGAGAACCGGCAATCAAATATGGTTAGATAAATATGTGGCTCGACCGATGGCGGTTTGTATGAATTACTTAGTACGTATTGCCGGTAAATTATTTCGTATTGATCATAACTTAGATAAAGATTTTAAAACTATTGCCATTTGTAAATTTAAAGGCATGGGCAGTATTTTACAATCTACACCTTTGTTAGCAGCATTAAGAAATCGCTTTCCAAATGCCGAAATTATGTATGTAAGTAGCCAGGCAAATAAAAGTTTATTGCATGAAATGAAATTGATTGATTCCGTAGTGATTTTAGATGATAGTGGCCTAATTCCATTATTACGTTCATGCATAAGTGGATTATTTACTTTAATTAAAAAGCGACCCGATGTGTATATAGATTTAGAAATCTATTCTGATTTTAGTTCACTCTTTGCCGCACTCAGCTTATCAAAAAATAGATTTGGCTTTTATTTGCGTTCAAGTTCATTTCGTATGGGCATTTATACGCACATGATGTACTTTAATACACGTGTACCGGTATCACAAGCTTATAGTCAGTTTGCCTCTATGTTATTTGCGAAGGATGTTGATTTTGGTTTGTACAATTTCCCGCATCTTTCAGCTAAACTCAATCATTACCCGCAACCCTATTTTGTAATTAACCCTAATGCTTCTGATTTACGATTAGAACGTCGCTGGCCTAAAACAAATTTTATTGATTTAATTAATAAATTGCTTGAACAATTTCCTGATCATCATTTTCTAATCATCGGTTCTGCTTCAGAAGTGGATTATACCAATCAAATTTCTTCGTCCATTCAAAATTCGCGATTACAGAATACGGCCGGCACATTACAATTAAACGAATTAATCTCTTTGATTAAACAGGCAACTTGTATGATCACAAATGATACCGGCCCCATGCATATTGCACTATGCACCCAAACGCCTGTTGTTTGTTTATTTGGCCCCTGCGCACCAATCCAATATCTCTTTCACGCTCAGGCTTATCCTATGTATAAACCTGTGTATTGCAGTCCTTGCGTACACGATTTTGAAACGGCACCCTGCAAGGGTAATAATATATGTATGCAATTGATAACGATTGATGAGGTAATTAATGAAGTTATGAAAGCTATGAATAAGGAAACTAAATTCGTGGCAGCCAATTCAACCATATATATGAATGACAATAAAAGTATTTTGGGTTTGGTAAATAGATAAGAGAATGAAACAAACACAAGTAATTATTTATTGTATAGTATTTTGGCTTGGCTTAATCGTTTCAGGTATTGCGCCTAAGGATAGATTTACATGGTTAATGGAAGTATTTCCGGCGATTATAGGTTTTGCGATATTGGCATTGACGTATGCAAAATTTAAGTTTACCCATTTAACCTATGGTTTCATTTTGTTGCATGCTTATGTTTTATATGTTGGCGGACATTATACCTATGCCGAAGTGCCTTGGTTTGATACTATCCGTGATTTTTTTCATCAGGATAGAAATAACTACGATAAAGTAGGACATTTTATGCAAGGTTTTGTTCCGGCATTTATTTGTAGAGAAATTTTAATACGTAAAAACATTGTTTCAAACAATGCTTGGGTATCGATAATCACAGTTTGTATATGTGTAACATTTTCGGTACTCTATGAATTTCTTGAATGGGGCGTTGCCCTACTCAGTGGCGAAAATGCAGATGCTTTTTTAGGTACCCAAGGTTATGTTTGGGATACTCAATCGGATATGTTGTATGCGATGATTGGTGCGATTAGTATGTTGGTGTTTTTTGGTAAGGTACAGAAGAGAATGTTAGCGAGTTAGTGGGTTACTTTGTTAGTGCGTTATTATGTTAATGCGTTACTTTGTTAGTGTGTTTTTTTGCCCCCCATTCAATTTCTTCTCAATTCAAATTTGTGCAGGTGGATCTGAGGAAGATAGTAAGCAGTATTTAATAGGCACTAGGCCAAATGAGATTTTTCTCTCTTCAAAGCCTGTGGCTTTGCAAGCTTTATGTTCTTACAAGAATGTGTCTTGTTTAAAAAAGGAAAACTATTATCTTTTTATCCATGGTCAGTTTGTCTTCACTAACCACATCTTAATCAGTATCGTTATACGACAGGTTGATATATTCCTCGGCAACGAATCCCAATATACCCTTTAGATGGTATTTAAAATAAAGCTTTTTGCTCGCATCTTTGTGTACCAAAAAACAATTCACTCAATCAATCGGCACTGCAACTTCGCAAGAAGTTGCTTTTGCTTTTTAAGATAGCAGAAAATTTAAATACGCTAAGATAGTTTTAACAGCCTCCGTGAAATTTTAGCTTTTCATAATTTAGTGACACAGATACTTTTGTCGAAAAAAAAAATGCTTACTTATTTTAAATTCGAAAAACCAATAGGGTTATTAGCCCTGCTTACATCTTTTAGTATACTATTGTTGGTTTCACGAATAAGCTATACCGGTTCAATACGCTACATTTTTTTATTATGGAATTTATTTTTAGCCGCCTTGCCTTGGATTTGCTCACTTTACTTTGAACGTAAAAATGAAAACAAAAAAACATGGCAACTATTTTTACTATTGGCAGTTTGGTTACTGTTCTTTCCGAACTCGCCTTATATACTTACCGATTTGTTTCATTTAGGTGGTGGCCATTCAGTACCTCTTTGGTACGACTTAATTTTATTACTATCATTTGCATGGACAGGTTTACTATATGGCTTTCTAAGTTTATTGCAATTAGAAAAAATGGCTCGACAACGATGGTCTGAAACTAAAACCACAATACTCATTATTTGCTTACTATTTATTGCCAGTTTCGGTGTGTATCTGGGTAGATTTTTACGTTGGAATAGTTGGGATATCCTTTCCAATCCTCTGGGTTTATTGTATGATATCAGTGATCGATTTTTGCAACCTTGGTTACATCATCGTACTTGGGGCCTCACCCTTTTATTGGGTAGCTTTCTATCATTGATGTATTATTCGATAAAATTGTTGCAACATGATGAAAGTAAGGTTGTAATAAGTAAGTAAGCCGTATTTAGTAAGCAGTTGGCAAAAAGAGATGTGATTAATAAAATATTACAGAGAAATTTTATTTTGAAGAACAAATTGTACTCGCCAGCGCGTGAAGGATTGTAACGAAAAGCCCGGAACACGCCGACTCGGTGTGTGAGGACTTGAAGTGAAAAGCCTGACCTTAAAGTAGTGCCGAAGCGGATAAAATTTTTTTATGATTAGGATGCGCCTGCTTTCGGCGCACTTTAAGGGCACGCCCATATGTAAGTAATGTAAGGCATCTCCAAGACCTTTTTACAATTTCTTTGCCTTCACATACACATTCCATCGTTCAAGTACCTTTTGAAAATCGTCGGGTAACTCACTTTCGAAATGCATATACTTACCAGTTTTAGGATGTACAAATCCCAAAGTTTTTGCATGTAGGGCTTGGCGGGGCATGAGTTTGAAACAATTTTCAACAAAGGTTTTATACTTGCTAAAAACCGTTCCTTTCAATACTCTATCGCCACCATACGTTGCATCGTTAAACAAGGTATGGCCGATATGTTTCATGTGTACACGAATTTGGTGCGTTCGTCCGGTTTCTAATTTACATTCAATTAAGGTTACATAATTAAAACGCTCTAATACTTTGTAATGTGTTATGGCATGTTTTCCTTTTTCATCATCGGCTAAGTATACATCAAATATTTTACGCAATCTTTCATGCCGGCCAATATAAGTATCTACCGTTCCTTCATTTTCTTCCATATCACCCCAAACCAAAGCATTGTATAAACGTTGTACGGTATGTGCTGCAAATTGTTCGCTTAATTTAGTAACGGCATCTTCGGTTTTGCCTATCAGTAATAAACCGGTGGTGTCTTTATCTATTCGATGCACTAAGCCTACACGTTGTAACTGGTCGCGATTTGGATTTTGTTGCTGTAAATGAAACGACACAGCATTTACCACAGTGCCCGACCAATTGCCATGTCCAGGATGTGCCACCATGCCGTAAGGTTTATTAATCACCAACACTTCATCATCTTCGTACACAATATCCAAGGGAATATCTTCGGGCAAAATATCAGTTGGAATGGGTTCACGAAAGGTATAAGCCACTACATGATCATCGGGTTTAATTTTATAATTCTGCTTGATGATTTTATCATTTACCAACACACAGCCATCATCAATAGCTTGTTGTACTTTACTTCGCGTAATGTTTGCAATTTTAGCCATTAAGTACTTGTCGATACGAAGAGGTTCTTGCCCTTTTTCGATTACGAAATCCATGAGAACATGTTTCTCTAATATGGGCTCGTCATCCGATTCATCGTCGTCCCAGTCGTGATTTGTAATTTCTGTATTCATGTGCGTCAAAGATAGATGAAAGCGATAAGAACTTAGCAGAAATGCCAGAACGATTGATCGACAGATTTGTATTGACAGTATATATGGGGTAAGTTTTGGGGGGTGGCTGACAAGCCTGTTTGTCTAACAGACAAGCTTTTCACTTCAAATCCTTACACACCAATACGCCGTGCTGCATGCTTTTCGTTACCATCCTTGACACTTCGTGCACCATTTCGAACTGATTCCAATTTCAAAATCATCTACCCAAACTCCTCGCCATACGAATCATATCGTCGGCTGCCATAAGCACTGAAGAACCGAAACGGATAAAATAAATTTCACCATAGTCTTTATGTTCACGCAATAAAATTTCGCGCGTGCTTAAACTGCCTATACTTACATAACCACTTGCCGACAAAGTATAGTAGGTTCCTCCTTCTGCCGTTATTGAATCAATATCATCATGCGAACAAATGATATATTTAAATGGATACAAGCGATAGGCTTGCTTTACTTTTTCGAGAACCTTTTGTTTCTTTTTTTCCGAAGCATTATAGGTTTCAACTTCTATTAAAAGAGTGGCTGTTTTTATTGCGGGTGGTAATGATTTAACTTTTTCACGACTTTGTGCAAAGGTCATCAGGGAAAAAGTTAAACCAAAAAGTAAGAGATAAAGGATTTTCATTTTTTATTTTTAAAAGCTACAAATTCATGCAAAAATAAAAATAGATGCAACAATCCCTATTTGAATTTATATAGAGAGGAAATTATTATTCGACTATCAGTTCAAAGTCTAAAAATCTGATTACTTTCGCCGCCGTTCTTACAGAAGATAATAAATGGAGACGTGTCCGAGTGGTTGAAGGAGCACGCCTGGAAAGTGTGTATACGAGAAATCGTATCGCGAGTTCGAATCTCGCCGTCTCCGCAAAAAATCAGCACGAGACTGAGAGCGAAGAGCGCAAGTTCTCGATAGAGTTTTCGCCCTTATTTTTTACTTCATTCTGTTTCTCACTCTTGAGATCAGAATTCATGATGAACTCCAAATACTAAGGGGGGTGCAGACCAAAAAGTATGCGTATACTTTTTTCCTGAATGCATTAAATTCATTCCAATTGCTAACGTCTTTGCGCTATTAGTCAATTTTACTTGTTAAAATATCGAACCATTTATCTCTTTCACTACCTAAGACAAATTTAAATTCATTGAAATCATCCGTGGTAACACAGATAGAAGTATCAATGATGGAAAATGTTTTTACTTTTCGTACCCCCCTAATTTCATCAATATTAATTTTTTCCTCTCTGCGATCAAAATTGAAAATATGCGGTTTGAAAATTAGCCGCCTACTTGTTAAGGATAACTCTCCGCCTATTGCCACGTCTCTAAATAAATTGGCATGGCTAGTAAGTAATAATATTTCTTGTTCTTCCAATTCAGCTTGAACATCATCAATAAAAAGATTTTTAAATTTCATTTTGCTTGATTTTATTATTTGACCAAATTTAAATAAATACTTTGAATCGTTAACTACGAAAAAGGTTCTCTGCATTTTTATTCGTAGCGTCTTCTATCTCAGCCAAACTTACTCCTTTTAACTCAGCTAATTTTTCGGCAACATAAGTTGTATAACTACTTTCGTTTCGTTTACCTCTAAAAGGTGCCGGGGTTAAATAAGGCGCATCGGTTTCGAGCACCAAATGTTCGAGTCCTATTTTTTGAACTACTTCTTGCAAGCCTGCATTTTTGTATGTAAGCACCCCACCGATGCCTAAATAAAAACCCATCTTAATAATTCGTTGTGCACTTTCATAGCTTCCACTAAAGCAATGAAAAACACCTCGAATACCTTGCGATGCATACTCATGAACCAATTCAATGGTATCGTTCATGGCTTCGCGAGTATGAATTACTATTGGCAAATCGTAGGCTAATGCCCATTCCATTTGCTTTCTAAATGCCATTTTTTGAGGCTCTATAAAACTTTTATCCCAATAATAATCCAAGCCAATTTCGCCGATTGCAGCAAACTTTCTTTTTGCTAACCACGATTGCACAACGGCTAATTCATCGTTTACGTTTTCTTTTACATAACATGGATGTAATCCCATCATGGCAAAACAATGTTCAGGAAAATCCTTCTCTACTTCAAGCATGCCTACAATAGTAGATGAATCGCAATTAGGTAAATACATTGCAGTAATGCCTTGCTCAATGGCTCTTTGTATCATCGCATTTCTGTCGTCATTAAATTGTTCGTCGTAGAGGTGCGTGTGGGTGTCAATCATCTTTTGTTGTTATGTTGTATTGTTAGCGGGTTACTTAGTTATTGAGTTCGGTGACAAGGTTCAGCGTTCGAACCCCAAACTTCGAATATCGAACCCCGCTCTTCACAATTTCTTCATTTTCCATCCCTTATTTTTACAATGTTCTAAAAATAATGGAAGCGCATATTGTAATCGCTCCCAAGCTTTTTCGCTATCATGAAATACTATAATAGATCCAGGTTTGGTGGCACTTACTACATTATATAAACATTCAGCCGGCGATATTTCAATATCAAAATCACCACTCAAAACATCCCACATAATAATTTTTGTTTGTGGAAATAATCTTCTCAAACCTAATGATTGGGCATGTGTTATTCGGCCGTAGGGAGGACGAAATAATTTGGTGCTAATATACTTCGAAGCGGTTCGAATATTTTTATAGTATTCGATATTCTCGGTCTTCCAACCATTTAAATGGTTTTGGGTATGATTTCCTACTGAATGTCCTTCATCAATAATTTTCTGATACATTTCAGGGTTGGAAACGACATTCTTCCCAATACAAAAAAAAGTAGCCTTGGCATTGTACTTTTTAAGTTGTTCAAGCACAAAGGAAGTAATGCTAGGGTGCGGACCATCATCAAAGGTTAGATATACACTATTAGCATGATCTTTTATATGCCATACACAATTTGCATAGGCCGCTTTTAATAAACGCGGTGTTTTTACCAGATAGCTTTTCATGCAGCGTAAGTCTGTCGTTTGTGGGTTCGAATGTAATTCATATTTGTAAAGAAAGCAAGTGGCATGAGGCGGGGTTCGGGATTCGCGGTTCGTTGTTCACGCCTCGAATCCCGATTAACGCATAACGAATAACGAATATTGCCTTATGTTACCCTAAATTTGCCAGCTTATACATACACATTATGAATCAGGAAGTGAGAACGCGTTTTGCACCAAGTCCAACCGGCGGTTTGCATTTAGGTGGAGTACGCACCGCATTATTCAGCTATTTATTTGCTAAAAAACATAAAGGCAGTTTTGTGCTTCGCGTGGAAGATACCGACCAAAATCGTTATGTCGAAGGTGCCGAACAATATATTATCGATTGTCTTGCTTGGTGTGGAATTTCACCCGATGAAGGCCCCCATAAACCCGGTGAATATGCACCCTACCGACAAAGCGAGCGCAAACTAATGTATAAACAATATGCCTTACAATTAGTTGAAAGCGGACATGCCTATTATGCATTCGATACTTCCGAAGAATTAGAAAAAATGCGAGAAGAATTGAAGTCTGAAAAAAATCCTTCTCCACAATATGATGCAAGCCATCGTATGCATATGAAAAATTCATTGTCGCTTTTGAAGGAAGAGACTGATAAACTGCTACAAGAAAATACACCTTATGTAATTCGGATTAAAATGCCACAAAACGAAATTATTTCGTTTAACGATATGATTCGAGGTGAAATAAAAAATGAAGCCGATTTAGTAGATGATAAAGTTTTGTTGAAAGCCGATGGCATGCCTACTTATCATTTGGCAGTTGTTGTAGATGATTATTTAATGAAAATCACCCATGCGTTTCGAGGTGAAGAATGGTTGCCTAGCGCACCGGTGCACATTAAATTGTGGGAGTATTTAGGTTGGAAAGAGAGTATGCCGCAATGGGCACATTTACCTTTAATTTTAAAACCTGATGGGAATGGCAAACTCAGTAAGCGTGATGGCGACCGACTTGGTTTTCCGGTGTTTGCCATGGATTGGCATGACCCAAAAACAGGTGATACAACCAAAGGATTTAAAGAATTAGGTTTTTTACCTGAAGCCTTTATTAATTTATTGGCTTTATTAGGATGGCATAGTGGAGAAGAAAAAGAATTATTCACGAAAGAAGAATTGATAGCTGCTTTTAGTATGGAACGTGTACATAAAGGCGGTGCAAAATTTGATTTTGATAAAGCAAAATGGTTCAACCACGAATGGATTAAAAAATTAAGTGATGAAGATTGTGCCGCTTTAGTAAAACCCATTCTTACCACAAAAGGGTTGAAGATTGAAGACGATTCATTTTTGATAAAAGCAGTTCATTTGGTAAAAGAACGTTGTGTTTTATTGAACGATTTTTACGAGCAAAGCATTTACTTATTTGAGTCACCATTCACATTTGACTTAGAAGCCATTCAAGCAAAATGGACGGACGAAAAAAAATTATTTTTTATAGATTGGATAAACATACTTGAATCATTATCCGTTTGGCAATTTAGTGATATTGAAACTTCCTTTAAAAATCTGGCTACCGAAAAAAATATTAAACCCGGTGAATTACAATTGCCTTTCCGCATTATGTTAGTAGGTGCTAAACATGGTATTGGTGTTTTTCATATTGCCGATATGATAGGGAAAGAAGATACCGTAAATAGAATGAAAAAAGTATTAGGAATGTTATAATATTTAATTGCTAAAAATAGTGGTGTAGTTCTAATTGGGATTCCTTTTTTCATTTCCCTTATGGAGAACATATAATTTAATGCTCATCAGTAAAATTCCACCAAGGGTCAAACTATATCTAGAGCTCCTGTAGATTTGTTGGCAAAACTAGAAAAGTATGAATTTGAATGAACTATCATAGAAGAAACTGCATCCCTTGAAAGGCCTATGAAAAATAGCGTTAAAAAATGATAGAAATGAGGCGCAAAAAATACCTTTGTCCGAGTAAGTATAGCCAAATGAAGCATGGCACGAGTTTGGTATTTAAGCCGAGATAATCATTTAGCTATTTTCATGAGCCTGACTTCTTTTTGTGTCAAGACAAAAGAGAAGGAGCGTGAATAGCGGATTGTCATTGTTAATTTATGTTTACCGAAGTATCAAGGGGGCGAACCATCTCGAATCAAAACACACTTACTTTTTTACAAACCTCCAATATCAACACTGCCAAAAAAGCAAAAGGTGAGGCTAATAGTAATGAATCGAAACGATCTAAGGCACCTCCATGGCCGGGCATAATATTTCCCGAATCTTTAATGCCTGCCAAACGCTTTAATTTCGATTCTACCAAATCGCCAAGTGTACCAACTATCGAAGCAATTAATGCAAAAGCGATCCAAACACTTACCGGAAACCAATGGGTATAGCTTGCCCAAACAAATGCAAACACCAAAGTAAATGCAATGCCACCAAGCGTGCCTTCAATTGTTTTTTTAGGAGAGATACTAGGGAAAAATTTGGTTCTTCCAATAAATGAACCCGTTAGATAAGCCATGCTATCATTCATCCAAATAAATAAAATTAATAGTAAAGGCAACAACAAACTTTGATAACGTACCTGAACCAATAATCCAAGCGCCAAAGAAATATACCCTAAGCCGGTGAGTAAATAAATGGATTGTTTATTTTTTTGAAATACAAAAAAAATGGCGGTGATGCCAATTACGATGCCTAATAAATAGTAACGTAATTCAGCTAAAATATCTATCACCGAATTGTGGCATGCAGCTAAGGGTAAACTAATTACCAAAGCAAATAATGCGATGCCCAATACCATGAAATTGATCTTTTCGTTTTTATTGAATTTAGTTTGCAAAATCAATTCAACCATACTTGCATATTCGCGTAAGCATAAAATATTAATCAAAAAGAAAAGCGCAATAAAGGCCCATTCATTAAATAATAAACCCAACAACATGATAGCACTAAAAACGGCTGCACTACCTAAGCGGGTTAAAAAAGTTTGAACATGGAATGCCATTACGCTTCGTTAGGGTTTTGAGGAAGTTGATTGATGAAGGCTAATGCTTCTTGCTGACGCTCTTGTGGTACATGAAGTTCAACATAACCGAATGCTAAATAGGAACTATCTTGTTTATTGAGAACAACACAAGGAATGCCTTCATTTTCGAGGTTACCACATAAGGCTTCTGCTTCAAATTTGCTTCCGGTTTTATATACACAAACCCAATTGTTTTTATCATTCATCTTGTAATAAATTTTCTATTTGTTCTTCCTTTTCCATATCATAAATCTGAAATTCTACCCTATTCTTATACAAATGAAAAAGCACACCAATAAGTAAGGCTGTACAGAGTAGTCCAAGTATCATATTCACATCCGGCAGTTCATTAATATTTGTTTTGATGACACCAGTGTGAAAAAAATAAACTAGCCATACGGTTATAAAATTATTTATAAAGTGCATAAGTATCGTAGTATATAAACTTCCGTTGAGATAATATACCAATCCTAAAATAAACCCTAAAAACAAGCGTGGTAAAAAGGCGGAAACCTGACCATGAAATGCACTAAAGATAATTGCCACGATAAAAATGGCTAACCACGGATTTCGTATCCAACGCAATAATAATTGTTGCAAACAACCTCTAAAAAATATCTCTTCAACAACTGCAGGAAGTAAACAAATTACAAGGGTATTTAAAATTAAATCGATGGGTTGATTGCCTTGTAACATCGCTTCGGCCATACGATTATACACTGCATCAAGGGCTTTATACTTTTCGAAAAAAGATATATGCCGACACGCTTGTTCAATTAAGCTACTAACCGGTAAGGCTAAACCAATAGCTGCAATGGACAATATCCAGTATTTAATTTTAGCAGGTTTTTTTAAACCTACATATTGAAAAGCATTTGGATATGCGAGATACGAAAATATCGCAGCAGGAAGCAACAAAAGTAAAATCAACAAAACACCATTCAATAATTTTAAAGGCGTTGAAAGCGAAGGTGAAATTTGTTTTAATTCAGAAATTTGTTTAGCATCTAAACCTGTAATTTTTACATGTAATAAATCAACTAAAAAACCGCCAATTAGCCAACACATTGAAAGGATAGCACAAAAAACCACAAACTGCATGGCGGGTTTGTAAAAAGTGAGATAGCGATTGAACATAATTAGAATTCGCAAATATAATCTACCCATCGACATAAATGACTTGATTGATTTACTTTCGCCAAATGAAATATGTAAAAATTGTTTTCACTTTGCGAGATGCCCATGATGCCGAAATTATTATGGCATTACTTGCTGAATTTCCATGGTTAGGTTACGAGCAAATGGATACACAGCTGCTTGCCTATTGCAATGAAGATGTTTTTGATGAAATAGTATTGAAGGAATTACTGGGTGATTTTGTATGTAGCTATTCCTTCGAAACGATAGCGCATGAAAACTGGAATCAAGTTTGGGAATCAAATTTTGAACCTATACGTGTAGGAAATGACATTGGTGTACGTGCCTCTTTTCATGAAGCGCTTGTTGATTGTAAATATGAAATTGTGATTACACCCAAAATGAGTTTTGGCACCGGTCATCACGAAACCACCCAAATGATGCTCGAGTATATTGGCGAGATAGATTGTCGACAAAAATCGGTTTTTGATTTTGGATGTGGAACCGGCGTGCTGGCAATTTTAGCCAAAATGAAAGGCGCCAATAAAATTGTAGGTATCGATAATGATGCATGGAGTGTTGAAAACGCCATTGAAAATTGCAGAAATAATCATGCAAGCGATATTGAAATTTCAATTCAAGACATTCGCGAAATCCATCAAACCTTCGATATTATTTTAGCGAATATCAATTTAAATATTTTACTTGAGCATTTACCTCAAATGAAAGCCTTATTACATGAAGGTGGTTTAATTATCATGAGTGGAATATTTGTGAGCGATATCCCCCAACTTAAAAACAAATTTGAATTACTTGGTATGCAACAAGTTTCAACTAAACAAAAAAAGGATTGGGCAGCAGTTTGTGTAAATTAATGCCGATTACGTTTTCAATATTGTCGACTATTGGCTATGCCTCATTGCCCTATTTTCAAACAGTATCGGCATTTACCACTGTAGCACTCAAATAGTCTTTGGACTATTTATCGCTAACATTGGCATAACATACGAGGCATTTGTATAATTCTATATTCGAAACTATATTCGCGTATCGTTTTCTTAACCTAAACATAAAATATGAACGAAGTTATTCTTTGTATTATGGCATACTTGCTTGGTTCAATTCCAACTGCCGTTTGGGTAAGTCAGTATTTTTTTGGTATTGACATCCGAAATTATGGTAGCGGCAATGCAGGTGCTACCAACACTTTTAGAGTATTAGGTTCAAAAGCAGGAAGTTTTGTTTTTGTAGTCGATATGTTGAAAGGATTTATGGCAGTTGATTTAGCCTATTTCATATCTAAGTATCAATTAGATAATGTTGCGCTTACTAATTTTCAGGTATTATTAGGAATTGCTGCTGTTGTTGGACATATATTCCCCATTTGGGCGAATTTTAAAGGAGGCAAAGGAATTGCCACTTTATTTGGTATGATACTAGCCATTCAGCCTTTGGTTGCGGCTAGTTTAGTAGCTGTCTTTTTCTTCATGTTATTTTTAACACGTTACGTTTCTTTAAGCTCTATTGTAGCTAGTATTGCTTTTCCTGTGCTTATCTTTTTCATTTTTCGTGAGCCCGAGTTAATGTATAGAGTATTTGCTGTAGCAACTGCTTGCTTGGTGGTAATTACCCATCACAAAAATATCAATCGCTTGCTTACCGGTAACGAAAGCAAGGTGCCTTTGTTTAAGAAGAAGAATACAGAGTAATTAAGCTAAACTGTTTAAAATAAAAAAAGAATGTATGTGCATTCTATGTACGGCGTAATGCATGATTTTGGTAAGAAATCTGTTCATACTGAATCTACTTCGTTTGATTTTCTTTATCCTCTGCATCTAGAACTTCTTCCTCATAGGCATACCTCCTTACCATGGTTACCCTTCAACGATGTCTCGAATTTTGAGCCTCTAGTTCTCAATCAGTAATTAGTAAACTCTGTAATTGGTGAGCCGGTGAATCATAAAAAAAGGTCGGAACCTATCCGACCTTTTAATACTTTTTTGTATAACTCTATTTCGTTTCTTCAACAATCTCGGCATCCTGCACATCATCATGAGATGCTTCTGCACTTGGATTAGCGCCTCCATCTGCCCCTGCAGCACCAGGTTGCTCGTTCATAGCCTTATATAATTCTTCGCTAGCTGCTTGCCATGCTTGATTTAAGGCTTCCAAATTGGCATCAATCCCTGCTAAATCTTTTGCAGCATGTGAGGTTTTCAATTTTGCTAAAGCTTCTTCTATGACTGTTTTCTTTTCTGCCGGAATTTTTTCGCCATAATCTTTTAATTGCTTTTCGCTATTAAAAATCTGACTATCGGCCATGTTTAATTTCTCAATCTCTTCGCGTAATTTCTTATCCGACTCTTCATTCATCTTCGCATCGTTCTTCATTTTTTCAATGTCTTCTTTGCTTAAACCACTACCCGCTTCAATACGAATATTTTGTTTTTTACCGGTTCCCTTATCTGTGGCACTTACCTGTAAAATACCATTTGCATCAATATCAAAAGTTACTTCAATTTGTGGTACACCTCGTGGCGATGGCGGAATACCATCTAAGATAAATCGTCCTAAGTTTTTATTATCCTTTGCCATCGGACGCTCACCTTGCAATACATTGATTTCAACACTTGGTTGGTTCTCGGCAGCGGTTGAGAATGTCTCTGATTTTTTGGTCGGAATGGTTGTATTGCTTTCAATCAATTTTGTAAACACACCGCCTAAGGTTTCAATACCTAATGAAAGTGGTGTAACATCTAATAACAATACATCTTTTACCTCACCGGTTAATACACCTCCTTGGATAGAGGCACCAATGGCAACTACTTCATCAGGGTTTACACTTCGATTGGGCTTTTTGCCAAAAAACTTCTCTACTACTTCCTGGATCTTTGGAATACGTGTACTTCCTCCTACCAAAATCACCTCATCTAAATCTTTTGCTTCAATACCTGCATCTTTTAAGGCTTTGCGACAAGGCTCTAAGGTTCTTTCAACTAAAGAATCAACCAATTGCTCAAATTTAGCACGAGTTAATTTTTTTACTAAGTGCTTAGGTACATTATCAATCGCAGTGATATAAGGCAGATTAATTTCGGTTTCAGTTGCCGATGATAATTCAATCTTCGCTTTTTCTGAAGCTTCCTTCAAACGTTGCCAGCTCATCGGATCTTTTCGTAAATCTACATTTTCCTCTGCCTTAAATTCATCCGCTAACCAATCCATTACACATTTATCAAAATCATCACCACCTAAGTGAGTATCTCCATTGGTCGATTTTACTTCAAAAACACCATCACCTAATTCAAGTACCGACACATCAAAAGTTCCTCCACCTAAATCAAATACCACAATCTTACTGTCTTGATTTTTCTTATCTAATCCATAAGCCAAAGCCGCAGCGGTAGGTTCATTAATGATACGTTTAACCGTTAAACCTGCAATTTCACCGGCTTCTTTAGTAGCCTGGCGTTGCGCATCGTTAAAATAAGCCGGTACAGTAATCACCGCTTCGGTAACTTCATGACCTAAAAAGTCTTCGGCCGTTTTCTTCATCTTTTGAAGTACCATCGCCGAAATTTCTTGTGGTGTATACAATCGTCCATCAATATCAACACGCGGAGTGTTGTTATCACCTTTTACTACTTTGTATGAACTTTGTGCGATTTCTCCGGCTACTTCATCAAATCGTCGACCCATAAACCGCTTGATACTCATAACGGTATTCACCGGATTGGTAATTGCCTGACGTTTTGCAGGATCGCCTATCTTACGTTCTCCATTTTTCAAAAACCCAACTACCGAAGGCGTGGTTCTTTTACCTTCATCGTTCGCTATCACAACTGGTTCATTGCCTTCCATTACACTTACGCACGAATTAGTAGTACCTAAGTCAATTCCTATTATTTTTCCCATTTTATTGTTTGTTTTGTTTTTCAAATTGCAATGATTATGCCAAGCCTGTTTTCGGTGATTTATGCTGTAAGACTGTCATTTTTATTGAAGAATTGACACAAAAGCGTGACTTATTTGCGAATATTTATCTTAGAATCTTATGAATTTGGATAGGTAGCCCTTTGATGATTGGTAAATTTGGAAACTGTGTTTATAACAATTTCGGCAATTATTACTCAAGCCTATGCATTGATTATATATTCGACCCAAAATTATACTATGCAACATGCCTATCTTTTTCCCGGTCAAGGTTCCCAGTTTTCCGGAATGGGAAAAGATTTATATGAGACTCATCCTTTAGCCAAGTCGATGTTTGAAAAAGCCAATGAAATTCTAGGCTTCCGAATTTCAGATATTATGTTTAACGGCACAGCAGATGAATTAAAACAAACCAATGTTACCCAACCTGCTATCTTTTTACATTCGGTAATTTTATTTAGTATAACCGAAGGCTTACAACCTGATATGGTTGCTGGTCACTCTCTTGGTGAGTTTTCGGCCTTAGTAGCTAATGGTTGCTTATCGTTCGAAGATGGTTTGAAATTGGTTTCACTTCGCGCGAATGCTATGCAAAAAGCTTGCGAGTTAAATCCTTCTACTATGGCGGCTGTATTGAATTTAGACGATGCGATTGTAGAAAAAATTTGTAGTGAAATTGAAGGAGAAGTAGTAGTAGCGGCAAATTATAATTGTCCGGGCCAATTGGTAATATCCGGTTCTCTCAAAGGCATCGAAATTGCTTGTGAGCGTATGAAAGAAGCCGGTGCAAAACGCGCTTTGGTTTTACCCGTTGGTGGTGCGTTTCATTCGCCACTGATGATGCCTGCTCAACAAGAATTACAAACTGCCATTGAACAAACTTTATTTTCAACTCCAAAATGTCCGGTTTATCAAAACGTAAGCGCAGCAGCAGTTACGGATGCAGAAACCATTAAATTAAATTTAATTGCACAATTAACTGCTCCGGTGAAATGGACCCAAACCATTTTGCAAATGAAGGCAGATGGCGCTACAGAATATACCGAATGCGGCCCTGGTAATGTATTACAAGGCTTGGTGAAAAAGATTGATAAGGAAGCCATCACGAATGCCGTTGTGTAGGAATATTGTTAAGGTTTTTTTGTTTGCGTCATCACGATAATTATTTCATAACTTATTGAAAATTAATATGTTATACCATTTTTGGCATATTCTTTGCCATGAATGGGTATGCTAACGCAAAAACAGGCAAAAGCCATTGGACATGCATGGATTGACAAGTGGAATGACTCGGCATTGAGTGATTATGGTTTGTTGTATGCCGATAATGCCGTTGAAGTTTCGACGATAGCCAATAAGCTAATACATATTTCACACGGACAAGTAAAAGGGAAAAAAACGTTGATGCATTATTGGGAAGCACTTCGGTTACGATTACCTGATTATCATTATACCCTCGAAAGTATTAATTTATATAAAGGTTATGTGATTGTGCATTTTAGTATTCCCGCATTGAATGCCAAGGCAATCGCCAAAATCGAACTGAATAAACATCAAAAAATCGAGCGTATTCAAATTAGTCATGTGTAGATCTAAATGAACGGAATAAACGGAATTTTTAAACCCTATATATACACAGGAAAACTGGTGATAATAAATTAAAACAATTCAGTAAAAATTCCTACCCCCCTATATGGTCTAAGATTTTCCCTTACACCAACATCGAAACCGGTGATTCTAAAAACGCCTTCAAAGTTTGTAAAAAGGCTGCACCAACGGCACCATCCACTACGCGATGATCGCAACTTAAAGTGAGTTTCAAAATATTTTTAATCACAATTTGTCCGTCTTTTACTACCGGCGTAGCCGCAATTTTACCTACCGCTAAAATACATGCATCCGGTGGGTTAATAATCGCTGTAAACTCGTCAATATCCATCATCCCTAAATTAGAAATGGTAAAGGTATTTCCGGTAAATTCTGAAGGTTGTATTTTCTTGTTACGGGCTTTATCGTATAAATCAGCCGCATCTGTAGCTATCTGTGATAATGATTTTTGATTCGCAAATTTTATCACCGGAACAATGAGCCCTTCAGGTAATGCAATTGCACTTCCAATATGAATATGTTGGTTTTGACGAATGAAATCGCCCATCCAACTGCTATTTACATCGGGATGTTTAGCCAATGACATCGCCACGGCTTTTATCATCATATCATTAATCGAAATTTTAACCTGACTGATATCATTGATTTTTTTACGCGCTTGCATGAGCGTATCCATTTCAACTGAAGTCTTTAAGTAAAAATGCGGAGCCGAGAATTTACTTTCTGCCAAACGTTGCGCAATAATTTTTCGCATTTGGGTTACCGGTGTATCGGTATGTCCTTCTGCACCGCCTATATAAGCTGGCGTTACGGCACTTTGTTTTGGTGCAGAAGCTTGTGTTACTGCTGCTGCATTTTGCACTTGATCCAAATCACGCTTTACGATTCGTCCATTATCACCACTGCCATTTACTTTACTTAAATCGATACCTTTTTCTTTAGCAATTTGTTTGGCTAATGGCGAAGCTTTTACTCTGCCTCCATCATTTGCTTGATGTTCTTGGTTCGTGGTTGCTGCAACGGGTTCTACCGCTTTTGCAACTTCAGGTTGAGAAGCTGTAGGCTGTGCATCATTTTTCAAAGCATCTAAATACGGAGTTATGTCGGTTCCAGCTTTACCAATTACAGCAATTACGCCATTTACTTTTGCGGCTTCACCAGCCTTTATTCCTTGATATAATAAAACACCATCGGTATAACCAATTACTTCCATAGTTGCCTTATCGGTTTCAACATCGGCTAATGAATCATCTGCTTTTACAGTATCTCCAACTTGTTTGTTCCACACTACAATCTTGCCTTCCGTCATGGTATCGCTTAACAAAGGCATACGAATTACGGTTAATTCTTTTGGAATAGAAATTGCAGCTGTTTGCGGATTAGAAGGTTGCGGGTTAGCGGGTTCTGAAGTTTTCTCTTCGACTTTTACATTATCTCCACTATTAGATATCATTGCCGAAATGTCTTCGCCTTCTTTACCAATGATAGCGATAATTTCATTCACTTTCGCTGCACTTCCGGCTTCTACACCAATATACAAAAGGGTACCATCTACATAAGGAATGATTTCCATGGTTGCTTTGTCGGTTTCAACATCCGCTATCGATTCATCACTTTTCACTTTATCGCCCACTTTCTTATTCCAAACCGTTATTTTTCCTTCGGTCATGGTATCACTCAATAAAGGCATACGTATTACATCGGCCATAATGCTTACAAATTTTTCCAAAAGTAATATAATTTGGGTAAAACTAATAGCCTCAATCAAGTTACTCAATGGCTTCAAACAAATATCTTTGCCCCCTAATAAAAATCCTGAAATTAGGAAGAACGATTTTCGTCTCTTCAACGAGAAACTTATCTGCCGAATTCCATGGAACAAATAAAAACAATTAATAAAAACACATGAACCATACCGATTATAAACTCGACACTCTGTTAATACATGCAGGTGTTGAACCCGACCCAACAACAGGCGCAATCATGACGCCAATTTATCAAACTTCAACCTATGTGCAAGAGGCACCTGGGAAGCATAAGGGCTATGAGTATGCTCGTACGCAAAACCCAACGCGAACTGTTTTGCAAAATGCGTTGGCGGCTATTGAAAAAGGAAAACATGGTTTATGTTTTGGTTCGGGCTTAGCTGCAACCGATGCGGTAATGAAATTACTAAAGCCTGGAGATGAAGTAATTTCAACAAACGACTTATATGGCGGTACCTACCGAATCTTTACGAAAGTATTTGAGCCTTATGGTTTTAAATTTCATTTTACAGGTATGGCAGATGCAAGCAAAATTGAAAGTCTGGTAAATGCCAAAACCCGCATGATTTGGATTGAAACTCCCACCAATCCATTGTTAAATATTATTGATATTGAAGCTTGCGCTAAAATTGCCAAACAACATAATTTGTTGTTGGTAGTAGATAATACATTTGCTTCACCCTATTTACAAAATCCTTTAACTCTTGGGGCGGATATTGTTTTGCATTCGGCAACAAAATATTTAGGTGGGCACTCAGATGTTGTTCATGGCGCCGTAATTGTGAACGACGATGCTCTTGAAGAGCAACTGCGTTTTATTCAAAATGCATGTGGCGCAGTACCCGGTCCGCACGATTGTTGGTTGGTTTTACGCGGTATTAAAACTTTGCATGTACGTATGCAACGACATTGTGAGAATGGAGAAAAAGTAGCGCGATTTTTACGTTCACATCCTAAAGTTGACAAAGTATATTGGATAGGTTTTGAAGATCATCCGAACCATGATATCGCTAAAAAACAAATGCGCGGTTTTGGTGGTATGATTTCTTTTGTTTTGAAAGGCGATAATTTAGATGAGGCAATTAAAGTTCTAAGCAGTACCAAACTATTTGCTTTAGCAGAATCATTAGGTGGTGTTGAAAGTTTAATCGGACATCCTGCGAGCATGACGCATGGTTCAATTCCACGTGAAGAACGCATCAAAAATGGATTAGCCGATTCATTAATTCGTTTAAGTGTGGGTATTGAAGATGTAGATGATTTGATTGCCGATTTAACGCAGGCAATTGGATAAATAGTGTTTGCAAGAAAACGGCAACTACATCGTCATCCTTGCCTTTCAAATAGGTCATTTACCGCTGTAAACTCCCCATTTTGAAGGCTTCAGCTTCCTCGTATTTGACGCTTTCTTATCAAACACTTAGTTTTCTTGCAAACAATATTTATGAATCAAAAAAACGCGCATGCACTCAAACTATTTCTAGATGCTAAAGTAATTGAGTACAACACTAAAAAATTTATTGAGCGCGACCCAATATCAGTACCTCATCGATTCTCAAAAAAACAAGATATAGAAATTGCCGCTTTATTTGCGGCAGTTTTTGCTTGGGGAAATCGAACTACCATCATCAATAAAAGTAATGAATTAATGGCCTTGATGGATGATGCACCTTATGAATTTATTGTTCATCATCAAGAAGCCGATTTGAAAAGATTTTTGCATTTCAAGCATCGAACTTTTAATGCTACAGACCTGTATTATTTTATTTCGTTTTTGCAATTTCATTATTCGCAGCATAAAAGTTTGGAAGAGGCTTTCTTTTTGACAGGCACATCATCAATGCGCGAGAGCCTCATCCATTTTCGAAATTATTTTTTTTCGTTAGAACATGCCGAAAGAACACAGAAGCATATCAGTACGCCGGCAAAAAATTCGGCTTGCAAACGTATCAATATGTTTTTGCGTTGGATGGTAAGGAAGGATGAAAATGGTGTAGATTTTGGCGTTTGGAACAAATTTACCCCTAGCCAATTAATTTGTCCCATGGATGTTCATGTAAGCAATGTAGCTTCGCGTTTAGGATTAATTCCAGAAAATATAGCCAATTGGAAATCGGCAGAATTACTTACCAAAAAACTTCTAGAATTTGACAGTGAAGATCCTGTGAAATATGATTTTGCCCTATTTGGATTGGGGGCTGAAGAAAGAATGCGATGATCAATTCAAAATTACGAAGTCAAAATTATGTGAGCGAGATCTGGTAATTCGTAATGTATTATTCTATATTCTCATTCAAAATTCCAGCAGTCTTATTTCTTAATCCTTCATATCTTTTTAAATACACTTTAATGCTACCTACTAAAATAGGCGTTTCAATAAGAACCGGCAATTTATTTAAATCATCAGTTACCCAAACCGTCATGTTTTCACCACCGGTAAAAATGGTTCCATCAATTAGTAGTGGTTTAAATTTTATGGTTTGGTAATCGCCATACTTGGTATGTAGTTTTTCTTTGCCAACATATCGGATATAAATTGGAAACACTTGGTCGTCAATAAAAATAGAAAACGGAATTTTATCACCTGCCTTATATTTACTAAAATCGATATTTCTTGCATAATAAATTGCCGATAAAACATCTTGCACACAAGCAGGCACATCAAAACTACCATTGGTTGAAACCGCTTTTTTTTCTTGCTGTTTAAAAAGCACCTGACTATAAATTTGAGTATTTCCTTCATGCACATTGCGCACAAATTTTACCGGCAACATGGTAGTTGTATCTATGTAACTTTCGTACACATCACGTACTTTGTAAAACCAGTCGTACGATTTATAAGTTCTACCAACACCTTTTACATGATAAACCGGTTTATGGTTATAGGTACTCAGTGTATTGCTAAAAGTTGCTTCACCCGCTCCAAGGTAGGCACCCGCTAAAGTATAATACACTTTATAGTGTAAAGTTTCTCCCGAGCGGGTACTTAGGTTTTTAATTTTACAATCGCCGGTGGTTTGTGAATAGGGCTTAATCCAAAACAGATGAATCAATAAAAAAATAAAAATGAATCTTTTTGAAGCATGGCGCATAGTGAATAGCTAAGGTTTTCGATAATCATTCTCAGTATTCTCATTAAACGGATTACTTTCTGAAATTTCTTCCTCTACATCAAAGCTATCGGTATTATCACTGCGAGAAACACTCATTTGGGCGGCGGCACGCTGCAAACTAATTTCATCTACGGCATCACATTCATCCATACCCTCCATAATAGAAGGTTTATCAAATTTATCGATGCTATTATAACCCAGCTTGCTATTACCTTGAACTTTCTTCATAAACAAGCCCCAAATTGGCATGGCTGCTCGAGCACCTTCACCTAATCCTTCACCAATAAATCGGTCTTCGCAACCTACCCATGCACCTGCTAAAAGTTGTGGTGTATACCCAATAAACCAAGCATCGGCTTCACTATTAGTAGTACCCGTTTTTCCACCTACCTCACCACTTATTCCGTAAGCGGGTTTTAATCGTTTACCGGTACCAAATAATACCGTTCCCATCATCATACGTATCATTTTAAATGCGGTGATTTCATTGATGACTTCCTTACGCTCGGGTACAAAGTTTTCGAGCAAATTTCCATTACGATCTTCAATACGAGTAATATAAATAGGTTTAGTATTGATACCATAATTTGGAAACATCGTATAGGCTCTTACCATTTCAACCAAGGAAATATCATCGGCACCTAAACACACAGATGGATAGGCATTGAGTGGTGCAGTGATGCCCAATTTTTTCAGAAATTCTACGAAGTGTTCAATGCCTACATACTTTAAAATATTTACAGTCGCATTATTTTTTGAAAAGGCCAATGCTTTCTTCATTTCCATAGAACCGCCGGGTTTATCCGGACAATAATATCCTTTGCCGGGGAAAGTTACCCCTGTTAAAGGCACAGATTGACAAGGCGAATATCCATTATCAACAGCTAAGCAATACAACAAAGGTTTTATGGTTGAACCTACTTGCCGTTTGGTATTTTGATTTACGTGATCGTACTGAAAATATTTATGATTAATACCACCTACCCATGCTTTTACTTCGCCGGTTGCAGGATCCATCGCCATAAAACCTGTATGTACAAAACCACGCATATATTTTATACTATCAAGTGGACTCAGTACCGTATCCTTTTCGCGATTGGCATTCCAAGCAAAAACTTTCATGGGTACTTTAGTGTTGAAGATTTCAGTTATTTCAGCTTCACTCTTTTTCTCATCTTTAAGTAATCGGTATCGCTTACAATCTTTCATCAATCGTTGTAATGATTTCTTGTGGTTATTCCAATTTCGGGCATTCGCAAAACGAGTTTTTCCACGCATTTGTTCATCCACGGCTTCTTCGGCATACTTCTGCATAGTAGGATCCACGGTGGTATAAATACGCAGACCATCCTTGTAAATATTATATCCTTTTTGCTTACACCACACTTTCACATCTTGCTCAACAACTTGCCTGAAATAAGGCGCTAAACCATCATGTTGCGATTCGGTGGTGGGTTTAAAATCGAGCTTAATTGGTTCGGATTTATACTCAGATGCTTCTGAAGCACTTAATTTGTTATTAATTACCATCTGGTTCAAAACTGTATTTCTTCTATCTAAGGTTCGTGCTCTTGATTTTTCTTTCACGGGATTATACATCGATGAACCTTTTAGCATGCCAATTAATAAAGCCGATTCAGGTACGCTTAAATCTTTAGGTAATTTATTAAAATAGGTTTTTGACGCACATTTAATTCCGTAGGCATTATAACCCCAAGGAACCGTATTTAAATACAAGGCAAGAATTTCGGGTTTGGTAAGATTTTTTTCAAGTTTAACCGCGATGATTTGTTCCTTTAATTTTTCTATAATTACTAAAAAAATATTGCTCGAACGTTGTTCTTGGTCTAAGAGATGTTTGGCTAATTGTTGTGTAATAGTACTAGCACCTCCTTTTTTATGAAACGTCATGATACCTACTAAGGCGCGTGCTATGGCTTCAGCATCAATTCCGCTATGCTGATAAAATCTTTCATCTTCGGTTGCAATTAAAGCGTCGATGGTGCTTTTTGCTATTTCGCTATACATTACAGGTTCGCGATTTTCGAGATAAAGCTTCCCTATCATACTGCCATCGCCTGCATAAATTTCAGAAGCGGCCGATGATTTTGGATTTTCGAGTTCCTTCATCTTGGGCATATACCCTAACCATCCGGCATTAATCATTAATAATAAAAGATTAAAGCAAACGATGGATGCTACAAAAGCCCACCATAAATATTTTATACTTTTTTTCATATCCAATAGCGAAACGCAAAGCTATTATAATGCATTTCTCAAAGGGCTAAAATACGCCATTAATAATAATTTTAGGAAATGTTTGTGAGCAGTTTGTAGTGCATGTCCTAAATGTTGAGCGATTGTAATGAATGGTCAAGTTCAAGGCAAGCGAAGAATGTAAATTCGGGAGTTTACTAGTGTAAATGATCGGATTTTAAATCGAGATTAACGCCGAAATCGGATATTCAATACAAGTGCTAATTCATCTTAAAAGGTGCGATCAACTCAAATTCCGGAATATTTACTTTAAACAACTTCTTATTCAGCATATTCTCCATTTGATAATTGCCTAACATCTTGCCCATATCGGTTCGTAAATTAGCACCACTTACATATTGAAAGGCTTCGCCGGGTTCTAATACCGGTTGCTGTCCTACAACACCCTCGCCTTCCACTTCGCGATACGTTCCACTGCTATCAAAAATATGCCAATGCCTGCGTAGGAGTCGAATAGGAAATACGGATTGATTTTCGATGGAAACTCTATACGTAAAAATGTATTCCCCTAATATTGGATTCGATTGCTCATGATTGAAAAAAGTTTCAACCGTAATACTTACACCTTCTGTGATTTGTTGAGCCATCATACTTTGTAAAAATAGATTATTTTCAGAATCGACAAAATAAAACTACTGGTTGCGGAAAGTAAATTTACTACACCACAACTTTTACCACATAGGAACATAGAAATTTAAATAATCATTGATCTTATTCTAACTAAAACTCTATATGCCCTATGTGGTTTATAAAACACCAAATACCTTCATTCAAAATGTATATCTCGCAATATTTCAGTATTACTTTCTGCCTCGCGCGCTTCTAGTTCGTAAGGATTTTGATAATATCCAAAACGAACAGATAGGTACAAATAATGGAAAAGAAAATAGATATAAGTATTTCGTTTCCATTGGTAAACATGACAAATTTCATGTCGCATCAATGATTGATTTTGCAGAAATGCGGGTTTGCTCATTTTATATAAATGGATAGTAGTCCCAATCACAATTGCGCATTTTTGTACACCTAATTTTTTAGCGGCAAGTTTCGCTATCCATGAATTTTCAATAATTGTAACCCTAAGCATTCATTAACTCAATTGCCACTTAGCAAGTACTTGAGCTGTATGCTCAGCACTTTTCACTTTTCGAATCACATCATAAATCACGCCCTTTTCATCAATTAAAAAAGTAGTGCGAATTAAACCCATATACTTGCGACCATACATATTTTTTTCACCCCAGACACCATATTTTTCTATCACTTTCATATCAGGGTCGGCTAATAAGGTATACGGCAAATCGTGTTTGGCAATAAATTTTGTATGCTTATCTACGTCATCCGGACTAATTCCTATTACCTCTATACCAGCTTTTTTTAGGTCCGAATAGTTATCACGCAAATTGCAAGCTTCAACCGTACAAGTAGGTGTCATATCTTCAGGATAAAAAAAGATCATTACTTTTTTGCCGGCATAATCTTTCAGTTTAATGCTTTTTCCATCTTGGTTTTTTAATGCAAATGCAGGTGCTTTACTTCCTTTTTCTAATAGTGCCATGTTTGTGTTTTTATTTTATAAGTGTATACTTTAATCTTCTTGTATTTTTATTTTCATCAGTAGCCACTATGTCAAATTGGTGTTTTCCTATCGGGAAATGTTCATCCATTTCATAATAAAATGTATCGCCTTTTTGAACCAATCGCAACCACTTTCCATCAACTAAGGCTTCACACTTTGCTATAGATGTATAATTATCTTGAATTGTAAAAGTGATGGTTTTCATTGAAGTAATGGTATCATTATCATTGATAGTAGATTGAATGTTTGGTGCAACGGTATCAACCACCAATTTGTAAGTACCAAAATCACGAACATTGGCGATAACCCATGCACCTTTGCAGCGTGCTGCCTTTGCATTTGAAGAACCTTCTTTAGTATAGGGCAGACGTAGCATCGCCATTTTTTCTTTGAATTGGGCGGGAATCGTTTGTTTCGGCTTTAGCTTCAAATCAAAATAACTATGCACCGGAACATAGGCTTCATGTACTTCATAAAGTTGTGAATATTCATCATCAATTTCTGAAGTCTTGGAAACAAAATTGATATCATCGTACAAGGCATCTTCCTTTAAATTGAATTCGATATACTGATTACTGAAATTATTTTTTTTGCCTGCTACGAAATTATTTTTGGGATTTGAAATCAACTTTCGTTTTTGACCTTGCACCCAAAATTCAATGGCACTTGTATTACGTTTTGTATCAAATACTTCAATTCTAATTTTTTTTCGTAACCCGTCAGTCAAATCAATTAAACCATCAGATGAAGTAAAACTTTTATAAATATTTAATTTGTCATTCGGTAATTGTCGACATAATTGTATCCAAGGACCATTATTTTTTTTAGTTTTAAAATCGGCCATGGCATTCATATAGCGGGTAATATCATAACTTATATTATCGAGCTGCCAAGCAAAAAAAGGTTGGTCGTTTACATACATATGCATTTCATAAACGCCTAATGTCCCTAATGCTTCTTCCATATAATCATCGGCTGCAATGCCAAAAAATACTTTATCAGAGGGTATAGTAAGTGTCAACTTCTTTAAAGCATATCCTTTTTTTGTTTTAATAACATCAGTTAGTATAGGTTTCTGTTCGTACACACTTTTTTGTCCATCATACATTGCCAAATATTTGATTATTGGAATTTGTGTATCGGTCAACGAATTAAAAAACAATAATGGATTTAAGGGATTCTCTGTTTTGCTATTTCGAATTTCAAGATGCAAATGCGGCCCTTGCGATGAACCTGTATTTCCACTTAAAGCAATGATATCGCCTTTACGAATTGGAAATTGATGCGGCATTAAATAAATATCTTGCTTCCAGCTTTTAGTATCATATTGTCGGCTGCGTGTATAGGCTTCAAGTTCGGGAAAGAAAGAATTTAAGTGCGCATACAAAGAAGTATAACCATCGGTTTGCGTAATATAAATAGCATTGCCAAATCCGCCGGCTTCAATTTTAATACGCGAAACAAAACCATCGGCAAGGGCATGAATGGGATGGTTTTCGGTTTGATTGGTTCGGATATCAATACCCGAATGAAAATGGTTAGGGCGACATTCACCAAAATTACCGGCTAATGAAACGGCAAATTCAATGGGGATTTGATAACTATCAATGGGATACTTTTTTTCAGGAAAGAAGGGTTGGGCTTGTAAAATAAAAGTGTGCAAGTTGATAACTATCAGGCTAAATGCCAATCGATACTTAAATATATTTTTGTACACTTTTACAATTTATTGAACAACTTCTTCAGCTTTTCAATGGGAGTTTGAGCTTGAATTTCTTCGTTATCATTTTCAAGAGTTTGCTTTACTTCTTGATGATGATGCAATAATTTATTTTGAAAAACAAGTATGGTTATTACACCAAATGAAATAGCAAAATCGGCTAAGTTGAATACCGGTCTAAAAAATTCAAATGCTTGTCCGCCCCAAATGGGTAACCACTCTGGAAAGGTTCCACTCAATATCGGAAAGTATAGCATATCCACTACTTTGCCATGTAAAAAATTACCATAGCCTTTTCCCCATGGTACAAATCGTGCTACATGAAAACTACTTTCTGTAAATATTTTACCATAAAACAAACTATCAATTAAGTTACCCATGGCACCGGCTAAAATAAGTGAGCTACAAAAGATAAGTCCGTTTGAATATTTTTTTCGAATAAGGGAAGTTTGAATAAAATAAAACCCCCAACACACCGCCGCGAACCGAAACGTAGTTAAAAATATTTTACCCCAGTTGTCACCGAATTTCATACCAAAAGCCATGCCTTCATTTTCAATAAAATGCAATCGAAACCAAGTACCTATGATATTATATTCTTCACCATAAAAGAAGTGGGTTTTGATATAAATTTTAAGCCATTGATCGAGCAGTAATACAACAGCAACGGTAAGAAATACGTGTTTTAACTTCACCTAGTAAATTTTCGCAAATGTAAGTTCAAAAAAGTGAAAGTAGTTTCAATAATATCCTATTGTTTAATCACTTTATAAGCATACACCCCACTTTTTACAACCAATTGCAATTGATAAACACCAGCTGGAATGGCTTCAAGTGAGAGTGATTTTTTATTATAACCGGTTTTTAAATCTATCGTTTTACGAGTATGTACTTTTCCTGATGCATCTATCAATTGTAGTATGCCTTGTTCGTTTTCTTTACTTTGAATCTCAATATTTACTAAATCATGTACTGGATTAGGAAATACATTCAATATTTGGGTACCTGTTGCTTTGTTTTGTAATTGTATAATATTAGAATATGCAAACTGCTGATCTTCATCTATAATTTTTAAGCGATAATAATTGCTTCCAAAAAGTGGTGCATAATCAATAAATTGATAATCACTTTTACCATGCGTATTGCCTAATGCTTTTACCTCGCCAATACTTGTAAAATGAATTCCATCGGTGCTTCGTTCAATTGAAAACTTCGCTACATTTTTTTCGTCCGCAGTTTGCCATTGTAACAAAACTTCTTTTGTGAATTCCATTGTGCATGAAAATTAAATAAGGTAGTTGGCAAATGCTGCAAAACATGGATTGAAAAAAGTTGCATAATTGAAACATGCAGGTGAAACGGTATTTCGTAAATATACTAAACTGGTAGTGGCGGTTCCAAAACCTGCCCATCCCGGATCAGAAGCAGTAAAGCTCGGACCTGCAGCCCAGTTCACCCCATCGGCCGAATATTGTACTCCACCAGAACATGGTATCGGTGTACAATTTGGTGAGGTAGGTAAAAAAGTGAGTACTAATCCATTACAACTGATTCCAGGAATTTCAGGTATAGGTTCAACATTTAAAACCACCGGTGTGCGCGTAATATTTTCACAAAATGCCGGTGTACCTGTGGTTGGTGCTACATAATAGGTTGTAGTGGCAGCGGGATTTACAAAAGGGAAGATAGGAGTTCCGCCACTGGCAACATCATACCAAACATATTGATTGGTACTGGGTACACTTACGATTGATGCTTCAAGCGACGATAAATCAAATCCATATAAATAACAAAATGATGCCGAAGTTGGCGCACTGCTAATTACCGGAATTGGATTGATAAGTATATCTGCTTGTCCGTTTGCATCGGGAGCACAAACACCGGTTGGCGCAACTACATTACTCACCGTCCATATACCACTTTGTGAAATATTGGTGGTAAACGGTCCAGCACCTGTAACCGAATTGATACTTGATGTATTAGTTCCATTTGATAAATTGATAGTATAATTTCCGCTAAGCGCCGATGAAGTGCTTATTGAAATTGGTGCCGAATTGGGTTCACAATATTCACCACTTCCACTCACCGTTAATAATTCGCAAGATGGAATGGTATAGGTTGCTGTTGCCGTTACATCATTTTTAGAACAAGGCGCAACCGGGTCGGGACGATAAATTGCTTTTAAAGTAATATCGGTAGTACCTGCTTGCGAACAGGTATCTGGTAAGGTAATATTTAGGGTAGAAGTTACCGGTGGTGGTGGACATTGGGTTCCAAATATTAATGAACCACCATTCCAATTTCCTCCGGTATTAGCTGCTTTGGGTGTTGGTAAAACAGCCGGCACTGCTGCTGATGTAGTAGTAGTAACCCATGTATTGGTACTTGTTCTATAACGACCTTGATTAGTACCCGACATCGATGAACCGGTTGCTGCATAAGCGGCTGAGGCAGGAAGATTCAATGACTTTGCCGTAATATAATTTCCACAACCCGAAGCCGGTGCTGTATTATCGGTTACATCCGGAATGGCTTGACCTACATTCCATAAAACCCCATCAACATAAGCACCCGAACAATCAAATAAAGCAATTTGTTCGCCACCATCGGTAAGGTTCATAATATCTTGTGTGGTAGGACTCACCGTTGCACAATTACAAGTCTCGATATTTAAATCGGGTAATACACCACTCGAACAAAAAGTTCCACCGCCTCCAATTAAATAATATCCGCCAACGGCAATCACCACACCCGAAGGTATAGTGGCAGTCCAATCGCCATCCGATACTGCCCAACCGCTAATATCTACATTACCCGGACCAGCATTATACAATTCTATCCATTCGCCACTATTGGGTGAAGCGCCATTAGGTGTAATACCTAAAGCCGCGCAAGTACCTGCACCCGGACGAGGCACAAATTCATTAATAAAAACTTTGCCCGGTGCCATACTCGTTGGAGGAACCGTACCAACGGATGTTCCTGCCAAACCCAATGAAATTCCCGATGTATAAGGATCGAAAGCAGGGTTATAATCATACAAAACTTCAACTTGTCCTGTATTACAAACCCCTTGAATATTTACCGTAAACTGAACATTAGAATTACTACAAACCGTTGTACCCGATGCAGGCGTAAACGTTGGTGCGCCGGTGCCGGAAGTAATATATTTCGGACAAGGCGGATTACCCAAACATGAATTAGGTACGTTTACAACGATGGGGGCAGGGTTAGCACATGCCGCATTATTTGAGCTTACCCAAACTTGGTAATTTGGCAAAGTAGGACTTGCATCATCATCAATAATATTGGCTAAAATATTACTCGTAAAAGGTCCGCCTACGGCAAGAAACGGTCCGCCCGTAGTAGATTGTTTCATTAAAGTATACTGAATATTAGTACCCGTTGCACCGCTTACGGTTATAGAACCCGGCACCGAACAAGTGGCAATGGGCGCACCTGTTAAAGCATTTTCGCGACTCACAATTACCTTATGATACACATAACACTCTTGCTCGGTAGAGCTAGATGTAAAAGGAACTGAAGTTGAATTAGAACCCGGGCAAGTAGTACAAAACGAATTGCCATCGGCCCAAACAAATTCGTAAGTGGTGATACCATTGGGTGGTGTAAAATTAGCGGTTAAGGTTGTGATTCCGCTAGCAGCATTATAAGTAGCCGAAGAAAAATTGATGGGTGTTGCGCCATTGATGCTGATGTACGAACCCAAATTTCCTGATGCTTGTGTGGCATTTAAGGCTACATTGGTAAAGCCATTAATTTGATATTCGAAGGTAAGAGGTGTTGCGCCACATACAGCGTAGTTTGTGGTTGTAGAAACGACCGGAGCGCCTGCTAAAGAAGCCGACCATGTGGTGGCAGAATTGCCATTTGGCAAACCGGGGGTAGGATAATTTGTACCTGCAGTATTGGTAGCTCCGCTTGTGCAAGGCGAGGTACAAGAAGTACAAAGAAAATTTCCGCTTTGATCCCAAGTGATGGGTAAGGTATTATTGGCATCGGGTAATCGTGCATACGAAGAATTGCAACCGCTAAGATCGTTACAAATGGTATGACCGTTATAAATGGCATCGCTAGCAGCAGGTAAAGTATAAGTACTTACTCCGCAACTTGCAGTACCGGTAAAGTATACATTAAGTGCGCCGCTACCATATTTATTTCCACCGGCAAACATAAAGGCATCCATAATGGCACCAATATTATTGAACAACATGAGTCTGTCGCCGGTATTGCTACCATTATTGTAATCACCTGAACCACTTAGGCAGCCACAGCCCCCTGCGATGGCCGATTCGGTATTTAAAAAAATCGTGTTTGCATAAGCACCTGTTCCGTATCCAAAGCCACTTGCATTTAAAGTGAACATCGTGTTTAAGGATTTGAAATCGCAATTGCTGCACATCATTTTGGCGGCATTACCCACCAATAAATAATCGCCGGGGGCAAGAATTAATCCATTTGGGAAACTGATAATAACGCTGCCGCCGTTGGTGAAACGCCAGCAACTCAGATCTTCGTTTGCGGTGCCGATATTTTTTTAACTCTATCCAATCGCCGCCATTGCTTTCGTAGTTACCGGCATCGGCACCAATTTCGTTGATGATGATTTGTGCTTTTGCAAATTGAGTAAGCATCAATAAAAAGCTGAGTAGTAGGTATTTTCGCATCGATTTGATTTAAGATGCAAATTTGCCGACTATCTGTCTACTAAACAAAAAATATCGCTTGTAGTTGCTCGGGAAGTGGTAAAAATGATGTTGGGATAATGTTAGGTATAAATTCGAAACCCTAATTTCGAAATTCGAAGAAGGATAGTTGGTTATTGAAGACTGATGGCATCAAGCATGAAAGCAGAGAAGTATATCATCCTAGCTAAAGCGATTATTTATAATGCTAAGTTATGCAAGATACGAGCAGAAGGGAGTATTCTACTAGCTAAGGCGAGCATTTGTAATGCTAAGTTAAGAAGCATGTGAGCAGAAGGCAGTATTCTAAAAGCTAAGTTAAGAAGTAAGCGAGCAGAAGGCAATATCATAGTATATACAGGGAGAATACTAAAAACGGTGAAAGGAATTTTTGAGTGTATTTGATGAATAGCTAAAGCATAGAAAGATTTGCAAGTTGACATCTGATACTACTCAATGGAACAGAGGTAAAAATTTGAAGGGGATGTTTTACATTTGAGGAAAGGTGAAATAGATTAGTGGGATGGAGGAGTGGAAATTGGGATAAAGAAAGACCAGTATAAATTAGTTGGTGGTCAGGCAAAGACGACACTACATCAAAAAAAGAAATATGTAAAAAATATCATCGGAAAATGTCGCTTAAAAGAGAATTGATATACATTGACGAGAAAGACGAAACCGATAGAATTGAAAAATATTCATATAAAGGCGACAGATGCGTTGTTGTTTTCAAAAACAATAACAAAGAATTTTCTTATGGTAAAAACAGAGCAAAAATTGTAAGGACAGCAGTAAGTGGAGACAAAGCGTTTAACGTCTTTAATTACTTAAAAGAAATTGCCAACACAGTTGGACTAAAAACAGAAGAAGGCGAAAATATTCTATTAAAAAGTTACGATAGCATTTCTGAAATTCCCGAAAACTGTATTCTTTCAAGTCTTTTAAGTGGTTCTTTACCTCCCAGTAATAACAATTCTGCAAATCTTGATTTTTTTCCATTTGGTTTTAATTTAAGTCAACGAAATGCAGTAAACTGCGCATTTGCTAATAATTTAAGTGTAATTGAAGGACCACCTGGAACAGGCAAAACACAAACCATTCTGAATATTATTGCTAACGCTGTTTTAAATAAACAAAGTGTTGCTGTTGTTTCAAGTAATAACTCTGCAACAAAAAACGTTTATGAAAAACTAGAAAAGAACGGTATTGAATTTATAGCTGCACTTCTTGGAAATTCCCAAAACAAGAAAGAGTTTATTGGCTCACAAAAGGAAATACCCGATTTAACGAAATTCAGCTTAACCGATACTCAAAAGACAGAAATAAAAGAAAAAGCTACAACGCTTGTTACTCAACTTTCTGAAAACCTTGACAAGAAAAATGAGCTGGCATCAGTAAAATTACAAATTGACAGCCTAAAAACAGAATACCAACATTTCAAAGAAACTTATAAAGCTAAAACAGAAAAAAACGTAGAATTCAAAAAGAATATCACAGCCAAAAAAATACTTGAAATATGGGTTGCCCTTGAAGCGCTTGTAGAAAAACGAAAGAAAATAAACTTTATCAGAAGATTTATTTTTCGACTGAAATACGGAATAAAAGATAAAGCATTTTATTCAAATTCACTTGATGAAATGATTTTCATTTGCCAGTCAAAATATTATCCAACTAAAATCAGTGAATTAGCAAACAGAATAGAATTTTTAGAACTCTCTTTGAAAAATTTTGCATTTGACAGTAAAATGAAAGAATACACAGGAATGTCAATGCAACTTCTCAAGTCAGAATTGCACAAACGATATAATCAGCAAAAGCGAGAACCATATACCATTTCAGAGCTTCGACAAAAATCAAACGAATTTATCAAAGATTATCCTGTCATTATGAGTACAACCTACTCATTAAGGAAGAGTTTGTCATACAAACTTTTCTATGACTATGTAATTATTGATGAAGCTTCGCAAGTTGATTTGGCAACAGGTGCACTTGCTTTGTCTTGTGCCAAACGAGCGGTAATTGTTGGCGACATTAAACAATTACCAAATGTAGTTGACACTGATATGCAAATTAAAACGGATATGGTTTTTAATTCTTACAACTTGAAAAAACCTTACTCCTATTCAAATCACAGCTTGCTATCTACTATTATAGAATTACTTCCAACTGTCCCAAAGACATTTTTAAAAGAACACTATCGTTGCCACCCAAAAATCATAGAGTTTTGTAACAAAAAATTTTACAACAATCAACTTATTGTTCATACAGAATATACAGATAAACGCCAACCTCTTGTTGTTTACAAAACGCCACAAGGAAATCACGCAAGAGAGCGAATGAATCAACGCCAAATAGACATTATAAAACAGGAAATTATACCAAATGAAAAACTTGAAAATGTAGATTTAGGAATAGTAACTCCTTATCGTAATCAGACAAACGCATTACAAAATACATTTCAAGGAACTTCGATAAAAGCCGACACCGTTGACAAATTTCAAGGCAGAGAAAATGACGTTATCATACTTTCAACAGTTGACAACGAAATTTCTGATTTTACAGACAATCCTAATCGCTTAAATGTAGCTGTTTCCAGAGCTGTTGAACAACTTATATTGGTTGTCAATGGAAATGAAAGTGAAAATGACAACAACATTTCTGACTTGATAAAATATATTGAGTACAACAACTTTTCTATTGTTCAAAGTGAGCTAAACTCAATTTTTGATTTGTTGTATAAAGGTTACGAAGAAGAACGAGCAAAAATTATTCGCAAGGCAGGCAAAGTATCAGAATTTGACAGCGAAAATTTAATGTTTGGTCTAATCAAACAAGTTTTAGCAGATGAGAAGTTTTTGAAATATGACGTCATTCTACATTTCCCAATTAGACAGCTTATCAATGATTTTTCTAGGTTAGATGAACAAGAAACAAAATACGCATCAAATCCATTGACGCATTTAGATTTTTTGATTTATAATAAACTTGGTAAAACACCTATTCTTGGAATAGAAGTTGACGGATTTGAATTCCATAAACAAGGAACACGACAATCGGAGAGGGATAAAATGAAAGACGAAATTTTGGACAAATATAATTTTCCTATTTTGCGTTTTAAGACAAATGAAAGCAACGAGAAGGAAAGGTTAATGAACAAGTTAAATGAAATACAAACAACAAAATGAATTTGGGCGAACCGCTAACAGCCGCTATTATCAAGCAGGACTGTCTGCTAGGCTCAACACTTTTTGTACTATCATCGTTAGTTACTTCATTCAACTTAAGTACCTTCGATTTCCCTGCCAGCTTCTAGCCGAGAACCGTTATTTATCCGCCCAGGCAAATCTCGTTACACAAAAAAAATCGCTATACAATAATTTCATCATAGCACTGGACATATCCAAATCGTTAGACATCATCGAGATAATGGAGAATTACATAGGCAAAGTTAGACCTGAACCTGAAATCAGGCATCTACTCGACATTGGTTATGAAATAAAAGACCAAAGTGTAATACCAATGTGATTTGTGTCGTAGACCAAATCCTACAGTGGTTTATACCGATTAGATAGCTGTTCAGACCAATTTATTGGTCTGTTATAGATATCATTTCGGTATAATACTTCAAGAAATTCGACCTAGGTGGAATAATCCAAGCGAAATAAATAGGTATGGTTATGCTAAAACAACATTCGTTAAAGCCAACAATATCCGGAAAGTTTAATGGCAACGTGCAAACCTAAAATGGCACTCATATGAACCTAAGCCTACCGTTAAACATTTAACAGACTTCTTAAAACTTGTTGACGAAAACAAATATCATTGTTTTAAAGGCTAGATGATTAGTACCAACATGCAGCAATTGATACCCTAGGCGGGTTGCATGGTAAAACTGAATTGATTTTCCCAACAACTGAACTTGAAGTAAAAATTTTGGGAGGGATGTTTTACATTTGAGAAAACTAAATAGATTGGTGGAATGAAGCAGGGAGATTAGGATGAAGTGAACGTATATATTATGAGTTATTCCTTACCATATAACAACCTCAAAAATTAAGAATATATGAATGAAATTATTTGTCCAAATTGTAACAAAGCATTTAAAGTTGATGAAGCTGGTTTTGCAGACATTGTAAAACAAGTTAGGGACCAACAATTTAAAGAAGAATTGCAAAACCGACTACATCTTGCAGAAAAGGAAAAAGAAAGTGCTGTAAAGTTAGCAGAAGCAACTGTTAGAAATTTGTTGCAAGACCAACTTGCCAATAAGGACAAAGAACTCGCTCAACTTAAAGCACAAAGCGAGTTGGCATTAACTGAAAAATTAAATTCAAAAGAGACTGAAATTACGCAACTAAAAGCAAAATTTGACAATGTTGAAGTTGAAAAAAAACTTGCAGTAAGCGAGGCTGTCCAAAAAATTGAGAAAGAAAGGGACAAGTTGGCAAATGATTTAAAGACCAAAGAATTAGAAAAGCAAAATCTTGAAAATTCTTTAAAACATCAATTTTCATCAGAATTACTAAGTAAAGATGCCATTATAAAATATAAGGACGATGAAATTGCTCGTGTCAAAGACATGAAGCTAAAACTTTCAACTAAAATGTTAGGTGAAACTCTTGAACAACACTGTGAGATTGAGTTTAACAAACTTCGTGCAACCGCTTTTCAAAAAGCTTATTTTGAAAAAGACAACGATTCTAAATCAGGAAGTAAAGGCGATTTTATTTATAAAGAAACTGACGAAGCCGGAAACGAAATCATTTCAATAATGTTTGAAATGAAAAATGAGGGAGACGATACAGCCACGAAAAAGCGGAATGAAGATTTTTTAAGAGAACTTGACAAAGACCGCAATGAAAAAAAATGTGAATACGCAGTTCTTGTTTCACTATTGGAAGCAGATAGTGAATTTTACAATACCGGAATAGTTGACGTGTCACACAAATACAATAAAATGTATGTTGTGCGCCCCCAATTTTTTATCCCTATTATTACTTTACTTCGCAATGCAGCGATGAACTCTATGCAATACAAATCAGAACTTGCTTTAGTAAAGAGTCAGCATATTGATATCACTCATTTTGAAGAGAAAATGAACAAGTTTAAAGAAGGCTTTTCAAGAAATTATGAATTGGCAAGTCGTAAATTTAAAGATGCGATAGACGGAATAGATAAAACAATCAAAGAACTAGAAAAAACCAAGCTCGCATTGTTATCGTCCGAAAACAACTTGCGACTTGCCAATGAGAAAACAGAAGATTTAACAATAAAAAAATTAACGCATAACAACCCAACCATGAAAGCTAAGTTTGAGGAGCTAGAATAACGTTAATGCCAAAATATAACTACAAGAAATGATTAGGTCAATGTAAAAGTTAAAGAAAATAGCCAAGTGCGATTTCTAACTTCTACTCCTAGCATCTAACTACTATTAAACCATTCTTTCCATTTCACGCAACCATCGTTCCGGTATATCGTTATGGGCAGCAATTAAATAATCTTTATGTGTGCAGGCTACAAAACGTTCGTCGGGCATTTGCATCCACCAACGATTTGTTTTTTTGCTTTTTAGAAAAAGTGTATTGAGTTCGGATGAGTTGACTTGGTATTCAAGAAATTGTTCGCGATCATCGAGTGAGGCTTCGCGTTTGCCAACATGAATGCCGTCTATATAATACCATAGCATTTGCGAAATCAATTTAGCGGTTAAGTTATTTTGATCCAGTTCGGGCATATAACCATAAATACCAAAGCTTTTTAAAGCGCTACTCATACCCGCAAAGCGAGTAAGTTTGCACATTTCATCACCAAAAAACCCATTCGGCGATGCCATTTTATTAGCCGGTGCATCGCTATAACGAACGGCGTTCATATCGATGCTTAACAAATGTGAATTTCGAATGGCGGGTTCTAATTGCTCGATATCCTCACGAGCCATGCCTACCCGTATACAATCGAAACGAAGTTTATCAAGGGCTTCAACCAAGTTTGGATTTACATAATAGCTTTGAAAACCAATTAGGTTAAAATGTCGCACATAATTTGGAGATGAGGTCAGTGCGGTCATTAAATAATCGTCGTAATTACTGCCATTCCCTTCGGCTACATCGGCCAACATATCAATAATGGTAAAGTCGATGATTTCATCACGTTCTTTAAACACTTCGTATTGTTGTAAAGTAAGATCGTGTGAGCCCCCTAGTATCACCACCTTTTTACCCATATTCATGAGTTCGTTAATATGGGTTCGAAGTGCAGCCCTAGTATCATCGAGCGATGCGCCCTGCATCACATTTCCGATATCACCAATTTTAACCTGCGGATGCCAATAGTGTAATCGGTATAATTCTTCACGAATTTTATCCGGACCATGGCTATAATCGAGGTTAGGTTTTTGTCCGCGCCTTTCTCCACAACCAATTAAAATCAAATCTAAACTTTCAATATCTGTGTCGGGGTAATACGTTGAATATGACTACCTAATTGGGTATCGCTATATTGTTCTTCGGTCACTTCCTGAAAATGCTGTCCTGCTGTAAATTGTAATAAATCTTGTATCGTCGTCATGTAGTATAATTAGGTGACGAAAGTACTCAGCAATTATCAGAAATTAAATAGGGTTTCAGAAAAGGTATAAAAATAGGTTTAGAAAGAGGTTATAACATGAAACTTACCAAATACTCAATGAAAGTAACCAAATACTCATTTGTATAGGAGGATGGTAAATGGTGGATATACATTTGTTTCCGAAATCAATCAGTTCTTATGAAAATCGTGTTTGTTAAATCAAACCAGCCGGCAATGAAAATTTAGTAGTGTTTTTTTTCATTATCCTATTGAACCACAGTCTTTCCAGATTGTGGTTTTTTGTTTTTCTATTCTTCCTGCAATGCCTTAGCTTTGCGACCTTTCAAAATAAGCAAAACGGAATTTAATTATGTTATCGACTAACAATATCTCCTTGTCGTACGGCAAACGCGTACTTTTCGACGAGGTAAGCATCAACTTCACCAAAGGCAATTGTTATGGTATTATTGGCGCCAATGGGGCCGGAAAAAGTACTTTTTTAAAAATACTCAGTGGTGAAATCGAGCCCAATAAAGGTAATGTAAGTATAACACCTGGCGAGCGTATGAGTATTTTAAAGCAAAACCACTTTGAATTTAATGAGTTTACTGCCTTAAGTACCGTTTTGATGGGTAATAAGCATTTATGGGATATTCAGCAAAAGAAGGATGCCTTGTACATGAAAGAAGATTTTTCGGAAGCCGATGGTATTAAAGCCGGAGAATTGGAAGCTGAGTTTGGTGAAATGGGTGGCTATACTGCCGACAGTGATGCGGCACAATTATTAAGCGATTTAGGAATTGGTGATATTCTACATCAAACCTTGATGGAAGATTTAAATGGAACCGACCGTATACGTGTTTTATTAGCACAAGCTTTATTTGGCAACCCCGATATTTTATTATTAGATGAGCCTACCAATGACTTGGATGTGGAAACCATTCGTTGGCTCGAGAATTTTTTAGCCGACTATGAAAATACCGCTATCGTGGTGAGTCATGATCGTCACTTTTTAGATACCGTTTGTACGCATGTTGCGGATGTAGATCGAAATAAAATTAATATTTATACCGGTAACTATACGTTCTGGTATGAAAGTAGTCAGTTGGCAGCACGACAGTTAAGTGATAAAAACAAAAAGAACGAAGAGAAGCGTAAAGATTTGCTTGACTTTATTGCGCGTTTCAGTGCCAATGCAAGTAAAAGTAAACAAGCTACTTCGCGTAAGAAGGCACTTGAGAAATTGGTTATAGAAGATATTAAACCCAGTAATCGTAAGTACCCGGGTATTATTTTCAAACCCGATCGTATGGTAGGGAATGATATTTTGAAAGTTGAAAAGCTTTCGGCCTACGCAGATGGGGTTTGTTTGTTTGCAGATGTGAGTTTTGATATTGGGAAAACTGATAAGATTTTATTTGTGAGCAAAAACCAATTGGCGATACATGCATTTTTTGATATTATAAATAACGAAGCTAAAGCTGATGGTGGTACTTATGAGTGGGGAACCACAATTACCAAAGCCTACTTGCCCAATAACAACGAACAATATTTTACAGGCGATTTAAGTTTGATGGATTGGTTACGCCAATATGTACCAGATACGGTGAAAGATATTGATGAAGATTTTTTACGTGGCTTTTTAGGCAAGATGTTGTTTAATGGCGAAGAGCTGATGAAAAAAACCAGGGTTTTAAGTGGTGGCGAGAAGGTTCGTTGCATGTTGAGCAGAATGATGTTGCAAAACCCGAATTGTATTGTACTCGATGAACCTACTAATCACTTGGATTTAGAAAGTATTACTGCTTTCAATAATGGCACTATCGATTTTCCGGGCGTGATATTAATGGCAACTCATGATCAGGCTTTTGCTGATTCGGTTTGTAATCGAATTATTGAGTTAACGCCTAATGGTATTATCGACCGTATTTGTAATTACGAAGAGTATTTAGATAATGAGCGAGTGCATGAATTGCGTTTGGAGATGTATGCTTAGGCAATTTTTCAATCAATCTTCAATCTAAAGTGTTCAATCTTCAGTGTTCAATCTTCAATTTAGATTCTGTTAATTGAGGTTCTCGAATAGTAGGTGATGCTGGGTGATGCTGGGTGATGCTAGGTGATGGTGGGTGAGGTTCTCGAACCCCGAACCCCCAAACCCCGTTCATTACCTACATCTTTAAAGCGATAAACATCTTTTTTGCGCCCGATACGAAGGGGCAGTGTGGTTGCGTTTCGCAACCATACCAAAGCCCGAAGTAGCGGGTGGATTTTGTTATAAGGAAAATTTGGTGCGCCCAAAGTTTAATACACCGGGGTTTGTAATTTGGTGTTAGGAGTTCGAAAAATGTACTAACCAGAAAATGCCCCATTCCCATTAAGTATTTCGAATTTGTCAGTTTAGTGTTCAATTCGAACCTCGAAAACCGAACGCCGAACCTCGAGTTGTAAATTGAAAATTGATTGCATATTACTATACATAAATTAATAGTTTGTTAAATTAGGTAGTATGTATTGCATAGTACTAAATAATCCAATAGGTTTGCATATAAATACAACAATATGGCAACAGCAACTAATACCGATAATATTCTCAGTCAGATGAAAAAAGGCGTACTAGAGTTTGCGATCTTATCTATCATTCAAAGAGGTGAAGCTTATCCAAGTGATATTGCATCGGAACTTAAAGAGTCGGGGATGCAAGTGCTGGAAGGCACCTTATACCCTTTATTAACTCGATTAAAAAATGCGGGGTATCTCGATTATAGATGGGTAGAAAGTACAGGAGGTCCACCACGTAAATACTTTAGTATGTCGGAGAGCGGCAAGGCGTTTTACCAATCACTCGAAACAACATGGCAAGAACTAAGCAAAGCCGTAAATACAATAACCCAAACCAAAACAAACTAACAAAAACAAAAACTACATCATGGAAAAAATAGTTCAAATAAATTATCAAGGCCGAAATATCTCGATTGAAGAGAATGCCTATAACGATTTTCAACAATATGAAAACGAACTCAAAGCTTACTTTTTAAAGGAAGTAGGCGGCGAAGAAACCTTTACTGATTTGCAATATCGCATGGGTGAAATTTTGGAACAAAAAAATAGTTCCGGAACGCAACCTATAACCCAAGCCGATATTAATGAGTTGATTAATACCATAGGTAAACCATCTGATTTAGATGATGAACAACCAAGCGGCGAAAAATACGAACAAGCGTCTACTGAAAAAAAGCGATTATATCGAAATAAATATAAGCAAGGTAAAGTGATAGCCGGGGTTTGTAGCGGTATCGCCAATTACTTTTCAATAGATCCGATTGCAGTCCGATTAGTATTTGTATTGTTTACCATCTTCAATATTGCAACCTTCTTTAGTTTCAATTTGGGGATCTTGGCTTACATCTTATTATGGATAGTTTTACCATCGGCCTATTTAAAAGATAATATCACACGTAAACTCTTTCGTAATCCTAAAGACAAAGTATTAGGTGGGGTTTGTAGTGGTATTGCACAATTTTTTAATACGGAAACGTGGATTATTCGCCTTGTATTTTTAGCCCCATTCGTATTGGGCATCATCACAAATAATTCAAGCTTTGGAGGGCACGACATTCATTTTATAAGTACCTCATTTTACGGAATCACCTTTATTTCATACCTCATTTTATGGATTATAGTACCCATCGCAAAATCACCTACCGATTTTATGTTGTTAAAAGGAGAACCCATTAATATTTCAACCATTCAAAACCCAATTTCCATGGAAAAAGTAACCCAAAACTCAAACTCAGGTATCAATAAATTCCTGAAAGTAATTGCCTATATTGTTATTATTTGTTTTTTACTATTTATGATACCCATTGCATTTGGTGTTTTGATGGGTGCCTTCTTTTCGTATAATTTAGCCGATATTATTTTGTTCAGTTCGTTAAATAAAACATTGGCGATTTTTACCATACTCTTTTTTATTCTATTGCCGGTAGTGGGTATCATCATTTGGTTAATTAGAAGAATAGCCGGTTATACAAAACCAAATCGTCCGTTACGTGTGATGTTTACCGGTTTAAATATTTTAGGTTGGGTATCCTTAGTATTATTAGTTGCCAATTTGGTGAAGGAAAATAATACATATATCACAAAGCCCACTAGTCAGAAGTTTAATGTACTCACCGATACCTTATATATTCAAGCTATAGATCCGGATTCATCGTCGAGCGAGCAAGTTATTTTTAGTGGCAATGCCTTAGATCAGATTTTACATAGAACTGCCAATGATAATGAAATTAGAGCGGTTAGAATAAAGTACAAGCGAACGAAAGATTCGTTATTTAAAGTAGTGATTGAAAAATCGGCCTTTGGAAGCAAACGATTAACTGCTAGTGAACATGCAGAAGCTGCACGATATGAGTACCGATTGGATGGCAATACCCTTTATCTATCCGCAATACTTGCTGTGAGTAATAAAATGCCTTATCATTTTCAAAATGTAAAAGTAACCATTTACGTGCCTGAAAATAAAGCGGTTCATGTAAGTGATAATTTCCGTCGACAATTAAAGCATTCGGTTATGTTTAATAAAAAGAATTTTAAGTATAATGTAGATGATGATGAAAATTACGATGAAGATATTTTAGTGATAGATGATACTGATGAAGACGAATTAATCATTGAGGATGATGTTATACGAATCAAAGATCAAACAAATGACATTACGATTCGAAGTGATAATGCGAAAGAAGCCAAGGAAATTTTAGATGATGCCGAACGCGAAGCTAAACTCGAAATTGAAGCTGCACAGCGTGAATTAGAAGAAACGAATCGATCGGTACAGCAACAACTTGAAGAAAGCAAACGGGCTACCCAAGAAAGAATTGATGAAGCAAAACGGAAAATGGAAGAAAGTAAGCGCGAAGCAAAACGGAAATTAGAAAACCGATAGTGCCAATTATGAATTACGAATTACGGAAATTACGAATTCCGTAATTCGTAATTGCTCCATTCTTGTTTCCCCTACTACAAATTTCCCTTGCTTGCCAAGCGAAAAAAATTACATTTGCACACAAGTCGAAAATATGTCTGAAGAATTACAAAATAACCTGCAAGGGCATCATAAAAATCATGTGAATGAAATGTACCAGAATTGGTTTCTGGATTATGCTAGTTATGTAATACTTGAACGCGCAGTACCGTTAGGATTGGATGGATTGAAGCCGGTGCAACGAAGGATATTACATGCTTTAAAAGAAATGGATGATGGCCGTTTTAATAAAGTAGCCAATGTGATCGGACAAACCATGCAGTATCATCCCCATGGTGATGCGAGTATAGGTGATGCAATTATTCATATCGGACAAAAAGATTTGATGCTGGATACCCAAGGAAACTGGGGTGATTTTAGAACCGGTGATAATGCAGCTGCACCACGTTATATCGAAACACGATTATCGAAATTTGCGTTAGATATTGCCTTCAATGCCAAAATTACCGAATGGCAATTAAGCTATGATGGCAGGAAGAATGAACCGGTGAGTTTGCCCATGAAATTTCCTTTATTGCTTGCACAAGGTGCCGAAGGAATTGCCGTAGGATTATCAACAAAAATTTTACCTCATAATTTTTGTGAACTTATTGATGCTTCGATTAAATATTTGAAAGGAAGGAAGTTCGAATTGTTTCCGGATTTTTTAACTGAAGGCATGATAGATACCACTAATTATAATGATGGTAAACGTGGTGGCAAAGTAAGGGTTCGTTCGCATATTGAAAAAGTAGATAATAAATCGATACTAATTAAAGATGTGCCTTATGGTGTTACGGTACCTCAACTCATTGAAAGTATTGTAAAAGCGAACGATAACGGAAAGATTAAAATTAAAAAAGTAACTGATGCTACAGCAGCTAATGTTGAAATAGAAGTACAATTAGCCAGTGGTGTTACGGCCGACCAAACGATTGATGCCTTGTATGCATTCACTAGTTGTGAAGTAAGTATATCGCCTAATATTTGTGTAATTATCGATGATAAACCGATGTTCATTTCGGCTTCAGAACTGTTGAAAAAATCGACTGATCATACACGCGAAATTTTGAAATTAGAATTAGAGCTGAAGTTGCGTGAGCTCGAGGACAATTGGCATTATTCATCACTTGAGAAAATATTTATTGAGAAACGAATTTATCGTGACATTGAAGAAGAAGAAACTTGGGAAGGTGTTTTAAGTGCTATTGATAAAGGCTTGAAACCCTACAAAAAATTATTTAGAAGAGAAATTACTCAAGATGATATTGTTCGACTTACTGAAATAAAAATTAAACGCATTTCGAAGTTTGATGCTTTTAAAGCTGATGAACATATTCGCGGTGTCGAAGCTAGTATTGCCGATACCAAACATCATTTAGAAAACCTTACCGATTTTGCAATTGCCTATTACGAAAATTTGTTGAAGAAATATGGCAAAGGTCGTGAGCGTAAAACCGAAATTAAGGTTTTTGACACCATACAAGTAGCTGAGATTGCGATAGCTAATACCAAGTTGTATATCAATCGTGCAGAAGGTTTTATTGGAACCGGTTTAAAGAAGGATGAATTTTTTGTAGACTGCGCTGATGTTGATCAAATAATAGCCTTCACATCAGAAGGTAAGATGAAGGTGATCAAAGTGGCTGATAAGGTATTTATTGGAAAGGATATCATTCATGCAGATATTTTTAGAAAGTCGGATGAACGAACTACCTATAATATGATTTACGTTGATGGAAAAACTGGGGTGGCCTATGCAAAACGATTTAATGTTACCGGAATTACTCGCGATAAAGAATATGATCTTACCAAAGGTTCACCTAAAAGTAAGGTGATGTACTTTACTTCAAATGCAAATGGCGAAAGTGAAATTGTGAGCGTCTATCTTACTGCCGCTTGCAAAGCAAAAATCAAAACCTTTACTTTCGATTTCGAAGACCTTGCTATCAAAGGACGAAGCAGTATGGGAAATCAAGTAACAAAACACCCGGTTAAAAATGTAAAACTTAAACAGAAAGGCACGTCAAGTTTAGGAGGTAAAAAAATATGGTATGATGATGTAGTAGGCAGATTGAATACCGATGAAAAGGGCATGTATTTAGGAAGTTTTAATGAAGAAGACAGAATACTAACGATGTATAATGATGGTTCATATACTTTAAATACTACCGAACTGTCAAATCGATTTGACGCCGATAAAGTAATTTCGATTGAGAAGTTTAAACCACAAGCTATAATTAGTGCCGTATATTTTGATACCGATAAAAAGCAGTTTAATGTAAAACGTTTTAAAATTGAAACGCTTACCTTGAGTACTAAATTTCAGTTTATAAAAGAAGGAGAAGGGAATTACTTAGAGTGGGTAAGTACAAATCCTGCGCCGGTAATTAAACTAAAAACCGGGAAGAAAAAATATCTTCCAAGCGAACAAGTGATTAACCTTGAAGAGTTTGTAGATGTAATGGGATGGAAAGCCATTGGCAATAAATTATGCGATAAAGATTTATTAGAAATTAGTTTGTTGAACGAAGAAAGTGAACCTGAAAATACACAAGGCGCATTGTTTTAGTTTACATTGTAATCCACTATGCAATACACCTTAAAAAAATCACTCGGACAACACTTTTTACATGATGAAACGATATGCCTTCGTATCGTGGAAAGTATGAGTGATGATGTAAAAAATGTATTAGAGATTGGTCCGGGTGGTGGAGCCATTACCAAATACCTCATGCATAAACCTTATGAAAATTATGTATGTATTGAATTAGATAAAGACAAGATTGATTATTTACATAAGCAATACCCTTCGTTACAAGGTAAAATATTGCATGATGATTTTTTAGATGCTGAACTTCCATTTGATACGAATTTTAGTATCATCGGCAACTTCCCCTATAATATCTCAACCCAAATTATTTTTAAAGTACTTGAATGGCGTAATCAAGTAGATGAAGTGGTAGGCATGTTTCAAAAAGAAGTGGCACAGCGTATTGCATCTAAACACGGTAGCAAAGAGTATGGCATTTTAAGTGTTTTAGCCCAAGCCTATTATACTATTGAATATTTGTTTGATGTAGAGGCTGCTTGTTTTACACCTCCACCTAAAGTTGTTTCAGGTGTAATTAAATTGGTACGCAAAGCCGGAGAAGAGCCTGTAGCAGATTATAATAAATTCAAGACCTTTGTAAAGGCTGCCTTTAATATGCGTCGTAAAACCTTACGCAATGGCTTTAAATCATTATTACCCGCCGAGAAATTGCAAGATGAAATTTTTAATAAGCGAGCCGAACAACTTTCAGTTGAGCAATTTATTTCGCTGTATACATCCTTGTATGAGTCGTAAGAATCCTTTAATAGGCGAATCTATTATGTTAATTTAATAAATTGGAGATCTACGAAATAGACAAGGATTTTGTAGAACACATATATTTACACCATGAAGCAAGTATTAGTTGCAGCGCCTATTTCAGAGGCATTATTACATGCTTTGATTCATGTAGGTTATGAAGTAAAAACTTTGGAAAATATTGGAGAAGAGAAAACCAATATTCATGGCATTCTGACTTCTAATAAATTAGTATTACATCGAAACGAACTTGAAAAGTATTCAAATCTGAAATGGATAGGAAGATTGGGTTCGGGTATGGAAATTGTTGATACCGATTATTGTGATAAAAATAATATACGGTACTTCAATTCGCCAAATGGCATTGCCAATTCAGTAGCCGAACATATTATGGGCATGTTATTAAGCTTGTTACATCATATCGAATCCTCATTTCATGAAGTACAAAGTGGTTTATGGATACGTGAAGCCAACCGAGGAATTGAGTTGGAAGGACAAACCTTAGGCATCATTGGTTTTGGACATACCGGGCAAGCACTCGCAAATAAATTACGGGTTTTTACGAATCATATCATTGCTTATGATAAATATAAATCAGGTTTTGGAAATGAATTTGTAAAAGAAGTAAGTTTGGCTGAACTACAGGCAAATTCAGATATCATATCGTTTCATGTGCCATTAACGGCAGAGACTTTACATTATTATGATGAAGATTTTATGCACAAGATGCATAAGCCACATATTTTGATAAATGCATCAAGAGGTGCAGTAATTGAAACCCCTTTGATATTGAAGGGCTTGCAACAACATAAAATTAAAGGGGCTTGCTTAGACGTCGTTGAAGAAGAAAAGCAAATCAATTGGGTATTACAACAAGAACCTAATATACTCAGTGAACTTTGCAAATACCCTGTATTAATTACACCGCATATTGCAGGATATAGCCATAATGCCATTCAAAAAATGAGCGAAGAATTGAGGCTTCAATTAGATGGAATTTGGTAGTTTCAACTAACTAAATTGTTAAAGCAAACTTAGCTTGGAATGAGAAATTATTAAGTTCACTCTATACTAGAAATGGTTTTGTAAATTATATGAGCTCACAATATGGGGGATTAAGAAAGATTTGTATATAGAGTTAAAAATTTAAAAGACATTACTCTAACTTCGTAACATGAGCGAACAAGTACCTCTTACCATCAAACTTTGTAATCGTACCTATCGAATTAAGGCCGCTGCTGAAAATGAAGCCACCATTCGAAAAACGGTTCAAACCATTACCGAAAAAATAAACGATTTCAAAACACAGTTTCCCGGGCGCGATGACCATGATTACATGGCGATGATATTACTCGACTATATTACTTCTGCCAAGAATCCATTGCCCGTAAGCAATGTAAAAACAGATGAACTGATGACGAAATTGAATGATATCTCAAACCTACTAGACGAATGACGAATAAAGAAATTTCAAGCGTTTTCTCGCTCTTGGCGAAATTGATGGACTTGCATGGTGAGAATAGTTTTAAATCGAAATCCTATGCAAATGCAGCATTTCAAATAGATAAATTGCCTTTACAACTCAGCGAACTTCCACACGACCACATACAGTTTGAAAAAGGCATAGGAGAAAGCACCGCCAAAAAAATAATTGAACTATTGCAAAGTGGAGAGCTGGGTGTATTAAATGATTTAATTAAAAAAACACCTTTTGGCATTCTTGAATTGATGAAGATTAAAGGTATTGGTCCGAAAAAAATTGCGACCATTTGGCACGAACTCGGCATCGAATCGCCAGGCGAATTATTATATGCTTGTGAAGAAAATCGCTTAGTGAATTACAAGGGTTTTGGTGAAAAATCGCAGCAAAGTATACAAGAAGCCATTGAGTTTTATTTGAGCAACCAGGGAAGTTTTTTGTATGCACAAATTGAACCCACTGCTTATGAAATTTTACAAGCATTAAAAATATTATTTAATGAAGATGATATTTGTTTGAGTGGTGATTTTGCTATGCATACAGATAGTTTAGAGCAGCTAGAATATGTAGTTCCAAAAACTATCGAACAAATAAAACAAGTGCTTTCAGTTCAAAATAGTTTTGAATATATTGAAGAAGCTAGACAACATTTAATTTATCAATACCATTCGGCTTGTAAAATTAAATTTTATAGTTGTGCTAAAGCAGATTTGACAAAAACGGTTTTTCAAACTTCAAGCAGCGAAGAATTTTATATAAATTTTTTACAGCAATATCCAAAGGCGCTTTCTGAAGCACAAACTGAAGAAGCGATTTTTAGTCATGCACAGATTCAATATATACCACCCTTTCTGCGTGAGCAAAAAGAAATTATTGAGCTCGCTAAGCAAAGTAAAATACCTAAGCTTATCGAAACTTCGGATATCAAAGGTATCATACATAATCATAGTACATGGAGTGATGGTAAATTTTCAATTGCTGATATGGCAAAAGCATGTATCGAAAAAGGTTTTGAATATTTGGTGATGAGCGATCACTCTGTGAGCTCGTTTTATGCAAATGGATTAAGTGTTGAACGTATTAAATTGCAGCAAGAAGAGATTGACAAATTGAATGAAAAACTCCATCCCTTCAAAATTTTCAAAAGTATTGAATGTGATATTTTAGGTGATGGAAGTTTAGATTATAATGATAAAGTATTGGCAACTTTTGATTTGGTAATTACCTCAGTTCATCAAAATTTAAAGATGACAGAAGAAAAAGCCATGTCACGTTTACTAGGTGCAATCACTAATCCTTATACGCGTATTCTTGGTCATCCAACCGGACGATTATTACTAAGCCGAAAAGGTTATCCTATTGATCATACATTAATTATCGACGCTTGTAAAGCCCATGATGTGGTAATCGAAATTAATGCAAATCCTCGCCGATTGGATATGGATTGGCGTTGGATTCAATATGCTGTTGAACAAGGCGTATTACTTTCTATTAACCCGGATGCTCATAGTATTGCTGGGATTGATGATATTCGATATGGTGTTCTTGCTGCACAAAAAGGAATGCTTATGGCTTCGCAAAATTTGAGTTCGTTTTCATTACAAGAATTTGAAGCTTTTTTGTTGAACAAGAAGAAACCATAAGATGATTGATTAGACCACAATAGAAACATAGGGCTTATTTTAGTTGACAAGTTCAATATGATAATCTTCTAAACCAATTTATATTAAAATATTTTTGAGCAAAGAATATTTTTCAACATCAGAATTTCTTGGGCATCTATAAAATCCTCTCAGGCGAGGCATTTGAATTTTGCAATTCCGATAGCTATCGGAAGCGTTTACTTTTGTAAATAATGGATTTGCAAAATTCGAATAACGAAGCATCAGAGGTTTTTATCGAGCCCATTATTTTATCTCGATAGTCTTGTTCTCATTATTGCCATACACATGCGGATAATACATCAACGAACATTTAGCAGCAGGTAACATAAAGCTTCCTTTTATATTCGGTAACATTTCAAAATAAAAGGTTTGTTGTCCTTGATGTAGTTTAGGGAAAAACAACACAATCTTCTGTTTAAAATATTCGATAGTCGCACCGCTTTGTTGTGCTTTGTTTACCACACGCATGCCTGCTGGTATTGGAATTTCTAGCATCACATGTTCATTCGTTTTATACGCATCAACACTTACTTTAAACGTACAAGGTATACCGGCTTTTATTGTTTCAACGGTTTTACTTTGTTGTTCAAACGAACTTTGTATTTGGTAAATCGAATCCTGTTTTGTGGGTTGCATCATCCACTTTTCTTCTGCCGTATTTACAAATACATTTCCACCACTATGTTTCATAGTATAATTAGTACCGGTAATGGCTAGTCGATAAGGAAATGTTTTCACTTTTAAAGTATCATTTATAATCACTTCTGATTGTATGGTTTTGCCATCGGTATTCATTACGTTGCTACTTAAAGCTTCAATCATACTTGCCTTTGCGTAGGTATTTAAATTATGTGCTAATTGTCCGTTGCTGAGTTTAGCCTTAAACATTTGCAACCACTCGTTACCCATGCTTGTATTTGAAAATAATTGGTAGGCATTAAAAATATTTGCACGTGGATCATAAAAGAAATTATCGGTATAAGGGCGAGTTAACTGAGTATTCATTTCTAAATACAAAGCATACATATCGCTCAGCTTGGTTTCTTCGCCCAACATATTTTGTATTTTAAAATAATACATCTTGTCTGTTGATGGCAAATTCTCAAATTCATATTTCTTAAACTGATTCATCATCGCCTCAGTAGCTATTCCATTCTTTTGAAATAAATAGTGCGCATACAACTTTTCGCTGTTATTCATCAATCCAAAATTGGTTCGCACTGCATCTTGCGCCAAGGTGAAATTACTATTGAAATAACCCATGCTATTTGCGGCTTGCATTACATCCATAACATACAAGGTCATCCGCCAATTGGTATAATCTTTCTTCCACCAACCCCAAGAGCCGTCATTGTTTTGATAAGCCGCTAATCGATTGAGTAATTGATAAATTTGTGGGGTGATATTATCTTTCAGTCCAAGCGATTTATTAATTTTCTCTTTAACTAATAATCCTTTGAGCTTGGATGCACATTGTTCGGTACAAGCATATTCGTACTGATTGAGTTCTTTAATTTCTTCCAATATTTTTTCATACAAAGTATTATTGAGCATTATGCTACCCTTTGTTTGGTTGGCAAATTGCAAACGATAGGTACTATCACTTTCCATCGAAAAGTGTTGGTTGTTATAAAGTTTCAAGGCCGGACTATACACCGGAATATCTCTTACCTCTTCATCTTTATAGGAGCCGTTGAAAATTAATCCTGCCTTCATGTGCAACGTATCGGTTTTGTCGATACTCACAAAAGCCGAATCAACATAATCGTTTTTAATGCTGGTATTTTTTGATAATAAAGATTGATCATTCAAGCTCATATATACTTGCACATCTTTAGCATCCTTGGTTAAATTACTATACTTTGCCTTCAAGTACACTTTATCTTGTTGATACAAAAATTGAGGAAAAATACTAATAGTTTGTAGGGGTTTATATACTTTGGTTTCCGACGAATCAATTCCATGCATACGTTTTTTACCCATTGCTAAAATATTCGATTTCCATGTAGTGATATTATCAGGGAATTGAATATCAAAACTTACGATGCCTTTTTTATTGGTGATTTTATTGGGTTGCCAATAGGCCACATCGGTAAAGTTTTTTCTGCTGCTACTTGCATTGTTCGAAGCTTTTTCAATTAAAGAATCATTCGCATATTTTTGTTCTTCTCCTCTTCTTCGTTTGGTTTCATCATCGCTCCAAGCAAAAGTTTCGCTACTTATTTGTAAGCCATCAATTTGGTATGTATAAGAACCAACTGCACTAGCATTATACATTACTCCTACTTGTGTACCAACTAAGTCGCTTATTTGATTTGAAGCCATATTTTTGAATGATTCACCCGTTACTACTTTCCTTCCCGGATCACTTGGATTTATTAAACTCTCACGTCTATCATGCATTACCATCACTTCTTTTGTATAACTCATTCTCTTCTGCAGTGTAAAAATTATCTGTACCTTATTTACCGATGAAACTGAGACCTTAGTTATCAATTGCGATTCATAACCCACATAAGTTACCCTAACATCATACTCTCCGGGTGCAATTGATTTGATATTGAAATTCCCCTGTAAATCGGTCTTGCCACCATAACGAACCATATTATCTTTAATTAAACTAATGCTTGCAAAGTCTAAAGCCTCCTTATCTTCATTCAATACTTTACCATACACCACCCCAGCTTCTTTTCCATTGGCAGTATGGTAGGTAATTTTTGCATTTGAATTTTTTACTTCGGGTTGAGCAAAACCTGAATACTGCATATTTACATCATACTCTTTTTTTGCTACCGGAATTTGAGGGTTATATGCAGATGCAAATAAATTCAATTGGTATATCATCTCGCCATAAAAATGTAGGTTTCGTATATACATCGTTGTATACCCTTCGCGTTTTAATTCAAGTGTATAAGCTAATGTGCTATTCGTAGGGGTTGGAATTTCTATCTGCGAAGCGTCCTTCAAAAATTGTGAGTAAACAGGTTTGTCGTTCTCAAGCAAGGTGATGGTACTTCCTAATAAATTTGTTCTGAATTCATTATCATAAACCGAAAGTTTCATAAGGTCTTGTTGCTTTTGATTGGCAAATACCGCCAACTGAAAATCGGGATGTATAGTTTCAAATGCCGGTCTTTGGGTTTCTATTGATTTCATCGCAGCATCTAAAGTATATTCATGTGCGCCCTTCATAAACATCGCTGCATAATTCTTAATCTGATACTCGGGATGATAAATTTTTACCTGATAGCTACCATCAGCAATATTTAATATTTCAAATTCGCCATTGCTATTGGTAGTTGCGCCATATTTATAAACCCCATTTACTTCAAGCAATACCAATGCATTATAAATTGCACTTAACGATTCGTTGGTGATGATACCATGTAAATAAGGATTTTTTCGTTTTGCATTGGCGGTCTCCTTAATCTTCGTATTGATTTCTTCGGGGGCAAAGTAAAAAGGCAACAAAGCGGTTTTAGTAAGATCGCTATAAATTTTTAATGGTATCGAAAGTTTATCATTGTTTAAAATTTCTTTTCTAAGCAAAGTTGGATCAATATAAAATTCATCTTGATGATGTAAATAAATTTTAGGTAAAAAGATCATTTTATTGTCATTCATCAAAAGGTAAATATCATAAACACCTTCTCTGCCATTTTTATAAAAACGATGCATATCGCTTCTCGAAACACCCGGTAAAAAATCAGCATCTTCGGGTTTGCTGGTATTAATAACCCAAAGTGCTTTTACATATTGTTTTTTATTGGCATTTTTAAAAATGAATGAAAAGTTATGTTGTTGGGTATTTGAGCGATAGCTTTGATTATACTCGGGTTCAGGAATATGATGCGCTTCATCATTATATTTAACCGGTACTTTTTCGGGGGTTGGTTTAATGCTATCGGGCTTAGCAAGTGACAGAATATGAAAATCATACATAGGCTGTTCGGCAAAATTGAAGATGACGCCTTTCACAGCGCCGATTCTTTTAGTAGTAAATTCTCTACTATTCCAATCGTAGTAATGTGCCAACTCTGTACCTGTTTGTAAGGCAAACTCTTTTTTGCCAAGTTTAAAAACCGCCTCAGAATTAGATGGGAAAGGACCAAATGCCGAAAAATTTTCGCCATCTACATTCAGTCTTTGAGGAACTCTTTGCGCAGTGTAAGTATAACGTGTACTCGTATCAGATTTAGTTCTAATAGTTAGCGTATCGATACCGAAGTTGTTGGTAAGGACTAGGCTACCATATAAAAGCGACTTTTCATCGGCATTTGGTTGTGCCACTGAAAGCGAATCGGTGATACGCATTTGTGAGTTTGATTTTCCTAAGCTATCGATATTTAAACCAATGAAATATTTTTTATTGGGTTCAAATGAAATGTCATTGAGTTCAATTCGTTTATCAAAATAACGGATGGTAATACTATGCTTTCCGGCTTTAGCCTGAAAAGAATATATGTCGGCTTGTAAATCGGTAATATAAATCGGTTGTCCATCCAATAAAATATACTTCGGGCGATACACTCGATCTTTATGTGTAACAAATACCGAAAATTCTGGAATCTTTGATTGATTCGTTTTATCAATCAATGCCATTGTTTTTTTAGGATATCGCAATTCATAGAATTCATTTTTATGCAAATTGAATTTTGTGAAGTGAATACTTTTTATATGATAAGTGTGACCCAAATTTGGAATCGTTAGATAGGCATTGTCTAATAAATCGGGTTGCTTTATGCTTATTAAATCTCTATACTTTTCAGGTATGGTAATTACGGGCGTTTTTAACCGATCCTCAAATTGTTTGTTCACTGCAAAGGCGGCGATATTTATTTTTTTAAGTGCTTTATTTCTGTAATCAGTAGCCTTAATGGTTACTGGCATACGAGCACCCGGAAAGGCTTGTGTAGGAAGATCAGAGGACAAGAATATTTTATGTAACTGAGGTTTATACGTTACTTCATAAAAATTGTTCTCGATATTGCGATGAAGGTTTGAGGTAAACCTAATCATATATTCATCTTTACTATCATCCTTTATTTTGTAATGCAGTTCTTTGCTTTTTCCTGAACTGATACGTTTACCATTTTTTAAAATATGATAATACACAGCATCGTCGAAAGGGAATTTAAAATCGATAAACACGCTGTCGGCATTTCTTTTTCCTTCTAGATGCGTAATGGAAAATTTATTGAAGGCAATATCGATGGGGGTAATGCTCGAATCTTTATCAATAAAAATTACCCGGGTTGTAAGTGCTGTTAAAGCATGAACGTATGGAGTCGTAATTTTTTTCTTCATTAAGGTATCCTGTTCATTCATCACAATCATCGTATAATTTCTACCGGTATCACGTTGGTTATACAAACATCTGATATGCAATGAATCTTCACGCTGATAAATCAATACTTTCTCTTTTACACTTTGTTTATTGAACTGTCGGTTAATTACTTTTCGTTCAAATGTATTTGGGTCGGTGATCGTTATTTCTACATTGTAAGTTGCATTAATTTTTGGCAAATCGCTATGCAATATTTTTAATTCCATCGCATTTTCATAAGGGTAAACCGTATCTCTTTCAAGCCAATTATTTTTTCGTGCTACAGGCAATAAAAAAGTATCACAAATAAAATCATACACATTTAAAATACTGAGTTTGTAATGAATTTGAGCACCCTGTATCGGGAAGCCATTTGCATCTGAAGCAGTTACCGTAAATCGAATATCATCACCTGCATAATATTCTTGACTACTCAATTGGGCATCATACTTATTACTATTGAGTACATAATCTTCTAAATAAAAACTGGCTTGTTTACTTAAAGCAAAATGACGTTTTTTATAAGTCAAGCTCATCGAAAAATTTCTATCAATTTTCAAACTATCAGGTATGGGCCAATCATATACAAAGGCACCGGGTGTTTTGGGTTTAATTCGTTTCGAGAAATTAAAATTCTGAGTGGGCTCATACATGGTAAGCCAAGCTTTGCTACGAATCGGTCGACCTTTATGTGGTTCGGTTAAAAAGGCTTTCAATCGTAAAGTATCTAGCGGTTTGTAAACCGGTTTATCAGTAATAAAATAACCTTCCGAAATACCGCCGGCATAAGCATTATACATTCCTCCTTGAGCTGGTGCTCGATATCCAGCAGCAAAATTGTACAACATGGCAGTATATTCTTCGCCATAACTAAAAGTAAGGTACACTTCATTTTTTGCCAGTCGGGTTTTATTTACACTGTTTTTTTCAAAAGCATATCCTCCAAATCCTTCATCAAAGGCTACATTCTTTCCATCAATTTCAACTTTTGCTTTTTCAATATTCTTGCCGTTTTTCTGGTCGCCGATAAAAATAATTATGGTATTCCCTATCACTTTCGATTTTACTGATAAGCCTGTTCGATGCACATAGGTATAGGTAATCAATTCTTTATTGATGCTGGCGCAGATATAATTCCCGAAAGGAAGCGTATCATTTTTATACACTTTAATGGGATAGCTCTTCCAAATATTGCCAAACAAAAAAATAATGTCTTCAATTTTCTGTTTGCGAATGATATAATCGGTTTGGGTTTTATTGAGTTTAAACACATACATCATCGTGTCTTGCGAAATTAAATCCGATAATTTTTGCGCATGTGTGCTTATGCTTGCTATGATACATAACAAGACAGCACTTAAGTATTTTTTAATCATGTAATATTTATTAAGACTCAGTGTTTGTAAAATTCGCACTTTAAATCAAGAGTACTAGATAAATCCTAGTCGCAATTCCATAAATGAGCAGAAATTTATTCTTGAACGAATCCGTAATCAATCAACCATCAATAACAGGCAAGTACGTAATTCGTAATTTGAATGTATTACGTTCCAGTTTCGGCCATTTGAATTTTAAATGCCTTTAAAAACAACGCGCCCATATTTTTATGAGGAGGGATATAGTCGTTAAATAAATCTTGCAATTTGGGGTTATTCATTTTCAAGTTTAGGTTAGCCCACAAATCAATCCAATTAATATCCTTACCGTTTAGTAAGAGTTGCTGAATATCTTTTAAAAGAGGATCATTTACGTGCATTGATCCTGTTTGTTTACTTGAGATAATATGTGCATCTTCTGATTGTTGTAGTATGGTGCTTAAATTATGGTAACCACCACATGAACCCAAAATGACAATTTTATTGCCTGCACTAATATGCGACATAGTTGTTGGCAAGTGATAACTATGGCCACGATGTACAATAATCGAAGGTTCAATATTGTTCTTTTCCATATAGGCTCCTAATGCCTTTTGGGCTTCTTCATCAAGGGGTTCAGCTAACGGCAAATTTGCATAAATTGTAATAGGTCTTCCTTTAATCGACTGAAGAACTATCCATTTATCATTCTTTTCAATTTTCCATTCTTCGGAGTTGAATATATTTTGAAAACTTGCAAACGACATTTTCCCATCTTCATCGCCATAAAAAAACACTTGCTCAATAATATTACCCTCTGCATTGGTTAAACGACTATTTGGCACATAGGTAATGGGTGGAATTTTTAACTGACTTTGCAATTCTTCGGTACTTTCATTTGGATACAAAACGGTTGTACAAAGTGTATGCAATAAAAAGTAAATGGCTAGTCCGCGCCGATTATCTGCCTGATAAGTGCGTTCATAATTTTCTAATACTTGTCCGCGAAGATATGCAAGCAATACTGGGTCATTTATACTCCCAAACGAGTCCGCAACATCTACGGCATCTTCTAAATCCGTTTCAGTATTTTGGTCGATATGGTTTACAAACTTTGCCATCAACACATTTCTGTTTGCTTCATTCACGGTGGCTAAAAATTCATCGAGTTTATTATAACCTGCGCACATCCTAATAAAGGTTCGGAATTTATCCATATTAATTTGTTGTAAAAATGCATCTCCTTGCGTTGGTGCCATTTTCAACAACATCCTATTAAATGTTCCAACGAAAGTGCTGGTATAAATTTCATCGCTACATAAAACCATCAAAAAGTACATTTCATCAGGTGATAATGTTTCGATACATTTAAAACGAATGGGATCCGGGGAGTCGTGTAATTCATTCATGGTTCGCACATATTCAAGTGCTAGCAATTTTGATTCACGATCTAATAATTTTTTAGTGAGCGTATTACTTTTCATACGCTGTTTTACTAAACTCTTATAATACGATTCGGGTGTAGAAGTAATTTGATTGATTTGTGCAATCGACATCGTGCCGGCAAATAAATCGTCGAGATAAACAATGGCTTTGAGCGGGGTATTTGCTTTATCAGCGATTTCAACAATTTTTTTTACTAAAGGGTCTTTACATCTTCGCACTACACCTCTTTCGGTAGAAGTACTCGTAGCGTATGTTAAAATTAAACCGGGTTTCTTAGGAGCATAGTAGGCAAATAAATCCTCTGCAGCAGGCATTTGCGAAAATTCTCTGAAACGCTTAAACATTTCATCAGGATTGTTTTTAACCAAATGCTTATATATAGTGGCTATGGCTTCGGTGCTATCTTTAAATAGAAATTTTATAACATCAAATGAGCGACTAAAATTTGAATCTATCAGTCCGGTGATGGGTTCAGCTTCTTGTGCGCGTCTAAATAAATTGTAGTAGTTAAATACAATATCGGAATATAATTGTGGGTCTATTTTATTGTTTTGCAAATCGAAGTTGATATCTCGAATACATTTTTCAAGGTCTTCTAAATGTTTTAGTTTCGCGAAATGATCAAGGGGAAGATTTTCGAGCACAATTTCAATTTGGTCGACTTTTTTTAAGATAGATTCTTGTAAAAGTATACTCCCTAAAGAATCACCTTTTAAAATAATCTGCCCATCTAGTTTACCATCAAATTGATCAACTAATTTTTGAATTTTATCAATTTTATCGTGGGCTAGTGCACGTCGAATAGGAACAGGTTCCCAAAGTTCGGTAGACGTGTAAGGGTCTTTTTTTTCTTTCTTTTCTTTTTGAGAAAAACCAAATATCGGTGTGGCTAAAACCACAAATAGCAAAAGGTATCGTTTCATAAATCAGAACAGCAACAAATGTAATATCTATTACAAATTAATGAGTCGATTATGTTTTCTTTAACGGGAATGTTGGTTTGACGAACCAATACTTGATTGTAAGCTTGTACGTTTATATAGAAATGATATAATTATACTTTACAATAAAATAGAAGGTAGAACGCCTAAAATAATTACCAGGGTTGCATTAATAATAAGCAGCGTATTTTCTACGGTATTCGGCTCATATTTTAGTTCAGCATCACCCTGTTGAAAATACATACTTCTTACTAACCTAAAATAATAATATACACTGACTGCTGCCATTAAAACAGCAAATATTACGAGTCCTACCCATTTGCCTTGTTCAATTGCAGCACTCAACACAAAGTACTTTGCAAAAAATCCACCGGTTAGCGGAATACCTGCTAATGATAATACGCATATGGTGGTAGTCGCTGCCAAAATGGGTTGTTTTTGGGCTAAACCGTTAAAGCCTTCGTAGGTATAATCTTTCATTTTAAGAATTGCCGCAAAAACACCTAATGATGCTAAAGTATATGATACACTGTATAATATTAAACCTTGCCAAGAGGTGGAATTAAATGCAAAAATGGCGAATAACATAAAACCAGCTTGGGCAATTGATGAGTAGGCCATCATACGCTTCACACTTTGCTGATATACTGCCGTGATGTTCCCAATCAATAAAGTAAGTACGATCATAGCAGCAATGGCAGTTTGCCAATGGCTACTTATGTTCCCAAACGAATAATGAAATAAACGGATAAAAGCTATAAAAACGCTCACCTTTGCTATGGTTGCCATAAAAGGTGTAAAGGCTGTTGGCGAACCATCATACACATCGGGTGTCCAAAAATGTAAAGGCGCTGCAGAAACTTTAAAGGCAAAGGCAATGAGTAATAAAAGAATTCCACTAAAAGCTAGGGTGTTTAAGCCTTCGGCAGATTGAAATTGTTGAATAAAATTTTCGTTATACAAGTCGAAACTACCAGTGGCACCATAAATCAAAGTAATGCCCATCAATAAAATACCAGTGCTAAACGACCCCATTAAAAAGTATTTCAGCGAGGCTTCATTGCTTTTGACATTTTCTTTATCACTACCAGCCAAAATGTACTGTGGAATAGATAAAATTTCGATACCCAAGAATAAAATCAACAAATTAGAATAGGATGATAACATGTAAACGCCACACAAAATAAAAAACATCAAGGCAAAATAATCGGCATCATTTTTACCAACCCTACTGATATCTCGATGAAAAATCAAAAAATAAATCAACGTACAAAAAGTAATCAACATATTAAACCAAGCAGTATATGCGCTTACTTCAATCATCTTGAAATAAGTTTTCGTATCGGCTGCTACTAATTGGTGATCAAAGAATGTGGCCACCAACAAGGCAAGCGAACCCAAGATGGCAGTAACTTGAATGGTACTCGTTTTTTTAAAAAATATGCCGGCAAACATCATGATTACTCCTAAAATTGCCGATATGATAATTGCGTTCATTTTTTTTCAGTTGTTATGAGAGATTTATCTAGAATAAATGGTAAATGGTTTACGGATGAAATACTTGGTCAACATAAATCAAATCCATGAGTACTTTAGGATAAAAGCCCAATCCGATAATCAGGAGTAAGATAATGCCCATTACCATTTTTTCATTTATCGTTAAATCTTTAAATAAGGAAGTCTTTTCGTTGAGTTCGCCGTAAGCTACTTTTTGTACCATATTTAAAGTATACGTAGCCGCTAATATAATACCTAAACCAGCAAACACTGTAAAAACAAAATGGTAAGGGGTAAGTGCTTTAAACAGGCCATTAAACATCATAAATTCTCCCACAAAACCATTGGTCATTTGGAAGCCTATATTTGCCAAGGAAGCGATTACCAAGGAGACCGAGAACCACGGCGATATACTAGCAATTCCACCCATCTTACGCAGGTCTTGAGTATGTAAGCGATTTTCTAAGATGGCCACCAATACCCACATACCCGTAATGGTGATTCCATGATTAAACATTTGAATAGCTGCCCCTTGGATGCCTATCAATTGATGAGAGAAAATAGCCGCACACATTAATCCAACATGCGCAATAGATGAATAAGCAATTACTCTTTTAATATTGGTTTGAACTAAAGCTAAACAACTTGTGTAAACTATACTAATAACGGAAAGTAATAAAACCAAATTCATCCACTTTTCGCATCCTAAAGGAAGAACGGGTAACAACCAACGAATAAGTGCAAATAATCCCATTTTTACCATAATGGCACTCAATACTATGGTTACCGGTGTTGCACTTTCTTCATAAGCATCAGGTTGCCAAGTATGAAAAGGGAAAATGGGAATTTTAATCGCAAAGGCTAAAAACAATAACCAAAAGAGCCAGTTTTGTTTTTTCTGCCGGCATCGCTTTACCGACACTCACAAATGAATCCCAATCGAATGAATGGATAGGTGTTTGTTGATAGATCAATAAAATACCAACCAACATTAATAAACTTCCTACAAATGTGTAGATAAAAAATTTGAAGGTCACAGCTATTCTCCTTGGCCCACCATACATTGAACTTAAAAAATAAACCGGTATTAAGGCTACTTCCCAAAAAACATAAAATAGCAAGGCATCCTTTGCTAAAAATACACCCATAAGTCCGGCCTGTGCCATGAGCATCAAACCATAAAACGTACTTGGTTTTTCGGGTTGTTTATTTTGTATTGAAAAAAAGATGAGTGGGAATACAAGCCCGGTTAGGATTACCATTAATAAAGCCAAAGAATCGCCTTTGACAATACCTACTGAAAATCGCGCACCAATAGATTCAATCCACGAAACACTATAGTGTAAATCGATGCCTGCTGTTTGTTGGGTATAAAAATAATAAACAGCCATCGACAATGCCAAGGTAATCACACTAAATCCTGTAGCTTGAATGTGTACCTTACTTTCAGGCATCATCATGGCTAGCAAACCGCCAATAAATGGAATCAAAATGAGTAATACTATCAACATGTGTTTATCATTGAACCCCTAAGGGATTAATTAATTTAATGCAACCAAATTTGTAAAGCGAATAATAAGATAATCCCAATGACCATCATAAACAGATAAAAACCTACCATTCCGCTTTGTAATAAACGAAATCGGTTACCTCCAGCCTCAATGAGTTTGCCAACCCCATTTACCGCTGCATCGATACCACATTTTTCAATGATCTTCTCCATCATAGCACTTAATGCCATTAAAGGTTTAACCACCATAAAATCATATAATTCATCTACGTACCATTTATTTTCTGCCATACGAGCAATTCCTTTCGATTCGCTGTTAGCATTATACTTTTTAAAGTACATCCATCCCATTACAATACCTAGAATTCCGATTCCTACAGCCAATCCCATCAATAATAATTCGGAACTATGCGACAATTCGGACTTCATAGGAACGGCTGCTAAAGATGATTTTAAAACAGGTTCCAAAAAGTGCTCTAATAAATGTGTAGTACCTAATATTTTTGGTAAGCCTATCATTCCGCCAAAGGCAGATAATAATGCCAACACAACTAAAGGTAAAGTAATTAGGGCCGGACTTTCATGAAGATGATGTTTTTGATCTTCGGTTCCGCGAAAAGTTCCATGAAAAGTTACAAATAATAATCTGAACATATAGTAGGCCGTCATCAACGCAGCCAACATACCTAATACCCAAAAAACTCTGCCCATGTTTCCATATTGGAATACGCTCATCAAAATTTCATCTTTCGAGAAGAAACCACTTAAAGGTGGTATGCCTGCAATTGCGATACAGCCTATCAAAAAAGTGAGATACGTAATTTTCATGTAAGGTTTTAGTCCGCCCATTTTACGAATATCCTGTTCACCACCCATCGCATGAATGACTGAACCCGAACCCAAGAACAATAAGGCTTTGAAAAAGGCATGAGTAACTACATGAAACACCGCGGCTACGTATGCACCTGTACCAAGTGCCATAAACATAAAACCCAGCTGACTAACCGTTGAATAGGCTAATACCTTTTTGATATCGTTTTGTTGCGTGGCGATGGTTGCGGCAATTAAAGCAGTTGCCAAACCAATAATTAAAATAATTTGCTGGGCTACAGGTGCCAATGTATAAATAAAATGACTTCGCGTTATCATATACACACCGGCTGTTACCATGGTTGCAGCATGGATGAGCGCAGATACGGGAGTTGGACCGGCCATGGCATCGGGTAACCAAGTAAATAAAGGTATTTGTGCACTTTTACCAGTAGCGCCTATAAAAAAGCAAATGGCAACGGTAGTTAAATACCCTGCACTTACGTTAGCCGACGAAATAGCGCTTTCTAAATCGGTAAAATTGAGTGTATCAAATTTGGCAAATAAAAGAAGAATTCCCATCAAAAAACCAAGATCACCAATTCGATTCATGATAAAGGCCTTTTTTGCAGCTTTGGTATACTCAATATTTTTATGCCAGAAACCAATGAGTAAGTAAGAACACAATCCAACGCCTTCCCAACCAATGAACATCACTACATAGTTAGCGCCCATTACTAATAAAAGCATTGAGAAAATAAAAAGATTCAGAAAAGCAAAAAACTTACCGAAACACTCATCGTGCGACATGTATGAAATAGAATACAGATGAATCAAGAATCCAATTCCGGTGATTACCAATAAAAAAATACTGCTCAATGCATCAATTTGAAAGGCTATTTGCGCTTTCATCGTTCCTGTTAAAATATAATCGTAAACTGGTACAACGATTGAAGCGCTTCCACCCTCTTCTTCACCCAAAGTTCGTATGCCTTGTACTTCAAAAAATATACCAAGTGAAACAATAAACGAAGCCAAAACTGCAAAAGATGCAATCCACCCACTTAATTTACCTAGTTTGTTGCGCCCTAAACCTGTTATCAGAAACCCTAGAAGTGGAAATAATGGGACTAACCAAGCGACATTGATCATGGGCGTATTAATTTTTTAGTCTGTTTAAAATATTCACATCAATTGAGCGCATCTTACGATACATCATGACAATAATCGAAAGACCCACACTAACTTCTGCTGCTGCAACTACCATAATAAAGAAAACGAAAATTTGAGCATCTGAATTTTGGTGCATTTTACTAAAAGTTACCATTAATAAATTCACAGCATTGAGCATTAACTCGATACACATGAGAATAATAATAGCATTTCGACGCATGAGTACACCCATAACGCCGATGCAAAATAAAGCTAAACTGAGAAACAGATAATATTGTGAAGGCATTTTAAAAAAAGTTGGGCAAAAATAAGGTTTGCAAGTTGAAAAAGGTAATTGTTTTTGAATTGTTTTTGAGGGGATTTTTAGATGGTTACTTTTCCAAAATTGACAAATTCGAAGCCACACTTCGCCATTCTAACCATGAAATGGTTCTTAATACCCATCGTAAACGGGTAGCCGGAGAAAAAAGCTTGGTGGCTAAAACCGAAATGCATCGATCACGTTCTTGAATAAGTTGAGCGGAATTGTTAGATAAGGCCAATTCATTGGCAAATTTCCATGCGCCATCTCGAGCTAGGTTGATGCTAAAATTGATGAAGATTTCATCATGATTGCCCGCCAAAGGCATTAATAATTTAAACACCGGAGAAACTCTTGAAATGCCACGTTCAACTTCATCCACCATTTCAGAAAGAATACGATTGATAGTATTAAAATCCTTTTCAATACTGTGTAATGACTTGTCGCCGGCAGCTTGCAAAGCAGCGATTCCTAAATCGAGATTGATATGCGCATTTATTCCTGCTAATAAATGTTGCAAAATAATAAACCCACTTTGCTTGCAAGCTTTAAAGGGAATCAGCCAACTTTGCGTTGACGATTTACCTTGCATATACAAATCATAGGCTTCAAAGTAACGATTGGCAAAATGAACTACGAGATGCTCCATACGTATGTTATCTTCAAACTCTGTAAGAAGAATTCCACGCTTCACTCTTTTGGTAACTTTTCGATATAAAACAGCAAAATATCCTAAACTACTTTGTTCAAGTTTGCAACGATGTACAATGGTATCGAGGTTGGCAATGACTTCATCTATCGTTTTACAAATCATACTTTCTATTAATTTATCGCATTCTTTCTATTTTGATGGCTTTTGCAATGGCTAATCGATTCTTAAAATAATCAGCTTCCTGCACTTTGCCTATTGCTCGATACGTAATATCTAAAAATTGTATCGACACCTCATCGAGTGAATCGATGGCATAAGCCTTATTAAACCAATACAATGCACTATCTGTTCGTTGGGTAGCGCCATAAATACAACCGATATTGTTGATAAAATCAGTTTCGAGCGAATCGCCTTTATGAGCTCGTTGAAAATAAGGTAAGGCTTCAAGTAATTTATTGGTACCCACAATCGTATAATATTGTGCGCTATCAAATCGTCCAACCTTTTGAAACTCCGTTGCCTTCTGAGTTAAGGGAATCGATGAATTATAATATACTGTACCGAGATTATTCGTAAAAATTGGGTTGGTACTATCTTCACCATAAGCCTTTAGATAATATTTTTGTGCACTATCAAGTTTGCCAATGTTAAAATAAGCCTTTCCTAATTGATTATATCCATCGCTTGGCAAAGCCGGATAAATGCCCAATGATTTTGAGAGCATGGCAATGCAACGATAATTGGCCTTAAGCACCGAATCGGCAAGATCAATATTCAAATCATTTTCACTAATATCGAGGGCAAGATTTTCTTTGAATTCGGCACCAGAAAGATGATTTCCCATATAAAACAGAAGATGAGTTGAGTTAGGGTACTTCTCAACATCAGCAGCAAACAATTTAAAATCGCTTTTCCAATCTTTATTCCTATCATAAGTTTTAAAACTAAATAATAAGGTAGTCATCAATACAATACCCAACATGATTGGCGCTTTCTTAAACGCGGAAACTAAATTTTCTGCATCATCTTGCTTATAAAAAAAACGAGCTAAGGCAAATACCAATACAATGGTTAAACCCAAGGAAGGAACAAATAATAAACGCTCACCGAAGGATGTTCCGATTAAAAAGAAAACATTGGAGGTGATAGACATCGTAATAAAAAACCAAAGAATACCAAAGCTTAGTGGACTTTTCTCTTTTTCTTTTTTTCCTATTGGAAGCATGGTATACACAGCATATACAAAAAGCGCGATGAGAATTAAAAAAGAAATTAAAAATCCTACATCAGCAAATCCAACCGGAATAAGGGTTGAGTATGAGTAATCGCAAGATAATGGATGTGGATAAAGAAATGTTTTTAAGTATAAACCCAAAGTACTTATGGCAGAGGCGAACTTAGAAGTGCCTTCGTAAGCTGGATCGGTGCATAAAACCATAAAATTATCGAGCGCACTCAAATTGCCGGTATCGGGATAATTTTTTAACGTGAGATAACGACATAGCAAGAAGAAGAACGTACAAGATGCCATAATAGATGAAAGAATGACATTCTTTTTAATACTTGCCTCAGTGAAGAAATACATAAATAAAGGAAAGATCGCAATCGCCACTACCGTAGATTCTTTTGAAAACGACCCGGCCAAAAATCCAAGTATCGCAAATAACATATACAACAACGTTCCTTTGGATAGATATAATTGGATACACCGTAATGCAATCAGTATGCCTAATAAACTGAGAACTTCATCACCACTTTTTACATTGGCAACTACTTCGGTATGAATAGGATGTGTAACAAATAGCAAGGCTAATAAAAACGGAATTAAAAATCGTTTCTTCATGATATCATAAAAAATGAAAAAAATGAAGATGCCAGCCAGTGCATATAAAAGCACATTCACAATATGAAACTTGTGAGGGTCTCCTTCAAACAGATTCCATTCGATATTAAAAAGGAATTTCACAAAGGGTCGATACAATGAATTTTCGATATCCGAAAAATCGCCCTTGCGTAAAGGAGTTGTAAATATTTTTACGGTATTATCCCAACTTACAGGAGCTTTGGTAATTTTATTATTCTTAATAATGCCATGATCATCTAAAACAAAACGATGGCTGAACGTGTTGCTATAAATTAATAAGGTAATGGCAGCAATCATCAAAGGGTAAATCCAAACACCAAAACGAGATGGCGTTGCTTTGCCAACCTCAACGCTTGGCTTAGAAATAGGTTGCTGAATTTTACTTGGCGTTTGTTTTTCTTTATTCTTTTTTCCCATGGTAAAAGATGTTTCTTGGTATTGAAATTTGAAACATGGCTATAAAAGTAATCGTTCTGTTTAAATTCAAAAAAATATTCCAGAAGGCATCGCAATAAAAATCTAAAAAATAATCGTGGCGTGTTTCCGTATTTCAATAAGGCATCTGTAAAAACTCTCAGGCGAGGCATTTGGATTTTGAAAAGACAGCCTTTACCTATGAAAATAAATCATCGCAATAAATCCAATTAATTAAGAACTATAGAATTATCGATGATAGCACTATATTTCTTGAGGGCTTCTATAAAAACCTCTCAGGCGAGGCATTTAGATTTTGCAATTCCGATAGCTATCGGAAGCGTTTACTATAGTAAATAATGGATTTGCAAAATCTAAATAACGAAGCATCAGAGTTTTTAGAGATGCCAAAGATTGAAATTTATCGCACTCTCATCTCCCGCTTCATCTCACGATCGGCATCTTTAGCTTTTATACTATCGCGTTTATCGTGGGTATTTTTACCCCGTGCTAAAGCAATTTCAATTTTTGCATAACCGCTTTCACTTAAAAATATGCGAAGTGGAACGATCGTATACCCTTTTTCTTTGGTTTTATTTTCGAGTTTGCGTAACTCCTTTGCGGTAAGTAAAAGTTTCCGTTCTCGAAGTGGGTCGTGGTTTGCAGCGGTACCATGACTATACACAGCAATATGCAGACTTCTAATCACCAATTCGCCATGATTAAACACACAAAAACTATCATTAAAACTCGCTTTGCCCTGTCGTAATGATTTAATTTCGGTACCCAATAAAACCAAGCCCGCCGTAAAACGTTGTTCAATAGCAAAATGATAAGACGCTGACCGATTCGAGATTTCTTTCATGCGGCGCAAAGGTAAGAGTAAAGAAAGTGCATTGCAATCTATTAGTACATTGATTTTTTAACGCTGTATGAAACAATTCAATTGAGATTGTGTTTAAAAATCAGACCATCAAATGGCTATTTTCTTCAAAAAGCAAACCCCTTATGGGCTTACATAATAAATTTGTACTTTCGCGGCTTTAGTAAGCAATACATGACAGCACAATACTTCAGCAAGTTTAGAGAAAATATCGTAGGCATTCAACAAAGCTTCCCTACCCCATTGGGTGAAAAAAAAATGATTTATGCCGATTGGATAGCCAGTGGTCGATTATATGAACCAATCGAAAAATTGATGCATGATACCATTGCACCGTTTTGTGCAAATACACATACCGAAACTTCTGTTACCGGTACGCTTATGACAAAAGCTTACCATGAAGCAAAACGATTCATAAAAAAAGAAGTGAATGCTAACGAAAACGATGCACTCATATTTTCGGGTTCGGGCATGACAGATTCTATCAATAAACTACAACGAATATTAGGTTTACGGATTCCTGAAAATGCGAAAAAATTTGTAACCCCATTTCAACCACTTTCTGAAAATGAAAGACCGATAATTTTTATCACCCACATCGAACATCATTCGAACCACACCTCTTGGCTTGAAACTTTAGCCGATGTTGAAATTATTAACCCCGATGCAGAAGGTAATGTTGACTTAGTGCATTTCGCTCAACTGATTGAAACCTATAAACACCGGCCATTAAAAATTGCTTCGGTAAGTGCCTGTAGTAATGTCACCGGTATTTTTACACCATACCATCAAATGGCTGAAATGATACATGCCATAGATGGATATTGTTTTGTAGACTTTGCCTGTTCGGGCCCTTATGTAGAAATTAATATGCATCCAAAAAATGAAGCACAACAATTGGATGTCATATTTGTTTCACCACATAAATTTTTGGGCGGCCCTGGTACACCCGGTGTAATGGTGATGAACAAAAATTTATATTGCAACGCAGTACCTGATAATTCAGGAGGAGGAACCGTTCGTTTTACAACCCCGTGGAAATTTCATGAATATATTGATAGTGTTGAAGATCGAGAAGATGGAGGCACCCCACCCTTTTTACAAGGTATACGTGCGGCACTTTGTTTTAAGTTGAAGAAAGAAATGGGCGTTGAGAATTTGATGAAACGTGAAGAAGAAATATTAAGTAAAGTTTTTGATCGATTAGAAAAAATACCAAACCTGCATATCCTTGCCGGTAATATTAAACATCGAGCAGGCGCAGTTTCATTTTATATTGATGATTTGCATTTTAATTTAGGGGTAAAATTATTGAACGATTACTATGGGATTCAGGTTCGTGGGGGTTGTGCCTGCGCAGGAACTTACGGACATTATTTATTAAATATTAATCGCGAGCAATCAGATCATATTATTCAACGATTGCATCAAGGTGAATTATTTATGCGTCCGGGTTGGATACGATTATCAGTGCATCCTACCCATAGCGACGAGGAAATTGAAACAATTTTAAGTGGTATCGAATATGTAGCCGAACACCATAAGCAACTGAGTGAAAAATATACTTACAATACCAAGAAAAATATTTTCCATTGTAATGATTATGAAAGCACATTAGAAGAAGATTTTTTAAGCAAGGTATATGAGGTGCCTTTTGAATAATTTGCCCATTGGTGAATTGCTACTAGCGTGCCATCTATGCTTACCATTGAATACATTCTTCGGAAACATCATTGTCTAATTCACAAATTTCCCCATTCACTAATCATACCTTGATTACAAACTCACTTCAAACCACACCTTCTTCTTATCATTCCAATCGCCATTATAATTAATGGTAAGTTCTTCGTTGGCTACAATATCACGAACGGTTTTTATAAATATGGTATTGTTTTCATAGTCTTGAAAATACTCACAGTTGGCTTCATAACTATGATTATATACCGGCACCAAACCCATTGCCATGCAGCATGCATCGCCTTGCCAATCGAAAATATAATTGTATAAAGTGGTTTGATCGAGTACCAATTTTTCTTTTGCAGTCATTACAATCACAGGAGATACTTCAATCATTTGATTTCTTTTAATCGGCGTCGAAGTAAATACCCCCCACCCCTTATTTTCTGTGATTGCTGTGAACAAAAAAGGTGCTATCATGCTCTTCGAATGTCTTTATCAGCAAAAAGCAATTGACTCAATAATATAAGAAGCATCGAAAGAATAGCCGACAAAAAGGTTTTAGCCAAAATAAGTAAAATCTGACTAAAACTCCAGATTTGCAAAATGTAAAAAATAAATGGTGTACAATAATGCCCATGGCAATGTAAAGCAAAAAAGCAATCATACCCATTTTAAACACTGAGGGAACTATGGTACCTAAGTCTTTGGCTGATTGTTGAAAAAAGAGTTTCAGAAAATAGGGGCGTAAATAACAAAGCAATACACAAGCTGCCGCATGCATACCCGGCGTATTACTAAAATAATCCATTACCAAGCCTGTAAATAAACCAAAAACCATCGCTAACCATGCAGGTGTATTTACAGGTAGTACCAAAAAAATTAATGGGTAAAGCATAGGTATAAAGGCCGGCATACCCATTAAGGTAATCGACGACTTAATGACGATATCATTCAATAAAAATAATTGAATCGACATGATGACTAAAAAATTCAAAACTACTTTTATGGGTATACTCATTCTTTATTTACTTGTAATGAATCTTCTAATTTTTTTCGTTCAAAATTTACATCGTCAGCAATCACATATACAAAATGAAGCTTTCTGAAGTTGGTATTTAAAAATACTTTGTAACTCGTTCCACTTAACACAGCAGCAATTCGACCTACCATAATCTTCTCAGGGAAATTTCCAAATCCACTGGTGAGTACAGTATCCTTTCGCTTCAGTTTTACCGATTGCGGTATGCCACTTAAAATCGCGTATTCTGGATCTAATCCATCCCATGATAATTTACCAATGGTACCATCGCCCACCATTGAACTCACGTTAAATCGATCTGATAAAAATGAAAGTACTACACTATAATTTTCTGAAACATGGGAAACTCGTCCAACAATACCATTCGGTGTTATAACCGCCATATTTTTCTTAATTCCTTTTTTGCTACCCGCATCTAAAGTAATATAATTTACTTTTTGGTCGATGGTATTATTCAAAACCTTAGCAGGGATATAAGTATAATGAATGGTTTGCGTTACGGTATCGCTTTGAAGCGTTTTAGTATAATTGGTATCTTTAAGGGGATTTATTTCAATAGGAATTCCCAACTCTTTTCGTAAGCGCGCATTTTCACGCAATAAACTATCATTTACCTCACTTAAATGCATAAAACCAACCAACTTTTCTTTACGTGAATAAAATTTACCGGCAATATTTCGTGATGAATTGATATATGAACTTTGCTGGTAAGAATTATTTCGAAACACAATAATTAAACATACCAATTCAAGCAAAAGAAAGATGAAGAAGTTATGGAATTGCTTTATTAAAAAGATGAGGTTTCTCACAAATGGGTTTAGACTTTTAGAGTGGGTTTAGACTTGTTGCGAAAACCTTATTGCATTAAAAACGGGTACTTATGAATATGCTTCAATGCCATTCCGGTACCTCTTACCACACTACGTAATGGATCGTCGGCGATATGCACGGGCAATTTAATTTTACTGGCGATTCGAATATCCAAACCACGTAATAAGGCACCACCACCGGTTAAATACAAACCTCGTCTAAAAATATCGGCAGCTAATTCAGGTGGTGTTTTTTCGAGCGCTTTTAAAATGGCTTCTTCAATTTTAAAAACCGATTTATCTAAGGCATCGGCTACTTCTTGATAGGATACCATAATTTGTTTAGGAATACCGGTAACCAAATCTCTACCATTCACCGCTACATCATCAGGAGGATGATCTAATTCTTTTAACGCGCTGCCTACTTGAATCTTAATTTGCTCGGCAGTTCGTTCACCAATTAATAAACTATGATACCTGCGCATAGCTTCAATAATATCGGCCGTAAATTCGTCGCCGGCAATACGAATACTTTCGTCACAAACAATACCCGATAAGGATATAATTGAAATGCCGGTTGTTCCACCTCCAATATCAATTACCATATTTCCGCAAGGTTCTTCTACATCAATACCAATTCCTAAAGCAGCTGCCATAGGCTCGTGAATCATATATACTTCTTTGGCACCGGCTTGTTCTGCACTATCTCGAACCGCTCTTTTTTCAACTTCTGTAATAGAAGATGGAATGCAAATTACCATGCGCCAACTTGGAGCAAATAAAGGCTTCTTTGGATAAATCAATTTAATCATCTCTCGAATCATACCCTCTGCTGCATTAAAATCTGCAATTACACCATCTTTCAAAGGTCTAATTGTCTTTAAGTTTTCATGCACTTTACCATCCATCATCATGGCTCTTTTACCAACCGCAATTATTTTGTTGGTAGTTCGGTCCATGGCTACTATGGAAGGTTCATCAACCACAACCTGATCGTTATGAATAATAAGGGTGTTGGCCGTACCAAGGTCTATAGCTATATCTTGCGTAAAAAAATTGAATAATCCCATGTAAAAATTGAATAAAACTGCCCTGCACTGAGCGTTTGCGAAATTAGAGGATATATTTTGGAATTGAAAATAATAATCCCGATTGTGTTTCTTTTTTTTTAAACATTAGCATACACCCAATGTGATTAAACCGAATTCAAAAAAATGCCTTTAGGGTTCTTACATAAAATGACGAAGTTCAGAGGTTGATTATATTGCAAAAATTGGATATCCAAGTATCTTGTTGATTTTTTTATGGTTGGCTGAAATGGCGATCATCATACACAGCCATGTCTTTTAAAAATTGTGTAGGATTTTACCCCTCACCCAAAAACTTCAACACTTCTTTATTTACTTCATTGGCTTGCTCAATATGCACAAAATGCCCTGTTTTTGGATAGGTAATTAATTGGGCATTGGCTATTTCTTTGCAAGCTCTTTCACCAATTTCATGTGGAGATTGAGGATGTAAAAATCGATTCGGTATCAACTGATCATTTTCGCCAAAAAAGCATAATACCGGATTTTTGATTTCCCTTAAATGCTGAAATACTTGCTCATCGAGCATTGAATGAATGCTATTTTCAAGCATTTTTCGATATTGACCTCTATCATTTTTGGCAATTATTTCCTGTAAATCGCTAATAATTTTTTTTACTATTTGAGGATGAGCATAAAAAGAAGTGTTGATGGATTGGGCTATTTGCATTTCATCCATCGCCAAAAAATTTCCAAGGGCAATCGCACTTTTAAATAAACTGGCATCGCTAGGTGAATAATATTCGAACCCGGCCGGCGCACTCAAAATCAATTTACCAATTTCATCTCCATGATGAATGGCTGTGTGCAAAGCAATTTGTCCGCCCATTGAATGTCCCATTATATGTACTTTGCCTAGCTTCATCGCCTTTATAAATTCACGAATAATAAATACGTAAAATGGCATGGTATAAGGGTAATCGCCTCTGCTTGAATGCCCATTGCCTGGCAAATCAATAGCGATACATCTATACTTCGATTTTAAATGATGTATATTCCAATGCCAAACCCCTGCGTAATTTGCTAAACCATGAATAAATAAAATACACTCTTTATGTTCATGACCCGTTTCGGAATAGGCAATTTGTAAGTTATTTTGAAGTTGGATATATTGAATAGAATCGACCTTTGTAAACATAAGCCGACAAACATACACCTCGCTAAGCAATTATTAACTTCAAATACCTCGCGAACGTGTATTTTTACCAAGCAACTAATTTATTTGTTTTATGAAATTCACGCTCACATTTTGCTTCATCTTCATAGCGTTCAATGCCTTTTCTCAACAAATTTTCCCTACTGTAAATAATCAGAAACAAAGTACCGACACCCTGCAACTGCAGCTCAACGAAGCAGTAGTAGTAAGTACTCGCTTATTTACCGACGATACCGCTCGATACCGCTATAACCAAATGAAACATTATGTAAAAATGATATTGCCTTTGGTAGATACTGCCGTAAATATGTTTCATGATATTGATGAAAAAAGTAAGGATATGAATCGTAAACAACGTAAAGTATATATCCGCTCACGTGAAAGTGATATCAGAATAAATTTCGAAGACCGCTTAAAAAATTTGAATATTACCCAAGGTAGATTATTAGTGAAACTCATTAATCGTCAACTCGATAGAAATTGCTACACAATTGTGAAGGAACTTAAAAACCCAATTACCGCTGCGTATTATCAATCGGTGGCACGACTAAACGGCATCAATTTAAACGAAGATTATTTACCTGAAGAGAATCATGATTTGGAAATGATTATGCGAAACTTGGGTTACGAGAAAGAATATTAGTCAATTATTTTTGGGGTGGCGAACACGCTTTCGGCTTAACTCCTTTTTGTTATAGAAATAAGTACTCAATTTGAATTTTATAGTATAACAAAAACGGGTAACGCCTCAATCGTTGCCACGGGTGTGTACTCAGTTTTTAGTTTATGTTTATATGATAAATAGGGTTTGTGGTGACACAAACCATGGGGATTAAATGCTACTTCAATAAATTCTCTAATTGTCTAGGATCTTGCCTACCATCCCAAATTGTAATAATTAATATTTCATTTTCAAACTCCTCATACACAATCAGATATGGCTTTAGAATTCCAAACCTAACATTACCATATCCAGATAGTTTTCCAATTGTTGGATGTTCGCTAATCGTATTTACTGCTTCTTCGATTAATTGATTTAACCTCTTGCTGTAAGCCTTTGATTTATTTCTTTGATTCCAATAAGCAAATATATTCTGAACATCATTTTTAGATTGTTCAGCCCAAACTATTTGCTTAGCCATTCCTTAAACTCATTTTTGGCTTGTTCATTACTCACGATTCTGCCTTGGCGATAATCTTCTAGACCTCTATCTATCGCTTCTTTAAATTCTGAGCTCAATTGAATTTCTTGCTCATTAAAACTTCCCAATTCCAAAATTCTATATACCTCTTCAAGCACTTCAGCATTATCAGTTAACTCAATTTGCTTATAAAGCTTCTGCTTTAATTCTAATGTAGACATCACTTGAAATTTTAATCAAATATAAATAAAATCCTTAAGTAGACGAGTCTTTGCATACCCAAAAAGAAATTGTAAGCCTCAAGTTTTAGACTGTTTTACTATTTAAGTTGTAAGAAGTAACCTTTTCCCGAAGTGTCAGGCGCAGAAAGTTTCCATTGCTGTTTACAAATTTTACATATATAAATTTGGTAACCAATGTCTTTCCAAGCTGTATTAACAAATTTCCCCATTTTGATACTTTTTTCATTTGCAATTTTCATTGTCAACTCTAAATCAAACTTTTCGAAATCTTCTTTCGAGCGAAACGACTCTATTTGTTCACTAAAACACTTGTCGCACATTTTATTCGGTATCAGCAATTTTAAAATCCTCAGATACTTCCATAATATCAGCAATAAAAAGTGGATCATTAGCAGCTTGAGCTAGCAAGCTAATTTTCTCCAATTTAGTTTCAACCAAATCCTCAACCGTTACTATAAGTTTGTCCTTCCCTTTAAAACTATCAGGCAGTGTTATAACCACTCGATTATTCTCTACAGTATATACCTGCTTAAGTGTCATGTTGAATATTATTTAAACAAATCTAAGAAATTTTATTCAGCATGCTCATTCATGCTTTATCGTCTTTATTTCTGTTAGCACATCCAATATTTCTTGTTTTTAAAATCAATGATAGTGGGCCCGTCAGAACAACCACCAATTTCATCCAATTGAGTGTCTGATTGATTTTTGGCAATTATCCAAACACCGGTTTTATGTTTCATTATGATTCCTTGGTCAAGGATATCCCCTTTTTTTACTAATGTAAGATGCCCGTCTCCTTCGTAAATTACTTTAATTGAATTGTTTTGAATTACTATAATTACTTTTTCACCCATTGATATTCCTTCCCATTCAGCAAAGGCAATATCGAAACGGTATTTCCCATTGGGTAAAATTTCATTTGATTGAGTGTCAATTTTTGCAAATTCATCCCAACGAAGCAACGAATCATTTGTTGTATCGTACTCATAAATCTCTTTAGTCAGGCTGTCAACAAAAATCCATTGGTTTGTCACATATCTGTGTTTAAAATTGCGTCCAATTTTAACCTTTACATAATTTCTTTCATTCCGCTCGATCGTTTCTTTAATATAAGTCAATGGCTGCCCATCAAATTCTGCTAAACGCTCTTTATTGCATTGTAAATATTTAATAATGTATTCGTCTGCCCATAATGCTACTTCTGGAATAGTAGTTATCTTTTCAACTGAATCCACTTGACGGCTCACTAACTTCTTTTGATTTTCTGTGGTGTTCGAACATGAAAATAGAAAAATTATGGTCGATATGTATATTGCTCTTCGATTCATTTAAATTGTCCGCTACCTACTCAACCACCACATCCAACTCATCTTTTTCGCGCTTGCCTAATACCACGGCGCCTATCATAGCACTTAAAAATAATACACTGGCTATCTCAAACGGAAATACATAGTCGGTGAATAGGGCATGACCCAAATTTTTAATTAAGCCAATATCGCTTGATTGAGCAAGTTCAATTTGCTTACCTTCTAATCCGGTATACGATGATTTTAATGCCGCCACAAAAATTAATAACAAAGAGCCTCCCGAAATAACTCCGGCAAACTGTACCAGAAAGTTCTTCTGCGGTTCAGTATCTCCATTTAAATTCATCAACATGATCACAAATAAAAACAATACCATAATCGCACCAGCATACACAATCACATTTACAATGGCCAAAAATTGTGCATTCATGGCAATGTATTGTCCGGAAATAGTGAAAAACGTAAGTATTAAAAACAATACACTGTTAATCGGACTGCGACTCATAATGACACCAACCGCTAAGCCCAGTGTCATGATACTTAAAACCCAAAAAATAATTTGATGTATATCCATAACACTAATTCTGATGGCTGTTTTGTTTGGTTTTCATTTCCTCGGTTAAAGGCAAAACCAAATCTTCTTTTTTATAAATAAATCCTTCGCGGGTATAATTTGCCGGGGCAAAAGTTTGCGTTAAGTAAATGGCATCTTTCGGACAAGCCTCTTCGCATAATCCACAAAAAATGCAACGCAGCATATTAATTTCATATTGAGCAGCATACTTCTCTTCACGATACAAATGCATTTCATCAGGCTTGCGTTCGGCAGCTTCCATAGTAATGGCCTCTGCCGGACAAGACAAGGCACATAATCCGCAGGCAGTGCAACGCTCACGTCCTTCCTCATCACGATTTAAAATATGTAACCCTCTAAAGGTTGAGCTAAAAGGTCGCTTTACCTCAGGGTAATTTACGGTTGGGCGTTTTTGAAAAATATGACCCAAGGTAACTTTTAATCCTTTGGCAATACCCGGCAAATAAATACGCTCCATGAAATTCATAGGGCGACGATCGACCGGCTTTGCTTTGTGTGAAATATTATATGGCATATTATTTGGGGCTAAAGAAGTATAAAATTACGGCACCGGTAACCAACATATTAATTAATGCAAGCGGAATTAAACTCTTCCAACCTAAATTCATTAATTGATCATATCTGAAACGCGGTATCGTCCAACGAATAAACATAAAAAATAAAATAAAGCCAATGGCCTTACCCAATAAAACCAATACGCCAATTATTGAAACCAATAGCGGAGATACGTTAGCGGCAACTATATCCATAAAAGGATAATTGTAGCCGCCAAAAAACAAGGAGCTTAAAATTACCGAGCTAATAAACATATTAATATACTCGGCAAACAAGTAAAAACCCAGTTTCATTGAACTGTACTCGGTATGGTAACCCCCTATTAATTCACTTTCACATTCGGCTAAATCAAAGGGTGCACGATTTAATTCCGCGAAAGCGCAAACAATAAAAATTATGAATGCGAGAGGTTGTTTAAAAAAGTTCCAAGTGAACCATCCATCTTGCCAAAACCCATGTTGCTGTTCAACAATTTCACGCAAACTCAATGAGCCCGTCATCATCACCATAGCTATTAAACTAATACCCATTGCCAATTCGTATGAAATGGCTTGCGAGGCTGCACGTAATCCACTTAACAACGAAAATTTATTGTTCGAGGCCCAACCACCAATCATGATACCGTATACGCCTAAACTTACTACACCAAAAATAAAGAGCACCCCAATATTGATATCGGCTACTTGTAAACTAATCACACCACCATCTGCTTTTGGAATATCTGGCCCCCATGGAATGACAGCGCTAGTCATACAAGCCATCAACATCGCCAATGAAGGACCTAATACAAATAAAAATTTTGAGGATACGGTTGGGATAATTTCTTCTTTCAAAAATAATTTTACCCCATCTGCTAAAGGTTGAAATAAACCAAAAGGCCCAGCTCTATTGGGTCCGCGACGATCTTGCATAATGGCAGCCACCTTACGTTCGGCCCAAGTACTATACATAGCAATGCCCAAAGAAGCACCTAGTATTACAGAAATCAAAATCACTTTTTCAAGCACAAGGGAAAGCGTTAAGGCCAATAAAATCATGCGATGTAAAATTGAGTGCCCAAAAGTAATTAAAGAAAGCTAATTATCGAAATAATGTAGTGGCATCATTTAGAATCAATCTCAGCACTAGGCTTATGCTATTTTCTGAACCCGAAATACTATTTTAAACTTACTTTCGTTCTTTTTCGCACGATGAAACAATTAGGATGCTTAGGTTTACTGTTATTGACCGCTTTTATTTTACAAGCTCAAGATCAGGAAAAACTTCTAAAAAATATGGCCCGTATTGAGGGTAAGGTAATTGATGAGCAATCGAATACACTTGAATTAGTAAACATTTTGCTTAAAGGTAGTGATACCGGTGTTAAAACCGACTCGTTTGGAAATTTTAGTTTGATTGTGCCCGCTAATAAAACCATTCAACTTGTGTTTAGTTCCATCGGTTTTGATAAGAAGACACTTACTAAACGACTAGCAGAAGGTGAAATTTTTCAAGTGAGTATTGAGCTGAAACGAAATTCGCGCATATTTAAAGGCGTAACCATTACCGATAGTCGACGACGTAATGAGGCCGGAAATATTACCTTCAACCCTAAACTGCATAGCGTTTCACCTAATATTGTGGGTGGAATTGAAGGTATGTTGAAGATTTTTTTAGGCGATAAAAACGAAATGACCTCGCAATACAGCGTTCGTGGCGGTAATTACGATGAGAACTTAGTATATATCAATGACTTTGAAGTGTATCGTCCGTTTTTAGTGCGTAGCGGGCAACAAGAAGGCTTGAGTATTATTAACCCGGATTTAGTAGGTGGCGTGAATTTTTCAACCGGTGGATTTCAATCGAAGTATGGCGATAAAATGAGTAGCGTACTCGACATCACCTATAAACGCCCTAAAGAAATGTCAGGTAGTGTAAGTTTAAGTATGCTGGGTTTTGGCGCACATGTAGAAGGTACCGGTATTAAAAACAGATTATCGTATTTGATAGGCGTTCGTCAAAAATCAAATCAATATCTGTTGCAAGCGCAACAAACTAAAGGTGTTTATAATCCAACGTTTACCGATATTCAAACTTTTATTAATTACCAATTGAATACCGATTGGCAAATGGATGTGTTTGCGAACTATGCACGTAATCGTTTCGATTTTCAACCCGAAAGTTCAACCCAAAGTTTTGGATTAATTAATAAAGCTTTTCAATTACGAACGGTTTATCAAGGTGCTGAAACAGATAAGTTTGATTCGCGTTATGGAGGTGTTTCGCTAACCTATATGCCTGGAAATAAGTTGATTAAAAAAACTACCTTAAAATTAATTGCCTCCGGATTTCAAACCAACGAAGCCGAAACCTACGATATTCAAGGCGAATATTTATTAGGGGAAATTGAAACGGATTTAGGTAAAGAAAACTTTGGCGATATTAAATATGCCTTAGGCACAGGATTGATACATAGTTATGCCAGGAATTACTTGAATGTAAACGTGTTTAATTTCGGACATAAAGGTTCGCATGATGCCGACAAACATTTTTTACAATGGGGATTAAATACCGAAGTGATTGCGATTAATGATCAACTCAATGAATGGGAACGCCGTGATAGTGCAGGTTTTTCGCAACCTGTAAATGATACCGCTTTGTTGATGGCTAAACGTTATAAAACTACCCAAGATTTTAGTTACCAACGTTTTAGTGGTTTTATACAAGATAATATTGCATTCGATTCGGCTGGGGTAGTAATTACTGCAGGCATTCGTTTCAATTACAATGCTTTGAATAAAGAATTTTTAGTGAGCCCGCGGATGCAACTTTCATGGAAACCACATTGGGAACGTGATATTGTTTTTCGTATGGCAAGCGGTGTGTACAGTCAACCTCCATTTTACCGTGAAATGCGCAACCTTGATGGTTCGGTAAACTTACAAGTGAAGGCACAAAAATCGTATCATTTGGTAGGCGGTTTTGATTATAATTTTAAAGCTTTTGGTAATCGCCCGTTCAAGGTAACTTCTGAAGTGTATTATAAACATATGTGGGATTTAGTGCCTTACGAATATGATAATGTGCGCATTCGTTACTTCGGTAAAAATGAAGCCAAAGGATATGCTTATGGTATCGAAGGGCGTTTATACGGAGATATTGTAAAAGATGCCGAATCATGGATTAGCTTGGGCATGATGAAAACAGCCGAAGATATTATTGGCGATGAAGTAACAAAAATATCGGGTAGCGATACAACCACTATTTATCCGGGATATATACCACGACCAACCGATTCGCGTATAAGTTTTGGGATGTTTTTTTCGGATTATTTACCCCGCAACAAAAATTTCAAATTGTATTTGAATGGTTTGTACTCAACCGGTTTACCTTTTGGTCCTCCCGATCAAAACCGTGCCGGTGATACTTTACGAATACCAAGTTATAAACGAGTAGATGTTGGTTTTTCGGCTTTATTGTTAGATGGCGAGCGCAAAGACCGACCGCGTTATAGCTTCTTCCGCAATGTAAAATCGATGTGGATGAGCTTAGAAGTTTTTAATTTACTAGGTATACAAAATACTTTATCATATTTATGGATACAAGATCAAAGTAGTGGCAGAACCTATGCAGTACCAAACAGACTAACTAGTAGGTTATTGAATGTGAAGTTTGTGACGAGTTTTTAGGATGATTAAGTTCGGGGTTCGGGGTTCGGGGAAAATTTATGCATTTTTTTTAGCGTTTGACTAAGTTGTTTGATTCTAACCTGCTTAGATTGTGTTACTGCTTCAAAATAATGTATTCGAGAAGAATTGCTAGCCCCGATTGTAGCGTATGCCCGCAAGTAGTTGAATAGTATTTAGGTAGCAAGTACAATTTGCGGCAGCAGCGTAAAGCGGGAATATGCTTCAAATAATCAGTTGCCAAACTCGAAATACTAAAATCGAAATTCGAAGTTTGGATTCTTCTCGTAAAATTCCCAACATCTGACTCCTAGCATCTAACATCAATTCAAGCACACTTCGCGAACCCCGAACCCCTAACCCTTACTAAAAAACCTACACGCCTCTTTAATCCCACAAACTTCACATTTAGGTTTACGAGCAACACAAATATATCGACCGTGCAAAATCAACCAATGATGTGCTCTATGAATTAATTCAGAAGGAAAATGTTTGATAAGTTGTAACTCGGCTTGTAAAGGATTTTTTGCATTTGTGGTAAGCCCAATTCGTGCCGATACTCTAAACACATGGGTGTCAACTGCCATATTCGGTTGATTATCAAGTACTGAAGTTATAACATTAGCAGTTTTTCTTCCTACCCCAGGTAACTGCACCAATTCATTCACCGTAAGCGGCACCACGCCTCCAAATTTTTCGTTAAGCATTTTCGCCATCCCAATTAAATGCTTGGTTTTATTATTAGGATAGCTGATACTTTTGATCAAAGGAAATAAATCATCGAATTCAGCCATTGCCATCGTTTCTGCATCCGGAAATTTTTCAAAAATAAATGGCGTTGTAAGGTTCACGCGCTTGTCGGTGCACTGCGCCGAAAGTATGACTGACACCAATAACTGAAAAGGGTTATCATACAACAATTCGGTTTCGGCATTAGGGGCATGTTGTAAAAAATAATCGATGATGAATTGATAACGCGCCTTCTTTGTCATGGGGTAAAGATAATGCCGAAGTGATTTCTGTAATAGTCCAAATTATTAGCCTGAACAGCTATCCAATCGGTATAAACCAATGTATGATTTTCATGGTAGTTAGACTACTTCAAAAATCACATTGGTTAATTGTCAACACACGCACTAGGAAATTTGTCTTTATTAATTCGAATTCTCGTCTAAATTTGTGAACCTTGTTATGCGAATAAATCTCCTGCTTATATTGTTCATGCTTTCGATACCAACCTTTGCACAACCAAAACGTGCTTATGATGAAAATGAGAGTTTACAAGCTTCAGCCAAACAATATATTAAATCGGGCGATTATGGCAATGCCATTATGGTGTATAATCAACTGATAGATTTGTATCCCGAACGATTAAGTTTTAAAAGGCAATTAGCGCAAGTATATTTTATGCAAGGCAATCTAAAAGCTGCCGAACAAACCATCGTTCCGGTTTTAAAAGATAAGGATGCCGATGAAGAAAGCTATCAACTAGCATGTTTACTATACACGGCTAATAAAAATACCGATGATGCCAAAGACATCATCAATAAAGGCATTCAAAAATTCCCAAATGCCGGCATATTGTATAAAGAAAAAGGTGATTTATTAACCATCCTTCAGAAGTATGAAGAAGCTGCTAAAACATGGGAAAAGGGTGTAGAAAAGGATCCTTCATTTCCTATAAATTATTACAATTTGTGTAAAGTATACTACTTCACAAAAAAATATTTTTGGGCAATTTATTATGGTGAAAGCTTTATTAATATGGAAAGCTTTAGCGCTCGCTCAGAAGATACCAAGAAGGTGATTTACGAAAGTTATAAATTATTAATTTCTGATTTAAATGCTTTAGCGCTCGACGGTAAATCAGACAAATATGCCGAACCTTCAAATTTTGAAGAAGCTGCCTTGCAAACTTATCAAGAAGTTCGAAAAACGGTGAGCGGTGGCATTAATGTTGAAAAACTTACCATGCTTCGTGTACGGTTTTTATTAAGTTGGAATAAAAACTTTGCTGCTAAATATCCTTGCGAATTATTTGATTATCAACAACGCATGATTTTAAACGGATATTTCGATGCCTATAATCAATGGTTTTTTGGTCGTCAAGATAACGAGAAGCAATTTATCATGTGGGCTAAAAACAATAGCGACTTGATGAATCGGTTTGATGAGTATTTCCGAAAAAACAGATTACTACCTAAAACCAATCAATTTTATAATAACCGTTAAGCAATTGCTATGGAAAATATAACACGACTTTTTGATTTGCTCGATAAATATGAAAGTAATTATCCTAAAAAATCGATGCTTAATTCAAAGGTAAATGGTTCTTGGATTTCGCATACTGCACCAGAAGTAAAAAATTTGTCGTACCAATTGGCTGCATCATTATTACGTCTCGGACTACATGCTCGTAATTTCAATCATGAAGAGCAAGATAAAGTAGCTATCATTTCAAATAATAGAACCGAATGGTTAATTACCGATTTTGCTGTGCAATGCTGCGGAACCATTTTGGTGCCCATTTATCCTTCCATAACAGCCTCTGAATGGGAGTATATTTTAAACGAAGCACAAATTTCAGTATTGTTTATTTCAGATAAACATATTTACAAAAAGGTAAAGCTTATTAAGGATAATGTACCCAGTTTGCAACATATATTCTCGTACGATGATATAGAAGGTGTTCGCTCATGGACCGATTTATTGCAACCCATTTCTGCACAAGAAACAGAACAAATCGAATCTATTAAAAAAGCAACTCTGCCCGAATATCTTGCCACTATAATCTATACTTCGGGTACAACAGGCAACCCCAAAGGTGTCATGTTATCACATAATAATATTATGAGTAATGTACGTTCGTGTATGGAAGCTTTTAGTTTCTGCGATAGCAATGAAAGTACCTTGAGTTTTTTGCCCTTGAATCATATTTTCGAACGCACGGTTATGTATATCTATCTCAACAAATCGGTATCGGTATATTTTGCCGAAGGGATGGAAACTATCGGACGAGATTTGAAAGATGTGAAACCTGTTGTATTTACCACCGTACCTCGATTACTTGAAAAGGTATATGAAAAAATTGACGCTAAAGGAAGCGAACTACAGGGCATTAAAAGAAACTTGTTCGATTGGGCAGTAAATCTTGCATCACAATTCGAAGTGGGCAAACCTAAATCGTTGTGGTATAGTGTTCAATTATCGATTGCCGATAAACTTATTTATAGTAAGTGGCGCGAAGCCATAGGCGGAAAAATAAAAGCCATTGTAACGGGCTCAGCTGCTTGTCAGGTTAGACTATTACGATTATTTACCGCCGCTAAAATTATAGTTATGGAGGGTTACGGACTTACCGAAACCTCGCCGGTAATATCTGTAAATCGTTACGAAGAATCGTCGCGTAGATTTGGTACGGTAGGCACCATGATTGAAGATGTAGAAGTGAAACTTGCCGAAGATGGAGAGATAATTTGTAGAGGCCCTAATATTATGATGGGTTATTATAAGCATCCCGAATTAAATGATGAGGTTTTAAAAGAAGGTTGGTTTCATACCGGCGATATTGGACAATTTATTGAAGGAAAGTTTTTAAAAATCACCGATCGTAAAAAAGAGATTTTTAAAATTTCCGGCGGGAAATACGTTGCGCCTTTACCTATTGAAAATAAAATGAAAGAATCGCCTTATATCGAACAGATTATGATTGTAGGTAGTAATGAAAAATTTGCCGGTGCGTTAATTGTTCCAGCCTTTGAGAAAATAAAAGAATACTTCCAAAAACTCAATGTCACCATCGAAAAAAATGTGGATATGACCACCGATAAAGATGTGTTGAAATTGATACGCACCGAATTGGATCGGTACAATACTTTGTTTGCGGCGCATGAGCAAGTGAAAAAATTTCAATTAATTGCTAACGAATGGACTATCGACGGTGGTGAACTTACCGCCACCATGAAATTAAAACGCAGAAAGATTACAGAAAAATATGGGTATTTGATTGAGAAGATTTATGCGTAAGTGGTAATGGGTATTATCATATGGAGATGTAATAATTATAGTTAAGTGTAGGACAAAACCCACTATTCAAATAGAAAACTAATGTTTCCATTCTCAACCGACAAATATCAAGGCTTTACTAGGCTATCATTCGATGAGTTCATTACAAGATTAGAAAATAACATTTTTAAAAAAAGTCTACACAAACCAGATGGAAATTTCTATGGTAAAATTGATATAGGATTTTCGACGTTTGAATTAGGAATAAAACCAGAAAGAGATGCTTCTAGACCTGTAGTTGTATTAAAATGGAATAAGTCTACCGGCAAAATATTAGTACAAACAAAATGCAGGCTTAACTACAGTGTTCATATGATAATTTTATTGTGGTTAACCTTTGGAATTTATCTGGTTATCCAAGATAAGGATATTAAATCAATCATACCAATCTTATTATTTTCTATATTTAGTTATTTGATGCTATATATTTTATATTCTAAGCAAAAATTCAAAACATTAAAAAAACTAACTGAACTTTTTAATGATCTTGAAATTGAAGAAACTAAACTTTGATTCTATGCAAGTAGCTCGATAAAACGTCTCTCTTCGAAGCCTGTGGCTTCGTAAGCTGTATGTTCTTTCAAGAATTTGTCTTGGTTTAAAAGTGAATTTTGAGCACACTGTTTACCGCCAACTGAATACTAGATACTAACTCAGGGTCCCCGCCCACTAACATGAGGCAAGTAAAATTATACACGGGGGCAAAAAAAATATGCTTATTCGATAATGTGCGTATGAGATAATGTGCTGATGTGATAATACGATAGCTATCGGATGTTATTGCCATTAACAAGTAGTATTTACTTATCATCATATTAGCACATTAGCATATCAGCACATTAGTATATCATCTTATCATCACATCGCAATTTAGCATATCATCTTATCAGCACATTAGCATATTAGCAAATCATCATATTAGTGCATTTGAAGCATGAGAGGTTTATAGAGATGACTTACATTTGTTCTCATGCTTAAATATTTCGCCATAGGGTGTTTATTATTTTTTTTTGGGAATGCAAATGCACAAACCCTCCTTCGCGGCCCCTACCTTACAAAAGCTACCAACAGCGGCATTACCATTTGTTGGCGAACCGATATACCTTGTAATAGCAAAGTAAGTTATGGCTTACAATATGGCCTGTATTTAGGGGGTGCAGTTGATAATAATTTGGTGCATGATCATGCTATTGAATTGCAAGGATTACAATCCGGCACAAAATATTTTTATAAAATTGGCACCACAACCTATTCACTACAAGGCAATGCCGACAACTATTTTAAAACCTTACCCATTGCATCAACAACTTACAATAAACCCATACGAATTTGGGCTGTTGGCGATATTGCCAAAGCTACTATCAACCAAGAAAAAGTACGCGATGCATTTTTACAGTTTGTGGATACTAATTATGTGGATGGATATTTAATGTTAGGTGATAACGCTTATCCGAGTGGATTTGATGAAAATTTCCAGCATGGTTTCTTTGATTATTTTCAAAACAATATTACCAAGCATACCGTGTTATGGCCTGCCTTGGGTAATCATGAATACGATAATGATTATAACAAACGACTATCACATCATATCCCTTATTACGATATTTTTCATTTGCCAACGCAAGGCGAAAGTGGAGGTTTAGCATCAAACACCGAAATGTATTATTCATTTGATATCGGCAATGCACATTTTATTAATCTCGATTCGTACGGACTTGAACAAGTAGGCACCAATTATTTCGGCATTTCTGATACCAGCCTATCTCCACAAATTCAATGGTTAAAACAAGATCTTGCAGCCAATATATTGCCATGGGTTATTGTATCTTTTCATCATCCTCCATATTGCATGGGTACGCATAACTCAGATATCGAACCCGACTTGGCTTATATCCGACAATATGTAACCCCGATTTTAGAAAGATATAATGTAGATGTAGTGCTTAACGGTCATTGTCATACCTATCAACGTTCTCAATTTATACATCAACATGTTGGCAACGAAAGTAGTTTTGATACTTTGACGCATCGTATACAAAATAGCAGTGGGTACAATGATAGTAGTGCTTTGGCTTGTCCTTACATAAAAAATTCGACGCCGGCATTGCCTTCCGATTCGGGATTATTGTATTTGGTAATTGGTAGTGGTAGCGATTATAATGTTACACCCCAATTAACTTGGCCGCATAATGCTATGTATTATTCAAACTATACCGACAATGGCTCGTTGCTACTTACTATTGAAGGCAATAAATTAGAAGGTTTGTGGCTAAGTACCGATACAAGTGAAATAGTAAAAGATAAATTCACGATCTATAAAAATGTAAATCGCAAAAAACATATTACAGTTGCCGCCGGCACTAGTGCTGCGCTTGAAGCAAGTTGGCAACATACCGACGATTATAATTGGAGTACTGGCGAGCATACCCAAAGCATAAGTATTACCCCATTAATTAATCAAGTAATTACGGTTTCAAATAAACAGGGTTGTATTACTGATAGCTTTTTTATTACGATAGCTTATCCGGCAATTGCGAGCAACGCATCATCAACCACGATTCGTATTTCGCCCAATCCAGTCCAATCCAAATTGCATATTCACGGACTAGAACCGGGAACCTATACCTACAGGTTCCTAAATTTGGCAGGCAGAAAATGTATTCAGCACGAGATAAAGGTAGAAACGAATACGCAAAGCATCGAATTATCGGTAGAGTCCTTAAGTTCAAACGATTACTTTTTAGTGATTGAAAAGGAAGGCAAATCTGTATTTAATCAGTCTGTGCTAGTGCGTCATTAACGATAGAGTTATACTTGAACCCTAAATTTTTGAGTGAATTGTACGATATTCGCACCCATTAATACGTAATATGTCTACCAAAGTATCCTTCATAAATAACCCACATCCTTTTAAAAGTTTGTTGGATCAGCGAATCGAAAGCTATTTCCAAAGTAAGCAAATTGAAATGCGTGGTAATTGGAAATTGTATTCAAAAACCATTATTTTGTTACTCTCTCTTACACTTGTTTATGTTAGCATATTAAGTATTCAACCGCCAACATTGGTAAGTTTGGTATTATGTGCGTTATTGGGTTTTATACAATCAACCATTGGTTTTAATGTTATGCACGATGCAGCACATGGAAGTTATTCGAACAATTCGCGTTTAAATAATATTATCGCTTGGATAGGCGGCGACTTAATGGGTGGTAGTACTTTTTTATGGAAAATAAAACATAATATCATTCATCATACGTATACCAATATAGATGGCTTAGATGATGATATAGCCAAATACCCATTGTTTAGATTAAGTCCTGAGCAAAAAAGAAAGTGGTTTCATAAGTATCAATATTTGTACTCCATCCCTTTATATTTTTTCACCACTTTTAATTGGATTTTATTTGATGATTATTGGAAATTGGTAACAAAAAAAATCAATACCACCGAAATTCGTAAAATGAAACTTCGTGATCATCTTGAGTTTTGGAGTGGCAAGCTTACCAATCTAACTCTATTCTTTATCATCCCTATCTTCATATTTGGTTTTTGGCAAGCCTTACTTGGATTTTTTATTATGCATGCTGCCTTAGGCTTAAGCTTGGCACTTGTATTTCAAATGGCACATGCAGTTGAAGAAGCGGCTTTCCCGGTGCCAAACGATGCTAATAAAATCGAGAATGAATGGGCTTTGCATCAAGTAGCTACGACTGTTAATTTTGCGATGAACAATAAATTGATTTCGTGGCTAGTAGGTGGATTAAACTACCAAGTTGAACATCATTTGTATCCAAAAATTTCACATGTCCATTATCCCGAAATAAGTAAAATTGTAAAAAAGACTTGTGAGGATATGCAAGTTCAATACCATGCTTTTCCAACTTTTTGGCGTGCTTTAGTTTCGCACTTTAGATATTTGAAAGTGATGGGCATTTCTTAGATCAATTTCCAATCCTCATTCACGAAAAATATCGTCGTACTCCGTCTTACGACCCCCAATCTTTCCATTTGTATTCCTAACATCTGCCTCTTAACATCTAACATCTTTTCTCCTATCTTTGCCACATGATTTTCGATAGAAAAAATTATTCAAATGATGAACTGATTCATTTGTACAAAGAGCTTTTATTGCCACGAATGATTGAAGAGAAAATGTTGATTCTGCTTCGTCAAGGCCGAATAAGCAAATGGTTTAGCGGTATCGGACAAGAAGCTGTTGCCGTTGGTGCAACTGTAGCACTCGATACTGATGAATATATTATGCCCATGCATAGAAACTTGGGGGTATTTACTTCACGAAAAATGCCGCTAGATAAATTATTTATTCAATGGCAAGGCCGAAAGGAAGGTTATAGTAAAGGACGTGAACGTAGCTTTCATTTTGGTAGTAACGAACATGCTATCTGTGGAATGATTTCGCATCTTGGTCCGCAATTAGCCATTGCAGATGGGATTGCCCTGGCACATAAACTCAAAAAAGAAAATAAAATTTCTTTGGCATTTAGCGGAGACGGTGCCACCAGTGAAGGCGATTTTCATGAAGCATTAAATGTGGCAGCAGTATGGAATTTGCCGGTCATTTTTTTAATTGAAAACAACGGATACGGATTAAGCACACCAAGTAATGAACAATTTATTTGCAAGCAAATTGCCGATAAAGGTATTGGCTATGGCATGAAAGCAATTACGATTGATGGTAATAATATTCTTGAAGTGCATTCGCAAATTAAGGAAGCACGTAAGTATTGCATAGAAGAACAAAAACCTATTTTGGTTGAATGTATGACCTTTCGTATGCGTGGGCATGAAGAAGCAAGTGGTGTGAAATATGTACCCACCGAACTTTTTGAAATTTGGGGCAAGAAAGATCCACTCATGAATTATGAGAATTTTTTGTTAGATGAAAAGATATTGAAGATGGCAGACATTGAAGCCATTCGCGAAAAAAATAAAATTTATATTGAAAGTAGTTTGGAGCGTGGTTTTGATGCACCTGTAATTGAACCGGATACTGAAGAAGAATTGCAAGATGTATTTGCACCCTACATCTCAAACAGCACTCTAAATTTATCTTCACTTCCTGCCAAGGAAATAAAACTGATTAATGCCATTAGTGAAGGTTTAGATGAAGGCATGAAACGTTTTCCGAATTTGGTATTAATGGGCCAAGATATTGCTGAGTATGGCGGTGCATTTAAAGTTACCGAAGGTTTTGTTGAACGATATGGAAAAGCGCGAGTACGAAATACACCACTTTGTGAAAGCGCCATTATAGGTGCGGCATTAGGCTTATCCATCAAAGGGTATAAATCGATGATGGAAATGCAATTCTCAGATTTTGTAACCGTTGGCTTTAATCAAATCGTAAATAACCTTGCAAAAATATATTATCGCTGGGGACAAAACGCCGATGTAGTTGTACGAATGCCAACAGGCGGTGGTGTTGGCGCCGGACCTTTCCATTCACAAAGTACCGAGGCTTGGTTTACGCATGTGCCTGGTTTAAAAGTGGTATATCCATCCACGCCCGAAGACGCGAAGGGATTATTATTAGCAGCTATCGAAGATCCAAATCCTGTGCTATTTTTCGAACATAAAGCATTGTACAGAAGCATAAGCGGTATGGTACCTGAAGGATATTATACTATTGAAATTGGGAAAGCTAAAAAGGTAAAGGAAGGAAGTGATGTTAGTATCATTACTTATGGAAGCGGTGTTCATTGGGCATTGGAATATGCGCAACAACACCCTGACCTTTCGATGGATATTTTAGATTTAAGAAGTTTAGCGCCGCTCGATTATGAAGCCATAGCAGAAAGTGTACAACAAACAGGTAAAGTAATTGTTTTACATGAAGCTACCTTAACCGGCGGTATTGGTGGTGAAATTTCAGCATGGATCAATGAACATTGTTTTCAATATTTAGATGCGCCGGTTATGCGTTGTGCAAGCTTAGATACGCCTGTTCCATTTGCCATTGAATTGGAGCAAAATTTTATGGCAAAAAGCCGTCTGCACGATACTATACAAAAAATAATGGGATACTAGTATAAACTAATATCCCATTCTATGAAAGTGAGGTTGTGAATTTATTCTTTCACAAATCTTGTTGTATAATTTTCTTCTCCTGTAATTGTAAGTAAGTAAATACCCGCAGCTAAGTCGGTAATATTAAGTTCTTGTTGAACAGATGTTGTATTTGGTAAGGTATAAGTAGATAATATCTTTCCACTTACATCGCATATACTCAGTATTGAAGATTTTGATTCTGTACGATTGATATTTACGTTCAATTTATTTTGAGCAGGAATTGGATACACTTTAACTTGACTTTGAATATTTGCAGACTCTTGAACAGCTTGAGGCGTATAGCTTGCATAATGATAATCTGTTATTTTATCGAGGCTCAAGCTATTTAAACTTGTGTTCCAGAAGTAAGCCATATCTTGAGTTATTTGATCGAGGCTATTATAGGTATAATCGTTTCTAGAAACTGCCTCCCAAGCCAAGCTGCTAGTTTTCCACTCATAAATAACCCTCTTCACTGGATAATTACCTGCGCCATAATACATACTGTCTAATGAATTATTCATCCATGCACCAGCGTCCCATGTTAAATACTTCGTAACCATCATTTGATTACTTCCATTATAGGTAAATTCTGTTTTATCTTCATTCAACCAGGTTGAAGAGCCGCTATCCCAAAATTGATATAGAATATTACTTATTTTGTTAGCACCTGTATAATTAATGGTAATTAAATAATCGGCGTCCCAACCTGAACCATTATAGGTGTATGATTTAATTAAACTGATATCGTTGTTCGCGTTATAAAAAATACTGTCTTTATAATCCGATACCCACGTCATTAAACCATTATCCCATATTTTATATTCAAGGAACGTGACTTTATTTGACGCATTTAGAGTAAACAAATATTTTGAAATATCGGGTGTGCCGCTTCCAGAAAAATCACTCGAATCTAACTGTTCAGTTTTTCGTCCCATGCCATCATAAACATAGGTGTTACTTGTAAACCCTGTGAATATGAAAAAGCTACTTTTCTTATGAGCCATTTTGTGCCCTGTGGTAAAATTACAAACCGTACTATCTGAGCCCGACCAAGTTGATGAAAAATTATCATAGCTCAAGTGATAACTACTATCGTAATAATTTTTGTAATCGTCATACAAAAAGTTGATATCAAAATCGGGTGTAAATACTTCAGAAGTTGGGTCGTAACCATAACCAGCTTTATAAAAATAGTTTGTCGAATCAACCGGTTCAAAAGTAATAGGAGCGGGGGTTAAAACTGTACTTGTCGCATTTGAAATTAATCGTGAACCTCCACGAATTTTCTTAGCAACTAAGGGGTTTGTTTGTTGATGCAAAAGCTGCTTAATAATTTGTTGGTGCTTTTGCTGATTGGTAAGCTTATTTTTTGTTTGTGCCATCGATATCTGCGAAGCAAATAAAATGATAGCTAATGCGAATAAACCTTGTTTCATATGTATATAAATTTTGTTTGCAAATATATTGCAGTTAAAGACTAAGAAAACATGACCTATGTTAGTAATTTAGAAGTTTTAACATTTATTAAGTTTTATTAAAATCCACCCAAAATCTTATCTACCAAATTATTAAAATTAGCTAATTCTTCGGGTGACAAAATATCAAACGAAGAAGCATGTGTTTTATCTACTTCATCTATTTCACGTAATAATTTCAAAGCCTTTTCAGTGATAACCACATCGGCATTTCGTTTATCAATATCATTAGTTTGCTTGGTAACTAATCCTGATTTGTGTAACCTGTCTACCAATCGCGATGCATCACTCATCTTATCTAGCATTCTATCGCGTAACAAACTAATATTTGCCGGTTTAGGAAATTGTCCTCGTAAAATGCGCAATATATTAAACTGTTGTAAAGTGAGATTGTACTTTTTAAATTCACCTTGTTTGGCACTACTTAATCGATAACATAAATACAATAACCCTACTTCTGCTTTTATGGTAGCACTCGTGAACGGAATGTTTTGCTTAATGAGTCGTTCTAGGTTATTTTGCATAGGTCAAGTATTTAAATTCTCAAAAGTATAAAAAAACACATTGTTTTCTAGCTGAACAAATAGGCAATATCATCACGACTTAATTGCTTCACCATATTATTATCGTCGCTAATAATATCTTTCACTAATAAGTTCTTCTTCTCTTTCAATAACATAATCTTTTCTTCAACCGTATCCTTACAAATAAATCGGTAAGCAAAAATATTCTTTGTTTGCCCAATACGATGAGTTCTATCAATCGCTTGCTGTTCAACTGCCGGGTTCCACCAAGGGTCCACAATATACACATAATCGGCGGCGGTTAGGTTAAGTCCCATTCCTCCTGCTTTTAAAGAAATTAAAAATACTGGACAGTCTTCATTATTCTGAAATTCTTGAATGGCATTTTCACGCTGTTGTGCCGTATAACTTCCATCAAAATATTGATACGCGATGCCATGTTCTTTCAATTTTTCACGTATCAAAGCCAGCATGCCTAAAAATTGTGAAAACACAAGTACTTTATGATTGCCTGTATTCTCTTCAAGTTCACGAACCAATTCATCAAGTTTCGCACTATGATTTTCATACTTATCAACTTCATTTAAAATCGCAGGCGAATCACAAATTTGTCGAAGCTTCATCAAGCCTTGCAAAATAGCAAATTGTGATTTTTCGATTCCTTGCTGATCAATGGTGCCTAAAATTTTTGAACGATATAAATCCTTATACGATTCATAAATGCTTCGTTGTTCTTTACCCATTTCACAATACAAGGTAATCTCAGTTTTTTCTGGTAAGTCTTGCGCTACTTGTTCTTTAGTTCGTCGTAATAAAAAGGGGTAAATAAGTTTTCGCAGATGTTGCTTTGTTTCTTCATCTTGAAATTTATCAACAGGTTTGGCAAACTGCTCTCTAAAAAAATCTTTACTACCCAACATACCCGGGTTTAAAAAATGCATTTGCGAAAAAATATCAAACGTATTGTTTTGCATAGGCGTACCGCTTAATGCAATGCGGTTTTTACATACTAACAATTGCGCTGCCTTAGCTACCTTACTACTTGGGTTTTTAATGGTTTGTGATTCATCTAGTATCACATAATCTAAACTATGCTTACTGAAAAGGGTTACATCACTTCGCAAGGTGCCATAAGTAGAAATGATGATATTATAAGGCTCGAAATCTTTCACATTTGCCGTTCTATTCATACCATGATGTTTGATATACGTTAGCTCGGGGGTGAATTTCACAATTTCATTTTCCCAATTAAATAAAAGTGTAGTCGGACAAATCACTAAAGCACGAAGAGCACCATTTTCGTTTTTATAATGTTGTAAAAAACTAAGGGTTTGTATCGTTTTACCCAAACCCATATCGTCGGCAAGCAAGCCACCCCATTTCACTGAATCGAGATAAGTAAGCCAACGAAAACCCGCTTCTTGATAAGGCCGAAGTGTGGCTTGTAATTGAGTGGGGATAGGGATGTGTGAATATTTTTCAGGATTGGTATTGAGCAAAATTTCCGACTTCTCCATCAATTCCTTTTTCACTTCTTCGTCGTCAATCATATCATGTAAAGCATCAATTACACTAAAATTAAACTTATTAACGCGTATGCTTTTACCATTGCTATCGCCCATCTTAAAAAGCAACGAAAATTTTTGTAACCACTCTTCAGGTAGTAAGCCATAGGTACCATCACCAAGTTGTACGTAATTTTGTTTTACTGCTAATGCTTTTTGAATATCATTGATACTCGCTTTTTGTCCGTCAAAATCAACTTCTACTTCCGTATCAAACCAATCTACATTTGATGCAACATGTAATTTAGTAGTTGGCCGTGCTTTATGAATTTTAAACTGTTTCAGTTCGTTATAACCATATACCTCTACTTTTTCTTCTTTCATTTTATCGAAGAATAAAAAGAACCAATTTTTTTGCAAGGCATATTTTGAATGGATAGCAAATTGATGTTGAATATCTTGTACGCGTAGATGTGGATGCAACCCTTGCAACATCAAAATAAATTTTTCTTCTGCTTCTTTATTTCGATGGATAATCACCAATTTACCATTGTCGTAACTACTTACCGATTGTTCGTCGTTCCAGTCTGCAATAACATTTCCATATTTGAATAAGGGTCTAATACTAAAATAGGCACCATGTTCACCTAAATACACATGCGGTATGGGTACACTTTCGTGATGATATTCAACTAAGGCATTATCAAACTGTACATCGTACAATTTGCTCAATGGTAATAATTTTTGTTGTAAATAATTAGGCCACGATGCAGCATCTACTTTCGTATCATTCTCGAGTAACGATAGTTTTGCGGCATCTTGTGGTTTATTGATAAGATAAATTTTATCATCAAACTTGTACAACAAAGGATTGGCTAATTCGTTTTTACTAAGAGGTATTATATTACCGGTAATGTCGATCGACAAAATTGTTTGTACCGAAAAGTCGTTTTTCTTTCTTGATTTTTCCTTTTTGATTTCAAATACCGGAACCGGAGTATGATCGATATAATTGACAGCTTTTAATGAGGCTGTTTTAAATGCCTTTCCCTTGGGCAAGATATACAAAGGATTACACCGATGCATGCCCGAAAACAAGCGAACTAATTTTGGATGCAAATATTCATATAACGATTCCTTGTTTTCTTGCGTCCATTCGGTATGCTCATGAACTATGTTTTCCCACAAGTCGCCAAATGGAGAATTGCGAGAAATGTACTTCGCGGTTTCTCCTTTTTGAACCTTTCGTGCTAAGGTTAAAATATTTCTGTCTTCAACCGGATAATGGTCGGGTGAAATATATTTAGAAGTATCGAGTTTATTTATTGTGCCTACAAAGGAATCTTTATCTTGATTTAACTCACCATCAATCAAATCGATGGTGAAATAAGGAAAGTCGTTCTCATGTAAATTAATAACGATACCTAGTCGTTTATTATAATTTTTTTCTACGGTAGATTCAATTTCAGGTTCTTGCTTTTGAATTTCTTGCGAACCCATCGCATTCACTTTTTTAATCGTTGTATCTAAAACCTTTAAAATCGGTTTACCATCTTGATACATAAAATCAAACTTACCCGTTAAGTCATCGGATAAACTATAACCATACAAAGCCAGTAATTTATTTTTTTGACTTTCCCAATTCCGAATACTATCAAAATAGGTTGGACCATAATTATTTAGCAGCTGTAAAAACAAGGCCGCCTTATGTTTGCAAAGTGCATGTCGGGTTTCACTGCAAGTACAAGATGTATCAAACGATTTATCATCATTCCGTTTGATGATTAACTGAAAAGTTTCATTCTCATATTCAAGCACTGCCTCTACCTTTTCATTTATGGCACTTATAATTTTAGCTTTATGTTTCTGAGAAATCTTCTCCGCTTCTTCAAACAAAAAGGTAGAAGTAAAGAGTCGAAGCAATTTCAAATCAATCACTTTCATTCTAATCATGGTATGCTTTTGATCAAACACTGCTTGTGAGGCATTGAGTGTTTGATTGACTATCATATCATTTAATTGAAATAAGGCTGCCGCTTCATGCCGACATATTTCACCCATATTATAGGGGCAACTACATCGTGCTGAAAGGGTTGAGGTATCATGAAATTTTGAAATGGTGACATTATATTGATTATAATACATGTCGTTTTTTACCTTGAAAGTAATTTGCCCGGTAAATTCATCTTTCTTAACCAGCTGCACACCTCCGGTAAGAAATATCCTTTTGCCTCGGCGAATCACTTCTTCGGCGCCTGAGCTGTAGATATGTTTAATAAGTGGAGATAATGCCATGTATACGTCGATCGGGTTTAATTTGCGTGGTATTGCCCATCGTCGTTCGTAAAAAGGCAATCTGCGAAATTAAGGTAAAAAGCTTAGAGAACGTTTTTTATTTGAAAAATCAATACTCGTACCTCACATTCGATTTTTCAATCTCGATGCGACAATAGGAGCAATCAGGAGCTTAATGCATGAAAGCCCAGTTTCGATACAAATTATTGTTCTTAAAGCTCATTCCTCTAATATGAAACGAAATTCTTTTCGAATCGTTTAAAAATGTAATTTGCGTTCGAAAATCAATTGTTTTTTCTTTACACATTTGATTCGACTTTACTTGAATATAATTATGAAAAAGTTCAGCTTACTTTTTTTTCTTTTGTTACTGATTGGAATATCGGCTTTTAGTCAGTGTGCAATGTGTACTAAAACCGCAGCTTCTTTAGATGATGAAAGTGCCCGCGGACTTAACTCAGGCATTATTTTTCTTGCATTTATGCCAATCACGATGATTGGTTTTATTGGGTATCAGTGGTGGAAACGAAATCGAGAAGTAAATGTGTAATTTGAAAATTAGCTAAGTCTATTTTGTAAAGCAAGAATTACAACGAGTATCTGAATACTTTTGAATGCCTATATTTGTTCACCTAATATTATACACAGATGAAAAATCTGCGACACCTAAGCTCTATTGAAGTACAAAACTTGTTGAGCTCATTTAACGAAAAACCTTATCGAGCCAAACAGGTCGAAGAGTGGATTTGGAAGAAAGGGGCAGCCTCTATCGACGATATGTCGAATCTTTCTAAATCTTTACGCGAGCAACTCAATGCCGAATATTCTTTAAACAAGCTAGCCATCAATCATACTCAACAAAGTGATGACGGAACGATGAAAAATCGTTTTGTAACTTATGATGGGCATTTTGTAGAAGGCGTTTTAATTCCAACCGAAACCCGTATCACAGCCTGCATTTCATCACAAGTGGGTTGCAGTTTAAGTTGTAAATTTTGCGCTACCGGTTATATGGAAAGGAAACGCAACCTCGATTTTGATGAAATTTACGATCAGGTAATGTTGCTCAATCAACAATCGTTACAAACCTATAATCGCCATCTTTCAAATATTGTTTATATGGGTATGGGCGAGCCTTTACTCAATTATGCGAACGTATTAAAATCCATTGAAAAAATTTGCGGACAAGATGGTATGGGTATGTCGCCATCTCGTATTACGGTTTCCACCGCAGGGGTTGCTAAAATGATTAAAAAATTAGCCGACGATAAAGTGAAGTTTAATTTGGCAGTATCCTTACATGCAGCCAATGATATTAAGCGAAATACTATTATGCCAATTAATGAAACTAATAATTTAAAAACATTAATTGAATCTCTTACCTACTTTTTCAAGCAAACTAAAAGTCCGATTACCTTTGAATATATCCTTTTCGATAAATTAAATGATAGCCTACAAGACGCCGACGAACTTATTAAAATTTGCCGACAAGTACCTAGTAAAGTGAATATCATTGAGTATAATCCTATTCAATTAGCCGATTTTAAAAAGCCTGATGAAGACCGTGTAGATGAATTTATGCGTTACCTCGAAAAACATAAAGTAAATGCACGCCTGCGCCGAAGTAGAGGTAAAGATATAGATGCTGCCTGCGGACAACTAGCCAACGTTGATCACCCAAATACTACCCAAAATGCCTAAAAAAAATATTCCCGTTCCTTCTGATTTTGCTCGCCCGAAAAAGGGTGTTTATGTTAAAAAGGGTGAACTCGCTCGTCCAAAAAAGGAGACTAAATACCCCGAGCCAAAGAAATCTGTTGCGCCAAAAAAGAAATACGAAGGTCGCGACCATAATAAAACAAAAGGTCCGGATACTTACACCCCAAAGGGTGCAATGACATTCAAGCCACGTGAACCCAAAGTGGTTCCAAAAACCGATGAAAAAATGCCATTGAATAAGTATATCGCACATGCTGGCATTTGCTCGCGACGGGATGCGATTGAGTTAATCAAGAATGGTCAGGTAAAAGTAAATGGCATAGTGTTGAAGGAACCCGGCTACAAAATAGTTGAATCTGATAAAGTAATGTTGGATGATAAATTATTAACGCCACAACAAAAGATGGTGTATTTCTTGTTGAACAAACCAAAGAATTTTATCACAACAACCGATGATCCAGAAGGTAGAAAAACCGTACTCGATTTATTAAAACCAATTACCGATGCTAGAGTGTTTCCTGTTGGCAGATTAGATAGAAATACAACCGGTTTATTATTATTAACCAATGATGGAGATCTTGCGCAAAAGCTTTCACATCCGAGTCATGAAACCCGAAAAATTTATCATGTAGTACTCGACCGAAATTTAAGTATGAAAGATTTTGAATCGATAGCAGAAGGCTTATTGCTCGAAGATGGCGTGGCCGCCGTTGATGAAGTAGCCTTTATTACGCCCGGTGATAAAAAAGAAATTGGTATAGAAATTCATAGTGGAAGAAACAGAATCGTTCGACGCATTTTTGAACATTTAAAATACGAAGTGAAATCATTGGATAGGGTAGTTTATGCCGGACTCACCAAAAAGAATTTACCACGCGGCAAAGTGCGTGAACTCGACGAAAAGGAAGTGATTTATTTAAAGCATTTCAATCAATCAAAAAATCCAAAGGCACATGCAATCAAAACTACCTAATATAGGTACTACGATTTTTACGGTGATGAGCAATCTGGCAACAACGCATAATGCCATCAATTTATCACAAGGCTTTCCCGATTATCCTATTTCGCCTTTATTAATTGAAGCTGTTCATAAAGCGATGCTAGATGGATTTAATCAGTATGCACCCATGATAGGTTTGCCCTTACTACGCGAAGCGCTTGCGCAAAAAGTAAATACCTTATATCATGCAAATATTTCAGCTGATACAGAAATTACCATTACACCCGGTGCTACCTATGCAATTTATACCGCCTTTACTTCGCTGTTACATGCAGGCGATGAAGTGATAGTGCTTGAACCTGCTTATGATAGTTACATTCCGAATATCGAAGTCAATGGTGCTAAAGCAATTTGTGTACCCCTTAGCTATCCAGATTATTCAGTGAATTGGCAACTAGTTCGTGAAGCCATTTCACCTAAAACAAAAGCCATCATTATTAACTCGCCACATAATCCAACGGGCTATGTTTGGACGAAAGAAGATATGTTGATGCTAGATGAAATTACGAGAGATACGCATATTTATATCATCAGCGACGAGGTATATGAGCATCTTACCTTTGATGAAAAGCCGCACGAATCGGTTTTGAAATATCCGTCTTTATTTGCGCGAAGCTTGGTAATCTATTCATTCGGAAAAGTGTTTCATGCAACCGGTTGGAAAATGGGTTATTGTATAGCACCAACAGAAATCATGAAAGAGTTCCGCAAGATTCATCAGTTTTTGAGTTTCTCTTGTAACACACCGATGCAAATTGCTTTGGCAAATTTTTTACAATATCCAAAGGAATATCTTTCCTTACCTACATTTTTTGAACAGAAGCGAAATCTATTTTTGAATTATATGAAGGACTTGCCTTTTACGATTCATCAAAAAACAAGTGGCAGTTATTTTCAATTATGTGGGTACGAGAAAATTAATGATATGCCCGATAAAGAATTTGCGATTTGGCTTACCAAAGAATACGGTGTTGCAACTATCCCCATGAGTGCATTTAACCATGATGGTCGCGACGATAAACTCATTCGGTTTTGTTTTGCAAAAAAAGATGAAACGATAGAAGCAGCAATGGAAAAGCTTAGGGAAATTTGTTCTGAATAAATCTTAGAATAGAGCACATCTGTATAGAAATAAAAAATCATCAAAACAATAAAGCCCCTTTGTATACTTCCTATTTCAAAAAGAAAACGCATTAACCTTCAAACACCTTAACAAAATAAGGCTCCACTAGTTCATCAGCAAAATATTCACGCTTCGTTGTAGTACATTAAAGGCGATTTCGGCCATTAAGTTTTCTTTATCAAGCGTCGGATTTACTTCGGTAATTTCAAAACAACAAATTTTATGATTTTGCATAAGGCTTGCTACTAAATCTTCGGCTTCTCGCTCTTTTAATCCATTAGGTACAGGCGTTCCGGTTCCACGCGAAATACTGCTATCTAAACTATCAACATCAAACGAAACATAAATATCATCGCATTGTTTCAAATTTAATAAGGCTTGACGAACCACTTGTTCAACTCCTTTTTTACGCACTTCCGAAACCGGAATAATCTTAATGCCGAGCTTCTTTAAAATATGATCTTCTTCCTTCTCAGTATCACGAAGGGCAATAAATACTAAATCTTCGGGCAATATTTTTGGACAAATTTTACCTAGATTTTTTAAATCATTCCACACCTTTACGGTAGCATCATCGGGCTGATGAACCTGGCAGTCTAAATTATCTTCACCTAAACTTACTGCTAAGGGCATGCCATGCATATTGCCACTTGGCGTTGTGTATGGCGAATGAATATCAGCATGAGCATCAATCCAAATTACCCCTAACCGACTTTTAGGTTTGGCCATTTTGATACCGGCAATGGTGCCACCTGCACTACTGTGATCACCGGCAAGGACCAACGGAAATAATCCAGATTTCAAATTCGTTTCCACCGATTTCGCAACCCGCTCGTACATCGTTTTAACGCCTTTAATGCGTTTTGCATAGGGGCTTTCGACTGGCTCATACAACAAATTATTTTCGGTTTCAACGATATCGCTTGGGAAATTCACAAAAAAATTACTCATAAAATCGAGGGCTGCTATTTTAAGGGCATCAACCCCTAAACTTGCCCCACGTGTACCCGCTCCAATTTCGGATTTTACTTCGATGATTTTTATATTTCGCATGGCAACAAATGTACTAAGGAATTTGTTAAGTGCCTACCCTACCTCAATGCTTACTGCGTCAATATGTCGTAAAAACTATTCTTGGCAAAATAGTTGCAAGCACTACATTTGCAAACTTAAAATTGAATAAAAGCAATGACCGACAAAGGAAATGAAACTTTACAGAACGAAGAAAATATGCCAAATTTGAATGTGGATGATAATGTGGCAGGAACTACCCATTTGAGCGAGGAAATGGGTACAGAAGATGAATTGGGAAAACTACAGGCAGAGGTAGCAGATTGGAAAGATAAGTATACCCGATTATTTGCCGAATTTGATAATTACAAAAAACGCTCTTTCAAAGAAAAAATGGAAGTTATACAAAGTGGTGGCAAAGACGTAATTATAAGCATGCTTGAAGTACTAGACGATACTGTACGTGCTGAAAAACAAATGGAAACCGCAACTGATATTGAAGCCCTTAAAAAAGGCTGTCTGTTAGTTTTTAATAAACTAAAATATAACTTACATCAAAAAGGGTTAAAGGCTTTTGATAGTATTGGCGAAAATTTTGATGTTGAAAAACATGAAGCGATTACGGAAATTCCGGTGGATACTACAGATAAAGAAGGTAAGGTAATTGATGAACTTGAAAAAGGTTACTTACTCAATGACAAATTGATTCGCTATGCAAAAGTGGTTGTCGGCAAAGCTTCATTGGTTTAATATTACTTAGTTCAATTATCACATACTGCATATTAATTATTTAGGATTACTATTACATGAAACGAGATTATTACGAAATATTGGGTGTTAGCAAAAGTGCATCGGCTGATGAAATTAAGAAAGCCTATCGAAAATTAGCAATGCAATATCATCCCGACAAAAACCCGGGTGATAAATCAGCCGAAGATAAATTTAAAGAAGCCGCAGAAGCGTATGAAGTGTTGAGCGATGCAAATAAAAAACAACGTTACGATCAGTTTGGTCATGCAGGTGTTGGTGGTGCTTCTGGTGGAGGCGGTTTTGATGGAGGTGGCATGCGCATGGAAGATATTTTTTCGAACTTTGGTGATGTCTTTGGCGAGGGTTTTTTTGGCGGACAACAACAAGGCGGACGCGGTGGAAGATCACGTGGAACCGGTGCTCGTGGTAGTAACTTGCGAGTGAAAGTAAAATTGAGTTACGAAGAAATAATTAAGGGCGCACACAAAACTATTAAGGTAAAAAAATATGTAAAGTGCGATACATGCACAGGTTCCGGTGCAAAAGATAAATCATCGATACAAAGTTGCGGTACTTGTGGCGGTAGCGGACAAGTTCGAAGAGTTACCAGTACCTTCTTAGGTCAGATGCAAACCGTAACTACTTGCCCAACCTGTAATGGCGACGGTACCATGATCGCAAATAAATGTACCTCATGTAAAGGAGAAGGACGTGTATACGGTGATGAAACTATTAGCATTGACATACCCGCCGGTGTGCAAGAAGGGATGCAATTGAATGTGAGTGGAAAAGGCAATGCCGGTGAACGAAATGGATACCCCGGAGATTTATTGGTGGTGATTGAAGAAGAAAAACATCCTGAATTAATGCGTGAAGGATTAAATGTTTTGTATGAATTACATCTCTCCTTTCCGGATGTTGTTGCCGGCTTAGAAGTTGAAATTCCAACGGTTACCGGTAAGGCAAAAATTAAAATACCACCCGGTACGCAAGCAGGCAAAATATTACGATTAAAAGGCAAAGGTTTTCCAAGTGTAAATAGTTATGAAAAGGGAGATCAATTAATTAATATTAATGTTTGGACACCACAACATCTGAGTGCAGAAGAAAAAGCAATGCTCGAAAAATTGAAGCATTCACCAAACTTTAAACCCGATGCAAGTAAATCGGATAAAAGCTTTTTTGATAAAATAAGAGAAGCGTTTAGTTAATTACGAATGAAAAATGACGAATTACGCACAACCTAATACCGTAATTCGTAATTTATAACCCCTTCCCAAAATTCATCTCTCCGGCTTCAACCGAAATGGATAGGTCATTTTCACGTGGTGGTATCGGGCATGCATATCCACCTTTATATGCACAATAAGGATTATAGGATGTATTAAAATCGATAGTAAGCTGATTATGGATGATATCGGAGAATCTAAAATCAAGGTATCTTCCGCCACCAAAACTGCTTACATTATTGGTTGGATCGGTGAACGGGATAAATAAATAATCTTCAAACCCCTCTTTATTTTTCAATTTTTCACTTTGATAAATGAATAACTTGCAAGGAGTATTCTTTAATACAAATTCTACACTTCCATATACATAATATTTTTTTATAACCCCACTATGGGTATGCATATCGAAGCCAAGCGTGTCGATAATTCTACTAAAATCACCCACTACTTTATATACACTATCAATTTCAAAGAATTGCAAAAATTTAAGGTCACGTTTTTTAAGCGGACTGTTCTCATCTTCTAAAAATTCTTGCTTATACTTTTCACGATGTGATATAATTCGTTGTTGATACGATTGAGCCTGGGCTTCAAAAAAGCAAACAAAACAAAAAAAACTCAACACGAAACAGCGATACATACTTGTAATTTTAGAAGGCAATTTAGTTCGTAATATTCACTAAAAATACTTTGCGATAATTTTCACTTTCAATTTTAATATGATAATTCCCATTACTAAAATGTGATGTCGGAATTTGTATCGTTTTCGTTCCGTTTTCAGAGAATGTTTGCGAATATGCCAACTGACGACCTGTTAAATCAGTAATGCCGATAGTAAACAATTCGCTGCTATTACTCACAATGTTTATATTAATATATTCATGAGCAGGATTTGGAAAGACTACAATTTGCAAATTTTGATCGCACTGTATATCAGCAGTTTGCATTTTGCTTTGCTGCAATTTGCCATCAATATCTTCGCTTTCAATAAAATATTCATAACTTCCATCAAGCACATTTTCATCAGTATAGCTATAGTGCTGCCTTTCATTCGAATTGCCTGCGGCTGCAACGCTTCCGATTTTTGTAAATTTAAAATCTCCTTTGCCTTTTCTAAAAACTGAAAAGCGGAGTGAGTTCATTTCAGTTTTCGTACCCCATAATAAATGGGTTTTACAATCTTTAACTTCCGCAATAAAATAATCCATTTCAACAGGTAAGGCCACATTGCTTGAAACTAAAATATGCAAAGTTGCCTGTACACAAGCTTGCGTTGTTCCGGCATCGCAAACAGTATAAGGAAAATCAACATGACCGGTAAAATTGGTGACCGGCAAAAAGGTATAATTTCCATTACTATATACACCTAATGACCCTTTTCCCGGAATCGTAATATTTTGCAATCCGGCGGTTTGAATTTGATGTTCCGGATCTATATCATTGATTAGTAAGTTACCATAGGCAGGTGTATTTACATGTGTCATTTTATAATCATCGCAAGCAGAAGTTGTATTGACTCCTGCACTGGGTAATACAAATATGATTTGCCTTGAAGTTGCACATTGTGATGGTATCGTATTATCACATACTTGATATACCAAGGTATCTGCCCCTAAAAAATTAGGATTCGGTACGTACAAAATCCTTCCATTCGAAGGGTTTACGGTTGCACTACCATTTCCTGGTGATGAAATGATGGTTACGCTGGATGGTAACACATTGCAACTCAAATTACCACAGCCATCATTAGCCAAGGTTTGTATCACTACCGGCATTGATGATAAAGAATATGCGATATCTAAATTAGCTACCGGAGGGTTAGCCAACGTTCCATCATTGAGTACATTAATAATTAAGTCGATTAATAAATTACCACCACCCGGACTTAGTACCGGAACCTTAAAGATATATACCCCTGATACAGAGGTTGTAAATGTATAGCTTCCGGTACTTGTAACAATTGGTAATGACGAAGATGGATTAGCCGGATTTGGGAATGGGTTACTATAAGATGTTCCGGCAGGCACCTTGTCGTTAGTACTTACATTTCCTTCTATCAATAAATTTGTAAACGCCACATTAATATCAGGGTGTGGCATAGAATACGGCAAACGAATTTTACCAATCACTTCACTTTTTAAATTGGCATTATCTATGGCTTGATAATGAATAATTACTGCGATGGCCCCATCAATCGGATCAACCGATATACTCTGTAGCGGTTGTCCGTAAGTATTTGCCGGGATAGTAACACCAGCAACCGGAAAAGTACTTGGCAGATAATTAATATTATTAATGGTTATAGATGTAGCTTTTTCCGGAAATATCGGCAAATGGATATCAGTAACTTGTCCGCCGCTTGCATCATTTGCCGAAAACAATATTGCATTCACCCATGATTCTACCGTTGACCCAATATTGGGTTGAACGTTTGCATTTGCATCTAGCGGAATGGCCAGTTCTTCAATACCAAAATTTGCATCCATGAGATCTGCATTTACAAGAAATACATTTGCCAATTTACCATCAATATATCCATCGCTACCGCTAGCATTCCCAATATTTTCGCCGGTATAAGCCCAATTTGCCGGTAAAATTGATTGCGGTGATGAGGTGCCAACAATACCTTGTAATGTGCTTAATTGTATTGCATAATGCCCAGCATCTAGGCCTTGAAATGTATACATTCCATTTGCATTAATGGTTGTATTTGCCACTACGATACTATTGGTATCTAGTAAATTTGCGTACAATGCTGAACTCGATGGTGAAGCTATTCCGGCACCATTCACGGTTGCATCTACCAAACCATTGATATCATTATATACATTACCACTTATACTTGCTGAGGTAAAAATGAAGTCGGCCTGGGCTGATGATAAACTCATTTGATTTGCATTATCAATGGCATAATATTCTATAGATATGGTTTGTGCTCCGTTTATAGGATCAACGCATAAAGGAACAGCCAATTCACCATTAGCCAAAGTAGGTAGGTAAATACCAACAACCGGGAAGTTTGACGTGGTATATAAATTTCCATTTACGGTTATGCTATTAACATTTGAAGGGAATTGTAGTAAGGCAATGGTATTGATAAATCCCCCGCTCGAATCATCGGCATTAAAAGCTGTTGAAGGCACAAGTGCACAATTATTTGCACCGGGATTGAGACCTACTACGTTTGAACTATTGAGAGGAAAGGGTAATTCTTCGATACCGAAATTTGCATGGTTTATATCATTCGAAATAATCTGCACGCCTGCTAATATATTGTTTGGTAATCCGTCGTTTCCAATTCCAGTGCCGATAAATTCGCCAGTATGAACCCAACTTGACGGCAAAGTTGAAATAGGTGCAAGCGAACCAATTGTGCCCATGGTGATTGATAATTGCAAACTATAGTTACCTGGGTTTACTTGTGTAAAATGATAAGATCCATTGCTTTGCACAACACTCGTATCGATAACGAAACCTAACGTATCTAATAAATTAACAAATAATGGATTTCCGTTTGTGTGGCCAATACCATATCCATTAACGATACTGTCACTTAAACCATTTACATCATTCAAAACAAATCCGTTGATACCAGCCGAATAAAAAGGCAAAGTAGCTAATCCGGTAGCCGGACTTATTTTACCTGCATTATCCTTTGCCGAAAACGGAATGATTACATTTAAAGCACCATCTAATGGGTCAATACTAACTGAAAATACGGGTAAGCCTAGGGCATCCAAAGGAATAGTAATTCCTGAAAGTGGGAAAGTTGAAGATAGATACAAGATGCCATCAACCATCAATGAATGGGTATTTATTGGAAATGCAGATAGGGTAATCTCGGTAGCAAAACCACCATTAAATTCGTAGGCACCAAACAAATTAGGCGGAACTACAATGGAGATGTTTGAGCCTGGATTAATTTGTGGTAAAGCCGATAAAATGTAAGGTATGGGTAATTCTTCGATAGCAAAATTTGCTTCTATTGCGTCGTTCATATTCAATGAAACATTTAATAATCCATCTACCGTTCCATCGTTGCCCATGCTTAAACCAATATGTTCACCGGTATAGGTATAACCCGAGGGTAATTCGGCACTTGGTGCAATTTGACCAATCGTACCTGGATGCAAACTTAACTGAACGATATAATTACCCGGGTAAAGTTGTGTAAAATGATAAGTTCCATTTGGCAGCACCACATTTGATTGAATTACATAGCCTGATGTGTTTAATAAATTCAAATACAAACTGGCAGCCAATGGATTGCTTATAACGAAACCATTGACAAGCGTGTCACTCATACCATTTGCATCATTTAAAACACTGCCGGATATGCTAAGCGTATTAAATTGCACAGAAGCAAAACCAGCGTTATTATTTACAAACCCAGCATTATCGATTGCTAAAAATGATATACTAACTAATGCATTTCCATCGATAGGGTCAATTTCAATATTTTGCAAGGGTTCACCTACTGAATTACTTGGAATGGTGATTCCGGAAATTGGAAAGTTTAGTGATGTATACCAAGTACCATTAATACTGATTGCATTGGCATTTGACGGAAAAGCATTGATGGTTATTGAAACAATATATCCACCATCAAAATCGTTTGCACTAAATGAATTTGCCGGGACAACTGCTAAGTTTGAACCTCCGGGATTGATTTGTTGTGTAGCAGGCGTGGTTGAACAATTGGCTAAAGATTCGATGCCAAAAGAAAGGTCATGTATACCATTGCTGCTAAGGTTGATGCCGGAGAGTAATCCATTTGCATTAAAATCATTACCCATACCGACCCCTTGAAATTCGCCGGTATATACCCAATTGGATGGCAACAAAGTAAGCGGAGGAACATTACCAATCAACCCTTGTTGTGTAGAAACTTGAATTGAATAAGTTCCCGGATATAACAAATCAAACAAAAAATCTCCATTCAGGCTCACTATAGTATTTGCAATAACCGCATTTGATGAATTGATAAGATTAGCATATAATGTGGTAGATGCAGGATTTCCAAAAGGCATACCATTTACAGTGAAATCAGTTAAACCATTTACATCATTATAAACCTTGCCTGAAATTTGAAGTGTGTTAAAAGGTAGTTGAATAGTTGCTGATGTATTGCTCAATTTGCCTGCGTTATCGATGGCCTTAAAAAGCAAATGCGCCGTAATGTTACCATCGAAAGGATTCATGAGAATGCTTTGAAGTGGTTCACCTAATGCATTGCTTGGAATGTCGATTCCGATACTCGGAAAACTTGATGCCGTATACGTAATGCCGTTGATAGTTAAGTGACTGGCTTGGCTGGGAAAAGATATAATTCGAATCGATGAGATACTTCCACCCGATGGATCGCTTGCATGAAAATAAGAAGGGTTTACACTTACAAAATTTGTTGATCCGGGATTTACTTGAGATGCTGCCGTATAGTTTATGGGTGTCGGTAGTTCTTCAATTCCAAAATTTACAGAAAACACATTGGTGTCAGTAACTATAACATTTTGAAGCAATCCGTTTGCTACACCATCATGCCCACTGCCATTTCCAAATTTTTCGCCGGTAGGCACCCATCCTAAAGGCAAGGATAAAATGGGAGGGGGGTAGCCAAAAATGCCTTGCGTAACATTCAGTTGTAAACTGTAATTTCCGGGATCTATCGTGGCAATTGTATACGTGCCATTTGCATTTACTGGAGTTGATCCTATCACATTTCCAAACGAGTTTAAAATATTAATATATAAATTCATCCCCGAAGGGTTGCCAACCCCTACTCCATTAATGTAATTATCAGTGAGCCCGTTTACATCATTAAAAACTGTACCCTGCAACGAAATGGTATAATAACTTAGTTGAACCTGTCCGTTATTGATACTTTCTTTGCCGGCATTGTCGATGGCCGAGTAATAAATAGTATGGGATACATTCCCATTGAAAGGATCAAGTCCGATAGACTGCAAGGGTTGTCCATTGGCATTGGTTGGAAGAAGGACTCCGCCTAGCGGGAAATTTGCGGAATTATAATAGATACCATTAATAGAGATACCGGCTGCCCCAAATGGAAAATTCAGGATACGAATGGCAGTAATAAAACCTCCATTTGGATCATTTACAAAAAAGAAACTCGGAGAAACTGGTGCCGCCATCAAACCACCAGGATTAACCTGTGGGATAGCAATATAATTTAAAGGGGTTGGCAATTCTTCAATGCCAAAATTTACTTCAGAAATATTAGCATTAGAGATATGAATTTGAGAAAGATAGCCATTTATACTCCCATCATTTCCTGGCAGGCTACCCAAATTTTCACCAACATAAACCCAACCCGAGGGCAAACTGCTAGCCGGAGGAAGTGTTAGTACTATTCCCTGCATCATCGAGATTTGAATATCATACAAACCTGTATCTAAACTAGCAAACGAAAATATTCCGTTGAGACTGGGTATGGTACTAGCTATAACAAATCCATTCTTAACTAAGTTGATATAAATAAGATTCCCTGAGGCGGAACCTAAACCAATTCCATTAATTGTATTGTCACTTAAGCCATTTACATCATTGAAAACAGTACCGGAAATTGCAAATGTTGGATTGCTTTGTGCATGGGCTTTCGGAGAGCAGAAAAGTAAAAGTGCAATAAGCAAGCATCGCAATAAGTAAACCGAATGCATAGGTTGAGATGATCCTTTTTTCTTTCTCGGTTTTTGAAAGCATAGGGTATGCATACTCAGTATATTTTGTATATAATTCATGTAAAATTCCTCAAGGCATATACATTTATGAAAAGTTGAACACCCATTAGCTCACACTCGTCAACCTATTCAATTTTTATATATTTATTGAATTTATTAAATGTTATGCACAAAATTAACATATATATACACATATGCAAATTTTTATATTAAATAATATTTTATGATGATTGGCTTTGTATTTCCAGCCTACAATCTGTTAGTCAAGTTGTAAGATGCTATAATTTCAGCCATAAAAAAGAGGCTGCAATTCATTGCAGCCTCTTTTTTATTTACCTCATTTTAGAAGTATAACTTAACAATTATTGTTTAGTAAACTTTAAAGACCCTTTGCTAGAAGCTGATTGATCTTTGTAGTGTAACATATAGTTTCCTGCTTCTAATGAAGCAAGGTCGAATGTAATTACATTACCACCACTTTTCAATACTTGTGTTTTTTCTTGGATAGTTCTACCTGTAATATCTACAATTTCCAAATCAAGTTGAACATCATCTGATTCAGTAACATACAATACATTTAATTCGCCAACCGTTGGGTTAGGGAAAATATTGATACTTGTATTTTTACTTGTACAATTCAATGTCAATGCTTTTGCTTCAGATTTTGCAGTTTGTGAATTTGTATACACAAATGTTAATTGATATTCATAAGCGATATCACTTTTTACTTCTTTATCGATATAGCTGTAAATTTTATCATCCTCACTTGCGCCGGCGCTTTGCACGGTGGCAATTTTTGAGAATACTGCTTGTGCGCCATCTTTTCTGTAGATATCTACATGAGAGGTGTTAGCTTCCTTAGAGGTTGTCCATGAAAGTAAACCTGCACAATTAAATTCACTAACGAAGAAATTTTTGATAACCACTTGTGAGGTTGTTGCCTTCATATCACGGATACCAAAATTTGCGTTTATTTTCGAATAGTTAGTTACACCCAACGTAAGAATACCGTTCGCTTCGCCATCTGTTCCGGTTTTATCGCAACAATCTTCCCCCGTAAATACCCAATTTTCAGGTAAAACGACTGATGGTGCTGCGCTGCCAGCATTTGCTTTAGCCGTTGTTATGATTACAGTATAGGTAGCATTTCCTTTTACGTTTTTGAATTCGTAAGTACCATCTGAACCCACAGTTACTACATCAATCACTTTATCATCTGAACCCACGAGATGAGCATTCAATGCAAAACCAGCAGCATTTGAAGCAGGTATTCCATTTACAGTTTGATCATTTGTTTCATCAGTGTAAATCATTCCACTTGCAACCAATTCGCAATAGGATTGCGTTTGTGTAGATTCGTTATCATCAGGAATTGAATTAAATTGTGTCATATAACTTGGCACTTGCAAGTTTACATCAATAGAAAGTACATTACCGATTGGTGATACCGATGGAACTTTTACATTCACTTTAATTTCACCTGCAGCGTTGGCTATTGGCATGATGGGATTACCACCAGTACCTTTTATGGTTTGATTTTGCGTACCAATTAAGCAATTCGGAGCGAAAGCATCGTATGCCCAATCGAAGTTACTAGCATAGCTGCCGCTAACAATACTTGAGGCAGCACCATCATAAGTAAACCCTGTTAAACAGATGATTACTTTCAATGGATTAGTTTGCCATTGTGTTGCATCGGCACTGGTTGTTAAGCCTTGTGTAAATACAATGGTTTGTGTTGAACCACAAGCAAATCCTGCGGCAGTTGGTTCAGGAGCAAAATGAATATTTTGCGTGAACGGATTATATGCTGTTTGCCCATAGGCGTTGCCTCCGATTAGAATCAGAAGCAAGGCCATGAGTTTGAAATTTATTTTATACATAATTGTAATTTTTAAATGTTTAAATGAATTGTTTTTATCTGAAATAGATCAACACTTCCGAATCGGTATTGTTCACGATATTTGATTCACCACCTGATCCTTGGAATACTTGGACACCATAACTGGTTTCCCCATCTGTTTGATTAGGATTATATGGCCCTAGGAAACCAAGCTTAGATGAAGTACCGCCAGGGAAAGCTGTTGCACCTACATACTGCCAAACATAGAAGTTAGGATTTGTATTGTAAAACTGCCAATCAGCATTGCTTACGGCTATGCCACCAATACTTGTTGCTGTTGCATCCCAAGTAAAAGTATAACGTGGTTCTAATTTAGGAACTAAAACATATACATCCGAACAAGGCGTTCTATTCAACAATTCCGTAATCGTTAAAATTACCCTTACATTTTGTGTACCTGTGATAGCACTTGGTGCAATGGAAATCGTTGGTGTATAATCCGGAATGTTTACTTCTACACTTACACTGCCAGTAGCAATACATGTACCATTCGTATAAGTATAGTTATAAACTCCACTTGAAACATTGGTATTACTTACTACTACATTGTTGTTATCAGTCCAAACACCACCTGTATAATTTGCTGGCTCTAATGCAAGCAAATCGGTTGTGTTACCCGGACATACATAGATAGGATTGAAAGTAAAGTTGTTAGGACATACGAAGAATCCGAAATCGATAGTAAGATTCGCATTTAAATCCGGAGCTAAGGCATTGTTTGGCAATTCACCACCTGGTTCTGTACCAGGTACTAAAGTGATAGTGCCTGTTAGCGTTTCACCCGCATTGGTAATAATACCATTATCGTTATTATCTACATCTAAATTAGGATTAACCTCTTGGCCGGTAACGCTGCTAGCATAAGTACCACCTGCAACTGCTGGAGGAATTACACCAATTAAATAATTACCTGTGTTTAAACCATTGAAAACATAATCACCAGTTACATTAGAAACTGTAGTAGCAATTGAAGGACCATCAGGTACACCATCATTATTGGCATCTACATACAAATTAATAGTTGCACCTTGAATACCCAATTCAGTTGGATCTTTGATACCATTTTTATTGAAATCTAACCAAACCGAGTTACCAACACTCATAGGTTGACGAATACCGAAGTTTGCATTAAATACGTCAGTGGTTCCTAATACAATCGTTGTAATACTATTTGCACTGCCATCATTACCTGTATTATCGCAACAATCTTCAGCTACATTTTCCCAACCTGTTGGCAAAGAAACTGCAGGAGCAGGGTTACCTACTACACCTTGGTTAGTGCTTAATAAAACAGAATACGTAGTGCTTGGCATTACATCTGTAAAAGTATAGGTTCCATTTGCATTTACAGGAACTACTGCAACTACAATACCAGAAGAATTCAATAAATTCACATATAACTGAATACCTGTAGCAGAGCCTAAACCTAAACCATCTACATTTGTTGGACCAGTAATATCGTTAAATACGTTACCATAAATACTAACCGGTTGGTAGAAACCAAAGTCGATAGTAAGGTTAGAACTATTATCGGCAGCAATACCATTATTTGGAGTTTCACCTGTAGGCTCTGTTCCACCTAATAAAGTAATGGTTCCACTTAAAGTTTCACCACCTGCTGTGATAATACCATTATCGTTATTATCAACATCAAGATTTGGATTTACTTCTTGACCAGTAACACTGCTCACAAAGTTATTACCACTTCCTGGAGCTGGAGGTGTAACACCTACTAAATAATTCCCTGGGAGTAATTCGTTGAAAATATATAATCCACTTGCATTGGTTGTTGTAGTAGCAATGGCAGCACCATCAGGCACACCATCATTATTTACATCGTTATATAGTTTTACGGAAGCTCCTGATAAACCAGGCTCTGCACCATCTTTTACACCATTTTTATTTAAGTCATTCCAAACCGAATTACCTAATGATAAGGTTAATACATAACCGGCATCAATGGTATTATTATCTTTTAATAAACCAGCACCATTTGTTTGAATTGAGAATACTGGCGAATTACCTGTAATCTTATTTGCATCCGAATTATTATCGGCATATGGTGTGGCAGTTTGTGTAGTTAAGGTATCATTTGCATTCGTTGAAAGAGGGAATTTCACATAGTAGTTACCATCTATACAAACAATGAAATTATAATAACCCGGATTACCTGATGTATTATTTGCTGTATTTGTACTAGCATATAATTGATCATCTGCATTTCCTTGAATTAAATCTAAACCTACATTCCATAATTGAACAGGTACACCATTGATACCAGAAGAAATAGGTTCGTTATTAATACCATCAGCGTTCGCATCATTCCAAACATAGTTACCTACAGTACCTTCACGAGTTACCACAGTAACTGTTGCCGTACTTGTACAACCACCGTTATCGGCAGTTACTGTATAAGTACCAACCGATAAATTTTGTGTTGGTAATGATGAACCATTGCTCCACATAATTGTACCAATGGTTGTGGTTGCTGTCATGGCAGCTAAACTACCATTACAAACTTCTGGAGTACCTGTAATTGTAATTGTTGGTACTGTATTATTTACATTCACGATTACTGCATCGGTTGCAGTACAACCATTTGAACCAGTTACGGTTACTGTATAAACAGTAGTAACAACAGGATTGGCAATAGGTTGTGCAATAGTATTTGCATTTAAGGCAGTAGAAGGATTCCAAACATAGCTATTACCTGCAATACCCGTTGTACCAATAATGGTTGAAGGACTTGCACATGTAAGATTTTTATCTAAACCTGCATCGGCAATAGGCAAAGTAGTATTCACATTTACAACTACTACATCTGTTGAAGTACAACCATTTGAACCGGTTACTAAAACGGTATACGTTGTAGTAGTTGACGGTGTTGCTGTTGGCTGTGCAATCGATGTTGAATTCAATCCAGTTGCTGGGCTCCAAGAATAGGTATTACCCGGAATTGAAATCGTTCCAATTACCGCTGAAGTTGTCGTACAATTTAAGTTTCTATCAACACCTGCGTTTGTTACTGGAGGTGTAGTATTTACATTAACAACTACTACATCAGTTGCCGTACAACCATTTGCACCGGTTACTGTTAATGTATAAGTTGTTGTAGCTGATGGATTAGCAATAGGTTGCGCAATATTATTTGCACTTAATCCAATTGAAGGGCTCCATGAGTATGAATCTCCTGAATTTGCTGGAGTTCCAATGGTTGTTAAAGTTACATTACAATTTAAGTTTTTATCTGTTCCGGCATCAGCAATAGGAGGTGCTGTATTTACAAACACAGTTACTGTGCTAGTAGAAGTACATCCATTTGCACCAGTTACTGTTAAAGTATACGTTTCAGTTGAAGTAGGACTTGCTATAGGTTGTGCTAATGAAGTTGAGTTTAAACCGGTAGCTGGGCTCCATGAATAAGTATTTCCGGCAATCGCTGGGTTACCAATAATTGCAGCTGTAATAGAACAGTTTAAGTTTTGATCAGGACCTGCATTAGAAACCGGAGGTACGGTATTTACATTTACAACCACCACATCGGTTGCAGTACAACCATTGGTTCCGGTAACGGTAACTGTATAGGTTGTAGTACTTAATGGACTAGCAATAGGTTGTGCAATATTCGTTGCACTTAAGCCAGTTGCAGGGCTCCAAGAATAAGAATAACCAGGAATAGAAGTAGTTCCTATTGACGAAGAGGTAGTAGTACAATTTAAGTTTTTGTCAAACCCTGCATCAACCGTCGGAGGTGTTGTATTTACATTTACTAAAACTACATCTGTTGAAGTACAACCATTTGTTCCGGTAACAGTAACTGTATATGATGTAGTTGCTGAAGGATTTGCTGTAGGTTGTGCAATGTTAGTTGCGCTTAATCCTGTAGAAGGACTCCAACTATATGAATTTCCTGCTAAAGCAGAAGTTCCAATAATCGCCGAAGTGATATTACAATTTAAGTTTCTATCTGACCCTGCATCCACTGTTGGCGGAGCAATATCTACATTCACAGTTACTACATCAGTTGCAGTACAACCGTTAGTTCCGGTAACAGTAACTGTATAGTTAGTTGTTGATAAGGGATTTGCAATTGGTTGAGCAATATTTGTTGCACTTAATCCGATAGAAGGACTCCAGCTATATGAATTTCCTGCGATAGCAGCTGTTCCAATGGTTGAAGACGTATTCGTACAATTTAAGTTTTTATCTGTTCCTGCATCCACAACCGGTGGTGCTGTATTCACGTTTACAACTACAACATCGGTTAAGGTACAACCATTGGTACCAGTAACTGTAACTGTGTATGAAGTAGTAGCGGCAGGACTAGCAGTTGGTTGAGCTACATTGGTTGAGCTTAATCCTAAAGACGGGCTCCATGAATATGAATGACCAGGTAAAGCTGAAGTTCCAATGATAGCTGAAGTTGTTGAACAAGTTAAAAATGCATCAGAACCAGCATCGGTAACCGGTGGCACCGTATTTACATTTACAACAACCACATCGGTTGCAGTACAACCATTCGTACCGGTTACAGTAACTGTATAGGTTGTAGTAACAGAAGGATTCGCAACAGGTTGCGCAATATTTGTAGCGCTTAAACCTGTAGCTGGACTCCAAGCATAAGTATTTCCTGCAATAGCAGTTGAACCTATAGTTGCAGAAGTTGTAGTACAAGTTAAATTTTTATCTGTTCCCGCATCAACCACCGGAGGTACTGTATTAACGTTTACAGTAACTACATCAGTTGAAGTACAACCATTAGTTCCGGTAACGGTAACAGTATATGATGTTGTAGCCGAAGGATTAGCTGTAGGTTGAGCAACATTCGTTGCACTTAAAGCAGTGGCTGGGCTCCATGAATATGAATTACCAGCAATCGCAGCCGATCCAATGACTTCTGAAGTAAGCGAACAAGTTAAGTTTTTATCAGTTCCTGCATCAGCAACCGGAGGTGTTGTATCAACATTCACGATAACTACATCAGTAGCAGTACAACCATTAGTTCCGGTAACAGTAACTGTATAAGTTGTAGTTACAGAAGGATTCGCATTTGGTTGTGCAATTGACGCATTACTTAAACCTAAAGAAGGACTCCATGAATAAGAATTTCCTGCGATAGCAGAAGTTCCGATTACTGTTAATGTGACATTACAATTCAAAAAACGATCAGTACCTGCATTTACAACAGGAGGTGCTGTATTTACATCAACTAAAACTACATCAGTAGCTGTACAACCATTACTACCAGTAACCGTTACAGTATAACTTGTGGTTACTGAAGGATTTGCAGTAGGTTGAGCAATATTAGTAGCACTTAAACCTAATGCAGGACTCCATGAATAAGAATTTCCTGCAACCGCCGCTGTACCAATTACAGCTGAGGTAACAGAACAAGTTAAAAATTTATCACTTCCCGCATCAGTAACAGGAGGAACCGTATTTACATTTACAGTAACAACATCAGAAGCCGTACAACCATTAGCGCCGGTAACCGTTACAGTATACACTGTTGTGGCCGAAGGGTTAGCAGTAGGTTGCGCGATATTGTTTGCACTTAAACCAGTTGATGGACTCCAAGCATATGAATTACCTGGAATATCAGCAGTTCCAATAAGCGCTGAAGTAGTATTACAATCTAAATTATGATCACTGCCGGCATCTACAACCGGTAATGAATTTATAGTTACAGTTAATACATTAGAACTAATCCAACCTCCACACAAACTTCTTTTCGCATTACGACGATATTGTGTAGTGTTTGAAACTGTTGGCGCATCATAACCTAATGAGGTTGCACCAGGGATATCAGTCCAAGTTGCACCTACTAAATTTTGCCATTGATATAAGATAATACCACCGCTACCACCACTTGCTGGAGCAGATGAAGTAAATGCAGCAGGATCGCCACTTACACAAAATGATTGGTTTGCGGCAACTGTACCGGCATCAGTGAGAACATAACATCCGCAATAAGTTTGCGTTTGTGTAGACTCATTATCATCAGGAACAGAATTAAAGAGAGCCATATAAGCTGGTACTTGTAAAGTAACATCAACTTTTAAGGTAGTACCAACAGGAGAAGAGTTAGGAACTTTTAATGAAAGATTAATAGAACCTGAAGAAGCAGGATTCGGGAAAGCAGGATTAGATCCTGTACCAGCTAAGGTTTGATTTTGTGTACCAATGATACAGCCCGGAGAACCAATTACATAGGCCCAGTTAAAGTTACTGGCATAGGAACCGGAAACCACAGAAGAGGCTGGTCCGTTAAATTCAAATCCTTGAAGACAGATGGTAACCGTTAAGGGTGCTGTTGCCCATTGAGTGGCACTGGCGCTAGTGGTTAAACCTTGTGTAAAGACAACGGTTTGCACAGAACCGCATTCGAACCCGGCAGCCGTTGGTTCAGGCGCGAAATGGATATTTTGCGTAAATGGATTATAGGCCGTCTGACTATAGGCCAATCCATAGCAAAATATCAGCAGAATTGTGAGAAAGTTTAATTTTTTCATTTGCTTTTAATTTTAGAATTATGAATACTTTTTAAAGGTTTAATTGTTATTTAAGGTTTACAATATTTTCGTTCTTCTTTTTGTCCAAAGCTGCTGTAAAGCCTGCTCTGTATCTCACTTCCACATCATGCCACAGCTCAAATTCACATCTTCTCCACACAAACGGCTAACTAGCAAGCAATAACCATGCCATCTGAAATTTACAAAAAGGTATTAATAATAAATAATCACATTATAATTAGTTAAAATATTGTATTACAATAACTTAGAGCATAACTTATTTTTTGAAGTCGCGTATTTTATTTGAAAAAATTAGGCGGTTTGCATCTACAAACCGCCTATACATAATCTTTTTATACATCAGTACCCATGATTGTTACTGGTACCCTAATTTTACTTTTTAATAAATTGCAAGGTCCCTGTTGTTAAGGCATCATTATCATGATATCGTAGCATATAGGTACCCACCGCAAGATGACTTAAATCGAAGGTAACTACATTCGGTCCGCTTTTTATTATTTGGTTTTTTGTTAGTATGGAACGACCTGTAATATCTACCACTTTTAACGTCAGCTCCGCTTCTTCTGCTTCGGTAACATATAAAATATTTAACTCGTTACTTGCAGGATTTGGGAATATATTGATACTATTTGATTGCGTAGTACAATTCATACTTAATGATCGAATATCAGATTCGGTAAACTGACCATCAATATCTACAAAACGTAATTTATATTCGTACACTTTATCACTTACAATGTCTTTGTCGATATAGCTATAAACTTTTTCAGTTGAACTATTTCCAGCACCTTGCACGGTCGCTATCTTTTCAAATACCCCTGTTTCAGTTTTTCTATAAATATCAACATGTGAAGTGTTCATTTCCTGAGAGGTAGTCCACGATAATAAACCGGTACAGTTATATTCACTTACAAAAAAGTTTTTTAACACCAATGGAAGGTTAAACGCATTTGGATCTTTGATACCAAAATCAACATTAAATTTTCGGAAGTTTGTTACGTTTACAATGGTTATACCATCTACAATACCATCGGTACCTTGCATATCACAACAATCTTCACCGGTATGCATCCATGTACCCGGCAACGCTGTATTAGGTACAATACTTCCTATCACGCCAGGTATGGTGCCAACTGAAACCACATAAGTTGTATATGGATTTACATTTAAAAATTCATAGTTTCCATTGGGATTAACCGCTACTACGGCAACCACCACACCAACTGAATCAAAAAGATTCGCGAACAACGGCGAACCATCCGGTGCTGAAATAGGTAATCCGTTTACATTTGCATCTCCATTTCTGTCGTTGTATACAGTTCCTGAAATTGATAGTGGGCAATAGGTTTGAGTCATGGTTGACTCATTATCGTCTGGCGCCGAATTAAACATTTGCATATATCCTGGCACTTGTAAATTTACATTTACCGCTAAGATGGTACCAATTGGTGAAGTTTCGGGAACGGTTAGTGTAACGGCTATATTTCCTGACGAATTAGGGTTGGGAAATAACGGATTGGTGCCAATGCCTTGTAATGTTTGGTTTTGTGTACCAATTACACAACCTGGTGCAAAGGAATCATAAGCCCAATCAAAATATTGAGCATAACTGCCACTTACTATCGAAGATGCAGAGCCTGTAAAGGTAAATCCAGTTACACAAATGGTTACGGTTAACGGATTGGTTTGCCATTGAACAGCATTGGCTGCAGTAGTAAAGCCTTGAGTAAACTCTACTGTTTGTGTGCTTCCACATGGAAAACCAGCTGCAATTGGTTCAGGTGCAAAATGTATATTTTGCGTAAACGGATTATAAGCCGTTTGTGCGTTTGCGCCTACTGCAATAAGCATGAATAACAGTAGTATGTTGTTTATCTTGTTCATAATGCTTGTTTTAATATTTGAATTTTATGATGAGTTTTATCTGAAATAAATGAGTACTTCCGAATCGGTATTATTTGTGAAATTATCTTCTCCACCTGAGCCTTGGAATATCTGTACACCGAAGCTTGTTTCACCATCCGTTTCATTAGGATTATAAGGTCCGATAAATCCAAGCTTTGAAAAACCACCTGCAGGAAATGCAGTTGCGCCAATATATTTCCAAACATAGAAACTAGGGTTGGTTCCAAAATATTGCCAATCTGCGTTGCTTACCGAAACACCACCCATCACGGTTGCTGTATCACTATATGAGAAAGTAAACCTAGGCTCAAGTCGCGGTATCATAATGTAAATATCAGAACATGGAACCCTGTTATTGATTTCAGATATCGTTGCAATAACTCTTACATTTGAAGTGCCTGTAATTGCACTTGGTGCTATCGATAAAGTTGGGGTATAATCTGGGATATTCACGATAACATCAATACTTCCCATCGCTACACATAAGCCATTTGAATACGTATAATTAAATAATCCATTGCTTACAAGGGTTGTTGCTAATATCACACCATTATTATCTCGCCATACACCACCTGTATAATTTGTTGGCTCAAGTGTAGTTAAATCAATGGTCGAGCCTGGACAAACATATATTGGATTGAATGTGAAATTACTTGGACAAACAAAGAAGCCAAAGTCGAGTGTAAGATTTGCATTTACATCAGGCGCTAATGCATTATTAGGTAATTCACCTAATGGTTCTGTTCCTGCGGTTAATGTAATTGTTCCGCTAATGGTTTCGCCACCAGAGGTACTAATTCCATTATCATTACCATCAATATTTAAATTCGGATTAAGTTCTTGTCCGCTTGCACTGCTTGTATATGCACCACCAACAATACTTGGAGGTACAATACCTACTATATAATTTCCAGCATATAAACCATCAAAAATATACTCTCCGTTTGCACCTGATAAGATAGTAGCAATAGCTGCACCATCTGGCACACCATCGGTATTTGCATCTATATATAAATTGGCAGTTGCACCTGCTATACCTAGTTCTGTTACTTCTTGTAATCCATTTTTATTAAAGTCGTTCCAAACTGAATTACCTAAACTTATCGGTTCTCTGATTCCAAAATTGGCTTGAGTTATCGGTGTAGACACTACAGTCACTGAAGTTAAAATTCCATTTGCAATACCATCATTTCCTGGAGTTGAACCTAAATTCTCACCAGTATGAATCCAACCTGTTGGCAAATTGGTAATCGGTGCTGGCTGCCCTACAATTCCTTGAATTGTACTCACTTGAATATCATATGTTCCAGGATTTACTTCATTGAAACTATAATTACCGTTTGAATTTAGTAAAACACTTGCTACTACATTGCCTAATACGTCTATTAGATTTGCATAGATAGGTGTACTGCTTGGCACTCCATTTCCTAAACCATTTACTGTGTTATCATTTAAACCATTCACATCATCAAACAGAGTTCCACTGATACCAACTGTAAAGAATGGCACATTCGCTACACCACTTGGTGTGCTTGTCATACCTGCATTATCAGTTGCTGAATAAGGTATAGCTACCGTTACAGCACCATCAATTGGATCTACTGTTATCGCTTGTGTTGGTTCACCATTTGTTGTTGTTGGAACCGTTACACCGCCTCCAGGGAAAGTTCCTGAAGTGTACGTTGTTCCATTGATAGTAATCGTTGTTGCATTTGTTGGGAATGATGTTATCGTTATAGATGTTATCGTTCCACTACTTGGATCCGTTGCACCAAATGTTGCTGGTGGTACCGTTACACTGGTTGTGCCGCCTGGATTTACTTGACTCGTCGCTGTTATCGTTGAAGGAGTTGGTAATTCTTCAATTCCAAAGTTTGCATCAACTACATTCGTAGCAACTACCGTAATACCGGTTAAGATGCCATTTACTGTTCCATCATTACCTGCAGCTAAACCTAAGTTTTCACCTGTGTTCACCCAGTTTGTTGGTAAGCTAGTAGCTGGTGCAGGTTGACCTACGGTACCTTGTACACTGCTTAATTGGGTGGTATATGATCCCGGATCTACTGTTGGGAAATTATAGGTTCCATTTGGATTAACTGTTGTCGTAGCAACTACATTTCCTGCTGATAATAAATTCACATACATCGTAGTTGATGATGGATTACCTAAGCCAGTTCCATTTACTGTTGCATCCGTTAAACCATCTACATCATTAAATACGGTCCCACTGATACCAACTGTGAAGAATGGTACATTCGCTACACCACTTGGTGTGCTTGTCATACCTGCATTATCAGTCGCTGAATATGAAATACCTACCGTTACAGCACCATCAATTGGATCTACTGTTATCGCTTGTGTTGGTTCTCCATTTGTTGTTGTTGGAACCGTTACACCGCCTCCAGGGAAAGTTCCTGAAGTATACGTTGTTCCATTGATAGTAATCGTTGTTGCATTACTTGGGAATGATGTTATCGTTATAGATGTTATCGTTCCACTACTTGGATCCGTTGCACCAAATGTTGCAGGTGGTACCGTTACACTGGTTGTGCCGCCTGGATTCACTTGACTCGTCGCTGTTATCGTTGATGGAGTTGGTAATTCTTCAATTCCAAAGTTCGCATCAACTACATTCGTAGCAACTACAATAATACCCGTGAGTATACCATTTACCGTTCCATCATTACCTGCAGCTACACCTAAGTTTTCACCTGTGTTCACCCAGTTTGTTGGTAAGCTAGTAGCTGGTGCCGGTTGACCCACTGTTCCTTGATTGATTGAAACTTGAATTGAATAAGTGCCAGGGTAAACTGTTGCAAAAGTATAAGTACCATTTGCATTTACTGTTGTTGTGGCAACTACATTATTTAAACCATCTAATAAATTTGCATACAGTGTTGTAGTTGATGGATTTCCTAATCCAATACCATTTACTGTTGCATCGGTTAAACCATCTACATCATTAAACACAGTTCCACTTAATCCTACCGTGAAGAATGGTACATTCGCTACACCACTTGGTGTGCTTGTCATACCTGCATTATCAGTCGCTGAATATGAAATACCTACCGTTACAGCACCATCAATTGGATCTACTGTTATCGCTTGTGTTGGTTCTCCATTTGTTGTTGTTGGAACCGTTACACCGCCTCCAGGGAAAGTTCCTGAAGTATACGTTGTTCCATTGATAGTAATCGTTGTTGCATTAGTTGGGAATGATGTTATCGTTATAGATGTTATCGTTCCACTACTTGGATCCGTTGCACCAAATGTTGCAGGTGGTACCGTTACACTGGTTGTGCCGCCTGGATTCACTTGACTCGTCGCTGTTATCGTTGATGGAGTTGGTAATTCTTCAATTCCAAAGTTCGCATCAACTACATTCGTAGCAACTACAATAATACCCGTGAGTATACCATTTACCGTTCCATCATTACCTGCAGCTACACCTAAGTTTTCACCTGTGTTCACCCAGTTTGTTGGTAAGCTAGTAGCTGGTGCCGGTTGACCCACTGTTCCTTGATTGATTGAAACTTGAATTGAATAAGTGCCAGGGTAAACTGTTGCAAAAGTATAAGTACCATTTGCATTTACTGTTGTTGTGGCAACTACATTATTTAAACCATCTAATAAATTTGCATACAGTGTTGTAGTTGATGGATTTCCTAATCCAATACCATTTACTGTCACATCATTTAAAACCATTCACATCATTAAATACGGTACCGCTTATTCCTACTGTACCAAACGGAACATTTGCTATTCCAGTTGGTGTGCTTGTCATACCTGCATTATCCGTTGCAGAATAAGGTATCACAACAGTCATTACACCATCCACTGGGTCGATAGTAATAACTTGCGTTGGCTCGCCATTTACATTGGTTGGACCTATCACACCACCGATTGGGAAAGTACCGATGTATAAGTCGTTCCGTTTATTACTATACTATTTATATTACTTGGGAAACTTGTAATCGTAATTTGTGTTACGATTCCACCATCAGCATCTGTTGGATTAAACGTTGCCGGTGGAACAACAACTTGGGTTGTACCTCCTGGGTTAATCTGACTTGGTGCTGTAAGCACTGATGGATTTGGTAATTGTTCAATTCCAAAGTTCGCATCAACTACATTCGTTGCTACTACCGTAATACCGGTTAAGATACCATTTACCGTTCCATCATTACCTGCAGCTACACCTAAGTTTTCACCCGTGTTTACCCAGTTTGTTGGTAAGCTAGTGGCTGGTGCAGGTTGACCTATGGTACCTTGTACACTACTTAATTGGGTAGTGTATGATCCCGGATCTACTGTTGGGAAATTATACGTTCCATTATTATTTACAGTAGTTGTTGCGCGAACATTACCACCGCCATCTAATAAGTTTACATACATTGTAGTGGATGAAGGATTACCTAATCCTACTCCATTTACAATTAAGTCGGTTAAACCATCTACATCATTAAACACAGTTCCACTTAATCCTACCGTGAAGAATGGTACATTCGCTACACCACTTGGTGTGCTTGTCATACCTGCATTATCAGTCGCTGAATATGAAATACCTACCGTTACAGCACCATCAATTGGATCTACTGTTATCGCTTGTGTTGGTTCTCCATTTGTTGTTGTTGGAACCGTTACACCGCCTCCAGGGAAAGTTCCTGAAGTATACGTTGTTCCATTGATAGTAATCGTTGTTGCATTAGTTGGGAATGATGTTATCGTTATAGATGTTATCGTTCCACTACTTGGATCCGTTGCACCAAATGTTGCAGGTGGTACCGTTACACTGGTTGTGCCGCCTGGATTTACTTGACTCGTTGCTGTAATTGTTGATGGAGTTGGTAATTCTTCAATTCCAAAGTTCGCATCAACTACATTCGTAGCAACTACAATAATACCCGTGAGTATACCATTTACCGTTCCATCATTACCTGCAGATACACCTAAGTTTTCACCTGTGTTCACCCAGTTTGTTGGTAAGCTAGTAGCTGGTGCCGGTTGACCCACTGTTCCTTGATTGATTGAAACTTGAATTGAATAAGTGCCAGGGTAAACTGTTGCAAAAGTATAAGTACCATTTGCATTTACTGTTGTTGTGGCAACTACATTATTTAAACCATCTAATAAATTTGCATACAGTGTTGTAGTTGATGGATTTCCTAATCCAATACCATTTACTGTCACATCAGTTAAACCATTCACATCATTAAATACGGTACCGCTTATTCCTACTGTACCAAACGGAACATTTGCTATTCCAGTTGGTGTGCTTGTCATACCTGCATTATCCGTTGCAGAATAAGGTATCACAACAGTCATTACACCATCCACTGGGTCGATAGTAATAACTTGCGTTGGCTCGCCATTTACATTGGTTGGAACTATCACACCACCGATTGGGAAAGTACCCGATGTATAAGTCGTTCCGTTTATTACTATACTATTTATATTACTTGGGAAACTTGTAATCGTAATTTGTGTTACGATTCCACCATCAGCATCTGTTGGATTAAACGTTGCCGGTGGAACAACAACTTGGGTTGTACCTCCTCGGGTTACTTGACTTGGTGCTGTAAGCACTGATGGATTTGGTAATTGCTCAATTCCAAAGTTCGCATCAACTACATTCGTTGCTACTACCGTAATACCGGTTAAGATACCATTTACCGTTCCATCATTACCTGCAGCTACACCTAAGTTTTCACCCGTGTTTACCCAGTTTGTTGGTAAGCTTGTGGCTGGTGCCGGTTGACCCACGATTCCTTGTACACTACTTAATTGGGTAGTGTATGATCCTGGATCTACTGTTGGGAAATTATACGTTCCATTATTATTTACAGTAGTTGTTGCGCGAACATTACCACCGCCATCTAATAAGTTTACATACATTGTAGTGGATGAAGGATTACCTAATCCTACTCCATTTACAATTAAGTCGGTTAAACCATTTACATCATTAAACACAGTTCCACTTAATCCAACCGTAAAGAATGGAATATTGGCTATGCCTGGTGTTGGATTGGTTTTACCTGCATTATCGGTTACTGTATATGAAATACCTACCGTTACAGCCCCATCAATTGGATCTACTGTTATCGCTTGTGTTGGTTCTCCATTTGGTGTTGTTGGAACCGTTACACCGCCTCCAGGGAAAGTACCTGAAGTATATGTCGTTCCATTAATAGTAATCGTTGTTGCATTACTTGGGAATGAAGTTATCGTTAAACTTGTTATCGTTCCACTACTTGGATCCGTTCCACCAAATGTTGCTGGTGGTACCGTTACATTATTGGTTCCTCCAGGATTTACTTGACTCGTTGCTGTAATCGTTGATGGAGTTGGCAATTCTTCAATTCCAAAGTTCGCATCAACTACATCCGTTGCTACTACCGTAATACCGGTTAAGATACCATTTACCGTTCCATCATTACCTGCAGCTACTCCTAAGTTTTCACCCGTGTTCACCCAGTTTGTTGGTAAGCTAGTGGCTGGTGCAGGTTGACCTACGGTACCTTGTATACTACTTAATTGGGTAGTGTATGATCCTGGATCTACTGTTGGGAAATTATACGTTCCATTCACATTCACTGTGGTGGTTGCTCGCACATTACCACCGCCATCTAATAAATTTACATACATCGTTGTTGAAGATGGATTACCTAATCCTACACCATTCACCGTTGCATCCGTTAAACCATCTACATCATTAAACACAGTTCCACTTAATCCAACCGTAAAGAATGGAATATTGGCTATGCCTGGTGTTGGATTGGTTTTACCTGCATTATCGGTTACTGTATATGAAATACCTACCGTTACTGCGCCATCAATTGGATCTACTGTTATCGCTTGTGTAGGTTCTCCATTTGGTGTTGTTGGAACCGTTACACCACCTCCAGGGAAAGTACCCGAAGTATACGTTGTACCATTGATAGTTATTGTGGTTGCATTGGTTGGGAATGAAGTTATCGTTAAACTTGTTATCGTTCCACTACTTGGATCCGTTCCACCAAATGTTGTTGGTGGTACCGTTACATTATTGGTTCCTCCTGGATTTACTTGGCTGGTTGCTGTAATCGTTGATGGAGTTGGCAATTCTTCAATTCCAAAGTTCGCATCAACTACATTCGTTGCTACTACCGTAATACCGGTTAAGATACCATTTACCGTTCCATCATTACCTGCAGCTACACCTAAGTTTTCACCCGTGTTTACCCAGTTTGTTGGTAAGCTAGTGGCTGGTGCAGGTTGACCTACGGTACCTTGTACACTACTTAATTGGGTAGTGTATGATCCTGGATCTACTGTTGGGAAATTATACGTTCCATTCACATTCACTGTGGTGGTTGCTCGCACATTACCACCGCCATCTAATAAATTTACATACATCGTTGTTGAAGATGGATTACCTAATCCTACACCATTCACCGTTGCATCCGTTAAACCATCTACATCATTAAACACAGTTCCACTTAATCCAACCGTAAAGAATGGAATATTGGCTATGCCTGGTGTTGGATTGGTTTTACCTGCATTATCGGTTACTGTATATGAAATACCTACCGTTACTGCGCCATCAATTGGATCTACTGTTATCGCTTGTGTAGGTTCTCCATTTGGTGTTGTTGGAACCGTTACACCACCTCCAGGGAAAGTACCTGAAGTGTACGTTGTACCATTGATAGTTATTGTGGTTGCATTGGTTGGGAATGAAGTTATCGTTAAACTTGTTATCGTTCCACTATTTGGATCCGTTCCACCAAATGTTGTTGGTGGTACCGTTACATTATTGGTTCCTCCTGGATTTACTTGGCTGGTTGCTGTAATCGTTGATGGAGTTGGCAATTCTTCAATTCCAAAGTTCGCATCAACTACATTCGTTGCTACTACCGTAATACCGGTTAAGATACCATTTACCGTTCCATCATTACCTGCAGCTACACCTAAGTTTTCACCCGTGTTTACCCAGTTTGTTGGTAAGCTAGTGGCTGGTGCAGGTTGACCTACGGTACCTTGTACACTACTTAATTGGGTAGTGTATGATCCTGGATCTACTGTTGGGAAATTATACGTTCCATTCACATTCACTGTGGTGGTTGCTCGCACATTACCACCGCCATCTAATAAATTTACATACATCGTTGTTGATGAAGGATCACCTAATCCTACACCATTCACCGTTGCATCCGTTAAACCATCTACATCATTAAACACAGTTCCACTTAATCCTACCGTAAAGAATGGAATATTCGCTATGCCCGGTGTTGGATTGGTTTTACCTGCATTATCGGTTACTGTATATGAAATACCTACCGTTACTGCGCCATCAATTGGATCTACTGTTATCGATTGTGTTGGTTCTCCATTTGGTGTTGTTGGAACCGTTACACCGCCTCCAGGGAAAGTACCCGAAGTATACGTTGTGCCATTGATAGTTATTGTGGTTGCATTACTTGGGAATGAAGTTATCGTTAAACTTGTTATCGTTCCACTACTTGGATCCGTTCCACCAAATGTTGCTGGTGGTACCGTTACATTATTGGTTCCTCCAGGATTTACTTGGCTGGTTGCTGTAATCGTTGATGGAGTTGGTAATTCTTCAATTCCAAAGTTCGCATTTAGAACATCGCTTTCCTCTATGAGTATTCCTGTAAGAATACCATTTACAGTTCCATCATTACCTGCAGCTACACCCAAGTTTTCGCCAGTATTTACCCAATTAGTAGGTAAAGATGTTGCAGGGGCCGGCTGACCAACAGCGCCTTGATTTTCTGAAATTTGCATAGAATATGCACCTGGATCTACAATTGGGAAATTATAAGTACCATTTACATTTACTATGGTTGTTGCAACTACATTACCACTAGATAATAAGTTGGCATACAAAGTTGTAGATGAAGGATTACCTAAACCGCTTCCATTTACAATAGCATCTGTTAATCCATTTACATCATTAAACACAGTTCCACTTAAACCAACCGTAAAGAATGGTACATTAGCTATACCCGGTATTGGGTTTGTTTGTCCTGCATTATCCGTTACGGTATAAGAAATACCTACCGTTACAGCGCCATCAATTGGATCTACTGTAATCGATTGGGTAGGTTGGCCATTTGTATTTGTTGGAATGGTCACACCACTTCCAGGGAAAGTTCCAGAGGTATAAGTGGTTCCGTTGATTGTAATACTCGTTGCATTGGTTGGGAATGAAGTTATCGTTAATGAAATAATCGTTCCACTACTTGGGTCCGTTCCGCCAAATGTTGCTGGTGGTACCGTTACATGATTGGTTCCTCCAGGATTCACTTGTGTAGGTGCAGTAATACTTAATGGTGCAGGCAACTCTTCAATTCCAAAATTTGCATCAACTACATTCGTTGATACTACAAGTATTCCTGTTAAAAGACCATTTACAGTACCATCATTACCTGCAGCTACACCTAAGTTTTCACCCGTGTTCACCCAGTTTGTTGGTAAGCTTGTGGCTGGTGCCGGTTGACCCACGGTTCCTTGTACACTGCTTAATTGGGTGGTATATGATCCCGGATCTACTGTTGGGAAATTATACGTTCCATTATTATTTACAGTAGTTGTTGCGCGAACATTACCACCGCCATCTAATAAGTTTACATACATCGTAGTGGATGAAGGATTACCTAATCCTACTCCATTTACAATTAAGTCGGTTAAACCATTCACATCATTAAACACAGTTCCACTTAATCCTACCGTAAAGAATGGAATATTCGCTATGCCCGGTGTTGGATTGGTTTTACCTGCATTATCGGTTACTGTATAAGAAATACCTACCGTTACAGCGCCATCAATTGGATCTACTGTTATCGCTTGTGTTGGTTCTCCATTTGGTGTTGTTGGAACCGTTACACCACCTCCAGGGAAAGTACCTGAAGTGTACGTTGTACCATTGATAGTTATTGTGGTTGCATTGGTTGGGAATGAAGTTATCGTTAAACTTGTTATCGTTCCACTACTTGGATCCGTTCCACCAAATGTTGCTGGTGGTACCGTTACATTATTGGTTCCTCCAGGATTTACTTGACTCGTTGCTGTAATCGTTGATGGAGTTGGTAATTCTTCAATTCCAAAGTTCGCATCAACTACATTCGTTGCTACTACCGTAATACCGGTTAAGATACCATTTACCGTTCCATCATTACCTGCTGCTACACCTAAGTTTTCACCCGTGTTTACCCAGTTTGTTGGTAAGCTAGTGGCTGGTGCAGGTTGACCGAATATCCCTTCTTCAATAGTTATTTGGACTTTGTAGTTACCTGGATCAACTTCAGGGAATGAATAGCTACCATCATTATTTACTGATACAACATTTACAACATTATCTGATCCATCCAATAAATTTGCAAACAAAGGCACTGCTGAAGGATTCCCAATTCCGGTTCCATTTACAATTGCATCCGTTAAGCCATTCACATCATTAAATACATTTCCACTTAAGCTTACTGTAAAGAATGGCAATTTTGCTAAGCCGGTTGTAGGCCCCTCTTTACCAGCATTATCGGTTGGGGCATAAGGAATTGAAACCATCAATGCGCCATCATCCGGATCAACACAAATGGCTTGCGTGGGTTGTCCACTTGCATTGGTTGGTACTACAACACCACCAACTGGAAAACTTACAATATCATAACTTGTTCCATTGATGGTTATGCTTGAAGCATTAATTGGGAAACTAGTAATTCGGATAGAAGTAATCGTTCCACTACTTGGATCTGTCGCACCAAAAGTTGCGGGCGGCACCGTTACACAAGTTGAACCACCTGGATTAACTTGGGTGGTTGCTGTAATTACTAAAGGTGTTGGTAATTGTTCTATACCAAAATTAACGTTAGTTACATTTAAGGTTGTAGTAGTAACTGGTATTGATACATTAGATATACCGCCTTCGTTACCGGTACCGGCACCATTATTTGTACCAAAAGCTTCACCTGTGCTTACCCAACCCGAAGGCAGATTAGCCGATGAAGGGGCAGTAGCCAATACGGCTAAATTGGTGGTTGAAAGTACAACCGTATAAGATGCTAAGATATCGGCATTGGGGAAAGAATATGTTCCGTTCCCGTTATTTAAAGTGTCTTTAAATTGTATAATTCCGCTTGAATTAACTAAGTATGCATACATCGTTGTACTGGATGGTGCATCGATTGCCGTTCCGTTTACAATGTTATCAGTCATACCATTCACATCATTAAATAAAGTACCGCTTATGGTTACTGTATTTTTTCTGATACCAAAATCATTAGGACCTTGACATGTAGAATCATTCGTGAAAGTCATTGCATATTGCGATGCCGTTGAAATATTATAATTCGTTGGGACGGTATTCGGATCAAGTTTTACGATATAACACTGAGGATATTTAGTGTAGTAAATTTTGATATTATCAACGTAAACTGAATCGGAATTTGTATTGCTCGATTTAGTTAAAAAACGAACGTAGGTTGTTCCGCTTGAAACATAACTTGAAATATTTAGATTATAAACCGTTTGATAAGAAGCATCAACCGCAGCATTTCCATTAATTGAATCAATAATGGCAAACGTACTTCCATTGGTAGAAACCTGAACATAAACCGCATCTGTAGAAACGAAAGTTGTTGATTTTCTTCGATATGAATAGGTTAGAAAAGCTGCATTGGCATTTTGTATATTAACCTGCCTAGTTGCCGATCTACTTGCATTTTTTAATCGTAAGGCATAGCCAAATGCACCATCCAATACCGATTCAACATCGCCTGTTGCCGAAGCACACACACCCGAACTTGCATCACCTGCGTCAACCCAATTGGTTAACCATGCATTGCTTCCATCTGATCCTGTTGCACATGTATTCGTACCTCCAGTACCATCAAAATTATCTTCAATCGTTTTTTCAGCAGCGTTGACGAATTGATAATATCCTGTACTATCAACCGAAACTGAATCACGCAATTCACCTGTTTCAATAGTAGTATTACAGTTACCGTCGGCATATAAATACACTTTACCAGGGAAAATTCCGGTTCCGCCATCATTATTCAAACCATCTTTATTTTTATCGAGGAAGATTTGCCCATAAATTAAATTTTGTTCTTTACCTGCTGGACAGGCAGAAATGCTTACATAAACATAGGCCTTATCACAAGCAACAGGTGAAGGCGTTGAACAAACTTGATATTGAAAAGTATCTTTTCCTATATACCCTGTATTGGGTGTATAGTTAACCGTACCATTTGGATTAATGGTAACCGTACCATGTAAAGGTTGCAATAAGCCGGTTGTGCTTATGGATGAAGGATCTATCGTACCTAAGAAGCCCGCATCATTTTTCAAGATAGGAATGGTAACAGGCTGATTAATTGGTGTAATGGCAATATCATCTACGGCAAAAACTAATTTTTGACGACAGAAAGGTAATACTACTGTACCTACGTCCCAACTTGGATTGGCAGTACTTGCTGTTGAGGCATCTTCACCATAAACAGCGGCAAACTTAGCTCCATCACAAGTCCATATAGCTATACCACTTTGATCATTATCGTTATCACGTAATCTTTTATAGTTTAAATGATTCACCACAAAAGAACTATCATATTTTAATCCGCATGGACTAGTTAGTGAGCCACTCAGAACATTACCATCATACTTTACATAAATAGTGGTGTTGGCATTAGGAGTTACCCAAATCGGGCCATCATTTTGTGTTCCATCTGTTGAGCCAGGTGCCCAAGCGATAGTGGCAAAATCGGTAAGTCGCGCTTCTGATATTAAGTTAAATGACCAATCGAAGGTTGAACCTGAATTACCATTACCATTATTATCGGTATATGAATCACAAACTTGTATGGCGGTAAAGGAATTTCCATTTGCGCTTTGAAATTTGTAACATTTGGTTTGTGATAAGGCCATAGGGAAACGCACGGTAGATTTTGCCGGTATACTAATTGAACCACTAGCCGGTGCACCTGAATTCCAGTTGATGGTCATGGCACTATTAAAACTATTATATAAATACACTGCCGCTGTATCTTGGTTGGTAGCATCTGAGTTTACAGTTGGTACCGGACTATAATATACATTTGAATACCAGCTTGCTGGGAATATGGCTGCTTGTCGAGAAGAGTAGTTATCGTTACCTCCTGCACAAATATCAACACCAACCGGTTTCGTACTTGTTACCACTGCCCCATTCAAAACCCCACCGTTCACAAACATGGTTTCACCCGCGTTAATCGTATCCTTGGTTTCAAAACTTCCATTATTGTCTTTATCTACATTAATAATGGTTGTATTTTGTGCGGCTCTGATAAATAATGAGGTATATCTAAAATCACGTGAAGGGAAGTTTTGTCCAACCGGAATTGTAAACGAAGTTCCATAATCGCCCGAATTGGTTACATTGTTTTTCATACATTGTAATCCGATTACACTTGGTAAACCACAAACTTGGGTTACCGCAATTTGACCTGGCGAGGTAATTTTATCGCCACCATCAAAAAAAATACTTGCTGTACTTCGTGGAATTGACATGGTATTATCTAATACAATACCGGCACCTGCCGGGATAATATCAGTTGGATAACCCGGTGCAATCCCATTATATGGATTTCCATCACCCCAAATCAATGTGGTACTTTGAGAAGGGAAATTGATATCTGCTTCAAAGCCATCTTCCCAATGATCCCAACGGATAATCATACCAGGGTATGGCATGGCTAGACTAATAACAGTTCGAATAGTATTGTAAGTATTTGCTACACTACTCATACTATCCAATGCAATGGCCGCCTGATTTTCAGGATAAGGCAAATAGTATACTTTATTTTGCACTGCATCCGAGCAAGGGTCAATAATTGCCGGATCTACTTGAGCTATCACAGTAGCTGTATCACATATTGGGGTCGGACTTGTTAAATCACAAATTCGATACACTATGGTATCAAATCCATTAAAAGAACCTATCGGTATATAAACGATTTTTTTATTATTAATTACTGCCGATCCATTTGAAGGCTGATCAATAATGGTAATCGAATTTGAGTCAATATTATTATTAGGGTCATAATCATTTGCCAATACATCAATAATTTGTGTGGCACCATTACCTCCTAATGAAGAATCATTTACAGCAACCGGCGGACAATTTACACAGGTTGAAAAATTAGTAACCTTGCTATGGGTTACCGTATTTTCAGTTCCTTCTTTTGCAACTGCAGTAAGTGTATAATTATTTGCAGTTCCAGGGGTTGTCCATGCATATTCATAAGTTCTTGTACAACCCGAAGTCGCCACCGAAGTAGCAGCTACAGTGCTTCCAGGATTAATTGTAATGTTTAAAGCGGTGATATCACTAAACCCAAAAGGGTCGCTTACTACTGCACGTGCATACCTTGTTGCACCTGCAACACTACTGTTTACGATACTTCCACCAGGGTATACCGCCGAGTAAATATTGAAACTATTTACATTAATATACGTTGAAACGGGTAAATTGATTTTTGAGGGTTTGGTTTGAGAATCAAAATCCATGGTAAAAGTTACCCCGGCTTGTGCTGTGGTAACTACCATTGCTATTGCTTGTCCTGCAGGCACTGTAACATCTGCACCTAAAGTACCTGTCCATGTAATAATACCGGTTCCACTATTATAGGCAGCACTCGTTAAATTGATAATATTGGTAGCTCCATATTTTAATAAAGCAGTTATACTCGGACTAGCCGGCATGGTACCTGTATTTACAGTGACATAACTTTGCACGGTAATGGCGGTACCGGCTTTAATTGTAAGTGCACTACATAAAGGAGTGCCCATGGTAAATGTTGTATTGTTAATGGCTGCTGCAGGTTTAATTGATACTGCGCCAATCGCCCAATCTTGCGATGAAGCACCAGTCCAACTCATAGTTACTGATGCAGCACCTGGTTCGGTACTTGCCCCCCCTCGCATTTCTCCACCCGAAGCTATATTCCATAATGAGGTTTGTCCGGCCCCTAAAGTCATATTGGTATTACGATAAGCAACAACGCCATACACTAATTCACCCGTTGCCGAAGTTGCTGCTATCGTTGCTGTATTGTTGTTCAGATTGTTTTCAACCCATGTACCAAATGTACTTGCACCGCCTGCTTGGTTAACCCCTGTAAAGGTGGTAGCACCCACAATAATTCCTTTATCCGGATTTGCCGAAAGTGTTACAACCACGTCGGCAGTTCCTGATGGAGGGGCTATCATATAATACACATGAATACGCGCATTCGTACCTGTAATACGTTCATCTAATAAAGTCATGGCTGTCCCTCCGTAAGTAACGCCTGTAATCGTTTTATTTTTTTGCGAAATCCCGACCATCAGTAAACGATTAGAACCTGTTCCTACTGTATGAGAAAGTGTAAATGTTGTTGAATTTGGATTAGCAGATGAAGCTGAGCTTGTATTTGCAGCTACAACCCCCGCAGGAACTGAGCTAAGAATAGGTGAAAATGATGTGGTTGCATCAAGTGTTGAAACCGGATCAATGCGATCTAGGTTTTGCCCTTCAGATAAATAAAGCTGTTTGGTAACAGTTTGCGCTTCGGATTGAAAAAATCCAAAAAGCATACTTAAAAAAAGTATACAAGTAATGATTCGGCTTAGATTCTGTCTGATACGCTGCAAAAATGCTTTTTCACTTGGGTTACTTTTTGTATAAAGCACCAAATTGTGATTGGGCCTTGTAAGTGGGTGTGCATTGAACAGAGTTTGGAAGGATGTTGTAAAACTCGAATTTTTCATAATCACTTGTTTTTATTTAATACGCTCCGCTTTGTGGACAAATAGTATGCCGAAAAGTGGGTAGACTAAAATATTCATTTTTTTAACCTATAAAAAATATTATAAGTATCATAAATTAATTTTTAGTCTCTATTTCAACAGACAAATATATATATCGATTTTAAATATTACAAATTTTAATATCGTTTATTACTTATGGATAAAAAATGGAGCTTATCCACATTTTATATAAAATGGATAACTGATTGATTTTTAGTTCTTTATAAAAAATAGATGTTTGGCATTTATCCACATTTTTTTTGAGAATTAACCCAACAGGATTAAAAAAATGGATCTTTTTTGCAAATTGCCGAATAAAAAAAGCTGCCCAAAAGCAGCTTATACATTATATTAAATTGAAATCTTAATGATCGTGATGATGATGATGACTGCTTTTCAGTTCGCTAAACTCCTTAAATGAAACTGGTGTTTCTTGTAAATTAATTCGCTGTTCTAATACTTGAAACAATTTATTGGTTAGAATTTTGCTGCTCAACTCATTTGCAAATTTCTCATCCTTTAATTGTTTTTCTACTAATGAATCCATCCAATCCATATCCGTAGAGGTTAATTGCATGCTTTGTCCGAAATAACTCATGATTTCCATTCGAGCTGCTTGCTCCATTTCCTCGTTTTCGACAGTTAATTTACTTTCTTCAATTAATTTATCCGAAATCAATTGCCAACGTATTTGATGATCAAATGAGCCATACTCCTTTTCAACTTGCTCTGGCGATTTATAAGTTTCACCGCCAACACTCATCCAACGCTTTAAAAAAGTCTCAGGAATGGCAATTGGTGTTTCATGCACTAAGCGCTCAAACATTTCATTGTGTAATCTATTTCTTGACTGATTATCCCAATAAGCTTGAATCTCTTCTTTCAAAACGCCAATAAAATCTTCATCAGTTTCTAAACTACGACCCGGATAAATTTTTTCAAACATTTCCTTACCCATTTCCATTTTATCTACATGCCCGAGTTTGGTAATCGTCAACTTAAAACTCATATCCTTGGCACTTGCATCCATAGGGTCTAATCCTAAATCCTTTAAAATTGCCGGCAAAAGCTTTTCGTCAAAAGTTTCCTTTAACACAAAAACAAGACTATCATTTACTTTTTTGCCCATTAATTGCGCTTGCAAGGCAGGTGAGAAATATTTTACCAATAAAGAATTATCCTTTTTAATACCACCCACAACTTCAATGCCCTCTGCATCCACCTGATCAAAAACTACATTTAACACATCGTCGGTAGATGAAACCACTTCAGGTTCTGTCATTTCGCCTGCCTTATATTGTAAACGCTCAATTTCCTCTTTCAACATCTCATCGCTCACTTCAATTTTATGAAATGGCATAGTTTCAGATCCTGAAAGCAAAGGAATTGTAAATTCAGGGCGAGTACCAATTTCAAATTCAAAAGTATATTCAATCGGATTATTGATATCAAATTTCAATTGCGATTGACTTTCAGAGGGAATAGGTCGTGCAAATATTTCAGCTTTGTTTGCAATCAAATGTTCTTCAAGTTTGGTTCCTGCAATTCGTAAAACCTCATCCGTAAATACCGATTGTCCGTACATTTTACGAATCACCCCTAGTGGCACCATCCCTTTTCTAAATCCCGGAATGGCTACATTTTTACTATAACTTTTTAATGCTTTGTCAATGGAAGGTAGATAATCTTCTTTAGTTAGGGTAACCTTAATTTTTTCGTGCTGAACGCCGATATTCTCTTGTAGGACCGTTGCCATATAGCTTTTCTATTTTAATTATATAATGTAATAAACAAAAACCCACTTGAGTGGGCTTCCTTAAATTGCGCGCGAAGTTACAACTTTCGAATTAGTATATAAAAGTTATTCAAGCTATTTTAGATTTTATTAATTAAGGACAACAAGAACTACTTTTCCAGATTCTTAATCATTGCGTATAGAATACGAGAGAGTTCATCGGCGTTAAGTAATAATTGTTCGAAAGCTTCCTTATTAATTCTTGAATCATCATGTAACATATCCAATATCGCCACACATTCAAAAACAGATCCCCTTGCGGTAGTAAAATAGTTCCTACGATCTGGTTTTGAAAATTTAGCTGAACCTTCAGCGATATTCAAAGCAATGCTGAAAGAAGCCCTTCCAAGTTGGTCGTTGATGTAATTTTCAAGTTTCATAGCTTTTAAAAGGGCTCGAACTGATTTGTGAAATGATTTGGCTTTCTTGTACACTTCCAAATTTTGGAAATCAAACATTATCTCTTGTTTTAGTTTAAGAGTGATAAGCAGAGGGAAAATGAAGTAAAAATCAGAATGAGAATTTGCTCCGGTTGCTTCGCTCCCTTCTCTCATTCTCACTCTGATTTTTGTGCGGGCGGAGGGACTCGAACCCCCATGTCGTAGACACTAGATCCTAAGTCTAGCGCGTCTACCAATTTCGCCACGCCCGCAGCGATTTTAAAGGACTGCAAATGTATATTTTTATTCCTACATTCAAAGAGAAAGTCCTTTTTTTTCATACTTTTATTATAAAGCCTTTATTCCCTTGCAAAATAACATACGCAACGAAGCCATGGAAGCCGAAGAACTTTCTTTTTTGAACAGAAAATATGAGAAAGAAAGCAAAGAATTTATGTATGGCATGAACCTCATTGTAAAAGGTGCAGTCATTATCCCATGTATTGCTGGTGCTTGGTATTTTATTAGGTATCAACAAACAGGCATGATGTGGCAGGCCTATGCAATTGCCCAAATCATTACTATCTTGATAAGTTCAGTGATTGCCTTTTTTAGTTATAGCAAAGAAGTGTATCCTTTGAGAAAAGATCTTGCCAAAAAGATAAAATGCATTGAAAGCTGCATCATACTTGAAAAAAAATACATGGAGTTAAACCATACTTTCCATTTTTATTTACGCAGTGCTGCTAAATATAGCATCGAAGTAAGTGAAGAAGATTTTAATAATTTTCAAGTAGGGGACGAAATTAATATTGAATACAGCTTGCACAATAAAGAATATTTTGGATATTATTAAAGCCATTCTATCATTCCATTCACAATTTATTAGAAGAATCAATTTCTATCTAACGATTTCTTATAAAATAATTTCTAAACGATTACTTTTACCCGACACCTAAAATCTAATAGAATGGATGAATTACATTTTCATTTCAACATGAATTATTATGTTTTAGTTTCAAATTAAAATTTTAATTACTTATTATGTCATCAGCCATTTTACTTGGTTTTGTTCTCGCTTACTTTATTCTTTTACTTATCGTAGCCTATTTCACTTCACGAAAAAGTAATAACGAATCCTTCTTTATTGGCAACCGAAATTCAAATTGGATGTTAGTGGCTTTTGGAATGATAGGCACCTCATTAAGTGGTGTAACTTTTGTGAGCGTGCCGGGATTAGTAGGCGGTAGCGGATTTCAATACTTTCAAGTAGTAATTGGCTACTTCCTTGGTTATTTGGTAGTTGCTTATGTTTTACTACCCCTATATTACAAGCTGCAACTCACCTCTATCTATGCCTATCTTCAACAACGAATTGGCGTTAGTGCCTATAAAACGGGTGCTTTGTTTTTTATTATTTCACGAACTTTAGGTGCCACAGCAAGATTATATTTAGTAGTAAATATTCTACAACTCTTTATCTTAAATCATATGGGTATACCTTTTGGTGTAACCACCTTTGTGATTCTGTTACTTATACTTTTATACACTTTTGAAGGTGGTGTGAAAACAATTGTTTATACCGATACTTTGCAAACATCATTTATGTTACTCGGACTTATAGTTTGCATATTCGCAATTACAAAGTCCTTAGACCTATCCTTGCTCAGCGCATGGGATGAAATGAAAACTGAAAACTTTACCATTGTTTTTAATACCGATTATAAAGCAGGTGGTTTTTTTCTGAAACAAATTATTGGTGGTGCCTTTATAACCATTGGCATGACAGGGCTTGACCAAGAAATGATGCAAAAAAATATTAGTGTAAACAAACTTGGCAACTCGCAAAAAAACATGATGAGTTTTAGTACCATTATCTTATTTGTAAACTTTCTATTTTTGTTTTTAGGTGGATGCCTTTATCTATTTGCTAAACAAAATCACATCACTATCATAGGTGATGATTTATTTCCAACGATAGCTTTAGGCGGACAATTATCGGTTGCTATATCTATACTTTTTATCATCGGATTAATCTCTGCACTTTTCCCATCAGCCGATGGTGCATTAACGGCCTTAACCTCTTCATATTGTATTGATATTTTAGGATTAAAACGAAAGCAAAATATAACTGAACAACAAGGTAAAAAAACGCGTATCACGGTTCACTTAATTTTTGCCCTACTCTTTTTTATTTGTGTGATGATATTTAAACTCATCGATGATAAATCCATTATCGATGTGATACTTAAATTAGCAGGCTATACCTACGGCCCATTGCTAGGATTATTTGCTTTTGGCATACTCACTAAACGAAGTATCGATGATCGTAAAGTTTGGGCACTTTGTTTGTTGGCACCCTGCATTACACTCATCATTGATTTCATTAATAATGCCGATTGGTTTATAAAAAAATTAACACTCAGCGGAGCCTTCGCAAGCAAACTTACAGCCCTATCATCCACACTATTTAACGGCTATAAAATTGGTATTGAATTATTGGTACTAAACGGCATCATCACCTTCATACTTCTATTTCTTCGTTCAACAAAAACCAAAACCATCGAAGCAAAATAATGCATAACTTACTATCTGAAGCAGTGAATACCTATTGCGAAAATCATTCAACACCTGAGAGTGAAATTTTGCATAAAATTAATCGGCAAACCCATTTGCAAACCGAATTACCTATTATGCTTTCTGGACATTTGCAAGGACGAATTTTAAGTATGATAAGTCATATGATTCAACCGCATTTTATTCTTGAAATAGGCACTTTTACTGGCTATTCGGCGATTTGCCTAGCAGAGGGTTTACCTGAAAACGGACAGCTCATTACCATTGACATCAACGAAGAATGGAAGGATCGTTGTGAAGATTTTTTTCAAGCATCAGGCCTGGCAAATAAGATAAAAATGATTGTTGGGAATGCAGTTGATATCATACCGAAACTAAGCCATGAATTTGATTTAGTTTTTATTGATGCCGATAAAACCAATTACGAATTGTATTACGATTTAGTGATTGAAAAGCTAAAACCTAATGGATTTATTTTGGCCGATAATGTATTATTTCATGGTGATGTTTTAGAACCTAAAACAGCCGGAAAAAATGCAAAAGCCATGATTTCATTTAATCAAAAAATGATGCGTGATGACCGCATTGAATGTGTACTTTTGCCCGTTAGAGACGGTATCATGCTTTGCAGAAAAAAATAACACATAATGAATTTGAAAACACTTTTGTATACCCTAGCTTTTGTATTCAGTTTTACGCAACTTTATGCCCAAAATGAAAATGATGTAAAAGCTTATATTGATCGATTTAAAGACCTTGCCATAGCCGAACAAATTCGATTAGGCGTTCCTGCTGCTATCACCTTGGCACAAGGAATTCATGAAAGCAGCGCAGGAAAAAGTGAACTCGCCATCAAAGGCAATAACCATTTTGGCATAAAGTGTAAAAGCACTTGGACAGGCGAAACTATTCTTCACGATGATGATAAAAAACAAGAATGCTTTCGGAAATATACTAGCTCAGAACAATCCTATCTCGATCATTCTGAATTTTTAAAAAATAGTAATCGATATCATTTTTTATTTGATTTAGAAAAAACTGATTATCATGGTTGGACCAGTGGATTAAAACGTGCCGGTTATGCAACCAATCCGGTGTATGTACAAAAGCTCGACGACCTAATTACAAAATATAGTTTACAGCAATATACCTATGAAGCCCTATCGAAAACTAAAGTACAAGTAGGTGAAAGTGTTCCTGATAAAGATCCTCCTCGTAACCTTACGTATATCGAAGATCCGGCATCATACTATAAAGGCATTAAAGGTTTTTGGGCTAAAAAAGGAGAAACCCTTTTACCCTACGCCACCGAAAAAAATATTCGCTATGCACGCTTATTGGCCTTGAATGATTTACCCGATGAACCGCTACCGATAAACATGTTCATCTTCACCGAAAAAAAACGACGCATAGGCACCGAAGAATTTCACATCGTAAAAGAAAACGAAACCATGGTTTTGATTTCTCAAAAGGAAGCCATTTTGCTTAGTTCATTATATCAATTTAATAATTTGGTTAGCGGACAAGAACCTTTACCGGGCGAGAAACTTACGCTGCAATATCATTCGTATGAAACGCCAAAGATTAAGCAGCAATTTTTAAAAGAATTAGAACCTACAGCACAAACACAACCCATTGCCGTAAGTAAACAAGAACCAAAACCTATAGTTAAGGAAGAGTCTAAACCAATTGTAAAACAAGAACCAAAAATTGTTGTAAAAACAGCTAGTCCACGCAAAGAAAATTGGTCGGTTCAACTTCCAAAAAAAGAAGAAATTCCTCAAGAAAATGTAGAAGTTGAAATTAAAAAAATTGAACCTGAAGTAGTCACTGAAATTACACAAGTTCCAAAACCAATCATTGAAACAGCAAAAGAAATTAAAGTAGAAGCAGTGCCGGTTAAACAAGAAATTATCGTTCAAGAACCGATAAAAGAAGTTGAAAAGCCAACACCTGTTGCAACTGAAATAAAATCTGAATCTACACCAACAGCTATTACAAAAGTTGAAATAGAACCACAGGTTGATCCTGCTAAGGGTGCTGAAAAAAATAAAAACATATTAGATGTTGACAAGGCCAATAGAATGGAGCAATTATTGAGTAGCAATAGAATAGATGGCACCTCATCTGCCATCTCAAAACCTATATACAAAAAAGATCCTATCATCGAAAAACCGGAAATAATAAATGAACCGGTTGCACAAACCATAGCACAGCCTCTTGTTGAAAAAGAAATTATCCCTGAACCGGTTGTAATCATTCCTCCACCGCGTGTGCCTGAAAGAAAGTATGATGAAACCCATGTTGCAGATAGTACAAAATCGTTGAAGAAAAAGTGGGATAATATTGTTTATGCCTATCATCCTGAGATAAAAATAGATACCACCAAAAAACAAATACAAAATACGAAAGCAAGCAATTCAACCGAGCAAAAAGCGGTAGTAACGCCAACAGGTATTAAACGCGATATCAAAACACAATCAACAAAAGCTACGCAAAAACCTACTGCAAAACCAACAAAGAATACAAGTAAAAAAGGAGCAGACCTCAAAAAGAAAACAACAAATAGCAAAACACCAACTAAGAAAAAAACCACAACCAAAAAGAAATAAATGGATACTATTCAAGTTCTCGATAAAACCTTTGTGCCTTATTTAAGTGAAGAACAAATTCTTGATAGAATTAAAATATTAGCCTCTGAAATTAGTGCTGATTATGAAAATTTAAATCCCTTATTCATAGGCATCTTAAACGGCTCTTTTATTTTTGCTGCCGATTTGTATAAACACATTTCTATTCCTTCATCTATTTCATTTATTAAATTGGTTTCATACAAAGGAACTTCTTCTAGCGGCACAGTGATTACCGCTATTGGCTTAGAAGAAAACATCAACGATCGACATATTATTATTATTGAAGATATTGTTGATACTGGAAAAACCTTAAGTACCTTTTTGCCAACTTTACACAAACAATCACCCGCTTCGATAAAAATTTGCACTTTATTACAAAAGCCCGATGCCTTGCAACATGTGCTCGACACACATTATGTGGGCTTCGAAATTCCCGATAAATTTGTAGTAGGGTATGGTTTAGACTATGATGGCATGGGGCGTAATTCGAAAAATATCTACCAACTATCTACCGCTGATGAGTACTGATTTGTTGATGAATTTTGATGCTTACTGATGAGTACTGATTCGTAAAATGAAATTATCCAACTTCAACGACGAGTACCAAATGTTGCGTAACACAAACATCAAATAAATCATATAAATCTGCTGACATCTGCGGCCCATTTTATACATTTAGGAAAATATTTATGTATGTCTGCAACAAAACATCCTAAGGCATTGCCTTATTTATTCTTCTCTGAAATGTGGGAACGATTTGGATACTATCTTATGATTGGTGTATTTACCCTATACCTCAAAGATGTAAAAGATGGTTTTGCTATGACCGAAGCTGAATCAGCCGATTTATACGGAACCTTTATTGCCTTGGTTTTTCTTACTCCTTTTTTAGGTGGATTATTAGCGGATAGATATTTCGGTTATCGAAAATCAATCATCGCCGGTGGATTATTGATGGGTATTGGATATTGCATCATTGGTATTCATAATCAGGCAATGTTATATACTGGCATGACTGCCATTATTTTAGGAAATGGATTTTTTAAACCAAATATTTCAACGCTCTTAGGCAACGTTTATTCAACCGACGAACATCGACATATGAAAGATGATGGCTATAATATATTTTATATGGGCATTAATATTGGCGCCTTTATTTGCAATTTCTTTGGTGCGGCTTTACAAATTATGTTAGGTTGGACCTGGGCATTTATGGCCGCAGGTGTTGGTATGTTTATCGGTATCATCATTTTTATGATGGGTACAAAACATTATAAAGCTTTTGACCTTAAAAAAGAAACCCATGCAGATGATATGCCTTTTTCTAGAATTGTTTTATTGATACTTGTACCGAGTGTTGCAGCCGGAATTATAGGCTGGCTATTACCAAATAATATTTTCGGAAGTGATAGTACAGATGCCTTCATTTTTGCATGCATACCGGTAGTGTATTTTTATGCCAGTTTATATTTTAAAGCCAATGGAAACGACAAAAAACCAATTGGCGCCTTACTTGCCATCTTCGCGGTAGTTACTTTATTTTGGGCCGTGTTTAAACAAAACGGAAGTGCTTTAAATACCTGGGCAGATAGATATACTAATCGTGAAGTGAGTGGTACACAAGCTAATGTGTTTAACACTTTAAAATTTGCCAAACATCTCACTTATAGTAAAGATAGTACCGAAAAATATGATCAGTATTTTAGATTACAAAAAGAAGACGGTGTGGTGGTAAAAGAAATCAACTATCCAATTTATTTCAGAAATATGAAAGCTGAAAAATTACCACAAGAAGGTGCAAGCATTGATGTATGGGCAACCAATTTAAGTCAGTCGATAAACCCCGGTTGGGTGATTATGCTTACGCCATTAGTAGTTGCTTTTTTCACTTGGTTACGACGTAAGAAAAAAGAACCCACTACCCCCACCAAAATTGCATTGGGTTTATTAATCTCAGGATTAAGTGCTTTAGTAATGTACGCCGCTGTAAAAGCAGGAAGCAATGGAGCCGAAAAAGTTTCGGTATGGTGGCTTATCGCCAGTTATGGGGTCATTACTATTGGTGAATTATTTTTAAGTCCGATGGGCTTGTCTATTGTATCTAAATTAAGTCCGCCACGCATTACTGCCCTTATGATGGGTGGATGGTTTTTATCTACTTCAATCGGTAATAAATTGAGTGGTGTATTAGCGAGTATGTGGGATACATACGAAGACAAGGGTAATTTTTTTATGGTGAATCTAGTACTCTTACTCATTGCCTTTTTATTTATGTTAGGCATATTACGATGGTTGAATAGGGTATTTAATGAGTATGTGAAATAACAAGGGATTTTATCAAAATAATCAAGCTTCTCTCCAAGCTGAGTGTCCGATTCATTAAGGTTGTATAAAGAATTTTCAAAATGATTACTAATCTAGGGTTTGAGCAATGCAGAAACCCCTTGTGAAAAGGTCCACTTAATGAAATTGATACGGTTTTTCATTGTTAATCCTCTGTGTAAGTCTAAATGATTTTTAAGATGGCTAAAATACCCTTCAATGCCATTTGTAGTTTTAGGGATTTTACTATTCATCAAATAATGAAACATATTTGGCAAGGCTCTATTAATTGTTTGATACGATCGTCTTAGTAATTTATGTGTACCAAAATCTGATTCAGTAAAGGCTTTTCATTAACGTAGTCTTTGCCTTGCATCCAGGATTTGAACTCATTAATCCAATAGATTTTGTCATTATCCGTAGGATTTTTAATAGCAAAAGCCTTCAGGCAAAGAAGCTTTTATGGCTTCAATATACTTTTGTGACCATCAGTGGAATACTCAATTTGAATGCCAAGCTTGATTAAATTGAGTAAATCTTCTTTGATTTCTTCATAGTGCTCACCATCAGTAAGCGGTGGGTTGGGTTCTTATCCACCCTAAACCAAACAAATCGACTCTTGTGGTTTGTTCCTTGCGATTTTCAGTGAACAATATCCCGCAATTTGCACTTGAATCGCTGCTTACCTTGTTGATTGCCCCACGAATGCTGTCCAAAAACCACAAGCCCGCATCGTTTTTTAATTGATTTTGACATAGAAAAAAGTTTGATGAAATGCGTTTCATCAAACTTACTGCAAACCCTTTGATACCAACAATTACAACGGAATTTACCAACTATTTTTCAGTATTATGCCTTCATTAATCATATCTTTTGATAAATATTGCTGCATCAATCTGTGTTTAAATAATTATGTTCAGTACAATGATTGAAACAACAATTTAAAAGAACAAGTAATTTCTAAATGATTTCCAGAATTACAATTCAGGATATTTTCCAATGTCTTGGTGTGTATTAAATAAAGCAAGAATAATAACAATTTCAGTAGTATCATCCACTGTAAAGAATAGTATATAAGGAAATTTGCTTAATGGCAAAGCCCTAAAGTTTTTTGTCTTAAATGGATAGAGTGGATTAATCGTAAGTGCATCAAAAGCGATTTGCAAATCATCTAAAAAACTTTCTACTAATTTATTTGTATCAATAGGTAATGAGTAATAATAGCTACAAGCAGTGTTAATATCTTCAAAAGCTTCAGGTTCAATAACAATTTTAAACACTATACTTATTTTTCAAGTTTGCCATGAGCTTGTCAGCAGGTACACAATTTCCAATCGGCGTTTCACTCCTTTTATCTAATAAATTAATTTGCTCGTCAGTTAGGACAAACTCATTAGCCCTATTTTTAAAATACAAAAACTCTAAATATTGCAATACATCATTTACAAGGCTATCGGGTATCACTTTTAATTTATTATTAATTTGATCTATAGCTTTAGTGTTCATACGAAAAATACTTTTTTAGCAACCCTTGATTAGTTTTGAAATTTTAAATAAAGGTACATAATCAATGCAGAATCTAGGCAATTTCAGTAACAAAACAATTTATAATACAGCTATAGACGAATCTCTGCGCAAAGGCAAGAAATTACTTAATCGTAGTAGAATCAAAAATTCCTGAAGTTAAAATCTATCACTTCTTCACTACCTTCATCAAATACTCTCTTTTACCATCTTCGCATTTCAATAAATACGTTCCATTACTAAATGGTTTCAAATTTAATAATTGCAATTCTGTATTTGACGAATACACTACTTTTCCAACCATATCATACAAGGTAATTTTTTGTAAGGCTTTGGATGAACGTATATTTATTTCATCGCTTGTTGGATTTGGATATACTGAAATAATAGCCGATTCCTGATCTGTATCTAATACCCCGACTGGATAACACATTGGATTGTATGCAAATCCTGGTGAACCTTCAGGGCAACCCGCAAACCAAGTTGCCGCCGCATTATGATTTCCGGCATACAAACCATTTTCTAAAGTTTTACCACCAGCATTGGGTGCGGTTGGCCATGGCGATACCGAATTATAACATACACTATATTGTATCTTGCCGCTATTATCGTACAAGCGAATGACATCGCTGGTATTATTAAATCCAAAACCAAGCGGACCGATTTTATTACTCACTGTTGGAAACTGACTTACAAATTTTGTTGCATCCGAATACAAAACAACATACTGGTTAGCACCTAGGGTATAACTCGGAAAAACAAATACATTACTATTGCTTCCATCTTTAATTCTCCAATTGGTTAAATCAAAAGGTGTTGTACTTTTATTATGAACCTCTATCCAATCACCGGCATCTTGTGCAAGCGATGAATTATAATTAATTTCAGTATAAATCGGATTTTCGTTACAAGCAGTATATGCCACCCCAGGCGAACCACCCATGCAACTCGCAAACCATGAAGCTGCATTATCGGGTATTGAAGTTGGCGTAAGCAATTGTAACGTTCGTCCGTTACCATCGCTACTACATTGCCAAGCATCGCTATAATTTACCGAAAAAATGAGTTTATGATTTACATCGCGCAGCACTAATTTTTGTCCGGCGTCATTTAATTTAAAACAAAGGGGGCCCTTTTTATTAGTAACCGTTGGGAACTGACTTACAAACTTCACACTATCTTCATAAATCACTAATCGTTGTCCTGCTGCAAGTGTAGTACCATTTGGTATCACACAATATTTTTCATAGTTATCTCCATCTAACAAAACAGCATTCGACAAATCCACACTAGTGCTTCCATAGTTATATAATTCAAGCCAATCGCCGGCATCACGCGTTGTATCGCTATGAAAATTAATTTCATCAATAACTACACTCATACCGGCGGTTGTATTACAAGCTTGTGTACTTGGAAAAATATTGGCATCTATCCAATTCAACCTGTTGGTAAGCCACAATTTCATCGAATCTACTTCACCTTGCCAACTGTTGGCTATCCATCCATTAGGCCAAACATAAGTACCTATAGTTTGCCAAATTACAGAATCCCGATTCGCCGCTTCACGTAAATAATTTGCATTGGTATCAATACGTGCCATTAAGTATGAAGTTTTCAATACCGTTTGTCGCAACTCATTCCATCTACAATTCAATACATTTTTAAACCATTGATCTTGCAACATTCTATCTACCCAATAACCACTGCCATCTAAACCGCAACCCGAATACAATTGCCAGCCTGCGCTTGGGTAACCATTACAGTAATCTCCATTACCAAAACTCAAATTATAATCCCAAATTGGGCCCATCGTAAATCGTCCACATCGGCTATTCTGATCTTTATGTATGAAAGTACTTAAACGATAACCATCAATATTATTACTTACTTCATTTAAAATAAACAAATCAGCAAACGAATACACATTGGCATACTTCCGATAACCGGTATTTGGATTGGCAAAGGTGCCTACAAACAAAGAGGCTTCGAAACTATTGATATAATTCTCTAAGTAATTTCTTTGTGTAGTGGTAATTTCATTCCAATCCGGATCATGATTTTGAATAGAAATTCCTTGGGTTGTATTCCATCCATTGCCACTGCTACCTGTTATTTTATCGACCTTAAAAATATAACCTCCCGTAAGCGAATCGCCTGTATTTGCCGTAGGCGTAATTTTTGCAACGGATACTCTCTCAGGGTCTCGCTTAATTTTTTCGAGCAATACATAAACGCCTTGGTTGATACCGTTGATGACTAATTCTACAAATTGTTTGCGACTTGCATACCAATTCATATCACGCGCAATATCATAAATCATAGCATCGCGCATAAATGTTTTGTCGGTATAGGGATTCAATAAAATCCAATCACTTTCGGGCGGATAACCTAATAAAGAGACATTTACATTGGCTCCTGTATTATCAACTGTACTAAATCCATAAGGCTTTTTTGGGAAGAAGCTTTGTGAAGTAGAACCTCGATATTCTATCGTAATTTTTCCGTTGTAATTATTATATGGATCTGAAATGCAATTCAAATTACCCGGACCATTATAAATGATACCCATATCACAAGTAATGCGAGGATCATCGACAATAGTTTGACCTAAAGTATTAATTGACACTATCGGAAGCTTCGACAATAAAGACACCGGTGCTACAAACCAACTTGGTACCGGCGAATAATTTGTAGTAGTATTTAAAATGCCCAATTGTAAAAAAGGTCGGGCACTCATGTCGTTCGAATTGGTTACAAAATTATGCACTTCAATACTTAATACATTGCTACCATTGGTAAGCAAACTATCAACGGCCAATGCGTTGATTACAAAATAAGATGGCGGATTACCTTGATACATTTGTGCTTCGGCACTCGTTAATGCCAAGGTATTCCATACTTGACCGGTTGGCATATTGGCGCGTGCAAATTCTTTTCCATTTAAAAAAGCAACAAAGCCATCATCATAATCCATACAAAAAACAGCCGATTTTATAGCAGCTGTATCTACGATGGTAAAACTTTTGCGCATATACACGGTTGTGGTTGGATTCGTTACCGCGGTATTATCATCTCCATCGGCATAACCAATTCCACCTATTCCACTTGCCCATGCCGCATCATTAAATGTTGGCAAATGCCAATTGGCTATGGCAGATGTAGGACGAATATATTTCCAACTTGTATTTTCAAGTACACACGATTCCCAATGATGAATAGGTGCACCACCGCATTGGGCTTTAGAAAAAAATGAAAAACTTAATAAAATAATAACGAGTTGTATTAGCTTCATAAGAAATGATTACTTAACAAATCTAAACGAAATGAGTTAGCAAACGAATCGGAGTGTAAAAAACTTAATAGCTTTTCTGTGAATACAAAAATGAATGAGGTGAAGTTTATAAATATTTGGGTGCGCCCCCGATTGCGAAAAAAATAATTTCGTACCTCAATGTTTTTTTCTGCATCGGGGTCGGGCTGTACGTTACAATCTTTTGCTTGAGGCAAGCAAAAGGATTTTCCCTTCCATCCCTCGCACATCAACAAATCAAGGATCATTCTATTTAGTATCTGCCCGAAAAATAAGTGTTTGATAAGAAAGCGTCAAATACGAGGAAGCCTAAGCCTTGCAAAAAGGGAGTTTACTGTAGTAAATGACCTGTTTGAAAGGCTAGGATGACGATGTAGTTGTCGTATTCTTGCAAACATTATTTCGCTCCCAATCGTTTCAAAAAATAATTCACCGTTCCACTTTCTAAAATCATCTCTTCGCCATCCGATTTTAATACTTTGGCTTTCACTACTTGTTCAGCACTAGTGATGGAACAAACATTTCCATCAAATATAATTTTTGCGTCTGTGGTATACACCGAATCTGAATTATTGAATGAAGCAGTTCCCAAAAAAGTACCACGCGGTTTTTCTTCTTTAATATCGATTGATTTTATATAAAATGTTGTCCCTTTAAAATCAGGATCGGTTTTTTTGTAGCATGTCCATTTGCCTTGAACCGACTTAAACGAAAAATCTCTTTTACCTTCTTCAACACCCGGTAAAACTCGTTTCACAGGCGACATGGTAAATTCATCCATTCTTTTTAGATGATGTAAACCTTGTTTGTCGCTTAACACTAACGCATTTTTTGTAAGTTCTTCAATCTCAAATTTTTGATGATCGATTGAAAGATTTTCTTGCTTTAATTCGGCTTCACCTGTAAAGGTTCCTCCACCACTTCTGCGTATCATAGCAAATCCTGAAGTTTGAAATTCAATGCGAATGGTATCTGTAAATTCAATTTCTTTTTCTCTTTTATTCAATCTTTTCTCTTCTTGCCATTTGCCTTGCAAATCACTAAGCTTACTTTGTGCTTGAAGGATAGTTGGGAACAATATTAGTAGAATCAAGAAAGTTTTCATATGTACCGATTTTGGTTAAGTAAATATAAGAAAGGTAATTGGTAATCTAATGATACCTTACACAACAAATACTTGCTGCAATACAGTTCAAGAGGGGTTCGGCTAGCACCATACCGAAAAAGTTTTTCACCTCCTCGGCTGAAGTATTTACAACTCAGTTCCTCTAAGAATACACTTTAAATATGATTTACGCTTAATCCTACTTCAATTCAAAACTCTCCATAAACTTCGTTGTGAAATTCCCTTTACGGAAATCCTCATTTTGCATAAGTTGCTGATGAAAAGGAATCGTTGTTTTAATACCCTCAATCACATACTCACTTAATGCTCTACTCATGGTATCAATCGCTTCTTGTCGAGTTTGAGCAACCGCAATAATTTTTGCAATCATCGAATCGTAAAACGGTGGAATGGTATAACCTGCATAAATATGCGAATCTATCCTTACGCCATGTCCGCCCGGTGTATGTAATACCGTAATCTTCCCTGGTGATGGTCTAAAGTCATTATAAGGATCTTCGGCATTAATACGACACTCGATGGCATGCATTTTAGGTTCGTAATTATTTCCCGAAATAGGCACACCACCGGCTATTTTAATTTGCTCTTTAATTAAATCGTAATTGATTACTTCTTCGGTTACGCAATGTTCAACCTGAATACGCGTATTCATTTCCATGAAGTAAAAATTACGATGCTTATCAACTAAAAACTCTACCGTTCCCACACCTTCATATGAAATTGAGTTGGCAGCTTTTATAGCAGCATCGCCCATTTTTTTACGTAACTCGGGCGTCATAAATGGCGAAGGACTTTCTTCAACCAATTTTTGGTGACGACGTTGAATGGAACAATCACGCTCACTTAAATGACAAGCCTTTCCGAACTGATCACCAGCAATTTGAATTTCAATATGTCGTGGTTCTTCAACATATTTTTCTAAATAAATTCCATCATTTTTAAAAGAAACTGCTGCTTCCGACTTCGCATTTTCGTAGGCCTTTTCAATCTCCGATTCCTTCCACACCAATCGCATACCTTTACCACCCCCACCTGCAGTAGCTTTTAATATCACAGGGTACCCAATTTTCTTGGCTTGCTTTTTTGCATCGGCTACTGTTTCAATTAACCCTTCCGAGCCCGGTATACAAGGCACTCCGGCTTTTATCATGGTATCCTTTGCGGTTATCTTATCACCCATCGCATTAATCATCTCGGGTGTAGGACCAATAAACTTTATTTTATGTTGTCCGCAAATTTCAGCAAACTTGGCATTCTCAGCTAAAAAACCATACCCTGGATGTATGGCATCGGCATTGGTTATTTCGGCAGCCGCCATAATGTGTGGTATATTCAAATACGATTCAGCGCTCGATGGCTTACCAATACAAACGGCTTCATCGGCAAAGCGAACGTGCAAGCTATCTCTGTCGGCAGTAGAATACACTGCAACAGTAGGTATACCCATTTCTCTACAAGTTCGAATAATTCGTAAAGCGATTTCTCCGCGATTGGCAATTAATATTTTTTTAAACACAATTTTCTAATTTGAAGTTGATGAATGCTGATTGCTTTTTGATTCTTTACAAACAAACTGCACCGAACATGCCAATGCTTTTGTTAGTATGAATTATAAAACAATTAATTAGATTCTACTAAAAACAATGGTTGATCGTACTCAACTGGTGACGAATCATCGATTAATACCTTCACGATTCTTCCGCTCACTTCACTTTCAATTTCGTTAAACAATTTCATGGCTTCTACAATACAAAGTACTTGTCCAACCTTAATTTCATCACCCACATTTACAAACACAGGTTTGCCTGGTCCGCTCGATCGATAGAATGTGCCGATCATTGGCGATTTGATGGTAATTACCTCTGCACCCGATACTTCAACTGCTGGAGCCGCTGCAACTGGCGCTGCCGGTGCTGCCGCAGCCGGTGCCATGGCCGCAACTTGCTGCATAACAGGTGACGGTGCATGAACAACAGTTTGTTGTGTACTTACCACACCGCCCTGACGGATCGTTATTTTAAAATCTCCTTTTTCAAGTTTCAATTCATTCACATTCGAATGATTGACCGCATTGATTAAATCGTTGATTTCATGAATATTAAATATTGGATTGGGCATACTACCAGTCGACTTACTATTTGCCGCTTTAGGTGCTGCAACTACTTTTGCCTTTGCCGGTACCGCCTTTTTTACGGCTGCTTTTTTAGGAGCCGCTTTTTTTGCTTTAGCCATTATGTTTTGGTTTTAAGGATATTAACTTTAAAAATTTGAAAGATTAGCTTTTTACTCGTTCAACATACTCACCGGTTTTGGTACTGATGCGTATCATTTCGCCTTCATTCACAAACAAAGGTACGTTTACCGTAGCGCCGGTTTCAACAGTTGCCGGTTTTAAGGTACGTGTTGCTGTATCGCCCTTCATACCTGGTTCGCTATAGGTAACCAACACATCAATTTTATCGGGTAATTCAACGCCAATCGGCAAATCGGTTTCGCCATTTAAATGCACAGTCACTTCTTGTCCATCTTTTAAAATTGAGGTGCATTTACTAAGTTTTCAGCCACCGTTATTTGCTCAAAAGTTTCATTGTCCATGAAGCTATAACCGGTTTCATCTTTGTATAAATATTGATAAATCTTTTTTTCGACACGCACCGGAAATATGGTTTCTCCACTATTCCAAGTTTGCTCTATCGTACGGTTATTATCAACCCCTTTTAATTTTGCCCACACTTTGGCGGCGGCTCGGGCCGTTTTGTTTTGCCCGAATTCAATCACTGAATAAAGACTGCCATCTAATTTAATGATCAGTCCGGTACGCATATCTTCTGTAGTTGCCATGTAATAAAAATAAGTTTTGTTTAAAGTAAGGGCAAATATATATACTAAAGTGAGAAATTCTTAATCCCTTCTACTAATCTTCACCGCCTATTTCTGCACATTTACACCTACAGTATTTGAAGTTTACTCATCAAATCGACATGAATATTCAATACATTTTGGGTGGCTAACGTGCTTTCCGCTGCAAGTCCTCGCACGCCGAAGCGTCGTGCTGTGGGCTTTGCGCTTCAATCACTGCCACAAATCCTTCTAGCTATATCAATTTTCTGTCTATTGCAAATTCAATACGCTCTTTCTACTACATTTGCCAAGATGAAAAAAAACTTGGCCGATTTACAATTTGATGAAGGCGAAATGCTGCTGATTGACAAACCTTATGGCTGGACATCCTTTGGGGTCGTAACGCAATGGAAAAAATGGAGCAAAGCAAAAATTGGTCATGCCGGAACACTTGACCCTTTGGCTAGTGGTTTAGTGATAGTTTGTACAGGTAAATGGACAAAAAAACTAACGGCACTTTTAGGTTTAGAAAAGGAATATCTGGCGGTATTTCATTTGGGCGCTACAACTCCAACCTACGATTTAGAAAGTTTGCCTGAAAATATAAAGGATGTCCACCATATCAGCGAAGTTGATATTCATAAAGCAGCAGAAACATTTCGTGGAGAAATTACGCAATTCCCCCCAATCCACTCTGCCATAAAACAAGAAGGTAAACCCGTTTACGAGCTAGCACGGCAAGGCAAAGAGGTCATCATGAAATCGAGAACGGTTACCATCAAAGAATTTGAAATTACAAAAATTGCTTTGCCCGAAGTGCATGTTCGCATTGTTTGTAGCAGCGGAACGTATATACGCTCAATGGCAAACGACTTTGGTGCAGCCTTAGGTTGTGGGGCCTATTTGCAAATGTTACGACGAACTGCAATTGGTGAATACCGAATTGAAGATGCTTACGATATGAAAGAAGCCGCTAACTTTTTTGGAAGCAGTATGAATGCAAAGATTATACAACCTAAGGTTGACGTGTTATAATCGGTCTTCGAAGCCTTTGGCTTCGTAAGTTTTATGTTCTTTCAAGAATTTTTCTTGCATTGAACTGATTTAATTTGATGAATACCAACAGACAGAATAGAACAATTTAACTCGTTAACACACTAACAAATTATCACCCTAACAAAATTAAATTACATTTGCACGTGCAAAAAAAGTCATCACTCGCTATTGCTTTAGCTAAATTAAGCGCCTTTGTTTTTCATCCGGTATTTCTACCCAGTTTGGTATTTGCCTATCTTATCTATTTTTGTCCGGGCTTATTTTTTGGCATTCCCGACAAATCACGAAACTGGTGGTTAGTGATTATAGCCTACACTACCATTACCTTTCCGGTATTAGTCGTTTTTCTCTTGTGGCGTTTGAAATTCATCGAAAGCATGCATATGCAAAACGAAAAAGAACGGTACGGCCCATTAATCGCCAGCATGCTTTTTTACTTTTGGATATTTTGGCTTTTCCATAAACAATTTGCCGCACCTGAATTAGTGCAAAGTTTTTTACTTGGGGTATTTCTTACTTCAGTAGGTGTATTTATGGCAACCATTTTTTTTAAAATTAGTATGCATGCGGCAGGATGGGGAAGCGTAATTGCCTTTGCTGCGATTATGTTTTTAATGGGTGTAATGAATTCGTTACCCTTACTGGTAATTAGCATTTTCATAGGGGGATTAGTAGGCACCACACGATTATATCTTAAAGCACATATTCCGGCACAAATTTATTCAGGCTATATTGTGGGTGCCTTCATGCAAATCATAAGCTTCTTAATCATTCATAACCTGTTTTATTAAATTTATGAGCAAACCTAAAATAGAAACTTGCTTTTCGCCATCTCTTTTACATTTATATGATATCAAAGAGAGTATTGTTGTTATCATCGATGTTTTTAGAGCTACTTCAACCATTGCTGCAGCGCTTGAACAAGGGGCTAAAGAAATTATTCCGGTAGCCCAAGTAGATGAATGTATAAGCTTAGGTGCCAATATACCGAATGCAATTACCGCTGGAGAACGCGATGGTAAAGTGGCTCCGGGATTACAACATGGCAATTCTCCTCTCGAATATCCTCGTAGTTTTATTGAAGGAAAAACCATAGTACTTACCACCACCAATGGCACACGACTATTACATATGTGCAACGATGCGGAACAACGGATAACCGGTTCGTTTTTAAATTTAGGCGCAGTTTGCGATTATCTGCTTGCACAACAAAAAAATGTTTTACTTGCATGTGCATCATGGAAAGATCGTTATAATTTAGAAGATTCACTTTTTGCAGGGGCGGTTTACGATAGCATTGGCGAACATTTTGAAATGAATTGTGATAGCACTCGTGCAGCAACCCATCTGTACAAGCAAGCTAAAAATGATTTGTATGGTTTTATACAAGATAGTTCTCATTTTTTACGTCTTTCAAAATTTGGTTTGCAGTACGACATGGAATACTGTTGTAAAATAAACCAGCATAATGTGCTGGTGAAATTGGAGGGCGAGCGGTTGGTGACGGTAATGTGATAATGTGCAAATGTGATGATGTGATAATGTGATAATGTGATGATTCGATCCATAGCTTGCTATTCACATTTCTCGAACTTTTGAATGTATTGATAATTATCATATTCGCAAATTGTCTTATCGGCATATCATCCAATTCGCATATCAAAAAAATGAAAACCACTACCTACCTCAGCATCCTACTCACCATCTTTCTCTTTGCTTGCAACATAGATTCAATTGACTTAAAAATATTCAGTTCTAAACCGACAAAAAAAATTATCATTCACATTCAGCCTTTTGATGATATGCCCTTATCAAGTTTGCAGTTTGTTGAAAATGAAATAAAAAAGTATATGCTAACTGTATCATCAACACTTCGATACCCTTACCCAAATTTGCGTTGAATGTCAATAAAACTCGTTATCGTGCCGATTCATTAATTCATTACTTAAGTAGAGTTACCGCTAAAGGTCACTTAACTATCGGACTTACCTCTAAAGATATTAGCACCACCAAAAATGAGCATGCCGATTGGGGCGTAATGGGTTTAGGATTTTGTCCGGGTAAATCATGTATTGCTTCAACCTTCAGATTAAAAGGAAATAACAAACTCGAAAAACTATATAAAGTAGCGATTCATGAATTAGGTCATACACAAGGCTTACCACATTGCCCAGTAAAGACTTGTTTGATGCGTGATGCTGAAGGCAAAGATCATTTAAACGAAGAAACCGGATTTTGTGCATCTTGTAAAGCGGTGTTGATAAAGGCGGGTTGGGATTTGAGGTAAAATGTGATAATATGATGATAAGATGATAATGAGCCATGACGATTCGATATTGTACGAATTTCATGCCACCATTAGCACATTATCTTATTAGCATATAAGCATATTTTTCTATCATCACATTCCTAAACCCTATATTTGCAGCCAATGAGCACAGACCAAATAAGTTATTCAATTTTTATTGCAGCCCTTGTTATTTCATTTATACTTGATTTATTTGTTTTCAGTAAAAATAATAAAGAGGTAAGTGTAAAAAGCGCTACCTATCAATATCTTTTTTGGATGAGTATTGCTCTCGCCTATTTTGTTTACTTAGGTTATGCATATGATGGTCACACAGCCTTAAATTACCTCTCGGCTTACTTCATGGAAATGTCGCTGAGCATCGATAATATATTTGTGTTCGTACTCATATTCACATCGCTTCAAATTCAAAAACAAAATATTGGCAGGGTATTAATGATTGGCGTATTACTTGCCATTTTATTTCGTATCATATTTATTGCTATCGGCATTGTATTGGTTACGAAATTTCATTGGATATTGTATGTATTCGGCGCCTTATTGGTATTCACCGGATTTAAGTTATTTTTCGAAAACCAAGAAGAAGAACATGATATTAAAGAAGGCAGCGTATACAAATTTATACGACGCTACTTACGTTATACCGATATTGAACCTGAAGGAAAATTTGTAATTCAAAAACATGGCAAGGCTTATTTTACAAAATTATTTTTGGTGGTTTTGATGATAGGTATCACGGATATATTATTTGCTCTCGACTCAATTCCGGCTGTGTTTGCAATTACTACCGATAACTTAGTTGTATTTTCATCAAATATTTTTGCAGTGCTTGGTTTAAGAGCTCTATTTTTTATACTACAAAAAGCTGCCGACAAATTCGATTACTTACAACAAGGTATTGCAGTGGTTTTAGTTTTTATTGGGGCTAAAATGTTCCTCGAAATAATTCATATTCATTTTCCGGTTTGGGTTTCGTTAGTTACCATTTTAGTTTGCATCGGATCTTCTATTTGGTATTCTATTTATCATAACCACAAACATGGCAAGTAAATAATGATAAAAGCAAATGAAATTACGAGTGTTGTAAAAGGCAAAATACTATCTTCAGGTAGCGATATACTCATTGATAATCTTTTAATCGACAGTCGTAAAATTGCCCACCCATCAACTTCATTATTTATACCCATAGTAACTAATCGACGGAATGCCCATCAGTTTATTGAAGCATTATATGAAAATGGTGTCCGTTGTTTTTTAGTGAGTGAAAACATCGACTTAATACCTATTCCGCAGGCTTGGGTTATTCATGTTGAAAATACTTTGCTTGCCCTACAACAATTAGCCGCTTGGCATCGTAATCAATTTCAACTTCCTGTCATTGGCATTACCGGAAGCAACGGAAAAACCATTGTAAAAGAATGGTTGTATCAATTACTTGAAAGTGATTATAAAATAGTTCGCAGTCCGAAAAGCTTTAATTCTCAAATAGGGGTTCCTCTTTCAGTATGGGCAATAAAACCCGAACATACTTTAGCCTTATTTGAGGCCGGCATTTCACAATCAGGTGAAATGGATCATCTCGAAAAAATTATTAAACCACAAATCGGCATCTTTACCAATATTGGTGAAACCCATAACGAAGGCTTTCTCAATATGCGTCATAAAATAAATGAGAAGCTCAATTTATTTAAAAACACAAGCACACTTATTTATTGTAAAGATTATCATGAGCTGCACGAATGTATTTTGCAATTTGCCACTCAATTAAAAAGTAATGCCGAAAAGGATATTCAATTATTAAGTTGGTGTCGAAAAGGGGAGGCCGATTTAAACATACTTTCTATCGATAAACAATTACAGAGTACGCGCATCTTGGCGAATTATGTTGGCGAAGAAATTAGCATTGAAATCCCGCTTACCGATGATGCTTATATTGAAGATAGTATTCATTGCTGGCTGAGTATGCTATTTTTAAAAATTCCTCAAGAAATTATTGCCCAACGCATGTTGAAATTGCAGCATATTGCCATGCGTTTAGAACTGATGACGGGCATACATAATTGCACCATCATTAATGATAGCTATAATTCTGATGTCTCATCGTTTAATATTGCCCTCGATTTTTTATCACAACAAAATCAACATGAAAGCAAAACGGTTATATTATCTGATATTTTGCAAAGTGGAAGAGATAACGAATTGTATGATGAAGTAGCGGCCTTACTAAAACAAAAAAAAATAAAACGATTGATAGGCATCGGTGATTCTATCTATCGTAACAAAAGCGTATTTCGACAAAACCGTAAACTCAATTCTACTTTTTATAAAACCACCGAAGAATTTTTAGATACACTCGATACCACTTCGTTCGAAAATGAAAGTATTTTAATTAAAGGCGCTCGAAAATATGCTTTCGAAAAAATTGCCAAACGTTTACAAGAACGAATTCACCAAACCGTACTTGAAATTAACCTGAATGCATTAGTACAAAATTTAAAAGTGTATCAAGGCCTATTGAAAAAACCATGTAAAGTAATGGCCATGGTAAAAGCTTTTTCATACGGAAGCGGAAGCTTTGAAGTCGCCAATAAATTAAGTTTCGAAGGGATAGACTATTTAGCGGTTGCCTATACTGATGAAGGTATACAGCTTCGCAAAAACGGAATACAATTACCTATTATGGTAATGAACGCCGACGACAATACGTTTGATATGTTGATTGAATGGAAGCTTGAACCCGAAATTTATAACATGCGTACTTTGCGTAAAATGTTACAAGCCGTTCAAGATGCCGATAAAGTAAACTATCCCATTCATATTAAAGTTGATACAGGCATGCACCGCTTAGGTTTTGAAGAAAAAGATATCGACGAATTATTAGCCATTTTACTGCTACAAAAAGAATTGAAAGTAGCTTCAGTTTTCTCTCATCTTTCAGGTAGCGAAGAAACTGAACTTGATGAATTTACTCGTCATCAAGCCAAACAATTCAATCATATCAGTGATCAATTGCAAAAAGGTTTAGGTTATGAATTCATGAAACATTTATGCAATTCTTCAGGCATCGTTCGTCATCCGGAATTGCATTTTGATATGGTCCGTTTAGGCCTGGGTTTATATGGTTTTGATAGCAGTGAAAATATCAGCCACCAATTGCGTAATGTAAGCCGAATGAAAACCGTGATATCACAAATTAAACACGTACCCATTACTGAAACCATAGGTTATAATCGTAAAGGTATTTTACAACGAGATACCAAAATAGGCACTGTTTGTGTTGGCTACGCCGATGGCATCCCACGTAACATGGGCAATGGCAAAGGGTATATGTTGGTGAACAATCAGGCCGCAGCTATTATTGGAAATGTTTGTATGGATATGTGTATGTTAGATATTACCGATATTGAGAATGTACATGAAGGCGATACTGTAATAGTTTTTGGTGAAGAGCAACCGGTTACCAAACTAGCGGCTTGGGCAGAAACTATTCCCTACGAAATTCTTACCGGCATTTCACAACGTGTGAAGCGAGTGTATTATGAAGAGTAAATCAATTTTTCAATCTACAATTGAGTAATAATAAAGGTTGCTTTAAAGTACCTGAAAAATCCTATCTAAAAATTGAAAACTGAAGATTGAAAACTGAAGATTGAAGACTGAAGATTAATACTCCCTTTCCACCTTACAAATTCTTACCTTATAAAAGCTATACCATTTTTGTTTCCCATATTGCTGTGCAAGAAGATGCTCACTATTGGTTTTCCAATTTTTTATGGCTTCTAAACTAGTCCAATACGAAACTGTTATACCTACCTCATTCCGCGCACTTTCAATACCCAAAAAGCCATCCTGCGTTTTAGCTAATTCTTCCATCTTTTCAGCCATTTCAGCATACCCATTATCACCTTCTGTTCGTACCGATGTAAAAATTACAGCATAGTATGGTATTTGACCTTGCATTATTTTATGATTTGAAATTTTTCAACTTCTTGTTGGCCATTATGCTTTGATACTAAAAAATATATTCCATTGGGAAGTGCTTGGACATCTATTTGAAGATGATTTTTACCAATAGCTAAGCTTTGTGTAACATATAAAATGGTATGTCCATTCATGTCTTGCACACTTGCTTCCATCATCGTTGAAGACTCACTTTCTATATCCATTTGTAATTGATTAGCTACCGGAATAGGATATAATTTTATTGATGATTCATTGTGTAACACATCATTCAATCCTACCGTAAACGATTGATAATAATAATAATCTCTGTTTACAGATGTCGCAGTTGCACCGCTTATACTCGAAATTAATCGGTAGATAGTATTGTCGTTTGCATCAAAATCATAATCAATAGTTTGATTGTGAACCCATGCACCACTCCATATATATTTCATTTCTTTCGTTCTATTACTTCCAGTATAGGTATACAATTCAGAACTATTATTTTGCCACCCACTGCTATATATTTCATCATAATACTCAATGAGCTTTTGCGAAACATCATAAGTGTAATTACTTCTCGAATCCGGCACCCAAGCACCACCAATAAAAAAATCGGTAGTGGCTTTTTCAAGTTTATCGGCAATTGTATAGGTATAATTTATGCGCTGACTCCCTTTCCAAGCTGCAGGTGATTGCGTAGTATCCCATATTTCAGTTTTATACTCGGTAAGTAAAAACGGACTCGTAGTATAGTTATACATTTTTCTACTGTCAAGGATCCATCCACTTGAGCCTGGTACCGACCGTGTTAAAGAACTTACCGAATCCATATTATAGGTAAGATAAAATCGTTCCATCGAATCCCATGTAACATTCGAAATATCCCAAGAATATTTTTCAATATACTGCGTATGATACCCATTTGAGTAATACTGATACTGATCTTTGGTGCTATTCATCCACGCACTACCATTCCAAGTATAGGTAAGCATTAATGAATATTTATTTTGCGTATTATAACCACTGTAAACAATCTTACCTACCGGCGACCATGCACTACCATTCCAAGTTTCGTATAATACTTCGGTAGTATTTCCATTTGCATCATAAGTATAGGTATAGCGATTATTATTTACCCAAGCACTTCCTATATAATTTTCACGCACTTGCATACTTATTTTATCATTTGCATTTAAAATGTAGGTATATCGATATAAATTATTCCAACCTGCTGTTGTATTTCCTTTTAATGCATGTAATTGCGTTAAGGCTGCTTGTGCATTATAATCCCATCGAAACGAATCTACACCATTCCATACTCCGGTGGTATACGTATCGTGTCGTTGTGCTATTTTTTTGAATACCGTGGTTTGCGCCTGTGTAAAAACTGGTTGTATACATATCAATAACAGAACAAGTCTCTTCATAATCTATTTTTGTTTTGTGAAGTTACAATAACTAAGCTTCAACTAATGTCTTCTTGTGTATTAATTGGTTTTGGGCGTGCCCTCGCAAAGCCTCAGGCCGGGCTATTCACTTCAATCTTTTGCTTGAAGCAAGCAAAAGGATTTTCGCTTCCTTTGGAGGTTGAATATATAGTATTTTTTTACTAGGGGGGGGGGGGGAATCAAAATTTTATTTTTGTTGATAATTTTAAGAGCAAGACTTTCTCTGTTTTCCAGAACTAGGATAGTATAAGTCCCTGCTCCCCCCTTATTTTTGCTCTAGGTCCACTAGAATTATCTTGCACTAAAAGGTTTAGACAAGGCTGTTTAACGCAAAGAAGATGGAGTGGTAAATGACATAGGCCTGTCGAATTGAACCACATCAAACAAATGGCACTAAGGTTGCCCTAGAAAAACAAAGACATTTTTTACGGAAAGTCTGTAGTGTGGAGTTACCGGAGCTCTTCGGCCTGCTGTTAAAAAGGTAAAGATGCGCGTAAACCGCCTTTAAAAAGGCTAACTAAAGGAGGAGGGGAGCTACGAGCGCCCAAAGAAAGGGCCTGAAGAAACGGAACCACAGCGCAAAGCGTGAGGGACGAGAAAGTGGTATTGTTTAAATAAGAAGTAAACTATCCAGAGTGAAAAGAGGTTGTTGAAAATACAAGAAGAGGAAAAAAATTAGAAAAAAGAAAGTGAAATTTGGAGAATTAATAAACCTAGAATACTATCCCTCACGCTCAGCACATTCATGAGAATACAACACCAGAAAAATTGAAAATCATTTCTTACCCATACAATTCAAAATGAATTTGCTTTTTATCAAATCCCATATCTGCCAAATTTTTTCGTGCTTCGTCAATCATATTTTTCCAACCACATAATAAAAAATCGGCTTGCGGATTATCTTTTGCTAACTCTTTATAAATGTCGTGCACATAACCTGTTCTTCCATCCCATGCTTCGCGCGATAAAGTTGGTATATAATGGAACTTGGGCATGCGAGTCTGTAATTCGCTAAGCTCATCATAATATAATAAATCGGCTTTGGTGCGAGTTCCAAAAATTAAGTATACATTTTTTGTGGCGATTTGATGATTGAAAATATGATGCGCCATACTTCGGAATGGTGCGATGCCGGTACCCGTACAAATCATAAAATAATCGTGTTCTATAGGGTCGTGTAATACAAAAATTCCTGCCGGACCGCGCATGGTTACTTCGTCGCCCACTTTTACATTACTAAATAAATGGGGTGTGCCTAATCCGTCTTCAACCAAAACAATTACCAACTCAAATACATTAGTACCATCGGGCGCCGAAGCAATTGAATACGATCGCCAACGTTTATTCTTTTTTTCATGTATAGGCAAATCGAGGGTTACAAACTGACCGGGTTTAAAATCAAATCGATTGATACCATTCACGGCTAAAAAATATCGCTTGGTCGATGGATTCTCATCGATGATATTGATTACTGTAGCCGTTTGCCATTCTTGCAACATGAAAATTATTTTAACTCTAATGTAGTACGAATAATTTGCAAAGCCAATTAATGCTATAAATCAATATATGAATCCGTTTGGTAATCGTTCATATCGAATTATTGTTTATTTATAAAATTAAACAATTACTATTCATCCCCTCTGCTTCTCTGTTTCTCTGCGGTAAAAAATAAGTAAGCAGTTGGCAGTAAATACAAAATTCGTTTCAAAATAAAAGTGCCAAAAGCGCTTTCAACAACAACTAAACTACTTAGAAGAATCTCTTGGCGGTCTCTCTCTAACTCCAAACCTCTGTGTCTCCCGTTCTCCGCGGTGAAAAAAATCTCCGCTGTGAAACCCCTATTTCGAAACCTCTGCCAAATGTTCTCCAATCTTTTGAATCATATCTTTTCCGAAAGGCAAATAAGCAGTAATCATTTCAATGGTTTTGGGTGCAAAACTTTGTAAGTAAGGATAACTCATTGAACTCTGTTTTACATCTGGTTTTAATAAATTTACTTGATCAGCCAACCAACAAAATGTGCTAATAATAAACACTACAAAAAAAGTATATAAGCTTGCACCTAATAGATTATTTATCCATCCTAAAAATAATTTATCAAGTACGCTTTCTATCAATTTCACTGCCATGCGAAATAAAAACAAAGTACCAAAAAACAAAATCGCAAAGCAAATTAGCATGGTATACTTACCAGTAAGTATTTGTTGGTTAAATAAATATGTCGATAAATCGCCCGATAATTTCATGGCAATAATAATTCCAAGCACTACAGCTATTAATGAACAAATAGCCCATAGCAATCCTTTTTGCCATCCGCGTATAAAGGCAAGTATGGCAAGCAATAAAAGTATGCTATCTAATATCATCTGTATTTTACGAGCTAAGTAATGTCTTTACCATAGCCGATATCATTTTTCCATCGGCCTTGCCTGCAAATTGTTTGGTAGCAGCACCCATTACTTTACCCATATCCCCGGCACCATTAGCACCCAATTCGGTAATCAAAGTTTGTAGTGCAGTTTTCAATTCGGCTTCATCCATTTGCTTTGGTAAAAACTTTTCGATCACTACCAATTCTTCACGCTCTTTTTGAGCAAGATCGTCACGATTTGACGCAAGGAATACCACTATAGAATCTCTACGTTGTTTTGCGAGTTTTTGTAAAATCTTCACTTCATCATCGGTAGTAAGTTCACCAATTTGCCCATCGGCGGTTTTGGCTAATAATATGGCCGATTTAATTGCACGTAATGCACGTAAGTCCGCTTCTTGTTTGGCTAACATCGCGGTTTTAATATCGGCGTTAATCGTAAGTTCTAATGACATAAATAATAATTTGAAATTTTTACAATTGATTTTTTTTCATGGCCTCATCCATTTTCGTTTTCATGGCTTTGGCAAACTCGCGCATTTCATTGGCGATATCGTCGTTAGTGGTAGCACGTTGGTAAGTATCTGCCATCGTCATCATCGTTTGAAAAAAGAATATATCCATTTCATCTACCATCATCTTCTTTGTCCATAAATCGATTCGCAAAGCGGCATTTTCATTTACATCCCAAATGCTAAGCATAAAGGCTTTTGCTTCGGTGGGTTTATGTACCCCCCCTTCGGCAGCTTGCCAATAAATTTTTTCGGGAACTTTTTGATCATCTAGTTGTACATCAAGATGTATGGTAGAAGTTTGGCTCATTCAATTACAATTTTGAGTGTGCAAAGTAAATGCATAATCAACTCAAACCATATAAAACATCTCTAAAATCTTGGACAGCCGTAGGTATTTGTAATTTCGTTACCGGGTTTATAGTTTCCTTGCAAAACCATAGAAACTTCAAAAGCACCAATTCCTTTATTCCCTTGGCTCATATCGGAAACTGTATGATCGTAACTTACCATAAACCGATGTTGACGAAATTTATAACCCGCTGCAAAAATGGCGGCGTCTTGATTACGATAAAAAGCACCAATTAAAAATTCATTATTACCTGCCATCCGGTTTTCACCTACATTAAAATTAAATAATGCCCCACCCACTAATTCGCTGGCTCGTTTTTGTCGCGTATAATAAATGGAAGGATTAATCATGATATTATCACTCGCCTTATAGGTAATATCTAAATTCGCAATAGGTCGTAAACCTAATTTATTGGATGCCCCATAAAATGTTTCATTGGGCTGATTAATATTTCGCGCACCTACACTTAGCTTAATATAAAAATCGGTATTGTTATAATACGAGTAATTCATACCCGCACTCAATTCAGCAAAATTGCTTTTCTGGGTGGTATTGGTTTCATTGTTTGGAATATTGGTATTGAACGAAAATTCATCCCATTGCGAATCATAGGTGAGCTTGCTAAAATCTACACTGCGCTGATTGTATGAAGCACCTAAGCCGGCAGATAAACTTGACGTTTCACTCATCAACACATGATAAGCCAAATTTGCTTGCACTTTAGTTAAAGCTAAATTTCCATTTCCTGCTACATCGCGATACACGGCAATACCGGTGCCTAACCAACTGGTTTCCCAAGTATTTCGCATAATGCCACAATCGGCAAAAATGGCGAATGTATTATACGGTACAGGCACTGTTGCCCATTGGTTACGATAATTCATCCCGGCTCGCCAATCATTATCTTGCAACAACCCGGTATTAGCAGGATTGAGCAACATGGGAGAATTGTAATATTGTGAAAAATGGAGCCCTTGCGCCAATAAAGTGGTGCCGCTGCATATGAGAACTATCTGTAAAAATAATTTTTTCATGTGTTTATATTATTTTTTATTATTTGTCACATGGGATTCGGCATTCGATCAACTCATTCTGGTGTCGGGAATTTTCATGCCTCATTTCATGCTTTAAGATATTTTATTTGAGCAAGGTGATATTTCCACTTTTAAAATCTGTTGTGCCATCAAAGAAAGCTACGCTTAGGGTATAACCATACACTTCCATTTCTTGCATTTCTCCTTTGTATCGTCCATCCCAACCTACACTTTGTTGAGTTGATTCAAAAACTTTCTCACCCCAACGATTAAATATTCTAAAAGTCATGGTTTCGATACCATATCCTTTTACATATACAAAATCATTGTTACCATCGCCATTGGGTGAAAAACCACTTGGCACATCTACTAACGGAACCACCATGCCTCTTACTCTTTTACAAGTGGTATCTATACATCCATACTCGTTCATCGCAGTTAAACACACATCATAAAACCCATCCTTCTGATAAATATGAATTTCGTCTTTGTTGGTGGAGGTTATGCCATCACCAAAATTCCAGAGATAAGAAGTTGCACCTGTAGATAAGTTTGTGAAGGTATTAGGTACATTAGGTTGTGGTGGATTTGGCGCCCAATTAAAATCGGCAACCGGTGCCGGAAATATGACGATAGTTTGCTTTACCGAATCTATTTTATTGCAAGTACTTGGATTAAGTGTATACAATACAACTGTGTAAGTTCCAGCGCTTCCAAATGTATGAGTAGGATTTGATGATGCAGAAGAACTACCATCGCCAAAGTCCCAATTATAAGTAGTTACATTAGTGGATTGATCGATAAAGTTCACCACCGCTGGCATACAAACACTATCTGGCATATCAAATGCGGCGATGACAATACTGGTATTAAAATCTATTACTTTAGTTATCACTGAAGGACTATTACATGCATTTGTATCAGTCATGGTAAGTGTTATAGTATACGTTGCAGCCGCAGGATAATTGTGCATCGGTGGATTGGGTCCATTATGTACAGAAGATCCATCACCAAAATCCCAAACATAATTTGTAGTGGCCCCGCTTCCGGTGTTTGTGCTAAGATTTACAAAATTAGCTGTATAAGGTCCGCATGAATCTACTTTAACAAAATTGAAATTAGCATTAATCGAATCATCTTTTACTGTAATGATAAGGGTTGTACTATCTATACTAAAAGTACAACCATTGGGGTTCGAAGCATACAATGTTACTACATATACACCGGCATTTACAAAAGTATGTGATGGATTTATAGTAGAGGTTGGTGGAGAACCATCGCCAAAATTCCAAACATAATTTACAGCACTGGTGCTGTTATTTAAAAACTGTACGGTAAAAGGTGCGCAACCGGTAGTATTACCCGAAGCGATGGCATCGGCATCTGGGTTTTGGAAATCGAAGGCTATTTTTAATGCTCCGAAATTACAATTAGTGGTTGTTGCCTTAGTGGTTGAATAAGCACCTGGGGTAACCGGAAAATTTTGCGTACCACCGCCGCATGCCGAACAGATAGCTTGGTAAATCACTCCATCTTCATCGAACCTACTGGTACCGCCATCTACATGCTCGCCGCCGCCACCATTTTGTCCAAAAAACGAGCCATACACTTGACTCAACATATTTTTACTTAATACTATAAAATAATAATCGCTACCATCAGTTGTGGCTTGTAATGGATTCATGAGCGGTAACCCAATGGTTGATCCCGGATTACCTCCGATGATTGGACCTCCCCATCCTGATACATAAATATTTTGGCATTTGTCTACCAGAAATGCATTAATAGCGATATCGGTAGTTGCCAAGGTGCCGGTTCCAAAAACCGTAGAGACTAAAATAGAGGTAAGATTTACATCCAATTTGGTAATAAATTGACTTGAATTAGGCACCGAGAAAACACCAGGTGTAACCGGATAAGCCCCCATGGTTTGTCCTACAATAAATACATGATTACTATCATCGGTTTGTACACCAAAAACTTGGTCGTACTGATTTGTTCCAATAAATGTTCCCGCCATTAATGCTTTTGAAACGGTATTGAATTTCAATAAAAATCCGTCGGCAGTACCCCCTTGATAGGTGGAATGTAAAGTACCTGCTGTACTTGGGAAGCCAGTGCTTTCGGTTCCACCGGCAACAAATAATTCGTTTTGATTAAATTTATTGATGGCCAAAACGTAACCTGCATCATTAGCAGTTCCACCTAAATACGTACTCCATAATAAATTCGTAAGATTTGGATTTAATTCAAAAACAACTGCATCTTGTAATCCGCCCAATGCGGGCTGAATCGCATTTAATGTGGTTGGGAAATTGGTTGATTTAGTACTTGCTGTTACATATACATTATTGTTCAAATCAACAATTACTTCACTTCTGGCATCATCGGCATAATTATGTTTGAGTCCGCCAATCAATAATTCCGATAAGTGGGTATTCACACCATCTTCACCACTTCCTCCAACATAAGTTGAACCCAATAAAACAGTTCCGGTTGAATTAAACTTCGCTACAAAAATATCGCCTGCGCCATTGTACGAATTATCGTAACATCCTGCTGTAAGCGGAAAGGAGGCAAGTGGTGGGGCCGGTGAAGGAGAAAAAGTTCTTCCGGCTATGATTAGGTTTCCTGCATGATCAACAATCATACTGTGAGGTTGTTCATTATCTGTTCCACCAAAATAAGTAGCATACAATAAGGTAGCACCGGTAGCGTCAAATTTACTTACACTTACATCTGTTGGTACAATGCCGGTTCCTACGCCTGGATTATTTCCACCGCCATAGTTAATTTGAATGGCACCTACTGTAACAGGATAACTTCCGGTAAGGACAGTTGACAAACCCGGTTGATCGTTTACTACTATACCACCCGCATAAAATTCACCGGTTGTATCGTTGGTTGCTGTAAATCCCCAATTATCGGCGGTTGAACCGGTGAAGGAACAAAATACAATTACCGGATCAATGATGAGTTGATAGTTTTTATTATAGCCCTTCGGGAATTTAAAACTAACCATATTGCCATCTAGTGCATACTTACATTTTACTTCAACCTTTTTATCATCTATATATTGATAACAATACGGCACAGGTTCTTTCAATAAGCCTAATGAAGTCTGAATAATTAAACTATCATTTGAAATAGACAATTTATCTACACCATCATATTTCAATTTAATTTGATCGGTACTTGCATTGGGTGCTACATAAAATTCATATTTAGGATTACCATTTTCACTGTATAAATGCGCATCAATACCATTATACAAATTATGGTAATCAACTGCCAAGGCAGGATGTATACCTGATTTCCACTTGGCAGGATTGGAACCATAGTAATAATTGTAGTACCTTTTTTGTGGTTTTTGATTGCTCATGCTAACCTGTTCATTACAGTCTTGAAACAAAATGTCGAAGGCATGATATTTAAATAATTTTTCGGTGGGCGGCTGACCGTGATGCACGCCATGCAAATAAGCTATATTACTTGCATCGGAAAGTGAAATTCGTAAGCCATTGCTTTTCAAAAAGATATTGCCTTGCGGACTGCTTGCTTTGTATTTAAATGGAGCATCCCACTGTCCTTGATTTTCGATAAACTCTAATGAGGATGAGCTGCTTTGCTGACAAAAGACCATTACCGGACTTAACATCAACAAAAAAAGAGTATTAATAAACTTCATATGATATACAAATTTGGGCGAATTGTGAACTATACTAAGGTGATTCGAGGCAATGAATTAAGATTGTAATTTAGGTAAATTTAGAAAAATTAACTTTAATAAAACACTTTCCTTAGACGAAAAAATAATATGATAGGTTAGAACCCGAATTTGCTATCTGAATTCTCCTTACTTTTGTCGTTCAAAATAAGATTGCTCATGTTGAAGACAGGTAACCCCATTGTAAGCATATATACCGAGATGACGCCCAATCCGGAAACGATGAAATTTGTAGCCAATAAATTATTATATCCAAGTAAGAGTATCGATTTTCAATCTGAAGATTCGGCATCTCCATCGCCACTCGCCAAAGAGTTATTTGGATTTCCATTTGTGAAAGGTGTTTTTATCGCCAGTAATTTCATTACCCTTACCAAAACTCCTGATACCGATTGGAACGATGTGATTCCGAGTATGCGTGATTTTTTAAAAGAATATTTGGAAGAAGGAAAAACAATTATTCATGAAGAAGAATTGAAAGCACAAACCGAAGCTGCCATCACAAGTAGTGCTGATGATAGCGATGTGGTAAAACGAATTAAAGAGCTGCTTGAGAATTATGTAAAACCTGCTGTTGAAATGGATGGAGGTGCTATATCATTTAAAAGTTACGATAATGGAACAGTAGCTTTATCCTTACAAGGATCATGCAGTGGCTGCCCTTCATCGATGATTACTTTAAAATCGGGTATCGAAGGCATGATGAAACGTATGATTCCGGAGGTGAAGGAAGTGGTTGCGGAAGCGGTGTAGTTGCTCGAGGTCCGGAGTTCGAGGTTCGCAAATTGTTCTAGACTAGATGTTAGATGCCAAGAATTAGATGCTTTGAAATTGTACTCATGTGTTGAATCCCCTTTGAATTTTGAATTTTAGATTTTCTATTTTAGATTCAAAAAATGTAATCATTATTTAAGGCAATTAAATGTTTTTTTATCCTCCTCACTTTTTACTTTTGCGTGCAAGTAGATAGGTATGCAAAGGCTTTCGCAACAGCAAAGATTATTACAAAAATTATCGCCTCAACAAATTCAACTCATGAAATTGTTACAGGTACCTACTGCCTATTTAGATGAACGTATACTCGAAGAAATTGAAGAAAACCCAGCCCTTGAATTAGATACTGAAAATCAAGAAGATCGTACACTGGATGAAAAAACAAACGAAGAAATTACGCAAGAATTACAAACCGATGATAACGACGACTATATCACCGAAGAGGATGGCGATACCTACGAAAAAATAGACATCTCAGAATATGTAAAAGAAGGCGATGATGAAGATGCCGATTATAATTTTCAGAAAGATATATACCAAAGCGATGAAGATGATAAATTTTCGCATTTTCAACCTAAATCCGAAACCAGCTTTTACGAACATCTGTTAGCGCAAGTGAACCTTTTATCGCTTGAAGAAAAACAACATAAAATTGCTGAGTTCCTTATTGGTAGCATCGAAGATGACGGCTATTTACGAAGGGATATTCCATCGATCATAGACGATTTGGCATTCCGCCAAAATATACAAACCAATGAAAAAGAATTACATTCTTTATTGGCGATGATTAAAGATTTTGAACCGGCTGGTGTAGCTGCCGCCGATTTAAAAGAATGCTTATTATTACAATTATATCGTAAAGAAAAAACGCCTGAACATGTATTAGCCATTAAAATGCTCGACAAGTATTTTGATGAGTTTACAAAAAAGCATTACGAAAAAATTAGTCGCTCCTTAAGTTTAAACGACGAACAACTGAAAGCCTTGATTCAAATCATCATTAAACTAAATCCTAAACCAGGCGCCTTATTTACATCGCAAGCGAAAACAGATACTTATATTATTCCCGATTTTTATATCGTTCAACAAAATGGCGAATTAGAATTACAACTCAACCAACGTAATGCGCCCGAATTGAGGGTATCGAGCAGTTTTCGTGAGATGCTGAAAGATTATGATCGTGGTGAAAAAAAAGACACTCGTCAAAAAGAAGCCGTCTTGTTTATCAAGCAAAAAATAGATTCAGCGAAGTGGTTCATCGATGCCGTAAAACAACGTCAAGAAACTTTATTGCAAACCATGAATACCATTATGCATTTGCAAGAAGACTTTTTTTTAACGGGTGATGAAACCCATATGCGCCCCATGATATTGAAAGACGTTGCTGATCGAACCGGTCTCGATATCTCAACTATATCAAGTGTTGTAAATAGTAAATATGTACAAACCGAATTCGGCACTTTTAAATTAAAATATTTTTTCTCCGAATCCTTATCAACCGATAGCGGTGAAGAAGTCTCAACTCGCGAAGTAAAAATGGTGCTCAACGAAATGATACAAGGCGAAGATAAACGTCAACCTTTAGCCGATGAAAAACTCACCGAAATGATGAATGAAAAAGGCTATAATATCGCCCGCCGTACAGTGGCAAAATATCGCGAACAATTAAATATTCCGGTGGCAAGATTGAGGAAGGAGATTTAGGAATATGCTAATTTGATCCGATAGCTATCGGATGTGACAATTAGTGAATTCGTCAATGTGTGGCCACAATTCTATACTTTGTTTTTAAGGGCATAATACTGAAAAATAGTTGGTAAATTCCGTTGTAATTGTTGGTATCAAAGGGTTTGCAGTAAGTTTGATGAAACGCATTTCATCAAACTTTTTTCTATGTCAAAATCAATTAAAAAAAACGATGCTGGGCTTGTGGTTTTTTGGACAGCATTCGGTGGGGCAATCAACAAGGTAAGCAGCGATTCAAGTGCAAGAATTGCGGGATATTGTTCACTGAAAATCGCAAGGAACAAACCATCAAGAATCGATTTGTTTGGTTTAGGAAGTGGATTATAGAAAGACAGACTTTTAAAACCCTTACACGTGATAGTGGCTATTCAAAGGACACTTTACAACGTACATTTTATAAGCTGTTGGATAGTTCGCCTACGTTGCGAATAATACAAAGAGAAGGCGTGAATTTAAGAATGGACGCCACCTATTTTAAGCAATTTTGTTTAGTGGCCTACCAAGATAATACAGATGGATACACTCAACTTATCCGCTTTACTGATGGTGAGCACTATGAAGAAATCAAAGAAGATTTACTCAATTTAATCAAGCTTGGCATTCAAATTGAGAGTATTACCACTGATGGTCACAAAAGTATATTGAAAGCCATAAAAGCTTCTTTGCCTGAAGTAAAAAACACAACGCTGTCTTGTTCATATCCAGCGTATGTGCCTACTCTGGCTCTCAATACCCAAAGCACATAGCAGGGCAAGAACTTCGAAAACATGTTCTTTTGCTATTAAAAATCCGTACGGATAATGACAAAATCTATTGGATTAATGAGTTCAAATCCTGGTATGCAAGGCATAAAGACTACGTTAATGAAAAGACCTTTCGACCTGAATCAAATCGATTTTGGTACACACATAAATTACTAAGACGATCGTATCAAACAATTAATAGAGCCTTGCCAAATATGTTTCATTATTTGATGAATAGTAAAATCCCTAAAACTACAAATGGCATTGAAGGGTATTTTAGCCATCTTAAAAATCATTTAGACTTACACAGAGGATTAACAATGAAAAACCGTATCAATTTCATTAAGTGGTACATCTATTTTTCAAACAAAAGGTGAGTTTTCTTAGCCATATTGCTTACCAGAAAACATTAAAAAAAGGGTGCCCGAAAGACACCCTATTTTCTGTATAAGCATTAATCTTATTGCTAGTAAGTTGATCTCCACCAGAGCTTACGTCCTCTTCAGATTAACGACCAAGTATAATCTATCTTTTGAAAATTTCCACCAACTATTTTTCAGTACATTACCTTTTTAAGTCAATCTCATTTTATAAGCGAATTATTCTCATCCAATAGCTATCGGATCATATTGCCTCTACACCAATCCTTCTCGAATTAAATCATGAATATGAATGATGCCCGCATATCGATCTTCATCCATGACAATCAATTGCGAAATATGATTTGCTCGCATCAAAGCCAAAGCATTCACCGCTAACTCGTTTGCGTCTATCGTTTTCGGATTTGTGTTCATAATATCACTTGCCTTCAAACTTTCAAAGGCAATATCCTTTTCTAACATGCGTCGTATATCACCATCGGTTATAATTCCTTGTAATTGATTATGTTTATCTAACACAGCAGCCGAACCCAATCGTTTGCCTGATATTTCTAAAATCACTTCCTTAATACCCGAGTGTATAAATACTAAAGGCACTTCATTTTGCATGCTAATATCATGAACACGCAAATACAATTGCTTACCGAGTGCGCCTCCGGGGTGGTAACGTGCAAAATCGCCCGGACTAAACCCTTTCAATTTTAATAAACAAACTGCCAAGGCATCACCCATTACCATTTGTGCCGTAGTGCTTGATGTTGGTGCCAAATTATTCGGACAAGCCTCTATATCTACCGTACAATTCACTATATAATCGGCCTCCTTTGCTAAAAATGAATTCAAGTTCCCACTAAATGCGATTAAAGGATTTCCGAAATTTTTAATTAATGGCACAAGTACTTTTATCTCGGCACTTTCGCCACTTTTCGAAATAACTATCGCAATATCATTGGCTTGCATCATGCCTAAATCACCATGTATGGCATCGGCTGCATGCAAAAAAATTGCCGGTGTACCGGTGCTATTAAAAGTAGCCACAATTTTTTGCGCAACAATGGCACTTTTGCCAATACCACTGATTACTACACGACCTTTACCTTCGTGAATCACCTGCACCGCTTTGGCAAATGAACTATCTAATAAACTACTTAGTTTTTGTATTGCATTCCCTTCAATCGAAATGGTTTCAATAGCATCTTGTAATATCTGTTCTTGATTCAAAATAATATCTGTTTGGTTTCTAGTAAACTTTCACAAATTTGAAACATTTTTTCCGAACCATCAGAATTCTTTCACTCGACTTCCATGATTACAAAGTATACTCTCATACCGAATCGAAACTACAGATAGTTTAATAATTTTTATGGCAAACTTTTGCCTCTCGGTATTTTACCTGATTAAATTAAGCGGCTACTTGTTGTTGTCTCTTATAAATGAATACCATACCAAGTGATAACGAAATCAGCGCAAGAATAATTAAGCCCCATTCAGAAATAGTTGGTACAACGAAAGGACTTGGTACCGATATATTAAAAGTAAGTGTTGCCGAACCCGGCTCAGGACAAGAATTGTCATTTGCATTGATAGTTACAGCATAGGTGTGACCTTCATCAGCAGCTGTAGGTGTATAACAAAACATAGCTTGCGTAGTTCCATTTACTGTTGAGTTTATTACAAAAGAACCAATAGGTAATAAGCCTGAAACTGCATTTAACGAAACCAAATCTCCATCAACATCATTAATGGTAATTGGAATACATATTTGCTGACCAACTTGCGCAGTTTGATTTGCAACCGAAGTAAATATCGGCGTATTGTTTGTACAAACACCGGTTGTAATTTCTACATCAAAAAAGGTTTCCCCAATCACAATACCACCTCTTAATTCCTCAACACGAACTCTTATGGCATCACGTTGGTTAGCAACAGATGGCGTGAATGTCAATAATCCGTTTGAAGAATTCAAAACAACCGGAGAACCTGTAATGGGTTGGCTAAATGAAAATCCGCCGGCATAGGAAGCCAATGATCCACCAAAACTACGCACAGGTACTAACGAATATACCAATTGATCTCCTTCTGCATCAAAAGCATTTAATGAATAAGAAGCTAATTGTCCAATACAAAATTTACGAATCGATGGATTTAAAAATACTGGTGAACTATTATTTAATGTCGCATTATGACGTAGCAATGCCGATAAATAAATGCCTCCCACCGGAACTAAATTGCTAACATTATTCGCTCGGCAACATTCTTCATATACTATTTGATAATTACCTATGCCAACAGGTATGGTTACAGTGCCAGAATAAATATGCTCTTGCATTCCTTCAACGGTTGAACTTGGAACTGTGCAATCTGAAGATTGTCCCGGGCATAAAACTGTTCTATCAATAATTGAAATTCGTGTTAAGGTACGATTCGTGGAAAGTCCAGGTCCTGCCACAGAAACACTTGCGAAATTTCCTAATGGAATTCCATCGCAATCTCTAAAGAGTGATAATTTAATATTGTACGTAGTGCCGCTCGCATATGAATACGTAATATATCCGCCGGTAACATGATTAGCTTTGCTTACTATTGAAAAAATAATCAGAAATAGAATTACTGCGAAAGATGTAATCCTGCTGAATGTAAACCTGCTGTTGCAATTTGTTGTTGAATTTTTCATTTGATGGTTGGTTTTAAAATGATGTAATAAATTAGTTTCGAATGATTCAGAATGATTTGACAATTATTCGATAGTTACAATAAACATAACCCTTATTGAATAAACTACATAACAATATGCAATTTAATTTTCCGGGGGTACAATTGTTTTCATCTAAATAGGGCCTGCCGGTTATGTCATAGGCGCTCCAAATTCGATGAATCGTTGAAAGGATAATCCCGCACGTGCGGGACAGCCTTTTAGCGATTCATCGAATTTGGAGATACATATGACAAGTGAAAATCATCCAATCGTATGCAAGGGATTTGAAGGATGTATTAAAAAAGTCATGCATTAGTGTAATCTTAAAATACCATGCATTCTTTTGTTTACAATTCTTTTATATTAAACAGCAGGCCCTAAATATCTATTTGGCGGGTCCCAAAAGCCACACATTTTTTCTGTAGCCACTCAATTCATCTCGGCTTTATGGGCCGGGCTCATCCGCTATAAGTCCTTGCCTGTCCCGGCCGAAGTGTCGGGAGCTTTCCACTAATTCCCCTACCCGATTTGTCATTACAAGTATTTATCTAACACTAAGCTCAATAAGGTAACCGGTAGATAAACGAATGAAGCAAACATCACACGCCTAGCTTTAAGGTCTGAATTATCTTTTAAAAACTGTAAGGAATTATATAAAAACCAAATCGAGGCCAATCCTAACCCAATTACCGAAATCCAGCCATTACCCGGAATTGTTATCATCGGTAAAGCACTTAAAGGAATTAATACTGCACTATAGATCACACATTGAAAAGCCGTAAAATGACCAACCTTTTCAATACGTGGCAACATTTTTAAACCAGCTTTTTCATAGTCTTCATGTCCTATCCACGCAATCGACCAGAAATGCGGAAACTGCCAAAAAAATTGAATAATAAATAAGGTCCATGCACCCATACTTGTCATTTCATTAGTACCTGCAACCCATCCAATTAAACAAGGCAATGAACCCGGAAATGCGCCTACCAATACAGAAAATGGCGTTACTTTTTTTAATGGGGTATATAAACCTACATATAAGGCAAATGAAAAAAAACTTAGTATTGCAGTAAGCATGTTAAATTGCAACCAAAGTATTGCGAGTCCGGCTATTAAGGTAAGGCAACAAAAAACACTTGCTTCAAGTATCGACATTCTTCCATCGGGCAATGGCCTTAAACGGGTTCGCCGCATGATCTTATCGATATCCCTTTCTAAAATTTCATTTCCTGCATTTGCGGCTGCCGTAATTAAAGTTCCTCCCAGAAATAAATAGAGAAGTTTGGAATAATGGATGACCAAGTCAGGAATAATGATATAACCTACTACACTCGAAAACACAACCAACATACTTAGGTTGAGTTTCATGAGTTGCTGATAATCTTTAAATTTCTGAACTATCAGCATACATCAAATCATTTGCAGATTACAATTCATTCGCCAATTCCGTATCGGACAAGCGATGATATTAATGAGATTCTTCGCCTTCTTTCAATGGAATATGTTGAGGCACAAAATCGCCGCCCTCTCCATTATCCTTATAATCGTAGGCCCAACGATGTACTTCAGGAATTGGTCCATCCCAATTACCATGCCCAGGTAAAATCGGGGTAGTCCACTCAAGTGAGTTAGCTTGCCAAGGGTTTTGTGTGGTTACTTTCTTACCCTTCCAAATGCTAACAAAATAATTGAAAACAAAAAGTAATTGAGCAAAGAAAACAATGATGGCAGCTACACTAATCATCTGGTTTAACTCGCCAAATTGATTAAATGATTCCCAATTGGTAAAATCATAATATCGACGCGGCATACCTGCAACACCTTCGTAGTGCATAGGCCAAAATATCACATACGATCCTACAAAAGTGATAAAGAAGTGAACATAGCCCATGGTATTATTCATAAAGCGTCCATACATTTTTGGAAACCAATGATAAACACCGGCAAACATTCCAAAGAAAGCCGATATCCCCATCACGATATGGAAGTGGGCTACCACAAAATACGTATCATGTAAGTGAATATCAAGTGCTGAATTACCTAGAAACAAACCGGTTAAACCTCCAGAGATAAATAATGATACAAAACCAATGGCAAAAAGCATAGGTACCGTAAACCGAATATTTCCTTTGAAAATCGTAGTAAGCCAGTTAAATACTTTTACTGCTGAAGGAATGGCAATTAATAAGGTGAGTAATACAAATATTCCTCCTAAGAAAGGACTCATACCGGTTACAAACATATGATGTGCCCACACTAAAAATGCGAGTACTGTGATACCAATCAATGATAATACCATCGCCATATAACCAAAAATGGGTTTACGTGAATGGGTTGATAATATTTCAGATGCCATACCCATTGCAGGTAACATAATGATATACACTTCGGGGTGACCTAAGAACCAAAATAAATGTTGGTATAAGATAGCTGATCCTCCAACATTGGGAAGCGCTTTTCCTGCAATATAAATTTCTGACAAATAGAAACTGGTTCCTGCATGACGATCGAACAATAAAAGTACTGCGGCCGAAAGCAAGACTGGGAAAGATAATACGCCCAATATTGCAGTAAATAAGAAAGCCCATATAGTTAAAGGCATCCTTGTCATGCTCATACCCTTGGTACGCATATTTAAAATAGTTACGATATAATTTAACCCACCTAACAATGATGATACTACAAATAGTGCCATACTCACTAACCATAAATCCATGCCTAAGCCCGAACCCATAGAGGCTTCTTTAAGCGCACTTAAAGGCGGGTAAGTTGTCCAGCCGCCTGATGCCGGTCCGGTAGATAAAAATAATGAAACAAACATAATAGCACCTGCTACTGCAAAAAACCAATACGAAAGCATGTTCAAGAATGGCGATGCCATGTCTCTTGCGCCAATTTGTAAAGGAATTAAAAAGTTACTGAATGTTCCACTTAAGCCGGCAGTAAGTACAAAGAAAACGAGCACAGTTCCGTGTATGGTAATTAAACCATAATACATTTCCGGATCCATTTTTCCCTTAGGTGCCCAATCGCCTAAAAAGAACGATAGTACTTTAAATGTTTCATCAGGGAATCCTAATTGAAGGCGGAAAAAGACAGACATTAAGCCCCCAACGATAGCCCAGAAAATACCGGTAATTAAAAATTGACGCGAAATAATTTTATGATCCTGGCTAAACACATATTTCGTAAAGAAATGTTGCTTATGCTCATGATGTGCATGCTCATGATGGTCGTGATGCCCATGATCGTCATGTGTATGAACGTTGTGTTGATGTATACTTGCTTCGTTACTCATTTTACTGCTTTAATTTAATTCATTGTAATTTGTTTCACAGAATCGGATTCGGCTTTGGTAGGGGCAGCTTCTGGTGCCGCATGATTTTGTGCATAATACGACTGCTGCATTTGCATCCATGCATCAAATTGTGCTTGTGTTTCTACAATTACAACGGCACGCATTGAATAGTGGCCCTTTCCACACATCTGATCGCATGATACTTCATATACAAAGTCATTGTTGCCTGTTTTCTTCTTCATTTGTGCGGTAGTTACTGTTGGGGTAAACCACAATCTTGTAGTAATACCCGGAACCGCATCCATTTTTAATCTAAAATGAGATAAGCCCACATCGTGAATTACATCTCTTGAACCAATTAGTAATTCAACAGGTTTATTCACTACTAAATGTATTTCACCATTAGGTATAACAATATCGTCCATATTCTTTTTGTCATTCCAGTCTAAACCTAATATGTTATTATTATCGTTTATGAGTGTGTAATTCTTTTTACCCAAAACGCCATCGGCTCCAGCATAACGCGAAATCCAGTTAAATTGTTTCCCTACCATTTCAATTTGCATAGCTCCTTTTGGGGCTGCATCGGTCATTTTAAACCAACTCTTCAACCCAATAGCTACTAATACCGCCATTGCTAAGGCTGGAATAGTAGTCCATACCAATTCAAGTTTTGTGCTATGGGCAAAATTATAAGGCACTTTATCGCCGATGCGCTGATATTTAAATGCGAACCAAAACAATAAAAACTGTGTAAGCATAAATACCAAGCCAGTAACCCAAAGCGTTACTAAAAACATAAAATCGTAATCTTTTCCATGATCAGATGCTGCGGCAGGCCCCATAAGTGGCATCATGTATACATGGCAAGCATATATACCCACCATAAAAGCTACCCAAAGCACTAACATGGAATAAGATAAAATTTTATTTCTTTTTTTATCGAATAACTCTTCACCCTGGATGCGAGCAACCATTTCACTCGATCGTGAAACCTGATACAAGACGATGAAAATCAGGGCAACAAGAAAAACTAATAATAATCCGGACATATCTTTTTATCTATTTAAATTTTTAGCTAATATGAATCACTGTTTCTTTCAAGAATGGATGATTTTGAGGAACGATAGGTGCGGTTGTAAGTTTATTACTTACTAAGGTTATGATTAAACCAATAAATCCGCAAACTATACCTGCATCAAACCAACCCAATTTCCAATCCGGACCAACAACTGTAGGCATAATCATTTGGTAAAAATCTATCCAATGCCCTAAAATAATGATGATGGCTACCAAACTTACCACAAAATAATTTCTTTTATTAGGTCGTGGCATAAGTATCAAAATTGGGGCAACAAAATTTAAGATAATATTCAACCAATAAAAAATGCGGTAAGGCCCATGAAAGCGAATTTGAAAATAAACGGTTTCTTCAGGAATATTTGCATACCAAATAAGCATGAATTGTGAGAACCATAAGTAGGTCCAAAAAATACTAAAAGCGAACATAAACTTACCTAAATCGTGTACATGCTCGGTGCTTACAATATCAAGATAACCATGTCGTTTTGTATACAATACCCATAACATAATCATACTCATTCCACTTACAAATGAGCTTGCAAAGGTGTACCAGCTAAACATGGTTGAAAACCAATGCGAATCGATGCTCATAATCCATAACCATGGAATAGTTGATGCAAGGGTTAAGGCAAATGTGAAAATGAAACCTGCAGAGTAATTGAAATTTAACCAATACACTTTTGTAGAACCTTTAGGTTCGCTATCTTGCTTTATAGAAAGTTGGCGCAATTTCATGCCAAAAAAACTCCATAATGCCAAGGTTAAAATGGTCCAGAAAGTGAAAAATGGTTTGCTTAAAAAGAAATTCTTTAAACCATTCAATTCATTTTTAGGATTAAAAGTTGGATCAAGCCAAGAGTATACATGGGTATTGTCTGTCCAAACAATCGTCAATAGTAATACACCAACAATAAGCGCCAATACCCAAACGATACTTGCGATAGCTTCTGGAATTCTTCTAAAAGATACTATCCATCCGGCTTGTGCTAAACTCGTTGCGCTCAAAATAAATACACTTGCTAAACTAATCAATAAAAAGAATATACTGTTTTGCATCAATACCGCCCAAAAACGATTTTGTGCAAACTGATCTCCTTTTATCAATAAAAAAAACAATCCGGCCAATAGGGTCAGTACACCAATACCTAATAATGCAAAGCTGGTAGTTTTTAGTTTAGCCGGAATTTTAAATTCTTGATTCAACATCTTCTATAATAATTTTAAATATTCAGTTTTATTAATGGGTTGCAGGTTTTGTTACTGTATTGGCAGCCTGAGTTGCAGGCGCTTCTGTTTTTAGGTTGCTGGCTTTAGTACTATCTATAGTGGCTGATTTTACCATTGTAAAAGCTGCTCCTCCATTTTCGCTTTGCACCTTCTTAATGTAAGCAACTACTTGCCAACGTTGTTTGGTATCTAATTGTCCTGCATATGAACCCATAGTATTTTTACCATACACAATTCCGTGATAAATACGACCTTGGCTCATAGCCAAATATTTTTCTCCGGAACGAAGATTCGCAGGCATCGCTGCAAATTTTCCGCTGGTATATAATGGACCATTTCCATCCATTTTTTCGCCATGACAAATACCGCAATAGATTAAAAACAATCGTTTTCCTTCTTCCAAATCCTTTTCAGTTAAATTTATATTGCACATATGTGCATTGGCAGCCAAAGTATCGGCTTCGGCAATATGGTCGGGTAAGGCTTGCTCACGCGCAATAGTATTGGGTGCTGGCATCTTGTTGTAACGGCCTCCTGCTTCTTCAATTTTCTCGGTTCCGTTATAATAATCAACAGCGCGTGAGTATACCATATCAGGTGCGTACACTCTTCCTGGATTTCGATGCACATCATTACCGCAAGAAACGATAAGACTTGCTACAACGAAAAGGATATATACAGATAATTTCTTCATAACTACTTATGCTATTTGTTGTTGTAATTCGTAATCTTCTTTTTTATCAAATCGTCCATACCACCATTCTGATTCTGCTATTTGAAGTTCAGTACTTTCAGCACCTGTTCCCTTCAAAAATGACATCGTATCGTTTGCTGTATCATCATTGACTTCAATTACCATGACAAACTTATCATCGGTTTGACGTGGATTGAAGATATGCTTTTTAACACCAGGCATAATTTGGTTCAAATAGCAAAATGTAAGTACCATTCCTACTGCCGAGAAAAGCACCGTTAATTCAAATACAATAGGAATAAATGCAGGTAATGGGAATAAAGGTTTACCTCCAAAATTTTGTGGCCAATCGGTTGTAAAAATCCAACCCATAAAACCCAATGCAGTTGCCGTTCCGGTTAAACCATAGATAAAACCTGCAATATGCAAATCACTTTCTTTTTCTCCTAATGCTTCATCCAAACCGTGAACGGCAAATGGTGTAAAAACATCATGTATTTTATAGCCTGCCCCACGTACTTTTTTAACCGCCGGAAACAATACTGCTTCGTCGTCGTATGTGGCTACTGCAAATTTTTTAATACTCATTTTATTTCAATTACTAGTTTAGTACCTAAGGTTGGTGATTAATGATGATGACTTTGTTCTTCGATAAAATGTTCAGTACTTTTCTCTTCGATAGGTACCATTTTATTTTTATAGTTCTCGCCACTGGTTTTTAAGATGAACTTAATTTCAGCAATGGCAATTACAGGGAAATACTTAGCAAATAAGAAGAAGCAAGTAAAGAATAATCCAAAAGATCCTAGATAGAAACCTACCTCTGTCCATGATGGTGTATAATAACTCCAACTTGATGGTAAATAATCACGATGTAAGGCCATGATAATTACAAATCGCTCGAACCACATCCCAATATTTACGATAATACTCATAAAGAAGGTGAACCAAACATTACGTCGTAATTTTTTAAACCAGAATAATTGAGGAGATACCACATTACACGTCATCATCGCCCAATACGCCCACCAATACGGCCCTAATACACGCAAGCGAAATGCTTCTTGCTCCCACAAAACACCACTATAATAAGCGATAAATAATTCAGTTAAATAAGCAACACCAACAATAGAACCTGTGAGAACAATTACTTTGTTCATGGCCTCTAGATGTCCGATAGTTATATAATCTTGTAGATTTAACACCTTACGTGTAATAATTAATAAAGTTTGTACCATCGCGAAGCCCGAGAATACGGCACCTGCAACGAAATAAGGAGGGAAGATGGTAGTATGCCAACCCGGAACGATAGACGTGGCAAAGTCGAACGATACAATGGTATGTACCGAAAGTACAAGAGGTGTACTTAAACCTGCCAATACCAAACTTAACATTTCATGACGCTGCCAATGTTTTGCACTTCCTGCCCATCCAAATGAAGCCACACCATAGGCCATTTTTCTGAAATTAGTTTTGGCACGATCACGTAAGGTAGCAAAATCAGGAATTAAACCAGAATACCAGAATAATAAGGATACCGTGAAATAAGTTGAGATGGCGAATACGTCCCAAAGAAGTGGCGAAATAAAGTTAGGCCAAAGTGGACCTCTTGTGTTTCCGTAAGGCAAAACAAAAAAGGCATCCCATACACGACCCATGTGCCAAATTGGAAATTGACCTGCGCACATTACCGCAAAAATCGTCATGGCTTCCGCTGCTCGATTTACCCCGGTTCGCCAACCTTGCCGGAAGAGTAAAAGTATTGCCGAGATGAGTGTTCCGGCATGACCGATACCTACCCACCAAACGAAATTGGTGATATCCCAACCCCAGCCTATGGTTTTATTCAAATTCCAAACACCTGTTCCCCAATATACTTCCCAACCCACGCTAAATGCGCCAAAGCCAAGAAGAGATGCTGAAATTAAGAACCCGATATACCATAATCTGGTAGGTTTGCTTTCAATCGGGGCACAAATATCTTCAGTAATCTGATGATAGGATTTATCTCCGTCAACTAATGGTTCCCTTATTATCGATTCGTACTTTAAATGCATATCTTTTATTTTTATTCCAAGTGTTTTTACACAGTTGAGATAGAGTTTTATTAAGTTTTATTACGCGTGTGGTTTAGCACCTGCTTCGTGTCCGGCATTTTCAGGGTTTACACTTTGCAACACATCTGTATTTCTAATTTTAGATAAATAGTTGACATTCGGTAAAGTGTGTAAGTCTTCTAATACATGGAAAACTCTCTCCTTTTGCTCTTCGTAACGAAGTTTATAAATAGCACTCGCTTTATCATTTACATTACCAAATTCAATGGCATTGGTTGGACATGATTGTTGGCAAGCCGTGGTTGCTTCTCCATCGCCCAAAGTTCTCCCTTGTTTTTTAGCTGTTGCCTTTGCACCTTGTAAACGTTGTACACAGAATGAACATTTCTCCATGACACCACGACTTCTTACCGTAACATCCGGGTTTAATACCATACGAGTAATATCATTATTCAAATCATCACGACGTCCATCTTCATAAACATTATCATCAAAGCAATCAGCTTCATTCCAATCGCGCCAGTTAAAGCGACGAACTTTATACGGACAGTTATTCGCACAATATCTTGTACCAATACAACGGTTGTAAGCCATTTGATTAATGCCTTCGTTGCTATGGTTTGTTGCGTTTACCGGACAAACATTTTCGCAAGGAGCATTGTCGCAATGTTGGCAAAGCATCGGTTGGAACAATGTTTGAATAGAATCTGGTTTAGATGGATCACCGGCAAAATATCTATCGATACGTAGCCAATGCATATCATGTGCAAGCAATACTTGTTTTTTACCTACTACCGAAACATTGTTCTCGGCTTGGCAAGCAATGGTACAAGCACCACATCCAATACAAGATGATAAATCAATACTCATACCCCACTTTAAACCAAGGGGTTCATGATTCGGGTACAAAGTTCCATTTTCACGGAATGCTTCTTGCCAATCAGTTTCGGCTTCTGCATGTGGTGTTGCATGCGCATCTGTTTTAGCTGCATGTGCATCTGCCTTTGGTGCATGTGCATCATGCCCACCCTGTTCGTCATCGAAACTATGGGTGAAGTGAGAAAGATGTGCTTTTCTTTCTTCGTATAATGCTGCAGGTTCTTTTTTAAATTGATCGAGTGTAAACTCGTATAAAATTGGGCGCTTCGCTTCAAAAGTATGATGCGTTTGTGTAATCGCCAATTCGTAAGTTTCTGAAGTAGCTGTCATTTCTACGGCAGATGCATACTGTATATTTCCATCGGCATTTTTAGCCAACATCGTGTAAGCATTTTTACCGGTTTCAGCAGCAGCCTTACCAACCGTTTTATCTCTTCCATAACCAAGTGCTACAGCTATTACATCGTCGTGCATACCCGGTAAAACCAAAACAGGTAAGCTTAATTCGCTACCATTGGCCTTTACTTTAAATACTTTTTTAAAACGATTTACTTCATTCAAATCGGTATGTTCGGCACCATTAGCTTTTGCTGTATTTGGCGACATTAAAACATAATTGTCCCAAGTACATTTCGAAATCGGATCGGGTAATTCTTGTAACCATGGGTTATTGCTCCATGCAGCACCACGACCGATACCTACTTTTTCGTACATCACAATTTCTTTCGCTGACGACTTAATAGCGCTGCATTTAGCACTTGCATCGGCTATATTACCGGCAAAACTTGCACCTGCCATAGTCATGGTTTCAGGTTCAATAATTCCTTTTTGTAATGTAGCATCGTATGCAGCTTGTCCGCCAAGCTTACCCATCCAATAATTCTTCACAAAGTCGTAATGCGATGTTGTGTCGCCGCTCCATTTTAATAAAGACTCTTCCCAAGGACGAGTTTTAAATAAAGGAGAAATTGTAGGTTGCATTAATGAAAAATAGCCGGTATGAGGCTCGGCATCACCCCAACTTTCTAACCAATGATGAGAAGGCGCAGCTACTTTGCAAAGTTTCGACGTCTCATCATTTCTATCATTAAAGGAAACTGATAATTTTAATGAAGCTAATTTCTCTTTGATCACCGCTGCGTGAATACTATCATAAGCAGGGTTACAATCGAAACACATCACACCCCCTACTGATCCACTTTTAAGTGCATCGGCAAAGGCATTCATATCCGTATCGCTTCCTTTTTTAGTATTATTTGTTGTAGCAAAAGTCATGGTAGTACCTAATGCACCAATATTGGCATTAATGGCATTTACAATGGTTTGTACATTTTTATCGTTACTACCACAAACCACCAAAGCTGCACCTTTATTAGCATTTAATGAAGCTGCAATTTTTTTAACTGCAGTATTCAAATTGCCACTTAAGTTTGAGCTTCCTCCATTTAATGCATTTAAAATAGCTACGGCAATGGCACCAAATTCAGAAGGTTTGCAAGTATAACGCTCATCGGCACTGCTACCGGTTAAGCTCATCATACCTTCAACTTGAATATGTTTGCTCATGGCAATATTCTTTGCATTGAGTTTACGGCCTTTACTATATTGTTTTGCGTATATCTCCGGTGAAATCCAAGTACCTAAAAAGTCGGCACCTAAACTCACAATTACTTTTGCATTATCGAAGCGGTAAGCCGGTATGGCTCTGCTTCCAAATGAACTTAAATTGGCATCCAACATCCCACTGTATGAAATAGCATCATACATTACATGCTTTGTATTTGGATACTTTTGCGTGAATTGTGCTACCGCCATTGCGCTAGTTACACTATTCATACTCGACGTAAGTATATAAACAGGTGCGCCGCCCATTCCGGTTAAGGCATCACCTACCATTTTATCAACTGCTTCCCAAGTACTTTCTTTTTGGTTGATGGTTGGGAACTTCAATCGAGTGGCATCATACAAATTTAAAACCGATGCCTGAATACGTGCTGTGGTTGCACCTTGTGTTAAAGACGAATCACGGTTTCCTTCTATTTTAATTGGACGACCTTCGCGGGTTCTTACTAAAACCGGAACCGATTCGCCACCATCAACATAAGTAGATGCATACATTAAAGGTACACCCGGTGTTACATTTTCTGGCTTGATAGCATAGGGAATGGCATTTCGAACCGGCATTTCGCAACTAGCGGCGATGGTAGCGGCTACGGTACTAAAACCTAAATACTTTAGGAAGTCGCGGCGCGAAGTAGTTGCCTCTTCAATTCCTGACATATCAAGTACAGGCAAATCCTCACGAAACTCATCGGCAATTTGTGCTTTGTACGCTGAAGAAGGTTCTAACTCTTCAAGTCCTTTCCAATATTGTTTTTTACTCATATTTGTACTGATTATCAGTTGAGGTTCTTCGATTATTTAATTTCAATTTACTTGCTTAGTAGTGGCATTTCTGACACTCCAATCCACCAATATCACTCACTTTCACATCGGCTCGTTTACCCGATTTGATTTCATCATGATATTTCTGGAAAATTGAATAATAGTTATTGTCGGCAAACTGCACCTTAGTTTCGCGGTGACAGTTAATACACCATCCCATGCTTAAATCAGCAAATTGGTATACTTCATCCATTTCTTGAATACCGCCATGGCAGCGCTGACAAGCAATTTTACCTGAAACGGTATGTAAACTGTGATTAAAATAGACGTGATCAGGAAGGTTATGAATTTTCACCCACTCGGTTGGTTTTGCAGCTATACTTCCATCGGCATTGCGGCGGTAATCCTTTTTTGCAGGATCCCAACCGGCATAGTCATATAACTTTTTAATTTCAGCGGTTCCATCGATGGTATTCCCTTCCAAATCAACTAGAGGATTAGCTTCAGCCCCCGTATATTCATTAATTTGTTTATGGCAATTCATACAAACCGTTGTTGAAGGAATCATAGCATGACGCCCTTTTTCGGCACCTGAGTGGCAATACAAACAATTTACTTGATTAACGCCGGCATGTACTTTATGTGAATAAAAAATGGGTTGCTTAGGCATATAATTTTTTTGTCGCCCAAACTCAGCCCCCTGTGTAAGCCAAACACCAAAACCTACAAAAATCATGGTGGCTAATAAGGCAATCACCACTTTATTTCTAAAAAAGGGCACATCTTTCGGAGACGGCACCCCTTCTTTTGCATTCGCGGCTCGACTTAAAACTTTATTTACCGAGGCCAAAACCATAATAATCAACAAAAGAACTATAGTAAGAATCGTATAAAGTAAGGTGTTATCGCCTTTTGGTGTGGCTGAGGTGGCTGCTCCTGGCGCTGCGGCCACACTTGATGGTGCCTTAAAATTTTCAACATAACTGATGATAGAATCAATATCCTCATTTTTTAATGAAGGAAAAGCGGTCATGGCTGATTTATTCCATTTAAGAAAAATTTCATTAGCATACTTATCGCCACTTGATATTACATTACCTGAATTTTTAATCCAACTATATATCCATTCCTTCGAAGGGGCCCTTCCTGAAATTCCCTGCAAAGCAGGACCTGTAGCGTCTTTCAGCGGATTGTGACAAGCTGCGCAATTCGCCTGAAACAAGGCTTTGCCGTCTGGAGCGGCTATACTGTTGAAGGATTGCAAAACTAAAATTGCAACGAGTAGAATAATACCTTTTATTTCTTTAGCCATACGTAATATATAACTTAACATCCGTTAATGTATAATAATGTGTTAAATTGAATGAGCGCAAATGTAGTAACTGAATTGGAGAATTTATAAACAAATGCTAAAAAAATATTTTTCTTATAAAATGCCCAATCTTTCAAAAAATACTAGCTTTTCTTGGGCATGAATTCATGGGTTATTATTCTGCAAGCATAGAATTTTCATTCTTGTAGGTGCAGAAATATAAAACCTTCCTATTTATTTATATACATGCGTATTGTACTTTAAAAACAATCTCATAATATTGACATTGAATCATGAGAGAGATTAATTTCATTCCCACTCCATCGATATCCTTGGAATTGGTAGCATGCTGGTTGCAAACCCTGTAAAAACACTTCCCGTTTGACAGCCCTGTCGGATTTTCCCAATTTTTAGGATGACTCCTTTTTTATAGGTTTACCCCATTCATTCTATAAAAAATGGATGATTGCCCTTTCTTATTTCCTATTTCCCTACATTCGTGTTGCAAAAAACAAATACATGAAATACAACAAAATAGATCCCAAACTATTTACTTTAAACCGCGAACGATTTGTAAAAAAAATGAAGTCGAACGCTATTGCTATTTTTCATGCTCACCCTATATTACCTGAAAATGGTGATGCTATCTATCATCAAAAACCTAATTCCGAAATTGTTTGGTTATCAGGCATCGTGCAAGAAAAAACCATGGTGGTTCTTTATCCCGATAATGTAGATAAAACCTATCGTGAAGTATTGGTTATTCTTCGTCCGAATGAAGTACTCGAAAAATGGGAAGGTCATAAACTGACTAAAGAAGAAGCCAAGGAAATTTCAGGTATGCAAACTGTTATCTATCTCGATCAGTTAGATGCCATGTTACAAGCTTGGATGCATCATGCCGAATATGTGTATTTAGATACTAACGAAAACGATCGTATGGATACTTCGATACCTCGTATCGATTTATTATTTGTACACGACTTGATGAAGCGATTTCCATTACATAAATACGAGCGCGCTGCTTTACTTATGAAAGAACTTCGTGCCATTAAAAGCAAATACGAAGTTGCGGTGTTACAAGAAGCAGTTAACATTACGCACAAAGCCCTTTTGCGTGTTTGTAAGTTTATTAAACCCGGCGTGATGGAACATGAAGTTGAAGCCGAAATTACCCACGAGTTTATTCGTAACCGCGCAACGCGACATGCCTATGGATGCATATTAGCGAGTGGCGATCGTGCACGAATTTTGCATTATGTTGAAAATAATCAGGTATGCAAAAGCGGCGAATTGATACTGATGGATTTTGGTGCTGAATATGGTAACTACTGCGCCGACCTTACACGAACCATTCCGGTAAATGGAAAATTCACGAAACGTCAAAAAGAAATTTATGATGCTTGCTTAGCCGTTCACATGCATGCAAAAAAATTATTGAAACCAGGTAAAACATGGCTCGATATTACCGCCAGTGCCGAAGTAGAAATGAATCAACAATTATTAAAAATTGGCTTGCTTACGAAAGCTGATATTAAAAACGAATCGCCCGACAATCGTGCATGTAAAAAATATTTTTATCATGGCTTAGGTCACCATTTAGGGTTGGATGTGCATGATATTGGTACACGAAACACCCCTATAAAAGAAGGTATGGTTTTTACAATTGAGCCGGGTATTTATGTCGAGCAAGAACAAATTGGCATTCGAATAGAAAACAATTTTTGGGTAACTAAAACCGGTAATCAAGATTTGTTTAAAAACATGCCAATTACAACAGCCGAGATAGAAGCCGCTATGAAGAAATAATAATCAGACCTCTCTAAAAATCTCTGATTCTACAGTATGATTTTTCAAAATACCAAACATATGTACAAACTATTTTTATTTGCGTTAGTTTTCTTGCATCTACAAGTTGTTGCACAAAACGACAGCAATAAAATTTATAAAACAAGCTCACTAAGCGTTAAAGTTGATACCAACTCAATTTTTGGCACATTAACCATTCCTGATAAGGTCAGTAAATATCCTTTGGTGTTTATTATTGCCGGCTCGGGGCATACAGATCGTGATGGAAATCAAACACCTAATTTGATTTCAAATGCATACAAACAACTCGCCGAAAAATTAGCCGATAATGGCATTGCCTCTCTACGCTACGATAAACGCGGCGTAGGTGAAAGTATTTTTATGATGGGTGAACAGGCTCTTCGCTTCGACCACTTTATCGATGATGCCAGTTTATGGATTAATGAACTTAAAAAAGATAAACAATTTACAAAAGTGGTTGTTGCCGGACATAGTGAAGGCTCACTTATAGGACTCATGGCATGTTTAAAAACCAAAGCAGATGCTTACATTTCAATCGCAGGCGCGGGTTATGCCATCGATGAAATTTTAAAGAAACAACTTGTTGCAGCTATTCCTGATACAAGTTATTACAATAAATCTTGTAGATATCTGGATACTTTAAAACAAGGTAAAACACTTACAAATTCTGACCCTGCGCTCGGCTCATTGTTTCGTCCAAGCATACAACCTTATATGATCAATTGGATAAAATACGATCCAAGCATAGAAATTAAAAAACTGAATATCCCTGCTTTAATTATCCAAGGTGAAAATGACATTCAAGTAGATATTGAAAATGCAAACCAACTTCAAAAAGCAAAACCTAATGCCCAAATGCAAGTGATTAAAGGCATGAACCATGTATTAAAGTTTGCTGAAAAAAATCGTGAAAAAAATCTGGCTGCCTATGGTAATCCTGAATTGCAAATCGTGCCAGAATGTGTTGATGCAATTGTAGAATTTGTGAAATCGAACTAATTCACTTCTTAAAAAATGCGAATGTTTCCATAGAACGCTCCTAATTTAGGACAACCCTTTTCACATCTATCAAATTCGAACTATTGGTATTAAAATGCTTCACTCGATTTTGTACAAAATGCATTACCTCATCATAAAATAAAGGTACCACCGGCGCTTCTTCAATGAGTATTCTATCCATCTGCTGATATAAAAGAATTTTCTCTTGATCATCACTTTCAATCAAACTCCTTTCATACAATGCATCAAATGCATTATTCGAAAACCGAGTGTAATTTGGAGGTGCTGTATTCTTACTATAAAACATGGTTAGATAAGCCTCCGCATCCGGATAATCAGCAATCCAAGTCGCCCAAAAAAATTCAGCATTTGAATTACTCATCTGTTCACGTAATAACGATGGCTGCATAATCTCAATCTTAATCTCCAAACCTAATTCTTTCAACTGCGAAGTAATAAAATGACAACGGTCTGAATAATTATCATTCGATAATAAAGTAATTTCAGGCAATACACCCAATTCCTTCTTCACTTCTGCAATCAATTGCTTTGCTTTTTCGGGTTGATAGCTATATCCCTTCACCAACAAACTATCATACCCCGGCAACGAAATAGGTATCATGCCCGCATTTGCCGGCACACCAATATTATTGCGTACATAAGTCACCAATTTCTTTCTATCAAATCCGTAATTAATAGCTTGTCGCAACTTTTTATGTAACAATGCCTTATTGCTATTCTTCACATCATCTTGTAAAATGCCCAAATATTCAATATTCAAATACGCATGTTTTTGTAATCTAAATTTAGATTGATACGCCTCTTTTAACTCACCTTGTTTACTTAAAATCTGATCTTTAAAAACGGCATCAATTCCATTCATAAAATCAATATCACCTTGCATAAATAATAAAAATTCAGTAGCCTTACTATCTACCTGCGAAAACTTAATACCATCAATATATGGAAGTCGATTGCCCTTACTATCCTTCTCCCAATATTTTTCATTTTTTGTATAAATAACGGCTACTGCTTCTTCCCATTCTTGAAACACAAAAGGACCTGTACCACAAGGATGAGACCGAAAATCTTTACCCCATAATTCTACTACCTCATGCGGAACAATAGAACAATACATCATACTCAAAATCTCCAACATGGGGTTAAATGGCCGAAGTAATTTCAACTGAAAAGTAGTATCATCAATGGCCGTAAATGCATGTACACTATCTACTCGATCATTAAAAATCCATGCACCGGAAGAAGCCACTTTTTCATCTACAATTCGTGAAAAACTATACACAACATCCGCGGCAGTCATTTTTCGTCCTTGGCCATTTGTGAACGCTTCATTATCATGAAAATACACATCATCACGCAACACAAAAGTATAGGTACAGCGGTCATCCGAAATATACCAACGCTTAGCCAACGAAGGTTGGGGTAACATCTGTTCATCAAACTCTATCAATCGATTATAACATTGATTGACATGCCACATGATATATTGATTCTTTGCAAATGCCGGATCAAGCGTTTCTACATTTTGTACTTGATTCATTTGAAATACTTTTCGCTTGGTATGCGTCGAACTACATGCCGTTAGCAGACAAGTAAAAACCACCAACACAAACCTCCCAAGTAATTTCATGATGTAAAAGGTAAACATACAAACATTACTACACTCTTCAAAGCCTGTGGCTTTGCAAGCTTTATGTTCTTCGTCGGCTATGCCGACACTACCTATTAAACCTTGTAACCAATTATATGGATTTAAAATTCCATCAGTTAAAAATATGCATGAGATAAATCATTCAGATTATTTTTACAACACATCTATCTTATCAAATGCTGTAATACCTTTGCCATATGAATCTAAAATATAGTTTTCTATTGCTTGTAAGTATTTTATGGATTTCATGTAATAGCAAACAAGAGAAAATTAAACCCACTAAATCTAACATCACTGAATCTGTTTATGCTTCGGGATTTGTAAAAAGTAAAAATCAATACCAAGTCTTCGCTAAAACAAACGGCACAATTAAATCATTCAAAGTACAAAAGGGCGACTTTATACATACCGGTGATATTATAGCTTACATCAGCAATGAAACCAGTTTGCTTAATGCCGAAAATGCCGAACTTACTGCAAACAATGCCGACTTATCAGCTAATACCGATAAACTTCGTGAAGCCAATTTAAGTATTCAATTGGCTAAAAAGAAAATGCTATCAGATTCACTTACCTATTACCGACAAAAAAAATTATGGGCTGAAGAGATAGGTACAAAAAATGAACTTGAACAACGCGAATTAGCTTACGAAAATTCGAAATCCATGTATTCAAGCGCTTGGCTTCGATATAATGATGTGATGAAACAACTTTCGTTCGCCGACAAACAAAGTAAAAAAAGCGTGTCCATTGCCAAATCCATGCTATCCGATTTTACCATTCGTAGTCAGGTAACTGGAAAGGTGTATAGTTTACTTAAAGAGGCTGGCGAGATGGTAAATACGCAAACACCGATTGCTATCATTGGCGATGCAAATAGTTTTTACTTGAAACTTCAAGTTGATGAAAATGACATTCTAAAAATCAAACAAAATCAAAAAGTGTTACTCACCTTAGATAGTTATAAAGGTGAAGTATTTGAAGCCATCATCTCACAAATTGACCCGATGATGAATGAACGAAGTAGAACCTTTGAGGTAGAAGCAACCTTTACCAAACAACCTAATCAGTTATACCCTAACTTAACCATTGAGGCTAATATTCTATTGCAATCCAAACAAAATGTATTAACCATTCCGCGCGATTATTTAATTGATGATAGCTATGTGATGATATCTAAAAAAGAAAAAAAGAAAATTAAAATCGGGCTCATCGACTATCAAAAAGTGGAAGTATTGGAAGGCCTTACCGAAAACGATGAAATATATAAACCTACTAAATGAGATATGCAATAATCATTGATATTGCTAAAGCCTTGCTGTTGGCTAGGTGGCGACAAACCCTTGTTGCCGCAGTAGGTGTTACTTTTAGTATAACCATGTTTATTACCTTGTTAGGTTTTATGCATGGCTTAAATGATTTACTTGATGGATTGATTTTAAATCGTACACCACATATTCGGTTATATAATGATGTAAAAGCAAATGAAATACAACCTATCAATCGCTTATTTAGCAACGATTATCATTTTATTAATTCGGTGAAACCCGATAATGCCGGACAAAAAATTAGGAATAGTGGAGCAATCTTACAAGCATTAAAAAATGATTCGCGCGTGTTAGGTGTTGCACCCAAAGTATCTGCTCAAATTTTTTACAATGTTGGCGCTATTAACTTAACAGGTGTTATCAATGGTATTGATGTTGATGCCGAACAAAAGCTATTTCACTTTTCTGACTATGTACCCAAAGGAAATTATACGGAATTAAAAACGGTTCCTAATAGTATCATTTTAGGCAAAGCTGCCGCCGATAAAATGTTAACGAATATTGGCGACGTAATACAGGTAACAACACCCGATGGCGAACGACACGCACTCAAAGTGGTTGGATTATTTCAATCGGGTTTACAAGATTTAGATAAAGTACAAAGCTATGCATCAGTTTCTACCACCCAAAAATTGCTACAGCAAACCGAAGGATTTATTACGGATATCAATGTAAAACTCATTGATATAACTCTTGCACCAACGATTGCAAAAGAATATGCTCATATTTTTGAAACCGATGCCGAAGATATTCAAACGGCAAATGCCCAATTCGAAACGGGTAGCGATGTAAGAAGCATCATATCGTATGCAGTGGGCATTACCTTACTCATTGTAGCCGGTTTCGGAATTTACAATATCTTGAACATGATGATTTATGAAAAAATGGACAGCATTGCGATTCTTAAAGCAACCGGTTTTTCGGGTAAAGATGTACAGTACATTTTTAAAACCATTGCGCTGAGCATTGGTATCGCCGGTGGTATCTTCGGACTTATTTTTGGATTTCTTCTTTCGAATGTCATCGACTTAGTTCCATTTAATACCGCCGCCTTACCAACGATTAAAACTTTTCCTGTGAACTACGATATCAAATTTTATGTTATCGGTATCACCTTTTCTATCATCACAACGTATTTTGCCGGCCTCTTCCCTTCACGCAAAGCAAGTAAAATAGATCCCGTAATTATCATCCGTGGAAAGTAATATGAGCAAGATAATTTTAGAAGCCAAAGCCATTTCAAAAAGCTTTCACGACCCCGTTACCATTCCTATTTTAAAAGAAGTAAGTTTTCAAATTACCAAAGGCGACTTCGTTTCGGTAATCGGAAAGTCAGGATGCGGGAAATCCACTTTACTCTATATTTTATCAACCATGGATACCGATTACGAAGGTGAATTATTTATAGATGGTGCTAAGATGAACGGAAAAAAAGAACAGGAATTAGCTGCTGTTCGAAACGAAAAAATTGGTTTCGTTTTTCAATTCCATTATTTGTTGAACGAATTTTCAGTGCTGAAAAATATCATGTTGCCGGCTATTAAATTGGGCAAATACACTTTACAAGAAATTGAACAACATGCCATGGAAAAACTTCGTTTGTTGGATATGACTGATCATGCATTAAAATCACCGAACCAATTATCGGGCGGACAAAAACAACGGGTTGCCATTGCGCGTGCACTCATCAATAACCCATTAATTATTATGGGAGATGAGCCTACAGGAAATCTCGATAAGAAAAATAGTGATGTTGTTTTCGATATCTTCAAACAACTCGCTTCCGAATTTCAACAAACCATGCTCATCGTTACCCACGATAACGAATTCGCATCCCGAACAAATCGTATCATCGAAATGCAAGATGGTAGAATTATAAGTTAAGTCTCAAAATTTCTTGAAGCATATTCCCGCTTTACGCTGCTGCCGCAAATTGTACTTGCTACAAAAATTGGTATCAACTCTTTGCGGGCATTCGCTACAATCGGGGCTAGGCATTCTGCTCAAATTGATATTTCTTTCTCAATTACAAATTATTGTAATAAACGATTTGAAAATTGATTATCGAAGACTGTACATCGAAAATTGAAAACTGAAAATTGAAAATTGAAGATTGAAGATTGAACTACCTATCCCTTCGCCAAATAATACAAGGTATTCGAACGCTTCGCCTCAAAAATTGTGTTGGCTAATCTTTGAATATCATCAACGCTTACCTTACTATAGTGCTGCATTTCTAGATTCATTCTTTCTGCATCCCCAAGTAATTCATAAAAGGCTAAATTGTTTGCTCGATTCAATAAACTCAAATCTTCGAAGGCGATCATGTTTTCAACTTTGTTTTTTACTTTCTCAAGTTCAACATCAGTAACCTTGGTAGATTTTAATTTTTCAATTTCATCTACAATCGCTTGATCAGCCACTTCGGGTGAAATGCCTGCCTGTATTTTACCATCAATCACTAATAAGCCATTGTCGATACTGCCGGTATGGTAACAATCAATCTGACTAAACAACTTTTGTTCTTTTACCAAGCTTTGGTATAATCGTGATGATTGCCCGCCTGATAGTAATTCAGTAATTAAATCGCTGCCATAATAATCCTTGTGCAATCGATCAACCATGGTATAAGCCTTCATAATAACACTCACCGGAACATCTTTTTCAACAATCAATTTCCTTGCTTCAGTTTGTTCGGGCTCTTTAGGTAAATTTCTTTCGTATTTGGTGCCGGCTTCAATAGGCGCAAACCATTTTTCACAAAGCTCTTTTACGCGTTCGGTTGAAATATTTCCGGCTACACATAAAATTGCATTGCATGGTCGATAATGCTTCCAAAAGAAATTCTTCACATCATCCAATTTCGCCTCTTCAATATGTGAAAGTTCCTTTCCAATCGTCATCCATTGGTAAGGATGTTTTGTGTAACATAGTTCACGCAAATATTTCCATGTATCACCGTAGGGCTTATTAATATAATGCTCTTTAAACTCTTCGCAAACCACTTTACGTTGTGTATCCAAACTTTTTTCACCAAAAGCTAAACTCAACATTCTATCACTTTCGAGCCAAAATGCCGTTTCAATATTTTGTGCAGGCAATTGGATATAATAATTGGTTAGGTCGTTGGTTGTATACGCATTGTTTTCGCCACCTGCCATTTGTAATGGTTCATCATAGTCAGGAATATTTACCGAACCACCAAACATCAAATGTTCAAACAAATGCGCAAACCCGGTTTGATTTGGATTTTCATCTCGTGCACCTACATCATATAAAATATTAAATGCCACCATAGGCGTTGTAGTGTCATGATGCACAAGGCAACGTAGTCCGTTGGGTAAAGTAAATTTATCGTATTGAATCATTTTTGGCGGGGTTCGGGGTTCGGGGTTCGGAAGTTGCAAGGGGTTAGTGGATTTAGAATTAGTTATTAATAATTCCAATTTATTAATTTCAATTATTTATCTCATTATCACATTCACAAATTGTCACATTCACAAATCCGATAGCTATCGGATCTCATTAGCTTATCATCACATTGGCAAATTGTCACATTAGTACCCTCTCCCACCTTTGCCTTCAACATAATTCATGAAGGCTTTATTTACCACTACATTACCACCCGGTGTTGGGTAATCGCCGGTGAAATACCAATCGCCTTTGTTATGCGGACAAGCCTCATGCAAATTTTCGATGGTTTGGTAAATAATTTCAACTTCAGCTTTTACATCATCAGCACGTAACATTTGAGCGATTTTTTTATTGATCTCTTCAATTGAAAAGTGTTTGTATATTTTTTTTACAAAATTCGCACTTGCCAATTTATTCGATTTTTCGGCTTGTAAACAATCGGTATATACTTCGGTTAATAAATTCGTTTGTTTAGTATCTTTTAATAATTCAACCGTAGCTTGAAAAGCAATAAACTCACCCATCTTACTCATATCGATACCATAACAATCGGGATAACGAATTTGTGGTGCCGATGAAACTACCGTAATTTTTTTAGGTCCTAAACGATCCAACATCCGAATAATACTTTCACGTAAGGTGGTACCGCGAACAATCGAATCATCAATGACTACTAATGAATCTATGCCTGCACGAACCGTTCCGTACGTGATATCATACACGTGTTGTACCATTTCATTACGAGCCGAATCCTCGGTAATAAAGGTGCGCATTTTCACATCTTTAATGGCTATCTTTTCAATCCGTACTCTGCGTTCTATCATCTCACGCAACTTCTCTTCATCGTATTGTTTATCCCAACCCATAATACGCTTCATCTTAATTTCATTTAAGTAAGCTTCGGCACCTTTTATTAAACCATAGAAAGCAGTTTCGGCTGTATTGGGTATGAAAGAGAAAATGGTATTGCGTAAATCGTAATCAATCGACTTTAATACTTTTTCTGAAAGTAATCGGCCCAATTGTTTACGCTCTTTATAAATTTCTTCATCGCTTCCGCGCGAAAAATAAATTCGTTCGAAACTGCATGATTTTTTCTCTGCACTATTTAAAATCTTTTCAATGCTATAGTCGCCGTTTGCTTTTACAATGAGCGCATGACCAGCCGGCAATTCAATGATATGTTCGGCAGTGGTTTTAAATGCGGTCATTAAAGCTGGGCGTTCCGAGGCCGCTGCTATCATTTCGTCATCGATATAATAATAGGCAGGACGAATACCATGTTTATCGCGAAGCACAAAGCTATCGCCATTTCCACATAAACCTTCGGCTACAAAACCACCATCAAATAAAGAAGTGGCTTTGCTTAAAACTTCTTTCCAATTAATATGGTCTGGTTTTTTCGCTTCTTCTTCACGTAAGTAATAATGAATGGTTTCTATCATCGCCGAAAGATCACTATCTACTTTCATAGTAGCCATTTCATCTTTATGTAAAAAATGAAAAAGTTCTTTGGTGTTCACCAGATTAAAATTTCCGGCTAAACACAAATTTCGTGACGGATTGATATCGGCTTTAATAAACGGGTGGCAATATTCAATATTGTTTCGGCCTTGGGTGCCATAGCGTAAATGCCCCATCATCAACTCACCCATATAACTTAAATAGCCTTTCAGTAAGTCGGGATGTTTACGAATATCAGGATGCAGTTTTTCAACATCTTCAATTTCTTGCTGTACTTGTTTAAAAATATCCGAAATGCTTTGGGCAACGTTGCTGCGTATGCGTTTCAAATAAGGGTTTCCGTTTTGCACGTCTAATTTAACGGTTGCTATTCCGGCGCCATCTTGTCCGCGATTATGCTGCTTTTCCATCAACAAATACAGCTTGTTCAGTCCATAAAAGGCTGTACCATATTTTTGGTGATAAAATGAAAGCGGCTTACGAAGTCGTAAATAGGCGATACCACATTCGTGGCGTATCTCGTCTGACATAGACCGACAAAGGTAAAGGCTTAAATTGAATTCGGGTAGTTTGTAAAAATAGAAATTTGTTATTGACAACTAAAACCCCTGAAGTAGACACGAAAATATTTTTCTTTAATAACCAATTTGACCTATCGTGTCACTTCAGGGGGTACACCCAGTAGACACGAAAATATTTTTCTTTAATAACCAATTTGTCCTATCGTGTCACTTCAGGGGGTACACCCAGTAGACCAGAAGGGAATATTTTTAATAATCATAGTATGGTGTCACTTCAGGGGATAGGCCCCAATCTATAAAATGACGTCTGTTTAAACGCTTCTTCGTGACATTTTACCATAACGTTCAAAAATAAATTTCTAATTCAAAAAAATATTAATCTCCCCTAACTTCATTTGACTAGTGACCATCGCGTAAAGGATAGAATGGAAATACTTTTGTGAGGTACGAGCAAAAGATTGCAGTGATAGCCTGACCCCGTGCTAAAAAATAAGCTGAGGCACGAAGCGTAATTTTTTGCTTACGGGGATACGCCCTACTTCTTCAATAGCTTGTACAACTGAAAAATGATAAATGCTAGTACCATCCTAAACTTTCGAAACCTGCACGGAACGGCCAAGGGATAGAGGCCAATATCAATACAAGTGCTATAAAATAGAACCAGAAAGCCATTTTATGTTTAGCTACATCATCATTAGCTTTTTTAGATTTAGCCCTACCAACATGAATTAAAACAATAGCAATTAGCATCATTAAAATATGTTCTACAGCAAAAAATCGTTGAAATCCATCCTTCATCACAACAGCCATCCCTTGGTTTTGTATATTTTTTAACCCCCAAGGCCCCATGAAATATAAAACCAACCCAATAATTAATTGAGAATCTGTTAATATGGTAAGTAATAGTCCGGATTTATTGTCGCTATCTGTGAACGCCGATTTGTTTTGCATACCGGTAAAAGCCTTATACACAGCTACTATTAAAACAATTAATAGTAACCACCTCAAAACGCTATGTAAAATAGTAAGTGTTTCCATTCTGTTAATTTTGGAGCACAAAGATAAGCTTGTGAATGGCATCTCCCAGTTTTGTTATGCACATTAAAACAGGAAATACAGAATAAAATCCGAACAAAAAAAAGAATCTTTTAGTTGCTATCTTCTAATTTTACTTTGACCTAAAGGAACTACCATGTTTGATGACGATTTCTTTGATGACGACTTTTTTGATTTTGACAATCTGTTGATTGAATTTCATAAAATGAAAAAAGGTGAGTCGCACCGACTTCTTTCGGAAGATGATTTTGAGTATTTAATAGATTACTTCGAAGCACGCAACGAAAAAGAAAATGCGAATTATGCTTGTGAAGTAGCTACTACCCTATTTCCATTTTCATCATCATTACTTTTGCGCAAGGCTGAATGGTTAACCGATCAAAAAAAGTACGGACAAGCCTTAAAAATTTTAGACCAGTTAGATGAGGTTGATCCGAATAATATTGAATCTATATTTTTACAATCAGATATTTTTTTAGAACAAAATCGATTTTCAGAAGCCGTTGATATTTTAGAGAAGAATGCCGATAAGTTTGATAGTGGCGATAAAACCGATATACTGCTTGAATTATCAGAAATTTATGATGAGTTGGAAGAATTTGATAAAGTATATACGACCCTCAAACGCATTTTAACTTACGAACCTACTAATGAAGACGCCTTACTACGAATTTGCTTTTGGGCCGAAATCAATAATAAGCACGAAGACAGCATAGCGCTTCACAAAGAAATTATAGAAGAAACACCCTATAATGCCATGGCTTGGTACAATTTGGGGGTGGCGTATCAAGGCATTAAATTATACGAAAAAGCCATCGACTCATACGACTACTGTTTAGCGATTGATGATAAATTTGAATATGCCTATCGCAACCAAGGCGATGCCTATATGCAATTAAAAAAATACGATAAAGCCATTGAAGTTTTAGAAATGCATTTATCGATAGCCAAGCCCGAAGATGTGATATTAGATGCGATAGGTTATTGTTGGGACAAGCAAAAGCAATACTCAAAGGCACGACAATATTATAGGAAAGCGTCGCAGTTAAATCCGCAAGACGATCAGATATTTTACAAAATTGGCGAAACCTATTCGAAAGAATTGCAATGGGAGAAAGCCGTAAAAGCTTATTCAGTTGCCTTACATTTAAATAAAAACAATGCCTCCTATTGTTTGGCTTTAGGAAATTGTTTGATGGAAATGAAAGCCGATAAAGAAGCGATGATTTGCTATTTGAATGCCGTACAATTACGACCGGATATTAAATCGACTTGGCAAGCATTGGTAAAAGCTTTGTATAGTATTAATTACTTAGAAGAAGCGCTTTCGCAACTAGGTATCGCCGAAGAACATTGTGGTTATAAAACCGAATTTATTTATTATCGAGCAGCTATTTTATTATCGCAAGGCAAAACCAAAGAAGCCGTTAACCAGTTAGAATTGGCACTTACCGAAAACAGTAAAAAACTGGGTTCACTAAAATATATTGATAGTGAAATTTCGCATCATCCGGTATTTGCTGAGGTGTTGGTGAGGTATAAGAAGAAGAAGTAGTTCAAACTCGCAAGAAGGATTTATGGTGACTGAGGTTCTCGAAGTCACCGCGAAGTAGTTCAAACTCGCAAGAAGGATTTAAGGTGACTGAGGTTCTCGAAGTCACCGCCAAGTAGTTCCAAATCGTAAGAAGGATTTAAGGTGACTGAGGTTCTCGAAGTCACTGCGAAGTAGTTCCAACTCGCAAGAAGGATTTAAGGTAACTGAGGTTCTCGAAGTCACCGCGAAGAACATAAGACGCAAAGATTAGAGAATGTTTTTATGCTTAAAGAGCCCGTAGAGAAGTGTTCGAAATAAAGTAACCACGTTGCTTCGGAAATTATATTCGGCAAATTAAATTTCTCTGCCTTCTCTTTTATGGTAAAACCTCAGCTCCTCATTTCTTTGCGGCAAAAATACACCATTGCATTCGAGTAACTTCTTGTAACACTTCGAGAAAGGCAGTAAAAACATTTACATCGAAAGCTCCTGCAAAAAAGAATACTCATTTAATTTCTTGCTGCTTACTTTTGCCTTTCAATAAAGTAAACACATGAAACTGGTAACTCACCGCTATAAAGGCACCGAACAATTGGCATTGGTAAATCATAATAAATTGTATAATCTTAAAACCATTGATGCTTCTTTTCCGCAAACAATGAAAGAGTTTCTCGAACAATGGGATAAGTATATCGACAAAGCTAAACAAGCCGATTTGCATTGTAAAGAAGGAAAATATGCAAGTGATATCGCCTATGAACAAGCAGATATTTTAGCACCGGTTCCACAGCCTGCAAGTTGTAGAGATGGTTATGCATTCCGTCAGCATGTAGCTGCGGCACGACGAAATCGTAAGGTAGATATGATAGCTGAATTTGACCAATACCCTATTTTTTATTTTACCAATCATCAAGCCATTCAAGGTCCTGGCGATATTGTTTGTATGCCCGATCATTTTCAGAAATTAGATTTTGAATTAGAAGTGGCTATTGTAGTCTGCAAAAAAGGTAGAAATATTAAAGCAGCCGAAGCCGATGATTATATTGGCGGCTATATGATCATGAACGATATGAGTGCTCGAACCTTACAAATGGAAGAGATGCTGTTGAATTTAGGTCCGGCCAAAGGAAAAGATTTTAGTACGGTAATTGGACCGATACTCGTAACCCCCGATGAATTAGAATCGTATAAAGTACCCTGTAAAGAAAACCATACCGGCAATAGTTATAACCTAGGCATGAAGTGTTGGATTAATGGTGTGCAAGTAAGTTCAGGAAATGTATCTGAAATGGATTGGACCTTTGCCGAGATATTAGAACGTTGTGCTTACGGTGTAGATATTATGCCGGGTGATGTAATTGGCAGTGGAACGGTTGGAACAGGTTGCTTACTTGAATTAAATGGAACCGGTTTATTAAACGACCCAAATTATAAAGTGCAATGGTTGCAAGATGGCGATGTGGTTGAAATGGAAATTGAAGCGCTCGGACATTTAAAAAACACAATTCGTAAAGCTGATAGTGATTTTTCGATATTGGCACTTAAGAAAAATTAATCGTCAATCTTCAGTCTTCAATTTTCAGTTATCAATTATTAATTTTTCAATCTACAGTCATCAAGCATAGAGCAATCGATTCAAATTTCAATTCATATTTTCTCGTAAAGGATGAAACCGTAGATTGAAAATTGAAAATTGAAGACTGAACAAACTTAATTTATGACCATCATTCCCGGCGATATAAAAACCGCACAATTTCACCAACTTTTATTAGGCGCCATTGCACCACGACCGATTTGTTTTGCTTCTACTATTGATGAAGATGGAAACCCAAATCTTTCGCCGTTTAGTTTTTTTAATGTGTTTGGAAGTAAACCACCTATTCTTATTTTTTCGCCTGCACGAAGAGTTCGTGATAATACCATTAAGCATACCCTCGAAAATGCAATCGCTACCAAAGAAGTAGTCATTAATGTGGTGAACTATGCCATCGTTCAACAAATGAGCTTAAGCAGTTGTGAGTATCCAAAAGGCGTAAATGAATTTGTGAAAGCCGGTTTAACTCCTATCGCATCTGAAGTAGTAAAACCTTTTCGCGTAAAAGAATCACCAGCGCAGTTTGAATGTAAAGTGCTTGAAGTGAAAGCAACCGGTGAAGAAGGCGGTGCAGGTAATTTAATAATTTGCGAAGTGTTGCGTATGCATATACATGATGATGTTTTAAATGAACAAGGACAAATTGATCCGCATAAAATAGATTTAGTTGCGCGTATGGGTGGCGATCATTATTGTAGAGCCAGTGGCAATGCTGTATTTGATGTAGCTAAACCCAATTTACAATTAGGCATTGGCATTGATGCACTTCCTGAACGAATAAAACAAAGTCATATACTAAGCGGAAATCATTTAGGGCAATTAGCCAATGTAAGTGCCATTCCTATGGTCGATGAATCATTTCAACTTACAGGGAATGATTTTGAACAACAAGCGAAACAACTATTGGATGCACATGAAATTGAAAAAGCTTGGCAGGTTTTATTACGAATGAAATAATTATATTGATTTCATGTATACCGCCTCTCAAAAAAATAATCTGCTTGCGACTGCCAAAGAATTTGCACTTCGCGAGTTAGGCGTTGATGATATTGAAACACTGAAAGAAATTCTAAACTTCGCCGATTGGACCTATTATGTGCAAGATGACCCCTTACTTGCTGATGTTGAATACGATACTTTATTTGCTAAATTAAAAAAAATTGAATCGCATCATCCTGAACTTATTACACCCGATTCCCCTACACAAAGAGTAGCCAAAGGATTGAATACTGAATTTACCACGGTAAATCATTTGGTGCCGATGTTAAGTTTAGAAAATAGTTATGACGCAGAAGATTTAATTGATTGGGATAGAAAATGCCGAGAACTGAGCGGAGACGAAAATATAGAATATTGCATTGAACCTAAATTTGACGGCGCAAGTATTTCATTAATTTATGAGAACGATAATTTTCAACGTGGTGCCACACGAGGTGATGGCGTACAAGGTGATGATATCACAACTAATACTAAACAAATTAGAAGTATACCCTTAAGTGCAAAATTATCGGCATCAAATATTAAGCAAATTGAAATTAGAGGTGAAGTATTACTTACGAAAGAGAAATTTAAAATTTACAACGATAAATTGATTGCTGATGGATTGGCACCATTGGCTAATCCACGTAATGCAGCTTCAGGATCTTTACGAATCAAAGATTCAACTGAAGTAGCCAAACGTGGCTTGGATGCTTTTTTGTATCATGTTAGCAATTTTACATTGATCGAAAATGTAGTCGTGCCTGAAGTGATGAAAACCCATTATGGCTCTTTACATTATTTGGAACAACTTGGTTTTAAAACCTCTATTCAACATGCTAAGGTGGTACAAGGTATTTCGAATATCATTGACATCTGTAGTGAATTTGAAGCAAAACGCGATGAACTTCCTTATGAGATTGATGGTATGGTAATTAAGGTAAATCGTTTAGCATTGCAAGAAAAAATCGGACAAACTTCTCATCACCCAAGGTGGGCAATCGCCTTTAAATTTAAAGCTCGACAAGCTACTAGCAAATTACTACAAGTTGAATATCAAGTGGGGCGAACAGGTAGTATTACACCGGTAGCAAAAATTGAACCTGTATATGTTGGCGGTGTTACCATTAGTTCATTATCGTTATTTAATGATGAAGTAATTAAAGAAAAAAACCTAATGTTGGGCGATACAGTCCTTATCGAACGGGCAGGTGATGTAATTCCTTATGTAGTAAAATCTTTTCCAGAATTGCGTGATGGAAGCGAACATGAAATTGTGTTTCCAACCCATTGTCCGGTTTGTAATGAAACTTTATACAAACCCGAAGCTGAGGCAGTTTGGCGTTGTACTAATATCAATTGCACCGCACAAATTATTGAGCGCTTAGCACACTATGCATCAAAAGATGCAATGGATATTCGTGGTCTTGGTGATGCCTTAGTGAAAAAGTTTTTCGAAAGTGGCTATCTACATCATATTTCATCTATCTATCATTTGCCTTATGAACAGATGAAAGGTTTGGAAGGATTTGGTGAGAAGTCGATGCAAAATTTACAAGCAGCTATTGAGAAATCAAAATCACAACCTTTACATCGGCTTTTATTTGCATTAGGCATTCGATTTGTTGGAGAAACTACAGCCAAAACCTTAGCACGAAATATTTCGCATATCAGAGATTTGTATACGATGAATATTGAACAACTTTGTACTTACGAAGATGTGGGTATTAAAGTAGCCGGTGCTATCGTAGATTTCTTTTCGCATCCGGATAATATACATTTGATTGATGAATTGGAAGCCAGCGGAGTGAACTTACAAAACAATATGAAGCAAGTAATTCATGGCGGTGAATTAAGTGGTAAAACCTTTTTGTTTACGGGTACCCTGAGCATGAAACGAAGCGATGCCGAAGCACAAGTTGAAGCCAAAGGCGGCAGCATTATTGGTAGTGTAAGTACCAAACTTAATTATTTAGTAGTGGGGGAAGATGCAGGAAGTAAATTAGAGAAAGCAAAGAAATTAGGAACGATACATATACTTAGCGAGCAGGAGTTTTTAGATATGATGGGGTAGAATATGCGAATGTGATTCGATAACTATCGGATGTGCGAATGTGATTCAGTAACGGTTTTTTGCTTTGCGTTTGGTGTGGAATAGAAAGCACTAAATTTTAAATTTAGTACAAAAGCTAATAAAAAGTACAAATGTTCAGCCTAGTACAAAAGCCACACTGACACAAAGCCAATGTTACCATATGACACCTAACCTTCATTGAATTGAATCTTTAATTGACTCTGTTTAATTTGTTTAAGGATGGTTTGAGAAGATAAAGTTATTGACGTTTGATTCTAAAGTTGGGCTATCGAGCAAATCAACATTTCCATCACCAGTTAAATCTGTTGCAAAATATCCAAACTGAAAAGAATTAATATCACCTTCTAAAGTTGATTGGTCCAATAAATCAATATTTTCATCGTCATTGAGGTCGCCAGTGTAGAAAGCCCAAACTCCAGATTCCACTTCTTGCATATTATTTCCATAAGCCTTTGCGGATGCGTTCGTAAAATCGTAGGTTGCAGGTATCGCTGTCAGCAAGATGGGTATTGCGCTCCATGTTTCAATACAATTTCGGTGCCTGACAACAACGTAATAATTACCCGGCAGCGCATTGAGAAAACTACAGAAGGCTGTTCCGTTTGTATTCAAAACCGTTTTAGTCGTTTCGATGTAGGAAAGGGCTGTATCATAAAGATCAACATCAATGGAATCTGTAATTGTCGGATTTGTGCCGACGCCTTGATGTAAAAGGGTTGCTGTCATAAGCCCTGCACCTGTATAATAACCTTCAAGGTAAATTTTAAGGTTGAGAGAAACACCTGGAGTGATAAAATTCACCTTTGCAATATGTGAGGTGTATACGCTGCCTGCACTGGTAAATAGTCCGCCTACCACAAGGTCCTGCCCATATTGGCAGAAAGTATGAGCGCCATAAACATTGGCGGGATACCATAACCCACCGCTTATCGGGCTCCAGATCGAGCCGTTCCACTGCGCAATGCCATTTGTCATAATGCCGTTTGAATGTGTGAAATATCCACCTGCAATCAGGTTTCCGTTAAAGGTTGTCAAAGCCAACACATACTGATAAAAAGTTCCGCTCATACCGCTACCTAATGCAGACCATGAAGTGCCATTCCATGAAGCAATATGATTAGCCGGCGATCCGCCCGCTCCAAGAAATAAGCCGCCCGCAATCAAACTGCCATTGTAATTGGTCAGTGAGTAAACGATACCAGAAATGCCACTACCTAGGGTTGACCATGAGGTGCCGTTCCATTTGGCGATATGGCTGGCCGGACTTCCGCCGGCTGTGGTGAAGAAGCCGCCCGCAATGAGCTGATTGTTATACACCTCTAAGGCCATCACTTGTCCCTGACCTCCTCCTAAGCCTGCACCCAATGCAGTCCAATCGTTTCCATCATGCGATGCGATATAGTTTGCTGGTGTGCCGTCTCCATCAGTGAAGTATCCTCCTACGATAAGTTTATTGTTGTACACCACCATAGATGTGACAGTGCTTCCCATGTCGCCCAAATCATCTAGCCAATTTGTACCATCCCATTTTGCAATAAAGTTCAACGGAATTCCACCTGCCAACGTAAACTCTCCTCCTACATACAACTCACCATTATAAACAGCCAATGCGTTTACTTTGCCATTGACGCCTAATCCTAATGGTTGCCAATTGCTGCCATCCCATCGGGCAATATGATTCAAACTGACTCCTCCGATGGCTGTAAATTTCCCGCCGACAATGAGATCGCCATTATAAATGCAGGATGAGTAAACCCAGTCATTTGCACCGCCATTTGGAAAAGATGACCAGTTTTGGGCTTCAGATGTTGAGAAGGTAAACACTTGACTCAACAACATGAAAACTGAAATCATCTTATTTGTTTTTCTTAGCAAGAGTCGTAATAATTGACGCATGGATTAATTTTTTTGGGTTTGTAAAATGAAGCATATTTTTCATTTGCAAAGTTCGCATATAGTTATTACGTAAATCGTGACATCCGTCATGTTTTGGATTTAGCCGATTACCGGATGTTGATTCGTCTAAATTGATGATGACCATTATGACCTGAAACGCCCTAAATATATAGTTATAGCGAAGGATACACAAAGTAACCACTTAGATAGATGGCTAATTCAAACATTGATGAAATAGGAATTATAACAGAGGAATCAGACTCGTCCTATTCAAAAACGGCAAATCATGGAGTGGAGAAAGTATGTAAGGATTTAGTCGAATGCAAATCTTATTATAAAATGAGCGCTGTATCCTTACTTCACAATGTTCAATTCGTCGACCACCCATTTAGCGCCTCCAAATTTTTCATTGATAAAAAATGTGTAACGGATATCGAGAGTGATATTTCTGCAAAGGTTAGATAATAGTTAAGACTAGACAACCCAGTAGCATTTACCGCAATAAAAAAACTTCTACAGTCAGATGAAGCACTTACTGTTATTGTACCATCGGCACAAACAAATACAGTAGGATTAGTAAAGCTAGCCGACGCACTCATTGAAAGACCTGAATAATAACAAAATATAATTACACCCGTTAAAAGGTATTTTTTTTATGATACTTATTTTGAATCCTAAAATTAAAAAATGGTTTCAATCTAATATAGCTTTAACATTCTGAAGGTTAATTCAATTTTGCATTATCAGTTATAATCATGTCCTTTCTTTAAGCTGAGTGTTGTGTTTAGGTGGTTTCCTGTAACTATGAAATATGTCTATTTAATATTCCAATTTTATTGTAGCGTTTATCCTTGCTACTTTAAGCAACACAAATACTTAGAAGAGCAAAAATCTTAGAAATATTTTCACCTATTCCTAAACTACTTGCTCATCTCTTCCTTTTCTATCCGATAATTGAATAATTTCGGACGCGCTAATATTCATCATGCCTCATTCAAAAACACAAGAACAAAAAGCAATACAAACTACCTATTTTAGTATAGCCGGTAACTTTGTGTTGGCACTCATAAAATGGCTTGCCGGATTTTTTGGCAATTCGTATGCACTTATTGCCGATGCCATTGAATCAACTACTGATATCTTTTCATCGATTTTAGTGTTGTTTGGCATTAAATATGCAAACCGACCGGCAGATAAAAATCATCCGTATGGTCATGGCCGTGCCGAACCTTTAATTACCTTTTTAGTAGTTGCTTTTCTCACTACCTCAGCGCTTGTTATTGCTTATGAAAGCATACAACATATTCGAACACCCCATGAATTACCTAAAGCTTATACCTTACTTATTTTAGGAGCAATAATAATTTGGAAAGAAATTTCGTATCGATGGGTGCTTAAGCGAAGTAAAGAAACCAATAGTTCATCTTTACAAGCCGATGCATGGCATCATCGAAGCGATGCAATTACTTCATTAGCTGCCTTTATTGGCATTTCTATTGCCTTGCTTTTAGGCAAAGGATATGAGGCCGCCGATGATTGGGCTGCCTTACTGGCATCGGGATTTATTTTGTATAATAGCTATCTTATTTTTAGACCGGCACTTGGTGAAATTATGGATGAACATTTGTATGATGATTTAATTGAGCATATCCGGCAAGTAGCTGTTGAAGTACCCGGCGTAATGGCGACCGAAAAATGTTTTATTCGAAAAGCCGGCATGAAATATCATGTTGATTTACATGCCATCGTAAACGGACAAATCAGTGTTACAGAAGGACATGCGATTGCACATGTACTAAAAGATTCGTTACGAGTAAAAATACCTGAGTTAGGGCATGTACTCATTCATATTGAACCGCATGATTAAACTTTACGCTTGGTTTTCCTACTAATAGTAACTACAATTGTTGCATCATCTTTAAAAAAAACTGCATCCCATTTCGCCTTTCTTCATCCAATTCGTATTTAATATTCTCGTTATAATAGGTTGTCAGATCGTAAGATGAAAACTCAGTTGATGAAATAATATCATCTATATGATGCAATCCTACATCATTTGCTTGATCAAATTTTTCAATAAAATCGGCACTCAATTCTTTATTGCTCACCCAAGTTGCAAATACAAAAGGTAGTTGAGTATGCGATTGCCAGGCTTCAGACAAATCATATACATACGGAAATTTACTTCGTTGCTCAAGTGCACGATCGCCAATAATGATACCGGCCGACTTACCACTTATTTTTGATACATAATCTTCACCTGCTTCAAGTAATGAAGGTCGAATATGCCAGTAATCACGCATCAAAATTCTAAATAATGCGACACTCGTACGAGATTGGTAATCGAGGTATACTTCTTGTATTTCTTCAATAGGCACATGACTAAACAAGGCCACAGAAGCTACCATTTTGTCGGACGCAATACAGTATTTACTAAAAACCTGAGCGTCGTTAATATTTGGTATAGAAGCCACCGGTAATAAGGCAATATCTAATTTATTTTTTTGTAATAAAGTAGCCAACTTAGAGGGGTAATCAAGAATCAATTCAATTTCATCCTTCATCATGCCCTTAGAGAAGCCGTAAATAAGAGGTTTGGTATTTAAGTAACTAACAGCACCTACACGAATCTTTTTTTGCATAATCGGCTGCAAATATATGTGCAACACCCTTCATTGCTTAGATTTGCACCCTAATTATTTTTTATGTCAGCTACAAATACCCTGCTAGCGGTATCTCCTATCGATGGGCGCTACCAAAATCAACTCGCAAAACTCTCTAATTATTTCTCTGAATACGCTTTAATCAAATATCGAGTGCACGTTGAGCTTGAATATTTTATCGCCTTGAGCGAGCATAAATTCTTTGTTTTAAACGCAAAACAACTCAAAGCCTTGCGTAAAGTAGCCACCGATTTCTCATACCAAGATGCACAAAAGGTGAAAGACATCGAAAAAATCACCAATCATGACGTAAAAGCCGTTGAATATTTTTTGAAAGAGAAAATGCAAGGCCTGAAATTAGAAAAACAGCAAGAGTGGGTGCACTTCGGACTTACATCCCAGGATATTAACAATACATCAATCCCATTATTATGGAAAGACGCTTTACAAAATGAATACCTGCCTTTTTTACAAAACATCATTTCTCAATTGACATCCTTTGCCGACTCTTGGAAAAAAATTCCTTTGTTGGCTCGTACGCACGGTCAAGCGGCTTCTCCTACCTCACTTGGTAAAGAGATGATGGTTTTTGTTGAACGTCTTGAAAATCAAGTAAAACTTTTACATAGCATTCCGTTTGCTGCAAAATTTGGTGGCGCTACCGGAAATTTTAATGCACATTACGTTGCTTATCCAAAAACAGATTGGAAGAAATTTGCCAATACATTTATTAATAAGCAATTGGGTTTGCAACGTATGCAATTCACTACCCAAATTGAGCATTACGATTCATTAGCTGCGCAGTTCGATAATTTAAAACGTATCAACACCATCTTACTCGATTTTAGTCGCGATATATGGACCTATATCAGTATGGATTACTTTAAACAAAAAGTGAGTAAGAACGAAGTAGGGAGTTCGGCCATGCCCCATAAAGTTAACCCTATTGATTTTGAAAATGCCGAAGGAAATTTAGGTATTGCCAATGCACTCTTTGAGCATCTTTCAGCCAAACTACCCGTTTCACGTTTGCAACGCGACCTTACCGACTCTACTGTTCTGCGAAATATAGGTGTACCCTTTGCCCATACGATTCTTGCCTTTACATCGCTTACTATAGGAATGAATAAGTTGATTGTAAACGAAGCAAAAATGGATGCCGATTTGGAAAATAATTGGGCCGTAGTATCCGAAGCTATACAAACCATTTTACGTCGTGAGAAATACCCCAAACCTTATGAGGCCTTAAAAGAACTTACCCGAGGTGCCGATAAAATCGACAAAAATGTAATGCATCAATTTATCGATCGTTTGCAAGTAAGTGCGTCTATTAAAAACGAATTGAAAAGAATTACACCACAAAATTATATTGGCAGATAAAACGTAGTTTCATAATTCACTAAAATGCCAAGTATATCGAATGTCAACCGCTTAGATGTCGTAATTCGTAATTGTGATGTAGCTTGCCCAACGAAAATTGAATCATGATAAAAACAGTTCTTATTACCGGCAGTACAAGTGGAATTGGCAAAGCTATAGCTACCTTATTTGCCTCAAAAGGTTGTCATGTTATATTTAACGGATTAGAAAATAACGGTGCCGAAATAGCGCAGACCATTGCAGATGAATATAAAATTAAGCATCTCTTTTTCCCGGTTAACTTATTAGATAGGCTAGCTACCAAAGCAATGATTGCCAAATCAATTGAAACATTTGGCAGTATCGACATTTTAATTAATAATGCAGGTATACAATTTGTTTCGCCTGTTGAAGATTTTCCTGAAGAAAAATGGGATGATATTATCAATATTAATCTAAGCTCCGCATTTATTCTTACCAAAGCCGTTTGGCATTCGATGAAACAAAAACAATTTGGACGTATCATCAACATCGCCTCAGCACATGGTTTTACAGCCTCTCCATTTAAAAGTGCTTATATAGCCTCTAAACATGCAATGATAGGATTTACAAAAGCCATTGCACTTGAAGGAGCACCTCTTGGCATTACCTGCAATGCAATTTGTCCGGGCTATGTGCATACCCCTATTGTTGAAAATCAAATTGAAAATCAAATGAAAGCACATGGCATAAGTCGCGATGAAGTAATAAAAAATGTGATGTTAGGGAAACAACCAATAAAAGAATTTATCAATATTGATGTGATTGCCGAACTGGCATGGTTTATAGCACAAGATTCCTCACGAACTATTACAGGCGCCTCATTTCCGATTGATGGCGGCTGGACTGCAGAATAACATAATTATGAAACACACATTTAAAGATGCATTTGCACCGGTCAATAAAATCGATTTACATTATATCGCGTATGAAAATGAACTGCCAAAAATATTATTATTACATGGTTTAACGGCCAATGCATTCGCCTTTCAAGGATTAGTAAACGCAGGTTTAACTGATCACTTTTCGGTGATTAGCATCGATCAACGTGGTCGCGGACTGAGCACTAAACCTGCCTTTGCCTATAGTATTCGTGAGCATGCTTTAGATGTTATTGGTTTATTAGATGAACTTGAAATTGATAATATCATTTTAGGCGGACATTCATTCGGAGGGTTATTATCAACCTATCTAGCTTATCACTTTCCTGATCGGGTAAGTAAAACAATCATATTAGATGCTGCACCTGAAATGAATCCTAATACGCCCCAAATGTTAGCAGCAGCTTTAGGTCGAATCGATAAACGCTATGAGAACTTCAATGTTTTTATTGAAGAAGTAAAAAAAGCACCCTACTTGCATTTCTGGGATGAGGCTATGCTAACTTACTATAAAGCAGATATTGCTCATGCCGAAGACGGTAGTGTTGAACCCCGAAGCAACTTAGCCGATATTATTCAAATTGCAAAGGCCGTTTCAGAAACCGATTGGGAAACTTGTTTCAAAGAAATGAAACAAGCTTCGGTAATGATGGTGGCTATCGACGATTATACACTAAATCAACCTTTGCTACCCACTTTTAAAGCCAAAGAAATTTTAGCTAAAATGCAACAAGCAAGTTATCATGAAATTCCGGGTAATCATCAAACGATGCTGTATGGAAAAGGAGCTCATGAAATTGTAAACGCCATGAAATCGTTTGCCTTAAAATGATATAAATACTTATAGATTATTATTTGCCCCCATGATAATTCATCATGCTATAATTTTTTTGTGGGGCACTGAGTTTGATTATACTAAGGTCGGTGCTATCTGTTCACGATAATCTTGCAAGTTCTGTTGAATAATTTTAATAGCTTCTTCTTTCCCAAACCACTCTTCAACCACTACATCACTATGCTCGAGCTTTTTATATTGTTCAAAAAAATGTTGAATCTCTGCTTTTAAATATTGAGGCAAGTCGTGTAACGATGAAATCTGATTCACAGCAACATCATGGGTACAAACCGAAATTATTTTATCATCCACGCCTTTATCAATCATTCGTAAAACACCAATGACATTCGCCGTTACGATACTTAATGGCTCAATATCAATTTGCGATAGCACCAAAATATCTAATGGGTCGCCATCACCGGCATAGGTTTGCGGAATAAAACCATAATTAATCGGATAGGTAAAAGAAGCATGTAACACTCTATCTAAACGTAATAAACCACTGGCTTTATCTACTTCATACTTTGCTTTGCTTCCTCTGCTAATTTCAATAATGGCTTGAAAACTTTCAAGTGAATTCGTTATTGGATCAACATCATGCCATGGGTGCGACTTCATACTTTATACATTAAGTCGACAAAGTTAATGGATACAATATTTAATACGATTATGAAAAGGATTCACTTTGACTTAATTTGAAGGATGTCTATACTTCCTTTACTAATAGGAAAAGGGAGATTATAAAAAATTTGAATAACGAAATTGATAGGAATGCTTACCTTAAAGATTACTCATGTGCATCACTAAAAATCTTTCAGGCGAGGCATTTAAATTTTGGAAAGACAGCGTTTACTCATGTAAATAAAGGCTTTACAAAATTTGAATAACGAAGCATCAAAGGTTTTTAGAGGTGCACTACTTTCTAAACGGATCTGAATACATTGGCTCAGTAATCATTTTCGAATCCGTAAATGTTTTCAAGTAAGCTACTAAACATTTCTTTTGATAGGCATTCAACGCAAAACGTAAAGGTTCACCAAACTTTCCGGCTTGTGCATTCGATTCAACTTTTGCCAATTGCTCAATATCAGGGTCGCCAGGGAAACTTGGGAAGAAGATACCGCCTCCCCAAAGTCCGGATTGCAAATGACCACTTAACTGAGGATGAGCTTGAATATTCTGCGTATAAAAATCTATCACTTCTTCTAATGTTTTAAATCGTCCATCATGCATATAAGGTGCAGTGAGCGCGATATTGCGTAAAGTAGGTACTTTAAAAAATCCTTCCATTTCAAATTGTCCCGGGCTATTCATAAAGGTTGCACCTTTATCGGTGTAATGTTCCTCTAAACCAATGTTTTGAAATTGGGTGCCTGCCCAGCCGAATACAAAATTATCACCGGTATGACAAGAAGCACAAGGCAAGGAAACCATAAATAGTTGTCGACCTACACGTTCATCAACCGTATAAATATCGGCAAAACTTATCATGTTGCTTTCACGATCTTGTTTGCTTTCGAACGAGACTATACTGCCTACAAACTCTTGTAAAGCAAGTGCAATTCTGGTTTTAGTCACCGCTTCATCGCCAAAGGCTTTGGTAAATAATGGTTTGTAATAATCAAGGCTTTGTACTTTGGGCACTATGGTATTAATATCGGCAATACCCATTTCAATATGGTTACCAATTGGTTTCAATACCATATTCACTAAAGTATCTTCTCGACCATCCCAAAAGAAACGAGTTTGTCTATTAATATTACAAATGGTAGGTGAATTACGAGGTGTTTTACCCATGGCTAAACCGGCACTCGAAGCTAATCCATCGGCAAAGGCTTTACTTTGTTGATGACAAGTACCACAAGAAACTGTATTATTTGCAGATAGCTTTCGTTCGTAAAATAATACCCTCCCTAAAGTCGCTATATCATTATTAATGGGTGTTACTGATGGATTGAAATTAGTAGGTAATTGCTCGGTTCTGGTTTTATAATCGTACACCGTTGCAGGTAAAGTGGGCGTTTCATTTAAAAATGATTCAGATTGAGGTTTAATTTTATTACATGCTGCTATTATTAAACAAGTAATAATTACAGAAGCTACTATTAATTTTTTCATAACCTAGAAATTAAAATTGATGAATAAAGATATTGGAAATTGCGGACTAATATTTGTTGAACTTGATTTCTCGTAAGTGTATTGCGGGAAATTTCCGGTAACACGCGTTTCATTTTCACTTTTTGATGTAGAAAAATACATTGCACCTTCGGTACCTAAGCAAACATTTTTACTTATAAAATATTGAATGGACAATGCTGGACCTGCACCCCAAGTAAAGGCTTCATTATTTAAAATAAATTGGTTACCCTGAAAATCGGTTTCTTTTGAATTTGTATTTACTTTTTGAATAAAACCTTGTATACCGGCGCCGGCTTTCCAGCGATGTAAGTTTAGTAGGTAATATTCGTACCCTAACCCAATATTTAAAGAATTAGATTTCATGGTACGAGGATTTGAGGCAGATGAACTATTAATTTCATCATTTTGCATATCGACGCCTAATCCCAAACGAATTACCGAACGTTGCTTCAATTGCATACGATACGAAAACAAGTAGGGCACTACAATATTATTAGTAGTATTATTAAATTTTAAAAATCGATCAACAAAAGGGGCAATATTAATACCAATTTGATGCGATGTAATAAGACCTTTATGCTTAGGTTCACTTTGCTCAAAGGCTGCTTGAGCTGAAAAACTGCTAAAAAGCGTGATAAGCAATAGGCATTGAAAGACTTTATGCATAGAATAAATAGTTAGTTGCGTTTAAGTATGACGTTCAGACTTATTGAAACATTAGTGAAGATGAAACTTTTTTTTAATAGGTGGTATTGCAGAGATAAATATTTTCAATGTGTAGCGCCGCGGCAAGGATTATGGTGGTACCCCAACTTGTTTATAAGTAAACTAAAAAATGACTACAATTATTATAAAACAAGTTGGCATATGAGCCGCAAGCTTGTCTGTTCGATAAACAGGCCTGCCTGCCGCCCAAAAAATCACAATTACTTTCCAACAAAATAACCCAATGCAGTAGCACCTAAACAAAGTAATAACGAGGCCAAAATATACACTGCACTTAAAAGGTATTGATGATTTTGGAGCAAGCGAATATTTTCGAAACTAAAAGTAGAGAAGGTTGTAAAGCCACCACAAAAACCGGTTACTAATAAAAAAGGTAAGGCGCGGTATGCAGCACTTTGATTTGAATGTTGAGCTAAAGTAGCCATAAGATATCCGATAAAACACGAACCCAATATATTAACCATAAAAGTAGCCCATGGAAAATGTTGATTTTGTGAAGGCATCCATACCGAAATTACATACCGAAGTAAACTACCTAATCCACCACCAATAAAAACCCATAAGCCATTTTGCATCAAGTAAAAATAGTTTTCATAGGCAAACTTTCAAAGTCTGTTGCCTAAAAACTGAGAACATTGCAAAAGTCAATTTGCAAAAAAGTTCGAGGCTTTCAAAAATTTTAAACCGCAGTTATCTTCTTGATAATGAGGAATTATCCCGAAAGCATTCGGGATTGGGTAACGAAGAAATTTGAAGCAAATTGACTATTTTAAAATATTCAATCGGTTTTGCAATGCTCTCAAACTATCTTTGCCGCTTATGATAAGCAGAGAACATTTACTACAGATGGCAGAAGAATACGGCACTCCGCTGTATATTTATCAACGCGAAAAAATTGAAGCTCAGTATAAAAAGCTGACTGCCGGATTTAAAAATTCTAATACAAAGTTCTTTTATGCTTGTAAGGCTTTATCAAATATCAATATTTTAAAGATTGTCCAAAAAATGGGTGCCGGTTTAGATACGGTATCAATTAATGAAGTAAAACTCGGACTGAAAGCCGGTTTCGCACCGCAACACATTGTATATACACCCAACTGTGTACATTTTTCTGAAATTGAAGAAGTAAAAGAACTTGGGGTTCATATCAATCTTGATAATATTTCGATACTTGAACAATTTGGCAATAAGTATGGCAACACATATCCGGTGATGATACGTTTGAACCCACATATCATGGCAGGTGGTAATATTAAAATTTCAACCGGACATATCGATAGCAAGTTCGGTATATCCATTCATCAATTGCGACATATTGAACGCATCGTAAAAAAAACCAATTTACTAGTTGAAGGTTTACACATGCATACCGGAAGCGAAATAAAAGACATCGATGTTTTTTTACAAGCTCTTGAGGTGATGTTGGATATGGTAGCCCACTTTCCGGATATTAAAATTTTGGATTTGGGCAGTGGATTTAAAGTGCCTTATACGCCCGATGAAAAAGGAACTGATGTTGAGTTACTTGGCAAACGAATGAAGGAAGCCTTGCAAACTTTTCAAGAAGAAAGCGGAAAAGAACTTGAAATTTGGTTCGAACCCGGGAAATATTTGGTAAGCGAATCGGGTTATTTTATTAGCAGGGTGAATGTAATTAAACAAACTCCGGCAACTGTTTTTGCAGGCGTAAATACAGGGTTTAATCATCTAATTCGCCCAATGTTTTACGACTCTTATCATCAAATTGTAAACCTATCGAACCCAAAAGGTACCGAACGAATTTATACAGTAGTTGGTAACCTTTGCGAAACCGATACGTTTTGTTGGGATCGAGTTTTACCTGAAGTTCGCGAAGGCGATTACTTACTTTTTAAAAATGCGGGAGCTTATGGATTTGAAATGGCATCGAGTTTTAATTCAAGAACCCGTCCGGCTGAAGTATTATTCTCGAAAGGCAAATCACAACTCATTCGTAAGCGCGAAGACCTAGATGATATATTGAGAAATCAGATTGAATTATAGCAAGCTGTGCTTGGGTCGCAGATATTCTGAGAGAATCGCTATTAAAATTTCTGAATTAAAACAACACATGTCTGCTAGAGTGCTTTGCATGATTCTGTAATTCATACAGGTATGGTAAACTTCCTATACTATTTACAGTATGAATTGAAGGGTGTTAAAGCTCTACAATTTCTGTTGCTTTTATTTTAATAAAGTTACATTCCCTGTATACTGCTTGCTTACATTATTGATAAACTTCGCATCAATCACATACACATAAACGCCTACATTCTGGTCAACTCCATTATATTTTCCATCCCATCCACGGCCATCAATACTATTAGCAGTAAAAATATTTTCACCCCAACGATTATAAATATTCATGGTAAACGATGTTAATCCGCTCGATAAAATTTCACGTGGTAAAAAATAATCATTACGACCATCACCATTAGGTGAAAATGAATTTGGAATACTTAAGTAACAATCGCGCTTCACCCAAATACTATCTATGGTTTTACACTCGCCATTATTGCTGGTTTCTTGTAACCAATAATAGCCCGGTTGACTGATTGAAATTGCATTTGAAGTTTCACCTGTGCTCCATACATTACTTAAAGAACCTGTATTGTTTAGATTAGCTAATAAAATTGCACTGGTTACGCCAGGACAAATCATGGTATCCGGACCAAGATTTACAATAGGATAGGCATCTACATTCACTTGTTTTGATACCGAATCGGAAGGACAAATTAAATAATTTCCGATTAGCCAAACGGTATAGTTTCCTTGCTTATCCCAACTATGGGTTGGATTATGAACATCATCTAAACGCTTACCATCACCAAAATCCCATGAAAAACTTTGCACATAAGGTGCCAAAGTATCTTTAAAAAATACAGGTTCACCCACACAAATTACACTATCAGACATTATAAAGGCTTCGAATGGAGGGTTATCGACAAATACATCATGAGTTGCAGTATCCTTACACCCAAGGGTATCTGTAATTATTAAAGTGATTGTATAAGTTCCCGGAACGGTATAGGTATGATTACTTGTTTGTCCGGAAGTAGTAGGTGACCCATCACCAAAATCCCATTCGTGTGTTAAAATACTGACTGGTGTTGATGCACTGGTAACATTTAATAATTCACCCAAACAAATTGAATCTTTAGCCGTTACCGAACCTGCTGCAGAAAAATCGGCACTAATAGGATGTGAGATTACAATTACTTGTTCAATGGTATCTTTTAAACATGGCGGATGATCGGCGATCAATCGAACCGTATACGTACCTTGATTTGCATAAATATGTGTTGGATTAGGATCTGTAGAAGTATTAAAATCGCCAAAATCCCAAACATAGTAGGTTGCTGTTTGCGGATTAGTAGTATTATTAAAAATCACAGTGTCTTCTTCGCAACCATAACGTTTTTCGTAAGTAAAGTTTGCATTCACCTTACCAACACCAATTTGATAGGTGGTAGCAAATGAATATGGCGCACAGCCTCCGGTAACACTTACAACACAAGCTACCGAATCGAGCGTAACCGGTGCCGGTAATGTTAAGGTTGGCCCGGTACCAAGTATCGCGCCGGTAAGTGGGTTAGTCCACGTAAATGAATAGGCAACAGGTGTTGGTGCCCCACTTGGTGTAAATCGATAAGCGTCATCAATGGCGGTCCATTGTGTTCCATTTCTACCTGGTGTCATATAGGCAACAGTACCTGTGGCATTTTGAATGCCTTCGTAAGCCACACCACTATTCCATCCTGCACATAAAGGTTTATTTTTAATATTGATATCTATCACATTCGTTAACTCGTATAATACGATTTGTTGAGAGTCGATTTGTGAGGTACAACTAAACATCGAAATAGTTGTCCAGCTAACTACCATGGTTCTGCATGGCGCTACACCGGTAACTCCCCATGTAATGGTAGCACCGGCATTCGTAGGTAACATATCATGGTGTGGACTCATGATAGTATTATTGAAAGTTACATTATTTACTGGCGCTGGTCCCCAACCGGCAGTTGCCCAAGCATTACCCATTCCAGCCTGACTTAAATCAAAACCTATTTGACCATTGGAACTGATCAACATATCGTTATACGTGTTTCCAAAAAAACAAAATGGGAAAGGAAGTGGAACTACTTGGCTCCAAATGTCATCAATAGCTACTAAAATAGGGTTCGGATTTACCCAAGGTTGAGGCGCAAATGGAATAGGACCATGGGTATAAACATCGGTGTTACTTAATCCAGTTGGGAAATTTACAAGCGCCGTTAGGTTCAAAGCACTATCGCAAGGAATGGTTCCTCCGGGAGGCCCAATAATCTGTAAAGTAGCACAAGGCTGTGCAAAAGCAGATTGACTGAGTAATACCGAACCTATTATAAAAGCGACTAACGTAAATAGTTTTCTCATGAAAAACGAGTTTAAAATCTGAAAAATACAGTAAAAATATTAAAATACAGCTATAAAACAGGCGAGAAATATGGATTATTTAATTTTTCAGGTAAGCCATTCTTATCATCCGAGTTATTACTTTCACTTAAGTCTTCTAAATTAAGTATGTGAACCACAAACATCATTTACAAGCCCTGAGGTTTTGAGAAGACGCGGCCTACTGAAAAATCGTTTGGATTTTAATAGAATTAGCTTGTAATTCGACTTCGTTGCATAAACAAAACCCAAACAAAACTCATGACTAAACACATGGCCACAATTTGATGCGATAATGCCAAAAGCTCGAATGGCCCTAAACCATTTCGAGTAGGTTTAATTGAATGTAAGACTGTAAAAACACCTAGTAAGATTTGAAGCAAAAGCAAGATGAGAGGAATAGAAATAAATTTCTCATACAAGTTGGAAGTCTTGATATTACGCCCTTTTACATACCAAATTAATACAACAATCGCTAAAGTATAAGCAAGCATTCGATGTATAAAGTGAATATTGATGGGATGATGAATGAAACTCTGTCCCCAAACCTTTACCGGAAATAAATCTCCATTAATATCAGGCCAAGTGGGTGCAAATGATCCTGCTTTTAAACCGGCCATAAATGCACCATATATTAATTGTAACCCCAATAAACATAGAATACCGATAGTAATTTTTTGAAGTTGGGGATGATAAACCCTTTTTTCAGAGGGCACTAATAAACTTAATGCAAACCAATAGGTGAAAGCAATTAATATCAAAGCCGACACAAAATGTATAGCCAACCTAATATGACTTACATACAAATTTTCATCATTAAGACCGCTGGCAACCATAATCCATCCTATTAATCCTTGTGCAAGTCCTAATGCAAATAAACCTAAAAGTTTAGGTACCATTTCTTTTGTAATCATCTTCCGCCACAAAAAATATACGAAAGGGATAATAAAAGCAACGCTGATACATCTTGCCCAATTACGATGTAACCATTCCCAGAAGTAAATAAATTTAAAATCGGCTAACGTAAAATCTTGATTTAAAATTTTGTATTGGGCAATTTGTTTGTATTGCTCAAATAATAAATTCCATTCATTTTCATTCATGGGCGGAAGAGCACCCAGCAATGGTTTCCATTCAGTAATGGAAAGTCCCGAGCCGGTTAAGCGGGTAATTCCACCTAATAAAACTTGAATCATTAACATGGCAACACCTAACAATAGCCAGTACGCAATAAGCTGTTTATTCTTTATCATCTTCGGTTTGCAAAACTATTGCACGAAGGGGAACTTCATTCATTTCTGCAATAAGTTATTTCTGATTGCATATAATCATGCAATGCAATATCTTGCCCTTGAATCTACTATTTTGCTTTACCCTTTTTTACATCCTCAACAAATTGAAGCCGGTTGCGATGAAGCCGGAAGAGGTTGTATTGCCGGACCGGTTTGTGCCGCCGCGGTTATATTACCTAAAGATTTTTATCATCCATTATTGAATGATTCCAAAAAAATGACTGAGGCTACGCGCGAACTGTTGCGACCGATGATTGAAAAAGAAGCCTTGGCATTTGGCGTTGCCTTTGTTGATCACGAAGAAATTGACACCATAAATATTTTGCAAGCCTCATTTAAAGCCATGCACATAGCCATTGAAAAGTTATCGATTCTGCCGGAATCCTTACTTATTGATGGAAATCGTTTTAAACCCTATTTCGATATTCCGCATCATTGTATTATTAAAGGAGATGGTAAATTTGCTTCAATTGCTGCAGCCAGTGTATTAGCAAAAACGTATAGAGACGATTTTATGCATGCCTTGCACCAAGAATTCCCAGCTTATGGATGGCAAAAAAATAAAGGTTATCCTACCCTACAACACCGAAATGCCATTCGTGAATTTGGATTAAGTAAGTATCATCGTAAAAGTTTTGCGTGTTTGCCGAAGCAGATTGTGATTGAATTTTAGCGGATATCTATCAACAATGAACTTCTTCTCGACTGAACATCTTTTTTGAATTTAATATACTGCCGTAATTCTATCGCCTCCAATCATTCTGTAAAACTCTTAATCAACTAAAAGGAATCATCTGATTACTTCTGTTTAAGTTTAATAATCCTTATCCCCTTTTCAATCCGTTATCGGTATTAAAATTACTCAGCAGTTTCCTATTTTGAGTGTCAAAAGTATGCGCTATATCTTTTGTATAATTACGCTTAACATGCAATCTTGTCCACTCTCGCTTGATGTCGTCCGCCTTCAAAATCGGTGGTAAAAAAAGTATCTACACATGCCTTGGCTTCTTCTTCGCTTAAAAACCTTGCCGGTAACCCTATTATATTCGCATCATTATGTTGTCGAGCCAATGCGGCTATTTCATTTTTCCAACATAAAGCGGCTCGTATGCCTGCATGTTTATTGGCGGTAATACAAACGCCATTGGCACTTCCACAAATTAATATGCCCATGTCGGCTTCTTTTTGCTCAACACTTGTAGCCACAGGATGAGCATAATCGGGATAATCAACACTTGCATGTCCATGGGTTCCTTTATCAAGTAAAGTATGTCCTTTTGCTTGTAAATATTCTATAAGTATATCCTTCAAATCGGTGCCGGCATGGTCGCAACCAATCGCAATAATTAATTCCTTCTTCATCGTCGTTATTTTAAGCTCACTTTTTCATTCCCAATTTTATAACCCATATGATAAATTTCAACCCTATAATTTCCCGAATTGAAAGTTGAATTCGGACGCCAATCGGTTGAAATACCTTTTACTTTTTCACCTTGTTTATAATTAACAATTTTTGTTACAGTATATGCTTTCTGATTATCATCGGCCAAAGTAAATTTCGCATTACTGTTTCCGGCAATCACATTGCCTGCAGGATCATATACACAGATATATACCATTTTTTCGCCACTTTCACTTATACGATTATCATCTAAGTCGAAAGAAATACGAATTAAATCGGCCTTCTTCGCTTTCGCGGTTTCCTTTTCTTTCTCTTTACCAAAAAGTGTTTTAGTGGTATTAATCGCTTCCATTCTAATATTCGATGCATGTAAAACCGAACCTAATTCAACTTTTTTCTCTAAGCCCGTTTTTGCTTCTGTTAGTGATTGCTTCTCGGTCGATAAATTATTTTTATCTTCAGCTAACTGTCGATTATCCTCACTCAGTGCAATATTCTCTTGCTTTAAAGCTATTAATTGTTGTTCGAAACCTGTCATACGTGCCCTAAATTCTGCTATCAATTTATTTGCCTCAGCAAGTTGTGTGGTACTTAAGTTTTTTTGCTTTAAGATTTTTTCAATCTTTGCCTTCATCTCTGAAAGTTCAGCATCTTTGGTATCTAATAAACTATCCATACCTGCATTTTCTCCACGCATTTGATCTAGCCGTACTAAGGCAGCATTGTATTCTGTTTCGATAGAAGCCTTATCATTACTCACTTCAGTTACCTGATTAACAAGCTGTTCGTTTTCATTTACCGCCTGATTTTTAGTTAGAAAAAGATAAATCGCAGCGGCTAATAACAAGGCGATAATGCCGAGATAGATCCAAGTTGGACTAAATCCGCGGCGGGGTTCGTTGTTGTTGACTTCCATAAAATTATAATTTAAAACAAATGTAACATATGCCCTACGAAATGCACGATTGTTGGAATAAAGTTTTGTTATAAGTTTGTATTCTTAACCTAACCTACTATGAAACCTGAACACCTGATGTTAATCGACATCGAGACGGTGCCATGCGCCGCAAACTATCATTCGCTAAGCGAAAAAATGCAACTTCTTTGGGAGAAAAAATCAAAGCTCATCGATAAGGAGCAACAGTATCCCGCCATCAGCTTTTCGGAAAAAGCAGGCGTGTATGCCGAATTCGGGAAAATTATTTGTATTGGTGTCGGACTGATAAGTACCACAGCCGATCATTCTTCATTGCGTGTAAAAACAATAGCCGGCGATGACGAAAAGTTACTATTGCAGGATTTTGAACGTTTGTGCAATACTTACTTTGTGCAAAAGGAACGTCAGTTTTGCGGACATAATATTCGAGAATTCGATATCCCTTATATCTGCCGCAGGGCATTTATTAATCAAATACCATTACCTGAAATTTTACATAATTTACAAGATAAAAAGCCGTGGGAAAATCCGATGCTTGATACCATGCAGCTCTGGAAATTTGGTGAGTATAAGAATTTTACTTCTGTAGATTTACTGGCAACTATTCTCGATATCGAAACGCCAAAAGATGATATCGATGGCAGTATGGTAGCAGAGGTTTATTGGAAAGAAAAAAATCTTGAAAGAATTGTACGATATTGCGCCAAAGATGTAGTTACGGTGGCACAAATATTAATGCGTTTGCATCATCGAAATCTCATTCTCGAAAATGATATCACCATGGTAAATGATAATGTATTATGAAATCGGTAAATGATTTAATTGCTCAAATTAAAAAAGGGGACCTAAAACCTTTTTATGTTTTTGATGGAGATGAGCCTTATTATATTGATGAGCTATGTGAAGTATTTGAAAACGAAATTTTGGCGCCTCATGAAAAAGATTTTAACCTAAGTATTTTTTATGGCAAAGATGCTGACTGGTCGGCTATCGTAAATGAATGTCGCTCGTACCCTGCATTTGCGCCGCGACGAGTGGTGATTTTAAAAGAGGCCGCACAATTGAAAGATTTTTTACTTTTGGAAAGCTATTTGCAAAACCCATCACCAAGCACTGTTTTTGTAATTGCCTATAAATATAAAAAGATTGATGGTAGAAGTAAATTGGCCTCTGTTGTTAAATCAAAAGGCGTTTACCTTACCTTTTCAAAATTAAAAGACAATCAATTAAGTGATTGGATATTGAGCTATTGCACAAAGAAGAATATAAAAATAAGTGCGCCTAATGCCGATTTGTTAGCTGCCTATTTAGGAAACGATTTACAGAAAATTGTAAATGAAATTGAAAAAGTGCTCATCAATGTGGGTGACGATAGAATGATAACCGAATCATTAATCGAAGAAAATATTGGCATCAGCAAAGAGTTTAATGTTTTTCAATTCCAAGAAGCGATTTTGAGTAGAAATACTGAACAAAGTTTTCGTATTGTAAATTACTATCTAGCGAATCCTAAGGAGGGTTCACCGGTAGCAATTACCGCAACTTTGTATTCGAAATTTGTACAAGTGTATCAATATCATTTTGCCAAAGGAATGCCTGATAAAGAAGTAGCCACTGCTTTAGGGATGAATCCATTTTTTGTAAAAGATATTCAACGCTATGCTCGTACATTTTCTTTACCACAAACCATTGAAGCCATCGAATTACTACATTCCTATAATTTAAATGCTTTAGGCATGCATACAGCAAGCAACGATACACGTTTATTAAAAGAACTCACTGCTAAATTGCTAACGTTATGAAGCTATTAGTCAGTATTTTGTTTATGGTTATAAGCTTGCAATTATTTGCCATTAAAAAAGGAAAACATTTTACCTATGTAAGCGGAACATGCATTCATGCGGTGGATAGCATAAAAAAAGTGGGCGACATTTACGATTTTACAATCAAAACCCATAAGACAAAACTGCTCATCGATTCGGTTTGGTTTGGTGCTACACCTGTACCCTGCGATGTGTATGAAAGTACAACGAACCATAAAGTAGCATTCGCTTTTAAAAAAGGGAAGTATCATGTAAGAGTGAATAAAAATTTGTACCAAAATTTTCCCACTTTGGTAGACTCAACTCAAGCACACAAAAACTTTAAAGCTTCAGTACCATTCAAAGGCGATGCCATGATAATGTATATTTATAAAGGCAAACGCTATTTTGAAAGCGTGAGTGGTGTTGAAATAATTAAGAAGAAAGGAACACGCTAGAAGAATTCTTCCTAGATACATTTTTCATACATTTTTTTAATTGCAATGGTCAACAAGCAGGCTTTTGTTTCCACCAATGTGCACCATGGAATTGTACCTACCTCAAAATTATTGTAAAGTAACCTAATTGTACTATTACTTAACACCCTTTGAATACTGCATACCTCATAAAATTTGTAACGCAATTGATTTGTCTTCATGCAACTGTTGTATCAAACCCTCAATACTTTCGAACTTTTTTTCATCACGCAATCGATGTAACATTTGAACACCTATCGTTTGCTGATAAATTTCTTCATCAAAATCAAACATATGCACTTCAATACTTCGTTGGTGCAAATTATTAATAGTTGGACGAATACCGATATTCATCATGCCTTTATACATTCGATGATTTACCTCAGCGAATACAGCATATACTCCATTTGCTGGAATTAATTTATGGGTTTCCATAATTTGCAAATTAGCTGTTGGAAATCCTAATAATCTACCCTTTTGTTCACCATGTACAACTTGTCCGTGTAACACAAAAGGCTTGCCTAATAAAGTATTGGCTTGTGTAATATCGCCACGATGCAAAGCTTCACGTATTTTGGTTGATGAAACCGCAACATGGGTAATTTCTTGTACTGGAATTTCTTCTAAATTAAATCCATATTGCCCCTTCACTGCATTCAACAAATCAAAATTGCCTTGTCGGTTCTTTCCAAAATGATGATCGTAACCAATTATAAAAGTATGGGGCTTAAAATGATGCACTAAAAAATCCTCGATATAATCTTTTGCACTTAATTCGGCAAACACTTTGGTAAAAGGAACCACCACCAAGTTGTCGACATTCATTTTGGAAAGTGCTTCAATCTTTTCATCCAATGAATATAATAATTCAATGGGCGTTGTATGATTCGAAAGTACTAAGCGAGGATGCGGCTCAAAGGTAATAATAACACTTTCACCATTCACTTCATTGGCTCGTGTACAAAGTCGATTAATTATACTTGTATGTCCTACATGTACGCCATCAAAGGTACCAATGGTAATAACGGGGTTTCTGAAATCGGGTAAGACATCTAATCCTCTATAAACTCGCATGATGCTATTGTGCCACAAATGTAGTTCAAAACAAAGGCAGTTTGTGTGAGATTTTTTGGGTGGCACACAGGCTATCGGCTTATACTCCGCTGCATTCGTAAGTATACATAAAAAAATAATTTTACAACGCAGCGGGGTACCGCCTCTATCCTTGCCACAAACGCTTCATGATTACTAAATTATATTCCATTCAAAAGATTTGAGAGATATCTTTCCTTCTTCAGAATAAATTCTATTTTTACCACTCAATTAAAAGCACGTATACAAAACATATGAAACGAATTCTTATCCTTTCTATTTTACTAAGTTTATCATTTGCAAGTTTCGCAAAAAAACATAAAAATAAATTTGTAACCATCGAAACTACGATGGGTACCATGAAAGTAGAAGTATTTAAAGAAACGCCACAACACAGCGAAAATTTTTTAAAACTTGCCGACGAAGGTTTTTATGATAGTCTTTTATTTCATCGTGTAATACCGAACTTTATGATACAAGGTGGCGACCCTGATAGCAAGCGTGCTGAAAGTGGAAAAATGCTGGGCAATGGCGATGTAGGCTATAAAGTGCCTGCCGAGTTTATGGATACTTTTTATCATAAAAAAGGAGCCCTTGCAGCAGCTCGAGATAATAACCCCGAGAAAGCATCAAGTGGGTGTCAGTTTTATATTGTGCAAGGCAAAACTTTTACCGACGACGACTTAAATAAATTGGAAGCAAGTAAAGGGAAAAAATATACAGAGCAAGTTCGCAATGACTATAAAACCAATGGAGGCACTCCACATTTAGATGGTGCATATACTGTATTCGGACAATTAGTGGAAGGTTTTGATGTACTCGAAAAAATTTCACATACTGCCTGCGCCGCTTCAGATCGCCCTATTGAAGATGTGAGGATTATTAGTATGAAGGTTACTAAGAAGTAGGGGTTCGGGGTTCGGTGAATTCACTGCTAATTCCTAACATCAATTATCATCCCTGATTCTTCAACGCTTCCCAAGCTAAAATACCGCCTACTAAATTTTTTGTATTGGTAAAACCTAATTGCTCTAACATTACACAGGCGGTTACGCTGCGAACGCCACTGCGACAATGAACTATCAACTCTTTATCTTTCCAATCTTCAATTTCATCTATTTGTGCATTTAAAATTTGTCCTAACGGAATTAAAATGGCTCCCATATTCACCGCTTCATATTCGGCTGGTTCGCGCACATCAATTATATATAACTCCTCTCCGGCATCTTTACGTTGCTTCAATTCGTGTACAGAAATATCTTGCATTATAACTTGTTTATGATTTTTGACATTCGATTTCCTCGTTTATCGGTAAATACCAACAAATGCATACCGCTATTAAATTGAGCCATATGCAAACTATGATTATCTATTTTAGTATAGCCTTCAAATTTACCATCCAGAGTATACACTGCACAAGTAGTTTGTAATTCTTGCGCGCTAACGATTTGCACTAAGTCGTTCACCGGGTTTGGATACAACTGAAGTTCAGTTCTATTTTTTGTGATGGTTTGTACTTTGGTCGGTGTAAATGCTTGTCCTACGATAGGTCTCATCATCACGGTACCGGTAATGGTAGAATTATACCAAGTACCATCTACATTATACGAAAGATGCTGTGCGCTAGTATTTGTATTTACATCCAAACCATAATAAATACTATCGCTACCAAAGTTAGCAGGTTGCGTAATGCCAATATAATATGTACCGGCGGCTAATACCGGTGGATTGGTAAAAGCATAGGTCGAAAATCCATTGTAGGATGGTTCGTATTGCACCTGAAATAAATCTTCTTGCAAAATAATGCTATCGTTAATGGCACCGCTGCCTAAGGATTTATATAAAACCATTGAAAAATATTTTCCGGCAGCAGTAGGCACTTGTGCTCCAAAATGTACCATCATACCTCGCAAGGTATCGGGTTCATTGAGCGTAAAATCTATAGCCGTTTTAGAAGGAAAGTTAATGGCGTTTAATAAAAAATACGATTTCTCGGCACTTCCATCATCATAAGCAAAGTAATTATCAAATATGGCATCGCGTATAATGGTATCATTTTGTTGAACATCATTTATACCTACTGAAGGGAAAAAATATGTATTTCGAACCACTACTTTGCTATGAATATTAGGCGCAGTATACGTAATGGGATAAGAAAGCAAATTAAATCCGAAATACGATTTCGCAGCAACAGCAGTAGTTGGTAAAGTTTGAGAATTGACTGCAGTTGATGAATTCAACTCTATGGCATTTAAATTTACCGTAACACTTTTGGGTACTTCATGCAAATTCCTGACTTCAACATCTTGTTTAGTAGAAAGTTCATTCGCTTGATTTACCATGAAATGTCGGTATGGCATAGACTGGTAATTTTTGAGAATAGAAGTTGGCTCAACGGTAAATGCAATATCATTCATGATACTATCGTTATCGGGTCGGTTGGCATCCAACTTGATATAATCGAGGTTCCAAACATCATCATTGATATTTAAAGATGCCCAGTTTACAAACCTAAATTGAAAATTACTGTGCAGGAATTGTGTATCGGTAACCGGTTTCATAATGGGCTTAAAAATTTGAAGTGGTGTGCCTCTGGTTTCCCACATTCGTACCCATTGGTTTTGTTTATTCTTAAAAAATAAATACAAACTATCAGCCGATTCAGGTGCAAAACCTAATCCCTGAGGCTGATAAAAAAAACTGAGATAAATATTGCTGCTTGTTGAATAAGATGATAAATCAATCGGTACACTGGTTAAGCTGTCTGCATATCCCGATTGAAATTGTTGTTCAACATAGGGTCTGCCAACGGCATTTAAGCCATCTAAAGTTGCAATTCCACGAGTCATAGGCGTGGCGCTCATAGTATTATTTATATACGCTTGAGAATCTACCCATAAGGCGGCATCAGGGTAAGGGCCAGGATAAGAGAAATCATCTACAAATGGTAAAATGGCACGTGTTTTTTTTGCGAAAGAGGTTCGTTTGCTATGTTCAAGTGAGCGATTTGCCTGAAGTGGAATAACGCTTTCTTGGGCAATAATTTCGCCAGATATCAACAATAAAAAGAAAAGTATTGGTTTCAAATGCAAGAATTAATTATAATCATTAGAGATATCGTCGTTAGTTTTCGTGGGCGTTTTTTTTACCGGTTCAGGTTTTTTATCACTGCTTCCGGTTTTTACGGCGGGTTTAGCAGGTTTGGGGTTTTTTGTTGTACTAACGGAATTAGTAGTCTTATTCTTATCTGTAGTCGACTTATTATTTTTAGCCGCCTTCGGATCTACAATCGGATTATGAACATTCATCCCTTTAAGAATCTTCGGTTTTTTTACACTATCCTCTTTAACTTTCTTCAATTCCGGACTATCGTTGCTAACTTGGTTTGTATCTTCTCCATCACCTGTCAATCTTTGTGAACCCGGTTGATTTTGGTCGAGTAATTCTTGAGAAGGATTTTGCATAATGCGTATATCAACCATATCGCCCATAGGCAACGAATTTTTAAAGTCGAGTTCATTCACCGATTCGGGTTGTTGCATATAAATAATGGCCGAATTGCTATCGGTAATAGCGCCTTCCCAAATTGGATTGGCAGTGAGTGCTAATGAATCGAGTAAGGTTTTTGTTTCGCTCCAGCTTAATCCTATTAAATTAGGCACTTCAATTTCACCTGATAAACCCTCGCCAACTACTAAATCGATATGCGTACCGAAGGGAACCATAGTTCCGGGTAAAATAGGTTTCCCGTTTACCCATTGTTCTAAAATAGCACCGGCAGCTACATCTGGTCGATAGTTGGTATCGCCAATTTCGAGATAATAACTATGTAAAGTAAGCATCGCATTTCTAAACGACATGTTTACCAAATTAGGCATAGCAATTGAAGGTGGTGTTTTTCGATTCACGGTTAAAAAAATCGTTCTACCATATTTTACCGACATGCCCGATTCGGGTTCCTGAAACAAAACCTCTAAAGGTGATTTATCTGATTTATACGTTGAATCTATTTCAATACGAAATCCAAGATCTTCTAAGGTTTCAATAGCCTTATCAACTTTTTTGCCCATTAGCTTCGGTACGGTAATTTGGTGACCATGATTGGTAAGCCAATTCAACGAACTAAAAAATGCCAGAAGCAGTCCGACACTAATCAGCAACATAATTAATAGGTTAAATAAAAAGGATCTTTGAAACATGTGATGGGGTAAAAATAAGGTATTCGATTGATTTGTTGAATATTTTAGATAGCTGCTTGTGAAAGTGATTCTTCAATCAATTCACCATAAAAATCTTGTAAGTTCATACCTATTGCGCGAACTTGTTGCGGTACAATACTATTTTCACTTTGTCCGGGTATTGTGTTTATCTCTAAAAAGTATAATTTATTTGTGTTTTCTTCTAAGATAAAGTCAACCCTACAAATGCCTCGGCAATTTAACACATCATAAATATTTTTTGCTGTATTGGCAATGAGTTCGGCTATAGTAATATCTAATTCGGCAGGTGTAACTTCATTACTCACTCCTGGTGTGTATTTTGCCTCATAATCAAAAAACTCTTTACTGCTTATGATTTCTGTAACAGGAAGCGCTTGAATAAGTCCTTTGGTTTTATAAACCCCGATACTAAATTCTCTTCCTTTTACATATTCTTCTATCATGGCTTGAGGCTCAAATGCGTAAACGGCATCAAGGGCTGCTTGCATTTCATCAGCATGTTTTACTTTGGTGGTTGCCAAACTTGAGCCACCTTCAGCCGGTTTTACAAAAACGGGTAAAGTTATTTGTTCAAGAATTTTTGTGATAGGCCAAGTTCTATCTTTATGTAAATGCAACGATTTTGAAACATGTACTAAATTACTTTGCGCAATGACTCGATTACAATAAATTTTGTTGAAGGTGAGTCCGGCTACAATAGCCCCACATGATGTAAACGGAATACCCAGCATTTCTAGATAACCTTGAAATTTACCATCTTCGCCAGGGGTTCCATGAATAGCAATAAAAACCGTATCGAAAATAATCTTTTGATTGTCAATGCTTAAGCTAAAATCACGTCGATCTACTTCAGTAACCTCTCCGTTGGCATTCGTATAAGCCCAATGTTGTTTATCGACAATTATTTTATACACATTATACTTTTCCTTATCGATATTATTTTCGATGGTAATGGCTGTTTTGATTGAGATAGCGTACTCTCCGGAGTAACCACCTGCTACTAAAGCTATGTTTTTTTTCATGCGTAAAAGAATGGCGCAAAGCTAAGTATTTGACTTTCTATTTTAACAGAAAAAAATGGTAAGGAAAATGTAAAAGGGGGGGATTGTTAAAGTGTGAGTTTGTTTTATCGTTTATCGAACCCCGAGCCTCCAACTCTTAACTCCGACGCCCTTTCTCCACTTTTATTCAAATGCATGCTTAACCACTTCGAACCCTTTCTTTTTCCGTCCGTAGTAATCGATAATGCTCCAACTGCAAACCGGCCAACAATCGTTAAACTGCCAAAGTAAGGAGCCCATGCATCTTCCATTTGAATTTCGTTGTGCTTGAATAGCAGTTTGCAAAGCACGACTTTGTAATTCTTGTGTTGCCTCAATAAAAGATGTAAAATTATTGACCGCTAATTTTTCCATCAACAAATACTTATGCAATGTGCTATAGCCCGTTGGATGTTTTTGATGAAGCTTCATCACGGCCGAAGCGGTATCTAAATCGGCATTGATTGTGAATTGCAAAATACTTCCCATATTGGGCATGGCTTGCATTCCATATTCACTCATAAACCGTGGTATCTTTTTTTGCATATTTTGAATTGAATCCATTCCCCACCACATGCCCCAATAATGACTATCACCATGGGTCATACTTTTTGTTTACCCCATCCGTAAAGTGGTGAACTTGCAATGTATTGTCGGCCCGAATCGTATTGCTTTACTAAAGAAGGTAAAAGCTCGTGAAATATTTTCTGATACTCCTTCCATAATTTAGTCGAGTCGTTATTCGAAATATTGAATTGTTTTTGCCATCCCCAATTATGCCAAGCTTCATCAATTTCGTTATTGCCACACCATAAGACAATACATTTATGTTTACGCAAACGAAGTATATTGTCGATGGCTTCTTGTTTTATATTCTCTATACTTTTTTCATCGGCAGGATACATGGCACCGGCAAACATAAAATCTTGCCAAACATAAATGCCTAATGAATCGCATAGCTCGTAAAAATAATCATCTTCGTAAATACCTCCACCCCAAACACGAAGCATATTAAAATTGGCTTCTTTAGCAGCTAATAGTAAACTCCTGTATTTATCTTTTCCTATACGAGGTAAAAACACATCGGCAGGTACCCAGTTAGCACCCTTCATAAAAACCGGTTTATTATTCACTGTAAAATAAAATGATTGTCCGATTGAATCTCTTTCTTGAACCAATCGAACTGGGGAATATTGTGCTGTTTCGGGTTGTGGTTTATAGTAAATCAATTGTATATCACGCCAAATGCCGCAAGTAGTGAGTTTGGGAGCCCAATCCCATCCAAAATGATATTGTGCTTTGCGAATATAATGTCGATTATTTTCACAAGGTCGAATGAAGGGTAATGATAAGTTCGCCAAACTATCAACCATTTTTGTAGCACTATGAAAAACAATACGCAACTCATTTGTAGCAATTATATGCTTTGAAATATCTACCGAATACGTTCTAAACATATTAACCGACTGTAAAATAAGTTTATCATTTAAGTAAACATCAGCATAGGTATCTAAGCCATCGAATTGTAAATAAATCGGGTACAAATCATCATAATTATCGGCTTCGGTTTCGAATTGTAATTTGTATTCCCAATCGCAATCACTTACCCATTGCACTTTCTTTTCATTATCCCGATAAAATGGATCGGGGATAATATGATTGTCTATTAAATCGGTATGAATCGTTCCGGGTACCGTGGCAGGCAACCATCGTTTAGCACCTACTTTATGAAATTGCCAATTTGCATTGAGGAATCGATTTTCGGGTGTGGCTGTTACATCCATCACAAAAAGAAGTATAATGATTGCTACAATTAAACTATGCTTCATATAAATTAAATTTGGTCGTATTTCAATAATTAAAGACACATCATTAGAAATACAAACCAAACTCTAAATTCATGATGTTTTAGGCAAAGTAATTCTCTTTGCTTTTACAATTCTCATTTTAAAAAGTAAAACTAAAATCCAATCTACTCAGCTTTATAATCCAACTTCAATTTACGAATTCGTCTTAACGGGCCACTGCAATAACTACTATGGCAATGAACACAAGCATCTACAACGGCGGTATAATTGGCAGCTTGGTTTTCGGGACTGCTCATTAATTTTCGCCAAGCATTTTGTATGATGATGGCATTATCAAAAAATAGAGTTTCTAATACCGATGAATCTGTAGGTTCGGCGCTCCAAAAAGGCATAAGAGGAAAGGCTATTGAATCAACTTTTTCACCTTTGTTTATTTTCAAACGCATGGTATCGCAGTAATCGGCCATGGTGCGCATCATCAATGCCATAGGTTTTACTTCATTCGGATCTTTAATCGTAGAAGTTTCGCAATCTTCGGTGTTCTCTGATTTTGCCGATTCATGGTCAGGTTTTTTTGAACCTTCAGAACAAGAAATAATTGCACTCACTGAAACGAAGAGAGCGGCTAGTAATATTTTTCGCATATGCTTATTTTAAAATCACGCCTTTTGCTTCAAATACTAATTCGCGCTTAGGTTCTTTAATTGCTGCAATTTCTTCTTTTGATTGTCCGTCGTCTTTTGCATATTCTTGTAAATCGGCGACAGAAGTTTCTTCTACTTTCGCAATACCATCAACTACAGCTGTTAACCCCGATGCATCTTTTGGCATAAAAAAAGCATAGTCTTTAAAAGTAACCCGAATATTTTCGCCAGCGGCAGATTTCAATTCCATCCAACAACCTTTCTTCTGACAAACCGCATCTATTTCGCCGCTGAGTTTACAAGCCAATTCTTTATTTTCACCCATCATAGACTTTAAACTATCGGTAGGTTGTGCGCCGTCTTCGGTAATTTTCTCACCAAAAAATTGGGGTGCTTTCACCGAATCTGTTTTTTCAACTTTAGCGGTCTCTTTGGTTTCGGTATTCTGACAAGCACTAAAGATGGCAAGTGATAATGCAAGTACAAATAATTTTTTCATGTGTTTATGTTTTTAATGCTCAAATATAGGGTTTCGATGTTATAAATGCTAACTCATAAAGCATCTAAAATTTTTCGAATATCTTGGATTTCTTCAGTATCGACCGATACATAGGTCAAATTTTCGTTCATGCTTAGCGGTGAAGAAACACCTTCATGAAATACTTTTTTCCTCGCAGCCGTATGAAATTCAGTAGCCCCGGTTACATTGGCAATTTCGGCTACATGAGTACTTTTTAAACCACTACCAGGCATAATGATGATGCGGCCTGCTGCTTGATGAATCAGTTGTTTTATGCATGTCAGTCCATTCATCACCGAAGGAAATTGTCCGCTAGTAAGTATACGATTACATCCACAATCTATAATATCTTCTAGTGCTTGCATCGGGTCATTACATCGATCAAAAGCTCTATGAAACGTTACTTGCATGGGTTTTGCCAATTTCACAAGTTCGGTAGTTCGGGTTTTATCAATTTGTCCGGATGCTAATAATATACCTATTACCACACCTTCGAAGCTCAATTGTTTGCATAGGGAAATATCATACTTCATGGCTTCGTACTCTTCATCACTATATACAAAATCGCCACCACGCGGCCGAATAATGGGGAAGATAGGAGTCCTGATTTTTTCTTTGGCTAGTTTCAACATTCCGTATGAGGGCGTTGTGCCACCCTCTTCGGCATTATCACATAATTCAATTCGTTGGGCACCGGCTTCACTGGCTAATAAGGCACCTTCTAAAGTGAAAGCCGCAATTTCTAAAATATAATCTTGCATAATCTATTCAGCTTCAAAATCGAAATACGAATCTGCTTTAATAATTTCTTCTCCATCATCTGATCGCATCGCCATTGTAAAATTCGGCAACATAGAATAACAACCCGTTTCGCCTTCTTTATTCATGGCAATAAAACCAATTTGAATTTTTTTCGCTTTCTCCATTCCACGCATCTGTATCAATCGTTCGATACCTACTTTACATGCTCGTTGTGGCGATTTCCCTTGTCGCATAGCTTCCACAATAGCATGACTACCACAAATACGAACCACCTCTTCGCCTACACCGGTTGCCGTTGCTGCGCCCACTTCATTATCAACATATAAACCTGCACCAATAATGGGTGAGTCGCCAACCCTGCCATGCAATTTATAAGCCATACCGCTGGTTGTACATGCACCACTAAGATTATTATTTTTATCGAGTGCTAACATGCCTATGGTATCATGGTTTTCACGAATACGTTTTTCAATTTCACGTACGGTAATCATTGGATCGTATTTCGAATTCTCCATCCATTTTTTCCAAGCAGCTTCGGCTTGAGGCGTTAATAAATTTTCTTTTTTAAATCCCTGTAAAATAGCAAATTCAAAGGCCCCATCACCTACTAATTGCACATGAGGCGTTTTTTCCATCACCAATCGTGCAACACTTACCGCATGCATTATATGTTCGAGACACATCACCGAACCAATATTTCCTTCATGATCCATAATGCATGAATCGAGGGTTACCTTTCCATCGCGATCGGGCAAACCTCCATAGCCCACACTTTGATCTTCAGGATCGGCTTCAGGCACCATTACACCTTGATGAACTGCATCCAAGGCAATCCCTCCTTGTGATAATATCTCCCAAGCTTTTCCATTAGCTTTCACATTAGGTTCCCAAGTGCTGATAACTCGCGCGCCCGGCGACGCAAATGAAATTTTCTCCTTAGCAAATAAACTTGATGGCATCGCTAGTAAAGGTGAAACGATTCCCAGGTTTTTTACAAAGCTTCTTCTATTCATGAAATGTGTTTCTTGCAATAAATGTAAGTCAAGATTTGGAGATTCGGAAAGATGAAAATATTCTGACTTAATTACTTGATGCACGAATTACCAACTGCATCTAATTTACAAGTTGTATTTCTTTGTGAAAAAGTTTCCAATTTACTTGCAAGACAAATTCTTGGAAGAACATAAAGCTTATACCAAATGATTTATATACTAATCTTAAAATTGATTGTATAATGCCGATGCAATATCTGTAGTTGTCCAATTAAATTGGACAACTACAGATATGCTTTCGGTATTACGAAGCCACAGGCTTCGAAGAGGATTCAATTCATGAATAAAAGTTGTAACACAAGCTCCATTCATCAAAAATCCCCGCCGAAGCGAGGAACTTTGAATTGTTTGTTCTTTTAAAACTATCTTTTTACAATATTGTTTGTACTCCATGTTAACATTCATTAATTATGTAGCTCTTTGCCACCTTCAAAAACCCCTCAGGCGAGGCATTCTGATTTTGCAATTCCGATAGCTATCGGAAGCGTTTACTATGGTAAATAAAGGGTGCCGTACCTACGGCATTCGAATAACGAAGCATCAGGGGTTTTTAGAGATGCTCATTTCTTTACGCATGATCCGCCTCGATCTTCGCCTTAATTTTAGCTTCTACTTCGGCAGCCATTTCAGGGTTATCGAGTAATAATTGTTTTACCGCATCACGACCTTGCCCCAGTTTATTGGTATCATAAGCATACCAAGATCCGCTTTTTTGCAATATGCCATGTTCAACGCCTAAATCAACTAACTCACCGGATTTGCTAATGCCTTCTCCAAAAATAATATCAAATTCAGCTTGTCGGAAGGGAGGTGCTACTTTGTTTTTTACCACTTTCACACGGGCACGATTTCCTATCGCTTCTTCCCCATCTTTAATTTGCGCAATACGTCGGATATCTAAACGCACCGAAGCATAAAACTTTAAGGCATTACCACCGGTAGTGGTTTCGGGGTTACCAAAAACAATACCAATTTTTTCGCGAAGCTGATTAATAAAAATACAGCAACAGCCGGTACGGTTAATGGTTGCGGTAAGTTTACGTAGGGCCTGACTCATTAAACGAGCTTGTAACCCCATTTTACTATCACCCATTTCACCTTCTAATTCAGCTTTTGGTACTAAGGCAGCAACCGAATCTATCACTACTAGATCAACAGCGCCAGACGAAATTAATCGATCGGCAATTTCAAGTGCCTGCTCACCATAATCGGGTTGAGATATTAAAAGATTATCAATATCGACACCCAATTTTTTTGCATAGTTTGCATCAAATGCATGCTCCGCATCAATAAATGCGCAAATGCCTCCTTTCTTTTGTGCTTCAGCGATCGCATGTGTTGCGATGGTAGTTTTACCCGATGATTCAGGTCCGTAAATTTCAACAATTCTGCCCCGCGGAAAACCACCTATACCTAAGGCAATATCTAATCCTAATGATCCGGTAGAAATGCTCTCCATTTCTACCACTTCTTTATCGCCCAGTTTCATTACCGAGCCTTTGCCATAATCCTTATCGATTTTTTCCATCGTAAGTTTTAGTGCTTTCAATTTTTCGTTTTCAACGACTACTGTTTCTTTTGCCATGGCTTTTGTTGTGTTTGAACAAATGTAAATATTAATATGATTTCTGTTTCTTCGTTTTGCAAATGTTGATAAGTTTCAAATTCGCGCCTTCATCATTTCGTTGCAAAGATATTCATGTCGCTACCTACCCAGTTTACGCAGTGAAGAATTATTTTTTTGGGCAGCAATTTCCCGCTATCCGCTGCTGCCGCATTATATCATTTTGCTTGCTAGGCAAATTTTACTTATGCGGGCATTCGCTACTATCGGGGCTGCAGATCCTTCATACCTCATATATCTTTTGCATAACAAACATAAATTGAGTTCTTCCGCAAAAAAAAGAAATTTGTTAAGTAAGGAAAAAAAGGGCTAAGTCGGGGAAAATTGACTGTAATTCGGAAGTGTATGCATCCTACGAATTACATAAGGATAGTAAAAATTAGCTTTTCGAAGCAGGCCACACCCTATTTTCATAATTCGTAGTTACACATTTGTAATTCGCTATACCACTTTCTTAAATCGTAATCGTAACGAATTCAAAATCAGAACAACATCGCTTAATGCCATAATTCCTGCACCCCAAGTAGGTGTTAAAAAGCCGGCTGCGGCTACGGGAATGGCAACTACATTATAAGCAAAAGCCCAGAATAAATTTTGTTTGATGGTGAGATAGGTGTGTTTGCCTAAACCTATAGCAATAGGCAAATTGCCTAATTTGTTTTTCAGTAATAAAACATTAGCACTTTGAATGGCAATTTGAGATGCATCACTCAATGAAATGCCAATACTTGCTTTGGCTAAAGAGGGCGCATCATTAATGCCATCGCCTATCATAGCTGTGGGCGCAACTTGCATCAATTTGTCGAGTATAGCCATTTTTTGTTCAGGTAATTGCTCACTATATACTTCGCTAATATTCAGTTGTTGGGCAATATGCTCGCATTTTTCCTTTCGGTCGCCACTTAACATAATCGTTTTATAACCTGCAATGTTTAATGATTGAATTACATCAGCAGCATCATCCCGTAATTCATCTTGCATATCAATCCAACCTACCAATTCTTTATTCTTCAATATAAATAAATCATGTAACTCTTTGACATCAAGATGGGCTACTGTTCGATACGAACCAATCGTCCAAATAGTTGAGTTTTCATCTGTGGCATGCAATCCAATTCCCTTTTCTTCTTCAACTTTCGTAAAAGAAATACTTGATGTATCTGTCCATTCTTTGATAATGCTGCGAGCAATAGGGTGAGATGAATGCGTTTCAATGGCTGCTACAATTTGTTTAAAATAACTTTCCTCTAGCGATGTGTGAAATTTGCCAACTCGCAATTGACCTGTGGTAAGCGTCCCGGTTTTATCAAATACAAATTGTTTAATATCCTTAAATTTTTCCAAAGTATCTCCACCTTTAATGAGAATTCCGGTTCGGGCAGCACGGCCTAAACCAACCATAACGGCTGCTGGAGTGGCTAAACCCATTGCACAAGGACAAGCAATGACCATGACCGCAATGGTTCGCATCATACTATCTTGCAAACTTTTATCGATGAATAAGTAGTTCACTAAAAAAGTTAGCAAGGCAAATCCTATTACTAAAGGCACAAAAACGGCACTTATTTTATCGGCTAATTTTTGTAAAGGAGGCTTGGCAGCTTGGGCTTGATTGACTAGGTGAATGATATTTGAAATCACCGTGTTTTTTCCAACTGCTGTAATCTCAGCTTTTATGCTTCCATCTACTACAATAGACCCGCCAATCACCGCATCGCCAGTTCCTTTTGTCACTGGTAAACTTTCGCCACTCATCATACTTTCATCGATTTGTGCCTGGCCCGAAATGATGATACCATCTACCGGAATTTTATCACCACTATTCACTAACACCTTATCCTTTACTCGAATAAATTTATTATCAACTTCTTGAATGGTTTCTTTGCCAATGCTATCTATGAGTATCAATTTTGCTTTGGTTTTTTGAAACTTCATCAACTCTTTAATGGCACCAGCGGTAGAACTCACCGTATATTCTTCCAAGAAATTCCCAAACAAAACCAAGGTAATGATTGAGGCCGCTGTTTCGAAAAACAGATAATTATGAACCTCTTGAGGAAACAAATAGCAACCGATGATACTATAAAAGTAAGCGGCACTTGCTCCGGTAAATACCAATACGTCCATATTGGGTATACCATTTTTCAATGAACGAAATGCACTTTTTCCAAAATAGTAAACATTAATCAAATACACCGGTGTACAAACTGCCCACTGAAACCAAGGGTTATGTAAAATCGGGAAATGTAAAAACATGTGTAACATTAAAGGCAACCACAGGACAAGGCTAATCAAAAACAAAATTTTGATTTCAGAATAGCCAGTACTTTTAACAGTATCATCTTGCTCATCATCATGAGCAACAGTATACCCTAATGATTCAATGCCTTTTTCGAATGTTTCAACGGGCGTATTTCCTATAATGGTAAAACTTACGTCGCCGGTAGCTGCATTGGCAACAGCATCCTTTGCGCCTAGTTTAGTAAGTGTAGTAGTAACGGTTAAGGCGCAATTTCCGCAAGTCATACCCTCAATCTTGCGTTCAATAAAATTTTCCATTGTGCAAAGGTAGCAATTAGTTTAACCACAATCTTGAAGTGATTGCAAAGAGCTATATATATTTGTGTTATGGAAATATCGTATTCGTTAAACGAGTTAAATACTATTGCTACAACTATTTTACAAACTTTTCCTGCCACTCGTTGCTTTGCTTTATATGCAGACATGGGCAGTGGAAAAACTACATTGATAAAAGAATTATGTAAATGTTTAGGAGTAGTTGATAATGTAAGTAGTCCGACCTTTTCAATTATTAATGAATATCAAATTCAAGGTACACAACAAAAAGTATTTCATATGGACTGGTATCGATTAAAAAATGTACATGATGCCATTGAAGCCGGCGTGCAAGATATTTTATTGGAACCCAATACTTATTGCTTTATCGAATGGCCTGAAATAGCAGAGGAATTATTGCCACCAAACACTGTTAAATTGAAAATTAAGAATGATGGTACCTACCTCAGAACTATAAGTAATGGGCTTGTTAGTTAGTCAAATAGTAGCGTTGTAACACCAAACATTTAGCGCATAATTACTTGGGTTTCTTCTGTTTATCAAACCAAACCAACATCGCAGGCAAAATCGTAAGATTGGTAATCATGGCCATAAATAAAGTAAGGGCAGTTAAATAGCCAAGGGCTTGCGTTCCATCAAATTGTGAAACTAAAAATACAATAAAACCTGCCGCTAAAATCAGTGAGGTGTAAATAATACTAATTCCGGTTTCTTGTATGGTTGCACTAATAGTTTCCGGAATTTGATAATTATACTTTGGTAAATCTTGTTTGTAGTTTACTAAAAAACGTATCGTTACATCAATCGCGATACCTAAAGCAATACTAAATACTAAAACCGTTGAAGGTTTAAGATGAATTTGGCAATACCCCATTACCCCGGCAGTGATGGCTAAAGGAATAATATTGGTAATAATAGCGATAGCCACAATACGCCATGACCTGAATAAAAACACCATACACAAAATAATCATTACTAGAGCTAGTAATAAACTATCGCGCAGACTATTAATAATAAATTTACTGCCCTCTAGAAAAACAATGCTAGTTCCGGTGAAAGTAATTTGGTAGCGACTAGTATCAAAAATGCCATTGGCTTTTTGACGAATACTATCTAATAAAACCGGTAATTTATCTGAACCTATATCTGCCACGCCCACACTAATTCGCGCATATTGTTTACTACTATCAATAAACGAACTTAATAGTTTAGTGAATTGCGGATTACCGCTACTTCCTTTCATTCGTAAGTAGGGTAACAAAAATGATATATCAAAACTATTAGGTACTCCATAGCTTGAACTATCGCCATCATAATAAGCTTGTCGTGCAAACTTAATCGCCTCAACCATCGAAAGCGGCTTGGCTAATTCAGGAAATTGAGTGAGTTCAGTTGACAAGGCATCCAATTTTTGCAAAGTAGGCAATGTCGTTGCGCCATTTTTCTTTTTGGTATCTATCATAATTTCCAAAGGCATAACTCCATGAAAATTCTTTTCAAAATATTTTAAATCGGTATAAATTTTATTTTGTTTGGGTAAATCATCAACGATAAAGCCAAGTGTTTTCAATTTGAAAATGCCAAATAATGAAAGTAATAATATGGCAGTCCAAAAAGTAGTAACATACTTTTTGTGGTTCAATACCCAATACTCGAGTTTCAATAATACACTCGTAAGCGTTTTATTATCGAGGTAAGCAGTATGCCTCGCTTGCGGTGCTTTTAAATAACTAAAGATGGCCGGAATAGCGTGCAACGAAATAATAAAAACAACTAAAATACTTATGCCGGCAATTAAACCAAACTCTTTAAGCACTTGACTTTTGGTAAAATAAAAAACACCAAACCCAATGGCGGCAGTTAGGTTTGTAAATAAAGTTACAATACCCATACGTTCTATCATGGTAGTAAGCGCTATGCGTTTATCGCCACTTATCGCAAACTGTGTATGATACTTATTTAAAAAGTAAATGCAATTCGGTATGCCTATGACTACTACTAAAGGCGCAACCAATGCAGTTAAAATGGAAATACGGTAATCCATCAAATACAATAAGCCAAGCGCCCATAACACACCTGCAAAAACAATAAGTACCGAAAAAATAACAGCACTGATGGAACGAAAGAAAAGAAACAATACAACAGCAGTAAGTAACAAAGACGCCATGAGTATCAAATTCATTTCATACTTAACGCTATTGGCGAATTCAGTTCTAATAAATGGAAGTCCAGAGTAATGTGCTTCTATTTTTCCTGCTTGAGCAAACTTTTCAGTTACTTCCTTAATTTCTTTTACCATGCGCATTCGCTCGGCAGTTTGCAATTTTTCTTTATTCAAGTAAATGGCAGTTAAGTAAGTTTTAGTTTCGGGGTTATACAATAGATTTCGGTAGAAAGGCAGATTTAAAAATTCTTGCACACTTGAATCATGACCTTTACTTGCATCAAATACCTGGGTAGTAATGAGTTTGGCCGTGCTATCATTTTCTACTTTTTTTATATTGATAGCGGTTGGAATGCTTAACATATTTTCAACACCATCAATTGCTTTAATGTTTTTTTGCCATGCTGTAAATTGTTGAAAGAATTGAGGTTCAAAAACATTATCCTTGCTGAAACCAACCACCAGCATTGAGCCATCCTCTCCAAACATCTTTTTAAAATTTTGATGCTCGATATATTTAGGGTTATCAGTCGGAATAGCGCTGGTCATCTCGTAGCGCATTTTTGCCTTAGAAGCAAAATACCCCATAATAGAAGTTAAAACAATGAGTACAAGAAGTACAAGGGCTCTAAAGCGCAGAACAAATTGGGCAAGTGCTTTCCACATATAGCCGGTAAAGATACCATCAAAGTATAAAAAGCAACATGGAAAGTAATATTCTTTATTTTATAGCGTTCTTAATTGCCTTACTTTTGAAATATGAGATTGAGTTATCCTTTCATACTATGCTTTTATTGTATTTTGTTTTTGCCGCTAGTTTCACCTGCACAATTAGTTCCGGTAGGTAATTGGCAATCGCATTTCTCTTATAATTCAGCAAAAAGTGTTGAAAAAGTACATGCTAAAATGTTTGCTGCTGATGCAAATCTGTATTCGTATTCAGTTACTGAAAATGAATACACGACTTATTCGAAAGTGAATGGACTGAACGATGTAAATATTAGTTTTTTACGATTTGATGCTGAAAGTGACATTCTATTAATTGTATATGAAAATAGCAATATCGATTTAATGTTAGGCAATATCTTCATCAATATTCCTGATATTAAAAATGCAAATCTTACAGGAAGCAAACGCATTAATTCGGTTTACTTTAAAAACAAATTGGCTTATTTATGTACCGATTTTGGTATCGTAGTGCTTAACCTTCAAAAATATGAAATTAAAGAAACCTATATCCTTCAACAGGCTGCTGAAATATTAAAAATAAAATCATTGACAAGTTATGAAGGAAGTTTTTATGCAGCAACTTCCAATGGCATTTATAAGGCCAATGAAAATAGTAGTGCCTTACAAAATTTTGCTTCATGGGTTTCGATTTCTGATAAAACCAACGATTGGATTTTCACCCATCATAACAAATTGTATTGTGCCGATGCCGATTCAATGTTTGTAATTAATGCCGATATTTTACAAGCTCATTACCAATCGGGTTCGCCAATTTATAACATTCGATTGGGCAATGAAAACATGTATTTGTGCGAAAAAAATGATGATCGTCGATGTATTATGATTCTCAATCAAAATGCAATTCCTATTGATTCCACTTTTGGCATTAATCCAAATGATGTTGTTGAATGGAATAACCAAGATCTATGGGAAGCTGATGAATGGGAAGGTTTAATTAAATTGACTAATCGCAAAGACAAAAGTCTATTTAATCCTAATGGTGCTTTTACCAATTCCTTTTATTCTCTCACACAATCTGGCGAAGATATTTATGTAGCCTCCGGAGGCGATGCGGGTTGGCAACCGAGTTTTAACTCAGGTGGCATATCAAAATTTAAGCAAGGCACATGGACATGGTTTAACCGATTTAACGGCATCCCCAACATGGATAGTACCTTGGATATTACTTCGGTAGCTATCGACAAACGTAATCAAAATATATATGCCACTTCATTTGGTGGTGGATTACTGGAAATACATCCTGATAAAAGCGCAGTGGTGTATAAAAATAATGGATTCCTTTTATCGCAAATTGGAAATCCCGGCGCAACGGTTTTAATGGATGTAGTGTTTGATGATCTACATAATTTATGGATGACAAATTATGGTGCAGCCGCGCAGGTAGTCGTAAAAAAAGCCGATGGAACTTGGCAAAATTTCACTTTACCTTTTCCAAGCTCTCAAAAATATGTAAGCAAAATAATTGTAGATGATAGTAGACAAAAATGGGTTATTGGTGCACGCGGTACCGGTCTATTTGTACTGAATGATAATAATACTATCGATAATAAAAACGACGACCAAATGCGTTTGTTAACAACAGGGACCGGTAATGGAAATTTACCCAATAACGAAGTCTTGTCGATTGCCAAAGATCGTGACGGTAAAATTTGGGTGGGCACTAACGATGGAATTGGAATTATTAATTGTCCAGAAAATATTTTTGAATCGGGCTGTGAAGCTGAACTAAAAATTGTAAAATACGATTTGAATGCCGGTTTATTATTTCAACGCGAAAGTATAAATGCAATTGCGGTTGATGGCGCGAATCATAAATGGATAGGTACTAATAATGGGGTTTGGCTAATTTCTGATGATGCAGAAAAAATAATCCATCAATTTAATAAGGACAATAGCCCTTTGCCATCTAACGAAATAAAAAGCATTGTAATACAACCTGTAAGCGGCGAAGTATTTATTGCTACCAACGAAGGCCTAGTTTCGTATCGAAGTGAAGCTACCGATGCGCATGAAAGCAATGCAGAATTATTAGTCTTTCCAAATCCGGTTCCATCAAATTATGCAGGTACTATTGCCATTAAGGGATTGGTTGAAAATGCCGATGTAAGAATAACCGATGTGGCAGGACAATTAGTGTATCGCACAAAAGCATTGGGCGGACAAGCGGTATGGAATGGGAAAAACTATTTAGGACAAAAACCACATACAGGCGTGTATTTAGTATTTGTAAGCAATGCCGATGGAAGTGAAAGTAAAGCAGGTAAATTTATATATAATGAGTAATTTTCCTCATAACATTTCCACTTTCATCATTCAATAATCATTCATGTTACATACCACTAAAGGCATAGTACTTCGTACCATTAAATATGGAGATACAAGTATTGTAGTAAGCATTTACACCGAGCTGTTTGGCATACAAAGTTATTTAGTGAATGGGGTACGAACTGAAAGAAAATCTGCATCAAAAGCCAATATTTATCAGCCTTCAACTTTGTTAGATTTAATTGTTTATCATACGCCCAATAAAAATTTACAACGAATTAAAGAAGCACGGGTTCATACGATATATCAAAATTTGCAAACGCATATTGTACGAAATACCGTTGCGGTTTATATAGCCGAATTGATTAGTAAAACCATTTCAGAACCAGAAACAAATGCTGAACTATATGAATTTTTTGAGACTTCATTTTTATGGATAGATAAAGCAAATGAAAACGAGTTAGCAAATTTCCCTCTTTTATTTAGTCTGCATTTTGCCCGCCATTTAGGTTTTGGAATTCAAGATGTTTATCATACCGAAACACCCATTCTTGATTTACAAAACGGACGATTTTGCAGCAAGCAAGAACTTTCAGGATTTGATTTTATTGAAGGCGAAACGGCACAACTCATATCAAATTTATGCGACGAAGAATTGTTGAAAGAAATACCGCTTACGCAACAAAAACGAAAAGAGTTATTAGGTATTTGTATTCACTATTTACGATTACATATTCCACATTTACCTGAATTAAAAAGTGTGGCGGTTTTGCACGAGATTTTTGAGGCATAGATAAGTTTCGATAAGGTTATTTTAGTTACATTGCATAAACCGGATATTGAACAACACGATAGATTTCACGATGAATTCACTACTAAAAAAAATAATTATTACTAGCATTTTGCGACCAGCAAATAAGGATGCAAAACATGTATTCTCGAATTTTGAAGTCGCAAAAGGGTATAAGGAATTGAAGTCGAATATTTTGCATTTAATAAAAGATATGTTGCTCATTACCTTAGGGATTTTTTCGGCAGCCTTTGGGTTTAAGGGATTTTTACTTACCAATCATTTTATAGATGGTGGTGCAACCGGAATATCATTACTTATTTCGGCACTTACTACAATGCCGCTTTCTTTATTATTAATTGTAATAAATATTCCGTTTATTATACTTGGTTATTCAATTATTGGTAGAGCATTTGCGATAAAAACAGCGATTGCGATTTCAGGATTAGCCTTGGTAGTTGCCACCGTTACTTTTCCGGATGTAACCAAAGATAATTTGTTAGTAGCCCTTTTTGGTGGATTCTTTTTGGGCGCCGGTATTGGTTTATCGGTACGCGGTGGTGCAGTCATTGATGGAACCGAAGTTTTAGCCATTTACTTAAGCAGAAAATTCGGAACTACCATAGGCGATATTATTATCGCTATTAATGTAATTATTTTTTCGGCAGCGGCTTATTTGCTTTCGGTTGAAATTGCTTTGTATTCGATGGTTACCTATTTAGCGGCATCAAAAACCCTCGACTTTGTAATTGAGGGTATTGAAGAGTATACAGGGGTTACTATTATTTCGATGTATAACGAAAAAATTCGTTTGATGATAATTGAAAAAATGGGAAGAGGCGTTACCGTATATAATGGCAAAAGTGGTTATGGTAAAACCGGCGAAGTAAAAGATATTGAAATTGTGTATACCGTTCTTACCCGATTAGAATTAAATCGATTGAATAACGAAATTCATAAAATAGATCCGAATGCTTTTGTGGTGATGAGTAGTATTAAAGATACCAGGGGTGGTATGATAAAAAAAAGACCATTACAGCATTAGGCGATTGAACCTATAGAAATTTTGTAATTCACCTCACAGTCTCTTCTTCAAATCCATCATCTTATCGCGCAATCTCGCTGCTTCAATAAAATCTAAATTCTTGGCGGCTTTCTCCATTTGTTTTTTAATATTGGCAACTTCTTTTTCTATCGCTTTTGGATTTTCAAAATCGAGTCCTTCATGTTCTGCCGCACGCATGGTTTCATTGTTTGGCGCATCGTATGCAGTTTCAGGATCATACTTTCGCCCTTGTAAAACCGCGCCTTGATCTAGTACTTCATCCATCGTTTTTTTAACGCCTCGTGGGGTAATATCATGTAAAGTATTAAAAGCTAATTGCTTCTCTCTACGTCGATAAGTTTCATCAATCGTTCGTTGCATACTGCCGGTAATTTTATCGGCATAAAAAATTACCAAGCCATCAATATTTCGAGCGGCTCTTCCTGCGGTTTGTGTAAGGGAACGTTCATCACGTAAAAAGCCTTCTTTATCGGCATCCAAAATGGCCACTAACGAAACCTCGGGCAAGTCTAAGCCTTCACGCAATAAATTCACACCAATTAATACATCAATATTTCCTAATCGTAAATCGCGTAATATTTCTACTCTTTCCAATGCATCAATTTCGCTATGCAAATACTTACATTTAATATTTATTTTATGTAAATATTTCGAAAGTTCTTCAGATAATCGTTTGGTAAGTGTGGTCACTAAAACTCTATCGCCTTTTTGAACACGCTTATCAATCTCTTCCAACAAATCATCAATCTGATTTATGCTGGGGCGAACTTCAATCGGAGGGTCCAATAATCCTGTCGGTCGAACTACTTGTTCAACAAATTCACCTTGTGTCATTTCTAATTCATAGTTGCCCGGTGTAGCACTCACATAAATTACTTGGTTTACCATCAACTGAAATTCATTGAAATTTAAAGGTCTATTATCAAGCGCCGAGGGCAAACGAAATCCATAACCTACTAAATTTAATTTACGAGCTCGGTCGCCACCATACATGCCACTAATTTGTGGTAGCGTAACATGACTTTCATCAATCACCAACAAAAAATCTTGCGGAAAATAATCGATCAAACAAAAGGGACGAGTGCCGGGGTCGCGACGATCTAAGAAGCGTGAATAGTTTTCGATGCCTTTGCAATACCCAAGCTCTTGTATCATTTCTAAATCGTAATTCACTCTTTCTTTAATACGCTGCGCTTCGATGGCTTTACCTTCTTTTTCGAAATATTCAACTTGTGCAAACATTTCGTTTTGAATTTCATGAATGATGTTCTTCATCTGATCTTGCGGCGCCAAATACATATTCGCCGGAAACACAGCCGCATCTTCTAGCGATTCAATTTTTTTACCGGTAGTAGTTTCAAAACGAACGATTTCTTCTATTTCATCACCAAAAAAAATGAATCGTAAACTATGATCTGCATAAGGCAAGTTTACATCTACCGTATCTCCTTTTACCCGAAACATCCCTTTGTCGAATTCAATTTGGTTGCGACTATACAATGATTGAACCAAGCGATGTAAAAAAGTATTTCGTACGATATTCTCTCCTTTCGAAACTCTGATAATTCCATTGGCATAATCAACAGGATTACCGATACCATAAATACAACTTACAGATGCCACAACAATAATATCTCTTCGCCCGGATAACAAACTAGAAGTGGCTCGTAGTCGAAGGGTTTCGAGTTCGGCGTTTACCATTAAATCTTTTTCGATATAGACACCACTTGATGGTAGGTAAGCTTCGGGCTGATAATAATCGTAATACGAAACAAAATACTCGACGGCATTCTCCGGAAAGAACTGTTTAAACTCACCATACAATTGCGCAACCAAAGTTTTATTATGGGTAAGTACTAATGTAGGTTTTGCGGTTTGTTCAATAACATTGGCGATGGTAAAAGTTTTTCCCGAACCGGTAACGCCTAGTAAAGTTTGATGTTTTACGTTGGCATTCACCCCTTCAACCAATAACTGTATGGCTTTGGGTTGATCGCCGGCAGGTTGATACGAACTTTGAAGTTTGAACATGAATACATTTTTGATTTACTGGAAATCAAATGTACTATAAAGGAGGTAGTTTTGGATGATGAGTATTGAGGGGTAAATTCGAAATGCTAAAATCGAAATTCGAAGGGAGATACCTCAGGAAAGTACGATTTGCGAACCCCAAACCTCGAACTCCAATCCCTGCTTTTCCTAACATCTGACTTCTAAAGATCTAAAATCTTATCAAGTACACTTCGCGAAGCTCGAACCACGAGCCTCAATCTCCAATCTACGGATGTATCGAATAAATAAAATTATTTACGTTGGTTTCTAAAATCGGACTATCCAATAAATCTACATTACCATCCCCATTTAAATCAGTAACCTGATAGCCCGACTCAAATTCAAAAATTGAATAATCTATTATGGCATAATCTAATAAATCAATATTCTCATCTTGGTTTACATCGCCATTATATAAACCATAGGCTCCAGTTTCGAGCATCAAAACATTCGCGCCATAGCTCATGGATGGCATGGATGTAAAATCGTAAAAGTTTACCGGATTCAAGATCATAGGATTTGCACTCCAAGTAGAAATTAGGTTTTGATGTTTTACCACAATATAGTACGATTGACCAATGGTAGTAAGTGGAAAATAAACTTGTACACTTCCATCGGTGCGTAAAATGCCTTTTGCGCTATACGCTAACGGATAGCCTACGGCATTTTCGTGAAGTTCAATGCTTACTGAATCTACATCCCAAGGCATATTTAATTCACCTGAGTTTACTCGCAAGGGTGTCATGAGTCCGCCACCAACATAATATCCTTGAATAAATAATTTTACATTAAGAATAGTTTGGCAGGTATCAATAAAGGCAGGTGTACTAATTGTTTGTCCAGTATTATCTTCAACGCTTACCGTATAATTTCCACTTGGGGCAATCAGTGTTTGGGCGTAAAGTCCATTACTCCAATGATAATTGAATGGTGCTTCTCCGCCAAATACATAGGCTTGTGCTTCACCATTGTTTGCGTTACAAGCAGCCTGAGTTAAGGTGATTACTGACATTTTTCCAATTTCAAATTCAGCCTCATTATCATCATAGGTATACTCAAGTATTGATGAGTTGATGATTCTTCCAATGATACGTGTTTTATTATCAACTACTATCCAAGGAATATTGACATTGATGCTATCAAGTGCCGCAATCGTAAATGGTGTGGTGTTAATTAAAATGGTATCTAAATTATTGTCGACATATGATAAAGCCAAGTCGGCAGTGCATGCCAAGTCGCCATTATTTGCTAATTGTGTTTGAATTTGTATACTAGTATTTAATGTTGGATATAATGAAGGTGTTGATAGTGATTGAAAATATAAGTTAGCCGATTCTCCTACAACAATAGCCCTAGTTGCTTCATTATTATTTTCATTGGTTTCTGTTATTTGGTGATCTTCATCAATACTTGCTCGGATCACATGCACGCCAACTAAATTAGACGACCAAGGTGTGGTGATTGGGATGGTTGTATTGCCACCGGAAACTAAGCCTCCTACAGGGTAAATTGATTCTAGTAATGTATTATCTACTATGACCGACAATTTCATTTGATCATTTATATTGGAAGTCCCAATATTTTGATAGGTAATATTCATCGTAATGGGTTGTCCGGGTTGCGGATTTAATAAACTAGGTGCAATATGTTGCGATAGAATGCGCATATCAGGTAGATTAGTAACTTCAACATTTCGAATTATTACGTTGTTTGTTTCGCTACATTCTAAAAATACATTCATCGGGTCAACTGTCATGATAAATGTATACATGCCGGTTTGCGAAAAAACAAAATTAAACGGTGATGAAACGCCCAATGGACAATTACAGGTTTGCTTCACATCGTGCATAACCCCATAACCTAAAAACAAATTTCCTGAAATGCCGGGACCGCTTACTTCAAACTTAACAATTAGAGAATCGGCATCGTATAAGTGTAAACTTCTTACCCCAATGGAAGGGGTAACCGTTTGATTTACTAAATAGGTATGATCCCAGAAATTGGATGAACAAAATGGGACCGGTAAATAATCCCAACACATTTCATTTGCTCGCGAATTATTTGCATTATTGAGTTCATCAATGAGCTGATTTGGATCGGCAGTAATGGTAAGTGTATTAGATCCCGACACCGGTGCTAGAATTTCTTTTGAAAATTGAGCTGAACCATTTACCGCTAAATTTACCATCAAAGTGGTATCATAAACTGCTCCACTTGATAAAGCAAATCGCACCTGCAAATTACCATTGTAAGCCAAGTTTCCAATATTCTTCACTTTCGCTTTCAGTAAAATAGGATCGCCTGCGGTATACATTTGATCATTGGATTCTACATTAAAATCTTCACAACCTTCAATAATAAAATCTGGTTTACAAGCGATAATGTCTAATGAATAATTTGCACTATTATTCAATTCGTTTAATTCAATAACTTCATTTAAAGGACTGTCACAGTACAACTCAAAAGTATAATTACCAAGGGAGGTGGGTATAAAAGGCATGTTAAAAATCACCTTGTTATTTGGGAAATTCATTACTGGAAGAATATTTGTAATTCGCTGGGTGAAGTTGCTATAAACTGCACCATTCAGTTTTGTAATCACTTTACAATCGAAGGCATCTGTATTAACGCCACCCTGATTAAACACCGTAAAATTTACAGCATTTACTTGGCACTGATACTTGGTTGAACCTGGTCCATTACCAGGAACAATATCTGGTAAGGGTGGATAAACATAAATTATTTTACAACCTGAATTTGATTCAGAACATTCATTTATTTGATTGTTGTAATCGATAGATACACATAAGTTATATTGACCTGTATTGGGATAATGAATGGTGAATGGAATTGTATCGGATTCAAATTGTGCTAATGAATCAATGCCTTCCAATGCGGTGTAATCGGGTGTTCCGCCAGATTGAGAAATACTAAGGATACTTGGTGGTGATGTTGTTTGTCCGGTATTCTTTACTACAATATATCCGCTCATATTTTCACCGGCTACTATTTCGTTACTGCTTGAGAATATTGATACAGTTAAATCAGGTAAGGTGCATATTGGAAGACTGCCTAAAATAATTTCAAATTCGGTAGACAATGTGCCGGTTAACGTAAAGTCTGTACAAGTGCCTACTATATGAAATATCCCTACCATATTAGGTTTAGGAAATGCATAATTAAAATTGCCATGCGAATTTGTATAGGTCGAGAAAGTAGCGCCAGTTTCAACAATAGTAAAGTTTATGGTTGCACCTGCCACACTCGAATCAATTAAGGGAATCGCAGTTCCTGAATAATGTGCGCTACCACTAATCCCTAAATAAGCACCCCCTAAGTATGATACAGCCGGACTTGCAGTTGCAGTACATACGATACTACCCGGTAAATTATAATTTCCATTTATAAAAGGTCTGATGGCCATATTATCTAATTCATTCGACTCGTCAATACTATCCAAGTAGTCGATACGTACTTCCATCGGATTCCAAGAAGGCAAATTTGGCGTTATGATATTCCAACTCACTGTAGTGCTTGAATGCGCGGCAAGCGAAGGAACCATCATATTGGGAAATACAGTTCCGGGTTCGTTTTGATTGGCAAGGTGAACTAGAAAATTATTAGCCTCAAAATCGGAAGGATTATGAATGGTAGCAGTTATGGTTAAGGGTGAAGAAATTGCAGGATTAGGGATATCAAAACTGATATCGTTTGCAAAAATTTCTAGGTCGGGTTGAACTAATACATCGGGATAGTTAAAGGGTCCAAAACTTGTAGTAGAAAAGCAATTCTGTGTGCTAGTCTGTACTAGTGTTTTCCAGTTTAAGCCAGTAGGTAAAGCATTTATTGTGGCAATATATTTTTTACCATCTGCTGTATTCAAATCGTTGACATCATCTTCGGTCATGATCATCGTTCTATCGTTGGCATTAGTATAATTTCCATTGCCTTCAAAATCCAAAATAACACGCGGAAAAGTTGCTTGTGGCAAGATACCTCTTGCATCAAAATACAAAGCTTCAAAGGTGAAGTCGGTATAGGAATCTCCTTGGCTAGGATAGATGAGTGAAGCGTTGAAGTTTGGCGATAAACTAAATTCAATATGAACCGAACCTGGGTAAATTAGCGAATCTGTATCATTACAATCACCTGAAATGCTTATAAGCTCACTAGCAACAAAACCATGTAAGGGTCTGCTGCATTGCAAAGTAGAATTACCATTGCTATAATGATCCCCATCTTCATCGGTGTACCAAATTTGACCGGGATGCTCTGTTGAGTCTGTGTCATTACAATCTAAATTATTGGTAACATATTGAGGTGGTATGTTAAATGCAAATACACTATCATTCGCATTACCATAACCATCCATATCAACATCATGGTAAAATACTGAAAAAATAGAATCTAAATTTATAATGTATTCTGTTGATTGACCTGTTAGTGTAAGTGTATTTGAATCGGTATTAATTGAAGCTAAACCATCTATCCAAATTGTATCTGAATTATTATTTCTTTTGTACAGGTTCAATGCATTTTCATTTCCATTAAAACCATTTACATTGTAATGATACTGTGCAGTGTAATTGGCAGATACCCCATTCACAACAAATACGCCAAAATAACCCGGGTAAATTTGATTAGGCATTAAACCGTAAATTGTATTGGGTTGTTCATGAACAGAATATACATGAATACCATTTGCAGTTCCGCTTTGTAGGCTTGCATTAAAACTACCAAGTTGAGAATTTTCCAACTGTGTACTGCTTATTGCTCCATTATAGTTATAGCTGCTTGAATTGCCTATTGGTGCCGCACTCATCGAACGTAATGTGCCATTGAGTAAATTGCCATGTCGATTATTTCCAGACAAATCATATGATACATTGCCTGAGCTTTCATCATTATTTAGGTAGGTATGCAAATCAGAAAATAGGCTATCATCCGAAGATATTTTTTTACACATGTTTGCACGAATTTGTTCAGCACTGCGTTCTGTTTTCCATATTCTTACTTCATCAATTTCACCGTTGAAGTCGTTTGCTGCACCACCAGTAGATGGTCCAATATGAAATTGTGGTAGGCTTGAATTCCACAAATTGCCTATGTTCACATTACCGCCTTCCTGAATTCCATTAATATACAATTTAGCAAAGCCTCCATTATTTGCTGTAATAGCTACATGATACCACTTGCCTTGTTGAATAGTACTGCTGCCATTAACTGTATTGCCACTGCCATCAAAAGTATAGTGTGCAAATTTTGAAGTTGAGTTCGTTCGCAGTTGATGGCTCCATGATGAGGTAGGACTACCATCTGTAAATACAATTATATTTCGGTTTGCAGGATTTCCATTAAATTTTACCCATGCCTCAATGGTATATGCATTGAAATTAGTGGATGGAATCGTCACCTTATCATTCACACCATCTAGTGTCAAGGCATGTCCGCTACCAGGTTTATTTTGGGCTAAAGTATTAGCTACATTGTAACGTTGGTTCAAGTAAATTTCAACTTTCGAAATTTCACTTGTCGTAAGTAGCCGATCGTAAATTATTATTTCAGCAATATCACCGTCTAAATTGCTTCCACCACTTCCGCGACCTCCAACGTAAATAGTATCGTTTGCTAAGTAATCGGTATGGGTACCACCATATCCATTACTATTTGTAAGTTCAGTACCATTTAATCTCAATTTCAATTGATTGAGATATGAAGTTTGGGTTTTATCTATGGTAAGCGAAATAATTTTAGGAGTGGTTGAAATGGTGGATGATTTAAAGGTTGATATGTAATTATTATATGGACCTGGACTATTTCCTTTTACCGCTGCTGCATGTCCGATGCTCTGATAGTTGTCGATTATATAAAAACCACCTGAACTTGTATTTAGATTTTGCGATTGTTCAATAATTGACGCATCATTGCTAGCCCTATTCACTACAAAAACGCTAGCTCTTGGTGTATTCGATAGCTCTAGTGAAGCATTTGATTGCAAGATATCGGCTATGCCATCAAATCGAATTACGGGTTTACCATTCAACACATTTTCAATAAATTCTGGTTGTTTAGATAAATCGGTTTGTATAAGATGAATTTGATTCCCACTCATATCATTCCATTGCGCAACTTTATTACCTATCATAATGATGCCGCTATCAGCTCGAAACCATTGTTTTAATCCGACTAAAGGAATAGCTGAATTGGTAAAATAATTAGCTTCAATTTCATTTTGTGTTAAGGCATAGTCATAAATTTTAATATCGTCTAATTTGCCACGCCAATAATAATTTCCATCTACCGATGCGCCTGTTGGTTCGGCACCGATAAAGGTATGTGCAGTAGGCGAATAATTAATTGGGTACATCGCACCTGCATCGTTCGTTCCTTTTAAAATTCCATCTAGGTATAATTTAGTGAATCGGCCATCATAGGTAAGTACAGCCTGATGCCAACCGCTATTATTGTAAGGTGCAGCCGAGGTATTAATAACCGCATAAGCACCATTTCGCCACACATTGCATCGAATAGTTTGTGTTGCTTGAATATACTGAATATTGTACCCTCCGATTTCTGTATTTGAAATCATACTTCTTCCGGAAACCACTCCGCTTGTATTCAATTCGAACCATATAGAAACGGTAATTGCCGAACTTGGCTTTACCGATGAGGCGGTATCAAGATCAATATATTGTGCTGATCCACTAAAATTGTATGCTGCCTGTAAATATTGATACCTATCGGTGGAAAGCGTTGCTGAGATAACTGAACCATGTGCGATACCAACACTATCAGTTGCACTTCCATTAAATGGGTAATGTGCTATTAAGTTTTGGGCAATTAATACTTCACTTAAACAACAGCAAAAAATCAAATAGATTAAACTTTTCATACGATCCATTTTTTGTAGTACAAAATTTAAAATTATTTTCTACATGGCATAGCATCTTGGGATATAATTGTTTTTGTCATATTAATCCAACAAAAAAATCCTACTAGGTAGGATTTTTTGATATGAATTAGCGGTATCCATATTAAGCGTGTATCGAATAAATAAAATTATTTACGTTATTCTCTAAAATCGGACTATCCAATAAATCAACATTACCATCACCATTTAAATCGGTTGGATAATAATTGCCAAGCAAAGAATTGATTTCTTCAGAAGGTAGATGTTTGGATTCATATATCTTTTGGTTGTTAGTGAACATAATTCAATCACAACGAATCTATAATGATGGAAATTCAACACATGACTTACACACGAGAATAAAGATTAGAACTTAATTGTAAAAACAATTAAAAATTTCACATATAATTCAGATTGCTTCTGGTTATTATTTTCGAGAAAAAATCTATTTCAAATAATTCAATTCTCATAACTAGTTGAGGCGTATTTAAAGATTATTTGTATTAGAAAATAATCAACAAAATCTAAGGTTCCACCTGTTTTAAAGAAACCACAATCGGCACATGGCTTATCGTCGCAGACATAAGAATTAATTCATCCTAGCCCCGACAGTAGTGAAAATCCTTTTGTCGCGGCATAGTAAAATTATAATCGCTTACCGTTAAGATGCTGCCGCGCAAAAGATTGCAACGTATGGCGGGAAATAGCTTCAAAAAATATCTAGATTTCAATCACTTATATTTGCTCGATGAAAATTTCATACAAGGTTTGGCTCATTTCGATCATAGCCATTACCTGTATTTTTATTATCCATTTTTTGATTCCCACCATGGTGAATGGCTTTCAGCGAGATATACATCATATTCGCCAATGGCAAAGTATATGGAATGATGATTATGGTGTGAGTTTGTGTTTAGACCGAATGCAACTTTGTGAATTTTATCGTCGTCCGCTAATGTATCGAACGCAAATGTTTTTGTTTACTCAAGGCATACCTTATCAATTTTCGTTTGTTGCTATTTCATTTGTGGGATTATTTATTACCGGTATCATGCTTACAAAAATTGCCAGTTTAATGGGCATTGTCGAAAAATTTCTACCTATCGTAATCATTGCTTTCTATGCACATTTTACCATCGTATTTGCCTTCTTCGATAGCATGTCGACTTACGACGAACCTTTGATGTATGTATTTTTAAGTACCGCAATATATTCTATTTTAAAGCAGAAATTATGGCTTGCCTTTCCCTTTTTCTTATTGGCATGCATAGCTCGTGAGACTAGTTTTATGTTACTACCAATTGTTTTTATTACACCCGGCAAAAATTCACTTCATAAAAAAATAGGGTTTGCTGCTTTACTGCTTACTGCATACTGCCTCTACTTCTACTACTACGTTCCACCCAATCTTCGTTTTGCAAGTGCCTCGTTTTTAGTACATGATAGAATCTATGCTTGGCAACATAATTTCAGAAATATTTACGAAAGCATACAATCCATTCTTTGTATGATACTTGCCACAGCACTGCCATTTTATATGCTGTACAATTGTTTACAAAAACCAAGCATTACCTTTTTTCAAAAAAGATGGATACAATATACCTTAGCGCTTATTGTTATTAATAATGTAATTGTGCTAGCTTTTGGTTTAGCTGCTGAAGCTCGATTGTTTGCATTACCATTATTGCTGGCTTTCCCCATGTTGCCTTTGTATGTTCAACTTAATTCATTTCACATTCCTTGGAAAAATAAGCGTTTCCTAATTTCATTATTTGTGGTAATTATCATGTCCACACTTTTTGTGATCTTTGGTTATCGATGTTATGAATCAAATATCCATGCGGTATTTTTATTTAAAACGTATACGGTTTTGTATTTCATTTGTTTTTGGATAACAATATTTCGCCCCGTTTTACATATTTCGCCCCGATGGGGCTAACGATATGCCGCCCCGATGGGGCTAGGCAAATGAATTCACTATTTCACATCAGCACATTATCACATTAGCAAATTGAACTTATATTTGCGCCATGTCAGAATTATTTATTTACAACTCTTTAAGTCGTCAAAAAGAAAAATTTACACCAATTAATGCACCCCATGTAGGACTTTATGTTTGTGGGCCAACCGTAAGTGGCGAAAGTCATTTAGGACATGCCCGACCTTATATTACTTTTGATGTAGTGTATCGCTACCTAACACAGTTAGGATATAAAGTTCGCTATGTGCGCAATATCACCGATGCCGGTCATTTTGAGGAGGAAGGTCGCGAAGCAGTTGATAAAATTGCCGAAAAATCTTTTCTCGAGAAATTAGAACCGATGGAGCTGGTTCAAAAATATAGCAACCTCTACCATTGGGGGATGAAGGAATTTAATAATATCGACCCAACGATTGAACCAACCGCAACTGGACATATTGTTGAGCAAATTGAAATGATAAAAATTATCATCGAAAAAGGTTATGCTTATGAAGTAAATGGAAGTGTTTATTTTGATGTGAAAAAATATGCCGAAAGTCATGAATACGGTAAATTATCAGGACGCATTTTAGAAGATCTTTTAGAAACAACGCGCGACTTAGAAGGTCAAGATGAAAAACGTAATAAAGTAGATTTTGCTTTATGGAAACATGCCGCTCCTGAACATATCATGCGTTGGGCGAGTCCGTGGGGTGAAGGTTTTCCGGGTTGGCATATCGAATGTTCTGCCATGGCATGTAAGTATTTAGGTAATGAATTTGATATACATGGCGGTGGAATGGATTTATTGTTTCCACATCACGAAAGTGAAATTGCACAAAGCAGTGTAGTAAATGGCAAAGCACCGGTTCGCTATTGGATGCATAATAATATGATCACCATCGAAGGTCGAAAGATGGGTAAGAGTTATAATAACGTAATTAAACTTACTGAGTTGTTTAGCGGTGGTCATCCTATGTTGCAGCAGGCCTATCACCCCATGGTGGTTCGTTTTTATATTCTAACTACTCATTATCGCAGTCCACTTGACTTTAGTAACGAAGCTTTACAATCGGCCGAAAAAGGTATGAAACGTTTATTTGATGCATATGAAATTTTGCAAAAAATGGAGGTTTCAAAACATAATGAATCTGATCATGCAATTAATAAAGAAATAGAAAAGTTTTGCTTGGATTGTAAAGAATTTATGGATGATGATTTTAGTACAGCCAAAGTGATCGCTAATCTATTTGAATTGGCACCCATTATCAATGGCCTAAAAGATGGTCATGTAAAAACCAATGATATGAGTGCTTCCACTTTACAATTGATGAAGGATACTTTTGAAAACTACTTGATACAGGTACTTGGATTGAAACCGATACAAGAAGTAAGCAATTCAAAATTGGATGAAGTATTGCAAGTTTTAATCGATTTACGCAAAGAAGCAAAAGTGAAAAAGGACTTTGCAACCAGTGATAAAATACGAGATGTGCTGATTGAAAAAGGAATCCAGTTGAAAGATGAGAAGGATGGTAGCGTGAGTTACTCAATTCTCTAACAAAGAGAATACAATTTTTTACCGCGGAGAAGCGGAGGCAGTGGTGACTGAGGCTCTCGGAGGCAGTGGTGACTGAGGCTCTCGAAGTCACCGCGGAGAACAGGAGAAGCGGAGGCAGTGGTGACTGAGGCTCTCGAAGTCACCGCAGAGAACAGGAGAAGCAGAGGCAGTGGTGACTGAGTTCATTGTCGTAACCGCTGTAACTATCTAAAAAAAAAGTAAACAAAAAATATGAATTACAGAATCGAAAAAGACACCATGGGCGAGGTTTCTGTACCTGCCAATGCCATTTATGGAGCACAAACTCAACGCTCTATCGACAATTTTAAAATTGCGCAAGACATCAATCGAATGCCTAAAGAAATTATTGAAGCATTCGCCTATTTGAAAAAAGCTGCAGCGATCACCAACTTTGAAGCCAAAGTTTTAAGCAAAGAAAAATGCGTCCTTATCGGACAAGTTTGTGATGAAATTCTTGAAGGAAAACATGCCGATGCATTCCCATTAGTGGTTTGGCAAACCGGTAGTGGCACCCAAAGCAATATGAATGTAAATGAAGTGATCGCCTATCGCGGTCATGTAATGCAAGGGGGTAAACTTAAAGATAAAGACAAGTTTCTTCATCCAAATGATGATGTAAATAAAAGCCAAAGCAGTAACGATACTTTTCCAACTGCCATGCATATTGCAGCTTATAAAATGTTGATGGAAACCACCATTCCGGGCATCACTAAACTTCGCAATACACTCGATAAAAAAAGTAAGAAATTTATGAAGGTGGTGAAGATTGGCCGTACCCATTTTATGGATGCAACCCCTTTAACCGTTGGACAAGAATTTAGTGGTTATGTTTCCCAACTCGATCATGGATTACGAGCTATAAAAAATTCATTAGCGCATGTAAGTGAACTTGCACTCGGAGGAACCGCCGTAGGAACCGGAATTAATACTCCTAAAAATTACGACAAAAATGTAGCCAAACATATTGCTAAACTTACCAAACTTCCATTTGTTTCGGCCGAAAATAAATTCGAATCTTTAGCAGCGCACGATGCCATTGTTGAAGCTCATGGTGCTTTAAAAACCGTTGCTGTTTCCTTAATGAAAATTGCCAATGATATTCGTATGTTATCATCCGGTCCGCGAAGTGGTATTGGCGAATTATATATTCCAGATAACGAACCGGGTAGCAGTATTATGCCGGGTAAAGTAAATCCAACCCAATGCGAAGCACTTACCATGATAGCCGCACAGGTTATGGGTAACGATGTTGCCATTGGGATTGGTGGTAGCATGGGGCATTTTGAATTGAATGTATTTAAACCTATGATGATTTACAATTTCTTGCATAGCGCTCGACTCATTGGCGAAGGATGTATTTCTTTCAACGATAAATGTGCCGAGGGTATTGAGCCTATCAAAGCCAATATTAAAAAGCATGTCGATAATTCATTGATGTTGGTAACGGCACTCAATACAAAAATCGGGTATTATAAATCTGCCGAAATTGCACAAAAGGCACATAAAGAAGGCACTACCTTAAAAGCCATGGCTGTGAAATTAGGGTATGTAAGTGAAAAGGAATTTGATGCTTGGGTGAAACCCGAAGATATGTGTGGTGAAATGTAATATCAATTATGAAGGAAACCATGTTACCTTAACAAGAAATCATTGAGTGAACGCAACTATAACCGTAATTTCTTTAATTAGGTCAGGAACTTCACCAACCCTAATGAAATAATTGGTTTGTGTTTACTTCCTTGCAAATACCATGGCGAAGCCTTATACCTTAATGAATAGCTAAACGAAATTAAACAAATCTAATTGTCAAAGGCCTTGTGAGAGCAAGGCTTTTACTTTTATATCCTAAATAGAAAGGAAATTGGGCTAAACATAATACTTGGTAATTCTACAAGTAAGTTGCTGATTCATGTAGAAGTTGCAATTTTTAGAATCAATATAAAATGGAACCGCAAGATTTTCTTTCGATAATAACACCACTGTTAATTTATTTATTCGCTTTGAATCCATTGAGTTCTTACTTTTGGCACGCATTGTTTTATAATGATCAAATACATCATATCTCTAGTCTTTTTACTATTCCTAACAAACTTTACGCATGCCGGAAGTATTATAGGTATAGATGAATTCCTCTCGGATACTTCAAATACAAATATTGCGTTCACTTCTCAAAAAATACTAATCCATCACCCTTTTTTGGTTGAATCGCATGCAATGGATATTGCCCCTTTAAAAATTAAACTCACCCAAAATAAAACAACCGCATTCTTTTTTACCATGGGTTTGTTGTTTTGTTTTGCTATTTTGAAATTAGCATTCAGTAGATATTTTTCAAATTTATGGATGGTATTTACTACGCTACATACTTCGAAGCGGCATATGAAGGAGCAACTAGACAATGATCAGCGGGCATCCCTTTGGTTTTTTTTGGTTTTTTGCGCTTCCTTGGGATTCTTACTTTTTAAATTCTTAAGTAACAAGCCCGTTTTTCATTTCAATCAACAAGTCTACCTTCAATATCTTATTTGTGTTGCCGCAATAGTTATTTTGGTAAAAGCACGTGCAGCTTTACTTAGTTTATTAGCTTGGATTTATGAAGCAGGTAATTGGGCACAAACTTATTTGTTTAGCAATAAACTTACTCACGAATTTATAGGTGTACTGCTATTTCCGCTATGTATTTTATTAATTACAGGGCCACAAAATATACAGACACCTGTGTTGTGGTTTGCCATTATTTTATGTGGCACGCTGATGCTTTACGATTATGTCCGTAATTTTTCGATATTAAGAAATTTGTTTCGAGGAAATTTTGTACATTTTTTATTGTACCTTTGCGCCTTCGAAATATTGCCTATCTTGATTATAATTAGATATACACAATAGGCTTTATGTAAATAGAATGAATGCCCATCGAATTGAAAGTATGAGTAAAGAGGTTCAAAAGGATAAGTCAAAAAAAACTACAGTCAAAAAAGCTGTGGGGTCTAAACCTGTAAAATCGGTTGATACACGGAAAAAAAGTGCGCCGACAAAAAAGGAGGCTGTTTCTGAATCTAAGTCTAAAGAAAAAAAAGAAGTTAAAACGGTATTGATTACACAGCCGCGACCTGATTCTGAAAAATCGCCCTTTTTCCAATTGGAAAAAAAATACAATATTACCCTAGAGTTTTGTCCGTTTATTTTAGTAGAGGGTATCTCGTCAAAAGATTTTAGAACCCAAAAAGTTGATATTTCTCAGCATAGCGCCATTATTTTCAATAGCCGTAATACGATTGATCATTTTTTTAGGATTTGTGATGAGCTGAAAATCAAGATTTCGCCAGAGATGAAATATTTCTGCATTACTGAATCTATTGCCTTGTATTTACAGAAGTTTATTCTTTATCGAAAACGCAAGATTTTTTACGGTTTAGATGGAACGATTCAAAGTATGTTAGAGGTAATTGCCAAGCATAAATCAAAGGAACGCTATTTAGTGCCGGTAAACGATATCAGCCGAAACGAAATATTAGAATGTTTGCAACGTAATAAACTCGACTATACCGAGATTGTACTGTATAAAACAGTTGTGAACGACGTAAAAAGTGTTTTGAAAAAAGCACATGATATGATTGTTTTCTTTACACCCGGTGGCGTAAGGTCATTATTCGAAAATCATCCTAAGTTTGTCCAAAATGGTACTGTTTTAGGCGCATTCGGTCCGATTACCACCAAAGCCGCAGAAGAAGCAGGATTGGAATTGCAAATCAAAGCCCCGATGCCAAATGCCCCATCTATGGTTTCGGCAATTGATTTATTTCTTGCTCAGTTTTTGAAAAAGAAGTAAGGCTTCAATAAAATCCTCTTTTGCTTCGTTACTCGGATGTTGCATTAACGCACTCGTCAAACTCATTTTTATACCGATTACATTTTCAAAATAGTCCAATTTTGGCTGTGCCTCATTACCCTATTTTCAAACTGTGTCGGCATTTACGACTGTAGCACTCAAATAGTCCAAAGACTATGTGAGTGCTACAGTCGTATTAGAGATTCTCTTATCTTTTCTGTGTACTATCCTGCAATTTGTTTTCAGCCTCTTGCTTCGCCTTCCATTTCTGCTCTCGGCGTTCTCGTTGAATATCATCGTACTTTAAAAATTGGGTAGTCGTTAGTACCTTTCTATATTCAACATCTCGTTTTCGAAGAAAGTCGATGGTACATTTTTTTTGAAGATCCTTTTCTGGTTTACTTGCATACATCGAATCAAATTGTTTGGAAACTTCAAGATTGATTAAGTAAATTTTTGCAGCTTGGGCAGAATCAAGTTGAACATCATTTGTCATTTCGTTTGTGTAGCGTAAGGCTTTTTCTTCGGGCGTTTTGCGTTTGTATGTTTGTGCAGATACAAGCATAGCACAAAACATCAACACCTGAATCAGGCTGATTTTTTTCATAGTTATTGGTTATTTATAGGCCTTTGGGTTGAACAAAGACCATGGTTACTACTACTGGCATCTCTAAAACTCCCTGATGCTTCGTTATTCGAATCCCGCACGTGCGGGACCCTTTATTTACGGTAGAAAACGCTTCCGATAGCTATCGGAATTGCGAAATCCGAATGTCCAGTTTGTCAACAGACAAGCTCGCCTGATGGGTTTTTATAGGTGCCCTTAATTCATTAATCCTTTCAACATATCCATCACACCGCCTCCAGAGACTTTCTCTCCCGTTTGTGTATTGCCTTTTCCTGAAACTTTAGCAATCAAACCCGACAAATCATCCAATCCAATGGAACCATCTTGATTACTATCTAATGATCCTGAAGAAAGATTTTTAACGATACTGCCAAAATCTACGCTTCCACCTTGTGCATTTTGTAAACCGGGTATTTCAACCGGACTCCCTTGTGAGGTTGCTCCACCCATTAAGGTGCCAATAATGCTGTTGATATCGAAAGAACTATCGCTTGGATCATTGGTTTTACTTACCAATTTACCCAAGATATTTGGAATCAATGATTTAGCGATTCCTGAAGCTGTTTTTTCATCTAAACCAAACTTACTACTTAAGCTCCCAACTAAGTTCTCGATAATTCCACCAACTACAGGGTTCTTCGCGCTTACATTATTATTATTGCCAAACATGCCTAAAACATCTTTTAACCCACCACTCGACAAACTATTTTGTAAACCATTAAATATCGAATCGGTAGCTAAGCCAACCGCATGATTATTATGCTCGTTAGGAATGGCCGGATTATCAATAATCTCGGTAACCGATTCTTGCTGAACTAACTTAAATAATGGTTCTAACATGTTTACTTTTTTTTTGAGCGGTAAAAGTAAGTCCATTTTACCTATATCTCACTAAAGTGGATAAATTCAATGAAGGCACCTTAGTTATTTCTCTTATAAATCAACACATCACCGATAGAATATAATAAGCTAAAATCTTTTGATGGTTTCTGATTACTCATTTTGCTTACAATGATGGCTTCTGTATTTGAGGGGATAGAATCGGTATGCCGAGTGCTATTTTTTGCTGAGGAAGTGAATTGAATATTTTCATGAGACTGCATATAATAATAGGAAATTCCCGGTATAAAGTAATCAAAATCGCGGCAATCGTTAAAGGCAGCATGAATATTATTTTTTATCATGACTTCGCTAACATGCTCTACCTCCTTATCTAGTTGCTTACTCCAATTTAAGAAGGGATGGGTATGTGCTCGTTCACTAAAAAAAGCAGCCATGACAATTGTACTGAGCATGGCAATCCATTTGCTTTTAATATAGACAAAATATAAACTTAAACCGAAAACTATAATCGGTATTAATACCAAAAAGCCAAATGCCCGAGGCGGAGGAAAAACATGGGTAACTGCTGGAATGATAAACATAATGGAAGCAATGGATAATGTAAAAAGGAATGGTATCAACAATCTCTTTCCTTCTTTAACAAACATCAGCAACATCAAGCCTAATAAAAAATATAAGCCCCAAGAAATGCCGGTAATGAAAGAGGAATACTCGTTTATGTTATTCAAGTAATCACGCCAATGAATAGTTTGTGAACTATGAGCTGCTTGCATTCCTGCTTGTAACCCAGTACCTAATAGTATTGGGATAAGAAGTAATACACTACAACAAATTGAGACCATAAAATAACTAAACGCAAAAAATAAATTTGATTTTTTAGTTACAAATCCAGAAGCCATTATAAATAAACTGCTTGCACCAATAAAATAAACATGCGATAACATGCTAAAGGTTCCAAGGGCATTTAAAATACCGAACCATTGCAAATACTTTTTGTAAATCCATCATGGTTTGTCTTTAGCAATACATACGAAATCAATAAAGAAAAATAAATTTCAAAGAGAACACCTCGTGCATACATCATGTAAAAAACATGAATAGGCAAACAGGCAATTAAAAAGGCAAGACTTATGCTCAAGCATTCGTTTTTGGTGATACTTCGAACTAAAAGTGCTACAGTGAAGATGAGTATAAGTCCTATTAAAACAGAAGGAAACCGTAATACCATCACTTCATTTCCAAAACATTGAATAAAAAACCAAGTTATGACATTATGCAAGGGGTAATTATTGTAAGCCCCTAACGAATAAAAAAGATTTTTTGAAAGGAAGAGATTGTAATTCCACGCTTCATCAAACTGAATGGAAAAATTTTGTGCATACCATAGCGAACGTATCAACAAAACAATTATTCCTATCCATAAAAAAATCTTTCCTGGTTTACTATAACCTGTATACAATGAGTATAGCCATGTAACAAATAATAAAACCTTTGTAATGTAGTTTGAAACAAAGTCATAATATCGTTTTCGAAATGCAATAAGCAATACCAATGCAATGCTAGAAAGGATACTTGCACTTACTAAAACTATTTTCAAGATTTGAAATTTGGATTCCGGAAAATAGAGCGTTCTAATTTTTAATTCAATATCCGGTCGCTGAATACTTAGTAAGATGGATTGAATAAACTCGGTATACGATTTTGAACAAATGGAAACACTGAAACTGCAAATCAATAAGGTGATTGCAATAGGAACAAGCAAATAAAAGATATTACGTATTTTTTGCATCTTGCAATACGGCATCAATAGATTGAAGAATAATTTGACAAGCTAGTTCAATTTCCTGGTGGGTAATAATTAATGGCGGTGCAATTCGTAAAGCATTTGAAGCAAATAAAAACCAATCGGTAAATAAACCATTTTGCAAACACGTATCAATTACCTTTTTATTCATTTCATACGAATCAAAATGAATAGCCATTAACAATCCACAACTATTTACTTTTTGTATGGCTTGATGGGTAAGAAGTTTTTTAAATAATTTCTCCTTCTCATGCACATGCTCAAATAAATTTTCATCTAATAAAAATGTAAAAGCTGCATGTCCTGCTGCACAACTTAAAGGGTGTCCACCAAAAGTAGTAATATGTCCAAGTACCGGATCAAACATCAACGTATCCATCATCTCTTTGCTACTTATAAAAGCGCCTAAGGGCAAGCCACCGCCAAGTGCTTTACCTAATAAAAGAATATCGGGTTCGATACCGATTTCTTGACATCTAAACAAGCTACCGGTTCGTCCGAAGGCAGTTTGTATTTCATCAAAAATCAACAAGGTGCCGGTTTCATAACATTTATTTCGAATGGCTTGCATCCATTTTATATCGGGTACCATTACACCGGCTTCGGCTTGTACCGGTTCCATAATTACACAAGCGGTTTGCTCATCGATGGCATCAAGAATGGCATTTTCATGATAATCAAAATGGTATACTTCAGGCAGCAATGGACGATAAGCTTGTTTCCAATATTCGCTTCCCATTATACTTAAAGCACCTTGTGTACTTCCGTGATATGAGTTGTTGAATGCGAAAATTTTACTTCTGCCGGTAACTCGCTTAGCCAGTTTCATGGCACCTTCCGTAGCTTCGGAACCACTATTAGTAAAATATACACTTTGTAAGTTAGGTGGCAAATATTGCGTTAAGGCTTTTGCATATTGAACTTGCGGAGTTTGAATCGTTTCGCCATATACCATTACATGCAAATACAATAAAGATTGTTTATGAATAGCTTCTAAAACTTGTTTGTTGCCATGACCGATATTGCAAACACTAATTCCACCAATCAAGTCGATATGTTTTTTGCCCGAAAGATCATAGAGGTAACAATTTTCGGCATGACTGATTTCAAATCCCAATGGAGCATCAGAAGTTTGGGCAATATGTTTAAGAAAAATTTCTCTTTGCGTCATGCTGCAAAGTAAACGCAAATATTTTCAACTTTATATGGTGGCTCGAAAAACCCCTTATACTTCGTTATGCAAATTTTTCATACCCTTTATTGACGCTAGACAACGGAGCATCCCTTACGTACGGGATTCGCAAGCCTCGTCTAAGGGGGTTTTTGGAACCACCTAAACTATAAATATAAATACACCATGAAAAAGTATTCTATTCACATGCCTTTACTCTATGGCTTACATTGTAATAAATATATCCATTTCAAATTATTTTCATTTCCTTTACAAAAAATTTTATGCCAGTTATTTTGCCGGTGAAAGGAGTTAGTCCTGAGATACCAGAATCGTGTTTTATAGCTCCCAATGCCACCATAGTGGGCGATGTAATTATGGGCGAATCGTGTAGTATTTGGTTTAATGCAGTCGTTCGCGGTGATGTAAATAGTATTCGAATGGGCGATATGGTAAATGTTCAAGATGGCGCTTGTATACATAGTACTTACGAAAAAACAAAAGCAATTATAGGTAATCATGTCTCCATAGGTCATAATGCAATTGTGCATGGCTGTACCATTGCTGATCATGTACTCATTGGTATGGGTGCCATTGTAATGGATAATGCGGTAGTGGGTAGCAATACAATTATTGCAGCAGGTGCAGTAGTTTTAGAAAATACGATTTGTGAAAGCGGAAGTATTTATGCAGGGGTACCGGCTAAAAAAGTAAAAGATATTTCACAAGAACTTATCCATAGTGAAATCGATCGGATCTCCAATAATTACAAAATGTATAGTAGTTGGTTTACAAATCCCTGATAATGTAACGCTTTGATTTTCGAGTACTTCAATTATCTTTAAGCAAAATTTACTTATAAAATGAGGCAGGATAATTCTCGGCAAACGAACAAGTTGAATTGCTGAATTGTACCTATGATAAGTGTCAGGACGACGAATCAAAAACAATAAAAAACAACCACATGAAAAAAACTATTTTAACCTACAGTTTATTATCACTTGCAACACTTGTATTTTTTTCTTCAACCCTTTACGCGGGTAAACGCAGCATGCGAAATGCGTATATTGCGGTTTCGAATCCACAACTTGCTATTAATGAAATTACATCATTTGTAAATAGTGCTATTGGTGGCGATACAAAGTTTGCGATTGGCTATACATTAAATTTACCGGCTATTATTCAATATCGTGGCGATCATCAAGGAAAAGCAATTAGCGTGCATAATGCCTTGTATGAGCCTTCGGTACAAACAGGTGGTAATGCAATGTTTATTATTACGATGTATGACCAAAACGGAGTGCCTATTCTAATTAATGATGTGATGATGTTGAGTGGATCTAATTTATGTCCTAACAATTGCGACATCAGTATTACTTCCGGCGATCCGCACCTTGCCAATGGACGTTATTCAATAACGCCATCAACAGCAACACAGTATCGTGTAAATTATGAAGCAGCGTCAGCCAATACGGCGAACCCGGCATTTGATGAAATTCGCAGTGTATATATTTCAACGGCGGTAGTTCAAGGTATTATTAATTCAGGTGCTTCAGGCTTACGGGTTTATCATGCTATTGATGGAAACACGTTGCAACGCTGTGTGTATGTTTGTGGATTAAATGCTGAAGGTGAAATGATAGCATCTAGTTTTTATAAAGGAGATGCAACCAATCTTTGTCCGAATAATTGCGAGTAAAAGTTAAAGAAACTAGGATAAGTATAATTAAAGTTTGTAGATGAAGGTAAGCTTTGAAAAAAGCAGCTAGATCAAATATAGGTGACTATGAGACTTTGCTTCTCAATTCTTATACTTAATGTAAATTCTCAATCTTTTCATTCCCGAATTTGCTTCCACTCTAGATTGTAACCTTTAGTCAATATGGTTGGCAGATAAGCTTGTTTGCCACCCAAAAAAATTACACACTTCGTATGGCAGAAACACACCTCGAAGAAAAATTATTTCACCTTTTCATTTTTTACCCAAAATTATCTACCTTGTATTAATATATTCTTCACCTTACAATGAATCCTATGCGACCAATAGTTTATTCATTTATTTTAATTAGTCTTTTAATTAGCAAACCCTTACAGTTATTTGCACAAGGTGGTATGTGGGCGCAAATGCATGGTAGCGCAGGTTCAGGCGCATTAGGATGGTATGGCACCAAAGGTGTTTCTGATATTTTAAATACCCCTTCGGGGCGATATCAAGGTGCTTTCTGGACTGATTTGCAAGGAAATTTTTGGTTGTTCGGCGGCTATCATCCATGGGGATATGCCAACGATTTATGGAAATACGATGTAGCCACTACACGCTGGATATGGATGAATGGCCCCCAATCAGTAACCGATCAAAATGGAGAATTTGGCGTGCAAGGCATTCCATCCGCTAATAATTATCCAAGTGCAAGAACTTTTGGTCCGAATTGCTGGACAGATAAAAATGGTGACCTATGGTTGTATGGTGGATATGGTTACGATTTTGTTGGGGCACAAGGTGGGTTAGCCGATTTGTGGAAGTATAATATAGCAAGTAATATGTGGACGTGGATATCGGGACCTAATACCGTTGGACAAGTTCCGGTGCATGGAACGCAAGGTGTTGAAGCCGCCACAAATACACCCGGTGGTAGAGTGGAATGTAAATCAGGATGGGTAGATGATATGAATCATCTTTGGATGTTTGGCGGTCAAGATGGTGCCACCGCAACCACAGGGGTGAATGTAAGAAATGATATGTGGCGATACAATATAAGTAACAATCGCTGGACATGGATGAAGGGCGCAACCAACTTAAATAATGGCGGTAATTATGGCACGAAGAATGTTGAAGTGGCCACTAATAATCCACCATCACGTTTATCATTTACTAAGTGGAAAGGAAAGGATGGGAATTTTTATGTGTTTGGGGGCGGTAATAGTTCCAATGCACGAAATGATTTATGGCGATATAATCCGGTGAGTAATAATTGGACATGGATATCGGGAAGCAAAGTAGCAGGTAATGCCGGCACATATACTGCGAAATGTAATCCTCAAGAATTAGATTTTCCGGCAGCACGAATCGAAAACCAAACCGTTTCAACCACTACTTGTACCGAAGTATTTTGGTCGTTTGGTGGATTTAAAACCATTACCAATACCGAATCGTATCATGATTTATGGTTGTATAATTTAACGACCAATAAATGGACTTGGGTAAGCGGCAATCAAAATACAAATTATGTTGGAAGCTATGGTGCATTGTATGTTCCTACACCAACCAATATGATCAGCTCGCGCGGTGGCGTTGCAATTTGGAGTGATCAGCAACAAAATCTTTGGGTTTTTGGAGGGCTCGCTTACGATAGCACCATAAGTGCTTTAGGATTAAAAAATGATCTCTGGAAATTTATTCCTGATACCACTTGTTTTGATGCCAGTTTATATTCGGTTTTAATTTTAGAAGCCCCAACCGATACGGTAATTTGTCCGGGCGATACAACCGGTATGCAATTACCAGCCCTAGCCATTACCGAAATACAACCTTTAAGCGGCTTTACCTATAATCAAGATTCAACTCGTGTTATTTTTTCACCGGATACTACAACGACCTATACAGTAATCGGCAGAGAAAGAGGCGATTGTCCGGGTAAGGATACCATAACTTTTACGATAGTGGTTGTTCCGTACCCGAAAGCCGAATTTGTATTATCACCCTTTGAATCTTTTTTAACCAACCCAACATTTGTGCTCACCAATACCTCCACGAAAGCCACTACTTACGAATGGAAGTATGAAGGAAATACATTTGCAACGAGTACCGATGCAACGTATGATGTGAGCGATAGCGGTTTATATTGTTTTACTTTGATTGCCTATAATTCAGAAGGATGTAGTGATAGTGTTACACATTGCGGAACCAAATCGATACCCGATAAAATATTTTTACCGAATGTGTTTTCTCCGAATGGCGATAATAAAAATGATGTACTAAAAATTATTGCCAATAATATTAGTCTAAAAAAGTTTGTGGTCTATAACCGATTTGGTGAAGAGGTATTTAATACCACTGATATTAGTAAGGGTTGGGATGGAAAATTTGAAGGACAAAATTCAGAACAGGGTACTTACTATTTTTATATCGAATACGAAGCCTATAAGTTGAAGAAGACCTTGAAGGGTGATGTAATTTTAATTAGATAAGAGATTACATTCAAAATCATAGAATCGAAATTAGAAAGGCAGATTGTTCGGAGAAGTGCATTCCTAAACTTTAATAACCAATTGCTGGTAGTAAAATGCAAGTAAATCGCTTATTCCAATACATTCCAAGGTAAATGACAATCCAGAGGTAATTGAAAACTACTTATATTTTCTTCAAGGCTTTTCTATTCAGTTTTCCTTCTCGACCATCGGGGAGTTTCACAATCACTGATTCGCCTTCAGTTTTTACAAGTTTTACTACTATGCCTTCGTTCAGGTAGATGCTTTCTTTTTGCTTTAAATTAGTGAGTAAGGTTTTAGGTTCAATTATTACGGCACGATAATGAAAAGTTTGATTATAAGCAGCCACTAACATCATAAAAACACAAAATGCTGATAAACCGAACAGAGCGCGAATTACTGTTTTGGAGAAATAGAAACCAGGTTTTAATCGCATGATAAACAGTGGAATTAAGGCCAATAGAAAAAGAGCTAGTGAAAGAATAGCCCATTTATTTACGGTAAGTATCTGATACAAACTTTGCCACCATCGAATAAAAAATATTTCACGTAAGGTTTCAATAGGCTCCTTTATTCGTTGATTAGCGAGTGATAAATTGTCGTTATAATTTTTATCCTTATGAATGAGAATCGCTTTTTCGTAACACCAAATAGCCATGCCAATTTTGTTTAATCGATAATACGCGTTGCCGGCATTATAAAATAAATCGGCTGCACAATAACCATCCTGTATCATCTGTTGATACAACTTTGCTGCGCTATCGTAATTTTTGTTATGGTATAATTGATTGGCTTTATCAAACATAATATTATTGCCGGCTTGCATTGTAAAGGGTGCAATGCTAAGGAATAAAGAGATTATGTAAAACCAAATTTTCATGCGTATTTAATTATTGTTTTTTAGTTGTCATATGCAATTCGGCTAACAAAAATCTCGAGTGCCATTCGGGAATTATCAAGCCTTATTTTATGATAAAAGTTCTTCGAGTTTACCAATGAGTCGCAAGGTATCACTGTAGGTTTGATGCATTTTTAAAGTACCGCTATCGGGCGAGTACAATGCCATTTCACATTCATCGGTAATACGAAGAATTTCTTCTTTTAGTAAAGGAGTAATCCTTTTTTGTTGAAGTTTTTCAATGGCCATTTCTTTAGATAAATTGGCTAAAGGGATATTTAATTTATCGCTTAGGTATAACCAAACGGCTTTAGAAGTTTCTTCGTAAAACGGACTTTGCGCTGACTGTTTTAAGAATTTTTCGGCAACAGACAAACGTTTTAATGCTACTTTGTTGGCATGTTTATTTTTAAATAGTATCGTATTGCTTTGGAGTTTTTCTTCGCGTTTACGAAAAGCGATTAAGCTAAGATAGGCTAATAATGGCAAGGCAAATCCGCTCCAATAAATCGGACTAAAAGGCAAATTAATATCGGCAGATTGATGAATAGAGGTTGGCTTTGCATGAATATCATGAATATCTTTGGGTAAGTTATTTCGCGCAGCTAATCCTGAATTTTTTCCTGGTTTTACATGAAGTGTATAGGAAGGAATAGTGATTGTTTTATAACTATTAGAGGTAGGTTCAAAGTATGAAAATTCTGATGCAGGAATGCTAAATACGCCTGGTACCCTAGGAGATAAAGTATAGGTAAATGTTTTATAACCGGCAATAATTTGTTGATTGTTTGTAATGGTGTCATGCTCAATAGGATCAAATGCATCTATATCTTCGGGGAAATTTAATTGCGGTGCTGTAATAAGTTTCAGATTTCCTGAACCGCTTACACGAATTGTAATAACGGCATTATCATCAGTTGTAAGTTCAGTTTTATCAATATTACTTTCGAGTGAATAATTTCCAACTGCACCCTTAAACGATGCAGGTTTATTATTCGTAGGCAATTCAGATACATTAATATTAACAGGTGTACTTTTTAATTTTACCGGAACATCTTCATAACCATAAGCAGTTACAAAGGCATCTGCTAAAGAGCCACCAAAAAAATCATCGAAAGGATTATGTTGTTTTACTTTTTTGGCATTCAAAATTTTTACAGCACCTTCTGCCTGAGCTGGATCGAGATTTAGTACACCGGCTTGTGTTGGAAACAATGCCGATTTTTTAAGAATAAATACTTGATATTCTTTGCCGTTTAAGATCTCTCGCGTTGGCTTTGGTGGTTGAGGAATTTTAAAATCTTGGCTCCAAAATCCATTCAAAGAGGGCAATTTCGTGAGGTTAACTTGCATGGGAAGTCGGGTATATAACTTATAAACAGCGGTAATTTGTTCACCGAGCGCAACATTTGTTTTGTCCACGTCTACCTTAATAAAAATATGTTCATCGATATCTTCTTTAGCTATAGGCCCTTGCGGCTGTGCGATTTGATTTTGTGGTTGCGGTGTCCCACTTAAGGCCTGTTGTTGTAACTGTCGTAATTGTTTCAACATTTGCATTTGCTGTTGTTGTATTGCGGCAAATGGATCGCTGCCTCCAAATGGGTCTTCATCAAAAAAAGGATCATCAAACGGATTTCTTGAACGTTGTCTTTGCGTATTATGTTGTTTTGATACACTGCCGTCCACTACCTCAATCGTTACATCGTTCGATCGAAACGTTTTTCCATCTGAAACAGCAATACCACCCGGTATGGTTAACATGCCCTTTCGTTTTGCTCTGAAGATGTAGGTGAGTTCAATGGATGATGTGCGTTCGCCATTTACATATGAGGTATTTCTGCTTTGCATCGGTCCACCTAATACTTCAAAATCGCTGAGTGTTGGCAATGAAAAGCGCTGCACATTAGCATTTTGAATTGAATAGCGAACTTCGAACCGGTCTTGTACACCTACTTTTTTCGCTGCCGGTTGTGTGGTAAAAACCATTTCTTGGGCACTTGCAAAGCATGCAGTAAAAAAAAGAAATACATATAGTGTTAGCGACTTCATCCTGAATAATCCTATCGAACAAGTGAACCGCAAATTTATAGGTTAGCCCATTTTTATGCGCGTTAAAACTATGTGAAAAAAATGGGGTAATCTACAGCCTTAAATCCTTTATTTGTAAGCGTTTAGACACCCATAAAGGGGTAATTTACGCTGAAGAAACATGAATGTGTATCGTATTTTAAAACTCACAGTTCTTTGGTGTACGCGGAAAAGGAATTACATCACGAATATTGCCCATACCGGTTACAAATTGAACTAAACGTTCGAAGCCTAGACCAAAACCTGCATGCTTACAAGTTCCGTATCTACGCGTATCTAAATACCAAAACATCTCATCGGTTGGAATATGCATCTCGTTCATACGTTGAACCAGTTTATCTAATCGCTCTTCACGTTGCGAACCGCCAATAATTTCACCAATGCCGGGTGCTAAAATATCCATAGCTGCCACCGTTTTCCCATCATCATTTTGTCGCATGTAAAATGCTTTGATATCTTTTGGATAATCGGTTACGATGACCGGTTTTTTGAAGTGCTTTTCTACTAAATATCTTTCATGTTCACTTTGCATATCAATACCCCAATTTACATCGTACTGAAATTTCTTTTTCTTGTAAGCAGGTGATTGCAATAAAATATCAATCGCTTCTGTATAGGTAACTCGTTCAAAACTATGTTCGAGCATAAAGTTGAGCTTATCTTTTAATCCAAATTCGGCTCTCTCTGCAGTTGGTTTTTGTTTCTCCTCTTCAGCTAACCTTGCATCTAAAAAGTCAATATCGTCTGCGTGTTTCTCCATAGCATAACGAATTACATACTTCAACATTTCTTCGGCTAAATCGGCATTATCACTTAATTCGTTAAAAGCTACCTCGGGTTCAATCATCCAAAATTCTGCAAGGTGTCGGGCCGTGTTTGAATTCTCTGCCCTAAATGTAGGGCCAAAGGTGTAAACCTTGCTAAATGCCATAGCCGCTAATTCAGCTTCTAATTGTCCACTTACCGTAAGGTTAGCACTTCGTCCAAAAAAATCTTGCGAAAAATCAATTTCGCCAGTTTCTGTCTTAGGCAATTTGTCTAAATCTAAATTGGTAACCCGAAACATTTCTCCTGCCCCTTCTGCATCGCTAGCTGATATGATAGGCGAGTGAATATTCAAGAAATTACGTTCTTGAAAAAAAGTATGAATGGCATAGGTAAGAGCATTACGTAAACGAAACACCGATCCAAACGTATTGGTACGAAATCGGAGGTGTGCAATTTCACGTAAAAATTCAAGACTGTGTTTTTTAGGCTGTAAAGGATACTTTTCGGCATCACTATCACCAAGTATTTCAATGTTATCGGCCACTAATTCAACAGTTTGACCTTTGCCTTGCGATTTTACCAATTTACCGCTGGCCATTACACAGGCGCTAGTGGTTATTCGTTTTAACAAAGCATCGTCGAATTTATTGAGTTCAAGCACCACTTGAAGGTTTTGGTTCGTGCTTCCATCATTCAGTGCAATAAACTGATTGTTTCTAAACGAGCGTACCCAACCTCTTACGCTAATATCAATATCGGTTGTTTCTCCTTTGAGGAGTGTATTAAAATCAAAATTCATAAGGGCGCAAAAGTAATTTTATTATTTGTTAATTGGAAAAATTGAAGCATGCGAGATTATTGTAATTTTACCGCATGAAAAATATCCTAGTCTTTGCTTCAGGTGGTGGAAGCAATGTGAAAGCGATTCTTGCCTATTTTAAAGATAGAAAGGATGTACATTTTCCCTTAATCGTGACTAATAATCCTAAAGCCGGTGTAATTGAAATTGCCAAAGAACATGGGATTGACGTTTTACTTATTGATAAAAACATATTTGAATCGGATATTTTTGTAGATACCATTGATTATTACAAACCTTATTTAATTGTATTGGCAGGATTTTTATGGAAAGTACCTGAATATTTGATTGAAGCCTATCCAAATAAAATCATAAATATTCATCCGGCCTTATTACCTAAGTATGGAGGAAAAGGGATGTATGGAAAGTATGTTCATGCAGCAGTATTGGCACATAAAGAAAAAGAAAGTGGCATTACGATTCACTTAGTAAATGAGCGTTATGATGAAGGTACCATTTTGATGCAAAAAACCATGAAGATTGACAAAACCGATACCCCCGAAAGCTTAGCAGCCAAAGTACTTACACTTGAACATGCTTGGTATTCAAAAGTAATCGATACGCTAGTTGGTACGCAGGTCAATTAATTGACTTGCTGAATTTTTTTTCGCATGGTAACCATATATACACCTGCAAAAATGAGCAGCGATGCAATTACTTTTATCATACTTACCCCTTCATGGTAAAAAATAACGGCGATACACGCGGCAAAAACTGGTTGTAAATAAATGTAGGCCCCAGCAGTTGAAGGACTTAAAATACGCAGTGCATAAATATTCCAGAGATAGGTAAAAAAAGTGCAACAAATAACTATAAATGCAACGGCTACATACTGATTCACGGAAAAGGTTTGCCATGGGATTTCAGAAAATTCTTGCCATCCAAAAGGTGTTACAAATACAAGGCCAATTAAAAATACCCATCGTATTACAACAATAGGTCGATAGCTCTGCATTAAGGGTTTTACCATCACTAAGTAAATGGCGTAGGAAGTTGCATTTAGCAAAACAAAAATATCGCCAAGAAATGCATTGGTAGCTACTTTTTCTTTTCCTCCTAATAATACCAATACAATGGCACCACTTACACCCAGTATTAATCCGATAATTTTATTGGCAGAAAACCTTTCGCCTAAAGTATAAATCGCAAACATACTAACTAGTATGGGCGTTGAAAGCATCATCAATGATGCATGAATTGGCGATGTGAGATTTAAACCTAAAAAGAAAAAAAGTTGATTGGTTGCTACCCCAAATAATCCGCAAAAAATTAATATTTTCCAATGCTTACGTTGGATGGGTGTGCGAAAACTTTTGTTTCCAAAATACGATAGCCAAAATAAAACAGTTACAATGGCAACACGAATTAAAATAAATCCACGAGGTTTAATAAATTCAGGCATCACCGTTTTGGCAACTGTAAATCCGGCTCCATAAAATAAATTGGCCCCTAATAAAGCAAGATGTGCAGAAAGTCGTTCGTTCATATTGTTGGCGAAAGTACTTATTCAGTGTTTGCTATTTCATTTTACCGAAAATTTCTTCTACCCTCTTAAACCTAAATTCAAAAATACCTTTAAGTTGTTTTTTTACAAATAAGATATTGGCTAATTTCCCTAAAATACCAAAGGGCACTTTATAATGAATGATATCAATCATACGAACACCACCTTGAATTTCTTCGAGAATATGTTGATGATGCCATATTCGGTAAGGACCTTCACGTTGCTCATCTACAAAGTATTGTAAATGAGAAACTTGGGTGATTTCGGTACACCAGTTTAATGGTATGCCTAACACCGGACTAACCTTATAGGTTATCATCATGCCTGCATAAATTTTTTCGGGAATAGAATGCGAGGTAACGATAAAATTCATCGAAACAGGCGTAATTTCTTTAAGGTTCATGGGTGATGATACAAAATCCCACACTTTATCTATCGTACTCGGAATATCCTGAGTATACTTAATGCTATATACAGACATAATTATAATTTTCTTTTTTGTTTACAATGATTACTACAATATTTCACCTCGTCCCAACACAATTTCCATTTCTTTCGCCAGTTAAAAGGTCGTGCACAGCAACTACATATTTTCGACGGCAACATAGATTTTGGTATAGTCTTCATGATACATTTTACACTTTTAAACTACTTATCCCTCCATCAATATGAAAAATTTGTCCAGTAATAAACTTAGCGTCATTCGAAATGAGATAATTAGCCATTGCGGCAACATCTTCAGCATCACCCACTAATTTTAATGGGTGTCTATTGGCAGAAGCCAATCGTTTCTCATCACTACTTAATAAGGAAGCAGCTAAAGGCGTATCGGTAAGCGAGGGGGCAATACAATTAACCCGAATATTTGGTGCAAATTCTGCAGCCAATGCTTTTGTTAAACCTTCAACAGCTCCTTTACTTGCCGAAACAAGTGCATGAAAGGGCATTCCTGTTTGTACAGCCACTGTTGAAAATAATACGATGGACGCCTGACTCGATTTTTTCAGCAGAGGCAAAACCTTTTGAATACATCGAACGGCTCCTAAAACGTTTAATTGATAATGATGCAAAAATTCATCGCCGGTGAGTCGAGAAAATGGTTTTAATAATATTGAACCCGGACAATATACTAAGGCATCGAGGGTATCTGGCAAAAAACTAAAATCACTTTGTTCATCCAATACATTTAAAAAATGATAGTGAATATTCTCCGCGCTTTGTGGATGTGTATTAAATGTAGCAAACACATTTGCTTCTTTTGATAATTTATCGGCTAACGCGTTTCCAATTCCTGAGGATGCACCAATGATTAAAATGTTTTTCATGATCATTCATTTTTGAAAACAAGAGTTGTTTTCATTTGGATGGCAAACATAGGATACGGTATATCAAGCATGAAACATTTCATCTTATAGATGATAGCAGTATACTATATTATTACACTTTTATAGGGTAACTATATGAAGCAGAACACCGAAATCATTTTCGATGGCGAAAGAAAATTAAAGTATCAGAAATTAAGCAGTTTGCACAGCATTTCTTGTAGATAGGTATAAAATACCAAAGGCTACAAACGAAAAAACCATATCGCCGGCAAAGCTGTTCATGAAAAAGGTAGTAGCCATTTCGCTTTTATAAAATGGAATGGCCATGGTAAAGCATTGTATAAAACTATCGAATGAATATCCATAATATCCGCCTAAAAAAGTTCCTAAATTCGAAAGTAAAAAGAAAATCAGAGACCCACTTAAAGTATATCCTGCAACGGATACAGCATTACGATTCACTAAGTGAGTACCAACAAAAGTTACTAAGATTAACGCAGCATAATTTACAATTTGCGAAATACCGTAAAACCCTTGTGTTGAAGTAAATAATGATAGTCCGATATCACTTAACAACATAGCGGTTAATGGAATGAAGTAGGCATACTTTTTATTACTAAGCACTGAACCACTAAACAAACCTAATGCAGCTATAGGGACAAGATTATATAAATGAAACTCTGCATTTACCACGCGAAATAAAGCAGTGAGTGATACTAAAACGGCAACAATTAATATTTGAGTAGATTCTTTCTTCATGTTTACAATTTAATAATTAGGCAAATTTCACCTTTGATTGTGATAAATACAAGGATTATTTTTTAGCCATCTCTTTTTTTAAGTGATCGATGACCTTAACTTCCATACTATCTTGTTGATTAATATCGGCTAAATATACCGAAACCCAATCGGTAAAGTGAATAAAATAAAATGCTTTTTCCCAATAGTTGCTTCCTTTTATAATAATTTCATGTGCGTTTGCATTGTATTGCTTTACCACCTTTTTAAGCACTTGTAAGCGCTTAATATTTTTCGGGAAATCGTCGGTATGGTAACAAAAAACAACAGCTACATTATCATTTGATTTTCGCCAACCAACAATTTCGTTATGCGTCATTTCAGGAATTACATTATGCCAACTCAGTACTTTACTATTCTCATTAAGCTGCTGACGAAATCTAATGGCTAATCCTTCTCGCCCGGCAATTGTGTAAATGGCAATTTGTTTATCAGCCAATTTATCAGCTAATGTTTTAGCCTGGCGTTTAATTAACCCTTTATCTTTTTGAATACGATCAATGGCACTTTGGATTTCGGCTTCAACTGCTGTCTTTAATAAGCCTGCTTTTTTTAATACAAATAATAATTGAACCAACGAATAGCCTAAACAAGATCGTGGAGGCATACCGGCTGGAATTTCAATGAGATTGAGTTTATGTTTACGAGCAAAATCTGCTAAAGCCCCACCTGATGTGATACAAACAATTTGGGCTTTTGCTTTTTGAGCAGCACCTACCGCCTGCAAAGTTTCTTCGGTATTTCCTGAATAAGAACAAGCAATAAATAAACTTGTGGCATTAATGCTAGCCGGAATAAAATAATCTTTATTCACTGTAAATGGAATTTTCAGTTTGTCAAAAACATATTCTTGCACAATACTACCTCCTATGCCACTGCCGCCTAAACCACTTACCATAACCTGATTAAAGTCTTTAGTTGCAAACGATAACTTTGTACCTCGACCAATGCGAATGGCTTCTACTAACTGATTTGAAAATTGTTCGATGAGTTGCTTCATAATTACCTAAAACCCGTAAATTTATACAAATATGGATACAAACCGAAACATTGGTGCGAAAGGTGAGAAAATGGCACTTGATTTTGTTACTAATTTGGGTTATGAAATTGTTGCCTGTAACTGGACTCACGGTCATAAAGAGATTGATATTATAGCAAAAGAGAAGAATATCTACATTTTTATTGAAGTGAAAACCCGTACCAATACTTTATTAGGTTTTCCTGAAGAATCGATTTCTAAAGGAAAAATACGCAGCGTTACCGAAGCCGCACGAGAATTTTTATATGATAAACAATATCTTGATGTTCGATTCGATGTGATTTCGATTTTATTGTATCCTGATAAGGAACCCGAAATACTTCATATTATGGATGCCTTTTACTAATACAATAAAATTGTATCCATTACAGCTTGTTATAAAATAATACGAAAAATCGAGATTGATTTGCCACCCACTGCTGAATCCCTCATTCTTGCCTTGCCATACCTAAGCTCTATTTTTGTGATAATTATTATAACTTTAAAGCGTGGTACGTTTTGAAAAATATTTATTTGGCGTTTTAGTATGTTTTGCCTTAAGCATTATCATACTTCCCCAATATTATATTACGGGTGATGGTGCCAGTCATGCCTATAATGCCAAAGTTTTATTTGATTATGTTTTCGGACACGAACGTGATTTTTATAAAGCCTTCTATACCATTAATCGAAATCTTGACCCTAATTGGTTCGGTCATTTATTTGTTGGATTTTTAACGCAGCTTTTTCCTGCATGGTTAGCCGATAAATTTTTTCAAATAACCTATGTATTAGTTTTTGCCTTCGGTTTTCGGTTTTTTATAAAAGCCTTGCATCATGAAAATACTTTTCTGAGTTTTTTATTTTTTCCTTTTCTGTTTACGCTAGCTTTTCAGCAAGGATTTTATAATTACTCCTTAGCACTTGGTTTCTTTTTTTATACGATGGGGTATTATGTCAACCATCGTTATCAGCTCGAACATCCATTTAAGCAATTAATTCTTACTGCTCTATTACTTCTCACAGCATTTTCGCACGGTATGCCGGTGCTATATGCCATGCTGATGATATTTTTACTATGGCTTAGCGAACACTTTCAATTATTTATTCCACTCGATTTTAGAAAGCTTAGTGTACAACTTTCGCGCTTATTACTAGTTTTTATACCCTCACTTTTATTGATTTTTTTATTTATGTTGAAGCGTGGTGTGGGTCGTGAAGCGCATGCATGGAGCATAGGTAAAAAGCTCAGTGCTTTCTTTCAGTTTTTTGCCTCGCAAAGTACACGACACGCCGAAGTTTTTCCTGCTATAGCATGTAGCATTCTATTATTATCTTTTTTATTAGTGCTCATATTTACACGCATCAAAGTGAATATCCCTAAAAAAATGAAGCTCGGCTATGTGCTATTATGTATGATGCTATTTACTTTTATAAGTTATGTCACTTGTCCGCATAGCATTGGAGGCGCAGGCAGCATCGATATACGACTTGCCTTTTTACCGCCCTTATTTTTATTATTATATTTTGCTACCAAACGCTGGACCGATTTAACCAAGATGATTTTTATTGGATGTAGTTTTTTTATTTCAATCGTGTTTTTAGTCATTCGATTTCCTTATGTGATGAAGGCAAGTAAAATTGGCAATGAGATTATGACGGCGACTGATTACATTGAGGATAAAAGTGTGATCTTAAATTTACATTTCGACTATTGGCAGAAGTTACCTAATGGAGATAGTGTATTTCATAAAGATGGATCGTTTTTACACTTTAGTGATTTTTTAGGTGCCGAAAAAAACAAGCATCTCATTCTATTAAATAATTATGAAGCCGAGATAAATTATTTCCCGGTGAATTGGCAGCCTGGAAAAAATCCACGCGAAACAGTGAGTGGATTTATTCAAGGTAATTTACCACCTTGTGGTGATTATCAATTGTATGAACAAAAAACTAAACGTCGAATAGACTATATTGTTTTTCAGCAATGGCGAAATGATGCTATGAACTATGATTGTGTAAAACAACTATTGAAAGATATGAATGAAGATTTTGACAAAGTATATGATAGTAAGCATCATTATGTGATGGTGTTTAAAAGAAAGTAAACTTAATTTTCAATCTTCAATTAGGAGATTCTCCGGACCTCAATTCTCTACTTAATCTGACTACCTCAAATATGAATTACGAAAATAGAAATAGGAAAGGTAAATTCTTCAAGTAAGCACATTTTTCAAACATCTCCTTCTGTTATCTATCATTAAAAAATTGGTTGCCAAAGTTGCATGAAGCAAATTACTAAATGTTATTTTTGTTTAATGAAACAGATACTTTTTACAATTGCTTTTTCTACACTGTATACTATTGCATACACACAATCCCAAATTGATTATGAAAATGTAATGAACAAGTTTAAATATTTTTATAATTCCAACCAACTAGATAGTTTACTTTATCTGTACAGTAATGAAGGTCACTGGAATTTAGAAGATATTGAAGGACTTAAACAAAAGTATGGTAGCATTCAATCTGTTAAATATCTCACATTAGATACAGTAAGTATATCGAAAAAAGATATCGATTCAATTAATAAGAGATATGGGCTAAAACCTGGTGATCCAGATGCCCTTTCTGAAAAAGATAGAGGTGCTCTTTTTAAAGTTATTTGTTCAAAGAAAACGATTGCAGTTGATTTTAATCTTAATGAAAAGAATAAAATTATAGGAATGGGATTTGGTACTAGTTCGCCTTATATTGATAGTTTACTATTGGGTAACTAATAATCGCACAGTATATAGGAAATTACTGTGTTTTAGAAAGCTTTCCGCCACCAACTTTATTCCTAATTTCTTTATCACAATCTAAAAATAATTAGCCTTTTAAATTATAATATATCTGCAATTTACCGAACCTCCAACCTCGAACCCCGATTAAAAAATCTAATTCAATACCTGCTTCGAAACTTCAATTGGCATACCCGGTATTTCTTTAATCTTTTCGTATCCGCCTAAAACATTGCGTAAGTTGTGATAACCGTGACGCTTCAATAAGGAAGAAGCAATTACCGAACGATATCCTCCTGCACAATGAATATACAAATTATCATTGTCTTCGAAATTGCAAATTGTACCTACATCAGTTAAAGTATGTAAAGGCATATTAATAGCCGTAGATACATGTCCGTTTTGGTATTCAAGTTCTTTTCTCACATCAACCACTACCATATGACTATCATAATTTAAATCCATTTTCAATTCATCGGCTTCAATATCAATGATTAAATCAATAGGTTCATTAGCAGCCTGCCAAGCCTCAAATCCACCGTCTAAATACCCGATAATTTGGTCGAAGCCAACCCTTGCTAATCGAACTAAAGTTTCTTCTTCCTTACCGGCTTCAGTAACCAAAATAATTTTTTCATGAAAAGGCAACATCGCTCCTGCCCACTCTGCAAATCGTCCTTCTAAACCTATACTGATGGATGAAGGTATAAACCCTTGTGTAAAGGTAGTTGCCGGTCGAGTATCTAAAATAATGGCCTCATCTTTTAATGCCTTACATTCTTCAATGGTCAAAGCTTTCATGCCCTTTTGCATTAATTCATCCAAACTCATATATCCTTTTTTATTGATACCGGCATTGATGGCAAAATATACCGGTGGGGTTGACAATCCTTCTGTAACGGCCGTAACAAATTCTTCTTTGCTTTGCGGCTGTAAGGCGTAATTCGTTAATTTTTCTTCACCAATTGTGCTATGCGTATTAGGTCCTAAATTTTTTCCACAACTCGACCCTGGTCCGTGAGCAGGATATACTTTTACCGCATCTGGTAATGCTTTTAATTTATGTAATGAATGGTACATAAATTCGGCTAACTCTTCTTTCGTTAAATCACCACTAAACAAATCGGGTCGACCCACATCGCCAACAAATAAAGTATCGCCTGTAAAAATAGCTTCGGGAATTCCCTGCTCATCAATCGCCAAATAACATGTCGATTCAAGTGTATGACCGGGTGTATGTATAGCTTTTAACTGAATAGCTCCCAATGGAAATAGCTCTTCATCAACTGCACTATATTTTTTAAATTCAGTTTGTGCATTCGGTCCGTAAATAATGGGTGCGCCGGTTTTGGCTGCCAAATCCAAATGCCCACTCACGAAATCGGCATGAAAATGTGTTTCAAAAATATACTTGATTTTCGCGTTTCGAGATGCCGCCAATTTTATATAGGCATCTGTATCACGTAAGGGATCTATCACAGCCGCTTCGCCATTCGATTCGATATAATAAGCTGCTTCTGAAAGACAATGAGTATAGAGTTGTTCGATATACATGACTTGCAATTGAAATTTAATTAAACCGTTTTTTTAATATTATAGTGAGCATTGGCTTGTGTTAAACAAGTGATGGTAAGATCGTTGATGCAAACGTGTTTTGGTAAGGTGCAAACATAGTAAATCGAAGCCGCAACATCCTCAGGCGTTAAAGGTGTAAATCCATCATAAACCGCTTTGGCTTTTTGCTCATCCCCTTTAAATCGTACCAACGAAAATTCGGTTTCGCAAGCACCCGGATTAACCGAGGTAACTTTAATACCATAAGGTAATAAATCGATACGCATGCTTTTTGTTAGCGCATCTACCGCATGTTTGGTAGCACAATATACATTTCCATTTACATATACATCTTTGCCGGCAGTTGAACTTATATTTACGATATGTCCAAAACCTTGTGTTTTCATGAATGGAATTATTTCACGACTTGCATGTAATAAACCTTTTACGTTGGTATCTATCATCACATTCCAATCATCGTAATTTCCATTGTCGATGGATCCGAAACCGGCAGCCAATCCTGCATTATTTACAAGAATATCGATTGTTGTAAATTTCTTGGTATCAATACTTGCAAAGGCCTTTTGTACCGCAGATAAATCAGTAATATCAAAACACAAAGTTTGCACTATACTTTGATAGGTTTTTTCTAATTCGGTTTTCAATTCGGCTAAGCGCTCCGACCTTCTTCCTGTGAGTATCAACTGAAATCCATTGCTTGCAAATAAAATGGCTGTGCTTTTTCCGATGCCTGAAGTGGCGCCTGTTATCAAAACTGTTCTCTGCATAAAATTATCTAACTAATGTAACGTCGCCTTTTAAAAAGATTTCTTTGTTTTCTAGATCGTAGGCGCTGAGTATCCAAAAATAAGTTCCTAGTTCACAAGCCTTGCCATTATAAGTCCCATCCCAACCATTTCTAAAATTATTGGTCTGAAAAACTTGTTGCCCCCAACGATTATAAATTCGATAATAATTTAATCGTTTATACCCTGCTGCCAAAATACTAAAGACATCATTATTGCCATCGCCATTGGGCGAAAATGCATTAGGAATATTTAAATAGGGCCCCGAGGCTACTAATATATTTATCGTATCATATCCAACACATCCATTCGCAGTAATTCCCTTTAAAGCGTATGTATATTTGCCGGTATCGGTAAAGGTGGCATTGGGATTATAGACAAATGGGTTATCGAGTAAAGTGGATGGCGTCCATTCATAATCTTGTCCGCCGGTACCATTAAACTGAAACGATGTATTTTTTACAATGATGGTATCATTTCCTGCAAAAATTTTTACCACCGGAATTTCAAGGACTAACGAGGCGGTATCTTTACAACCATACTTATTCCCCGAAATAAGCGTAACCGTATAATTATTTCCTATGTTGCTGTAAGTATGTGTTGGGTTTTGCAGACTTGATATATTACCATCACCAAATTGCCAGTTCCAACTATTTATTTCGTTGAAAGTAGAAAAGGTTTTATCTGTAAAGTCGATCGCTTCGTTTGGACAAAGTGCACCTTTATAATCGAACTCTGTATTAAAATCGGGATAAACTTTTACGATACGTTTAATGCTATCCGGACAAGTAGTTCCGTTATTTACGACTAAGGTAACCATATAAGTACCGGTATCAGGGTAGGTAAAAGTGGGTTCAAAAAGTGTTGAGGTATCTGAGTTATCGCCAATGACGCCAAAATCCCAATTATATTTAAAGCCGCCTACACTGTTATTATAAAAGAAAACGGTATTTGATTTGCAACTGATAATATAAGTATTCGGCTCGTTCGAAAGCTGAGGAATATTAGCAATCACCGCTTTCGAACAATTGGTAACTACAAATTGAAATTCACGACTCACCACATTAATGGGTACACCTGCACGCCATTCGGTACAACAAACATTTACAACAAATCGCCCCATTAAATTCGGAGTTCCTGTTATAATACCTGTTACCGGATCTATTTGCAACAAAGGATTACCCGCCATTGGATTCGTTCCGCTCAAGGGTGAAATATAATCTACCACGCTTAAACCCGGAATACTGCCACTAGCTAAAATGGGCTTAGGATCATTCGGTGCCCCACCCTTCATCGCGTTACAAAACGAATATGATAATGAATCGGCATTAGCATCAAATGCCGAATGGTCGTATACGAAAGGATTATTGATACAAATAATTTGAGGCGGGTAGTTTAAAAAATCGGCACTCGAATTACATACAATCGGAGAGGGCGGGATAGTACATGAATAGGTAGCGCCCGTGTTGCCCGGATTACTGATATTATTAATAGACCCATTTCGGCAACATCGCTGCACCATAATCGTATATGGCGAAGTGCTGGCCGGTAATGTGAGAGTATATTTAAATTGAAGTCGATTAATACAAGTTGCGGGTGGATTATTGATACAAGCATTATTAAAATTTACCGGCACCAAAATGCTGTTATTTGAAAAAATAGAATCGAAGCGAAAGAAATTGGCCCCTCTATACACCGTTAAAAAAGCAGGATCATCATCGGCAAGGGCTGCTGGATTACCTCCACCCATAGAGGGAGGCAAACAATCGCGATATAGATTAAGGGTAATTTCATACTTATCGGGCCCAACACATTTATAGGTAAGTTCGCCCCCAACAATATGGGACGCAAACATTGAGTTTGAAATCAGCACGAATAATATGAAGAATAATCTTTTCAAGATAAGCAAAAATAGGGTTTTTTAGGCTAAAACATATTTACAATAGTTATCGATCATTGATGTTAAGACGTCAGGATTTTCAAACATGCTAGTATGGCCCGTAAAATTAAGTAAATGCACTTCACTTTGGTTTGGTAATGCGCTTTGTTGTAGGGCTTGCTCATAAGGCACCGCATTATCGCACTTTCCAACTACAAATAAAACAGGCACCTTGGCAGTTTGCAATACATGCATGGTTGAACGACGATCAATCATAGCTTGATAATAGGCTTGTAAAGAGGAAGAAGCACAATCTAATGCCATTTGAAGATGGAATGCCATATCCTCGGATTTAGTTTGCTTTGAAAATTCGCTATACAAATTAGGTATCATCGCTTTTAAAAAAATCTCTTTGCCTTCATTTTCAATAAGCTTGATAGATTTTCGTCGATTTTCTTTTTTTAAATCATCATCAGGTAATGCACTCGAATGAATTAAACCAAATGCCAATAAATTATTTGGATACTTTTCGGCAAAAACTAAGGTGGTATATCCACCCATCGAATGCCCTAATAGGATGGTTTTCTCAATCTTTTCTTGCTTAAGAATTTCTTGAACAAAATCGGCGAGTAATTCCATACTCATGGTTTCAAGTGGTAAACTTGATGCTCCGGTACCCGGAAAATCGGGTGTAATTACCGTATAATTCTCTTGAAGTATGTCAACTTGATACTTAAAAATTCTATGATCTTCAGCAAAGCCATGTAATAAAACAATAGGTTGTCCCTTACCTGTTTTATGGTAAAAGCAATCTAAAAAACGTTCATTATCGAGTTCGATTTGCATGCATAAATGGATTGGTGAAAGAAGCGATAGTTATTCGACTTGAGTATTTTCCTAAACGATAAAGTATGAGTAAAAGTATAGGGGTTATTTCAGTGATATATTTTTGTTCGGCAATAAATTCGTAAAAAAACGAAAGTACGATAAGCCAACTTGCATACCGAGCATACTTAGCAACTTGCGTTGAATTGCGGGCAATCATAAACGCAAAAGCAAGATGAAGTGGAAATGCCCAAAATAAATTTCGATTCCATTCGCAAACTTGATGTTCGGTGCCTAACCACATAAATAGCATAAAGCATCCTAATAACCCAAGAATCATAAATAAAAAAACATCAAAATACAGTAGGTAGGGTTGTAAAGTTTTATTGAAAGAAAGTATAAAAATTGCGATACAAAATATCCATAAAAAATACTTCGCCTGATTTACTTCATGTTTTATTTCTATTCTATCGGGCAATAGCTCTTGAGATAGGGCCACTAATTTATTTCCATCTAAATATGCGCCTGCAAAACCCCGCATTAAATAATAAGGCAAAAACATACTTTGTTCATTACTCATTTTTTCATCCACTCTATGACTCATTAATAAGTTAACGCCGGTGCGTGTCCAATGTAAATTGCGCTCGTAATAATTTAAGATGGTACGAAACGAGCAGCTATCACTTTCCATTGCTTCACCCATTTGAAAACGTTCACCAAATAATTTCGGAAAAATATCACGGATACGTGTTGAGCAATTATCAAACAAAAAATCGTAACGATAATATTTATTTTCGGGTTTGGCATTATTTTCTAAAAAAGCTTGTATTTGTTGAGCATCGCTTTCTGAAAGTTCCAATATCTGTTCATCTACTTTACGACCTTCTTGTATATAGGTATACATAAAGCGGTCGAAGGTTTCGATGTTTAGATAATAAGGCAATTTACCTCGAGTGAATTTCCAGTAAAACTGAGGGTCACCAAAATTAAACGTACCGTAATTATATACTCTATCGCTACCGGCACATGTATCTATAATACGAATGGCAGAGTGACCGTAACAGGCATATAAATCTTCGCCGCTACCGCAAGTAATGATGCTAATTTTTAGATGGCACGAATCTTGAGCTTGTGTTTTCCAACCACTGCCTAAGATGAGTAATAGCAATATACAGGTAGTTACAGCTTTCAAGTTAAATTTCATTGTAAACATCTTCACAAACATAAGTTATTCTCAAAAACATAAAAGTAAATGTGAAATATTAATTGGGGAAGCTGTGTTTGCAAATTGGGGTTTTCACTTCTGTGTACTTCCTTATATACGGTTGACCATTTTTTAATTGTTTTCCAACCTGCCATCAATTCAGTATTTTCAGTCGATAACTATTATATTTGCCACCCTGTCAGAAACCTGCACCCTAGCATGGAATTTGACAAGCTTTAAAACTATTATCTTAAATCACGAAATTCTTAGAATATCTCAATATGTTGAAATTCATAAATAAATTATTCGGCGGCAGTAAATCTGAAAAAGATGTAAAGAAATTAGCCCCGGTTATCGAACAAATCAGTCAAATCTATCAAAGCTTTCAAACCATTTCACACGATGAACTTCGTCAGAAATCTCTAAACCTTCGAGCTAAAATTCAAGATTATGTGAGTGATATCAGCGCCGAGATTAAAGCACAACGCGAAGCCGCCGAAAATAATACGGATATTCATGCAAAGGGTACCATGTATAAGGCCATTGATCAGTTGGTGAAAGACAAAGACGCTAAACTTGAAGAAATTCTCTTACAAATTTTACCCGAAGCCTTTGCCATCGTAAAAGATGCTTCAAGAAGATTAAAAGAAAATACCGAATTACGTAGCAAAGCCACTGAACTTGATAGAAATCTTGCCGTAAAAAAAGATTATATCACCATTGAAGGCGATGAAGTAATTTATAAAAATACTTGGTTGGCAGCGGGCGGACAAGTAACCTGGAATATGGTTCACTACGATGTTCAGTTGATTGGTGGTTATAATCTTCATGAAGGTAAAATTTCGGAAATGGCCACCGGTGAAGGTAAAACCCTCGTTTCTACCCTCCCTTCATACCTTAACGGATTAGCCGGCGAAGGTGTTCATGTGGTAACGGTGAATGATTATCTCGCCCGTCGTGATAGCGAATGGAACGGACCTTTATTTGAATGGCTCGGACTTACCGTAGATTGTATCGATAAACATCAACCGAATTCTACCGAACGCCGAAATGCTTATTTGGCAGATATCACCTATGGTACCAATAACGAATTTGGTTTCGATTACCTGCGTGATAATATGGTGCATAATCCGCAAGAAATGGTACAACGCAAATTGCATTTTGCCATGGTTGATGAGGTGGATAGCGTGTTGATTGATGATGCCCGAACCCCATTAATTATTTCGGGACCTGTACCTAAAGGCGATGATCAAGAGTTTCATGTGTTAAAACCGGGTATCGAACGATTGGTTGAAGCACAACGCAAAGTGGTGAATGCTTTTTTATTAGAAGCTAAAAAACTCATCACCGAAGGAAACGACGATAAAGAAGGCGGTGGCATGGCTTTATTACGTGCCCACCGTGGTTTGCCAAAAAATACAGCCACTATTAAATTTTTAAGTGAAGTAGGTATTAAACAAGTTCTTCAAAAAACGGAGAACTATTATCTCTCCGATCAGCAAAAAAATATGCCGAAGGTGGATAAGGAACTTTACTTCACCATAGACGAAAAAAATAATCAAGTTGATTTAACCGAAAAAGGAATTCAGCTTTTAACCGGTAATGCCGAAGATGCCAACTTTTTTGTGATGCCAGATATTGGTGTCGGTATGGCCGAAATTGAAAGTGGCAACTACAGTGCCGAAGAAAAACTCAAACGCAAAGATGCTTTTTTACAAGATTACTCGGTAAAAGCCGATCGTATTCACACCATACAACAATTACTAAAAGCCTATACCTTGTTTGATAAAGACCAAGAATATGTGGTGATGGATGGTAAAGTGAAAATTGTGGATGAACAAACCGGAAGGATATTGGACGGTCGCCGTTATAGCGATGGGTTACATCAAGCCTTAGAAGCCAAAGAAAATGTAGATGTAGAAGCGGCAACCCAAACTTTTGCAACGATTACCTTGCAAAACTATTTCCGTATGTACCACAAATTGGCGGGTATGACCGGTACTGCCGAAACAGAAGCCGGTGAGTTTTGGTCGATTTATAAATTAGAAGTAACCAATATCCCTACCAATGTAAATGTAATTCGTAAGGATGAAGAAGATTTGGTGTATAAAACCAAACGTGAAAAATATCGCGCCGTTATCGAAGAAGTAAAAAAACTTCGTGAAGCCGGTCGACCTGTTTTGGTGGGTACCACTTCGGTTGAAGTATCAGAACTTTTAAGTAAAATGCTCACCTTCGATAAGGTGCCTCATAATGTATTAAACGCCAAACAACATGCGCGTGAAGCCAATGTGGTAGCCGAAGCCGGTTTGCCTGGCGCGATTACCATTGCTACGAATATGGCGGGTAGAGGAACCGATATTAAATTAGGAGCCGGTGTAAAAGAAGCCGGCGGATTAGCTATCATCGGTACCGAGCGTCATGAAAGTAGAAGGGTTGATAGGCAGTTACGTGGACGTGCCGGTCGTCAAGGTGATCCGGGTAGTTCAGTATTCTATGTTTCGCTCGAAGATGATTTAATGCGTTTATTTGGTAGCGATAGACTAAGCGGTTGGATGGACAAATTAGGTCATAAAGATGGTGATGTGATTCAACATAGTATGATTTCAAAATCTATCGAACGTGCCCAACGTAAGGTAGAAGAAAATAATTTTGGCATTCGTAAGCGATTGCTTGAGTATGATGATGTGATGAATGCACAACGTGAGGTTATTTATACGCGTCGTAAAAATGCCTTGTTTGGCGAACGATTAGCACTCGATTTAGATAATGCCATGTACGATAGTTGTGGTTTGGTTGCTAAGCAATTTGATGGACATCGAAATTATGCAGAGTTTACTACCGAGGTGCTACGCGATTTTGCAATGGAGCCGGGTATCGAAGAAGCAGAGTTTTTAAAGATTGAGGTAAATGCGTTAACCGAAAAATTGTATAACCATTTATTCGAAACTTATCAGCGCAAAACAACTTGGTTACGTGAGCAAACAGCGCCTGTTTTACAAAATGTATTTGAACAAAATGGAGACAGAGTTGAAAATATTGCGATTCCATTTACTGATGGCGTAAAGGGTGTTCAAATTGTAAGCAACCTTAAAAAAACCATTGCCACTGAAGGACGAGAAATGATTAATTCGTTAGAGCGACAAATTACATTGGCTTTAATTGATGATGCTTGGAAAAATCATTTACGTAAAATGGATGAGTTAAAACAAAGTGTGCAATTGGCAAGTCTTGAGCAAAAAGATCCTTTATTGATTTATAAGTTTGAAGCCTTTAACTTATTTAAAGAAATGATCGGCGAAACCAATAAACATATTGTTTCGTTTTTGATGCGTTGCGGAATACCGATGCAACAAGAGCAGGATATTCATCAAGCACAAGTTGAAAAAACCGATATGAGCAGAATGCGTGCGAATCGTGAAGAGATTGATGAAGCAGGCGAAGATTATGCAGCCAATCAAAACGATCGTTATACATCAACCTCTACAGCCGAAGTAAAACGCGATCCAATCCGCAACCTCGAACCAAAAATCGGAAGGAACGATTTATGTCCTTGCGGAAGCGGTAAGAAGTTTAAGCAGTGCCATGGGAAATAGATGTTAGGGGTTTGGAGTTCGGGGTTCGAGGTTCGGAAATTATACTAGCTTGAAGAATCTTTACTTCGAATTTCGTTTTTAGGATTTAGGGTTTTACTCGCATTACTTCACTTCGAATTTCGATTTTAGGATTTAGGGTTTTACTCGCATTACTTCACTTCGAATTTCGATTTTAGGATTTAGGGTTTTACTCGCATTGCTTCACTTCGAATTTCGATTTTAGGATTTAGGGTTTTACTCGCATTACTTCACTTCGAATTTCGATTTTAGGATTTAGGGTTTTACTCGCATTGCTTCACTTCGAATTTTGATTTTAGGATTTAGGGTTTTACTCGCATTACTTCACTTCGAATTTTGATTTTAGGATTTAGGGTTTTACTCGCATTGCTTCACTTCGAATTTCGATTTTAGGATTTAGGGTTTTACTTGCATTGCTTCACTTCGAATTTCGATTTTAGGATTTAGGGTTTTACTCGCATTGCTTCACTTCGAATTTCGATTTTAGGATTTAGGGTTTTACTCGCATTACTTCACTTCGAATTTCGATTTTAGGATTTAGGGTTTTACTCGCATTGCTTCACTTCGAATTTCGATTTTAGGATTTAGGGTTTTACTCGCATTACTTCACTTCGAATTTCGTTTTTAGGATTTAGGGTTTTACTCGCATTACTTCACTTCGAATTTCGATTTTAGGATTTAGGGTTTTACTTGCATTGCTTCACTTCGAATTTCGATTTTAGGATTTAGGGTTTTACTCGCATTGCTTCACTTCGAATTTTGATTTTAGGATTTAGGGTTTTACTCGCATTACTTCACTTCGAATTTCGATTTTAGGATTTAGGGTTTTACTTTCATTGCCTCACTTCGAATTTCGTTTTTAGGATTTAGGGTTTTACTCGCATTGCTTCACTTCGAATTTCGATTTTAGGATTTAGAATTTTGGCTACTGATTATTTGAAGCATATTCCCGCTTTACGCTGCTGCCGCAAATTGTACTTGCTACGAAAATAGTAGTCAACTATTTGCGGGCATTCGCTACAATCGGGGCTAGGCATCCTTCTTGAATAAAGTGTCTTGAGGCACAACAAAATGTAAGAATATAGGCTTCATACAACTTTATCTAACGTTGAATTATTCTTGCATCGAACCCCGAACCCCCAACTCCGAGCCTCGATGTCCTCCCTACAAATCCACTTCCTCCACCTGTATCACCTCTTTACTTGCACCGGTTTTATGTACAAAGCAAAGTAGTTTCACATGCGCCGGGTTTACAATATTTGAAGGAAGTGTGATGCTAAATGTTCGTTCAAATACTCGGCCTTTTTCTTTGATGGGCATCGTACTTAAAAAATTAGAACCCGAAACAGGCGTTACCATTTTACGAAGTACATGATTATGAACATAATTTAAATCTATCACACTACTAGGAAATTCTTGTAAATCAATAATACTATCTTCAATAATATAAACCGACATTACTAAACTGTCACTTATGCTTTCGGTAAAAGTTACTTTGCTTTTTAAGTAGTAATCTGTACCATTGGGAATCACATTGAGTTCAAGGTTCAGTGGCGTGGTTTTGGTTAATTCACTAGCAACTTTTGTAGCCCAATCGGCTTTTGAAAAAAAGTAGGGTATGGGTGGCGTTACATAACCGGTTGGTATACGATTGATAGAAGAAGTAGGTTTTTGCGGGTCCCCACCCAAAAAGTTTACAAGCTCTTCCGCATCAGGTGTATTAAAATTGTATTTAGCAGGTGGAACCGAATCATTTAAAAAAGGAGAATACACCGATACAGATAAAATACGACCTGGATTAGCGATTTTAAGATCATGCATCAACTCGGCACCATCAGGGCAATTCGGACAACGAACACCTGTAGGTTCTTCCATTAAAATATGTCTGGTTTGTGCAGTTGGAATGGTGCTTATCAAATACGTTGTATCCTCGGTTTTAATTAAGTCTTTTAAATTTAACCCACTAGGCAATTGCTCTTTTGTGCAAGCCATCCAAACCAAGCCAATCATCAAGACTAATAAAATATTCTTTTGCATTTGTTTTCTATTTGACATTTTAAAAAGTTGAAATTACACCAAATTTAAATCCGCTGAACGCAGGCTCGTATCTGCAAACACCACCCGTACAATTTATACCATCCACTTGCTTTACATACTGCAAGGTAAATCTGTTGGCATCTTTAGTGTAAGCCATAAATACATTAGGATAATGATTGGCTTTTTTTACATGTACTTTATTGGGTTTAATATTATACATATCCGAAACGGCGAAACTCCAATTAGGCGAAATATTATACTCAAGCAAAGCAAATGCCCATGAACCATAATCTTGTTTGGTACTCATATATTGTAAATCGCAACGCAACGAACGCTTTTTACTGAGTTTATAAACCACTTCTACAAAAGGCGTTATGGCATGTACATCTGGGTATTCTTCTTTTACTTTTGATTGATAAATAGATTGGTTATACACTAAATATTGTGCGCCTAAATGAAACAGGAATTTCTTTACACTTCGAATTTCTGTTTCAACAAAAGCCTCACGATATAAGGCATCGCCTTCGAGGGTATTAATATGCGTATAGCTAAGGTTAAAAGTATATTTATCATTAGGGGTAATAAAGGCATTTACATTTCCTGCCAATTCAGATATATCGAGTGATTGTGGCGTATAACGTGCTATTAAACGTTGCGGACGAATTTGTGCAATAATAGGTTGCCATGATATCATACCTTTTAATAATTGTTGATCGGGTGAAGTTCGCATTACAAAATGATCGGTTCTTCGTGCAGAAGCGTTGATGCCAAATTTATTTTTTGCATAACCTAAGGTTGAATACAAAACGTTTCCACCATATTTACGCAAACCTTCATTGGGCACTATAATGGCTTCTTTTGTTTTTGCAGCAGCCTCAACATACCAAGTAAAATTTCCGGCATTTAATGTATTGTACACGGTAATTGCATTCATATTATAAGTTGGCACAAAGCGATTTTTTTCATCCATGGCATTTATATTAGCTACCAACACATTCATACTTTGTTGATCGATGGTACGATTTACAATACCGATACCCGGTGTAATATGTGCCTTGCCTTTAATATCAAAATCACCTTCTGCATTAATTCCTTTTTGAATAGGTGCAAATCGTTCGAAGAGATTTTTTGTTTGGCCGGTAAAGCCTTTAATCGTAAGCTTATCGTTTAAGCGATATTTCAAATGCAAGCCAAATAATGCATTGTCAATTAATAGTCCACGGTCTTCATAAGCTCTAAAAATAATACCGCTACCAAATTGGTCGTACACATGCCCTGCAGTAATACTTAATTTTTTAAATTCTTTATTTAAACTAAACATACCTATGCCTGCAGCAGTAAGTGCGTTTGTTGGGGTTTGCAAATTCGAATTATGAAAACCATCAAAACGAACCGTACCAGTAAATCCAAAACCCGAATAACGTAATCCAAGCCATGCTTCACCACCACTTAATAAATTATCGTAAAGAGGGTTATCGGCTGCTTTTATATTCGTATCTCGCTGAAAAAAGTTTACATTCATCATAAGGTCGCCACTGAGATTACCTTGTTGTGCAAATGAGCTTACACTTATAAAAAGTGCAAGGACAAGTAGTGATTTCTTCATCAAATAAAATTATGTGCAACAAAGATAGAAAAATGTTTAGCATTACCTCAATCTTCAATCTTCAATCTTCAGACTTCAATCTTCAGACTTCAATCTTCAGGCTTAAATATACAATCTTTAGATTTGATCAAATATGAATTTGAAGATTGAAAATTGAAAATTGAAAATTGAAAATTCACTTCTTGTAATCACTTTGTCTCAATATTAATCGCAACGAAGTATCCTTACTAACATATGCACTTGCCCAATTAATAAAAATAATCAATTTGTTACGTACACTGAGTATCAACATCAAATGCAACGACATCCATACAAACCATGCAAAATAACCGGTAAAACTAAACGATGGTAAGTCAACCACTGCTTTGTTTCGGCCAACAGTTGCCATAGTGCCTAAATCTGTATACTCAAAATGTTTACCCGCTTTGTTTTGTTGAATGGCCTTTAAATTCTTTGCTAAAAGCTTTGCTTGGTTAATGGCCACATTCGCTAATTGAGGATGTCCCTTAGGATATTTTGGTGTTTCCATAAATGCAATATCACCAATGGCAAAAATGTTTGCACTTCCCATCACAGCATTCATTCTATTCACCTTGATTCTACCACCGGGTGTAATAATATCAGGTAATAAACCTTCTAATTTATTGCCACAAACACCGGCTGCCCATATCACCGTTTGGGTTTCGATATGCTTTCCATTACTTAAACTCAGTGTGTGTCCATCATATTTTTTTGCAAAGGTTTCATTGATGAAGGTGACACCCATTTTTTCGAGATAGGCTTGTGAAGTCGATTTCGATTTATCACTCATATGACTTAGGGTATACTTACTACCTTCTATCAGATAAATTTTAAACTGCGAAAAATCGATACCCGGATAATCGTAAGGCAAAACATGTAATTTAATTTCGGCAAAGGCACCGGCTAACTCAACACCGGTAGGACCTGCACCTACTATTACTAAATTAAGTAAAGATGCCTTTTCATGTGCCGAAGCTGAAATTATTTTCTCGAAGGTATTAATAATATGATTTCGAATATGGATGGCATCGTATGTTGATTTTAAGGTAAGCGCATGTTTGCATATCTCATCGTTCCCAAAAAAATTAGTAGTACATCCAATGGCAATCACCAAATAATCGTAGCAAAAATCACCGATACTTGTGCTAACGCAAGATGTTGCTTCATGAATTGAATACACCTCTGCAAGTCGAATTTGTAGGTTTTTTTTATACTTAAAAACATGTCGTAGTGGAAATGAAATACTAGATGGTTCAATTTGCGAAGTAGCCACTTGATAGAATAATGGTTGAAATTGATGATGGTTAATTTTGTCGATTAACAATATGTCGAACAAGTTCTCATCGGCATTTTTAATAAATTCTATACCGGCAAATCCACCGCCAATTACGATTACTTTCTTTTTAGTTGTTGTCATGATTTCCAAAATTCATCCTCCATATTTTCTGTAAAGTGATGTTCCTTATGATGCGCCTGTAAGCTTTTCCATTGCGAATCATTTGCTATTTCTTGTATTCTATTAAATAAAACACGCTCTTCAAACCGGATATGATTTTCAAGTAGGGTTTGTATTTCTTTTAATACTAAAACCTGATCTTGATTTCCTGAAAAGCAATCCTTCAATTTCTGATGCTCCAAAAGGGCTTGTTGTACATCTTGATCATCATTCCCTAAAATCGGGAATACATATTTTTCCTCAATATCAAAATGAGGTAATAAATAGTGATGATAAAACCAAGCTGCATATGTATACATACGTTGGCTACTAATGCCTTTTGCGAATCCTGTTTTTATTTTCCAGCACAGCAATAATGCATGATGGTGTTCGCGACTAATCGCTTGTAACTCTTTGATACGTTTAATAGGATTTGCCATAGTCAATTTACAATCTTCAATTTACAAATGAGGTTTGCAGATTGATAATTGACCCAATAGTTATTGGGTAGAAGATTGAAAGTTACACTATTTACTCAAGTACATACTTCTATCTTTATACAACTGCCTAAAATAGGGATCACGTAAATCTTTAATAAATCGAATCGACTCACCGGTACTCTTCATCTCTGGTCCAAGTTCTTTATTTACACCAGGGAATTTGTTGAACGAAAAAACGGGTTCTTTAATCGCAAAGCCTTCTAATTTTTTCTCAAAAGTAAAATCCGACAATTTATGTGTGCCCATCATAATTTTAGTCGCCACATTTAAATATGGAATTTGATAGGCCTTGGCAATAAATGGTGTGGTACGTGAAGCACGTGGGTTGGCTTCAATGACATATACCGTATCATTTTTAATGGCAAATTGTATATTTATCAATCCTCGAATATTCAAAGCTCTAGCAATTTTTTCGGCATAATGTTCCATCCGAGTAACTAATAATGGGGTTAGGTTAAAGGCAGGTAGCATGGCATGACTATCACCGCTGTGAATACCTGCGGGTTCAATATGCTCCATGACACCCATAATATGAATTTGTTCACCGTCAAAAATAGCATCCACTTCGGCTTCCTGACAACGATCTAAAAAGTGATCGATGAGAATTTTATTATCAGGAATATGCTTCAAAATACTAATCACGCCTTTCTCTAATTCATCGTCGTTAATTACGATACGCATTCGTTGTCCGCCCAATACATAACTTGGCCTAACCAATACCGGATAACCCACCACATTCGCAACTTCGATAGCTTCATCCACCGTATAGGCCGAACCATATTCTGGATAGGGAATTTCTAAAGCTTTCAGCATATCACTAAATCGTCCGCGATCTTCGGCGATATCCATGTTATCGAATGAGGTGCCAATAATTTTAATGCCCTTCTCTTGTAATTTTTTCGACAACTTCAAAGCAGTTTGTCCGCCCAATTGCACTATCACCCCTTCAGGTTTTTCGTGTTCAATAATTTCCCACAAATGTTCCCAATACACCGGCTCGAAATACAATTTATCGGCAATATCAAAATCGGTACTCACGGTTTCCGGATTACAATTTACCATTATGGCTTCGTATCCACATTCTTTAATGGCCAACAAACCATGTACACAACAATAATCAAATTCAATACCTTGTCCGATACGATTAGGACCGCTGCCTAAAACAATAATCTTTTTCTTATCGGTTACTATCGATTCGTTATGGGTAAGCGTACTATGTTCTGAAGGCGTTTCGAATGTACTATAAAAATAAGGGGTCTTGGCTTCAAATTCTGCCGAACATGTATCTACCATTTTAAACACACGCGTTATACCTAAAGCTTTACGTTTTTCGTATAAACTATCTTCGGTACCATCGTTCATGATTCTACAAATTTGCTCGTCGGAGAAGCCATTGTGTTTGGCCTCACGCAATAATTCAGTGGGCAAAGTTTCGAATTTGTGCTTCGCAATTTCTTTTTCAATATCACAAATATGGGCAATCTGTTTTAAAAACCATTTGTCAATACCATGACTAGCCTTAGAGATTGAGTTCACACTCACACCCGCCATCAAAGCATCTTTGATACGAAAAACTCGATCCCATTTAGGGGTTTTTAAATATTCAAGTATGTCGTCGGTTTTCATTAAGCTTTTGCCATAATATCCTAAACCAACGGCATTGTTTTCTAAACTTTGACAAGCCTTTTGAATGGCTTCATTAAAACTTCTGCCAATTGCCATTACTTCACCTACACTTTTCATTTGTAAGCCTAAGGTGTCTTTTGCGCCTTTAAACTTATCAAAATTCCAACGAGGTATTTTTACAATTACATAATCTAATGCCGGTTCAAAATACGCAGAAGTATTTCCTGTGATTTGATTTTTCAATTCATCTAATCGATAGCCTAAAGCCAACTTCGCGGCCACTTTTGCAATGGGGTAACCGGTAGCTTTACTTGCTAAAGCAGAAGAACGTGAAACACGAGGATTAATTTCAATGGCAATAATTTCTTCAGTTTCAGGATTTAATGCAAACTGCACATTACAACCTCCGGCAAAATTGCCAAGGTCGCGCATCATGGTAATCGCTGTATTACGCATAAGCTGAAAAGCGGTATCACTTAAGGTCATGGCAGGTGCAACGGTTATTGAGTCGCCGGTATGCACACCCATTGGATCAAAGTTTTCGACCGTACAAATAATGCATACATTATCGGCACTATCGCGAAGTAATTCTAATTCAAATTCCTTCCAACCTAAAACGGCTTGCTCAACCAATACTTCATGTATCGGAGAAGCCTTTAAACCACGGTCTAGTGCTTCATCTAAATCATCCTTGTCGTTTACAAATCCACCACCGGTACCACCTAAAGTAAATGAAGGACGAATTACCAATGGAAAACCTATTTCTTGGGCAAATTCTTTACCTTCTAAAAACGAGTTTGCGGTTCTAGCTTTTGCTACATTGATGTTTAAAGCTATCATCCATTGACGAAACTGTTCACGATCTTCGGCTTTATCGATGGCTTTGATATCTACCCCAATTAATCGAACCTTATATTTTTCCCAAATGCCCAACTCATCAACTTCTTTACACAAATTCAAGGCTGTTTGTCCGCCCATGGTTGGTAACACCGCATCAATAGTATTCTCTTCTAAAATTTGTTCTATACTTTCAACGGTAAGTGGCAAAAGGTAAACACGGTCGGCCATCATAGGGTCGGTCATAATGGTAGCCGGGTTCGAATTGATGAGAATTACTTGTACGCCTTCTTCGCGTAATGAGCGCGCGGCTTGGGTTCCGCTATAATCAAATTCACAGGCTTGACCGATAATAATGGGACCGGAACCAATGATGAGAACCGACTTGATGGAGTTGTCTTTAGGCATTTTTTTTTTACCCCGAACCGAAATATTCGCGATAGCTTGAAAAACTGTATATCTTGTTGCTAAGGCGCAAAGGTAATCGGCGGAAGTGATTTTAGAAATTTTGGGGATAAAATTTAGTAGGCAGTAGGTACAGTAAGCAGTTGGCAGTAAATGCAGTAGGAAGTAGATGCAGTAGGCAGTAGGCGGTAAAGGCAGTAAGAAGTAAGTGAGAATTTTAGATTTTATTTGTAGCTATTCCCGCCTTTGCTACAATCCTTCGTGCTGCAATTAAATTTCACCCAAGTTCAAGTTTGTGCAAGCAGACACTCAGGGATTTTCGCGACAGTCGGGGCTAGAATAGCTACAACCGAACACCTCAATCCTAATGAAAAAGAGCACTCTGTAAATCCAAAATGTTGCTTTGTTCTATCATGATATTGAATGCCACTGCTTAAAATATTGGGCATATTGATAAAACCGCTTTTATTCTGTAGCCCATACTAAAATTAAAATCTTACCGTATTTGATACCATTTGAATTTCTGTTCAGACTAAATTATTGTCTGTTACAGAAATCTGTTCGATACTAAATTATGATCCCATCGATTATATAGATGAATGGTGCCATCGCCACGAAAGATCATAGAACTTACTGTCGATGAGCAACAAAAAAAATTATCTAATCAGCACCAAATCGCCTTTTATAACACGAGTTGATTTGCCCGGCAAATTGTAAGTTGCCATATAGAAATAGGTTTCGATGGGTTGGGTCACATTTCTATATTTACCATCCCAACCTTGATCAATTGCATGGGTATGGAATAATAAATTGCCCCATCGGTTATAAATGGATAGATGATAATGCTCAATCTTCAAATTTTTACTTGATTGTATGGCTCTATAAATTGAATTCAATCCGTCTTCGTTTGGTGAAAATGCATTCGGAAAAAAAATGGGAATATCTTCACCCGATAGATTTACAATATCAGTAGGAAATGTATACTCTGATGGTTGACAAAGTGCAAAGGAATCGATATTCGGGTCAATTTTTGTAAATACATATCGCGGCGAATCAATTAAATTCAGCCAGATAGAATTGCTTGATGAACCTAATGTGGTTCCTGATGCCCACAGACTTCCATCGTCCTTTATCAAATAACTAAAAGTTTCTCCGGCCATAATATCCACTACATGGTCGCTTACATCTTTAACGCCTACCGAAAAAGTGGTAATGCTTTGACCGCATTGCCCAAACATGTTTCCGCCAAATGAATAGCAAATACCCTCTTCATCTAATGCCATAAAATGTGTACCATCATTACATCCGGATATCGCGACAATATCATGTAAACTGTCAATTTTTACAGGAGTAGGCGCATTACTATTTGTGGCGAGATTAGTTCCCCATATCCAAACGTCTCCAAATTCATCCAGGGCAAGATTTGAAATTGTATTCGCTTTAATATCAATAATATTTGATAAAACATTCACTTGTATTGGCTCAAGATGAGTAGACGTGTCGCTTATCCCGTTTCCTAAACCTCCTCCAATATCTGATCCAGCGCACCATACCGTACCATCATCTAAAAGTACACAGGTTGTATATTGTCCTTGTGCAGTTCGTACTGCGCCATGAATATTTTTCATTTGCGAGGGTATTAAACTTGCCATCCAACTTTTGGCACCATTACCAAATTGGCCATGATAATTTGCACCCACCGAAAAAACGCTACCATCTGATTTTACAAAGGCACAGATATTTATTCCGGCATCAACAAAAGTTACATTGTCTATTACCTTGGTTGGCAAATTTCCTGCCGCATTTCCCCATACCCAGCCACTTCTATCTTCACGAATGGCACCCATTAAATAGCCTGTTGAAAAATAATAAACCCGATTCATTCCGGGAATTATGGTAGGCATTGGACTACCGATGTTTGTTCCGATTCCCAATTGACCAAATTGATTCGACCCCCAACCCAATAACTGTCTATCAGAATCGCAGATACTATAAGCTGAATATGAGCCCACCGTATAATTGTAAGGCTTATACCATAATCGACCACCAAATCCATCGCCTACTAATGAATTTTGCCCATTTATTGTTTGGGAGATTAAAAGCAAAAGCAAGTATACAAGAAATAAAACGATACATTTTTATTGGCTTCATGCTTATGATTTGAATTGCGTTGAATACTATTTGTACAAGGTAACTATAACATGACGAACAATGATAACCTATTGTAGATCATAAAGTAAAGTCTTACATATAGCATTGCTTCATTCGTCGCAATAATTGTGGCTTGCTTATAGACATTTAGATGTAGTACAATTTACTCTCATTTAATAGTTTGCTTTGTGATGCCAATCATTACAGCAAAATTGCCGTCGGTTTGTATCCAATTTTTTTCAGGTATATATGCCTTAGAAACAAACCCGTCGAGATACAATGCATTTTTACACCCTAAACTTTGAAAGTATTTAGCAAAGTCATAAAAATTAATTTCTGATTTTGATATAGCGAAAACCACTTGGTTATTAGGCAGAATACCAACCCCATTTCTGATATTAAGATTTGTTGAACCTTCTTTAAATGCTGTATGAATTTGTCCATCAATGACCAACATTGGTCCCGATTGGGTTGCGTATGTAATTTGTCCATTGTCTATAAAGTCGGCGGTTTTGCAAACAAAAGCAATACCATTAGTGGTTACATAAAAAACGCCATTGGGTTGTAAATAAAAATTTCCTATCCCGTTCATTGTGTCTACAGCCATCAAAACTTTTTTATCCTGAATAAAAAGACCTTGCGGCGAGAAGTCTTTCTTGAACATTCCCCCATTCATTGCAAAGCTTAGCGTCAAGTTTTTTTGTTCAACATAGCTCTTTAAGTTTTGAATACTTTTTAGTATTTCGCCCTTATCGTTTTTCCAGTAAAGTTGTAAATCCTGTGTTTTGGTGTCAACTATATAAGAAACAATTTTATTATTTGTCGGGTTTTGATTTTTTGTAAAGGCAATGACGGCTGTTGTTAGCAGCGCTAAAAAACATAGCAATAAAATCTTTCCTTTCTTATTCAATTATGGGTGGTTTCTTGTGATTTATTTCACACCATCTAATTTATACTTCCCTTTACTTTTTCGAATGCGCACTGCGCAAACTTTATACTCCGGACAAAGTGCATCACTATCGCTTACCGAGCTGGTTAAAATATTCATACTCACTTCGGGATAATGAAAAGTAGATGATAAAATACCTTGTTTCACTTCGTCGCTAATTCGTGCTTTGACATCAATTTTTCCGCGTGCACTTTCAATACAAACCATATCGCCTTCACTTATAAAATGTTCTGCAGCGTCCAGCGGATGTATCAATAAAGTATCAATCGGTAAAATTTCGGCATTACCTGTTCGGCGTGTCATCGATCCGCAATTATAATGTTCGAGTTCGCGGTTGGTAGTAAGTATAAATGGAAAATCTTTTTTGTTATCTGTAAGCTCTGTCGATTCCTTCCAAGTGGCTTGCATAAATTTCCCTCTGCCTCGCTTAAAGGTTTCGGTATGTAAAATCTCCGTATCGCTTCCATCGGGTAAAACCGGCCATTGCTTACCATTTTCTCCAAGTTCATCCCATTTCACACCGGCAAAAAACGGAACGATTTGAGCAATCTCTTGCAACAAAGTTTTCGGATTATAATCTTCCTGCTTACAACCCATTTTATTCATGATGTCCACTATAATTTGTCCATCAGTTTTTGTACCCTCAATAGGTTCAACCACCCTTTGTACTTTTTGAATACGTCGTTCTCCATTGGTAAAGGTTCCACTTTTTTCGAGAAAGGATGCTGCTGGTAAAACCACATGGGCCATACGTGAAGTTTCGGTTTCAAAAAGTTCTTGTACTACTAAGAGTTCAAGATTACTCATCGCTTCTCTTACCTTATTTGTATTTGGGTCGGTTTGAACATTGTCTTCACCCATCAACCACAAAGCTTTAAATTTTCCGGCGATGGCTGCATCATACATTTGTGGAATTTTTAGTCCGATATAATTTGGTAATTGCACCCCATAAAATTCTTCATACTTTTTATGGTAGATTGGATCGGTAACATCTAAATATCCGGCACCTTGGTGTGGTTGACATCCCATATCGGCTGCTCCTTGCACATTGTTTTGTCCGCGTAACGGATTTACCCCTACGCCTCTTCGTCCAATATTTCCGGTTATCATAGCTAAGTCGGCAATAAGCATCACCGTATACGTTCCTTGCGAATGTTCGGTTACGCCTAAGCCATGAAAGCTCATTGCATTAGGCGCACTTGCATAGGCGATGGCGGCTTGTTGAACCAATTCTTTTTTTACTCCGGTAACTTGTTCAAGCTCATCCATATTCATGCCTAATACATGTTGCTTGAACTCTTCGTAACCTTCAGTTCGGTTTTCAATAAACTGTTTATCTTCTAAGCCGGCTTGCATAATATAATACAACATCATGTTCAATATCGCCACATTGGTACCGGGTTTGGTAGGCAAATGATAGGTTGCATATTTTGCTAATTCAGTTCGACGAGGATCAATCACAATAGTAGTTTTTCCGCTGAAAGCAAACTGTTTCATTTTTGCTCCGGTAACTGGATGACCTTCTGTTGGATTAGCGCCGGTAACCATAATCGCATCGGTATATTTTAAATCAACAACAGAATTGGTGGCAGCTCCGGTGCCAAAAGTTCGTTGCATACCTAAGGCAGTTGGTGAATGACAAACCCTTGCGCAACTATCAATATTATTAGTGCCTATTACGACACGAATAAATTTCTGCATCAAATAATTTTCTTCGTTGGTGCATCGTGCCGAAGAAATTCCGCCAATGGCATCGGCGCCATATTTATTTTTGATTTCAATTAATTTGTTGGCAATATAATCGTAAGCCTCATCCCAAGTTGCCGGTTCTAATACCCCATTTTTTCGAATCAAGGGTGTGCGCAATCTTTCTTTGTGATTATAAAAACTAAATGCATATCGACCTTTCAAACAAGTATGTCCGCTATTTACTTCAGCATCATAAGGGGCTTGTATACTTTTTATTTTTCCGTTTACGGTCGACACTTCCAAATTACAACCCACGCCGCAATACGTACAAATGGTTCGTGTTTTGGTATCAGCAACTATGCTTTTACTTTCAAACACATCGCTAATAGCACTGGTAGGACAAGCCTGTGCGCAAGCACCGCAGCTTACACAATCGCTTTCCATAAAACTTACGTCTGAGCCTTTAATAATTTTAGTATCAAAACCACGGCCTGCCATACTTAATACAAACTGACCTTGCACTTCGTCGCAGGCGCGTACACAACGAAAGCAATTGATACACTTGCTTAAGTCGGAGGTCATGTAAGGGTGACTTAAATCTTTTTTTCTATCTAAATGATTTTTACCTTCGGGATATCTTACATCGCGTATACCTACTCGTGCAGCCACCTCTTGTAATTCGCAATTATTATTTACTTCACAAGTAAGACAATCGAGCGGGTGATCGGTGAGAACCAATTCAATAATATTTTTTCGAAGCTTTTGAATTCGTTCATTATTGGTATAGATATATGAGTTTGGCATTACAGGGGTATGACAAGAAGCCATAGCCTTACAATTTCCATTTTGAACAAGGGCAACATCTACGCTGCAAATACGGCAACTACCAAAAGGTTCGAGGTTAGGCGCATCGCATAAAGTAGGCACTTCTTTTTGACCTTTATGCCGGCGAATAAATGACAAAATAGTTTCGCCGGGATGAAGTTCGTATGGGATGTCGTCGATAAAAGCCAATTTAATTTCAACGGGTGCAATAGTTTGACCATTACTGCCATGTACACTTTTTAATAAAGGTTCTTGAACTTGACTCGACATGTAAAAAATTTGTAATCAAATATAATACATTCATGTGAAAATGCTTACATGTGGTAGGGTTCAAGTGTAGTAGTGTATGTTGGTATTGCGAACAGATATTAAATAAACACTTAGGGAATGTATAGTAGGCTTGTGTTACTTAAAAAATGAATGTAATGATCACTTACCCCAAGTATACCGAACAGAAAGAGCAGTTAAAAACTGCATATTGCTATATCTTTCTTGATAAGTAGTTCGTTCATCTATCACATGAATCGACCCCCAACTATCAACATTTTCCCCAACTTCGGTTCGTATGCCTTTACTGTAAGTATAATTGAATCCTAAATTTAATTCAACCCCTACATAAAGTTGCTTGCAAACCGGGTAATAAAATGATTGTGTAAGAAATGTACCCAACGAAATTTGATTCGGCCTCTTTTCATTCGAGTAAGCATGAGCTATTTGTTGACCTTGAAAATTATAAACTTGATTACGCATTGTATAGTTCCGATTCACGCTATATTGAATAGGAACAGAAATGCCTGAATACAAAAGATACTTTCCAAGTTTCGTATTTTTTCCTAAGCCGAAACGAAGTCCATGAGTTTGTGTTTTATAAACATTTTCATTGCTCGAAGAATTACTGCTATCGCCAGATGAAAAGGAAGAACTACTGATACTTTTTTGACTTGCATAATTATATTGAATCGTATACATCAATTTATTTTTTAGCTCATGTGCGTATTCAACTGCCGGTGCGAGTTGTATACCATCTACATTTTGTTCATCATCGGATTGTAAATTAGTAAACAATCTTTGGTAGCTACTAAACGAATACATGTTTATACTAACTGCATGCTTTTGTGAAAAAGCTATTATTGGTGACAAACAAATCATCAACATAAAAACAGATTGCTTTTTCATACCCTTCTTTGTTGAGAGACGAAGATACCATTGAAATGGATAGGAGAATAGGGCTTACACCTTAACAGAGTCCAAAAAATACATATCAATTTGTCCTTTATTTTTTGCTTCAATTTTACCACGATAAGCGCAATGAAATGCATCTTTCACAAGTTCGAAAGTGGCACCACTCATATTAATTTTTGAGGTTTCGCTATGTTGCTCCATGCGAGCAGCAGTATTAACGGTATCACCCCAAATATCATAAGCATATTTTTTTACACCTACAATGCCGGCAACTACCGGACCGGAATGTATACCAATTCGAATCTGAAATTGTGAATCTTTTTGCAAAGTTAATTGTTGAATTTCCAAAGCAGCCTTGGCAACTCTTATGGCATGATCTTCGACTTCCAAGGGTAAACCACAAACTGCAAGATAAGCGTCACCAATTGTTTTTATTTTTTCGAGTCCGTACTTATCCATAATTGCATCAAATGCAGTAAAATATTTATGAACTACTTGCACCAAATCGGTAGGTTTCATTTTTTCACTAATGCCTGTAAAGTTTACAAAATCAGTAAATAAAACCGTCACATGTTCATACTGTCGGGCAGCCGATTCGCCGGTTCGTTTTAATTCATCGGCAATTTCAGTAGGCAAAATATTTAGCAACAATTTATCAGATCGATCTTTTTCATTCGAAATCATTTCATTCTTAACTTCCAATTCAAGATTTGCATTTCGCTTTAATTGAAAACGACTATATAATAAAGCAAGCGAGAGCAAAAGCAAAACAGCACTTATAATAAAAGCGTTTCGTAGATTTTTTTGCTGATTGATTTGTTGTTGTGCAAACTCTCGATCCTTTTCCTGTCTGATTTTTTGCTCATTCATTTCTTTAACATAAGTAAATTGACTTTGCATGTCGGCAATTTTTTGTTTAATACTTCCACTTAATGAATTGTTTTTTAAATCATACAATTCATTCAAATATTGAAATGCATTTTTGTAATTGCCTTGCAATGCAGATGCCTGCGCAAGAACATGCAAAGATTCGGCCACTGTAATCTCATCCAAATTATTTTTCCCATCGACATAACTCTTATGGGCATAGAACATAGCATTTTTAAGATCATTACTTTTAAGATAGGCGGTGGCTAAAAATGCATAGGGTCTGCGACGTTTTAAAGCATCATCACTTGTTTTAAGAAGTGCAACACTTTTATTAAGATAGTAGAAACCAGAATCAAGTTGATTGGTTTTAATAAACATTCGCCCCAAATACATAAAACATTCAATTAAACGATCGTGATTATTTTGTTTTGTATAATCTTGAATTGCCAATTGAAAATACGTTTTTGCTTGTTTAACACTATCCAGCTCACTATAGCAAATTGCCAATAAATATTTTGAGGTGATATTATCTTTATATCGTAAGGCTAATTTATGTTTTTCAATAGCCACCTCATAATTCTGCATCGAAAAATTTACGACCCCTAATTGAACATAACAACGTGAAATACCTGTACTATCATTCAGTTCTTCAAACACCGCTAAGCTTTCTAAAAAACTTGGGGTGGCTTCAACCATGCGATTACTTGCCGAAACATGATATCTACCATAGTTAAATAATGCCTCTGCATAACCTAATTTATAGGTGGATTTTTTTGCCTCCCCTACGGCAAGTTTAGCATAATAAAGAAATGAATCTTTAACCACCGGGCTTCCTACATACCAATATGAGGTGGTGATTTGATTTAATGCAGTAATATGTTCCGAATCCGAATGGCTGTTATTAGCTATGGCAATTAAAGAATCAAGCTTAGCTCGATTCAAATCTTGGGCTTTTGACAAGATACCTAAGCAAAGACATAATACAAGAATGACAATATTTTTCATACGTTCCGGTATCTTCATAATCACTATTTATGAATGTTTGAAGACGATTGATTGATTTGTTTTCCAAACATTAAAACAATGTACATTATTTCAGTTACAACTCATAACACTCACTATTTCAGCTTACGTAAAATACCACTAGGTATGGCTGCTTCATTCACTAAAATAGCCACGGTTTTGTAATTAAAAAAAGCCTTACTTACATATAAATATCCTTTGTAATCATTTTTATCGCCCCAGCTATTTTTAACCATATAATACTCTTTGCCATTTTGATCTTTTGCCAAGCCTACAATATGCATTCCATGATCATCGGTAGTGGTATAATTATCAAAAGCTTCTTCGCGAAGTTCAGCGGTAATTTCTCTTTCGTTTTGCGGGCCATCAAACATTTTCTTCACTTCATCAGCTTCCATATCTTCAACTTCTTTTTCGGGCACTATGGCTACACCATTCTTCCAACTGAAATATTTTTCGCTCACATCGGTAGCCCAAGCTACTGTGTAACCATTTTTTAAAGCATTATCGGCAATGGTAGTTAAATCGTTTAAAGGCACATTATATACACTTTGCAAACTCCAATTATCAGGTACCATTAGCATACTCGCTTCATAATAAGGGGTATAGGTTACTGATCCCAATTCAATATATTTTTCGGGTTGTATGCCCACTACTTCCTTTGCAAAACTTTGTGGCGTATAGGTTTTTCCGTTGTAACGAAATTCCTCAGGCACTTTACCTAAGTAAGCATCTAATACTGCTGTAAATGCCGGTAACCAATTTTTGGTAAGCTTCCCATTTTTATTAGCAATAATACCTTTTAACATGCCTTCGAGTGCAGCTTGCATTTCGCCAAACTTATTTTTGCTGGTTCCATAATTTAAACCCGTATACACATCGTAAGGTACTGCACCATACTTTTTATAAGTCGAAACTACATCGTGCAATTCGGCTCCATCGCCCCAGCCAATATTACCGTGTAAGCGAACATAATTTTTGGCTCGTTCGATATACGCACATCGTGCTGTATAGATTTCAGAAATATCAACAAATGATTTTCCGTCGTGCATCATTTCAGATTCAAGAAATGAGTTGCCAGAGTAACTCCAGCAAGTTCCAGAACTCCCTTGATTTTTAACGGGCGAACATTCAAGGTTCAATACGGTTGTGAATTGAAATTTTGCTTTTGCGCTATCGCTTTGATTCGACTTTAATGAATTTACTAAATTATCCTGTGCATGGGTTGTGATTACTGCCATACCAGAAATAAGTAAGAGGGAAAGTATTTTTTTCATGTATTCGTATTTATTGTTTTTTATTTTTGACATGGAATTAGGCCACCCTGATAGCCATTGGGACATTTCATTCAGCTATCAAGCATTGTTTTGCTTCATTTCATGTGGCGAAAGTAATATGGATTCCTGATTTTTTGAAGTAAAGAGGTTGAACGGACGAATTCAATTATCAATTTCAATACGATGGCTATTGGATCAATCTTCAGTCTGCAATCTTCAAAGGATGCCTTCAACGTATTCTTAGTCAACTATTAGCATGTAAGGAAATTATTTCCATTGGCGTGAAGACTGAAAATTGAAGATTGAAGATTGTCTACACTGTTTCCCCGGCCTTCATTTTCTCTGCATTTTCAGCCACTTGTAACGAATCAAGCATTTCTTGTATATCACCATTCACAAAACTATCTAACGAATAAATGGTTTTATTAATTCGATGATCGGTAATTCGACCTTGAGGCCAATTATACGTACGAATTTTTGCTGACCTATCGCCACTACTTACCAGTGTTTTACGGCTATTCGCAATCGCCTCTTCGTGTTTACGAACTTGCTCTTCGTATAATTTAGTCCGCATCATGGTTGTTGCCTTATCTCGGTTTCCTAGCTGGGTACGTTCAGTTTGACAAGTAATCACCGTCCCGGTAGGAACGTGTGTAAGTATCACCTTTGTTTCAACCTTGTTCACGTTTTGTCCGCCAGCACCACCACTTCTGGCTGTTTCCATTTTCAAGTCTGAATCTTTCAATTCAAAGTCGATTTCTTCTGCTTCAGGCATTACAGCTACAGTAGCAGCAGACGTATGTACCCTTCCGCTGGCTTCAGTATCCGGTACACGTTGTACGCGATGTACACCACTTTCATATTTCAAGGTACCGTATACATCCTCTCCAATAATTTCTAGAATAACTTCCTTATATCCTCCTGCCGTTCCTTCATTTTCATCAACCAAAGCCACTTTCCACCCTTTGTTCTCGGCATATCGCATATACATGCGCATCAAATCGCCGGCAAACAAACTCGCTTCATCGCCTCCAGTGCCCGCTCTAATTTCCATCACTACATTCTTCTCATCTTGCGGATCTTTCGGTAATAATAGCTGGCGAATAGCTTCCTCTAAATTTTCCTTTTGAACTTCCGAATTGGCTAAATCTTCCTTTGCCATATCTCGAAGTTCTTCATCACTTTCAGTTTGTAAAACTTCTTTTCCAAAACTAATGCTATCCAAACAATTGCGATATTGCTTATATACATCAACAATCTTCTCAAGTTTTCGGTACTCTTTACTCAATTGAGAAAATCTTTTTTGGTCGCTCACTACTTCAGGGTTGGTAAGCGAAACGGCAATATTATCGAAACGGCCTTTGATGGCTTCTAACTTATCGAGCATAACGGGCGCGAAGATAATAGAAATTGTGGTTCAGGCAATTTTGAGTTGACATGCTTTTACAACTAAGAACACAAATAGTTATACTTTGTATGAATGATGAAGGCAGTTTGGGTGGCAAACACGCTTTCGCTACTACTCCTCTCCCTTCCGAAGCGTTCGGGATGCGGGGTAATCGCTCAATCGTTGCCACTGAATCCCTGCTTAAAAGATGACTTGTAGTAATGGATAATACAATGTATACGTAATGGTCTTTAGTCAATAATCCCCTCGCCTTGTCTAATAATTTCTATAGGCTCTTTAGTACAATCAACTATTGTAGATGCAGTAATATTGCCCATTCCGCCATCAATTACGATATCAACTTGTGAACCAAAAACTTCTTCCATAATTTCAGGATCTGTATACGGAATTTCATCCTCGGTATAGGGTAATGAAGTACTTAATATAGGGTGCCCAAGTTCATGGAGCAAGGTTCTGCAAATTTGATTATCAGGCACACGAATACCCACTGTATCTTTTTTAGTGCGGAGTATTTTAGGCGATTTTTTACTGGAGGGTAAAATAAATGTGAAGGCCCCGGGAGTATACTGTTTTAAAAAACGATACATGGGGGTATCAATTGATTTGGTGTATTCGCTTAAATGACTCAAATCGGCACAAATAAATGAGAGTAAGGCTTTGTCGGGTTGTATATGTTTAATTCTACAAATTCGTTCAATGGCCGATGGATGCTCGATACTACAACCTAATCCATAAATTGTATCGGTTGGATAAATAATAATGCCTCCACTTCGTAAACAATCCAATACTTGCTTAATTTTTCTTTGATCGGGATTCTTGGGATGTATTTGTAATAACATTGCACAAATATAATCTAACGCTTAATTATCTTCGTCAATTGATGAACCCTAATCTCAAACTACACCGAGAAAATTTCTGGCTTGCCATCGTTTTTTTTATTGCACTTTCATTTACATGGAGCGAGCGCTTGAGTTCAGTGGGTATCATTTTTTTATCTATACATTGGCTACTCGATAAACAATTACTCGACAAGATTCGAAGTTTTAAGCTAAAGCCATTTATTGCAACTTGTTGGTTATTTTTTTTACTACACATCGTGGCTTGCATATGGACACATTATCCAGATTTTGCAATGCAAACAATTATGGTAAAACTTAGCTTATTAGTAATCCCTTTTCTACTTTCAACCGAAAACTATTTCAATAATAAAAGCAAACAATCACTGATGTATGCTTTTTCTATTTCACTTTGTGTTTCATTTATGTATACATTAGGCCTCGACCTTTTACTCAATTTCGATAAAGGGAAAATTGTTTACTTAAATCGGATGCAAATTTCCGAAGCCATTATGCATCCCGGTTACTATTCGAATTACTTTGCTTTGGCCATGGTTTGGTGCGGTTATGAAGTAAGTAATTATCGAACGAAAAGTAACTATCAATTGCTTTGGCTTGGTGGTATTTTTTTGATGTTATCATTGGCTCTTCTGTTACTCATTTCAAAAACAGCCATCTTATTTATTGGCATTTTCTTTTTGTTTTTGCTATGGAAATTTTTAGATAGAATTAAAAACATCGTAGCTAGAATGTTAGCTTATATGTTAGCGTTAAGCTTTATTATATTCTTGGCAATTCAGATTCCTTCCATCAAATATCGTATTCATGAAACGCAACGAGATACAGGTACAATTAGTAAAGAGGTAAGTATAATGAACTCAACCGGCAGTAGAATTACCGCTTGGCAAAATTCGTGGAAATTGATTCAAGAGAAAACCATGTGGGGCTATGGCACGGGTTCGGCGAATGCGCAGCTCAAACAAAAATTATTAGATGAAGGCTATACTAATTTAGCGAATGATAATATGCATACACATAATCAACTATTCCATACTTGGCTAGATATTGGATTCCTGGGTATCGTATTCATCATATTAATTTGGGTAAGCAGTGCCTATCATTTTGTCAAACTAAAGAATACATTAGGTATTTGGCTTATTGTTTTAATGGTTTTAAACTTACTTACCGATGACATGCTTGAAATACAAGCAGGAATTGTATTTTTTGTTTTCTTTTTATGCTTGTTCTATTATCAAAAAACTACACTTGATGCTACTGTAAATAAAACAGAACACATCTAGTACCTGTAAAAATTGCCGTAACGAAAATTCGAATAACGAAGCATCAGAATTATTAATATGCCCTAATTCGTAAACTTATATCCAATACCTCGAATACTTATAAAATGCTTTGGATTTCGCGGATTTTCTTCGAAGTATTTACGGTAATTCATGATAAAATTATCGATGGTACGTGTAGTTGGAAATACATTAAATCCCCACACCATTTTTAATATATACTCGCGTGAAATCACTTCATTTTTATTCTCTATTAATAGTTTTAAAAATTGAATTTCTTTTTTTGTGAGGGCATGTTTTTCTCCAAGTATATCAGTACATTCTTGTGCATGAAAATCAATCGAGCATTTGCCAATTTCATAAACTGTCAAGCCTTTGTCTTGGTGTTCGATTTTATTATTCTTTTGAATCAGTTTATCAACACGCAATAAAAGTTCTTCTAAATTAAAAGGTTTCGTTAGGTAATCATCGCCCCCTTTTTTTAATCCTAATACTCTATCTGCTCCGCTACTTTTAGCACTTAAAAATAAGATTGGCACCTTTTCATTCGACAATCTAATACTTTCGCAAACCATCAATCCATCTACTTCAGGCATCATAATATCTAAAATAATGCAATCAAAATATTCTTCATGAAATGCCTTAATCGCCAATTTTCCGTTTGAGGCCGTGGTTACTTCATAGTCTTCTAATTCCAAATTGAGTTTCAGCGCTTCACGTAAACTCTCTTCATCTTCAACCAATAAAATACTGCCTTTGTAATTCTTTTGTTTCATGGATATCTATTCATTCAGAATGCCTCACAATGTAATTTCAAAAATAGAGCCTTTCGGCGTATTGTTTTTCACGGCAATGTCATATTTATATAATGATATAATTTTTTTCACGATATATAAGCCCAAACCGGTACCTTTTGATGACCGTATATTTTCATTACCAATTCGATAGAATTTATCAAATATTTTATCCTTCTCTTCATCGGCAATGCCAATACCAAAATCAGCAATACTGAGAATCACCCTTCCATTTCGCTTTTGCAAGCCAGCCACGATACCATCTTCAGGCGCCGAGTATTTTCGCGCATTTTCGAGTAAATTACTAATCACCAATTTCCAAAACGATGTATCGCCTTTTATTTCAACCGGATCTTCCATAATTGATGTAGAGAAATGATAACTCGGATATCGGCCTTGCATATCCATTACGGCCTGATTAAGTAATTCATTTAATTGTAACACCTCATTATAAATGGCTTGTCGCGCACTTTCTAACTGTGTTGATACCAAAATATTATTACATAAATCATTCAATCTATCAGTTTCAACAACCGATGAATTCAATAATTTTTTTTGTGTTTCATCATCTAACTTCCGCTTATGAAGTGTTTGCAAATTGAGTTTAATCCCGGCAATAGGGGTTTTTAATTCATGCGTAATGCTGAGCATAAAATTCTGTTGTAATCGTGCCAATGCTCTTTGTCGATAATAGGCATAATATACAATACCGGCGGTAAGCAAAATAATTAATATAAAAGTAGATCCCTCGCCTGCGTATTGTTTTGTTCGACGAACCTTATTGTCGTTGATTCGTTGTAATTCTACCGCAAAATTGATAGTTGGGTTGTTTTTGCTTAGTTCAAGTTTCTCCATCTCTAAAGCATACACTAATCGGTTTTGCTTATTTAAACTATAACCCCAAAAAACAATCGCGGCAATTACATACATAAATAAAAGGGTATAGGCTATGGTAAATTTCATTCTTGAGTTGATGTATACATGATTTTCAATGTTGGAAAAAATCTATGCGATCTGTATCGTCGAAATAAAAATTAATTCCACTTTTCAACGCCAAAAATAATCAGATAATTCATAGAAAGCATTTACTTTTGTGTTGCAGGCAGATTTGACTATTGTTCGGCCTGTTGTACCAACTGAACTAATATTCGTTTGCTGAACATTCATCAGGTTTATTCGCTTACGTTATTTGTGAGGTTTAAAAATGAAAAATGATGAATGCTTTACAAGACTTACTTCAACAACAAATTGTAATAATTGATGGTGCTATGGGTACCATGATACAACGTTATACATTACAGGAAAGCGATTTTAGAGGTGAGCGTTTTGCCCAATGGCCATGCGATGTAAAAGGCAATAATGACTTATTATCCATAACTCGACCCGATATAATACAAGAAATTCATCTACAATATCTTGAAGCAGGATCGAATATTATAGAAACCAATACCTTTAGTGCCCAGCGTATTTCGATGGCAGATTATCAGATGCAAGAACTGAGTTATGAACTTAATTTTGCATCGGCTCAATGCGCTCGAAAAGCCATAAAACAATTCCTTTCAAATCATCCGCAAGTAAACCCAACTCATTATTTTGTAGCCGGTGCTATTGGTCCAACTAACCGTACACTTTCCCTATCACCTGATGTTAATAATCCTGGTTATCGTGCAGTAACATTTGATGAAGTAGCGGATGCCTATTACGAACAAATTAAAGGATTGATAGATGGTGGTGTAGATATTATTTTAATTGAAACTATTTTTGATACCCTCAATGCAAAAGCAGCCATTTATGCCACGAAAAAGTATTTTAAAGATTTTCAAATTGAATTACCGGTAATGATATCCGGTACGATTACTGATTCGTCGGGGCGTACTTTAAGCGGACAAACCCTTGAAGCATTTTACTATTCCATAGAACATGCCAATCCGGTAAGTGTTGGATTGAATTGTGCTTTAGGTGGTCGACAAATGCGACCGTTTATTGAAGCCTTGTCGCAAATTGCAACTTGTTATGTAAGTGCTTACCCAAATGCCGGCTTGCCAAATACCATGGGTGAGTATGATGAAACGCCAAAGATTACAGCCGGAATTATTCGTGAATGGGCCGAAGATGGTTTAGTAAATATCGTAGGTGGATGTTGCGGAACAACGCCTGATCATATCAAGGCAATTGCTGATGCATTAAAAGGTGTGAAACCGAGAGTAATCAATCTTCGATCTTCAATCTTCAATTGAGTATTGTATAAAACTAATTTCAATTTCAAAGATTGATTCTCGCGCTATCGAATTACAGTATAGCGTGTAAACAAATGAATAGAAAAAAGACACATGATATCATGGGGAAATTTCTTTTGTAGGTAATGTACTGAAAAATAGTTGGTGGAAATTTTCAAAAGATAGATTATACTTGGTCGTTAATCTGAAGAGGACGTAAGCTCTGGTGGAGATCAACTTACTAGCAATAAGATTAATGCTTATACAGAAAAGTGTCTTTCGGGCACCTTTTTAATGTTTCTGGTAAGCAATATGGCTAAGAAAACTCACCTTTGTTTGAAAATAGATGTACCACTTAATGAAATTGATACGGTTTTCATTGTTAATCCTCTGTGTAAGTCTAAATGATTTTTAAGATGGCTAAAATACCCTTCAATGCCATTTGTAGTTTTAGGGATTTTACTATTCATCAAATAATGAAACTATGGCAAGGCTCTATTAATTGTTTGATACGATCGTCTTAGAATTTGGTGTACCAAAATCGATTTGATTCAGGTCAAAGGTCTTTCATTAACGTAGTCTTTATGCCTTGCATACCAGGATTTGAACTCATTAATCCAATAGATTTTGTCATTATCCGTACGGATTTTAATAGCAAAAGAACATGTTTTCGAAGTTCTTGCCCTGCATGTGCTTTGGGTATTGAGTAAGCAGGTAGGCACATACGCTGGATATGAACAAGACAGCGTTGTGTTTTTACTTCAGGCAAAGAAGCTTTTATGGCTTTCAATATACTTTTGTGACCATCAGTGGTAATACTCTCAATTTGAATGCCAGCTTGATTAAATTGAGTAAATCTTCTTTGTTTTGCTCACCATCAGTAAAGCGGATAAGTTGAGTGTATCCATCTGTATTATCTTGGTAGGCCACTAAACAAAATTGCTAAAATAGGTGGCGTCCATTCTTAAATTCACGCCTTCTCTTTGTATTAATTCCCCCCGGGGGGCAAATATCCAACAACTTATAAAATGTACGTTGTAAAGTGTCCTTTGAATAGCCACTATCACGTGTAAGGGTTTTAAAAGTCTGTCTTTCTATAATCCACTTCTAAACCAAACAAATCGATTCTTGTTTTCTTGCGATTTTTCAATTCCCGCATCTTGCCTTGTTGATTGCCCCGTCCAAAACCCCGCCCAGCATTTTTTTTTAATTGATTTTGACATAGAAAAAGTTTGATGAAATGCGTTTCATCAAACTTACTGCAAACCCTTTGATACCAACAATTACAACGGAATTTACCAACTATTTTTCAGTATTATGCCCTTTTGTACTTCTTTGGATTCATGCTATTGCCTTAAGGTTTATCAATGATAAATTTAATCAACTCAACATCACATACCATGTTTGCAGGTTTGATTTTCTTGGTTTTACTTTTCAGGTTGGTCTACTGCTCAATATTTTTTGCTTGGACTATATATGTTTTCAGAAATCAACTTGAAAAATATAGAATCAAGATGCTACAAAACTACTTTGCCATGGTTCTTGGTATTTTGCCAATAGTAGTTGAATTAATTTTCACATTGAAGTAAATATAAAAGGCAGTTCATTGAACTGCCTTCTTTTATCAAACTCATAGCGTTTAAAAATCATCATCATCATCATCAAACTTCTCATCAAATAAATCCAACCCTAAATCATCACTAATTTTAAAATCATCATCATCATCATCCATGCTTTTGCCTGGTTTCTTTGTTTTGCTTTTTGATGCAGGCATGTCAAACTCTTCAAATTCATCAGCAAACTCATCATCATCATTACTTACATCATCCAAATCATCATCATCCAAATCATCATCATCATCGTCATCATCAATATTAGATTTTTTACTCGATGACTTAGCTGCTTTTGTTTTGGGTGTTACTTCCTCATCATCTTCTAAATCATCATCGTCATCATCATCCACTTTTCTCTTCGATGCAGCTTTTTTTGCTACTGCACTTTTTGCAGGAGCCGCTTTTTTTGCAATTACTTTCTTTTCAGGTTTTGCTTTCATGTTCTATTCTGTTTCGAGTGTAAATTTTTATCATATTTTCCAAACAGAAAAATTTTTTTTCGAAAATTTTAAAATTGAAAAAAAATATTTCAGGCCATCACTAAGAACCCCCTAGGCAAGGATTTCGCATTTTGCAATTTCGATAGCTATCTGAAGGGTTTACTATTGTAAAAAAGGTGCCGTGCGTTCGGCATTCGAAGAACGAAGCATTAGGGCTTTGTAGAGTTTCCCTTCATGCTAATCAATTGATCCCGACCTACCCCATTGCTAACATAAGCAATATTAACTTGTGTATGTTTTTCAATCATTTCCAATAATCGCATAAAATTTCTTGGCATATCATCCTTGCTTTCACAATCAGATAAATTCTTATCCCATGCAGGTATATAGTCAAACTTAGCTTCTATTTCCTTTTCATTGATATCGTAAGGAAATTGTGTAGTCTCTTTGCCATCCATCACATACGATGTGCATACGCCAACTTGTTCCATACCATCTAATACATCTGATTTCGTAATAATTAAATCACTTACACCATTTATTAAACAAGCATATCGTAAAGCTACTAAATCTATCCATCCACAACGTCGAGGGCGACCCGTAGTTGAACCAAATTCATTTCCATTGGCACGTAAGGTATCACCCGTTGCATCCAATAATTCGCTTGGAAACGGACCGCTACCAACACGAGTGCAATACGCCTTACTGATACCATACACTTTGCCTACATGCTGCGGAGCAATTCCTAAACCGGTACACAATCCTGCGGTAACTGTATTGCTTGAAGTAACAAATGGATAGGTGCCAAAATCAATATCCAGCATCGTTCCTTGTGCCCCTTCGGCTAATATTTTTTTACCTTGACGAATGGCATCATTTAAATAATATTCGGCCGAGATGATAGTATGCTTTCGTAATGCTTCTACCGATGCAAAAAATGCATTTTCCCATTCACTGATATCTTCATCGAATTTCATTTGCCCTAACAAATCTAAATGCTTCCCTCTTAAAACTTCATAACGTTGCTGAAAATCGGGTCGTAAAATATCTCCCACACGTAATCCATTCCTTCCGGTTTTATCCATATACGTAGGGCCAATACCCTTCAAAGTGCTTCCAATTTTATTAACCCCTTTGTTTAATTCGCTTGCTTTATCAAGTGCTTTATGTGTGGGTAAAATTAAGTGCGCTCTTTCACTTATGACTAACACTTTTTTAAGATCGATTCCATGTGCTTCAATTTCATTACACTCTTGCTCAAACGAAACCGGATCTATTACTACCCCATTGCCAATTACATTCATTAACCCTGGATGAAAAACACCTGATGGTATGGTATGCAAAACTACCTTTTTGTCTTTTATATATAAGGTATGTCCTGCATTAGGCCCTCCTTGAAAACGAGCGATAATTTGATAATCATGAGCTAAGAAATCCACGATTTTACCTTTCCCTTCATCGCCCCATTGAAGGCCTAATAATGCGTCTACCATAATTTTGAATTGAGCGGCAAATATAAGGCCGTTGCAAAAATCAATTGGCAAAAATGTTCGAGGCTTTCAAGAAATTTTTAACATGAGTTCTGATTGATAATGAATGGATAACCCGAAAGCTTTCGGCACTGAGTAACGAAGAATTTTGAAGCCAATTGATTTCCTGCAACTTATGTAAGGGTGTTGTAACGGTCTTATTATATCCTGTATTCAGTATATGCAGAAAAAAATCCCGCCTAATTAGCGGGATTTAATTTAGTAGTGTTCAATATAAAGTAAGCTGTTTATCAGTTCAGCTATCATTGAAATTATCTTACCAATAATACATCACCTTTGCGGGTATAGGTACTATTGTCGCGTGTACATTTATAGCGAAGAATATAATAGTAGGTATCAATTGCGGCTTCCTTACCTTCAATCATACCATCCCAACCTTTACGATAATCGATGGTTGACCAAACGCGTTTACCCCAACGACTATATATTTCTAGTTGAATTAACTCTACACCTGCGGTTGTAAGTACTCTAAATTCGTCGTTATTTTGGTCACCATTTGGTGAGAAGGCATTTGGAATAAAGGCTACATCGCAGCAAGGACCTTCTTCGATATACACTGTATCACGTATGGTACAACCATTAGCGTCATTCACAATTACATCATAATATCCAAAATACAAGGTCGTTGCTTTATTGCCTGTTTGTACCGGTTTCGTACTCCATAAATAAGTATATGGAGGTGTTCCGCCTGATACATTTGCTGTTGCACTTCCCTCGTTACCTACGCCATGACATGCTAAATCTTGCTTAGTGATGGTATTGTTTAATGGGTTTGAAGGTGGATTGATGATGATCGTAGTTACATATTCGCAACCCACGGTATCCTGCACTTTAAGGGTATAAGTTCCTGCTGCTAAGCCAACAAAAATGCCTGATTTATTGATATGTAATCCAGGAGTTATATAATACTTGTATCCACCTCGACCGCCGGTACCAATAATAAATGCTTTGCCGTCTTCAGAATCTACGCAATTCGCATCCATTAAGTTGATAGTAGCACCAACCGGCTCTGGTTCTTTAACAATGACTACAGTACTCACCGAACATCCTAATGCATCCACAACGTTAATTACATACATACCGGCTGTAAGATTATTGAAAACAGTATCTGTTTGTAAAGTTCCTCCGTTCAATTGGTATTTCAATTGACCTGTTCCTCCGCTTGCTGTGATAGAAATACTTCCATTTGCATCGCCATTACAAATTGGCTCAACCATGGTTGTATTTGAAATGATGATTTCTGGTCCTTGCGTAATTGTAATTACCGTACTTATAATACAATTATTAGCATCGCTTGCAATAACCGTATAGGTTCCAGCTGTTAAGTTTGCGAAGAATCCGGCTGGACCTTGTATGCCAATATTTGGCAATAAATTAAATACAACAGTCGGTGTTCCGCCTGATGTTGTTGTAGTTATTGAACCGGTTGCATCGCCAAAGCATGCCACATTTTGGTGATTCGCTAAAGTGAATTGTAACACCGCAGGTTGGGTTAGTAAAATACCACTTACATTACTTTGACATCCTGAAGCATCTGTAACAGTAACTGCATAAGTGCCTGCAGGTAAATTATTAAATACACCTGTTGTATTGGTAGTTCCACCCGGTGTTAGGGTAAAGGAATAACCAGGCGTACCGCCAATGGCACTGATATTAATTGAGCCCGTATTGGTGCCATTACATAAAACATTTTGTACCAGAGGATTACTTAATGATAATGCAGGTGGTTCAACAATGGTAAATGAAGTAGTAATAGTACAACCATTTGCATCTTTTGCCGTAATGGTATAACTACCTGCTGCTAAACCGGTGAAGTTTCCAGTAGGGAAATAAATAGCCCCATCTTTTGAGTATTCTTTAGTTCCTGTACCGCCGCTTGCTAAGGTGGTTATCGTACCATTTGTTTGTCCATTACATAATATATCGGTATGCGTAGCCGTTGTCCAACTCAAAACCGAAGGATCAACTAAACTCACCGTATTACTTGCACTACATCCTTTAGTATCAGTAACAACTACTGTGTAAGTTCCTGCACAAAGTGTATTGAATAAACCGGTAGTATTACTTAATGCGCCTGGATTTACTGTATACGTTAAAGTACCCGTTCCACCAGAAGCAGTTAAAGTAATCGTACCATTACACATGGCATTACACATTGGATTAGTGCTACTTGGTGAATTTAATACCAATAAAGGAGGATTAATTAAAGTTACCGTTGTTGAAATAGTGCAACTATTTGCATCGCTTACAACAATGGTATAAGTACCCGAACCCAATGTGGTGAAGTTACCCGAAGTTGGGGCCGATTGTGTTGGTGTACAACTTGAACCAACCGGACTTATAATTGAATAGTTGATAGGTGATGTACCACCATTAGTTATTACATTAATACTACCATTACACTGGTTATTACATGAAGGGTCTGTTGGTGTAACACTTACAAATGTTGGTCCTACGGAAGGATTTACCACCACAGTAGTAGTTCCAACACAAAGTAAAGAATCGGTAGCGGTTATGGTATAAGTACCTGTTCCTAAACCACCAAATACGCCTGGTGTATTTTGAGTTGGTGTACCACAAAGTGAACCAACCGGCACTTGAATTTGATATGTTTTAGGACCGGTACCGCCAATGGCCACAATAGATATAATTCCATCGCAACCCGGAACACAAGTTGGTGAAGTAATTGATGGTGCATTAAAAGTAATGATAGCAGGTTGCGAAATATTGACAACGGCGTTCGCGATAATACCATTTGAATCGGTAGCCGTAACCGTATACGTTCCAAAAGGTAAACCTGTTGCAATACCGGTAGTTGGGTTAATAGTTCCTGAAGGTGCAATACTGAAAGTAATCGGTGCAGTTCCGCCTGATGAGTTGGCATCAAACGAACCATTTGAACCTCCATTACAACTCACATTTACAATACTAGCTGCAGGTACTGTAACTAGTAAAGCACCAGGCGATTGAATACAAGTTGTAACCGTATCGGTACAACCTTTAATATCTGTAACCGTAATTAAATAACATGTATCACATAAAGCAGAAGCTTGGCCTAATGCATTAATAATTGGCGACCCGGCAGGTCCACTAATTGTATAAGCATAAGCTGGTGTTCCACTAATTGTTGAAACTAATGCAGTACCATCACAGTTCGTTGGTGTTGTAGTATTTGTTTGACCACTTAATGTGATAATTGGAGAAGGCGTTGTACCTACACTCACAGTAAGTGTACCCGAACATGAGTTGGCATCGATAACTGTAATTGTGTACACAGTACCTGATTTTAAACCTGTAGCAACACCTGCTGCATTAATTGCTGCTGGACAACCTGTTCCTGGAGGAGCTGCGATTGAATAAGCAAATGCTGGTGCACCACCGGTAACACTTGTTGTTGCTGTTCCATCACAACCCGGAGCACATGATGCTGCAGTTGATGAAACTAAAGACAATGTTGGTTTAGAAGTAATGGTTACTACAAAGGTAGCCGATACCGCCGGACAAGCGCCTGACGCAGCTATTGAATTGGTTACTGTATACGTACCCGCAGAACTTCCTAATAAATTGATAGTTCCAGGTGCTGCAGGTGATGGCATCCAAGTAATACCTGCTGGTGTAACTGTAAAGGTTCCTGCACTTGCACCTAATGGATAAATTGGTGAAGGATTTGTAGCAGACTGGCAATAGCTACTTGAAGCATACGAGAAGGTTGCCACAGGTAAGGTAACAATATTGACTACAAATGTGCTGCTTCCCGGACAAGGCCCTGGTGTTGTATAAGTTACTGTATAAGTACCTACTGCACTTCCAGAAACATTAATTGTTCCGGGTGCAGCCGGTGCTAAAGCCCATACTAAACCTGCAGGACTTGCACTAAAGCTTCCTCCCGAAACACCTGTGATAGTTGCAACTGCTGGTGCAGCCGATTGACAATAAGTAGATTGAGGATATGAGAATCCTGCATTTTGAATTGGGGTTACATTAATTGTTCCAGTTGCCGTAACCGGTCCGCATGAGCCTGTTGCCGTAACTGTATAAGTATACAAACCACTCACATTTGGCGTTCCACTGATTGTGAAAACTTGAGTGCCTGGATTATAATTAGAAGTAAGATTTGTTGGCAAACCAGCCACTGTTGCATTATTTCCTGTTGCGCCAACCAAATAAGTAATATTAGTTATTGGTGAATTAATACAAACAGTTTGTGCATTAGTACCTGCTGCAGAAGTAAGTGTAAGCGTTGCATTAGGATCAACAGTGATACTAAATGTTTGGTTAGCACCCACACATGAAGTTGGCGCCGGACCAGATGGGGTTACTGTAAAAATACCTGTAATTGGTGTTGAACCTGGATTAGTTGCTAAGAAGCTAGGAAGGTTACCAGGTGTTGGACCAGCACCGATTCCGATATTTATATTGCTGTTAGTCCAACTAAATGTACTACCGGCAACATTACTATTAAAGTTAACTGCTGTTGTATTAGTTCCAACACAAACGGTTTGATCTGCAGGATCGGTAAGCACCGGTGTTGGATTTACGGTAATGGTAAATACTTGTGATTGACCTACACAGAAATTTGGTCCTGGTCCGGTTGGTGTAACCGTAATGGTTGCAGTTACCGGGTTAGTGCCATTATTTACGGCTGTAAACGCTGGTATATTTCCTGTACCACTTCCACCTAAACCAATAGATGTTGTGTTATTTGTCCAAGCTACTGTTGACCCTGCCACCGAAGTGATAAAGTTTACTAGTGCTGTACCCGTTCCATTACAAACAGTTTGATCATTTGGATCAGTTAATACCGTTGTAGAATCTATGGTTACTACCGTAGTAAATGAATCGGCAGCACATCCACCCGAAGCCACTAATAAGTTCTTCACGGTATAGGTTCCTGCATTACTTCCGGCTAAATTAATTTCGCCTGTATTCACATTCACAAAACTCATACCTGCAGGTGTTGCACTAAAAATACCTGCACTTGCACCTGTAGGGAAACTTGGCAAGGTAGTGCCGGTTTGACAATAACTTGCCGCGCTATAACTAAAGCTTGCATCTTGTGCATTTGTTATTGTTACTAAATAAGTTGTTGAATCAGGACAAGGACCAGGGGTTACATATTGAACTGTATAAGTGTTAGTTAAACTTGCCGCTAAATTAATTAACCCTGAAGCCGGATTAATGGATAAACCTGCAGGTGTTGCACTAAAGGTTCCACCTAAGGCAGTGCTTCCACCAAAAATTGGAGAAGGATTAGTACCCGTTTGACAATATGTTGAAGAAGCATATGTAAATGAAGGATCTTGTAATGGTAATACAGTAATCGTAAAGGTTTGTGTGTTACCTACGCAGAATGTAGTTGCCGGTCCGGTAGTAGTTACCGTGATGGTTGCTACAATTGGCGTTGTACCGGTATTTACTGCAACAAAAGATGGAATATTTCCAGAACCTGAACCAAGTAATCCAATACCCGGTTCATTATTTGTCCAACTATAAATAGTTCCACTCACGGTGCTTACAAAATTAACCGGTGCAGTAGCTTGTCCTGTACAAACTACCTGATCTGTTGGATCTGTCATAACCGGTAATGGTTCTACAGAAATTAAAAAGTTTGAAAATGCACCCTGACAACCATTAGCAATTGGCGCCACATTAATAATTCCAAAAATCGCCGTTGATCCCGGATTGGTTGCTAAGAATGGATTGATATCGCCTGTTAAAGGGCCAGCAGGCAAACCAATAGCGGTATTCGTATTTGTCCATGTAAACGTTGAACCTGTTACATTACTTACAAATGAAATTAAATTAGTGATGTCACCAGCACAAACCACAACATCTGAAGGGTCGGTGATTACTGGTGTAGGATTTACAGTGATAATAAAAGTTTGGTCTAAGCCAACGCAGAAATTCGGTGCCGGACCGGTTGATGTTACCGTGATGGTTGCTGTGATAGATGTAGTACCTGTATTAATTGGAACAAATGATGGTACACTTCCAGTGCCACTTCCGCCTAAACCAATAGCTGTATTACTATTTGTCCATGCATAAGTTGTACCTGCAACCGAACTACTAAAGTTAATAGGTAAGCTCGCTACATTATTACAAACACTTACATTAGAAATTGCATTTAGTACGGTGGTTGAATCAATGGTAACGATGGTGGTTGCTGAATCTGCAGCACATCCGCCTGAAGCCACTAATAAGTTTTTAACGGTATAAGTACCGGCATTGCTATTGGTTAAATCAATTTCACCGGTGTTTACATTTATAAATGTTAAACCTGCAGGTGTTGCACTAAATAAACCTGCACTAGCACCAGATGGGAAAGTTGGAGAGGTAGATCCATTTTGACAATAGCTGGCTGCACCATATCCAAAGCTTGCATCTTGTGCATTCGTAATCGTAACATTAAAAGTTGATGAATCTGGACAAGGCCCAGGGGTTACATATTTTACAGTATAGGTAACAGGAGCAATACTGGCAACTAAGTTTATAATACCTGTTGTTGGATTAATTGATAGACCTACCGGTGTTGAAGTGAATGTACCTCCCGGTGTTGCACCTGCACCAAACACAGGAGCCGGATTAGTACCGGTTTGACAATACGTTGATGCTGGATAGGTAAATGAAGGATTTTGTCGTGGTAAAACTGTAATGGTAAACGTTTGTGCTGCACCCATACAAGTTGTTGGGTTAGGTCCGTATGGCGTAACCGTTATGGTGGCCACAATAGAGGTGCTACCATTATTGATGGCTGTAAATGAAGGAATATCTCCTGAACCACTAGCTAATAAACCAATACCTGGCTGATCGTTTGTCCAGTTAAATGTGGTACCAATTACATTACTTACAAAAGTAACTGCTGTGGTATTTGCCGATTCACATAATGTTTGATTATCAGGATCGGTTAAAACCGGAAGTGGATCAACGGTAACAGAATAAGTTACTGATGAACCTATACAAAGCGATGCGGTTGGAATGATGGTTATATCTCCTGTAATTGGCACATTACCTGAATTGGTTGCGGTAAAACTTGGAATACCTAAAGCCGGTCCACCTGAAGCACCTAAGCCAATTAATATATTTGTATTCGTCCAGTTGAAAGTTGTACCCGCAACGCTGCTATTAAAGACAACGGCTGTGGTTGCATCGCCTGCACAAAGTTGTTCATCTGTGATTGACGACAATATTGGTGTTGGATTAACAGTGATGGTAAAGCTTTGGGTATTACCAACACAAGATGTTGGTGCCGGACCAGTTGGGATAATCGTTATAGTTGCTACAACAGGTACATTTGATGTATTGATTGCAGTAAACGCAGCAATATTTCCAGAACCAGAAGCTGCTAATCCAATACTAGGATCTGAATTCGTCCAAGAAAAAGAAGTACCAAAAACGGTTGAAACAAAATTTACAGCGGTTGTTGAAGCTCCGTTACAAACCACCTGATTGGCAGGATCGGTTAAAACCGGAATCGGATCAACCGTAATATTGAAAGTTGTATTGGTACCGATACATGAAGTTGGTAAAGGTCCAGTTGATGTTACGGTAAATAAACCGGTAATTGCTGTTGCACCTGCATTAGTAGCTAAAAACGAGGGTACGTTTGAAACCGGTGGAGGTCCCGCAATACCAATTGCTGGATTTGAGTTACTCCAGTTAAAAGTTGTTCCAGTTACATTACTTCCAAAGTTTACGATGTTCGTAAAGTCGCCTGCACATAAGGTTTGATCACTGATAGGTGTCACATTAGGTGTTGGGTCAACGGTGATAGTAAATGTAATTGATGCACCTACACAAAATGTAGATGATGGACCGGTTGGTGTAACCGTTATGGTTGCTGTAACAGGTGTTGAGCCCGTATTGGTTGCTATAAATGGTGTGATATTTCCTGTACCACTTGCACCTAAACCTATTGAAACATCGTTGTTCGTCCAGCTAAATGTTGAACCACCTACTGAACTTGCAAAATTCACAGCAGCGGTTAATGCACCATTACAAAGTTGTTGGTTTGCAGGTTGCACCATTACCGGAATTGGATTTACTAAAACATTAGCAACAGCTGTGTTTGTACAACCTGTGGTAACATCAGTACCAATTACGGTATAACTTGATGCTCCCAATGAAGGCACAAAAGCACTACAATCTGATATTGAACCGGACCAACTATAGCTATCTGTGCCGGTTCCACATAGTGTAATGGCTGTTCCATTACAAACCGTATCGTTTGGAGTTGCAGTAAATGAAACTATCGGTAAAGCAATCGGTAATACCGTACTCACTAAAGTATCTAAACATCCTTTAGCATCTATGGTAAATATAGAATAAGTTCCTGCTGCCAAACTACCAAAGCAATAAGGCAAACCAGCAGGTTGTGCCGCACTATAAATTCCTGCAACACCTAATTTGTATTGATAACCTGGCGTACCGCCTGTATCTACTACACAAATTTCACCATCTGAAGTTCCAAAACAAGTTGCATCAATATCATCGAGCAATAAATTAAGTTTTGTAGGCTGATAAATAGTTACTACCGAATCTTTGATACATAGATTATGATCTCGCACTCTTATGGTATAAGTGCCTGCTGCTTTATTCGTAAAACTAAAAGGGGCAAGCGTGGGCGCCGAAAAAGCAGAGAATGCTCCTGCTCCAAATTTAATAGCATATTGATAAGTATTTGCACCTAAAGTACCACCAGTTGCTTGTGCGGTTATGGTTCCGGTTGCGGTTCCAAAGCATAAAACACTATCAACAACCACCGAAGAATACGTTACAGGTGCAGATGGTTCAGGCATGACCACACCAAAAACTGTGTCCTTACATCCGTTGGCATTGGTAATCATTAAATCGTAAGTGCCTGCCGGTAAGCCTGCATAGGTTGCATTAATTCCGCCTGCGCCTGAAGTTGTAATAGTTACACCCGTAATTGGCGCCGGACTATAAGTATACGATGCACTGGTATAAGGAGTAGTTGGTGTAGTAATATTTACTAATATACTTCCTGTACCTCCAAAACATGGCACCGGATTAATAGTTGTTACATTAATAACCGGAATGGGTGGTAAGGCAAGTGTAAATGTGGCCGTATTTGTACAACCTAAAACGTCTTTACACATTACGGTATAAGTACCTTGGCAAAGGGTGTCAAAAGCACCGCCCGAAACAATTACCGAATCGGTCCAAGTTGTTGCCGTGACTTGTGGGTATAAATAGAATTTTTTTGAGCCGGTACCACCGGTTGCTACCGGGGTATACTTACCTAAACATGGGTTAGGGCAAGTAGGTTGTTGCAGAGTAACCGCCGACGTAATAATATTTATAATTGGTGGTGAATTTAAAGTTCGTGATGCTGTGGCAGTACAAGCATTTGCATCAGCCACTGTGATAGTGTAAATACCTGCCGGTAAAGCGTTAAAGCAATTCGGACCGGTAGTTAAAGTTACCGAAGGATAAGTGGGATTGATTAAATAACTATAATTGGGGGTTCCTCCTGTAGCTGAAAAACATAGCTTACCATTACTATCACCGGCACAAATTGGATTGGTAATTGTTGGAAGCGGTAAATTCAATAAGGTTGGATTAATCAAATTTCTTACACCGGTTTTGGTACAACCATTGGCATCGGTAACTGTTACAGTGAATGATACCCCAGCCGAAAATATCAAGTTCTTCCATAAACCGGGAGCAGGGTTGGTCATACCAGCCAAAGCAGGCGCTACCGAAAATGTATAAGGTGGTGTACCACCCGAAACAGATGATACATATAGTGAATCTAAACTAAATTGATCGTGGCATGGCGGGCCGGCACTTAAACTTAAGTTGGGTGCACCTAAAGCTAATACCGAAGCACGTGTGATGGTAGTATCTTGCTCGCAACCTGCCGCATCTTTAATTGTATACGTTACTGGCGAACCGCCTGATACTGAATAAATTGCACATCCTGCGGTAGCAGCACCATAGGTTCCTGCCGATGCAGGCAAACTTCCACCAACCGCTTTATATTGATAGGGTGAAGTACCAAAAACACCACAAACGGTATCTACATATTTAATATTTACACAATCAAAACCGGTATGTACTTGGGCTTGAAAGGTTCCGGGCACAGTAAACACAAGGGTTTTAGGTACCGAATCGGAATTACCACATAAATCGAAAAAGGCATTCGCAACGGCTGTGATGGTATAAGTGCCAGGGGCAAGATTGGTTACAAAAGTTAAAGTAGCCGTATCTGTAGCATTGGCAAAAGTGGGTGCAGCATTGGGTGCAGCGTTTACACAACCCGGGCAATTAGCACCTGGTGTTACAGTAAATGCAGGTGTTGCAGGCGAAATCGTAAAATCAACACCTACACCTAATTGAGAACATCGAACTTGCTCCGAAAGTTTAATACGAACTGAATTGATAGGATTACATGGATCGAAAGGTAACATAGAAGCCATATATGGTTTTCTATTATCCAAGATATTTGCGGTCGTTCCAGCAAACTGCATGTTGAAACCGCTAGTATTTAAACCACTTGGATTACTAATTCCTAAGATATACGTTGAACCTGCAGTGATGGTAAGATTGGGTTCGAAATTAGCTGCCGGTATACCACCGGTTTGAATTCCTGTTGGACCATTTCCTGCGGCATTACATTCAATCAAATTCGCACCAGAAATGGCGCCACATCCCGAAGAGGTAATATCCCAAATAGCCCAATCCATATCCGATGCGCTATCATTTGCATTTAATCGAAAATTGAATGTGCCGGTTGTGTAGCAAGTGAATTTATAATACATCCAATTTGAGGTATACGAAAAAGTACCTGTCGAACTAGCACAAGTCCCTACCGGATTGAAAGCCGGCGTAGTAGAATACGAAAAAGTACTGTTAATTACCGTTCCACAAAGGGGTTTTGCATTACATGGGGTTTGACTTTCGCATTGATTAGCCGGAAGCAACTGGGCTTGTCCTTGATAAAAAAATGCGAATAAGACTACAAGCGAGGTAAAAATTCTTTTCATAATAAATGTATTACTGTATGAACAACGAAATGTTATTTTTTGTATTCAAAAGGCTAAAGTAATGTGAAAAGCCCTGCAGCACAAACTTTTTTTGTCATGTTATTTCAATATTTTAATAAGCGGGTTTCTATACCATCAAATACGGCATAGGTGTCAAAGCTTATCCAATCACCTAAATTTATGAAAGTACTGCTATCACTAAGCTTCAGCGTACATGGCACATGGCGATGACCAAAAATAAAATAATCGTAGTGTGAAGTTTTCAGTAACTCATTTGCATAAATAAGTTGATACTCTTGCTCGGCAGGTAGCATCTGTTGTTCTTCGGATTTATGTTTGGGTCCAAGCCTGCTAAAAAAATCAGCAAGACGTAACCCTAGATCCGGATGTAACTGCCTGTAAATGAACCTACTAAGTGGGTGACGAAAAACTGCCTTCATCATTCTATAAATCCCCTCTTGCTTTACTAAACCATCACCATGTGCCAAATGAAAACGTTTTCCGCCTAGTTCACAAGTAATCGGATCGTGATAAACCCTAGCATTTAGTTCCGTTTCAAAATAATCGGTCACCCATAAATCGTGGTTACCCGTAAAAATAATCAAGTCAATACCGGCATCCGACAATTCGGCTAACTTCCCAAAAAATCGAACCGAACCTTTAGGAACTACTCTTTTATATTCCATCCACGAATCGAATAAATCGCCCAAAAGATAAATTTGTTGCGCATCGGATTTTATTTCATCCAACCAATTACAAACTCTTACTTCGCGTTCCCGTGTAGCTTTATAATCCGGTATCCCAAAATGAAAGTCTGAAGCAAAATAAATTTTTTTACCAGGAAATAAATCAACACGAGTGGGCATGCGACAAAGATAGAGTTCAAACTACAATTATCAGTCTTCAATCTACAATCTTCAATTTACAGTCTTCGGTCAATAATCTGTGCTATTGAGTTAATTCTGAATATGCGAGAATTGATAACTGAAAATTGAAGATTGATATTTGACAATTGAAGATTGTAAATTGAAGATTGAAGATTGTATGAATATATTTGCCAACATACATTTACAATGAATACACTACATATAGCAGGCTTAGAACCCTTACCCATTTTTGAAGGAAGCAATTTTATCAATGTGGGCGAACGAACCAATGTTACCGGCTCGAAAAAATTTGCCGAATTGATTCGCAACGATAAATACGAAGAAGCCCTTACCGTAGCATTACAGCAAGTAGATAATGGTGCGCAAATTATCGATATCAACATGGACGATGCTTTACTAGATGGCGAAAAAGCAATGGTAACCTACCTTAATTTGCTTCAAGCCGAACCCTCTATCGCAAAAGTGCCTATCATGATTGATAGTAGTAAGTTTAAAATTATTGAAGCCGGACTAAAATGTGTGCAAGGGAAATGTGTAGTAAATTCCATTTCGTTGAAAGAAGGCGAAGAAGCTTTCATTCGTCAGGCCGAAATTTGTAAAATGTTTGGTGCCGCGGTTGTTGTTATGGCATTTGACGAAAAAGGCCAAGCCGACACCTTGGCAAGAAGATTAGAAGTGTGCGACCGTGCCTATCAAATTCTTACACAACAATTACATTTCGTTCCTTCGGATATTATATTCGATCCTAATATTTTTGCTATTGCCACCGGACTCGAAGAACATCTTACCTATGCCCTCGATTTTATTGAAGCCACACGTGAATTAAAAAAACGCTTTCCGGGTACAACCATCAGTGGCGGTGTTAGCAATCTTTCTTTTTCATTCCGCGGAAATAATTATGTACGCGAAGCCATGCATAGTATTTTTTTATATCATGCCATACAAGCCGGTATGGGCATGGGTATAATTAATGCAGGTGCCTTGCCTTTGTATGATGATATTCTACCTGAACTTAAAAACTTAATCGAAGACGTGCTTTTTAATAAGCATGCCGATGCAACCGATAATTTAATTCGCTTTGCCGAAAACTTAAAAGATAAAAAAGGAACTACGGCCTTAGGGGCAGATAATAGCTGGCGCGAAAAAAATGTTGAGGATAGATTGGTGCATGCCCTTGTGCATGGTATTACCGAATTTATTGATGAAGACACCGAAGCAGCACGACAGTTTTATGCAAAGCCATTAGATGTAATCGAAGGCCCACTAATGAAAGGGATGAATGTTGTTGGCGATTTATTTGGCAGCGGAAAAATGTTTTTACCTCAAGTAGTAAAAAGTGCTAGGGTAATGAAAAAAAGTGTTGCTTACTTAGAACCCTTTATGCCCCCGGCTAGCGAAACACATGGTGCCGGCACTGTTTTAATGGCTACTGTAAAAGGCGATGTGCATGATATCGGTAAAAATATTGTAGGTGTGGTACTAGGATGTAATGGTTATAAAATCATCGACTTAGGTGTGATGGTTCCTGCAGATAAAATTTTAGATGAGGCCATTCGCTTGAAAGCCGATATTATCGGTTTAAGTGGATTGATTACACCCTCATTAGATGAAATGGTGCATATCGCACATGAAATGAAACGAAGAAAAATGAATATCCCTTTATTGATTGGTGGCGCTACTACTTCGCGTATGCATACCGCAGTAAAAATTGCTGAACATTACGATGAAGGTGTGTTGCATGTTTTGGATGCTTCGCGAAGTGTAACCGTGGTTAGTGATTTATTAAATGAAAACAAAACTGCACTGCTTCAAAAAACCAAAGATGAATATGTAAAACTGCGGGAAGATTTTACCCAACGAAAATTGGTTAAAAATTATTTGACGATTGAAAAAGCGCGTGAAAATAAATTCGCCATCGATTGGAAAACCTTTACCCCTTTTGAGCCAAAACTAAAAGGCGTAAAAGTGATACATGATATTTCGATTGCTGAATTAGTTGAGTATATCGATTGGACACCGTTTTTTATTACTTGGGAAATGCATGGAAAATTTCCGGGTATTTTGCAAGATGAAAAAGTTGGCACCGAAGCTACAAAATTATACCATGATGCCAATGCCTTACTAACGAAAATTGTTGCAGAGAATTGGCTACAGCCTGAAGCCGTATTGGGTATTTGGGCAGCGAAAAGTGAAGGTGATGATGTGGTGATTACTTTAGATAATGAAGATAATAAAACCCAAACCCTTCATTTTCTTCGACAACAAATTCAAAAAGCAGCCGGCCAACCTAATGTATGTTTAGCCGATTTTGTTTCTCCTGTAGGAAAAGATTATTTAGGCGCATTTGCCGTTACCATAAAAGGTATTGAACCACATTTAGCCAAGTTTGAAACAGAACATGATGATTACCATAAAATTATGCTGCAATCATTAGCTGATAGATTAGCCGAAGCCTTAGCTGAGTGTTTACACAAAAAAGTAAGAACGGATTATTGGGGCTATACACAAAATGAAAGTTTAGATAATGATGCCCTCATTAAAGAAAGCTATCAAGGTATTCGACCGGCACCGGGTTACCCAGCTTGTCCGGACCATACCGAAAAACTAAAACTATTTGAATTATTAGATGTAAAAAATCAAATAGGTATCGATCTTACCGAATCTTTAGCTATGTATCCTGCATCCTCGGTTTGTGGTTGGTATTTTGCTAATGCTGAAAGTAAATATTTTGGGGTAGGAAAAATTGAGGCCGACCAATTACAAGATTATGCTGCTCGAAAAGCTATGACCACTGAAGAAGCAACTAAATGGTTGCGACCGATATTGGATTGAGGAAAGTGTTAGTGTGTTTGTGAGTTATGTGGTTAAGGTGTTGCGAACCCCAAACCCCGAATTACGAACTCCTGATACCAATAAATCCAATCCTTATCGATGAGCATCGCTTCCAAAATGCACACAAACATTTTTTGCCTCTGTAAAAAATCGCATCGCATCCCATCCACCTTCACGACCCACACCACTATTTTTTACACCACCAAAAGGTGTTCGTAAATCGCGAAGCAACCAACAATTTACCCATATTATACCGGCATTAATTTTTTGTGCCATACGATTTGCGCGCGAAATATCTTGTGTCCAAAGTGTGGATGCTAATCCATAATCACTGCAATTGGCAAGGGTTAACGCCTCCTCCTCGGTTTCAAACGTTTGTAAGGTAACCACAGGTCCAAAAATTTCTTCCATATTGGTTTTACAATGCGCGCCTAAACCTTCAATCACTGTTGGTTCAATAAAGTATCCATTGGCGCAACGGCCTTCAGGTTGCACCGCATTACCTCCTATTAATATCGTGCCTCCTTCTTGTTTAGCTTGTTCAATACATCCTATCACTTTATCAAAATGCAATTTACTTACTACCGCTCCTTGCTTCGAAGCATCATCCATCGGATCACCGACTTTTAGTTTTTTTACCCCTGCCAGAAAATCAATTTTAAATTTTTCGTAGATGCTTTTTTCAATAATGATTCTACTTCCGCATAAACAAATTTGTCCTTGATTTGAAAACGATGATTGTAAAGTGGTTTTTATCATCTTGTCCCAATCACAATCAGCAAAAATAACGTTTGGGTTTTTGCCCCCTAATTCTAATGACAATTTCTTAAACATCGGGGCAGCAATCTCTGCAATATTTTTTCCCGCTCTGGTACTACCGGTAAATGATATCGCTTTAATTTCAGGATGCGCCACAATCGATGAACCACAACTTGGTCCATCGCCGTGCAAAATATTTAATACCCCTTCAGGCAATCCTGCTTCGATACAAATTTTACTTAATAAAAATGAACTTAAAGGAGTTACTTCACTGGGTTTTGCAATTACACAATTTCCAGCCGCCAAGGCGGGCGCTATCTTCCAAGTAAATAAATACAAAGGCAAATTCCATGGCGATATACAACCCACAATACCAACCGGCTGACGCAATGTATAATTGATGGCTTCGTTTTCCATGCTATGACTTTCAGATGCGAAATGCATGATAGCGGTGGCAAAAAATCTAAAATTACTTGAGGCACGAGGAATATCAACTCGTTTGCTTAACCACAAAGGTTTCCCATTATCTGTGGTTTCGGCTAAGGCTAAGGCATGTAAATTATCATCTATTAATTCTGCAATTCGATTCAATATTTTAAATCGAAATTCTGGCGTTGTGGTACTCCATGATGGAAAAGCTTTTTTTGCTGCACTTACTGCACGATCTACATCATCTGAATTACTATTAGGAATTTGTCCGAATTTTTCGCCCGTTGCCGGATTAATATTATCGAGATAAACTTTACTAAGTGGTTCAATTAATTCGCCGCCGATATAGTTTTGTATGTATTGATAATTACTGAGATTCATATGCTAGTAGTGAACTCCAAAAGTAAGAATAATTTAGTTCTTACATCGTTCTTCAAATAGTACCATTTCACTCACATCAATTTATTCAACAATAATTTTCCTTGTCTCTTTGTCCCCTAGCTTACTTTCAACTTCCAACATGTAAATGCCTTTGCTTATACTTTGTGGCAAATTGATAGTAACAGTTAATCCAATTGGTTCAGAAACTTTGTGATAAAATATACAATCACCTTGTAGATTTAATAAACGGATACTAGCTAATTGATTGGTGCCTGTGATTGTAATTTCATCATGTACAGGATTAGGATATAAGCTTACCTGAAAATGATTTTCAATTTCACGAATACCACTATTTATAAAACTTCCTTTCATCATTCCGCCACCAAAACCGCAAGCCCATAATTCGTTGGTATACGGATTAAAAAAAGTACGTAACGCATTGCGAAAAGGATAATTAGTTGGCGAAAAAGTGGGACTTGCTGAGGTAAGATTATTACAATACAATAAACCATGATACTCGGTACTGACATATATTTCGTTAGCCCAAACGGGGGAAATTGTAACTGAATGACAACGTTCATTATTCCAAATTCTTGTCCAACTTGTACCCCGATTCATGGTTTTATAAATCCCGCCAACACCTTGCGTAGCAGCACTTCCCCATCCTTCATACACGCAAGCATACCAAATATTTTGAGTGGCATCATGCGGGTCAACGATCACATCTTGCGTCCAGTAAAACATACCCGCATCACTTTTATCTTGCCAGCTCATGCTAATTGGATCGTATAAAAAAACACCACTGCTTGCGGTAAATCCGGGATCACGATGGCCGCTATAACTTACCAATACCTTACCATCATTAAGCACAACAATATTATATGGATGTCCTTCGGTTCGTGGTGGGTTGGAAAGCTTGGTCCAGGCTGAACTTGCTCCTGCAGATGCGTTTGCACATTTCCAAATGCCCCCATTCCCATTACTACTATTAACTACCGATGCGTATAATATATTGGCATCATTTGGGTCGGTGGCTACCCAACAAACTATATCGCTAAAGTCGTGCATCACTTGCCAAGTTTGCCCTTTATCACTACTAAACTTAATTGAACCGGTATTACCGCTTGCATCTAATTGCCCATCGGCTAAACGAGCACTCTGATAAATATCGTGTACACTAGCTGTAGCCACATACAAAATATTATCGTTGTTTATATTGCGAATAATACGATACGATGTGTTTTCTGTATGTCCGGTATAATTAAAACTCCAGGTATTTCCTTTATCATTACTTCTTGTGCCTTTGATATCCGATGCACAACTCCACATTCGTAAACTATCCATCCAATATACTTGCCAAACACTCACTTGATTTAAGTCACCGGCACTTTGGTATGCTTTTTTTGTGGGTGTTGAAACAGCAGAAGGATTTTCATAAGATGTTCTTGTATAGGCTTGATGCCAATTTAATCCACCATCTGTTGAAGTATGTACAAAACCATAATCGCTAATGGCTAATTTATTTGCATCGAGGGCACTCACCTCCATACCAAATAATAGTTCGGCCCATGTCCAACCTACATCACCACCTGTGCCACACCAACCTGTATAAATATTTTGATTGTTTGTAGTAGTAAAAATAGGGTTCCATATAGTACCTGAATTAGTTGTCTTTAATACCATCGGATAACCGCCACTTGTTTCACCCGAAATGTAAACGATATCAATATCATTACTTGCCATTGTAATTCGCTTGCCATATTGCGTTGTTGCATCCAATCCATTCCAAACCGTATTCCAAACGCCACTGGCATTATCCATTTTATAAACGCCTTGCATGTATTGATAAAAATCAAATTCATCTCCATTATATACATCAGCTGCATTACTTGTGAGGGCATAAAATCGTAAAACACCGCCTTCTCTCGCCGCGGCAAATGAACTAATTACTTGCGAGCTAATGATACCTCCGGTTGTAAACAAACTAAAGCTTGCACCGCTATTCGTACTTCTAATAATGCCATCATTGGTACCTAAATAAATATTGCTTCCATCCCAACAAACACCACTTAGTTTACAACCAGCTCCACTACTTAATCCGGTATACACTAAACTAAAAGTTGTGCCGCCATCATTCGAAAAATAAATATCTCTCCACTGACTAATTATTACCTGATTCGGATTATCGTAGTTCGCATATAAAGCAAATAATTCTTCGTTATCATCGGGGTTGCCTACCAATTTATTCCAAGTAATACCACCATCCATGGATTTACAAGGCGTAATTTGATCTTGAATTCCATTAGCCTTGTAACTTAATGAATAACGTATGGATGCATTGTTGGTAAAATTTATTTTGCTTCGCCAACCACCACGCATTTGTGTATGAGGTATGAGTTGCCAAGTATCGGCACTATTGGTAGTATGATATAAACCACCCATATCACATGACACATACAATTCGCTACTATTTAGCGGATTGATAGATGGAGAAAATAATGCACCGCCTCCACCAATGCCACTATAATTCCACGAAGTTGGTGATTGAGATTTAATAGTTTGATTTGAAAATATCGCGAAGCACAGAAAAATAAAAAATGGACTCTGGTATAATATAGTTTTCATGCTGATAGATTTGCATGTGAAGATATTTCAATCTGTATGAAAAGTATATCAAATAAAGGTTTCACATCTAAAAAATGAAAAGTTGATGACAATGCGGAAGAGTATCTAAGTCATTCATAATTCATACACTCAGTGGCTCCCTCTAACATCTCAATTTTTGTATTCGACAATAAAAGGCTTACACCAAGTGGACTATTCAATGCAAACATTTGCTGATTGTTTTCCTTTGTGTAATTCTTAAACACCTTATTCAGTTTCGAATCTTTCATATCATTTCGTGCGAATTGCTTGGCCAACCCATTGCATTTATGAACTGAAATAAAAACACTATCCCCCCAACCTTTAGTAATAAAAATATCTTTTACTACCGCTACATTTTCAGGGTTTTGATAATCCAATTTATCCATACTGCCAATCAAACTATCCAGTAACGATGTAGTGCCTTTAATAGAATAATAAAATTCATTTAACTTACTTTTCTGGATACTATCGGCTAAGGTTTTACTATAACTATGATAAGTTTTCTGAAATTCATCATGAGCAGCTTCTCCCTTTTTTGCTAATTCGGTTCGGGCACTTTGCACGCCTTCGTCAACAAAACCTTTTACAGTTTCGCTAAAATTCGAACAACTCATCTGAAAAAAAAGTATGAAGAGTGCTGCAATTTTTAAGTACAGAAATGAATACAATTGCTTCATAAATTAAATAGGATTTAGGGTATCTTTAAAATCCTCTCAGGCGAGGCATTCGGATTTTGCACAGACCGCGTTTACTAAGGTAAATAAGGGCTTTGCAAAATTCGAGTAACGAAGCATCAGAGAATTTTTAAGATGCCCTTCACTATATTGATCCCGTTCTACCTCCATCCACACAAATGCTTTGACCGGTAATATAAGCGGCAGCTGGTGTTGTTAAAAAGGCGGCCATGGCGGCAATCTCTTCGGCTAATCCAAATCGGCGCATAGGAATTTCATGTAGCATTTCGGCTTCAACTGTTTTAATTTCGGCACCGGTTTTATTGGATTTATTTTCGATGATAGAAGATAATCGAACCGTTGACGTTGCCCCAGGTAAAACATTATTTACGGTAATGCCATTCACGGCTACTTCGTTAGCTAAAGTCTTAGCCCAAGCAGCAACCGCCGCACGCGTGGTATTACTTACACCTAAATTTGGTAAGGGTATTTTTACGGATGTAGAAACTATATTCACAATTCGTCCGTAATTGGATTGCTTCATGCCTTCTAATACGGCAGTTGCCAAATTGTGATTATTGATAAGATGCAAATTGAGTGCCGATAAAAAATCACTATCCTTCGCATCCGTAATTTTACCGGCCGGCGGACCACCTGTATTATTGATTAAAATATGAATAGTTTTATTACTCGCCAATTCATTCACAATGGTTTTTACAGCATTGGTATCTGAAAAATCGGCGCAAAGTATCTCATGTTTTTGTGTTCCTTCTTGATGCAATTGAGCCAATGCAGTTTGTAAACTTTCTTTATTACGTGCCATTAAAATACAATTAGCACCTAACAAGGCAAGTTCTTTAGCAATAGCAAAACCAATACCCTGGGTGCTACCACATACAAGGGCATTTTTTTCGTGCAGCGATAAATTCATCTTACAAACTTTGCGAATTAGAAGTCTTCCTAATTTCTTTTTTCTTCATACTTCCTTGATCAAAATTGATACCTAAACCTAAGGTAATGAGGTTAACCTCCATACCGGGTTTTTTAACTTCGTTGAAGAAATTAGTGAGATAATAATTAACTGATGCCGTTACGCCGCTGTATGCCGCACCAAAAAATACCGAAGGCATAAAATTATTGGTTTGATCACTAAAAAATTCATTCGATTTTTTCTTGTCTTTATTCACAAATGATTTAAGTCTGTAATTAAATGCATAACTAAAATCGGCACCGGCTTTAAACATCAATTTGTTTTTTTTCATGAAATACAATTTCACACCTATCGGAACACCCACCGTGTAAACACGATGTTTTTCTTTATAGGTATTAACTGAATCCTCTTTCTTGGTAATCAATCCAATGTTTTTCAAATTCAATCCAAAAAATGGCTTAAATCTTTTGCTTGCTTGATAATTAAAATCGACACCCATATTAAAAAAGTACGAAAAACGAGGGATAGTTTTTAAGCTATCGTTGGCAAATGCACTGTTGGCAAATTGAATTAGGCTGGTTTCAACCATGGTAGTTGCAACAAACTTTTTTTTCTTGGTTGACTCGTCACCTGCGGTTTGTGCATTGCTTTGAGTTTGTAAAAGACAAATGCAGCATAAGGAAAGTAGAATAGATCGCATAAAGTATAATTTTCGCGCAAAATACATTTTTTTAGTTTGTTTGATATCAAAATTATTCGAAGCATACCTACGATAATAATTCTCATTGATTACTTTTGCGCCCTAACAAATATCCATTATGCTAACCCTACAAACCTTAAGAACACAGCGTGAATATGTATTAGAGCGACTAGCCATAAAAAATGTGGCAGATCTTTCGGTAGTTGATAGTGTGCTTGCCATTGACGAAGAACGTAGAAAAGTGCAAACCGAAAACGATGAATTTTTAGCAAAAATCAATTTGGCTTCTAAAGAAGTTGGGAAGTTTATGGCGGCAGGACAAAAAGAAGATGCCGAAAATGTAAAGTTAGCCGTTGCCTCTTATAAAGAAAGTTCAAAATTATTAAGCGATAAGTTAGCCGAGTTAGAAAAACAACAACACGATCTTTTAGTAACCTTACCTAATTTACCACATACATCGGTGCCAAAAGGTAAGCATGCCGAAGATAATGAAGTGGTTCGCATGGGAAATGAAATTCCAACATTGTATGAAGGTGCCGTTCCGCATTGGGATTTGGCCAAAAAATATAATTTAATTGATTTTGAATTAGGCAATAAAATTACCGGTGCAGGCTTTCCGGTGTATATCAATAAAGGCGCAAGATTACAAAGAGCTTTGATTAATTATTTTTTAGATTTTAATACGGCCGCTGGTTATATCGAACATCAAGTTCCGCATATGGTAAATACTGATTCGGCCTATGGTACCGGACAATTACCCGATAAGGAAGGACAAATGTATCATGCTACCGAAGATGATTTTTATTTGATACCCACTGCCGAAGTGCCGGTTACCAATATTTATAGAAATGAAATTGTAAAAGAAGAAGAATTGCCACTTAAACTCACTGCCTACACACCTTGTTTTAGAAGAGAAGCCGGAAGTTATGGTAAAGATGTAAGAGGACTTAATCGTTTACATCAGTTTGATAAAGTGGAGATTGTACAGTTTTCGCATCCATCAAATTCGTATGATACTTTAGATGAGATGGTGATGCATGTTGAGAAATTGATTCAAAGTATGAATTTGCCGTACAGAATTTTACGTTTATGTGGCGGTGATATGAGTTTTGCCTCGGCACTTACTTACGATTTTGAAGTATATAGCACAGCACAACAACGTTGGCTTGAAGTAAGCTCGGTATCGAATTTCGAAACCTTTCAAACCAATCGTGCAAAAATTAGATACAAAGATGAAAATGGTAAAACGCAATTGGTTCATTCATTAAACGGCTCATCATTAGCCTTACCACGTATTGTTGCCTGCCTTCTCGAAAATTGTCAAACCGAAGCGGGTATTGTATTACCTGAAGTATTGGTGAAATATGCAGGATTTGAAATAATCAATTAAACTTCAAATTTCAATCTTCATTCAGCTAATGATAATTGAAGATTGATTGATAATTGATCTAAAAATTACTTCCTACCCCATCTTCCACATCAGCCTTATCGCCGCGTAGACGTCTGAAATTTTTACGGGCTTCGCTTACAAATGTGCTACCAGGATATTTTAAAATTAACTGTTCGTATAAACGTTTAGCTTCTTCGGCATTTTTAAAAACAGATTCATTGATTCCGGCTAAGCTAAACAAGGCATCGTCGGCTAAAATGTCTTCGGCATGTTCACTTACTACTTTCTGATACAACATGGCGGCCTCGCTAAAGTCTTGTTTTTTTATGGCAATTCTTGCACGCTCCATATAAATATCATCGGTAAGCGGATGTTTCGGAAATTGAGAAGTGATACTATCTAACATTGCCAAAGCCTCTTGGTCTTTATTTTGAAATTCTAATAAGTCTGCTTTAGCATACATTTCAAGAGGAACGGTATTACTATCGGCCGGTGGATTATTTTCGGTAATAAGAACCGAGAGGTTTAATGCATCATTGGCAATCAATTCAGAAGTAGATGCTTTTAAGACATCCAATTGACCTTGGGCCCAAGCAAAATCCCCTGTATAATAGGATAGTTTTGCATTTCTGAATCTCGCTTCTTCGCCCAACATATCTTGCTTAAATTCCTTATCCACTTGTGAATATAATAGTGTGCTTTCCCAGATATCATCTCTCACCAATTCATAATCACCCATTTCAAGTTTGCACCTACCTTTTAAAGCAGCCGGTACATTATTGGCTTTCACCACATTATTTAATAACTCAATCGCTTTTGGAATATCATGTGCATAGCGAGCTTCTAATTCGGCATATTCACGTAAAGTTTCGCGTTGCAAAAAGTGTGGGAACTCGGTAAGAAATTCATCGTAAGCTTTTGCCAAAGTTTGTACTTCGGTTTGGGTATAAGCCGGATTACTTTTTAGGGCCTGTTTCATACAGGTTAATTTTTCGCTACGGGCCAATTCGTAATAAGGTTGTTCTTTACCCAAAGCCGCTACGGCATCATAAGCAATAATGGCTGCTTTAAATTGCCATTCGCGTAAGCAAACTCGGGCAAATCCCAACATGCGTCGGCCGCCTTCATTTAATTTTATGTCTATCGATTTAATTTGAGCAAAGGCCTTTTCGTAATCTTTTTGTTGAATATACATCCATGCTAATAAATCGGGATAGGCTTGCACTTCAGGCTCTTTACTCATCCTTTTTTCAACACGACTTTGTAAATCCTTCAATTCAGCCGGCTTAGCCATCATACGCATGAAAGTAGCTTTTATCTCCTCGGCTTTTTCGTAAGTGGATACATAAAAATCGAGTAGGCTTTCTATGGCTTTATCACGATTACCTTGTTTATCGTACAATAAGGCTAATTCTTCGGCAAATAAATAAGGATATTCTTTATGAAATGATTTTCCTTTTTCATATACCGCAATGGCATGCTGATGATCGAAATCGCTTTCAAACAAAGCGGCAATTGCTCTAACTTCTTCATCATTATCTTGGGTATTGTCGATTATTTTTTCGATGAGCTTATTCGCCTTTTTTTCTTCATTTAATGCTTTATACACTTTTACTAATTGATAGTTGTAATTCGCATTTTTCGGTTCGGCTTTAATTAAAGGTTTTAATGCTTTTTCGGCTGTTTTATAATCCTTCAAACCCATTAAACTTTGCATATAGGCTTTCTGAAGTTCTTTATCGCGTGGGTTATATTCGAGGAGCTGTTTATAAGTAGCCGCCGATTTTTCATAATTGCCGCTAAGTAAATACTGTTTTGCTACTTGCAAAAGTTGTTCCTGCGCAAAAACCCTTTCAGAGCCAATTAATAAACAAAATATAAGAAGGCATTTTTTCATGTGTTTAAATCTATTGCTTTAATTGTCACATGGAATTCGGCTTAAACAGTTCATCTAGGTAACAAATTTTGTCATGCCTCATTTCACGAGCCCAAATATCCGAAAATAATTCAGACCCTATCACAAAAACACTTGTGTTTTGAAAGGTCAGGCTCTGCAATGAATTTTACAAATTATACAGGCTATCACTAAAAGGCTTACAGAATAAGGCTTACAGCGAATTACGATAAAAAAATCTAATGAAATTTATCGAAAAAATAAGGCAGGATTTAACTTATTATTAGATTGTAAGTTAGTCTGCTTCGGCTACCTTCGTTCACCTTCGAAGCAATCTTCAAAATTTTGCTTGCAAATCAAAAAAGGAATTTGTAATTTGGCGAATACTTCACCGAAACGTTATTCTTGAAGGGGGGAAAATTAATTTTATGGCAAAGTCAAAGAAGGTCGACAAATACGATCTTAAAAAATCATTACAGGAACATTTCGGATTTGATAAATTCAAAGATGAACAACAAGAAATTATTGAAAGCGTTTTAGATGGCAAAGACACCTTTGTGATTATGCCTACCGGCGGAGGAAAATCGCTGTGCTATCAATTGCCTGCTTTACTGAGTGAAGGTATTGCGATTATTGTTTCGCCCTTAATCGCCCTCATGAAAAATCAAGTTGATTTATTGCGTAGCTATAGCGATATCGAAAACGTGGCCCACTTCATGAACTCTTCTTTAAATAAAGGACAGATAAAAAAAGTAAAAGAAGATTTAATGACCGGCGGTACAAAAATGTTGTATGTAGCACCCGAGACATTAACCAAAGAAGAAAATGTTGAATTTCTGAAGCAATTAAAAATTAGTTTTATAGCGGTAGATGAAGCCCACTGTATTTCAGAGTGGGGTCATGATTTTAGACCGGAATATCGTAAGATTCGAGAAATCATTAACGACATCAATCCGAAATTGCATATCATAGCGTTGACTGCAACGGCCACACCTAAAGTTCAAGATGATATAAAAAAGAACTTGGTGCTTAAAACACCGAATGTGTTTATCTCTTCGTTCAATCGCCCCAACCTTTATTACGAAATAGTACCTAAGGCTAAGAAGGATCAAACGGTAAAACATATCGTAAAGTTCATTCAACAGAACCGCGGCAAAAGTGGAATCATTTATACATTAAATCGTAAAACCACCGAAGATCTTGCCCAGTTATTAGTAGCCAATGGAATTAGTGCGGTGGCTTATCATGCCGGACTAGATAGTAAAACTCGTGCCGATCGGCAGGATCAATTTTTGATGGAAGATGTAGATGTCATTGTAGCTACCATCGCCTTTGGAATGGGAATCGATAAACCTGATATCCGTTTCGTGATGCATTATAATATTCCTAAATCAATTGAAAATTATTACCAAGAAACCGGAAGAGCAGGAAGAGATGGATTAGAAGGAAAATGTTTATTGTACTTCTCATATAAAGATGTTCAAAAGCTTGAGCATTTGATGCGCGATAAGCCGCTTACTGAGCGAGAAATGGGCGCCCAATTAATAGGCGAAACCGTTGCTTACGCCGAGAGTGCAATTTGTAGAAGAAAAGTATTGTTGCATTATTTTGGTGAAGCGTATGATGAAAGCAAATGCAAATGCATGTGCGATAATTGCAATCATCCAAAAGAAAAAATTGATGTAAAAGATACGGTATTTACTGCCCTTGAAACCATTCGTCAATTAAAAGAAATGTTTGGTATCGATTATGTAATCAATGTGATACTCGGTCGACTGAATACGCAAATACAATCATTTAAGCATGATAAATTGAAATGCTTTAGCATGGGTGCGCATTTTCAGATGGACGATCATTTTTGGTTTTCTTTACTTCGTCAGATGATGGTTGAAGATTTGATACGAAAAGATATTGAAGAATATGGTTTATTGAAGTTAACCGATAAAGGAAAAGCCTTTTTAAAGAAACCTTACTCAATTCAATTATCACTCAATCATAAGTTCGAAGATGCCGAAGGTGATGATGAAGACAATTCAGCCGGCGGCGGTTCGGGCGGTGGTGCCTTGGATCCAACCTTGCTTGAAATGCTAAAAGATTTACGCAAGCAAGTGGGCAAGCAACACAATGTACCGCCGTTTGTAGTATTTCTTGAGAACTCTTTGGAAGATATGGCTACTAATTACCCAACTACATTAGCAGAGATGGAAAACATCCAAGGTGTTAGTAAAGGGAAGGCCATTAAATATGGTAAGAAGTTTGTGGAGCTGATTGCTAAGTATGTAGAAGAAAATGATATCGCCAAAACTAGTGATTTTGTGATGAAGAGCGTGATGAATAAAAGTGGTATCAAAGTATTTATCATTCAAAACATCGACAAAAAAATTCCATTGGAAACCATTGCGAAAATGAAGGAATTAAATATGCCTGATTTATTGCATGAGATGGAAACCATCGTATCTAGCGGAACAAAACTGAATTTAGATTATTGCATTAACGATTACGTTGATGAATATGACCAAGACGACATTTACGAATATTTTCAAACCAGTGATCGCGGAAATTTAGATGAGGCTTTTGAAGATTTGAAAGAAAATAACATTACACTTGAGCAGCTACAATTGGTAAGAATTAAGTTTATGAGTGAGTATGCCAACTAAGCAATATGACCCCTTAAAAAAATAGTTGGCTTTTTGAGATATATGTTTATTTTTGCACCCCATCGTTTAATTAACGAATGTGCTTTTAGATAAGGTGCGGTAGCTCAGTTGGTAGAGCAAAGGACTGAAAATCCTTGTGTCGGGGGTTCAATTCCCTCCCACACCACAGATAAAAGACTCGCAAAACATTGATTATCAATGAATTGCGAGTCTTTTTCTTTGTAGGGTGTAAAACAAATGTGTGAAACATTTTACTACATCCCGGTAAAATTTATCATTTCGTCCAGTTTGTTTTCCAAGTTGATGAAATCTACTAGATAACCGATAATAAATAGAGTTCTATCTAAGTACTGTATGTTTTTTGAAATTATTTCTATTCTATCATATATAAAGGTGATTTTAAATTCTTTTAAATATTGCCTTTACTGAAGGATTGAATGTGAAATAAAACCTTTTCAATCCATTGAAATTATGAAGATTAAAAACTTTATGTAGATTTGTCCAAGGACAACATAATAAGGTTATACTTTTCTTGCCCTTTTTAAAAATAATGAACTACACGAACAATCCCATTCGCGAAGCAGTATTCGATATCAGAGTTGAGCCGTTAGCTGTTACTCAGATAGAAGAATTGAATGCGTTTAAAGAGTTGATAATTGGGGAGTTTCCTAATCAGAAAACACAACATAGATTTACTGGGCTGTTTGAATTTCAACCCGACAAAGAAGTCGCAAGTAAAGGGACAAGTGATGTCTTGGGACATATCTATTCGAGTGATGATGCCTCTAGACAAATTCAAGTTGGATTTGAAGGGCTAACATTAAATATTTTAAAACCTTATAACAGTTGGGAAGAACATTTTACATTTTTTATGAAATTGTGGTCTCATTATAAGGACTTATTTGCTCCTTCAACGGCTAACAGGATTGCGGCACGTTTTATTAATAGAATTGAACTTCCAATCACTTTAACTAGTTTCCAAGATTATATAACTATTATGCCCCCGATTCCATCTTGTCTCCCTCAAATTTATTCTACATTCTTTATGCAAATTCAAGTCCCATGTGATGAGAATGGACAGAATGCGGTAATTTCTGAAGCAATTGAACCGATTCAAGATTCGAAAATTCCATTCATTCTTGATATTGATGTATCACAAAACACCAACATTGGTTCTACAATTGATGAAATAACTTCTAATTTTAATGAAATTAGAACTACAAAAGATAAAATTTTCGAAAGTTGTATCACTCAAAAAACAAAAGATTTATTTTTAAAATGAATTACTTATTCCCAAGAGTTCAAGAAAATTTAAGAACAAATGCTGTTTCAACTGAAGCAATTTTTGTACAAAGAAACAATGAAGAAAGTCGGCATTCCTTTATCGGTCAAAGTATTTTTATAAAGGAAATGTTCAAATACCAAGTGAAGAAGAAATTTGAAATATACAAAAGCATTTGGCAATCTGAAACTATGTTCTCATCTAGTGTTTCAGAAATAACAAATAATGGTGCTTACCGTTCAATTGTCCATTTAGGTCAAGATGTGTTGCCATTTATTCTTCAGGATTTAGAAAAATCTGATTCACACTGGTTTTATGCCCTTGAAGCGCTTACTGGTAAGAATCCCATTAAGCCTGACCATCGAGGAGATTTCAAATTAATGAAAGCTGATTGGCTTGAATGGGCAAATGATAATCTGAAATAATGAAGAATGCATTTTCATAATATTTTCCCCAACTCTGCAAAAGAACCATTCATTATTACAAGTCCGCCTACTCCGTTCTATAATTGTATTGCATGGGCTTATGGTGACGACTCAAAATGGTTTTGGCCTGATAGCAGTAATTCGTACTATTGGCCGGAACATATTCCGAGATCTGAAAAAGTTGAAAATTTTATTCAGCTTTTTAGTACTATAAATTATGAAGTATGTGAAAATGGAGAACTAGAAGAAGGATATGAAAAAATTGCAATTTTTTCAAAAAATGGGGCTCCTACTCACGCTGCTAGGCAATTATTAAATGGTATTTGGACAAGTAAATTGGGAAAGGAGTTTGACGTAAGTCATTCAATTTTTTCAATTATAAATGGGGTTTATGGTGATGTTTCTGTATTTATGAAACGAATTCTTACTTAATTACATCCCCGTGAAATTTATCATTTCATCCAGTTTGTCTTCTAAATAGATTAGGTCCGGAAGTTACTTTAACGTACACAAATATTTTAGAATTTCTTCATATTGTTCTTCATTTAATACTTCCGGAAAAATTATACTGTACAATTGGATTAATATCAATGTCCTCATAATTTATTTCAAGGTCTGAGGGATTACCATCATTGTAAATATTTATTGTAGCACCAATTCCTTTGGTAAAAGTTGAATTATTGTATTCATAACCATACGACCGGACTCTACTTCCAGAATTTTCAATTTTTAGCATAAGAGGTATATCATAACTTTTAGGAACTGAAGCTGAAGTAGATATATTGACATTTATACTACCATTGATTCCTGAAGAAATTGTAACTTTTGCATTGTTGTCAGTTCCTTGTAATAATCCTTTAGACCAAATCAAACTGCCTTGATAAGTTCCAGTAAGGTTTGAATAACTCTTATTCCCAGATTCATTCTTTTTGCATTTTATAAATATAACTGAGATTAAAGTAAATATAAAGATCAATGTCAATAATTGTTTCATGGGGTTAGATTTTATTATGAAGGTAATAATATTATTTTATTCAACTTTGGTTTTTGATGGCAAATCAAAAAAGTATTAATTTGAATGAACTTCCATCAAGGATCACCAGTTAGTGGAGTTCTTCTCAAAGTGTTGTTTGTGCTTCTTGTTTATTACTTTCATTTTTGAGAGTTTTTGTTCAATCTCCTTGCTCTTAGTATCGTATTTCGTTTTTAAGTCCATAATTCAGCTTATTTAAATTTATAATATTTCCCATTCACGAGAAGCCCAATGAAATTCATTTTATTACAGATAGTTCTTACCTCTAAGTAAGTAAGGTTATCCGAATCTTTTACTTTGAAAGTGTGAAAGGTCTTTTCTGCTTGATGTTGAATAGTAATTGTCATTTTCTTATTTGTCATTGATTAATTTCTTTACTTTCTGAATGGTCCCACTACTTTTATCGGTCAATTTCATAACCTTTCTTACTGAGTAGCCTTGTTTTAGAAGTTTTGAAACATCCTTGTTTTCATTAAGTATAGTTTCATCGTCTTTTCTGAATCCTTCTTTTCTTCCAACCTTGCCACCGTTCTTTCTGAAATTATCATAACCCGACTTTACCCTCTGTCTGATAGTTGTCTTCTCCATCTCACTTACAGAGGTCAAAATTTGAATCATAAACTGAGATAAGGGGTTTATCTCACATTTATCATTCAAGGTCTCTATGTTGTAGTTCTTGATGAATAGTGATATACAATTATCATTCAGAAGCTTGATTGTTTTCAGAACCTCAATAGTATTCCTTCCAATTCTGCTTAATTCCCAACATAGAACTTTGTCAATCTGATTTGACTTGATGAAATTTATCATTTCCATCAATTTTGGTCGGTCTTCATTGTTCTTACCGCCTGAAATCTTTTCTTCAAAGGTTTTGACAACTTCAAAACCCATCTTCTGAGAATATTCTTTTAATTCTACTGTTTGTCTTTGATAGTCTTGCGACATAGTGGACACGCGGGAAAAATTACAACTTTCATAATGTGTATTTTAATTGACTTGAACTTCTATCATTTTACGGGTGATGAATTCTAAAAAGTGAAGAATATCACCATTCTTAAAATCAATGACCACTAATTTCTGTTTTATCTGTGTCTGAGTTTGTGGGTTCATATTATCTATAAACTCGATCAGAACTTCTATGGGAATGATATGATGCCCCCAGTAATCATTCGTATCAAGTGTGAATACATAATCCTGTGATATTCCCTTTTCATCTAATAATCGTCTTAAATAGTCTTTCATTGTATCGTTTTAATCTTTTACATTACAAAGATACATTAAATCGTGTATCAACCTAATGTTTTCCTAATTATTTTGATACATTTTTGAAATGATACACTTTTTAAGAAAAATTAGCCCCTGATAAATTCAGAGGCTAATAATGCCTGATTACAGGTCACTAAAGAAATCGTCCTCATCCAAAAGAACCTCCTTTTTGGTTCTTTCCCACTTAACCCTTGGTTTGAGTTCTGCGGATTTGAATAAAGTGTCCTTGTCAATTAATTTCCACTTCGTTCCGTGGTCTTTTTTGAGAACATTAAAACTGACAACCAGTTTTCCATCCTCAATCCACTTTCTAACATCCTGTTTAAGAATCGTCTTTGAAGCGTTCTTGAATGATAACATCTTAACAATGTTATCAATCTTCCAGTATGGATCTGAAAGTGATTTCCCAACCTTCAAATAAACAAGGTCATTCACTACTTGTAGTTTCAAAGAAACTCCGTTATAACGGGTTGCTCTTTTAGTTGAAATGACTCCTGTTTTTAAGGTTTGAAATCCATTGACAGATTTCCCAATCCTGTTTTTTAATAGGTTGATAGAAGATGTTCCATTCAACCATTCTGGTCCCTGATAAAAAGGGCTCAATCGTGTTTTTCTCATAGTTATTTATTTTATTTTTTAATAATACTTTGTCCTTTCTGCTATAACCTTAAGTCTTCGAGTATATCCGCTCTTCTTTGCGGCTTATATTCTGTATGTAGTTGTATAATGTCGCTATCAAAATAGTAATCATAATTTTCAATACTTTTTTGAATCCAACACATTTCTTGAATAGAAATTTTATCTTCTACAAATTCTTCTACGTGGTCTTTAAAATAATAGTTTGGAATTATTAACCGCCCTGACCGGGAAATTATATACATAAGCTTACTTAGTTCGTCATCCGATAATTTCGCCAAGAAATCAATAAATTTTTCTAATTGTTCGTTCATATATTTTAATTTTTAGTGTATTACATAATTCATCAAATATTCAGTTTGCTCCATAATTCTTACCACTGATAAAATCAGAATTCGATTTAAAGTCAAACATGGATTTCAGAAATAACCTGAAACAATATAATTATTGATAATTGACAACTATCTTTTTGAGATAGTGAATAGGCGATTTTATTCTAACCTATTTAACTCTGACCTTTCTAATTTCTTTAGAATAAGGTGGTTCGGTGTCATCTGAACTCTTATCTCTTTTGTTATACAAATATAAATCAGAAGACTTTAAAAACAAATTTGGAAATATTCAAAGTCAATGAAATCAAAAAATATTTTTTAAGTTTTTTTAGAATGTAGTCAGAGCCTTATTCTAACTTAATGATACTTCCATAGATGGAGAATTCTTCATTCAATAACCTGACAAAGACCCTGTGATAGACACTCTGAGACACAAGCATTTAATTGACACTCAATTTCTGATGATTTCCGAAAACAATCTTTTGTACTGGCTCAACTATAAAATATTCCTTTTTTTGAACATCTTCATTTTCTATATGGAGTCGTTCTTCAATATAAAATCCTAATGTTTCAAAATGAATTATTGTATGCTTTATTGAACAACCATGCACCTCATTTAATTCATACTCTTCTAAAGTCTTATACTCTCCAATTTTATGATATAATTCATTCCCTTCAGTATCAACATCTCCGCTTTCTTCTAATTTCCAGTCAATATCATTTTCAAAATCATAAAAAGTATATTTATACTTTGTCATAAAATTCATTAAATCCTGTGGTGTTTTCATTTTTTTAAAATTAGAATACTCTTTTCTTACAAGTCCTTTATTGTTGTTTTTGATTCCCTTTTACGAAGACCTCTTTTAAGAATTACCCACTTTATTTATCAGTAAATAATTTTTCTCTTTCATGTCGGTGATAATAAATTCTTCCATTGACGGTGCAAGAAATTTATGTTCATTATTTTCAATTGGTAATAATAACATTCCTTCAATTAGAATATCATTGTTAAAATAATAATTATGCCCCTCAAAATTTGTTTGTGAAAATCTTTGGTAGAAATGTGAATATAACCTTTTCCCCATAGTACTATTTTGAGAAGCCTTTCCGACATAAATATGTAATTCGGAAATATCATTTTTATTGAACCCGAAATAAAAATAAACGCCTCCATACTCGCAAGCCCTGGGAATTTGGAAACCTTTAAAGGGAATGTTTTTAAGTTCTAAATAATAGTAAGGGTTATTTAGTAAATTTTCAAAAGGCAATTCAATTTGATTGTCCTCTTTTAAATACAAATTGAAATCTTTTACTGAAATAATTATTTCATCTAATATTTTTTGATACCTCTCCATACATCAAATGTAATTATTTATGGTTACAATAATTCCTTTATGTGGTTCATCTTTTAGTTGATTGTTCGAGAAAAATGTGTCTGTGCTAAGGATTGCGCCCTCATTTAATTTCTCCGAAAAAAAGATATGATCAATGCAATCTTTCATTTTTTCTGTAGCTCGGTTGATGTGGTATTTGTTTGTAAAATTTATTAATTCGAATCTGCTTTGAATTTGTGTCAACTGTTTTCTCTCCTCGGTAAAAAATGATGTGTTTAAATCTCCTGCAATAATTAAATTTTTATTTTGAATTAATATGTTTGCAATATCAGTTTTGAAATTGCAAAGTTCTGGCTTGGCAATTTCCATTTGATGGCTTATGCCATAGGTCCCAATAATAGAGGCGTAAATAATTAGCTCTATATTTTCAACTAAATACTTTCTGGCGATACAAGTATAAGAGTCTATTACAGAGAGTATTTCAATTGGTTCATATTTACTAAAAATGGAGCATCTTATTGGCGTTTCACCTTTCAAATAACTACCATAGTCTAAATGTTGAAATTCCGTGTCTACAGGAATGGGGATTGTGTTGGATACAAAATATTTTTCATTGAACTGGAATGAGGCAACATTCTCAGTAACTATTAAAAAATCGAATTCTTGCCTGTTGATTTCATCAATAAGCATCTGTAGAATTTTGTTTTTCCTTCTTAGCCAGTCAATATTGATTGTTCCAATTTTAAGCAAGTTCACTCTTATTGCCGTGTTTGATTATTACAATTTCTGTTGTACTCCAAAAATAGGAATTACCTTTTCACCTGTCTGATGTACTAAACTATATTTATAAAAAGGGTCCTCTCCATTCCCGTCATCAAATTCATCTTCCTTAATATAAAAGTCATAATTTTTGAAATGAACTATTATTTCTCCATTCACCAATGATGATTCAACTTCTTCTACCTCGCCAATTCTTTCCATAATATCCTTATCATTTTCACTCATTGAAGAAACTATTTCATCATCTATTTCACTCAGTAGATTCCAAAATGTTAGAGAATTGTTTTTTAGAAATTGGACAATTTCAATTGGGTTCATATTCTTTATTTTTAGGATAATTTCAATTTTGGTTTTTTGATGTATTTAGAGTGGTTTTTTACAAAAATCATTTGTAATCCTGTTGCCCCACTCATTGGTAATAATAGGAATATTTACTCCTCGGTAACATCTCCCACTTGGTGAAGGAAGAGGGGTGAAGCAAATTGAATTTTCATCACAAAAGGTAACAAAATTATTTACTTCATTCAAAAACTCACTTGGGCTATCCCTTTTACCCCATGTTGAAAAAACCTTTTCTACTTTTCTTTTAATAAGAAACTCTTTAATTTCTTCAAAGGTGTATTCTCTTTTAAAGTTAGTCACTGTGAAAAGTGTTTGGTCGGAATAACCTTTACCACATATCTTGTCTCTCATATCATCTGGGAACGTCACCTTTTTTATGACATCAATACAACCTATCTTCTTAGCCTTCACAAAAGATTCAAGTTCTATATAGGTTAATATATTATACTCATTATTGGGATCAAAATAAGCCTTTAAAATATTCCAAAATCCATTACTCTTTCGCCTATAATAATAATCTAACTGCTCTCCACAAACTGGATTGAATGTTCCCAAAAAGATATAATCCACCTCCCAAGTTGGATAAAATTTGTTTGTATTATGAAACTGATGATAGACTTCCATTTATATTCAAAATAATTTTTATTATTGATTCAAATTATATTCATTAAGATTTCTCATACAATTTTGAATTACCTGCTTGCTTATCATATCAGGTTTTATTTCTGACCATTCAATAAGAAATGTTTTCTTTATTCGAGGATAATTTTCAATTACTGTGTTATAATTTTTATCCTCTTTGAAAATCTTAATTTGCTTTATCATCCCAGTTATCCAATCACCACTAACTTCAGGATTAACAACACCGTTTCTGATGTAAAATAATTCTTCATTAGTCAAGTCGAAATAGTCATACATAGTATTCACTATGTCAATTGTAGAATCCTTATGATTATTATACGCTCTGATATTTGAAGCGATTTTTGAATATTTAGTCATACAATTCCCAACAACTTCATTATTGTAGTTATTGGATTTCATAAGATTCTTTAAAGCTATCAAATTCAATATTAACATTGTGATAAAAGCCAAATTGCCAATTATACCAAGTATCTCTTTTGATTTATCCCAAGTTGATTTTTCTTTCCATGTTGTATTTTCTGTTGCCATGATTTTTATTTTAAGGGTTTATTTGATTTTGATTTTTTAATTCTGAGTAAAGAATATCACCAATGAAGTTCTTTATTTTCGGGTCATCCATTTTATTATAAAAGTCCAGTCTGTTATTTACATAACTTAAAAGAATTGTAGTCATCACTTCTTCAAATTTATGTCGCTTATTGGTTTCTGAGTTATCACCAGTCATCACTTTTTGAAGTTCTTCGTTTGTCATTACTCTCTTCTTCATATTCTCTAAATCCAGTTTGTCTTCATCGGTTATTTGGTCACCATAAATTTCATTTATTCTAAGAATAATTTGAGTAAGTGAATCAAGTTCATCTTCAACAAATACTTTTGAGACTCCACTTCCAAGAGGTTCAAATTCCCCGTCTTTTTCTTCCAGTGCAATTTTTCCTTTAAATGTTTCTTCCAATCTGAAACTATCTAAATCCACTAAGGAAGTAATGTCTTCAATATTCTCTTTCTCTCTCCTTGGCAATTTCTTGTTTAAGTATCTTAGAAAAACATAAAGTTTTTCTAAGTCAATATCTTCAAAGGTTACTATCTGTGAAATATATCCGTATAGTCTGAGATAGGATTGAATCAGAGAACGAAAGTTTTCCCTTTCATTTTCATCTTCAATTCGACTCCAATTATGGACCACTCTATTCAATATTGGTTGAAGAAGTTCCTGCGCTTGGTTCTTATCATAAAAGACATCACAAAATTCTTGTATCTCATATTCGGTGAATAGATTGAATTTCTTTATGTCGGTTTCAATTGTATAAAGTCTATTCGGGTCGGTTTCTCCTGTCAGAATAGTTTTTTGATAGTATGGTTGAAAGCTTTCAAAAATTTCATCACTGGTATTTACAAAATCCAAAACAAAAGTGTCAGTCTTTCCGGTGGTCGTTCTGTTTAACCTACTTAGAGTTTGAACACATTGTAATCCTCTCAGAGTTTTATCTACATACATTGAATGAAGTAAAGGTTCATCATACCCAGTTTGAAATTTATTTGAAACTATCAGAAGCCTATATTTCGGGTCCTTGAAACTATCAGGAATTGAAACTCCTTGTGAGAGTTTATTCATCGAATTTTCAGTGTATTCATTTGAGGTGTCAAAATCAAATACACTTCCACTGAATGCAACCAAACTACTATATGGAAGTCCCAACTCTTTCATTTGTTTATCCATTTCCATTTTATACCTCACACAATGAAGCCGGGACCGAACAACAATCATTCCTCTTCCTTTACCGCCCAATTTCTTTGAAGTGTGATTTATAAAATGGTCTAAAATGATTTTTACTTTCTGAGTGATAGTATGAGACTGGTCGTCAACAAAATTTATCAACCGCTTCATTACTTTCATCTTCGGTAACTCCTTATCTTCTTCTACTCGCTTATTCAGTTTAAACCATTGTTGATAGGTCGTATAAGTCTCTAATACATCCAATGTAAAACCTTCAGTAATACTTTGCTTCATTGTGTATGTATGAAACGGAATAAAGTGTCCTTCATCATCTTTTCTACCAAATAATTCCAAAGTTTTATTTTTGGGTGTCCCACTGAACCCAAAAAAGGAAATATGTTTTTGTTTGCCTCTACTTCTTATTTCTTCTCTAATGAAATCATCTATATCACTAATCTCTTCATTCTCTTCATAATCATATTCCACACCTTTTGAAAGTGACTGTTTCAAATGTTTTGCCCCTTCACCACTTTGAGAAGAATGAACTTCATCAATAATAATTCCAAATGTTTTACTTTGTAATTGAGAAATTGTTTCAGAAATACGGGGGAATTTTTGAATGGTCGTAATGATGATATCCTTACCACTTTCTAAATGTTTTTTTAACTGAGATGAGTTTTCATCAACGGGATTCACAACCCCGGTTGTTTGTTCCAGTTGCTTGATAGTGTTTTGTAATTGCCTATCTAAAACTTTACGGTCTGTAATCACTATGATACTGTCGAACATTCGGTTGTTATCATCCTTGGTTCTGTAAATTGAGGTCAGCAAATGTGATAACCATCCAATTGAATAACTTTTTCCGGACCCTGTTGTATGTTGAATCAGATAGTTATTTCCAACGCCTTCAGTTCTCACTGATGTTCTGAGTTTTCTGATTACATCTAACTGATGATAACGAGGGAAAACTAAAAGTTCTTTTTTCTTCTCAATAACCTTACCCAGTTTCGGGTCAAAATCTTTATCAGTCTCAATGGAAACATGAACAAAGTTTTCAAGTATATCCAACATACTTTCTTTTGTCAATATCTCCTTCCAGAGATATGATGTTTTTAATCCTGTAAGATTAATCGGATTGATTATCCCTTTGTTATATGGAAGAAATTTTGTCTTCCCTCCCATTAATCGTGTCGTCATTGAAACCTTGTCATTATCACAACAAAAATGAACTATCACTCTTTTGAATTGAAAGAGAGGTTCATTCGGGTCTCTGTCATATCGGTATTGTTTTTCACTATCAATAATGGTTTGCCCTGTCAATTGATTTTTCAACTCCATGGTTACAATAAATATTCCATTTATGAAAAGAGCCATGTCCAATGAGTTATTATTTTTTGAAGAATAATGAAGTTGTCTGATGGCTGTGAATCGGTTCTTTTGATAGAGTTCCTGATGTTCAGGATTCAGTCCGCTTTTGGGTTCAAAATAAACTAATGAAAAATGACAGCCACGGTCTTTTATTCCCTTTCTTAGACAATCTATCACCCCACGTCCTGAAATCTCATTGGTCAGTCTTAAAATGAGTTTGGTGTCTGTTTCGGGACCATATTGTTCTACCAGTTTATCATATACATCTTTCTGAGTGTCTTTGATGAATTCAATGAGGTCAGATTGAACAATACAATTCACTCTATCATACTCAGTATGAAGAAGAGATTTGTAACCTACTTCGTGTAAGCTTCTCTCAATATGTTCTTCTAAGTTTTTTTCCGTGTAACCACTCATATTAAAACTGGTTTGCTTTTTGTTTTGGTTGGGTCTTCCTCACAAACTCTAACTTTTCCAGTGACTACTTCTGAAATAAGTGATTGTCGATACTCTTTTATTGTTTCAATTCTTCTTTTTTCAATTGAAATCAAATCATCAATTTGGTTAGTCATAGTTTGAATATATTTTACGATTTCTTCCTGTTCCTTAATTGTAGGTATGACGAGAAATAGATTTTCAATTACACCCATTCCAATATTTGGTTGCGTTCCAAAACTCCAAGACTGTTGAATTGAAAGTTGAAAGAACTCACTTTTCATTGAGTAGAACATAAACATTGGTAAAATCATTTCTTTCTTCGGTCTTATTAAACATAAAGGAGACCATATATTGAAATTTTCATCAGTATCAACAATAGTTACTTTACCTGTTGTTGAACCTGATTTGACCAAGAGAATGTCATCCCTCTTCGGATTCGATTTTTTTGAATATTCCAAATCATCTTCTACACTGATATATCCTCTTTTATAATCAAAATCAATTTTATCTTCCTTAATACTCTCAACTGAAATAAAGGGAACTCCACTATCAATAAAATTCGGTGTCGTATGCGGACCATCTGTAAGTTTAATAGAAACAAGTCTTTTCACAACTGTTCTTTCCCAATGCTCCGGTATATCACCAATCCACTCAACTCCACTTTCTTTAAATTTAACTTTCGGGTTTAAACCTTTTGTTACGACTGTATTAATGAGAGATGTTCGTTTTTCTTTTAAGGTTTCAATTTTCTTTTCTGTGATTGAAATGAGGTTATCTATTTGAGTGGTTTTTTCATCTAAGTATTTTACTATTTGATTCTGCTCCTGAATAGGTGGTAATGAAAATTTAAAATTAAAGATGTCCTTTTGAGTAATATGAGGAATCATCGGGTCTGTCTTGGTAATATCAATATAATATTTGAATTTTTCAGAACCTATAAAGTAACAAATAAAACTCTCTGAAATATCATGATTAACTCTTACTCTACACATTCGTTGATGAAGTAGAAGAGGCAAATCATTTTCGTTAATTAAAACAAAATTCTTTCCAACCTTTGAGCCATCCATCGAGATAATTATATCTCCTTTCTTTAAATAAAAAATTGAGTCTTCTTCCACCTTACTTTTCCAATACCTTGTTCTCTCTCCCCATCTAAGAAATCCTTCTGACACATTCTCGCCACGAACAATTTTAATTCCTTCGTTGAAATCAAACAATTCACTCTTCCATGGAAAGCCTGTGAAAAGAGTTGAGACAAAACCAATTCTATTAACCATCCAATGACTGGGTATTTCATCAATCCATTCAACTCCCGAAGATTTATATTTTGAGTATTTCAATTTCATTAGTTGAATGTTGTTATGGGTAAATTTTGTAACCTTTTCAATACTTGTCCAAATGAAAACAATGACTTATCAATCTTTCGAGGCTCTAAATTATATTTCAATTTCAATTCATTAAACCATGGCAAATATTCTTCCTTGTAAATACGATAAACCTCTTTGTGTTTATCCTTTGGTAGTTCATACTCAACTTTGCCAGTTTGAAAAAACTTAAATGAACGATATACATGTTGGTCAAAAATCGGGTGATTTGCCGGGTCTATAATATGTAATAAAAAAATCTTCCAAATTGAAGAACTCTTTTGAGGATTGAATTGTTTTTCAAACTCATTAAAATTGAAATTTATTTTCAAGGTGTTCAATGTATTTCTCTTACTCAGAAAATCATTCACCAGTTTCATTTTATTATCACTAATTCTATCACCAGTTCCATTCTTCCACTCCAATAATTTTTTCAATGATTTATCAGATTGAAATCCATCTTCAATATTATCAATATATTTTTCTTCCCCTTTCATTTTATAAGTTACTGACCAATCATCAATAAATTTATTCGGATTAGAAATTCCTTCAATCTTAATATGATACTGACTCATTTTTTCTATGGTATGGTGATAATAATTTGTCGGTTTTGGTTTTCTCTGCCACTTGTATTTCTCTCACTATATCTGAGTTCTGATTGAACACCATTTTCTTCAATAATAATAATAAGGTCTTTTTGCTTACCGGGGAAAGGGTCATATCCCATCTTATGATGGTCAGTCGTGAAAGTATCTCCCGATTTTACGAAAGGGGAAGGAATTGAATCAGGAATTATTTTCTCAATTATATTTTTACCCGATTTGCTTTCTCCATGTAATACGAAATACCCTTCTTTGATTGTTGGCATAATACTATTATTTACTGTTTAAAATTGTTTTCATTAATCCTTCACTTTCATTTTCAATATCCCAAAGCTCTTTAGTTATTTCTTCTAAACTTCTCAATGGTTTATACTGATAGAAATACTTAGTGAAATTTATTTCATACCCTATTTTATCCTTGTCTCTATCCATCCAACTTTCAGGAAGATGGGGTTTCACTTCTCGTTCAAAATATTCATCTACATCATCCATCAACGGAACTCTTTCATAATCCCTCAAAGAGGAATCAGGCTTTTTATTTCCTTGTTTGTCCTTCACTACTTTTCCTTTCTCATCCTTCGTGGGTTGTTCAATGGTTACTTTCGTATAACCAAAATATTGATTCGGGAATATTTTTGAGTAATCGTTTTCAACAAACTTGGTGTAAGATTTAGTAAGTTCTTTTATATGTTCTTCGGTGATAAGTTTTCGTTTTGAACCTAAACTCTTTTTCATTGGAATATGAAAATTACTTCCGTTGATGAGTTGTATTTTCCCTTTCCGGTTCTTCTTTTTCTTATTCGTTACCTTTGGTCTAGTGTATTGAAATAATTATAAGTAGAGTATTACTATTATTATGTATTAGGGGGGACTGGGGGGAATTCACATTTTTCATTTTTTGTTGATAATTTTAAAGAGCAAAGCAGGGGGAACTATTTTCGCTTCTAGTTTTCCAGAACTAAGGATAGTATAAGTCCCTGCTTCACTCTTTATTTATTGCTCTAGGTCCAACTAGAATTATCTCTTTGCACTAACAAAGGTTTTAGACAAGAGCATTTTTTGTTTAACGTCAAAAAGTAAATGTATGAAAAAATGGAAATTTATTTTAGGAGTTGATGTCTCTAAATTGACATTAGATGTTCACTGTTCAGAATTGAACCTACACATCAAAATCGAAAATGGCACTAAAGGTTTTGCCCTATTGAAAAATGGTGCAAAGACAACCGGATTCTTTTATCGGAAAGTCTGATAGTGATGGAGTATACCGGCGGATATGAATACAAGCTTCTTCAATTTTGCGAATCGCTTAATATTCAATACAGTCGTATTCCAGGATTGGCCATCAAAAATTCCTTAGGCATTAGTCGTGGTAAAAATGACAAAGTGGATGCTAAAAGAATTGCGCAATATGCTGATGAAAAACACAAATCAATTGAGCCTTCAAAACCTTTAAATAAGGCTATTATAACATTAAAGGAATTACTGAGTACAAGAAAAAGATTTGTCAGGGAGAATGCTGGATACAAAGCAAGTATGAAAGAGCGTTTAGCTATGTATGAAGTTGCTAAGAATGATTTTATTCTTAAAGCATATGCCCAAAAAATTAAGATGAATACCGCAACCATAAAAAAATTGAAGTAGAGATAATGAAACTGGTGTACGGCGATGAGAAAATGGCCCGCAATTATGACATTATCGTAAGCATTAAAGGAATTGGAATGATAAACGCGCTAATGACCATAGCATATACTGAAAATTTTACAAGCTTTGATAACCCTAGAAAATATGCAGTCTATGCTGGTGTGATACCTTTTGATCATGATTCAGGAACGAGTGTCAAAGGGAGGAAACGAGTAAGTCACTTAGCGAATAAAGAATTAAAACAGGAACTCAATCAAGCAGCAAAGACTGCTATCATATATGATAATGAATTGAGGGAATACGCAGAGAATAAATTGAAGGTAAAATGCTATGGTATTGTTTTAAATAATGTAAAGTTTAAACTTATCCTACGAATGTTCTCAATGGTGAAAAGAGGTGAATTGTTTGTTGAAAATTACAAGAAGAGCGCGTGAAAAATAAAATTAGAAAAAAAAGAAAGTGAAATTTGGAGAATTAATAAACCTAGAATACTATCCATAAATAAGTTGAAATACCAGTATTGAAAAACAACTGGTCAGGAAGCGCAACAATACATTCCAACCAATCATTTTCTATAATCCATTTTCTTATTTCACTTTCACCCGAACCACTATCACCAGTAAAGAGAGGTGAGCCATTGAATACAATTCCAATTCTGCCTCCCTTATCTTCCATTTTTGAAATCATGTGTTGAAGAAAAAGTAAGGACCCATCTGACGAACGGGGCGTTCCGACAAAGAACCTCCCATGTGGGTTCTGACTTTCATTTTCAACAAATTCTTGCTCAGACTTCCAACTCACTCCAAATGGTGGGTTCGTTATTTGATAATCAAATTTCTTTCCTTGAAATTTATCATCTGAAAGAGATGAACTTGGTCCCTTGATGTTGTTTGAGTTTTCACCCAGTAACATCATATCAGATTTACAAATTGAATAAGTCTGAGGATTTAATTCCTGACCAAAAAGAATGAATTCAACATTTGGGTTTATATTTTCCTTCACCCATTCCTTACCCATGGTAAGTAATCCACCGGTGCCGGAACAAGGGTCAAATAAACTTCTTACAATTCCACTTCCTTTAAGGTTATCTTCTTCACCTGAGAAAAGAAGAGAAACCAATAATCTTACAACGTCTCTTGGAGAATAATGGTCACCACTGGTTTCATTCGACATCTCAGAAAACTTACGAAGCAACTCTTCATAGAGTTGCCCCATTAATCGGTTATCTACTTTGTCGGGGTGTAATTCGACCTCAGAGAATCTATCAACCAACAAAAACAAACGGTTGTTTTTATGTAGTTTCTCAATTGGCTTATCCAGTTGAAAATATTCAATAATCTCTCTTACATTTTCATCATACCCATTCAAATAATTATTGAAGTTCAGAAATACATTTTGCGGGTCCTGTTTCAATCTTCTCAGGTCAAATTTTGAAGTATTAAAAAAAGTGGTTCCGATTTGATTTAAGATGATTGGAGTAGGGTCTTTTACTTTATCCTTGTATTGGGTGTAAAGTTCAAAAATCTTGTCTTTCTGTGGCTCTAAAACACAATCCAGTCGTCTCAACACAACGAAAGGGAGAATTACATCGCCATACTCATGAGGTTTGAATAAACCTCTCAATACATCATCACAAATACCCCAAATAAAATTTGATAAATCCTGAAACCTTGACATTTATTCGATTGAATTAATTAAGGTGGAAAACTACCAAAAAAAAGTGGTAAGATATAGGGAATCAAGGAATATAGAACAAGAATCCATCATCAGAAGCTTGTTCATCAATGCGAAAATTCAGAGTATGGTCATTGATTTTTTCTCTTTCCAAAATAAAAGCGTCACATTCTTTTATCTCAATCACTATTCCATTTTTAATTGTCAAAACAATTTTATCTACTTTCACATCTTCATATTCAATGTACTCTGAATCTGTTTTGGTCTTTAGAGACCGCAAGTAACAATTGAAAGTACCATTGACCCAGTCCAAATGAACTGTTTTTTGGTCTTTGAAAATATCTCTTGAACTTAAATATTTTTTATCCTCAGTAACAGTTTTAATAAGTGTAATGAGGACGTAACTTAAACAGATTCTATTGTCCAGAATTATCCAATCAGCATTTCCATGTATCTTGTAACTACCCATTTCTGGCAGGTACTTATCTCTAAATTTATATGCAATCGACTTGAAAATATCGCACCTATAATTAATAGAATTTTTACTTAACCATATTTTTTCTGAATTTCCAAATTTGAATAACTCATCGGGATACTCAATTTTTATTTCATTGTGACGAGAAATGTATGGTAAATTTAATTTTGTGTTGATACGATTTTTATGATTACAAATTTCCTTAGAATTACAACCAGCACATTTTTTTGCATTTTTATATTCAACATTAATATCAAGTTCTTTGGTCTTAATAAATCTGCTGATAATCTCTATTTGCTTTACTATTTCATTTTTTACTTCCCTTGAATTTGAGATTCGCATTACATTACATTTCCTGATGTTCTCCATGCATAATGTATCCATGCTATCTTCATATTCCCACTTTACCAAATAGCCATAACTTATATAGATCTCATCAATTAACGAAATGTAGCTTTTTAATTGAAATTGTTGATTCTTATAAAAGCCCTGATTATTTTTATTGTACCCAGACTCTGAAATATTTTTATGTATTGAACTAAATTTTTCTTCTACAATAAAATATTCATTTGTTTTGTTGTTCAGATATATATAATCTGGTTTTCCAACAAAGTTATATTCCTTGTTGATATAATTTTTTTCCTCAGTAACAGGATAAATTAATGTTGAATTCTTAAGTTCGTTAATAAATTCAATATTACTCTCATTTATAAATGGAATTGATTTTCCTTCAAGTTTGTATTGAGGCGTATTTTCTTTCCCATCTATTCCTGATTCAATTATTATTTCAATATTATTTAAACTTGATTTAAATTCCGTCTTAATTTGATTTTCGATTTTTAGCCTTTCAACCATCGATTGCGCGTGAAGCTCTGTCCCTATTATTTGAAGTTCAGTATCACTTACTTCAAAGGTTCTATTAATTGCAAAGGAAATGGGGCAAAAAACGAAATTTTCAATTTCACTTGCCCTTATAAAATCTATTCCCCAGTTATTTTTTTTTGAAAAATTCAATTTTTCAATTGCATTTTTTTCTGCAATTAATAAATCAACAACACTGATTGTACTCTCACTATATCTATTTTTTATTTTATCAAGTAATACTCCAAAATAAGTTGTAAAGAAATCATCAATACCATATCCCAATTTTTTCGCCATATAAATCGCGAAAACTCTTTGTTTAAAAGTTAAACTACTTAATATATAAGGTATGTTTTCTGAATCAAGCATGCTTGAATTATAAAATTGTTTGAAATTAAATAAAATATTTTTCAATCGGCAATTTTCTCAATACTCATTCCATTATCTATTGTGACTCATTTCATATTTACATTTTAGAAACATTATTCAGTGTCAATTCGACTTCATACCTGTTTTGCCATTGTTTCGAATGATAGAGTAAAAGATCATCATCCAATTTTAAAATTTTGGTGTAATCAAATTTCAATAAATCGCAAGACCTTAGTTAAAAACTAATTTAGAGGTAGTGTAGGATTGATTCTAGTAGGATCTAAACCTTCAAACTTATACTTTGTACTAGATTGGTTATTTTGTCTCAGATAAATATCTTGAAAGTATTCTAGTGGTAAATGAGCACCTGCTTCTCCAGCATCTATTTTCATCTGCAAAACAGTTTGTTGTTCAGCGAGTGTGAGTGCTCTTCTTCCTAATGCTTCTTTTTCTGCAGTCTTAAATTTCTGTACTGCAGTTAAATATTCTTGAGAATATAAGATTTTAATTGTAAATAATTCATTTGTTATTATCTCAAGCGGAAGACCAGATAGTCGTACACTTTTTGAAAAGGTCTCTTTTAGTTCTTCTTTGAAAGCTTCTTTTGTAAACTGCTCTTTGTCTATCTTCTCTAACTCATAGGAGTCATCGATATCTTGGCTGACATTATCTAGAATATTGCAAACACTATTTATTATACCCCTTTGACTAGCAGTATTATTTGCAAAATTTCTAATATCTACTATTCTGCTTGTAATCCATTTGTATGGGAAAGTGACATCAAGTTTAAAACTCCAATCATCAGAACCTTTTAAGCTATCGATTGTGCATGAATGCATAATCATTTGGTCACTAATGGGTTCTTCTCCATATGCGTCTGAGAGAATCCATTCATAAAAAGATGGGGGATAAATGAGTGCCTTCTGTTGTATTACTAGATGGTTTTTTAGTCCAAGTACTCCTTCTCTCTCCAAATTGATTTGATGGAGTGTCTCTGAATGAAAGTGTTGGCCAACATGCCCAGATGAGCGTATTAACTAAACCAATTGTTCCACCGCTAAAGTCTTGGTAAATAAACGAAATGAGTGCAACAATTAGGTAGGTACTAGAAATCAGATAAAAAATAGAAGCTATGAAGACTCTATTTTTATCTATTGGCATCTCAACTACCTTATCTTCTGGTGTGTGTCTCTTGGTTCCTTCAAAAATGATTAAAATAATAAAGGTTGTAAGTAATCCAGCAATATTGTACACTATGCTGTAGGGGTCTGTAAAAAAGAATGTTTCTTCCATTTTTATTAATTATTTTATGGTTTTTCAAGAAGTAGTCTAAATTCACTGAACTGTGGTTTGAGGACTCGATATCTTTTGTAAACACCCCATGAGCCTTGGCTTTCAATCCAATCGTCTCAAAACAACGAAAGGAAGAATCACATCTCCATACTTATGAGGTTTGAATAAACCTCTCAATACATCATCACAAATACCCCAAATAAAATTTGATAAATCCTGAAACCTTGACATCTATTCTATTGAATTAATTAAGGTGTAAAACTACCAAAAAAAAGTGATAAGATTTAGGGAAATGGTAATTGCGAACTTGATGTTCGCAATTTTACTTGAAAGGGTTAATTTTTAAGGACCCAATCTTTGTGGTAACTATTATGCCATTGCTTGGTGTGATAGAGTATAAAATCATCTTCCAGTTTCAAAATCTTTGTGTAATCAAATTTCAATAATGAAGTTTTTTTGAGAGTTAATGTTTTCTAATTTTTAAGTACTTTCTTAGTAAGAAGTTGATGTCCATCCTTACCATACAATTTCAATAAATATATCCCATTCGAAATATCCGAAATTGATAGTTCAGTAACATCATAAACTACTTTTACAATTTGTCCCTGAAAATTCAACACTTCGATTCTATATGGTTTAATCCCAGTGATTGTAATTATTCCGTTTGTTGGATTAGGGCTAATAAAGATATTTAAATTATTTGCCGAAATATCTTCAATACCAACTCCTGTTAAATTTATTATTGGTGAAGTGCCATCACATCCTTCTTTAGTAACTATAACATAGTAAGAACCATTTTTTGTTGGTGTGTAAGTAGAGTTGGTTGCACCTGATATTAGTGTACCGTTCCAATACCATTGATAGCTTGTATAGGGACCACCACTAACTGATAATAGACCACCTGTATTAATAATAATAGGATTTGGCAAAGGAGTAACCGTAACACTCACAGGTAAAGATGTTGCTGAACAACTATTTGAATTTGTTACCTGAACTGTGTAACTACCAGTTTGCGTAGCAGTGTATGAAGCATTCGTAGCTCCTGATATTGAAGTACCGTTAAACCACTGATAAGTCAATCCAGTTCCTGTATTAGCATTCAATACTACTGAATCTCCTTGACAGAAAGTAGTTGGTCCTGATGCTGTAATAGTTGATGTCGGTAATGTATTTACCGTAACACTCAACGGTAAGGATGTTGCCGAACAACTATTTGAATTTGTTACTTGAACTGTGTAACTACCACTTTGCGTAGCAGTGTATGAAGCATTAGTAGCTCCTGATATTGAAGTGCCGTTAAACCACTGATAAGTCAATCCTGTTCCTGTATTAGCATTAAGAACTACACTTCCTCCTTGACAGAAAGTAGTTGGTCCTGATGCTGTAACAGTTGATGTTGGTAATGGATTTACTGTAACATTTTGAGGCAAGGATGTTGCTGAACAACTATTTGAATTTGATACTTGAACTGTGTAACTACCACTTTGAGTAGCAGTGTAAGAAGCATTTGTGGCTCCTGAAATTGAAGTACCGTTAAACCACTGATAAGTTAATCCTGTTCCGGTATTAGCATTCAACACTACATTACCTCCTTGACAGAAAGTAGTTGGTCCTGATACTGTGACAGTTGATGCAGGTAATGGATTAACTATTACAATAATGGGTAATGATGTTGATGAACAACTATTTAAATTTGTGACTTGAACTGTGTAATTACCAGTTTGTGTAGCAGAATAAGAAGCATTCGTGGCTCCTGAAATTGAAGTACCGTTAAACCACTGATAAGTTAATCCTGTTCCGGTATTAGCATTCAACAATACATTACCTCCTTGACAGAAAGTAGTTGGTCCTGATGCCGTAGCAGTTGATGTTGGCAAAGGATTTACAGTAACATTTATAGGTAAAGATGTTGATGAACAGCTATTTGAATTTGTTACTTGAACTGTGTAACTACCACTTTGCGTAGCAGTGTATGAAGCATTAGTAGCTCCTGAAATTGAAGTGCCGTTAAACCACTGATAAGTCAATCCTGTTCCTGTATTAGCATTCAACACTACACTTCCTCCTTGACAGAAAGTAGTTGGTCCTGATGCTGTAACAGTTGATGTTGGTAATGGATTTACTGTAACATTTTGAGGCAAGGATGTTGCTGAACAACTATTTGAATTTGATACTTGAACTGTGTAACTACCACTTTGCGTAGCAGTATAAGAAGCATTAGTAGCTCCTGAAATTGAAGTGCCGTTAAACCACTGATAAGTCAATCCTGTTCCTGTATTAGCATTCAACACTACATTACCTCCTTGACAGAAAGTAGTTGGTCCTGATGCTGTAACAGTTGATGTTGGTAATGGATTTACTGTAACATTTTGAGGCAAGGATGTTGCTGAACAACTATTTGAATTTGATACTTGAACTGTGTAACTACCACTTTGCGTAGCAGTATAAGAAGCATTAGTAGCTCCTGAAATTGAAGTGCCGTTAAACCACTGATAAGTCAATCCTGTTCCTGTATTAGCATTCAACACTACATTACCTCCTTGACAGAAAGTAGTTGATCCTGATGCCGTAATAGTTGATGTCGGTAAAGGAATGACAGAAACATTCACAGGTAAAGATGTTGCTGAACAGTTACCATTAATTACTTGAACATCATAGTTTCCTGTTTGATTAGCTATATAAGAACTGTTAGTTGCGCCAGTTATAGCAACTGTATTCAAATTCCATTGATAAGTTAATCCAATGCCCGTATTAGCAATAAAAGTAACCGAGGAATTTGCACAAAATGTTGTTGAGCTTTGAGCGATAAAAGTTGCTGTGACATTGCAACTACAATTTAATAAAACACTTGTAGTATTTGCAACATCATTTGTAGTTGCAATATCCATTTTCCCATCAACATTAAAGTCAGCCGATACAAGAGAAATTGTTTTTACATTACCAATGTTTAGCGAATTATTAAAACTTCCAGTACCATCGCCCAATAAAATTGAAATGGGGGTTGTTGTAGATGGGTTGTTGGCAGTGGCTAAGTCATATTCCCCGTCATTATTAAAATCTTCACAAATCACTTTCCACGCCGATGTTCCTCCACTTGAATAATTCATTGCCAACCCAAAACTACCAGTTCCTGTTCCGATTAAAATGGCAACGTTATTAGAATAAAAATCCGTCACCGCTAAATCCAATTTCGCATCTCCATTAAAATCTCCTGAAACAACACAAGTCGGTGAAGTTGTTCCATAAAAATATGTTGACGATGCAAAACTTCCCGTTCCATTCCCCAATAGAACTACAATATTATTGGAACCGAGATTTGAGGCTAATACTAAATCTTTATAAGTATCACCGTTAAAATCTGCGGATATTATTTCACCGCAACCAAGTAATGTAGTATAATTAGTTATGGCTCCAAATCCCCCGATACCATTACCTAATAAAATAGAGACAAAAGTAGTATTAGTATTTGCAACTGCTAAATCTGCTTTCCCATCTCCGTTAAAATCATCACTTATCAAATCTTGGGGTTGTGAGCCTGTTGAATAATTCACTGCTGTACCAAATCCACCTATTCCATTCCCTAATAATACAGATATATTATTTGAGTTTCTATTAGAAGTTGCGATATCCATTTTCCCGTCCCCATTAAAATCTGCACTAATTATTCCCCGAGGTCCGGTACCTACTGTGAAATTTGTTGATGCTCCAAAATTTCCGGTTCCTGTGCCTAAACGCACACTAAATGTATTCGCTCCATAATTAGCGATTGCAATATCCAATTTCCCATCTCCATTAAAATCTGCACTGATAATGTCTGATGGATTAGAAAGAGTAGAATAATTGGTGGCAGTTCCAAAACACAACTGATTTGCAATTGTGTTAGGATTATTAAATAGTGTATCAATCTCTAATCCTGTTAAAGCTCGATTATAAAACGAGACATCATCCATATATCCAGTATATCTTGTTTGCGATGCGATGGTGCCAGGGTTTGAACAACGCCCTAAATAATTTGATAATGCAATGGTGTTGAGAGGAATTAGGCTTGTAGTAAAATTATCTAAAACACCATCAACATACAATGATAAATTATTTGTCAAAGAATCATAAGTAACACCGATAAAGTGCCACATGTTATTACCGATATTAGCTCCGGAAGTCGGCATTAAGTCATTATTAATTGAAGTAAATGCGCAAACGGTGGGACTTGAAGGATATGAATTCATTAATTCAAAGCCATTTGTGTTAGTATGTGGCCCAGTACTTACAAAAGAATAAGTTGATAAAACTGAAAATTTTACCCATGCAAATATTGAACGTGATCCTCCTCCCGTAATAGCAACTTGATTAGGCAGAACAACCCAACTTGACCCGTTAAAAGAAATAGCACTATTTGTATTCCCAAATCTATCATTTATAAATGTCACCCCATTATTTACGCCATCATAGCTATTTGCAGTTTCATCTTTTAAATCACCATTGAAGGGATAATATGCAATTAATCCATTTGTCGGAATTTGTGCAAATGCATTTGTAGAAAATGCTAACATCGCAAGCATAAATATTTTTCTCATTTGGTTTATTTTAGGATACCTTTCTTAAAAAGAAAAGCACCACAACTTACAAAATATTTTAACCAAAATCAAAGATTAGTTTGTATTAGAATCCAATGACAATTTTTTCATTTGGAGCAAGTTAATTTTTAAGCATCAAATGTGTTGCATATCTATTCTGCCATTGCTTGGTATGATAAAGTATAAAGTCATCTTCCAGTTTTAAAATCTTGGTGTAATCGAATTTCAATAGAGAAGTATTTTTGGTTGGTATGGACGTTAGTTCTTCAAATAAATAATGGGTATAGTTCTGAAATAAAACCTCGCTGAACGAACTTGATATAAAAAGATGAAAATGGAAGCCCGTGTAAAAGTCCCAGTCAAAAATACTTTCTGTTGTATCGACGTCGGCACACATTTTTTCAACTTTGGGAGTGTGAGCGGACTCTTCCTTATCTGAATAGACACACCACTATATCCAATGAAGTTCTGCAACATTGTTAAATACACTTTACTTATTAGATTGTGTAAATTAACCCTTTCATTCAATCCCTATCCTGCGGGCGGGCGGCGTGGTTCTAAACTTCATTTTGTCGTTAGTTGTCAGGTGAAAACATTGCTAACACTTTGCGCCTCCGATGTTTTCCTCTATAAGTTATTATTATCAATAGAGGCTCTATGAAACAAGAGCGGATTTTTCATTTATTCTATCTCTATTATAGAATTCAGGATGAAACCGATTAAGACCTGATATTTAATCCGTTATTTCTTTTTAAGCCTTTCTAATTTAATTCGTAGTTCCAATATTTGAATTTCCAATCTTATTCTCTGTCTTTTGCCGTAATCTTTTTCCTTGTTGTATTTACTCCATCTATCCCTCATCCTGTCATTTAAGCACTTCAATTTATCATACATCGATATTTACTTTCTTTTTATCAACCCTTCTTTTCAGATAGTTCATTTCCTTTATCAATCTATTTTTTACCAAGAAATCAATAAACTCAATGACTGATTCCTCCTTAAATAAATGAAGGTTCTTATACTTGACATAATCACTTTCAGAAAAGTTGTATTTCAAAATTTCCCTAACCAAAAAGGACTTTGATACATTCAATGTCTCTCTCAACATATTGGTATCATATAGTCTTTCGTTCGTATTAGGATTTGAATAGACTATCATATTCAATTTGTATATTTTTATATTCACGCATCAATTCCTCAATGGTGTCGTCTTTCTTTTTCGGGCTTTTGTCTTTCTTGGTTGTTTCAATCATTTCATCATCATCTGAAAGTTCTTCAACTTCATCTTGGTATTCGTCTTCAATTATTTCTTTATCCGCCCCCTTTAATTTCTCATCCAGTTTATATTTCAAAAATGTTTGAAAAGTTGTCTTTACATACTTCATTATGTTCAATACTTTTTTATCCGAAACTTTTCGGTAGTATTATATATCAAGTATCAAACTTTGTTTTAAAAAAGAGAGGATTTTTTATAGATAAGAAAACTTATCATTGAATTCATCATTGACCTTATCTGTTCTTTCATTTGAAAACTCATTGATATAATGTTCAGTAGTTGATAATCTCTGATGTCCAAGGCTTTTGGAAATAGAATAAATATCGTTGTCAGTTGCGTCTATCAAAATATTGGTATAGGTGTGACGAGATATATGACTGGTCAGCACGACATCAATTTCACATTTGTTTTGAAGTCTTTTCAACTGCCTATTATATACTCCGGTTCTTGATGAGATTTGGTTATACTGATAAAGAGTCAAATTGGTATTATTGTTGAATTTAACATCCTTGAAATCTTCATTTCTCAGTATGGAGAAAATAAATGACTTGGGGTTAATTCTTGAATACTGGTCTATACTCAGAATCAATTTATACTTTGTCTTTTCTATTACTTGGTCAAAAGCCTTTTTCCAACTTTCTACGAGCTTAATCGCTTCCTTATCCCCAGCGATGAATTTTGTAATATGAGTTTTTGAAATCTCCTTGTATTTGTTCTTCAGTTCCTCATAATTCATTTTGTATGCCATATCTTTAATAGTGAAAGAATATTTCTCTGTATAAACTTTGGAGCAATTACCGGGAATGTAGTCTTTCAATATACTAAGAAGTCTGTAGTTGAGAGATACTGAGTGTTTTTTCTTCGTTTTCAATTGAACAAAATCTATTCTGCCTTCAACAATATTTTCCCACCTTAGCGTAACCAAATCACTAACCCTTAAGCCTTGACCGAATATCTGAAATAGGAAGTAATTTCTAACATTATATAGAATATCAAGTTCGTCAATCTCTGTTAAAAGAATTTTCTCTACATCTATTTTATCAAGGCGGTTCTTTTTGACTTGTAGCCTCTTATTCTCAAACATTATAAACGGGTCTTTCATTGGTTGAAACACATTCATTTTTATACTTTGATTAAATACCTTTTTGATAGTAGAAATATACTTTTTTGAAGTATTGTTGGCAATATTGTTTTCCAATAGAAAGGTTTCAAAATCAGTAATGAGAACAACATCTACTTCAGAGAATAGTAAATCTGACTTTCCTCTTCTCTTAATGAAAGCCTCTAACTGATTATAACTCGTCCCGTAACTCTTAGAAGTTCCAATTTTCTTTCTACTCCGTAAAAATTCAATTTGGCTATTAAAAAAATTGATGAATGAGTTCCTTTCATTTTTTTTCAATATCTGAATATCCTCTGAAAGTCCATATATTGATTTCAGTTCATTAATCTTCTCATCTATCCTTTTGTTCAGGGAATCAGCATTTATAAAAGTCTTCTTGACTTCACATCTCTGCTTATTCCAGTATTTTTCCTCAATAGTTTCTTTCAAAGAAAAATACTTTGACTTTCTATCCTTGGTTACCCGAATATTGATTATCCCGGAATTGTCTTTCTTCTCTTTCTTCTTCAAGTATGGGGTAAAACTGACATCATTCTTCATTGCTTTCTGATTTAGAAAACAAAGGTAGTGTAAAACAAAGTGTAAAACAATTGAGGTATTATGTAGGGTTTGATGCTCTACAAACGTTGATATACATAGGTTTTAAGAATCGGTTCAATTCCCTCCCACACCACCCTATAGTAAAAACGCCATAAAGATTTTTATCTTTATGGCGTTTTTCGTTGGCGTATCACTTCAGGGTGGGGTATAGCTATGGAAACTAAAGTGATGGAGGAACGACATCTACTTTATTTTGACATCTGCTTTGTCACTTAGCCCATCAAAATACTCTTCAAAAGTGCATAAATCTGTCACAAAAAAATTCGACTTTTCTAACCGTGCTTCCACGTAAAAAAGTCTCGTAAAAATTGTATATCAATGAATTGCGAGTCTTTTTTCTTGTAGGGTGTAAAACAAATGTGTGAAACTTTTTGTGGCATCCCCGTAAAATTTATCATTTCATCCAGTCCGCCTTCTAAGTTGCTCACAAACGAGTAATCATCATCCCTATAGAAACGTTTGATATCAGGTGGCCTTTTTTATTTTGCCAATCGACCCCAAAGGATATCTGCAGAATTGAATATTTTTCATTCTATAAATGGATTAACTTTGACTCTACCATTTGCTCTATGGAGAAACGCATTCAACACCAAAAAATAACCACGTCATAAATAATTTTATCACACTTCCGAAACATGGTACATTAGCTATGAAAAAGCAACTGACAACATACTTTAGTGGACTTTCTTTGTTTAAATTTTCAGTGCCTCTTAAAATGATCTTCTTATTCAGTTTGGCTATCGTAACTCATAAAGTTACTTACGGACAAAAGCAAGGAACAGAACGAATAGATTCACTACTAAACATATTAGTCACAAGCAAGGAGGATACCAATAAAGTGAATATATTGAAAATGCTTTCATTACTTTATGGCTACATAGACCCTCAACAGGGCATCAAATATGGAGAGGAAGCCATTGCACTCAGTAAGAAAATAAACTGGCCAAAAGGCCTGGTAGGTTCATTAAATTCCTTAGCGGGAAATTATCAGACAGACTTACCAAAGGCATTAGCACTGCGAACCGAAGCGTATGAACTGGCACAAAAAATAAGCTATGAAAAAGGGATCAGGGTTACCCTTCGAGGCATTGCAATGACCAATTACAACATGGGTGAGATAAAAAAGGCCATCGCTCAATTGGAAGAAGGGTTACACCTATGTGAAACTTCGAATGACACGATAGACATAGTCGATGCCAATATTGGATTAGGTGGCATCTACGCAGAAACAGGCGACTATCCCAAAGCCTTGTTTTACCTGCTTGCAGCCTTGAGAATAGAAGAACATACGGGCAGACAAGCTTCTATCGCGGATATCTACCATAACATCGGTGTGATCTATTTTTTCATTGGCGACTTTAACCATTCTATCGAATACACAAGCAAAGCCCTAGCGATCAGTCAACAATTAGGGAATACTTACTTCAGCCATCAAAATCAATTGAATCTGGCTGAAGCTTATCGTAATACCAATGACCTTACCCTTGCGCTTGAATACTATCAGCAGGCTTTGAAAGGATTTGAATTACAGAAGGACACCTCCTGGATGAGTGCCTGCAACTGGGGCATTGGAGAAGTTTACCTGGCACAGAAAAATTATGAACGTGCAGAACAACAGGGACAGATCGCATTAACCCAGGCCTACAGCGAGGAATCTTTTCCCGACATTGCCCATGCACTGCATTGCATTGGAAAATCATATTTATTTTCAATCACCGACACTGCTGCCAAAACACCTATTGGAACTCATCACCCTATCGAACGCAGCAAACATTTATCGCTTGCCATACGCTATTTGGAAGATGGCCTGTCTGAAGCAAAAAAATACGCTGTTGTTGATGTGATGCAGGAGGCTTTTCAACAACTTGCTATCGCCTATAAACTGAATGGGGATTACAAAAAGTCAGTCGATAGTTACGAGCAATATGTGCATATCAAAGATTCGATCTTTTCAAAAGGCAATACCCATAAATTGACAGCCCAGCAAATGCAATTTGATTTTGACAAAAAGGAAGCAAACACAAAAGCAAAAAATGACCAGGAATTACAAAAGCAGAAATTCGTGCGCAATGGTTTTATCGGGGGTACTATCTTATTCCTGCTGTTAGCCGGCGCTATTTTCATGGGCCTACGGAAAACCGGTATCGAGAAAAGGAAGTCAGACGAATTACTGCTCAATATTCTTCCATCAGAAATTGCTGAAGAGCTTAAGGAAAAAGGAAGCACCGCAGCGCGGTATTATGACAATGTAACGGTGCTTTTTACTGATTTTGTTGATTTCACAAAGATCAGCGAAAAATTAACACCGGAAGAACTGGTGCATGAATTGCATACCTGTTTCAAGGCATTTGATGACATCATGAGCAGGTATGGTATCGAAAAGATCAAAACCATCGGCGACGCTTACCTGGCTGTTTGTGGCTTACCGGTTGCCGACGCCGATCATGCAAAAAAAGTAACACAAGCTGCATTGGACATCCTAGCGTTTATGCACATGCGCAAGGAAATGTATGCTCACAAATCCTTTGACATTCGAATCGGCATCCATACAGGAAATGTTGTGGCCGGGATCGTAGGCGTGAAAAAATTCGCTTATGATATTTGGGGTGATACTGTAAATACAGCGGCGCGGATGGAGCAGAAAAGTGAAGCTGGAAAAATCAATATTTCCCAATCAACATTTGAATTGGTAAACGATCGTTTTGCTTGTGTTTACCGCGGCGAAATTGATGCAAAGAACAAAGGAATGCTTAAGATGTACTTTGTAACGGGAACAAATGTCTTAAAATAAATAAGTACACACTTCAGCTTCAATACATTCAGCAATCCAAGCCTTATCATTTTGATGCTACCGAATTAATATTTTTAACTACACGAAAAAATTATTAACTTCTATTCTCATAATGCATTTAACTTTAATTGCTTGGTGTCAATCGGCTGAAGATTACAAAAACAAAGGAATAGAAATAAATAAAGACGAAGATTACACCGGTGCTATTACTGATTATAGTGTAACCCGAATATTGATTATCCCAGAGTTGTCTTTTTTCTCTTTCTTTTTCAAGTATGGGGTTAAACTGACATTATTCTTCATTGCTTTGTGATTTAGAAAACAATGGTAGTGTAAAACAATTGGGGTATTTTATAGGACTGAATGCTCTACAAACTTTGATAGGCATAGGTTTCAAGAATCGGCTCAACGCCATCCCACACCACGATGAAATCAGAGTGAGAATGAGAGCGAAGAGCGTAGCTATCCAATTGAGTTCTCGCTCTTATTTTTTGTACTTAACTTACAATCTGATTCTCACGTTGAGATTTCGTATTTTCCTACCCTACTAACAACGAATTAAACCTTATAAGGTTTTATCTTTATGACGTTTTTTATAGCGTATCACTTCAAGGTGGAATAAAGCAATTGAGGAACCAAGTCTGCTGTATTCCAAATTAATTAAATAGTGTTAGCCAAAATATAAGTAGCGCAATTATTATAATTGGGTGTGCCTTTTAACAATGAAAATGAGATACAGAAAATTAATGAATGACTTGTTTCAACCCATATTCACCCATAACTTTTACAAAAATTATGTACTTATCAAAAAAGGATATACTTTTAAAGCAAATTTTTAAGAAGTATGAAGAAGTTGATTTTCGCTTTGTCTTTGGTATTTGGTTCTCAGATGGTGGATGCTCAAGTTTATTACCCTTTAGCAGATCCTTGTGATCCTGATAAGGTTTTCGATAAATTGCCCTCGGCGGCTTACGATAATAACTGTGTTTACTTATTACGTATTGCTAGCCAACCTTTTAACAAGTTTCCAAAGGAAATTTTCAGATACCCAAATTTAAAAGAACTCACATTGCAAAATGCCAATATCAGTAGTTTACCTATTGATATGTTTTTATTAAACCATATTGAAGTTCTCGACTTATCGAATAATAACCTAACTTCTATTCCTAATTCAATTGGTGATTTAAAAAACTTACGAAAATTAATTCTTCGTAATAATAAACTTAGTACGCTTCCGGTAAATATTGCCAATTGTGTAAACCTCGAAGAGTTAGATATTACAGGAAACCCAATTACCTTTTTACCTTCTGAAATTAATAATTTACAAGCCCTAACTAGTTTCAGATTTAGTGGTAATGAAGTAAAAAATCCAAAATATTTGCTCGACTTAGTTCGTCAAATGAAAAATATTACAAGTTTAGATTTAAGTGGTTGCGGACTAAACTATATTCCATCTGATATTCGCTATCTTAAGAATCTTAAAGAACTCAATGTTTCCAATAATAATTTGCACTTTTTGCCTGCAGAAATTGGCACCTTAACACAATTACAAACCCTCATTCTTGGCGATAATGCCTCTGCTGGTAATAGATTATATGATTTACCATCTAGTTTGTCAAACCTTCGAAATTTAAAAACTTTAATTGCGCCAAACAACACCTTTGTTGATTTTCCAATTGTATTGGCTTCATTACAAAACCTCGAAGAACTCGACTTAAGCAATAATCAATTACAAGAACTTCCTGCTGAAATTGGTATGATGACCGGCTTAAACAAGTTGAATGTGATGAATAACCAACTTACCGATGTGCCAGATGATTTACGTAATCTTACACGTTTAACGCAGTTCGATTTCCATGGCAATCAGTTTAGTGGAGAAGTGCAACAAAAAATTCTGAACATACTCAGCGGAGAACCTGCACCAGTGCCTGTTAAAAAAGCAGCTCCAAAAAAGAAGAAGGTCGTTAGAAGAAGGAAATAGTTTATGCCATTTCCAATTTTCGATCGGATAGTTATTGGATGAATCTTCAGTTTGATTATCATGACAACTATATGGACTTTATTTACGGTTCAAATTTTCATGTAAATACACAGAAATAGACGCGTTCTAACTTAGTCTGTACTTAGATTATGTATTCTTGATTGAAGAATTTTGTGAGGGTCCCCTTTAAAATAATTTGTAGTTGAGAAGATCAAAATGGGGGGCAAAGTAAAAAGATTCTGATAGAATTACACGCCTATCAAACTATTCCCATCGCTTGCCAAATCGTATGTCGGCATAAAAATTTATGAAGTAGGAACTGTTTTGGGTATTCTTCATGATTTCAATTTTCTTGGTATAAAATTCAGCACTAGCGCCAATTTCAACACCTAAAAATGATTTGCGTGTTGCAGCATAATCAAAATAAAAACCCGACTTAAGATGCAATCCGGGCTGAATACTTAAACCGCCCAAACCTTTAGTAAAATAGCTACCGCCTAATATCGTTCCGCGATTATTTAAATCCAGAAATGATTCTTTATTTTCTTCTGAATACTTTTGAAACTTACGTACATATGTATTGCCTTCAGGCACCAGCATATCTAAATAATATGGTTTTAATAAGCCAATGGATAAGCCACCATTATAAACCCATGATATGGTTACCGATTTTTTATCGAGTCGCCCGGTAAGTTCACGAAAAGCACCATAACCAATTTTAAGTTGATAGAAATTATTTACTTTACCATATTTATAAGGCAAAGGTTTTACTTCGTTAGGGTATACCAGATTAAAATTTTCGTTTACGGTTCGAGTTTCTTTCGGGTGTTTTTTCTCAGAAATATCTATGGATAAAAAAGTAGTTTTATGTTCTTCCTGTTTTATAAATCCGCGATTCACGAAAAATGTCCAACCATCACTATTCAGCCTAAACCCGGTAGCCATTTCTTGTGTAAGGGGTTCAATCTTTTTTTTTCGAGCTGCCAAATCAACCTTTGTGTTAGCCAATAGTTGTTGCTTTTTTAAGATAGCCACTGCTTCCCTTGCGGCTTTTATCGAATCGCGCTTCTCTCGTGCCAATGCACGCATGGTGTCGGCGTGTGTAAAGTTATCTTGCTCAAAACTTTCCAAACCTTTCTGTTTCTCTTTTTGCTTTTTTGCGATGGCGGCATCTTTACTTTTCTGTTCACGAAGTTTGCGAGCTTGTTCGATAGAGTCCTTTCGTATTGTATTTCTTGCTTTAATAGAATCAGTACGATTTTTATGAATGAGTTTAATGGAGTCAACCTTCGACAGTTTGCCGGTTTGGGCACGCCCCATTTGGGTTATGCAAGAAATTAATATAACGAAAAGAAGAAAGTGTTTCACTAAAATCAAAACTACAGTATTTTTAGCGAAAATTGACACCACATGACCTCACAAATCGTTTACAAGGGAGATTTACGCACTGAAGCGCAACATTTGCCAAGTGGCACCATAATTGAAACCGATGCACCCAAAGATAATCAGGGTAAAGGCGAAAGGTTTAGTCCGACCGATTTAGTAGCTACAGCCTTAGGTTCATGCATGCTTAGCATTATGGGTATAGCGGCTCGAACCCATGCAATTGATATCGTAGAAACCAAAATTGATATTGAAAAAATTATGATTGCCGATCCGATGCGTCGAATTGCAGAAATAAAAGTTGAGTTCCATTTCCCGGTTGGAAAAGATTATAGCGACAAAGAAAAGACGATACTTGAGAAAGCAGCCTTAACATGTCCGGTGTATTTAAGTTTACACGAAAACACCAAGAAAAGTGTAGTGTTTAATTGGTAAATTTTGTTCCCTTTACTCATAGAAAGTGAATTTTGATATTGATTACTGCACCATTGTGTAGACGATTTGCTTCTATCCTTTGCTCAACAATTCAACCAAAGCTTCTTTTCTACTTCTGGCAACGGTAATGGATTTCCCATTCGTAAGAATTACATATCCTCCTTCGCTTCGTATGAATTTGCTTACATGATTAATATTGACAAGATAGGAATTGTGGATTCTGAAAAAGTTTGAAGGGTCAACAATTTCTTCAAACTTGCCAATAGGTTTGCTAACTAAAATCTTTTGTTCGTTGCACAAAAAAATGGTTGTATAGTTTCCATCCGACTCGAAATAAAGGATATCATCCAATTCAAGCATTTGGATACCATCTGAAATTGAAATCGCAATTTTTCTGACCGCCTTTCGTTCTTCACGCATGCCGTCGGCTAGTAAATTAATTTGTGAAGGAGTAGGAAGATCCTGCTTATGTATTGTACGTTGAACCGCAGCAATGAGTTCGTTAGAAGTAATTGGCTTTAGTAAAAAATCTATGGCGCTTGCTCGAATAGCTTGTATTGCATAAGCATCAACTGAGGTGGTAATGATTAATTGAAAATCAAGTTTAGGCAATAAGGCCAACATATCAAAACCAGACATGCCCGGCATTACAACATCCAAAAAAACCAATTGTGGTTTATGCTCGAGTATACATACTATGCCCTCCATACCCGATGTGGCGGTAGCTAAAATACTTACCGGTAGCGCATGTTTTTTTAGCATATAGATGAGGTCATCTATACTATCTTGTTCGTCATCAATAATTACCACATTTATCATGATGCTAGCGTAATTCAATTATTTGCAAAAAGTGAAACATCAAAATATAATGCCTCTGAAATCAAATGTATAAAATGGAACTCAAATATTTATACTCATCTTTAGTAATTGCATGGTTGTTGTAAAAACCATGCAAACCATTTCATGATATTTACATCTGCCCCATCCAAATAGCCCCTCCTACCGAATTTCGAGAGGCGCCACTAACCGAAGCAAGTACATTTTCCTCTTCACGCCAGCGTAAAATACCGATGAAGGCCATGGCAACTGCTTCCTTATATTGGATAATATCTGCATCTGGGAGTTCTATAAAAATTTGATTGGCTTGAAGATGCTGACGGATGGTATTGACTAAAAATGAATTGAATGCACCTCCACCGGTTATTAATAATTTACCTGCAGGATAGGTATGAAGTGAGTTTTTAATTTGTTGGGCGATATGTATGCATAGGGTATGCAATTTGTCGTGAATGGGTATTTCAAATGATTGTATAATTTGAAATACTTGCTGCTTCCCAAATTCATTAGCTAGTGATTTAGGCGGAGATTGTCTATAATAATCGAGCGCGTTTAATGATTCAAGTAAAGGGCCACTCAAGTTTCCGCTTGCTGCAAAATTCCCACTTTTATCGTAGGGTTGACCAATTTGTTGCGCCAATAAATTGAGTACACTATTTGCCGGACAAACATCAAATGCAATGATGGATTGGTTCTCTGTTTTTATAGTGATATTAGCAATGCCGCCTATATTTAAAAAATAATTGTGGTCGTTCCATAGCTTACTTTCGGCAATAGGAACAATAGGTGCACCTTGTCCGCCCAACGCTATATCCATATTCCTTAAATCGGTAATCACCGGCAATTGCGTGATGGCTGCAATATGTGCACCGTCGCCAATTTGATATGTCATGCTTTGAGCAGGTTCATGAAAAACAGTATGACCGTGACTGGCAATGAAATGTACTTTATGTTGCAATTGATTTTCTTCAATAAACTGTTGAATTTTATCTCCCATCCATTTTCCGAACGCCGTATGAGTGAGTAATAATTCCTTTGCCGGCATCGTGGTAAGACGCTGTAATTGATGTAGCCAGAAGTCATCAAAAGAGATACAACTTGCGTGATTAATATGGAACGACCATTTGCCGCCAATTTCTTCGAAGGTACAAAAAGCGATATCGAGACCATCCATTGAACTTCCACTCATTGTGCCGATTACGTGATAAACCATATGGCAAATATAGGAGTGGATAGGAGAATATGTTGATGAGATACTGATGAAATCAAATAGTTTTAGGAAGTGTTACAAGGTAGTATTGGTTACCAAATAAAAAGTTCTTATTAAGTCAATGAATTCAATTCGCAATGAGCAGCCAGCTAACCTCAATGAAAAATCCCGCCTTACGGGGCGGGTTTTTCATGTTTGATTTGGTTAAGATCAAAAGGCACTATACATAGCTAGTTAAAAATGACATTTACTTCAGGTATACATTTAATATGGAATCAATTTCATTATTCATGTTGTATCCATGATAAACTATTATACCTCTTTTATTAAATAATATTGAATAAGGAACTCCTATAATTTCACTTCTACAAGGCTTACAAATATCATTTCTAAAATCATAACCCTTGACCCTATTGTCCTCAATATCATCTTTATGAAAATTGGAATCAATTATATAAACTGGAGATACAAAAACTTTATACTTATTTAACACCTTAAGCATCTCTGGCACCTCAGCATATGGAACACTACTGCATAATAAAATTTGAAACTTATTTCCATATTTTAAAATTGCATTATTGATATCTTGAAGTAAATATTGCGTTCCAGAACAATGGTTTGTGTATATTGCTACCCATGTTAACTTTGAATTATTGGATTTACATAACCTCAATAATTTATTCTTATCAATTAATTTAACCCTATTTGTATCCTCTTTATAAGTATCCTTGAGATCTTGAATATTATACTTTGATATCGATTTTGAACATAATATGCTTGTAATAATTACGAATGAACATATTAATAAATAGAGTCGCATAGTTTTTGAAATTTAGAATAAATAATAAAATTTTATTTAGTTTGCTAAGGCAATTAATACCTCATTGTCAATAACAGAATAATTATAGTTACCTGCCTTTATTAGCATAGGGCAATTCTTTAATTTTGAACGAACTGTACTATTTAGAATAATATCTTTCCCTACATACAATCGTCCATTCTGAAAAGTTTCAGCCCATTCCGAATTACTTAAAATAGATTTTGGAAATACCATACAAAATTGACCATTTTCTGAATATCCGATTATCCCAACAGCAATTCCTCCATCATATATACCTAATGGAACATCGGCACTAACTTCAAGTCTACAAACTCCTTTTCCGACGCAATACGTCTTTGTTTTGTCAGCATTCCATTCCATTGTACCCTTTTCATAACTCACTTTGATTCCAATACCAAGAATTGAAGCTGTCACTGAATTGACATACATGCTTGAAACAATCCCTAATCCGATCATAAATAATAACTTTTTCATAGATTTAATGGCTTATCAGGTAAGCCTTACCTTTTGGTTGATTTGATTTCCCTACTCTATTTTCCGTTTTCGGTTTCCGGCTTGAATGTGCTAAAGGTGCGCGCTACCTTGGCTTTCATCATATTTCAAATATAATATCAGCACCTACCCAAACACAAGTGATATCTGGTAACTAGGGAAATTAGTTTGTAACTAAGGAAAAATCAACCGTAACTCGGATTCGCAGCTTACTGTTTTACAGGAATGATTGGCGAACTAATCACCTTCTTCTTCTTTTCATAATCCTGAAAATTGTACTTCACCCACATTTTAATTTCTAAATCGGAAGCAACGCGGGCATAATCAAACTCCATGGGATACGCATTCATAAACTCTGCTAATTCATCATCTTGCAGCTTAGTTAATGAACTTACCAATTCAGGGGTATATCGCGTGTCAATAAATTTCTGCTTTTCATTATCAATAATTTGATCTTGAAACTTACGCAGACTTTTATACTTTTTCGAAAACTTTTGATATACTGAGGTTACCGGCGAAAATACCGATTTCGTTTGTTCATACTCAAAAGCTTTTTTATACAGCGATGCCCTATCTGCTGAATCCTTTTGATACTCGGTAGGGCCCCGTTTAATAATTACTGGCTTTAATGATGAACTACGAATGTTGAGATAAATTTTCAAGCGCATTAAATCATCGCCTGCCCGCAGAATATGAATTTTACGCGTATACCCAATGTGCGTAATGATTAATGCATCACCCAATTTGGCTTCAATGCTAAACTCTCCCTTCTCGTTACTTAAGCAACCTTGATGCGTTTGCAAATTTTCGATACTTACCGAAACCAATGCGGCTCTATTAAATGAATCTAAGACAATGCCTTTTACTAAAATTTGTGCTTGCACAGAATGATACATACATCCTAAACAACATAAAATCAATACAAATTTTTTCACGTGCTCAAAGGTAGGCATTCGCATGCCAACACCGATTTGAAAATTGTTAAATCTATCAGGTAACCACCAATTCATAGAAATCTTCTGCTACAAAGTATTTATTTGCTAATAATTGCAAATCATTGGGGGTAATATTCTTATACGTATGTATATTATTATAAAAGCGATCTTCCGTAAAGCCGTTCAAAATTAAATTCTTCCATCTCTGTATTATTTGAAAAGCGCCATCCAAATCGCCTAATAAGTTTCCTAACAAATAATTTTTAACCAATAATAACTCTTCGTCAGACACTTTTTCATACTTCAACAAATCCATTTCTTTATAGATTTCACTTACACAAGCTTCACAAACCTGTTTACCCGCCTCGGTAGTAAGTATAAATGCACCCAAATGCATATTGTTGTATAAGTAGGTGTGAATGCCATACGTATAGCCTTTGTCTTCGCGGATATTACTCATCAACCTCGACCCAAAATAACCGCCAAATAAGGTATTCAGCATAATCATTGGTGAAAAATCGGGATGTGTTTTTTCCGGAAAACTACGAATCATACGTATAGAACCTTGCACGCTTTTTTCATCATGTTGAATTCGATACTTTTTTTCGGATGCTGATACAACAGGGTGATTAATTTCATTCCTCATCGTTTCATTCCATTTCCCTTGTCCGAAATATTGATTCACCAATTGAACATCAGTATCATTAAACTGTCCTGCCATAAAAATTTTGCATTGGCTAGATGAATAATGTTGCTTGCAATAGGTAATCAAATCATCACGTGTAATTTGATCTAAGTCTTCAAGATGAGTATATCTACCATATGGATGTTGTAAACCAAATAGATATTGATCGATGTACCGATTAGCTACAAAATCAGATTTTTTAAGTTGAACTGATAGGCGTTGTTTGGCATTTTGAATATAGATATCAATTTCGTGCTGAGGGAAAATGGCCTCGGTGATTAGGGATGATAAGAGTGGTAATAGTTTATCAAGATGTTTGGTAAGACAACTTACACTTAATGAAGCCCAATCGTTGCCGGCACCTGCTTTTACCGTTGCGCCATATTGCTCGAAGGTTTCATTAATTTGGAACGATGATTGGTTTGCAGTTCCACTTTTAATAAGGGAAGCCGTAGCTTGGGCAACCCCTGTTTTAGGTTCGTACCATAGTCCGGCCGGAAACACAAGTTCAAGATGCATTACCGGTTCGATACAATCATTTACATAGTACAATGGAATACCATTATCGAGTGTAATATGGGTGCATGGCGGAAGTTTATAATCGAATTCAATTGGGGAATATGTATGGGGTGGCGTTATTCTATTCATGATATGGTCTTTATTTTGTTAAGCGGTGAATCCGGTTCGTTGGCAAAATGTTTATAGACTTGTCGGTCGGCATAATTTGGAAAAAATCGATTGACCCAAACGGTAAGCCAGCCTTGTTTATCCATAAGTAAACTTCTTTTTCGTTGTTCAATCGACTTCATAATAATACGTGCGCAGGTATCGGCACTCATAAGCTTGTCTTCGTTTAAAGGCGTTTCGGTTTGTGCTTTACCTTGTGCGTTCAAAGCTGTATTTCGAATATTTGAGGCAACAAACCCCGGACTCACCCACATTACATTTACGCCTTGGTATAACATCTCAATTCGAAGTGATTCGAGAAAACCTTGCATGGCAAACTTTGAGGCAGAATAACCTGTTCTGCATGGCAGTCCTTTATAGCCTGCTATCGAAGAAATACCAACAATATGTCCTTTTGATTTTAAAATATGAGGCAATGCAAACTTGCAACAGTACACAGTGCCCCAAAAATTTATATCCATCGATTGTCTAATTACCTCCAGTTCTACTTCTTGAAAAAGTGCTCGCATACTAATTCCGGCATTATTAATGAGGATATCAATGCTTCCGAAATGGGAAAACGCAGTTTGAACAAATTTAGCGCAATCAGCCTCTTGGCTTACATCGGCTTGTATACAAATCAGGCTTTTGTTGTTTATTTCAGCGGCCACAATATCGAGTGAAGTTGGGTTTCTGCCACAAATAGCCACCTTAGCCCCTTGCTGCAACATACCCATAGCAAGCGCTTTACCTATGCCCGAACTAGCACCGGTAATGAGAACTACTTTGTTCTGAAAGTATGAATTCATAGGTGGCAAAAATAGTTTTTACATTTGGTTTGTTACTTAATTAAATATAATTACATTTGCACTCCCTAAAACGATAACATAATTATCATGCAGGGTCTTGATTTCGTAGCTCAGTTGGTAGAGCAATACACTTTTAATGTATGGGCCCTGGGTTCGAGTCCCAGCGGAATCACGAGGGGTAAAAAATCCTAGCTTAGTGGATTTTTATGGGAGCCTAGCGGAGAGAAGTTTATCCAGCAAAGCGATACGGGAAGTCCTTCACTCTTAAACTCTTGATATTCAAATTTTTAAGAGTTTTTTCTTACAGGGTGTAAAACATTACAAGGATTCCGACTAAAAGCACTGAGTACCCGAAGTAGCCCCAATGGTTTAATCACAACCCTGTAAATTTTATCATCTCATTCAGTTTGTCTTCTAAATTGATGAGGTCTCCAAGATAGCCCCAGTTAGTAGAGTTCTTCTCAAAGTGTTGTCTGTGCTTCTTGATGATTACTTTCATTTTTGAGTGTTTTTGTTCAATCTCCTTGCTTTTGGTATAGTATTTCTCTTTAAGTCCATAATTCTTCTCATTTAAATTTAGAATATTTCCCATTCACTAAAAGCCCAATGAAATTCATTTTATTACAGATAGTTCTTACCTCTAAGTAAGTAAGGTTAACCGAATCCTTTACTTTGAAAGTATGAAAAGTCTTTTCAGATTGATGTTGAATCGTGATTGTCATTTTCTTATTTATCATTGATTAATTTCTTTACTTTCTGAATGGTCCCGCTACTTTTATCAGTCAATTTCATAACCTTTCTTACTGAGTAGCCTTGTTGGAGTTTATCTCACATTTATCATTCAAGGTCTCTATGTTGTAGTTCTTGATGAATAGAGATATACAATTATCATTCAGAAGCTTGATTGTTTTCAGTATTTTTTGACTGATTTAATCTATCTTTAGTTCAGAATAATCTCACCGGCATGTTCCAACCAAGCTACTACCTTTATGCCTCGAATGTATCGCAATAAATCGAATAGATTACGGCCGGGTTGGCGCTTACACATGATGCTCCTTACTGCAATCATCATCATGAGTTGCCGGGTTGTAAACGCACAGGATAAACGTATTGTCGATTCGCTTGAAACAGTGATTGGTCGATTGTCTCTGCAAAAACAACAGGCCAAAAAACCTGAAGCTTCTTTTAAAATAGACACGTCCATCGTGCAGCTTTATGGTGAACTCATCAGGTTGTATAGCAATGTTGATAATGACAAGATGTTATGGTATGGCCGAAAAGCCCTTCAACTTTCGCAAGCCATTGACTATGAAAAAGGTATTGCTATAGGCTATAATACCATCGGTTATTATTATATCCAATCCGACAGTGTCGAAACCGGCAAACCGTATTGCAGGAAAGCACTGGAGATCCGAAAGAAGATAAAAGATTACCCGGGTATCTGTCGTTCGCTGACCAACTTAGCATTCGCAGAAGGGTATACCGATCAGGGCCTGGCCTATCACAAGGAGTCACTTCAGATTGCGTTGGCGCATCAACTTATGGATGCTGCAGCAGCCGCTTACCACAATATCGGTTTACATTATGAAATTGCACAGCAACCTGTCGTTGCCATTGACTATTACTTGAAAGCAAAACAAATCAATGAACGACCCGGAGGTAATCAACTTTATTTGTCAAGAAATTTAATGCAAATCGGCAATGTTTACGAAGCCTTATTAAAGCATCAAATGGCCGTCGAATACTATCAACAGGCCTTACAAATTGCACGTAAGAATCATGATGTAAAACTCGGAATCAGTATCATGATGATGCAGGCCGGCAGTTACACAGGGATGAAGCAATATGAACAATCGATATCGCTATACCAGGACGTGATCAAACAAGCACAGGAATTGCATGATGAAAGTATGGTTTACCAAGCTTATCTCAATTTAGGTGACGCCTATTACACGATTGGGAAGTATGCGGATGCCTTAAAATATGACACCATGGCCTATCATCATTTTGAGCACAAGGATGCCTACATGATGTCGGTTGCAGCCGCTAACACGGGTATGGTGTACCACAAACTCAAAGCCTATCAAAAAGGATTGTCCTTCGCAATGAAAGCCCTGGCCGTGGTTGATTCCAATAATCTTGACCTGCTAAAATGGATTCATTTAAATCTTGCTGACCTGTATTCAGGGATTGGAAATCATAAAGTGGCCCTGGATCAGTATAAACTGTATAAAAAATACTACGATTCCTTATACAACAATGAAAACAAAGAGAAGATCCTTCAATTACAAATGCAGTCCGATTTTGATAAAAAGGAATCGGCATTGAAAGCGAAACAGGAAAAGAAAGACCTACAACAGCGAAACATCCGTAATTCGATTGCAGCCGGGTTGGTCTTGTTATCGTTTTTTTTCGTTGTGGTCTACAGGCAGCGAAATAAGGTGAAACGAGAAAAGGAGCGTAGTGATGAACTCCTGCTGAATATTCTCCCATCAGAAGTTGCTGAAGAACTTAAGACCAAAGGAAGTGCAGCTACCAAAATGATCGACAAGGTCACCGTATTATTTACAGATATCAAAGACTTTACCCACTTATCCGAAAAGCTGTCGCCTGTTGCCCTGGTAGAAGAGATCAATGAATGTTTTTCGGCGTTCGATCATATCATGCAGAAACATGGGGTAGAAAAAATAAAAACAATCGGCGATTCCTATATGGCTGCAGGGGGCATTCCAACCCCGAATCAAACTCACCCCATTGATGTGGTTAGGGCAGCGTTCGATATTCAGCAATTTATGCTCGACCAAAAATTACGACGACAGGCAGAGGGGAAAGTATTCTTCGAAATCCGAATCGGCATCCACACCGGGTCTGTTGTGGCCGGCATTGTCGGTGTTAAAAAATTCGCATATGATATCTGGGGCGATACAGTGAATATTGCATCGCGTATGGAATCGAGTGGCGAAGCAGGGAAAGTGAATATCAGCAGCAGCACCTATGAACTGGTGAAGGATCATTTCCATTGCGCTTATCGTGGAAAAATAGACGCCAAGGGGAAAGGGCAGATTGATATGTATTTTGTTGAGAACAGCAAGTAAGCCTTCACACTTTGAATAGAATCTGTTTGAGAGCAGGTCTTTTTCAATTCAATTATCATATTTTCGATTGCCGAGTTAAATAATTCTGATTCTTTATGTTTTTCTTTCACTCCGCACTTCTTAAAGTTCCAGTTACTTTCCTTTATATTGATTTTAAGTGAGATATACTTTGACTTTCTGTCTTCTGTCACTCTTATATTTATTATACCTTCTTTGTCACTTGAATAATTCTTCCTTAAACAGGGTATGATTGTAGTTTTGTTCTTCATAAATCAAATGTTGTGTAAAACAATATTCGACTTTTATTGAATTTATATTTCATAATACATTGATAATCAATTTAAAAATAAAAAGTCATAATCCCAGCGGAATCATGAAGTGATTAAAAGTCCTAGCTTTAGCTGGGATTTTTTTATGGGCGTAAGCCAATTAGCTTGGACGAGAAGTTTATCCCGATTGGAGCAAAGCAGAATATCGGGAAGTCACAGCGGAATCACATAGGCAAAGGCCAAAATCTTCAAAAACCCTCAAGAGATATGCTTTTGAGGGTTTTTGCTTTTTACGCCCCCCTAATCTCTTCATTATTTGCTTTTGGAATTGTAGTGAAAAGGGAAGGTAAAAATTAGAATCACTTTGTGTTTTTATCTGACCTAAGACATTGCATAGAACAAATTCAACCTAAGGTAAGGTGTTGTTTAGTAAAGCAACTCACGTTAAAAAATGAAATGCTGAATACCTTATTTTGATAATAGATACTTATTTTCTTAAAAACACCTTACTTTTAAGCTGAAATCAGTTTTGATGCACTATTAAATTCATAACCTGTGAAATATATCTTAGTCCTTCTTTTTAGTTTTATCATAACCACTTGCCAAGCTCAAATGGCAAACTTAGATTGGGTTAAAACATACGGCGGTCTCTCAACCGAAACTGCCAAAACCATTCAAAATGATTCGGAAGGCAACCTCTTTGTGGTAGGCAACTTTATGGGTACAGTAGATTTTGATCCCGGACCCGGTGTAGTGAACAAGATCTCGAATGGGGGCAGCGATATCTATATTCTTAAATTAAATAGTGCAGGAAACTTCCTTTGGGTACGCACATTTGGGGCTTTACCCAATGAAGTTTTTGAAAAAGCGAAGATTGATAAAATGGATAATATAGTAGTAACCGGCCGCTTTGTTGGTAACCTGGATTTTGATCCAAGTGCCAATGTTGATATAAAAATATCAAATGGCGCCACGGATATTTATATTTTAAAGCTAGATAATATGTGCAACTACCTATGGACAAAAACATTGGGAGGGCCGGGAAACGATGTATCACGAGGTCTGTCAATTAATTCAACCAATGATATAACCATAGCAGGAAATTTTTTGAACACGGTAGATTTTGACCCTGGTCCAGGGGTGGTAAATAAAACTGCCCCCATGGTTGATATTTATATTCTACAATTAAATGCTGCGGGAAATTTCAATTGGGTTAAAACATTAGAAGGTCCTCAGGCTAATTCTGTTCAGGTAAATGATCTTATGTTTGATAAAAACGATAATCTATTAATGAATGCATCATATAAAGACACGATTGATGTTGACCCGGGGCCTGGCACACAATATCTGATTGATACTGCAGACGTGCTCCAATACAATTTGTTTATTCTAAAACTTGATGCAAATGGAAATTATGTTTGGGCCAAACAGTTTCATAATAAAGTAGGCAATACTGTAGGTATTTCAGTTCTGTCTTATGATTCTGTTGGTAATTATTATTTAGGAGGGATGTTCTTTGGTAATGTTGATTTTGATTTTAGCTCAGCTTCTTACAATATTACGACACCTAAAACGGCTTCATATATTTTAAAGATTGATTCAAACGCAAATTTTATTTGGGCTAAACATATGGGTGGCTTCTCTGGCATTCCTCCGGAATACGAACTAGTATTAGGAATTGCTGTCGACAACCAAAGTAATGTTTCTCTTTGTGGAGCTTTTAAAGGTTATGAAGATTTTGATCCGGGTCCAGGTATTTTTTACTTGGGCGACCCAAGTCAAGTCGCAAATTCACGTGGTTATATTATGCAATTGAATAGTACTGGTAACTTGAACTGGGCAAAAAACATTAGTGACGAACCCGCTGCCGCTTCTGTAAATGGAATTTTGTTAAATAAGCAAGGTAAAATTTATGTTGTAGGGGATTTTTACGATAATACAGATTTTGATTTTAATGCAGGCATATATAATGTGATGGCCCAAGGAGATTGGGATGCCTTTGTTTTAAAAATAGAACAATGCGTAAATAGTGCTACAAACGATGTTATTAATTCATGTACTCCTATCACTTGGATAGATGGTAATACCTACACGTCGAGCAATTTTACAGCCATGGATACCTTGATAAGTTTTGGGGGGTGCGACTCTGTGGTAACATTAAATTTGACGATTACTACAATACCTATTGATACCAGCATTACTAAAACAGGTAATACCTTATCTGCTAATGCAACAGGTGTCACTTATCAATGGGTGGATTGTATAAATGGTTTTATGCCTTTGGCAGGTGAAACGAATCAATCTTTTACTCCAAGTTCAAATGGTTCCTATGCTGTGGTGATTAGTAATATCCCTTGTAAAGACACCTCAAGCTGCTATTCCTTTACCGTTTTGGGAGTTGATAATATTTATGATAACAACATTTCTATTTTTCCTAACCCAACCGATGGAAATCTAAATATTGTCACCCAAGGTCAAGCAATTACATTCAGCTTATATAACACACTTGGACAATTAATATTGGTTCGGAAGCTTTCAGAGATGCAAAATGAACATACAATTGACTTAAGTAAAATTTCGAAAGGGCTGTATACCTATACAATTCAAACTAAATCACAAGTTCATGTAAGAAATAAGTTGATAGTAAAATAAAAAGATACAAATACTATACGCAATATTTTTCTCGATTAACACTAACAGCATTCATTAATCAAAATTCCTATTTGTTCTAAAGAAATATATGAATTAAGCCAGATTAATTCACTACTTCGGTTTATCGAAAGGATGACGGATATTCTCCACCATGGCTTTTAATAAAGTCTTATTAAGCTTTACAGGGTAACTTCGCTCAAGTAAATTAATCCATTCTTTTTCTAAGTACACTTGGTATTCAGAAATTACATAAACGCGTCCTTAACTTCATGTTTTTTGAGTTGGTGTTTCAAATACTTCTTGCATATTCAACAAGGTATAAGTTCCATCTTCATTTTTATAATATTGCGCATATTTTCCAGCTTGAAATTTCATATCCTTTGGAAATCTTGTCATTTCAAACTTGCCGCTTTCAACCGTTACTTTGTTTTGTGCGCCATCGCCATTAGCCGCCTTTACAATTTCTTCTGTTGTTTTATTATCGGGATTTTTATAAAGCTTTTACCAATTCCTTCGCATAACTTTCATCGGTGCATTTATAAATATCTGCTTTCATTGCAGGCTGCCATATGTATTTCGTTTTATGTTCGTTATAAAATTTCTCAAGTCCTATGGTATCCGACGACGCTTTGCTCCATACCATTCTTCATAAAAAAAATGTACTGTAAAACAATAATCGACTTTTATTGAATTTAGATTTTATAATGCATTGATAATCAATTTAAAAATAAATAGTCATAATCCCAGCGGAATCACGATGCAGAAAGCGAAACTCGAAAAGAGGGATACATTGGGCGTTCGGGCGCGCTGCTGCAAGTCCTTGGCCTGTCCCGGCTGAAGTGTCGGGAGCTTTTCGCTATCGCTAACGCAGTATACTCCGAGTGATTTCACTTTTCTATCTGAGATAGATGTTGAGCGAACACCACCCATCTTTTAACCGACAACTTGCACCGAATTAGATAGAGAGAATCAAAACATCTTCAGCCCATTGAAGGCAATAGTGCCAAAAGAGAACCGCTTTACCATTTTACTCATGTTGGAATAATGGACTCATAAAGTAAGATATTGGTTTTGGTTTCAGAATTTGTAAAGCGGAAAGCTGACAACTCACTTTAAAAAGACCGAACCGCTCTAACAGTGTAAACATTACTCTTCAATTGATCTGAAATACCGCCCCAGTAACTTCTCATTTTTGCATACTGCGCGTCAAATTCAGTTGAACTCCAGTAAATGTATCCAACTCCACCGATATAATTAGTGATAGCATTTAATTCACCTATACTTGGTAAATACCAATCGCTATATCCATTTAAAACCAAATCGTAACACATTTTAGCTGCGTAATTTCCATTACCGGTATTAAATACAATATAGGTAGTGTTGGTTTCACCTGTGCCGATGGCCGAGCCAGTTGCGCTAGTTACAATATTGCTGCCGTTATCCCATGTAGCATTACCTAGGTCGTTCGGAGAGACAATGAGTCCGTGTAATCCACTTGGATCGATGTAGGCAATATATCCACCTTGATAAAAATCCCCTATCGCAAAAGGTGCAGCAGGTGTTGTTATCATATATTCTGCACCATAGGCCACACCCAGGTTTGATACTGCATAGGCTCGGATGTAATAATTTGTACTGGGATTGGCTCCGTATATCGAACTCAGAAAATTTCCAACACCCCCACCACTGGCTATATGCAATGAACCAATACCATTAGTAGGATTCGGAGCCGTGCTCCAACATATCCCCTTTTCACTCACTGCAGAACCACCATCATTCGTGACAGTCCCCCCATTTTCTATTACATTAAGACCTACTAGGACAGGAGGATTAGTGATCACGGTTGGTAAGGTTGGCTGTGTAGGGCAAGGGCCCCATATTGGCACCCCATTACAAAAAGTCAAGGTCTGGTTGGTAGCTCCCGGGGCAACAGCCACCCAGTTTAATCCATCCCAATAAAGCATTTCTCCAAGTGTAGTTCCTGCAGCCAAACTACCGGCCGGACCTGGAGGACCTGCTGGTCCTATTGCGCCATCGATACCATTTATTCCATCCAAGCCATTAATTCCGTCAATCCCATTCGCACCTGGCTCACCTTGCAATCCCTGAATACCTTGAGGACCCGCTGGGCCAGTTAATCCTATCGGACCCTGCGCTCCAGTTGCTCCCGGCAATCCTTGAATACCTTGAGGACCCGCCGGACCAGTTAATCCTATCGGACCCTGTGCTCCAGTTGCCCCCGGCAATCCTTGAATACCTTGAGGACCCGCCGGACCGGTTAATCCTATCGGACCCTGCGCTCCAGTTGCCCCCGGCAATCCTTGAATACCAGTCGCTCCGGTTAATCCTATAGGACCCTGTGCTCCAGTTGCTCCCGGCAATCCTTGAATGCCCTGAGGACCAGCCGGACCCTGTGCTCCAGGCACTCCGGGCACATTGGCATTTTCAGCATATAATGCATAAGGTACACTCATGAGCTGAGTTGTTCCCATATTGGTATAGGTGCTTCCTCCGGTTGCATCTAATTCAATTTGAATGAACTTACTTCCTGCGCCCCAATTGATTGTTGAAAATGTTCCTATTAACGGTGTGCCTTGCCCAACATTTACATTAAATAAGCCTAGGGTATTAGTAATAGCTGTTTGTGTTTCTTGATACACAACGGTTCCACTTGCAACGGCATTGTGTATACTAAATCGTAAACTAATATTTTGATTTGCAATAATATTACCACTTGTATTACGCGCTACTGCTTGATATGGTATTGATTGCGGTGTTTGCGCACGACTTTCAGTTACATAAAATAAACTTATGAAAATAAGGCAAATGAGTAAGATGTGTTTCATATAATTGGTGGTTAGCCAGTTTGAAAAAAATTCAGAAATTGAAAAATGATTGACTCTGACAAATATAAATATCAAGATTGGTTTTAAATAATAATTGCATGGTTGGTTTCAATAAACCTCTGCCGTTCAAAATATTGGATGAAATTTTTTTTAACGCTGTCTATTCGCGTTTTGCCCATTGAATTGTACTAATAAATGGTAGCCAGCAATTGTTATTTAGGCTCATTTCAAAACAAAGAGAAACTTTTTTAAACCATATTTCACATTCAACTTTACCGAAGTCAAAACTTATATAGCGTTTATGAGAAAGCCCTAGTTAGCGTTATGAAAAGGTCTTGTTTTGATAGATAAAAAAAGGGTATCCAGAATCTTAATCCGGATACCCTTAGAAGATATTTTTAGAGTGGTACTAATTATTGGCTATCACTTCCGCACCAAGGGCTTGTGATCCTGTTCCGCCTGCAAATCCTTTTGCAAAAACAGTATAAATTTTACCTGATTGTAAGGTTAAAGGTGGTAAAGTAAGTGCTACGGTTGACGTACCTGTTAAACGTACTTCAAGGTTATAGGTACCTGCGTCTAATGGTGTGAAACTCGTTGATTCTTTAAATGCTTTATTAGGGAATACTACAGCACCACCCACTAAAGCAATATCAACGGCTGGAGCATCGGGAGAAAGATGAACAAACCTTACATGCGCCTTTCCTGCTGCTGGTGTTGTGAGGTCATCTTGTAATAAAACGGTTGAAATTTTCGAAACCGAATCCACAGCAAATAAAGAATAATTTACGTTTTTCGTAAATGGAACATCAGCGTTGATTACTGTTGTAGAGGTACCCGACACATTCACTTTAAGATTACGCGTTCCTGAATTGATACTTAAGTATCCGGTATTCAATGGGAAAGTTAATGCTGCCGAATTAACTTTTGCGTTATCGACTAATAAATCAACACCTGGGGCATTGGGAGATGCATGCACTACTAATAAACCAGAGGTATCGATAGGCAAAGCAATCACATCATCTTTGTCGCAAGATGAAAACATAATGGTGGAAACTGTGGCAACCATGGCGCTCATTAACCAGGTTCTAGAAAGGATTTTTTTCATTGTAAATAATTTTTTTTGAACAGCAAACATAAAAGGTGCCTGATAAATCAAATAATTTTAAAATGTATGAAGTATAGTTTCTGTCAATACAAACATCAATAGATTATAGAGAATACCAACCCAACCTTTTTCTATTTTTCTTCAACATTCGGGTATGCTTGCCTTTGCAATCTTCTTTTAAAAACTCCTTGCATGATTCTGTTGAGATCTTGCCAAAAATAATTTTTTATAACAAAGCGCTTTTATATAAATCATTGACCAAAAACAGGATACTTCTGCTCAATATTTTGAAACGCTGTTTTTACACTAGCATGCGGCAAAGCAATATCATATTCTTGGTTGTCTCAAGAAAGTAACGCCAATAAAAATATAGAATAGAACTAAACATTTGCGAAGCAGAAGATATTGTATCACATCATACCTTGTGCATAGCAGCTAAACTTAATCAGCTAAAAACCCAAATTTGCCTTTATTATAATCTTCAATAGCTTGATGAATTTCTGCTTCGGTGTTCATTACAAAAGGACCATAACTTACATAAGGCTCATTTAATGGTTCGCCACTTAATACGAGTAATGTAGATTTTTTACTTGCTTTGATATGGATTTCCCCTTTTTCGTTCTTTAATTGCACATAATGATTTTCAGGTACTTTATGTTTATTCAAATCAATATCGCCATCAACTACCAAAATTCCGGTATTATAATTTGCAGGTAACTTAAATGAAAAGTCTGCATTTTTTTCAAGATGCATATCATACATATGAACCGGCGAAAAAGTGGATGCAATACCTTGTATACCTTGATACTCACCGGCAACAACATAAATAGTACCCATATTATTGGGTAATACATGTGCTGGTTTTGAACTATGTAAAATACTTTGGTATTTAGCCGGTGTCATTTTATGTTGCTTTGGTAAATTGATCCATAATTGAACCATTTCAAATGCCCCACCATTCTTATCAAAGTTCTTTTCGTGATATTCCTTATGTAACACACCACCACCAGCCGTCATCCATTGAATATCGCCCTTGCCAATGATGCCATGGTTACCTTTACTATCATGATGTTCAACACCACCTTTGTAAGCAAACGTAATAGTTTCGATACCACGATGCGGATGAACACCAACGCCTCGTGATATTTCAGACGGCGGAAAATTTACTTCAGCATTAAAATCAAGTAAGAAAAACGGACTCATCCTTTCTTCAAAACCCTTCCCGTTTGGAAAAAAATTCATCACCTTAAACCCATCACCAACCATATGTGTATTCGTTGGTGCAAATACACCTTCAACGCCACGGTATCCGGCATTGTCGATAGCATTTGCTGCACGCATGGTTTTATGAAATGAAGAAGCAACAAAGGCCATAACGCTTCCCACTATTCCCTTTTGGATAAACTCTTTCCTTTCCATAAAAATTCTTTTTACGAAGATAGTAATTTCTGATCATCAAGATTTTTATTCAAATCGATAAAACAAATAGCTTATTGAAGGTTGGGTTACTAAATTTGAAGAATGAAGATTGATATTTAACCTTCGATATGAAACCCAATGATCAGCATTCTCGTTGAAATTTTTTCGATAGCCTTATTCGTTGGTTCATCCGAATTTCTATCTAAACTATTACCTAAGCCATTTGAAATTTTTATTTCGGGAGAGAAGATAAAATTTGGAAAATAAAATTCAAATCCTAAACCCAAATTATAACCAAAATCAAATGGCTTAATTCGAATGATTTCATTTTCACGACGTGATTTGTTATTGGCATTAAAATCAAAATCTAGCTTTGATCCGGCGCAAACATAAAAACGAAAATTTGTTTGACGATCAGATTTGAACTTCAATTCAATAGGCATGCTAAACAAAATTGATTCGAATGAATTGGTAAGTACCGTATCTTTTAATGTGAATTGCAAAGCTTTTTCACGTAACATAAATGAAGGAATCGTGCGGATATCAATAAATCGGGAAAGTCTCAAATTGCCTAAAATACCCAACTGAAAACCTGGCCGCCACAAAGGTGTAATATCCATAATCGTATCAAAGTCGGTAAAGTATTTAGATTGTGATACTTTATACTGTGCTGTGTTAAAACCAAGTGTTATTCCAAAATAATAGGGTTTATCATCATGCTCGGCATTATTCATTTTTTCGCTTTGCGCATGAATCGAAAAAGAACCCGCAAACATCAATAGCAGCAGTGCTGCAATTACTTTACAGACTGGTATATGGAAGCGATTCCGAAACTTTGAGGTTTGCATATCGTTTGTTTAAATCCGGATTGTTGCAATATTACACACAATTCTTCGCCTTCGGGAAAAACCTTTACCGAATTTGGCAAATAAGTATAAGCCTTACTGTCTTTACTAAATAGTTTACCAATAGCCGGTGTTATGTAACTGAAATAAATATAATAAAATTGTTTCAATGGAAAGGTTTTAACTTTTGAAAACTCGAGAATAATGAATTGTCCGCCAGGTTTTAATACTCTATAAATTTCACGAAGCCCCGGTTCAAGATGTTCAAAATTGCGAACGCCAAACGCAACGGTTACTGCATCAAACGAATTACTTTCGAACGGTAAATTTTCGCCATCCCCCTTTACTAATTCAATGGTATTTTGAAATCCTAGCTTATCAATTTTTTGCTGTCCGATATTTAACATATTTTGTGAAAGATCCAATCCTACAATTTTGGTGGGATTCAACTTCATCAAGGTTAGGGCTAAATCGGCTGTCCCGGTGGCTACATCCAAAATTAATTTTGGCTGATAGGGTTTTAATAATTTCACTACTTTATTACGCCAAAGCACATCAATTCGAAGCGACAATAAACGATTTAAAAAATCATATTTACCGGCTATGCTGTCGAACATTTGTTCAACTTGTTCTTTTTTACTTAGTGATGATTGCTGATCGGGTAGCACTTTTATATTCACGCGGCAAATATAATACCCTTGTGCTTTACTAAGCATCTGAAAATTAAATACATTATAGGTTGGTTCTAAAACCTCTGATGCCTTGCTATGCAAATATTTCAATCCCTGCATTGAGGCTAGTCAACACAGGAATTGAAATATTAGCAAGCTTCGGCTAAGGGGTTTATAGAACCTACCATAAAAATCCCCTAGTATTTAAATCTTACTGCCAATACAAAATTTCTTCCTGCTGCATTCATCCCTGAAGCAAAATAACGATAGTTTTTATCTAAGATATTTTCGATACCGGCCTGAAGTTGTACATATTTAGCAAGCGTTACTCCAGCCCTAAAATTAATGGTATACCAACTTGGCATTCCGTATGGTGTCGCATACGGTAAATTATCTTCGCCGGCTAAATTATAATCGTATAATTTTTTCTTGCCATTAAATAAACTATACAATTCAGTATACCATTTGCTTTTTGCATACCGAATACTCAATCTTCCGGTTACAGGTGGCACATGATCCAAAGGAACTAATAAAGTATCATCTTGATTATATCTTCCATATGTATAATTAACTGAACCATGTACCGATAAATATCGAACCGGACGCCAAGTTAATTCGCCACCACCACCATATAAAAAGGCTTCTGCTTTGTTTTGACTCGCATACACTTTAGTCATGACGCCATTATACAACATTGAATCTTGCCCTTCATAAGTAAAAAAACTGGTTACAATAGCATTCGTAAATTGGGTATAAAATCCATACACACTCAAATCAATAATTCCATTATTAAACTGCATGCCTACTTCAGCGTTTTTTGTATATTCTGGTTTTAAATCTTTATTAGGTACAATCAACATACTATTATTCGATTCAAAAACTTTGGTCATGTCATCAAAATTCGGCGATCGAAATCCGCTTGAAATATTTGCTGTAAACCGAAGTTCATCATCTGGCATATAGGCTATTCCTACATTACCGGTAAGTGCCTTATTGTTTTGTTTTAAATCGGTAATCGGTATATGAAATTGTACTGAGGTATCAACTAATGTTGAATGTAAACTAGTATAACTTAAGCGCAAGCCATCATTAATCACCACTTTGTTGTCATTAAATTTAGCAGTGTGCTGAAGGTACAACCCAAACAAATTCATCGTATTATCGCCATCCGGATACCGAGTATCAATCTTCGTTTCAGTTCCGGTAAAAATATCGGTTTTATGTGCCTGTGATTTCAGAAAATTAAATTGCCCATCGGTTCCAAGTGTAAGTTCATGATTACCTTGCTTTCTTCTACCTGCCATATTGTAACCCACTACATGAATTTTTTCGGTGCGATGCGCAATAGTTGGTTTCCCGAAATTTCGGTTATGTCGACTCTCAGTTAAAAACTGATGATTTATAGTAGCGGTAATATCATTAAAAAATCCTTTCACATTGCTTGCCTCCAAATTGTAAGCTGCTAAGGTTCTAAATTGCGGACCATAATACCATTCAGCGTTTTTAGGCAATCCATTAGCCGTTTCGGTTAAACGATCATAACGTGGAATATCAGATGAATTCGATAATTGCAAATTGATGCCATGTTTCATTTTTTCATTGGGCTTATAACTGAATTTTTGTAGTATATCGAATTGATGATATCCTGAAGGGGATTGGGTATAAGGATCATCATTCTTGAGCATCGTATCCTTTCCATTGACCTGTGCAACTACAAAATTTTTCTTCCATAGTTTCATAATCGAATCCACTCCATTCTTGCCCATCCTCATATCTTCAAATTTTGAGAAGGTGATATTGGTAAAAGATGCTAATGTTTGATTCCCAAAATGAATCCCCACATTGGCCGTCTTCTCTTGATTTACCGTCGAGTATCTCAGCATCGCTTGTGAACCGGTATACTTTACTTTGGCAGTATTTCCAAATTTAGGGTCTATCGTTTTTAGAAGGATTACACCACCTAATGCATCACTTCCATGTAAGGTAGACGCAGGTCCGTTTAAAACTTCCACTCGCTCTAATGAATTATTATCGAAGCTGATGATATTTTGTAAATGCCCAGCTCTGAAAATTGCATTGTTATGGCGAATACCATCAATATTCAGTTGTATACGACTTGCTTCGAAGCCCCGTATAACCGGACTGCCGCCGCCTTGCTGACTTTTTTGTACAAACACTTGCCCGGTATTGCTAAGCACATCAGCAGTTGATTGTGCATTCATTTGGCTCATTTGTTTGGACGTAATGACATCTACCTTTTGTACGATGTTCTTTTTCTTTTCCGAGAATTTACTTCCCGAAATAACCACTTGATGTAAGCTGGTTTCTTTTATTGAATCTTTTTGTTCTTGTGTTTGTGCGTATGTATTAGCATAAATGCCAATCATACATACACAGAGTATGAATAATTTTTGCATGTTTTTTATTTGAAGTAAATGAATTTGATACCTAATAAAATGACTTGCATTTTAAGGTATGACTATTTCTATTTCGAAAATTCCAATTCATAGTTATCGATAGTAAAATCAGTGAAGGTGAAACTATGCAGGAAAGGGTTCTTTATACAAATTCGGGCGGAGGGGATTCGATGGCTTGTTTGCTTGCCATTAATTGAACTTCTATAGTTTGGAAGTGCTTTTGTTCATTGAAAAATACACGATACGTGAATTCACTTTGCCCTTCAAAATATAGCGACATAAAAAATGAGTATTGCTTACTTTGTTCCTTCTCATTTTTATACCCAGCCTTCGACAATGCTTGTAAATTATCATCCTTGGTATCGAAATGCCCAACAATTACAACCTTATCCTTTAAAATCTGAATATCTCGAATATCAAACATGCTTCCTTGTACTTCAATTTCATCATGTTTGATAAAATGTATTTTACGCCATTCATCTTTAGTAAAAGATAAGCTGATGAGATCATTTCTTTTGTGAATCTTTGATCTTACCTCTTGTTTATGATAATTTGATGAAATACCCACAAGCAAATTCAATCCCTGTGCAAACAGAAAAAATACTAAAATTAAAAAGGCAATATTTCGTTGAAACTTGAACAAGTTTTTGTTATGTCTTACAAATCTAACCAAAATGATTTGTCTGCACAAAACCTTTTTAGCTTGCAAACTAAATCTATCTTTGCTGCGCATGAAAATTATAGTTGTAGATAACCCATTGCTCGAAAAAGCCTTTCTTGAAATGCCTTTATCGATTTATAAAAACGATAAAAATTATATTCGTCCGCTTGATAAAGACATTGAAGAAGTATTTGACAAAACAAAGAATAAATTTTTTCGACATGGTGAATGTGAACGTTGGCTATTACAAAATCATGAATTACAAAACATAGGACGGATTGCTGTTTTTGTAAATAAAAAATACCCTCAGGATCAACCTACAGGTGGTATTGGTTTTTTTGAATGTGTGGATGATCATGAGGCTGCTAATATATTATTTGATGCAGCTAAAGTTTGGTTACATTCACGAGGCATGGAGGCCATGGATGGTCCTATTAATTTTGGTGAACGCGATCGTTGGTGGGGCTTATTGGTAAACGGATTTGATGAGCCTTTGTATTGTATGAACTATCATCCTGCCTATTATAAATCCCTTTTCGAAAACTATGGCTTTCAACCCTATTTTCATCAATTATGTTTTGGCATGGATGTAAGCACACCACTCAGCGAAAAAATGTTAAAGTGGCATCATCACTATGCAAATCATCCCGATTTTAGCGTACAACATATTCGCAAAGATAATCTCGATAAATTTGCTCAAGATTTCACAACGATTTACAATAAAGCTTGGGCAAAACACGGTGGAGGAAAAACCATAGAGTTAAAACAAGCGAAATTAATTTTCGGAAAAATGAAACCGGTAATAGATGAAAAAATTACTTGGTTTGTTTATCATAAAAACGAACCCATTGCCATGTGGGTGAATATCCCCGATTTAAATCAATACTTCAAACATTTTAATGGCAAATTTGGATGGATGCAAAAACTTCACTTTTTATATTTGAAACTAACAGGTGCATGTAAACGATTTGTAGGTATTGTGTATGGTGTGGTGCCCGAATGGCAAGGTAAAGGTGCAGATGCATACATGATTGTTGAATGCGGGAAAGTAGTTCAACCCAACAGACGATATGATAAATATGAAATGCAATGGATAGGCGATTTTAATCCCAAAATGGTAAACCTCGCCCACAATTTAGAAGCACATGAAGTAAGGCGACTCACCACCTATCGCTTTTTGTTTGATAAACATAAAGAATTTGTTCGTCACCCGATTTTGTCTTGATGAATGTAAATAGGTATACCGCTCGATGAAAAAATTGCTTTTATATTCAATATATTTATTTGCTTTTTGGCAACTACTCTTTTTTGTGCAACGCATATTTTTTGTGTTGTATCAAATGCCTATTGGCCATCGAATTCGTAAACCTCTCGACATTTATCAAGCCTTTATTGCAGGCTATAAATTAGATATTGCCACTGCCACTATTTTATTGGGAATACCCCTTTTGCTTTCGGTAGTATTTTTTATTTCACAACATGAAAAAGCAAAAAAGGCTTGTCTTTACATTATTGGAATTTTAATCATTGTGTATTCTGCTACCGGAATTTCAGATGCAGGCTTATACCGCGAATGGAATGCAAAAATTAATATGCAGGCCCTCGATCATTTTAAAAATCCGTCCGAAGTATTCAAAACCATATCACCACAATTACTATTCCTATTTTTTTTACTTCTCTTTTTATTTTCCTTTCCTTTTATTTGGCTGTATCGCAAAATCATTCACAAACAATTGAGCTCACAAAATGTCGGTTCCATTACACAACGATCTATACAAGGAACAATATATTTTCTTCTATCTGTTGGTATAGGCATCATATTAATTCGTGGAGGGGTTACTGGTATTCCAATAAATCAAAGCATCGCCTATTTTAGTAATGATGTATTGGCCAATGATATTGCGGTAAACCCTTTCTATAATATTTTACAAGATGCCACAATCAAATCTAATATTCCAGAAACCTCGGTGTATACATTTAGAAGCCATGCAGAAGCCATGCAATTCATTGCTGATGATTATGCAAATCGTGATGATAGTAGTATTTCTATCCTCAATGAAAGCCGGCCTAATCTTGTTTTTATTTTTCTTGAAAGTTGGAGTGCCGATAATATTAGTGTACTTGGCGGAATTGAAGGATGCACTCCGCAGTTTAATAAATTATGTAATGAAGGTTTACTTTTTTCAAAAGCCTATGCCCATGCCTATGTTTCTGATCAAGGTATACCGGCTGTTTTAAGTGCTTATCCATCAGCATCGCGAATGGCAATTATAAACCAACCATCAAAAGTTGCCGGCTTGCCATGTATCAGTGAAGAACTCAATGAGCATGGTTACTCTTCGTCGTTTATGTTTGGTGGCGATTTGGTTTATGGTAATTTACGTGGCTATTTATTAGAGAAAAAATTTGATGAATTAATTGAACAAAAAGATTTTCAACAATATCCTCAAGGACGATTAGGTGTACATGATGAATATACTTTTCCTGAATTATTGAAAGTATTAAATACTAAGAAGCAACCTTTTTTACAAGGATTTTTTACTGTGAGTAGTCATATGCCTTATGATTATACCCCAAGTGATCATTGGAAATCTACTGACCAAGATCCTGAAAAGTTATATACCGAATCGATGCATTATGCCGATATTCATTTGGGCAAATTTTTTGATGAAGCCAAAAAACAAGCTTGGTATCAACATACACTTTTTGTGGTAGTTGCCGATCATAGTCATAACACGATTAAGCAATGGAATCCATCTTTACCCATGCATAGTCATATCCCTTTACTATTTACAGGTGGCGCTTTAAAAAAAGAATGGCAAGGCAAAACTTGGACGAATAGTGTTTCACATCTTGATCTGGCAAAAACCATTTTACATCAATTACAAATTCCTGCAACTCGCTATACATGGTCACGTGATGTGCTTAATCCTTCAACTCCATCATCGGCATATTATGTATTTTTTGGAGGCTCTGGTTATATCAATCAATATGGATATGCGGCTTCATATTTAGCAAACCCTTTAGTTGCCAATAGCGATATTGCCGATTCTATCTTGCAAAAAAACTTATTGAATAAAGCACTCAGTTTTCAACAATTGGTGTTTGAAGATGTAAGGAAGCGCTAAAGCTTAAACCCATTTTACGCAATAGGTTTTAATGAAGTCAAAACCATATGACTTACACTAATACATCTCCCTTCATTTCTTTAGGAATCTCAATGCCCATACAATGTAATATCGTTGGTGCGATATCGCCTAATTTACCATTCTTCACCTTTCCTTTAAAATCGTTTGAAATAATAAAAAATGGAACCGGATTTAACGTATGAGCCGTATTAGGTGTGCCATCTTCATTAATCATATAATCGCTATTGCCATGGTCGGCAGTAAGAAAAATAGTGTAACCTTTTTGCAAGGCAAGTGTTACTATTTTTTCTACGCAAGTATCTACCGTTTGCACAGCCTTTATTACTGCATCCCAAACACCGGTATGTCCAACCATATCGGCATTGGCAAAATTCAGACAAATAAAATCGGCCGATTCATTTTCTATCTCAGGTAATATAGCCGCTGTTAAATCAAAGGCACTCATCTCTGGTTTCAAATCGTAAGTGGCTACTTCTTTTGGTGAAGGACACATAATTCGTCGTTCACCAATAAATTCCTTTTCTCTTCCACCACTAAAGAAAAATGTAACATGTGGATATTTTTCGGTTTCGGCAATACGAATTTGCTTTTTACCATTTGCTTCCAACACTTCACCTAAAGTATTACTTACATCATCATTCGTAAAAACAACATGAACATTTTTATAGGTTTTATCGTATTCGGTAATGGTGGTATACAATAAATCTAAAGGCTGCATGCCCAATTCATCAAAAGCTTGTTGGGTAAGCGCTTGGGTAATTTCACGACAACGATCGGTTCTAAAATTAAAACAAAATACTGCATCTCCATCTTCAATCAATGAAATGGGTTTTTGATCCTCATCTACACAAATCAAAGGCTTTATAAACTCATCAGTAACACCTCGTTCGTACGAAGCTTCAACACTCTCCAATACATTATGAGTGGCTTCTCCTTTCCCTTTTGTAAGTGCATCATAGGCAATTTTCACTCGATCCCATCGTTTATCTCTATCCATTGCATAATATCTTCCTGTTACACTGGCAATCTTTGCATGCGTTCCTGCAATAGCATTTTGCAAATCTTGAATATAAGATAATCCACTTTTAGGGTCGGTATCTCTACCATCGGTAAAAATATGGATACTCACTTTGCTAAGTTGTTGCGCTTCACATAATTGAATTATGGCTTTTAGATGTTCGATATGTGAATGCACGCCACCATCACTTAACAAACCAATGAGATGTAAAGTTGTATGATTGGTTTTGGCATAGTGTAAGGTGCTTTGAAAAACCTCATTTTTTGCTAGTTCACCTTCACGAATGGCCACATTAATTCGTTGTAGTTCTTGATAAACAATTCTACCGGCACCAATATTTAAATGTCCAACTTCGCTATTCCCCATTTGACCTTCGGGTAAACCTACCGCTTCGCCACAAGTAATTAATTCGGCATGCGGAAACCTAGTATATAACGATTTTACAAAAGGGGTATTTGCATGTTGTATTGCATCGGCTTTTTGCACTTTGCCATGTCCCCAACCATCCATTATGATAAGTAAACTCTTTTTTGACATAATTGCGAAATTAGTTTAATATTTGCAGTAACATCAACTAAATAGCCCACTTGAAGTCGTTGCTAAATATATTTTCCGTAAGCATCGGAAAAAGACTTTTTTTACTGGGATTTATTCTGGTAGGCTATTTCAATGCATACGCCCAAAACAATGTTCAGGCAGTGGCTAAAGCGATGAAACAGGGTGATGCTAAAACCATTGCCCTCTATTTTGATAAACAAATAGACCTTACTTTTTCTGACAAATCGAGTACCTATGGCAAGCGACAAGCAGAGGTTATTTTACAAAAATTCTTTTCGAAAATAGAACCCTCCGATTTTTTGAATGTACAATACGGAACCTCTGTAAGCAATCATACGCGTTTTGCCATCGGACAAATCAATAGCAATAATGGCGTATATAAAGTATACCTATTTTTTATTCAACGCGATGGTGAGTACTTGATTCGAGAACTCCGATTTGAAAAATGAAACTTTAATTTTACCGCATGAATTTCAATCAATTTATTCAGTTTGCCTTAGATGAGGATGTAAAAGATGGCGACCATTCAACCCTAGCATGTATAGATGCAAATGCCAAAGGAAAAGCTATATTAAAAATTAAGGAACAAGGTATTATAGCGGGATTAGACATCGCCGAGCAAATATTTCAATTGATAGAACCTGAAGCCCAATGTCAATTTTATAAAAAGGACGGAGATAAAGTAAGTTACGGTGATATTGCTTTTGAAGTACAAGCTTTGGTTCATACCATTTTAAAAGCCGAACGTTTGGTGCTGAATATCATTCAACGCATGAGTGGCATCGCTACACTTACCAATACATATGTCGGTAAAATAAAAAACTACCCCACTAAAATTTTAGATACGCGCAAAACCACACCCAATTTTAGATGGTTCGAAAAACAAGCCGTGGTAATGGGAGGAGGATATAATCATCGTTTTGGATTATACGATATGATTATGCTAAAAGATAACCATATCGATTATTGTGGTGGTATCGAAAATGCTATTGATAAAACAAATGCTTATCTGAAAGAAAAAAACTTGAACCTAAAAATTGAAATAGAAACCCGTAATATCGATGAAGTAAAACGCGTAATAGCCCATGGCGGTATACACCGTATTATGCTCGATAATTTTGAACCTCAAATGATTGTTGAAGCTTTACACCTCATTCAAAATAAGTACGAAACCGAAGCCAGCGGAGGCATCCATCTTGATACCATTGAAACGTATGCCGCTACAGGTGTCGACTATATTTCGGTAGGCGCCATAATTCATCATGCTGTAACTTTTGATGTGAGTTTAAAAGCGGTAATATCATAATATGGACATTCAGTTTTGCTTTATTGCCAATGCACGAATCGGTGAAAATAAATTACATCAATTACGTTCATCCATTGAGCACCGTTTTTCACCCCAACAATTTGTTTTACATATTACGCAATATGGCGGACATGCACGTGTATTAGCCAAAGAAGCGGTTGCTAATAAAATAAAAACTATCATCGCTGTGGGTGGCGACGGAACTGTAAATGAAGTGATGCAAGAAGTGGTGCACACCGATTCGGTACTTGGAATTATTCCAACCGGTTCGGGGAATGGTTTAGCACGACATTGTTCGATTCCATTAAAAATTGATGATGCAGTGAAATTGATTACCTCAGGAAAAGTTTTGAAGATTGATACGGGCAAAGCCAATGCTATTTATTTTATCAGTAATGCTGGCGTTGGTTTCGATGCATGGGTTTGTCATAAAATAAAAGAAACGAAAAGCAGAGGCTTAAAAATGTATATTAAAAAAGTAGTCCAATCTTATTTTGGTTATCAATCGGCTACTTATCAAATTATAGCCGATGGAAAATCATTTACTCAAAAAGCCTTTTTTTTAAATGTGGCCAATGGCAAAGAGTTTGGTTATGGATTTGAAATTGCTCCGAATGCCACCTTGCAAGATGCTTATTTAGATATGATACTCGTAAAGAAAATTAATGCATTCACGGGCTTTTCATTTGTATTAGATGGTTGGCGAAAAAAACTATCGAGTAATAAAAACTGTATGTATATACGAACAAAAAAAATCAGTATCCAATCGCCACAACTACAATATATGCAAACGGATGGCGATGCCCACGATTGTGATGGAACCTGTGAGATTGAAATTCATGCGGCTTCTCTGCAAGTGATTGTACCTGATCACATTGAATCATTGTAAAGGGCATCATCTATAAGCTCTAAAGCGTTGTTGTTCTAATCTTGCACAAGCGAATTGTCGTCAAATTAAGTATTTTATTTGGGGCTATCATCATTAGAATCATTATCATCTTTAGTTCCTGCTGTTCGCTTCAATCTTTTGCTTGAAGCAAGCAAAAGGATTTTCGCTTCCATCAGGCAGCCATTCATCATCTTCTTCTTTCTTCATCTTTTCAAAGAAAATAAGTTCATCAAAAAAAATCAGAAAGAGGCGAACTTACATTGAGGCAGTTAAGGATTTATTACCTAAACACGAAAAGTATGTTTTGAAATACAATTCCATAGATGAATGTTCACTCTTAAAGGCCCATGAAAAATAGCGTTAAAAATGATCGAAATGAGGCGCAAAAAATACCTTTGTCCGAGTATGCAAAGCCAAATGAAGCGTGGCACGAGTTTAGGTATTTTAAGCCGAATGAAAATCATTTTAGCTATTTTTCATGAGCCTTGTCCCGAAAGCTTTCGGGATTGTTTCTTTTTGTGTCAAGACAAAAAGAAAAGAAGATTAAAGTGACGAAGATTATTGTATCATAACGGATTATCATTCAATTAATTACTTTTGTTTGCGAATAGCAATTAGTAAATTCAAGTAATTAGTGCAACACATTGCCGAATTCGCTAATTGTAGAATTTACTAATTTATAGATATGAAACAAAAAAAACAATTTATCGGCGGCTTAGTATACTCAACCCATCCGGGTACAGTTCAAGTTGAAGAAAGCGAAGAGCTTGTAACCCTTGTACCTGAAAAACAAAACCTAAAAATTAGCCTCGACAGCAAGCAAAGAGCCGGAAAAATTGTAACGCTTGTTACCGGATTTATTGGTACCGAAAGCGACCTCGAAACATTAGGTAAACTATTAAAAACAAAATGCGGTTGTGGTGGAACGGTTAAAGAGCAACAAATTATTTTGCAAGGCGATTATAAAACTAAAGTGATGCAGCTCTTACAAACCATGAAATATAAAGTGAAAGGGTAATTTTTATCAACATAGATTAAAAATGCTTTTTAGAAACTACTTTACGATATCATGTTTTTTTGTGAATACTATTTATACTCAAAATTTCCAATTCCCTTGCTAAATCCCATCCATATTATTTCTCCCTAATAAGCTGAAACAAAAAATATAAATTTGCCTTCTTACAAATTCTACGTACATGATTTTTAAAAAGTATATTGTTGGTTTACTCTTCTTATTTGCTTTGATACTCAATTTATCTTGCGTACAAAAAAAGAAATTTGATGGCGATACGATTACCAATTACCCTGATATACATATGATATTCAGACAATATCTTGCGCCCTACCAAAAAGAGCCTTATACCTTTAAGTTGACGATAACCGAAAACGGAAAGAAAGATTCTACCTTTTTAAAAGCCAAAGAAGTAGATTGGAAAAAATTTGAAAAACCGTTTCTTCAGGCTAATTTGTTTCAAGAAAAATTGGATGGTCATTATGTAATTGATGTATTGCACGATACGCTGCACGGCAATATGACCATGTTACTTAGTTCTCTCGATCCGCAAGCGATTACTTCCAAAATGAGCATCACCGCCACTACCTTGCAAAATAAAATTCTCACCTTGTATGCCGAAACACACGATGCAGGCTTTATTACCAGCACCGAGTATAAATTATTGTATGTAGTTGGCAAAACCTTACAAGTACAAGAAATTTCAAAAACACCTTTCTCGGGGGTAAAACATACAGTAAGCACATTGAGCTTTTTAAATTAATATGCCTATTTTTAAACAAAGAGTGTTGCTTGCTTACCCATGACAAGAGAAGATTTTTTACCTATTGCACCATCCATTCCAACTCGTCCGGGTATCTATAAATATTTTAATGCCGATGATATCATCATTTATGTAGGCAAAGCAAAACATCTGCGTAAGCGTGTAAGCTCATACTTTAACAAGCAACATCAGTATTATAAAACCGAACGTTTGGTTTCCGAAATTTCGCGAATAGAATTTACCATTGTCGATTCGGAGCAAGATGCCTTGTTACTTGAAAACGCCCTCATCAAACAATATCAACCTCGATATAATATGATGTTGAAGGATGATAGAAGTTATCCGCATATTGTAATCAAAAACGAACCCTTTCCGCGCATTTTTCTTACGCGTCGGATCATTAAAGATGGCTCCGAATATTTTGGTCCATATACTTCGGTCGATCAAGTTCGGTCGCTACTCGAGCTCATTCGTCAAACTTTACCTATTCGTTCTTGTAAATTAAATCTTACTGAAAAAAGTATCGCCAAAGGCAAATTCAAAGAATGTCTCGAATATCATATTGGTAACTGCAAAGCGCCCTGTGTGGCATTTCAATCGCGCAACGAATATGCTTGGCATGTAAATCAAGTACGTGACATATTGAAAGGTCGTTTAGGCGAAATTATTAAATATTACAAGCAAGAAATGCTTGACCATGCCAAAAATCTTGCTTTTGAGAAGGCCGAATTGGTAAAGAAAAAAATCGAGTATCTCAGTAATTATCAAAGTCATTCCATTATCGTAAATACCAAAATCGATAATATTGATGTTTGTAGTTTAGTAAGTAATAACGATTATGCATTTGTAAATTATATGGTGATTGTACAAGGCAGTATCATTCAAACGCATTCTGTAAAAATCGAAAAGAAACTAGATGAACAAGACGATGAAATTGTAACACATGCCTTATTGCAATTGCGCGAAAAATTTAAAAGCAGTTCAAACGAAATCGTCACTTCGGTACCTATCTATCTTTCCGATGAAATTAAAATCACTATCCCTAAAAGTGGCGACAAAAAAAGTTATTAGAACTTTCGTTACAAAATGCGGCTTACTTTATTCAAGAAGAAAAAGAAAACAAACTTTACTATTACACGAAAATACGGAGGAAGAGAATTTGGCTTTGCTGCTACAACTACAACAAGATTTACACTTAAAAGAATTGCCTTTACATATCGAGTGTTTCGATAATTCAAATTTCCAAGGTGCTTATCCGGTGTCGGCTATGGTTTGTTTTAAAAATGCGTTACCCGATAAAAAAGAGTATCGACATTTTCATATCAAAACCGTAAAAGGCATCGATGACTTTGCCAGTATGAAAGAAACGGTTATATAGAAGGTATAAACGTGTATTGGATGAAGGAAAACCCATTCCGCAACTCATTATTATTGATGGCGGCAAAGGACAATTGAGTTCTGCTATGGAAAGCATTCGTGCCTTAGGCTTAATAGGCAAAACAACTGTTGTTGGATTAGCAAAAAATGTAGAAGAAATTTTTTATCCCGGCGATAGCGAGTCACTCAAACTTCCGTATCAAGGTAAAACGTTGAATCTCATAACCCGTATTCGCGACGAGGTACATCGTTTTGGTATTACTTTTCATCGTAAAACGCGAAGTAAGGGAATTGTAAAAAATTCACTTGAAGATATCCCGGGCATCGGCGAAAAAACGGCAACACAATTATTGCAACATTTTAAATCGGTAACCAAAATTAAACTCGCAAGTGAAAAAGATATTGCCTCACAAATTGGAGTAGCGAAAGCTAAAGTTGTAATTAACTACTTTACGAATCAACATCAAGTATAGTAAATTCCTTTTTGGGTGGCAGCCGTGCTTTCACTATTACTCCTCACCCAACTTGTTGTACAAAAAATTTTTATCTTACAAAAATTGTCAACAACAAGTGGGGCTGTGGGTAGTCGCTACAATCACTGCCACGGCGCTTCTTAGTTTATCATCTACCTTTTGATATAAAGTCTAAAATACAACTTCACTGCATATTGTGTAACTAGACCTCCTAACCTTGCCATTTCGGCTCAATTATCTTACATTTGCCCTCATTTTACTATGTATCAAGAATTAATTGAGAAGAAAAAAACCCTTGCTGTAATTGGGTTAGGTTATGTTGGTTTACCCTTAGCCTTAGCATTTGCTAAAAAAATAAAAGTCATTGGTTTTGATATCAATGAAAAAGAGTGGGTCAAATGCATAATAGCATCGACCCTAGTAATGAGCTCGAAAAATCAGCGTTTAATGACTGTGATATCGAATTTACATGTGATATCGAAAAATTAAAAGAGGCTCATTTTTTGTGGTAGCCGTTCCTACACCGGTTGATTCGCATAATGTGCCCGATTTAACACCTGTGCTTAAGGCTAGTGAAACGGTGGCAAAGGCCATTAAAAAAGGTGATTATGTAGTGTATGAATCTACAGTTTATCCAGGTTGTACCGAAGAAGATTGTTTACCCATCATCGATAAATTATCAGGGTTATTATCAGGAGCAGATTATAAATTTGGCTATTCGCCTGAACGTATCAATCCGGGTGATAAAGTACATACGCTTACCAATACTGTAAAAATAGTTTCAGGTAATGATGCGCAATCTTTAGATGAAATAGCTAAAACTTATGAGATTATTATCGAAGCAGGTGTACATCGAGCACCTTCGGTAAAAGTTGCAGAGGCCGGCAAAATCATTGAAAATACCCAACGCGATTTAAATATCGGCTTAATGAATGAGTTATCTATCATCTTCGATAAAATGGGCATTAATACCTATGATGTAATTGAAGCTGCCGGCACTAAATGGAATTTTCATAAATATTCGCCAGGTTTAGTGGGCGGGCATTGTATAGGTGTTGATCCGTATTATTTAATTTATAAAGCCAATCAATTAGGTTTTCAATCAAAAGTAATTTTGGCGGACGAAGTATCAATGATGGCATGTCGAGCTGGATAGCTACGCGAACAGCACAATTAATCATTAAAAGCGGATGTGAAATTTCTAAATCCAGAATTTTAGTATTAGGCGCAACTTTTAAAGAAAATGTTTCAGACATCAGAAATTCGAAAGTTGCAGATTTGGTAAAAGAACTAAAAGCATTTAATGCAACGGTTCATATTGTTGATCCCCATGCAGACGCTGAAGAGTTTCAACATGAATATACACTCGATTTACACCCAAGTATCGAAAGTGATTATGATGCCATTATATTAGCTGTTAATCACAAAGAATATCTTGATCTTGATGAGGCTTATTTTAAAACCATTGCCTCAAACAAGGCGGTGGTAATTGATATTAAAGGAACGCATCGCGGAAAAATTAAAGAACTAAATTATTGGTGTATCTAAAAATATATTGCTTATAAATTAAAAGCCGCTCTTTACAGAACGGCTTTCTTTTTACTATCTATTTACTTAAACTAGTCCTTTTTAGTAACCTTGTCTGTAAAAGTCAACTTATTATCTTGATAAACTTGAACATTATAAACTCCGGCAGGTACTTCACGTAAACTTACGCTCATTGTATTAAAACCTTTTTCAGAACGTGCTTGAATTTTCTTCACAATACGGCCTCTGATATCCATCACTTTTACAAGCGTATTTACTGTACTTGTAACTTGAAAATCAACATGTACCATATCTTGCGTAGGATTAGGATAAATGCTTACATAGGTTGCAGATTGAGCATTGGCATCTTGTTTGGTGTTAATTTGTTGAACTCCATTTTCTGTTCTTACTAAAGCCGACGCAGTTGCATTTCCATTTTCATCAACTTGTATGCCACCTGGGTTTAACATGGGTGATGGTACAACTTTACAAGTTAAGTTTTTCAAAGCAGTACTAAACCCTTTGTAATGAGTGGAATTATTTACATAAGCAATTGCGCATGAAGTGCTGATACCCGGTACATTAAATTCATTTAATGAAAATGACGGATTGCTATTACTTGCCCAATTTGTAGAATTTGCAAATACAAATCTGCCTACTTTATAAGGAACGTTTTTTGCTAAGGTTGCGCTATTATTTTTTAATGCAGGTGACATGGTAAGCCGTAATTGTGAAAATTTATCGTTTTGTGTATTTTGTACACTATAAGCCGATAAACCACTTAAAGCTTGTGCTTTTGTACCCGGAATAAACTGATATGAATTTTCTGAAGCAACAGCTCCATTTAATATCATATTGTTATAATTCACACCAAATGCGCAACCTGCCAACTTAATGTCTGTACTACCATCATTCACGATATATAAATCGTATTCAATGGTACTTGCTGTTGATGTAATATTTTCAAGACTTAAGGTAAGATGCTCTTGCGCATTACCAACATAAGATAACATCGAAAGCCCTAACAATGCTATGGCTCCTAAAAATTTTTGTTTGATTTGTGTTTTCATATTTTTTAATTTATTGTTTAATAATAATTGAAGTATAAAATAAATTCCGTTTTCAATTTGCATAATAAAGTTAATGATATAAATTATTAATAGTTCATTGAATTCATTTTTTAACAAAATTTCTTTTTAAAAAAAAATTGGGGTTGTTAGTTAAAACTAACAACCCCAATGTATAAATTAAAGTAATGAATACTTTAGCTAACTATGGATGATTCGAGAAAATGAATGCATTCACGTTTGGCTCAATTAATGATGCGTCTAATAAATCTACATTACTATCACCATTAAGGTCAGTAGACAAATAACCAAAGGCAAATGCTGTGATATCTGTTTCTAAAGCACTAAGGTCAAGTAAATCTACATTCTCATCCACTACAATATCACCACTGTATAATGCATAAACACCAGTTGCAACTTGCACTTGATTTGCACCATAAGCTTGTGTGGCAGCCGTACTGAAATTATAGTTCACTGTAGTACCCATTAGTTCAGCATTAGCCGACCATGTTTGTACTGCATTTCTGTGCTTGATAACAATGTATTTATTTCCTGTCATTGGTGGGAAATTACAAGTTGCTGTACCATTTTGATTTAACACGGCACGAACGCTTGCATCAACGCCATAAGGGGCTACATCGCTATGTAATTCTACATCAATTGAGTCACAAGCACCAGTTGTACTTGGTTGACCTTGAGTAGCAAGTACAGGTTGCATTTGACTTGTTCCATCCCAATATCCTTCGATGAAGCATACTAGATTTAAAGTCGTATTACATGCAATTGTTAAATTCAAAGTAGCGGTATGAACACAACCACCTGCATTTAATGAAGTAGCGGTATATGTACCTGCAGCGGTATATGTCAATCCGTCTGCTGCCCAAACATATGCACCACAAGTTGTAACATTATCTGTTGAACTTGATGGTTGGTTAACAGTAACGGTTACGCTTGATGAAGTTGAACAACCTAATGCATCACTAACATTTACACTATAAGTACTTGTACTAGATACCGTAGCTGTTGGTGCATCTGATGTAGTAGATGACAAACCTGCAGCTGGTGTCCAGTTAAATGATAAAGGACTTAAACCACCAATGATTGTGATATTATAATCTTCATACTCTCCAAAACCACCATGACCACAAGATTGTGTACTTGACATAGTTGTAGCATAATAAGCCCCAACACGCATACGAGCTAAACCAGAACTTGCTGTAGCCGGAACTAATACGTTAGTTGACACTGTTGCTGTACCAGAAGGTGAAGCCAAAACAAATTCGCCAGCATCGCTAAATGAACCGTTTCTGTTGAAATCCATCCATACACCAATACCTTGTCCAAACGCGGCACCTGGTGTTACTGATAATGCATAAGTACTACCTGCTGTAACAGTTGTTGTTTGAGGATAAAGGGCATAATCAGAAGGATTATCACCACTAAATAAATTAGAAAGTGTATTAAACGTAACGCTTTCAATATAATCACCAGTGCCCCCAGTGATACCCACTGTTGGTATACAATATGAACCAGCTAATTGACCAGCATCAACAATTAATTGGCTAGTACCACTTACACAAAGTGAAGCCGGTGTAGCTGTTGTAGAAGTGATGGTTGGAACTAAACCTGCATTAATTGTAACGGTTGCTGTATTACTACATAAACCATCAACACCGGTTACAGTATAGGTAGTTGTTGTACCTGGTGTAACGGTTACGTTTGCACCTGTTAATCCACCCGGATTCCAAGTGTAGTTATAATTACCATTTGTAGATGAAGCGCTTAAGTTAGCAGAAAGGTTTGCTCCGTTGGTACAAACATAACTTACATTACTTGATGCACTAATCGGATCAGAAGGTGTGTAAGTTGCTAAAACAGCGGTTCTTGTACTATTACAAGTACCATTTGTTTCTTCAACATAATAGGTAGTGTTTGCACCAATAGAAGGCGTATTGAATGTACTACCGGTACCCAAAATAGAACCACCTGAAGCCACATCATACCAATTTAAAGTACCACCTGTACCTGTTGCAGTTAATGTTGCAGAACCCACACCACATGGTGTTGAACCTCCTGTAGCACTTGGTGCCGGTGGAACTGGTAATACATTTACAACTACTGTACCTGAATTTGTACATCCATTCAATGGATCAGTTAAGGTCATTGTATAGGTAGTTGTTGTACTTGGTGAAGCACTTGTATTGGCTAACACTTCATTACCTGCAGCAATTCCTGAACCAGGGCCATTAGGTGACCATAAGAAGCCCATTGCTTGAATAGGAGAGAAACGATAAGCATCATTGCTTGCTGTCCATCCTGTAGCATTTCTTCCAGGAACCGCTGTACCAGCTAATCCGCCTGGACCTTCAATACCTTGGGTTGTTGTTCCACCATTAGTAGCTGATGTAGTATGAACTTCAATAATACCTGATTCATAAACAATAATTTGACCATCATATTGAGCTGGTGTTGTTGAACAACATGGAGACACATTGTTATAACGAACTACTAATCTGTTTGGACTAGTTAAATTAAAATAGTCTATAGAATTTGGAGAACCTACGTACAAATCATCCCACATTGCTGCGATTAAATTATTTGGACCGCCTGCTGTTGGAATTATTCCACCTGAGCAACATCCAGATCCTGGAGCTGCGTCAAATGAGATAAAACCATTTGTAGAAATCACAAAATTAGTGTAGGTATTTCCGTAGAAATTGAAAGGGAATCCAATTGGAATAGTACCACTCACAACATCATCACCTATTGGACCAGCATTAACCGAACCTGGGGCAGAAATTGGAGCAAAAGGAATAGAAGCTACAGAATAACCAGTTGGAGGTGCACTAGGTGCAATCGCAGTTAAGGCTGAATTTCCACTAGGGCAAATTGAAGATGGTGTTGCACCTAAAATTGGGGCTGTTGGTACTGCTAATATGGTTGCTGTTGTAGCCACATTATTACTCCAACAGAAAGATGAATTGTCGCGAGCACGCAAGTAATAAGTTCCACTTGCAGGTGCGTTAAATGGATTATTTGAACTTCCATCATCAGCTAATAAAGCTAAACTTGTGCCTGTTGCATCCGTTCCTTGCCAGTAATTAGTTGAGCCAGATGCTGCTACTGATGAAACTAAAGTAACCGAACCACAAGCAGGGTTACCTGTTGGTGCCGAAGTTGTAGGATCTGTAGGACCAACAGGGAAATTGGTTACAGTTATCGAACTTGAAGCAGTTGACCATACTAAGTAAGCATTGCTTTGAGAACGTAAATAATAAGTACCATTTGCAAGAATATTGTAGTTTGAGCTTGCAGGGAAAGCTGTGCTTGTTCCTGAAGCAGATGTTTGCCAGTACCAAGTTTCACCCGGAGGCGCTGAACCTACCGCTGCTAAATCGCCACCTGTTGCACAGTTTGGTGTATTTGCTTGTATAGGTGCATTTGGTGTTGCTGGTAATGGAGCGATCGTGATAATATAATCTTCCGTTTCACCCATGTTCTAGTGGTACATGCGTCTGTTGCAGTTAACAAAGTAGTTCCTGCCCAATCAGTTCTAACACGCATACCGGTACTACCTGAAGTGGCTGTTACTGGAATAATAACAGTTCCTCCTGCTGTACTACCAGCCAAGATATTATTGCTGATGAAAGTAAATTCACTTGCTTCAAAAATACCATTTTGATTGTAGTCAATCCAAACAGCTCCTTGACTAGTACTACTTGCAGAAGGTGTTCCTATATTAACGGTATAAGATGCACCAGGAATAAGTAAAGCTGTTGTAGAACCTGATTGAGGAAACTGGCTATATGTATTTGTACATGCTCCCGGTCCTGTAATATTATTTAAAGTTGTACCTACAACTTCAACGCTGCTACAAGAATTAATACCACAACTTCCACCTAAACCAGTTGAACAATAGCAGAAAATGGCAGGATTCATTGCTATGCTTACTAAGTTTGATGCAGTAGTGATTGGAGATCCAAGGTTACTGCAAGTAACATCACAATAGAAATCATCAGCAATTGATACTACTTGTGAGTAGTAGCTATTGGTTGCACCAGCAATCAGACCTGAGTTATTATACCATTGATAGGTTACGCCTATACCTATGGTAGCATTTTGCAATGAGAAATTTACATTCGTTCCTGGGCATACTGATGTTGCACTTGCTAAAGTATTACCCGGTGCAGGTGCCCCAGCACATGGAGAAGGAATTACAACCGTAAGGGTATAATCCTCAGACTCTCCATAATTTAAATTTGCACATGATTGTGTTGCAGAAGGTGCAGCATTGAAATAAGCTTCACTTCTTACTCGGATTTTAGTAATACCAGGAGTTGCAGTTAATGGAACCGGAATTAAGGTTGTAAAAGTTGCAGGTACACCTACATTCTCTACACCTAAATAAGTATACTCACTTGCATCAAATGAACCACTTTGATCCCAATCTATCCAAGCAACTGCATATCCGTATGAACCTATAGTTACACTTAACGGAATGCTGGTACCAGTATAAATAGTAGCCGTTGTTCCAGCACCTGGTGCATAGTTTGTATAATAAGGTGCCGTAACCGGTGAAGTTGATGTATTGTTGATTGCATCAAATGTTACATTATTTATTTGGCCATAGAATGAACCTGATGTACCAAATGAATGTGTTGGTGTGCAATAACAATTTACGTAATTATTAATTGTATAACTAACTAAGTTTGAAGTGGTAGTTGAACTACCGCAAGTTACATCGCAATACACATCATCAGCTACCGTAGCAATCTGAGAATAAAATGCGGTTGTAGCGCCTGGTATCAAACCACTATTATTATACCATTGGTAAGATACACCTGTACCTACAGTTGTATTTTGTAAACTGAAATTTACAGTTGTACCCGGACAAGGGTTTATATTTGACGCGATGGTATTACCCGGATTAGGAATACCTGAACAAGGAGGCGCAACAGTAATATCAATTAAAAAATCCTCTGTTTCACCATAACCATAATTTAAACATGGGGTTAATGAAGCACCGGAATATCCTTCTGCGCATATAACACGCATAACTGTACTACCAGGTGTAGCACCAATAGGAATGGTAACTAAACTTGAAATTACTTTATCGCCACCAGGAGATGCACCTGTTGCTGCTGTGGATGTTGACTCAATATAAACAGCCTCACCCGGATCGGTAAATAATCCATTTTGGTTAAAATCAATCCAAGCACCAATGCCGGCTGCATATAATGTGGGTCCGTCGCATTCGTTTTGACGAACTTCTAAAGGCACTGTAGCACCTTGCATAACAGTAGTAAGAGGCCCTAATGTTCTAAAATTAGAATATCGACTAAGTAGCGAACCTGCACCAGGCGCAGGTGTTGTGCAACCATTTCCATTTGCATATAATGGATTCGTTGAAGAGCCATTTAAAGTTACTTGATAAATTTCTTCATCTGCCGTATTACTTGATACCGAAGAACAATAGGTTAAACAAGCTGAACCCGTAGTTAAACCTACAGCAACCGGAGTAGATGCAGTTGTAATTGGAGAACCTCCATTATCACAAGTAACATTACAATAAAAATTTTCTGGACTTGTAATTGCTTGACTGTACGTTGAATTTGTTGCACCGGCAATTAAACCAGCGTTATTAAACCATTGATGAGATACACCAGTACCAATTGTTGGATTCTGTAAACTTAAATTCACATTGATTCCTGTACACACAGAACTTGCAGACGCAACCGTATTTCCCGGAGCCGGAGTGCCAGAACATGGCAATGCCGCCGAGAAAGTGATTGCACCTACTAGGCCACGAGGATTAAATGTGGGTCCTGTTATTGGACCACCGTATCCGTTTAAAGCACATGAATTAATGGAAACACCGCCTCCTGAAAATAAGCATGTTTGCGTACCTACCGTGCTGTATCTAAGCTCCATTTTAAGGAAAACCAAATAATAAGAATTAGCAGCTAATGAAACATTCATACCTGATAAAACTGTTTGGCAAGCTGCTCCGGTGTTAACTAAATCTTGGGTGGTAGCTACCGTTTGAGAAGCTTGTTGTGTCCAACCATTCACAACCGAAATGGCGCCAGGTAAACCTTGGTTGTTACCTGCAACTGGTTTAGTCCATAATTCAACAGTTTGAGTTCCAGTAAGCCCTGCTGCACACTGAATAGCATTGATATTGATGGCATATGCATTAGAGTTATACAAATTAAAACAAACCCCAGACTGCCCATTGTTATTCGCTAGAGTGGTAGCAATGGTTGTTTGCGCAATAGCTCCTATACTCGCCATCGAGACAAGTAGGGTTAAGCAAAACACGCGGAGCCGATTGAGTGTTTGCCATGTAAATTTTTGTTTCATTTTAATCATTGTTTTGTTTTTTAGATGAATACTGTTTGTTTAAATCGTAATGTTTCTCTTTTTGTTTTTCTAATTTGATAATTATTTATTTTAAGGTTAAAAGATAGCTCTTGAATGCCAAATTAAAAGCAGGTGTCGATAATGTAGTCATGTTATACTCTATATTATTTTATCAATATCAATGTAGCATCAAATCTCATACGATTGAAATTGTGAACGTGCTTTTTGCATTATTTACAATTCCTAAATTGGGTTGGTAAATCTAACGTTAAATTTTGATTACCACAAAATATTAACAACTTTTATATTTACCACTGATTTCATTAACAATTCATTAATTAAACTTTACCTATGCTACTTGGTGTATTTTAATTACCCTTATACACTTCATCGCTAGATTCTTACAAATTAAAAAAATACATACCTGTTTAACCCAAATTCCGCATTACAAATGCGAAATCGATGAATGAATTGTAATTCAAATCCGTTAAGTCTGAATGAAAACAATTCCTGCATCCCCGAATTACGGGACAGGCGGGGTAACCCCAACTAACGCACTATGCTTTGCCTTTGTTAAAGCCTATTGCGTAATTTGGGTATAATAAAAAAACACCTTACTTCTAGGGAAGCAAGGTGTTTTTTGTAATTCAAATCTTGATGCCCTTATTAAGGATGATTCGAAAAAATAAAATTAGAGATGTTTTGTTCTACAACCGGGCTGTCCAATAAATCCACATTACCATCCCCATTTACATCAGCCGCTATATAACCGAAAGAAAAATTAGAAATTTCTGTTTCCAGAGTACCTAAATCTAGTAAATCAATATTCTCGTCAATGACAATATCGCCGGTATACAGTGCCCATATTGATGGCGAAGTTGAAATTTGAACTTGATTATCACCATACGCTTGATTAGCTGCAGTAGAAAAATTGTAGGCAACAGAAGTTCCCATAGTCACCGGGTTAGCCGACCAAGTTTGTACAGCCGAACGATGTTTTACCACAATATACTTATTGCCTGTAGCAGGCGGAAATATACATGTAGCCGTACCATTTTGTTGTAATACAGTACGAACCGATGCATCAACACCATATGGCGCAACATCACTATGTAACTCAACATCAATCGAGTCGCATGCACCAAGCGTAGTTGGTTCACCTTGATTCGCTAATACCGCTTGCATTTGTGAAGTCCCATCCCAATATCCTTGAATAAAGCAGGTTAAATTTAGAACGGTATTACAAGGATTAATGGTAAGATCAAGTGTTTGCACTGAATCGCAACCGGCTACATTCATGGTGGTAATGGTGTATATACCAGTTGTTGTATAAGTATTTGAATTCCAAACATACGACGAACCGCATGGTAGACTTACCGTACTATTTGAACTACTAGGCATATTTACTATCACATTGCTTACGGCCGTGTTTGTACATCCGGTATTTACATCGGTAGCCACAACTGTGTAGGTTTGATTATTTACCATTGCTTGCGCAATTGGATTTGCAATATTTGTAGCCGATAAATAAGTGCTATTTGCTGTCCAATCAAATGTATAATTACCCACAACCGGTGTAAATTTCCATGCTTCATTTGAAGCAGTCCAAGTGCCTGAGTTTCTGCCTGTTGGAACATAAGCCACCGTTCCACTTGCATTTTCTATAGCCAAAGCACGGGCATTAGTAGCCGTTGTAACATTTGAGGTAACATGAATTTCAACTGAATTATCTGCTTCGTTTAAAATAATTTGGTGAGTAGAAGCCGGTGTAGCCGAGAAGTAATTTACATTATTATAATTCACTACAAACTTGCGATTAGGTGCTACACCGCTCATTCCGTAAGTAACTTGGCCTGCGGTTACACTCATATCTGCCCAAATACCCACCCAATTATTTGGATTGCCTGTTGCAGGTGCTGCTGGAGGTGTATAACAAGTTAAACAAACCGGAGTTGAACCTCCAAGTTGAATATAACCATTGGTATGAATGATTGCATTAGTATATATACTTCCAAAATAACCAAAGTTAAATCCTAAGTTAACGGTTTGGGTAGATTCATCACCAGTTACAGTTGATGCTGTTGCTGGCACTGCTTCGGGTGCAAAAGGAACTGAAGAAATTGTATATACACCTGATGGAATGAATGCATTCATCTGAACATTTCCGCCTGTACATGCAGAAGCAGGGGATGCAGTTGCACTTACATTAGGTATAGAAATTACATTGAGTATTACCGATTTTGAATTTGAACAACCACTGCCTGCCGTTGAAACAGTATAAGTTTTTAATCCACCACTACTAGGTTTTGCATATACAGTAGCTAAATTTAAAGCGGCAGTATAAGGAATCGTTGCTGCTGCGTCAATGTATAAATCTGTAATTGGCGTCCAAGTATACGATGAGTAAGGATTAGAACTTGATGCCGCTAATGACTCAATAGTGCCTGCGCAAAATGCTGACGTGTTTGAAGTAATATTAATATCAAATGCAGGATTATTGGTTACAAGAACCGGAATTCTGGCACCACTTCCTGCAGGACAAGAAGATGAAATTGCCCATCGGAAACAAGTACCATATACTGTGGTAGATGCTGCTCCGGTTGCTGTTGTTGATCCACCTGTTATACTAAACACCCCACCTAAGGACATATAAGATGCTGCGTAAGTTCCGGTATAAGGACTGTAATAGGCACAAGTTACACCTGTAGTTGTAAGCTGATAATTTCCAGATCCAGGCACCGTTAAATTCACCGGTACATTTACAAAACTACCTACCATAGCGGCAGTAACCGTAAAACTAAATGATGAAATATTGGTAGCAGAACCTGCATTTTGTAATGCCACAACTAAAGTTCCGGCAGCACCAGGGTTTACTTTAATACTATCGATTAAAATACTAGCCGTAGTTGTAAATCTTGTACTGATTCCTGTTCCTGAAGTTGCCGTTCCAAAAGTATTTCCAATAATGGTTTGTCCACCATTAACATAATGATTTGAATATACTGTCGTTACAGGTTCAACATAATAAGTAGTTGGTAATGTTGTTGGGGCAGCCGTATAACTATTGCCATTGGCTACCGGAGAACCACCTGTTGCCGTAGTATACCAAACACAAGTTGTATTTGGTCCGGGAACAGCCGTAACCGTTACACTATCCCCAATACAATTCACCATTTGCGGTGAATTCGTTGATGCAATTGAACCCGCATTGACTGTTACAAGTAATGGTGTTGCAGTAACCGTAGATGAAGCTGGGCAAGTAAAATTCAATCTAAAATAAGTATTGACAGTTAAAGGATCAGTTGTATAATTTGCTTGATTTGATATACCTGGTGCAGTAGTCCATGGCCCTGATGCACTTGCCGATTGCTCCCATAAGAAAGTTGCACCCGGTACAAAAATATCTGTGGTTAAAGTAACTGTATTATTATAACAAACCACATCTTGATAGCCACTTGCCGGCACAGTAAATGCAGATGATGGTGATGGACTTGTTCCAATGATTGACGAACCTGTATTGCTAAAACAATTCGGATCGTTTGGATTTCTTACCCAAATATTATAAGTCCCGGCTGATAAGCCATTAAATGTATTTTCGGTTTGCCAACTACCATCTAACCCATTGGTACTATTATTACTATACTCGTAAGTACCATAAGAAATATTTAAATCGTCGATGGCATGTAATTGGTTTGAACCACCGGTACGTGCGGTAAATGCATGTAACCAATTGCTTTTATTGGCAGTCAAGTAGGCCGTTGGTAATGGCACATGATCAAAAATAATTTGATTATTGATACTTACCGTTACATAACCATTTTCAGAAATTTGAATGGATACCGGTGCATTCACTAAACCTTGCCAGAAAGAGCCTTGTTTAAAGGCAAGTACGCCTGGTGAGCTAGGCCCTTGATCGGGAGTAGTACAATTATACATTAAATAAGCGCCCGGTGTATTAATAGCACCATTGGCGGTTGCATCAAAAGCTAATTTAAATCCTGTACCTGAACCTCCTTCTGCATTAAATCCTCCTGTACCCGGCGTTAATGTTCCTTGCCAAACATCAGGAGCATAACTCCATGCCATACCATCGGCTCCAAGAATATTAAATGCAAAACCACGAGGTGCTGTGCTCATTTTAAAATTCACCGTTAAGTTATTGGTGTTGATACTTGAAGGATTTCGTACCAAGAAAGTACCATTTACACCATTCGCTTGATTGGTGATATTACATCTGCCTCCTGTAAAATTACAGTTGCCATAAGCTGCATCAAACGCTGCACCTTGTAAGCCTGTCGAAAAATCATTTACATACCACGGTGTCATATCTGTGCTTCCTTCTGGGTATGAAACAATAATTCCATTATCACCACAATTTGCGTTTGTAGCAATATTTAATGCGGTATACCCAACAAATATAGATGGAGACGCAACAGCATATGAACTAGGGCAAGCCGTATTACTCAACTTCACCATAAATACTTTATTGCCAACCGAAGAAGGTGTAGCAGGTGTATAAGAATCTGTACTTAATGCACTTGTTGTTGATTGTAATAAAGTAGTTCCAGCGGCGTCATACCAATTGTAAACCCATTGTCCGCTGCCAATTGTACCAATATGCGTTACATCAAATGTAACCGGCGTACCCGGTGCACAAACACTTGTAGGTGTTGCTGTATAATTTAATTCTAAAGGAATATTTGCACTGGTAATTACGTTCAGTGTAATCGATGCGCTTGAAGTACAACCACCTGCATCAGTTCCAACTACGGTATAAATCCATGTTGGTGTGGCAACGGTTGCAGGCGGTGCGCCTGTACCAGAAGCTAAGGTTGATGTTGGTCGAGCCGTTACGGTTGCTAAATTATTAGGGGTACTTAATAAAGATACCATTGGATAACCACCAACACCAGGATTACATGTCCAGGTATAAGTATTGGCACCGCTTGCCGCTAAATCAACATTTGCACCACTACAAACACTAGTGCCGCTTGCAGGTGTAACTACTAAAGTTGGAGCAGGTGTAACGATTGCTTGAACCGAAGAAGAAACTGTTGAATCACCGGTTAAAGTACAATACACAACACATTGAAAATACATTGAAGACGTTAATGCTGCAGTGGTATAACTACTTGTGTTAGCACCTAAACCGGTAGTAACATCTGTAAATGAACCTAACAAACCACTCACCGATTCTTGCCATTTATAGCTATTTCCAGGTTGACCTGTAAAGCCTGCCAGATACATAGTTTTGGTACCTGAGCCGCATATTACCGAAGTATTCGTTAATGTGGCCGTACTAGCGCCTGGCACCCCAGTACATGGATTTAATAAAAGGAAGTTACCAGCATCCGCACCCATATCAACCGGACTTAAAGAAGATCGCGTTTGATTATCGATGTCGTCTAAAACTGCACTTACAAAAGTACCACCTTGCTCAATCGCTGTTTGAACAGCCGGATTAATATGTAAGTCGCCCACTACAGCATCACCTGTAGCATTGATAAATATCGGATCGCTACTTAAGCTATTTAAATCACCGGTTATCCATCCCGGGGTATACACTGCAACATCAGCAGCGACATTTAAACCGAAAACACCACCATTTCCTGTATAATAATAATCATTAAAATTTGTAGTAAGGAATGTATTCGCTGACGCTGAGAAAACATAGTGCTTCCCGCCAGTGCTTGCATTTGAGCGCTCATTCACAAAAATATTATTGAGTACTTCATCATTAGGTAAGGCTGTTGGCGCTGTACTACGTTGGAATGCAAAGGAATTTAATGTAGAAGACACTACACCGGTACCTCCAATATAAATGCTATTATGATAAAAATTATTAGCGACTGCAGTCCCTTTGGTAATTCCTCGTAATTGTATTCCAGATGTGATAGGAGCTCCAAGTTCGGTAAAACCTAAACGAATCATATTGTTAGCATAGGTTGCAGATCCAGCCGATACGGTAATACCTGTAATAGTTACTGCATTATTAGCTGGTGTAAGCGAAAGACTGTGAATATTATTTTTACTAACCAAGTTACTTCCTGTTGTAGCACATGATACCACTAAACCACTAATTTGCATGGCTGCAGTGGTAGATGTACCTGTTAATTTCAATGTATGAATTGAATTACCTGAAATAGTTGTTGGCGCAGTTGTTGAACGCATTACAATACCACAAATTGCTGAAGCATTTCCTGATGTAGCGGCTGCAGAATTTGAAGTTAAATTACGTACTGTATTATTCGAAATTGTATTTGCTCCAACTACTACATCTATACCACGCATACCTAAGGCTGTAGTGGTTGAAGTACCGGTATATGAACTATGCAAGTTTGCAATGGTGTTATTACTTACAGTACTATTGGTAGGGCCTGATGAAACAAAAATCCCACTCATGCCCATAGCTGTTGCTGCAACACCAGTACCCGTAGTTTGAATACTATTGGCGGTAGATAAACTTCCGATTAGGTTATTAGTAATTGTATTTGAACTAGTTCCTCCACCTACAACATTGATACCTACAAAAGTATTTGAGAAAGCACCATTGTTGATAGTTATCGATCCTATAGAATTATAATTGATAGTAGCGGTAGGCCCTCCTCCAAGTCGGATACCTGCAGCAATACTTGCTGTTGAGCTAGTTGTGCTGTTGTTTAAAACAATCGAACCATTACCGGTTGCTGAACCAATGGTATTTCCTGTACCTGGTGCGTTTCCAATATTTACATTACCACTCGCAATACCTATTCCAATAAAATAGTTCCCAGTGCTTGTAGTTGTTAACGCTATATTTTGAATGGTATTATTTAAGATGTTAGTAGCAGACAAGGTGCCTACTGAAACATCCATTCCTTGAAACAAAGTAGCAATGCTTCCCAACATAGTATACGCTGTTCCGCCACAATTGGCTGCTGTTCCGCCTATATAGTTACCAGTAATTGTATAGCCACTTGATCCTAAAGCGGACGCACCCGGAGTAATCCAAAAGCCGCGATGTGTTTGTGCTGTGGTTGCATACGTTCGAGAAGCCGTTTGATAATAACTATTATCAGAAATCGTCCAGTTATTATTACCCACTAATATATCAATCGCTGCGGTAGCCGCTGAAGCATGAAAAATGTCGTAGAAATTACAAGATGTAATGGTGTTATTATCATTGTTTGCCGCTGAACCTACTGTAGTATTATTGTAAGCATATACACCCACATTTAATAAATTACCACTTGTAGAGGCTGTATGAATATTACAATTTGAGATGGTATTATTATCGTTACCGCCAATACCGGTGGTTGAATGAATAGCTACAACACCCGGCACCGCGCCCACTGCCATAGTACCGGCATTGGTTGCAGGATTTAAATTTGAAGCCGATAAATCAAGGAAAGTGAGTGTATTACTTGTTGCTTCATTTCGCATCACCACTGCATTACCTGCCGATGCGGCTGTAGCGCTAGTGTTTACAATGCTTATGAATTTGTCTGTACCCGAGCCTCCCGGTCTGCCATCTATCGTAACAAAACTGCCTCCATCAAAAACAAAGGTAGCTTGTGTACTAGCGCTACTAAAAATAATCGGCGCTGTAACGGTGGCTGCCGGTTGGATGGTTAATGTTTTTGTTGCATTGATACAAGCATTAAAAGGAAGAACAATTGGATAGGTTTCATTAGTTGCGGCATAAGCACTTGTATAATCATTTTGTAATTCAAGTATGGTGTTTGAGCCTAAGCCATTAGTACTAATATAAGCCAATGCCGCAGTCAGCGTAGGAAATCCTGCCGGTGAAGCCGGTGCAGTTGGCCCTACAGCGAATGTGCCGCCGATAGTTCCACATGCATTGGTGGTTTGACTTCCTGATAAAGGACTTACCACATTATAAACATTACCTGCACATGTTGATGTACTATAAGTATATACATAATAATCGTACGTTGTGCTGCCTAATAAACCGGTACTACTAAACGAAGTGCCAGTGCCAATATAAACAACAGTTCCTGATCCGAGTAGATTACCAAGTGTATAGTTAGTACCTGTTACCGGAGGGGTTGGGGTAGCACCATTTGGATATCGAACCACCACATATCCTGCGGGTGGTGTAGCCGCTGCTGTATAACTCACATCAATTTGAGAGGTTGAAATGGTAGTTAATGTCAATGCAGTTGCTTGATCAACAGGACCTACGGGTACTGATGAAACTAAAGATATATTATCCACTGCGGCAGGCGGATTGACCCCACCCGAACCGTCATTTTTCCAAGTAAGTACAATTCGTTGTGTGGTACCTGCAAATGAAGCAGGTAAACAAGCTGTGAATGTTTGTAAATTGGTTCCCTGATTCCATAACTGAGCACCGATAGCGGTTGGTGAACCACCTGTCCAGGTAGCAGCGTTTCCGGTTCCGGTTGGTGATGAGGCTATGGGCGTTATGGTGGTAGGACAAGTATATACAATCAATGCATCCCATGCACTTGCTTCACCCAATGCTTTCCAATTGAACGATAAAACAATTTCATTTTCGCCTGCAGGGAAAGTGATATCCTTATAAATATGTGAAGCGGTAACAGAATTATTAGTAAAGGCCCAAGCAGCGCCTCCATTATTTGAAATATAAGCTGATTGATTAGTAAAACCTGTAGGTACGGTTCCAACCGTCCATGCATTGGTTGCTGCGTTCACTACATTCCAACCATTTGAAGCTAAGGTAGCACCACTTTCAAATCCACCTTCAAGGTAGGGATTAATTAATAAGGAAGCCCCAACCGATGAAGTGGTTATGGTTCCGGTAAGTGGTGAACTTGTATTATAAGCTGTAGCGCAAGGTCCGCTATTGTATGAATAAATATAGACATCATATGAAACTCCGGGAAATAATCCGGTAGCACTTAATGATGTTGAAGCCCCAACCCCTACAATTTTACCTGTTCCTAAACTAGCACCTAAAGTATAGGTTGTGCCAGAAACCGGTAAGGTGGGTGTTGAACCAGCAAGATATCCTACTGCCAAATAGCCACTAGGTGCACTTGACGCAGCAGTAAAGCTACCATTTACCACAGTGCCTGAAGGCGAGCTTAAATTTAATGCAGATGCTTGATCAGGAGGTGTTGTACAAGGTGCAATTCCTCCAACAGCTAATGCGTGAAAATAATTTACAGTTGAGGCAGTAGTACCTGTTGTATAAGAAGCGGGTAAGGTAAACGTTATACTTTGAACAAGCTTGGTAGAATTGGATGGATCAATAGACAATTGCAATTCAAACATATTAGGCGTTGCTCCACATTGAATGGCTCCGGCTGGTGTTGTTCGTCCCATGCCACTATATGCAGGAAGTGTAGTTGTAAACCAATTCACACAAGCATTTGCAGGAAATGATTGTGTAGTTGCATCGGTAAACGTTACCACAACATCAACTACCATCGGTGAAACATTCACTACAGTTTCATAAAGTACAAATAATTTGCCATAGCTTGTTGGAGTATTTAAGGTAAGCGTGCCAGTATTTGCAAAAGGCGAAGTGAGGTAAGTTGTAGAATTATTATCAATGGTAAGCGCATTGTTTGCAGTATATGGCTCAAATTGATAGGTTAAACCGGCAGTACGTAAGCTTGCAGCGGTATTGCTAACCGGGAAAAAGCAAGTAGGCAGTGCGCTGGCGGCGGTATACTTAAACGTATTATCGTGAAATGAATACATGGCTCCATCTACACCGATTGCAGGATAGGTAGTACCTACTATGGTACTGCTTCCTACACCATTTGCCACAATATCGTTGTTAAAACCTGTAACCGGAATACTTACATACTGCGCCTGCGTGCTACTGTAAAAAAACAGAGACAACACCAAAGTGAATAATGCTTTTAGCATCAAAGTAATTTTTTTCATGATAAATTTTTTTCTAAAATATCCTACAAACTTATTTCAAAGAACGCATATAAAAAAAAAAGTTAATGCCTTAGCGGTGAATGCCAAAATGAGCGTTATAGAAAAACAAAAATCCCCTTAGATTAAATTTCTAAGGGGATTTTGTATTTAAATTTTACCAAGATTATGGATGATTCGAGAAAATAAAGTTTGAGATATTGGTTTCCAAAACCGGACTATCCAATAAATCAACATTACCATCACCGTTCAAATCAGCAGGGATGTATCCAAAACTGAAGTTCGAGATTTCAGTTTCTAGATAGCCTAAATCTAATAAATCGATATTTTCATCTATTACGATATCACCGCTATAGAATGCAAAGATAACAGGTGAGGTTGATACCTGAATTTGATTATCACCATAGGCTTTATTTGCTGCTGTTGAGAAATCGTAGGAGGCAGAAGTTCCCATAGCTACTGGACTAGCTGACCAAGATTGCACTGCATTGCGATGTTTAACCACAATGTATTTATTGCCTGTTACCGGTGGGAAAATACAAGTTGCGGTACCATTTTGCTGCAACACAGCGGTAGTTGAAGCGTCTGTACCATATGGTGCAATATCACTATGTAATTCAACCGTAATGGTATCACAAGCGCCCGTAGTGGTAGGTTCTCCTTGATTTGCTAATACGGGTTGCATTTGCGAACTTCCATCCCAATAGCCTTGTATAAAGCAAGTTAGGTTAAGCGTAGTATTACAAGGATTTACCGTCAAATTTAGGGTTGCTGTAGAATCACATCCTGCAGCATTCGTTGTGGTATAGGTATAGGTACCTGAGGTAGTATAGGTATTGCCATTCCAAGTATATGGTGTTGCGCATGGAGATGTAAAGCTTGTGCTAGAAGCTGAATTTTGATTTACAGTTACAAGCACTGTTGAAGTGGCACTGCAACCATTACTTCCCATAGCACTCAATATATAATTTCCGCCATTGACACTGCTTGCTGCGGCAACTACCGGATTACTTGCACTTGAATTGAATCCATTAGGGCCGGTCCATGAAATGGTAGCCGTATTTGGACTGAAATTTACACATTGCCCGTTAGTTAAACTTGCGCTTGCTGTTGAATACTGAATTGCACTTGATGCACTAAATTGAACACCAATAGTAGCACTTAAACCTGCATCGTGAATTACATTACCAAATAATACATCATTGTAAACATAAGTTACCGTGCCATTCAATAAATTTAATTGAGCTTGGAATGTGATAGTACCGCTTAATGAATCATCAAAATGCGACATATTAGTCCATTGTACAATAAAATTTGAGCCTATAGTTTCCGTCTTTAAACTAGCATTTGTGCCAACCGTTGGATACAAATCATCCCAGAAAGGAGCAAGAAATATATTACCTGCTGTATTTCCTATATTCGGTAATGGTCCATTTCCTGCAGTTACATCACCCGTAACTGATCCTAATACGAGCACACCATTGGTTGAAACTCTCGCACTTGTATACGTAACTCCATTATAAGTGAAGGCAGGTAAACCAATATTATGTTCTGAGTCATCAGTAATATTCGCAGGTAAATCAACATCGGTACCTGAAGTGCTGATATCAATAAATCCGGTTGAACAACTTGGATTCATAGAATATCCAATGCCGGCAGCAACTGCACTTAAATTAATATTATCGCCTTCACAAATAACCGAAGGCGTGGCACTTGCCGAGGCAGTTACAATAATAGGATTTACGGTTATGGTAATCGTTTCTGCATTTCCACAACCATTAAAAGTACCTGCTGAATTGTCTATTGCTGTAACGGTATATGTTGTGGTAATGGCCGGACTTACAGTAACTGAATTTCCGGATAATGCACCTGGATTCCAAGTGTACGTATAATTCGGATCATTCGAACTGCTTACACTTAAGGTACTTGATTCACCTGCACAAATTGTAGTTGCACTTGCTGTTGCGGTCATTGCCGGTGGAGGTGTAACGGTTGCTGTTACTGCCACACGTGGAACACCTAAGCATCCAAATCCTGTAAAAGGAATCGTCATTCCCGGATTGGTTGTTCCAAAAGAAAGTGGAATAATACTAAAGTCAGTTGCACTGTTATTATCCATAGTTCCTTGTCTTGAAACACCATCAGTTGCGGCCACAGTAGTTGTGTTAATACCATTACCCGACCACAATGAACCAACTGTGATTACGGTTGCGCCAACTGTAATACTTGCTGCAGCAATACTAGCAGCAGGCCAGTTTGTAAATACAATATCTTTCAGCACATTATTATTATCTAGAATGGCAGCCCAACCTGTAAAACTAGGCCCAGCACCAGGGTTCCATAATATATTATTACCCCAATAATTCGGTCCCGCTGCAGCATCTGTCCAACTCATGGTAGCACCAGGGTTCATGGTACCACTTAGTGTTTGAACAATCGTATTTACCGAGTTTATATCCGTATAGCTATTACTTACGGCTACTTTCCAACCCGTAACATTAATTGGATCTGGAGATACATTTTGTATTTCTAAACGATCGGTTCCTAAATCCATTTCAGTAACTTGAATTGGAGAAGCGGTTCCGCCTCCACCACCAGTCGAAGCTTCAGCAAAGAAATTAGTTGTTGTACCAATATTTGGTGTATTAAATGAAGTTCCTGTAAATAATAAATTTCCACCATTTGCGGCATCATACCACTTCACTTGAGCACCCGGTTCTGCAGTTGCGGCTAATAACACAGAGCCATAACCACAGCGACTTCCTGGAGTTGTTGTTAATATTTGAGGATTATTTACAGTTACTGTAAATACATTTGATTGTACACTCGTTGTCACCTGACAAGTTACTTCAACACGATAATACATAGTTTGCGTAATTGCCGCGGCAGGGGTATAGGTTGAAGAACCAGAACCAACATTAGTCCATGGACCAGTTGCTGATGTTGATTCTTGCCATTGAATACTTCCACCTGCTGCACCGGTTACCGTTAAGGTTGGGGTTCCTGAAACACATATAGTAGCTGGAATACCACTAACTGTACCTGCTAATAATGCAGGTGCTGTAATTACATTCACCGAAGCTGTATTTGCACAACCTGCAAAAGAACCTGTTGTATTGTCTATTGCATAAACTTCATAAGTGGTGGTTGCTGTTGGTGATATGCTATGAGGCCCTGTTCCAGAAGCAGTAAAGCCTGCAGGAACTGATGTCCATGAATACGTATAATTTGGATCATTTGGACTGCTCACGCTGATTGAAGTAGTTCCCAAAGGACATAATACTGGATCAACGGCGCTTGCTGTAATTGCCGGTGGTGCGGCAACCGTTGCTACTACTGGTACTCTTGTACCAACACAACCTAAACTATACTTTAGTTTTACTACCGCCATACCTCCTGATGTTGTACAATTAAATGGAGTAGTGCCTCCACGATTGCCCGCAATTATAGATGCATTCGCATTGGTAGAAACTACTGTACCCAAAGCAGTTGAAGCATATTGGTGAGTAGCTCCGCCAACAGGTGCTATATGGAAAGAATAAGTTGCGCCTGGCGGAATTACTAAATTCAATCCTAAAGTTATCATGGTATAATCGGCAGCACCTAATGAAGGCACACCAGTAACTGAAGATAATAAGGTCCAACCAACAGACGATGTATTTGCACCTGGAATTAATTGATAATTATCTGGACGATAGTAAATATCCCATGAAGTAAGCGTTCCAATTACAGCATTTGATTTAATGCCAATTTGATCTAAGGTCATACCGGTTGGCGAACTCACCATAAACATATGAAAGTAAACTCCAGTGGTGGTACCATTTGCTAATGGAACAGACAATGAATCGGCACCACCGATACCTTGAACTGGTTCAACATAAAATGTAGTGGTGCTTGAAATAGTTGGAGTAGTAAATGGTGAGCCTGTGAATAATGAAGAGCCCCCAGTTGCGTTTGCATACCATTTAGCATTTGCTCCAGGCTCAACAGTTGCTTCTAATGAAACTGTTCCAATACCACAACGTGAACCCGGTGTAGTAGTTAAAACCAAAGGATTATTAACCACAACGGTATCCATGCTTGATAATGAAGTATTTCCATTGCAACTTACTTCTACTTGGTAATACATAGCTTGGGTAATTGCACTTGCCGGCGTGTAGCTTGTAGCTCCGGTCCCTACGTTAGTCCATGGTCCGGTTGGGCTATTTGATTCTTGCCATTGAATAGTTCCACCATAATTTCCGGTAAGAGAAATCACTGAAGAACCTGTTACACATAAACTAGATGGAGAAGCTGTTACAGTTCCTCCAATCGGACCAACTATACGAGAAATGCCGGGTGTTAATGCATCATTTAATGCATTTCCATCACCGCTAATAGTAGTATAGGCATTAAAGTTATATGAACCATTCGCAGTCATGTTAAGTGCCGGACTTACCACTACATTCATAGTGGCACCAGGCGCTAATGTGCCACTTGGTGTTGCGGTTAAGCTTGTAACCACTGCACCGCTTACATCTACGGTTACCGTTAATGGTGTTGTTGAAAAATCTAAAGGTGTTGAACCGAAGTTTTTGATTGTAACCTCAACATTTTCAGTGGCTGTATAACATCCTGTTGTTCCAGGGCTCACAAATCCAATTACACCGGCATCGATAGGCGAAATAGTAAATTCATAAGCACCCGGATCTGGGGTTACACTACGCGTAACACCTAAGATATCGGTAACAATGCCTAAGTTAGTTGCCATATTATCGATCAATACATTACCCGGTTTAAAATCTCCTAGGCTTGGGTTATTGTATGATGGATCAACACTAGCACTTGATAAATCCATACCCGTACCTAGCCAGGTAGCTAAATCGGCATAACCTGTAGCCGTTGTTCCATTATATCCAAAATAATTTACACCGGCTGCTGCATTTATATACACATTATTGTAGTTTGAAGTTGTAGCCAACGGACTGTAATACAAACCATACTTGGTTCCTGTGCCACCACGGGTAATGGTTACAATATTATTTTGAATGGATACACCACTCGTGCCGGTTGAATAAATACCATAAGTGGTACCTGCGGTAGCTGATGTATAATTATGGGCGATGGTATTATGATACACCTGCACAAAATTGGCACCTGTTAAATAAATTCCACCTAATACTCCATTGCCTTGAATACCACTTACTAAATTATTAATAAAGCGATTCTCATTTCCGGCTGTTGCCGTTGCTGCACAGTATAAGCCATAGCAAGTGCTAGTAGAAGTAAGTGCTGCTCCAAACATATTGCGAACTCGATTTCCTTCTACTAAACAACCCAATGATCCGGTGGTAAGAAAAACGCCATAACCTGTTGTTACTGTAGCACGTGTTGGACGCTCAAAAGTGCAACCTCTCACTACCGTATTGGTTCCATAAATGTGATACAACCCATATAAGTAAAAATTGGTCACTGTACAATTTAAAAACTGATTTCCTACAATATTGGCGCCAGATGTACCATATACAGAAATACAATAATAGCCACCACTCATGGTACAACCATCAAACAAATTATTATTCCCATTATTACCTGTTCCGGTAGCTGTTATTGGACTGCTACTAAAGGCAACACACGAACTTGCTGTAGTGGTTAAAGCTTGAGGTACACTAAAAGTACAATTCGTAAAACTGTTATTATCCGATACATTCATCATGCTTAATGCAATGGCTCCGGTTGCACCCGTTGATACCACATTCAAATCATTCACCGAAACATAATCAGCTCCATTAAATCGTAGTGTATAGTATTCAGTGCCGCCTGGTGAAGTAAGTGTATTGCCATTCCCATTAATTGAAATGGTATTCACTGCTGATGCGCCAGCGATAGAACCGATGGTAATTTGCTCGGTGTAAGGACCCGTAGCGCTTACTACATCAACCGTTACGGCGCTACTCACACCACCACAGTTAAGTGCTGACACAAAAGATCCAAAACTTTGGAAATTGGTAACACTTGCCGGTGCGCTCGAATTGATCGTATACGCGCCTGCTAAACTTAAACATAAGTTTTGATTAGTTGTCGTGTCATTTCCTTGAATATCATCCATCACACCATTTACCGAACTAATATAGGCTCGTAAAATGGCGCTCGAGGTTAAATTATATTGGGTAGTAAAACTAAAAGTTTGCGAAGTGCTGGATGCAAGACTTAATCCACTAAAGGCTTCAGTTACGATGGATCCACCATCTGTATAATTCAATACTAAATCAGTAATGGTAGTTGATAAATTATTTAAAACACTTACGGTTATGGTTTTTAAACCTGCCGTTGTAGGGCTGGTAGGTGAAACCCAAGTAATGGCGCCATCTAATCCCACTAAATCAAACTCATACGCACCAGGATCAGGTGCTATTAAGTTTCTCGGATTCCCAAGAATATCATAGGCTACACCTACATTACCGCCTGTATTATTTACTAAAGCCGAAGTGGGTGTATAATCAGCAGTTAATGGTGCTGCATATCCAGGATTAGTTTGAACACTATTGGCATCTAATGTGGTGGCTGTATTCCACAAAGCTTGCGTTGCATAAGCAACAGCACCCCATGAACCAAAGTTTTGTGCGCCAGTTCCTGCACTATTCAAAAACACAACGTTATTGTTTGAAGTGAGAGCCGAAGTAGTGGTATTATAATACAATCCTACTTTAGCACCGGTGCCACCACGACTGATAGTAATGATATTATTTCTAAAATCTAAGCCACTAGCTGCAGTAGTTTGATAAATACCATAAGTTAGTCCACCGGTTGCAGCTGCATCATCAAGCGAAATGGTATTATGATAAATTTGTTCAAAATCACCGCCGGCATTATACATGCCATAGATCGCTCCTAAATGATTAATATTATAAACTACATTATTAGAAACCCGATTAGGTTGTAATGAACTTGCATCCCCTGAGCAATAAACACCATAAAATGTTGAAGTACTTGCTGGAAAGGCATCAAAGAAATTATGAATACGATTTCCTTCAACAACATTTCCTATGGACCCGGTTGTCATAAATACACCGGCTGTGGTTGTACTTGCAGTACGCAAAGGACGAGAAAAATCGTTGTTGTTAACGATAGCGCTTTTTTGATTAAGCATATAGAGTGAATACGAATACGAATTTCTAAACTGATTATTCGTAAGGTTATTCCCGATATTTTCGGTACCTACGCCGCTACCACACATCGTTACACTATAATAACCTCCCTGAAAAGTATTATCTATAAAGGTATTGTAATTACCATTATTACCGGCTGTAGTAGTAACCGTTGCAGAATTACTCATAACCACCGGATGATGACTACTTAAGGTAATATCCGTTGTACTCGTATTAATTGTACATAAACTTACTGTGTTATAATCGGCGCCATTTATAAAATGTATTCCCCAACCATAAGTTCCTGCAGATGCATTAATAATTAAGTTATCAAAGGTGATATAATCTGCTCCATCAAGTTTTACCACATGCCGTGCATTGATATTTGTTGAAGCAAATTGAAGGGTATTACCATTTCCATTAAAGGTAACTGTTTTAGTTGCATCAGATCCTATAGTTGATGGAAGCGTAATTTGTTCGGTATATGGCCCGCTTCCGGATACTACATCAAAAACCACCGAGCTACTGATACCACAACTAATAGCTGCGACAGCCGCAGCGAATGTTTGAAAGTTACTTCCTCCGGTTGGGAGTGCAGAGTTAATAGTATAGTTACCCCCTGGAAATAATGGCGCAACTGTAACCGAAGTTTCTGTTGAAGGCTGTGTATTTCCACTACAAGTTACTAAACATCTATAATAAGTGGTTACTGTTGGATTAACCGTAAATATTGGAGAAGAATTTACAGTACTAACAGATGTATAAGGACCACCTGGCGTTAAAGAACTTTCCCATTGATAGGTTTGACCTGAACCTATTGAGTTGCCTGTAAGGTCAAGAGTTGCACTTGACCCTGCACATATTGGAATTAAGGGAGATGATACAGCTGTTCCGGCGGTGGGAGGTGCTGAACATACTGCAGCCGGCATCACATCGAATCCAATAGGTGTTAACCCTGTGTTGGAAGTTCCGATTGTATTTGCAAAAGGGCCATAAAGTCGTTGCATTTGACCTGTAGTAGCAATATTTGCCACACCATTTCCTCCGGATGTGGTTAATGTCGACCTAACCTCAACAAGTAAGCTCAATGCCGGATCATATAGAAAAGGTGTTTGTAAAGTGATACCATACCATGAACTTGGCGTAATTCCGGTAAATTGGAAATTATTTTGATCAAATACTTGTGTCAATCCAGTGTTGAACGGATAAATAGTACTTGATGCTGTTCCGAAGTTGGCCGTGGTTCCTAAGGTTTGTGCCATAGAAATTCTTAGGTTCGGATAAATAGTTGCCGGATTAGTAGTTGCCGAAAACTTAATATAAATTTTCGTAATCAACTGACCTGCTGGCAACGGGGTTCCTGAACCGCCTCCTGCAGTAGTAAACGCTCCAGGTCCATAAATCCATTGTATTTTAGTATTTGCTGTTGTATTTAATGGAAATGCATTTGCCGTTACACCGGTATTGTTGTTAAGGTAAGTTGGTGTACCTACTTGTGCAAATGAAACCCTGCAAAATGCCAATAACAGTAATAAAATACTTAAGCCTTTGAAGTGTGTAAAGTTTGCCTTTTTAGTGATGTCAAAATGTAAATTCATAACTCTAGAATTGGTGGTGAATAATGATGTGTTTTATAATTGTTTGTTCTTGTTTAATTCGATTAGTATGCTACTATTTCTCTGCAACTTGCATTTCAAAATCTAAGTTTTGAATTCCCCCTCTACATAATATTATCCGAAGCTACATAGTTACCATGAACTTTAATAATTAGTTATTATATTTTTTTTTAGTTTATACAAAAATCATTTAATGCATAGAAAATAATCATGTGCCTATTAGCAATGAATTCATTTTGTTTTTTGGCTTCCTCATAAAATAATGGACTCAGAAAAAATCCGAGTCCATTATTCGTATAAAGATTTACAATTCTTTATTACGGATGATTAGAGAAAATAAAGTTTGAAATATTAGCTTCCAATAGCGGACTATCCAATAAATCAACATTACCATCTCCATTCAAATCAGCCGAGTTAAATCCAAAACTAAAGTTCGAAATTTCAGTTTCTAAGTAGCCTAAATCTAATAAATCAATATTCTCATCTATTACAATATCACCGCTATAGAATGCATAGATAACAGGTGAAGTTGATATTTGAATTTGATTATCACCAAAGGCTTGATTTGCTGCTGTTGAGAAATTGTACGATAAAGTAGTACCCATCACTACTGGATTTGTACTCCAAGTTTGCACTGCTGAACGATGTTTTACAACGATATATTTATTACCGGTTACCGGTGGGAAAATACACGTTGCGGTACCATTTTGTTGTAATACAGCGGTAGTTGAAGCGTCTATACCATATGGTGCAATATCACTATGTAATTCAACAGTAATGGTATCACAAGCACCCATAGTAGTTGGTTCACCTTGATTGGCCAATACCGGTTGCATTTGTGAATTGCCATCCCAATAACCTTGTATAAAGCAAGTTAAGTTAAGCGTAGTATTACAAGGAGCAATCGTTAAATCTAATGTAGCTACTGAATCACATCCAACCGCATTGGTGGTAGTGTAGGTATATATGCCTGTAGTAGTGTAGGTATTGCCATTCCAAACATATGGAGGGGTGCATGCAGAAGCTGTAGTTGTAGAAGATGAAGTTGGGTTTACTGTTACCGTTACTGATGAATTTAATGTACAATTATATAATGGTTCAGTAATGGTCATGGTATATGTAGTAGTTGTACTAGGCGTTGCACTAGTATTTGCTAAGGTTTCATTTCCTGCAACTATACCTGAACCTACGCCATTCGGTGTCCATAAGAAATTCATCAATTGTGTAGGTGCAAAGCGCCAGCCTTCGTTGGTGGCTGTCCATGGTGAGGTTGAATTTCTTCCTGAAACTACAACCGCACTAGTACCTGTAGGGTTTTCGATACCCATGGTAGTATTATCGCCAGATGCTGTAGTAACTGAAGTAACTTGAAAATCGACTACACTACCTGATTCATTTAATATAATTTCACCCGTTGTTGGGGCACCTGTTCCACCAAAACGAGGAACCGCAGTAAAGCGAACTACAAACTTTCTGTTGGGTGCAACACCATTTGTAAAGTAGTCGATGGTTCCAGAAGTGCTTAATAACCAATCTTCATGTGCAAGTGCAATGTATGCATTTGGTGCAGCGGCAGCAGGAATTCCTTGTCCTGAACAACAAAACGCGCCTCCGAGAGATGTTCCAAGTGAGATGAAGCCATTGGTGGAAACATTAAAGTTATTATAAACCGTTCCATAATAATTAAATGAGAAAGGTAATGGAAGATTCTCCCAAGTACCGTCATCTAAGCTTGAAATGGTTTGCGGGGTAACCGCAATTCCGGCATTTGCCAAAACACTTATAGTACCTGTTGGCACTTCATAAGCATATGGAATAGTAGTTAATGTATAACCCGTAGGAGGTGCACTTGGGGCAAAAGCACTTAAGTTGGTAGCATCTCCTTGGCAAATAGTAGTAGGTGTGGCATTGACAACCGGCGCAATAATTACCGTTGCATTGACTGTAACTGTTTTTGTGTTTGCACAAATTCCATCAGTACCAGTTACCGTATAGGTTGTAGTTGAGGTTGGCGTTACACTCACATTGGGGCCAGTTAAATTACCCGGCATCCAAGTATAGGTATAGTTAGTATTTGCTGAAGAAGCCGATAAATTAGCTGTCGAGTTAGCAGCACCAGAACAAACGTAGGTAACATCGCTTGTGGCGGTTAGGGTATCCGAAGGTGCTACTGTTGCGGTAACTGCTGTCCTAACGCCTTCACACCCGTTTGTATAAGTTATATTTACCACACCGATTGCGCCTGATAATTCTTGCCATAAATCCTGCGGCGAGGTTGTTCCAAGTGGAAACTGCATTCCCATTCGCGTGCAGGTTACCGGTGTTCCGTTAATAGTAGTTGTATAAGGTCCTGTAACACTTGCATAAGCACTCTGTGTACCAATTTGACCTAATATGCCAATCACATCGCCCGATGCAATGGGAATGTTTACCGGTAAAACACCTGTATTAGTACTATTTTGAATTAAATATAAAACTGTGAATGCATTAGTTACAGTAGAAAATGTTGGTGGACCAACTGCAGGAACAAATTTCACAACTGCCATACTTTGAGTTGCACCTGTAAGTGGAACATTTAACCCGGTGATGGTAAATGCAGAAGGTGCTGTAAACCAAAAGCCCCTTACATTTCCACTAAAAGGTGTACCTAATGTTGGCATTGGCGCTGTGAAGGGGCCGCCACCACCACCATCTGAGGCTGCTGCATAAAAGTTTGTGGTACTAGAAATACTTGGTGTTGCAAAACTGGTTCCACTTCCTAAAATCGATCCGCCCGTTGCATTAGCATACCAATTAATTGTACTTCCGGGGTTAGCCGTTGCACCTAAAGTAACCGAACCAAAACCACATCTTGAACCTGGGGTTGTACTTAATAAAAGAGGGTTGTTCACCACAATATTTAATACATTGGAGTTGGCTGTATTTCCATTACAAGATATTTCAACTTGATACCAAGAAGTTTGGGTCACCGGGGTTGAGGGCGTATAGGAATTCCCACCGGAACCAACATTCGTCCATGGGCCACTTGCACTTACCGTAGACTCCATCCACTGAATACTGCCACCATAATGCCCACTGATACTTAAGGTTGGGGTAGATGATACACAAATTGTACTTAAAGTTGACGTAATTGTTCCACCTACCGGACCCACTATTCGACTAACTCCCGGAAGGATATCATTCAGAGAATTACCATCACCGGCAACCGTTGTATAGGCATTGAAAAGATATGTTCCATTGGCGGTCATGTTCAATGGTGGTGAAACGATCACATTCATGGTAGCACCTGGCGCTAGGATGCCGGTTGGATTAGCCGTTAAATTTGCAGTAGCAGTGCCACTTACATCAACATTTACAGTTAAAGGGTTCAATGAAAAATCAAGGGGTAAAGAACCATAGTTCTTAATTACAATTTCAACATTTTCGTTGGCAGAATAGCATCCTGAATTATTGGGTGAAACAAAACTAAATACACCCGCATCGATAGGCGATACTGAAAATTCATAAGCACCCGGATCCGGAGAAAGCACATTTCGTGCCGCACCGAGTATATCGTATGCTACACCTATATTCGTACCGGCATTATTTACATTCGTTGATGTAGGGGTAAAATCAGCTGCTAATGGTGCAACATATAAAGGATTGGTTTGTAAACTAGATCCATCAAGTGTAGTTGCGGCATTCCATAAGGCCTGCGTGGCATAAGGGGTTGCTCCCCATGATCCAAAGTTTTGGGCTCCGGTGCCAGCGCTGTTTAGAAATACTACATTATGATTTGAGGTAATCGCTGAAGTGATTGTATTATAATATAACCCAACTTTAGCGCCAGTTCCACCTCGGCTTATGGTGATTAAATTATTTCTAAAGTCTAATCCAACCGCAGCTGTGGTTTGATAAATACCATAGGTAATTCCTGCTGTTGAACCCGTATTATCTAACGAAAAAGTATTATGATATATTTGTTCATAATCCCCTCCGGCATTATAACAGCCATAGGTAGTGCCATTATGATTGATATTATATACAAGGTTATTAATCACTCGGTTTGGTTGCAAGGCAGTTGCATCGGCAGCACAATAAATGGAATACATGATTGACGTACTTGCTGGAAAGGCATCAAAGAAATTATGAATACGATTGCTTTCAATTAAGTTTCCTAAACAGCCGGTTGTCATGAAAATACCAGCTGTTGTAGTACTAGCCGTGCGTAGGGTTCGCGAAAAATCATTATTCGTAACATTTGCACCTTTCTGGTATAACATATATAAGGAATAGGAATAGGAATTTCTGAAAGCATTATTAGTAAAATTATTGCCAATCGCTTCGGTTCCCACTGCATTGCCAATGGCCGTTACGCTATAATAACCACCATTAAAAGTATTATCAATAAATGTATTGTAGTTACCATTATTTCCGGTAGTGGTGGTAACCGTTGCTGAATTACTCATTACTACAGGGTGGTGATTACTAAGCGTAATGTCGGTTACACTCGTATTAATTGTACATAAGCTAATGGTATTATAATCGGCTCCATTCATAAAATGAATACCCCAACCATATGTGCCTGTAGCATTAATAATTAAGTTATCGAAGGTGATATAATCAGCGCCATCCAATTTAATTACATGACGCAGGTTTGCATTCGCTGAAGCAAATTGAATAGCTTCTCCATTACCATTAAAAGTTACTGTTTTGGTAGCATCCGCCCCAATGGTTGCAGGCAAGGTTATTTGTTCGATGTAGGGTCCGGTACCAGGCTCAACATCAAAAACTACTGGGCTACTAATGCCACAGCTAATAGCTGCAACGGCCGCTGTAAAACTTTGAAAATTTGTACCGCCGGTAGGTAAAGTTGCATCAATAGTATAATTACCACCAGGAAAGAGTGGCGCAACGGTCACGGAAATTTCTGTTGAAGGAACCGTACTTGCTCCACAAGTCACTTTATTTCGATAATAGGTTGTAACAGTTGGTGTGCTCACATAGCTTGCGCTGGTAGCACCTATGATATCGGTATATGGACCTCCGCTTGTGGTTGAACTTTCCCATTGATAAGATTGACCTGTACCGCCGGTTCCGCCGGTTAAACTTAATACTGAAGATTGACCAGCACAAATACTAGAGGCAGTTGCTGCTGGAGTACCTGGCGTTGGAGGATCGGTACATGGCCCGGCAGGAATGAATGTGAGTTTACCAATCCAACCACGTGGGGTAAAGGTTGGCGCTGCCCCATTGGGTGCTCCTCCTCCGTAACTGATACCGGTGCCCATCAAAATATTACATCCACCACCCGAAACTGTGGTTAAAGGAACATTGGGTGCTACCATACTATGATATCTTTGCGAAGTTGCAAAAATTGCCATACCATAGGTAACACCAGCTGGAATGGTAACTGATAAACCAGATAAAAAAGTTTGAGTAACTAAACTCGTTCCGCTAGCTACTCCGGTAAATGAACCGGTTGCAACTTGAGTCCAACCATTAGCTACCGAAATAACACCTGGCAAGCCACTCACTGGGGTTGTTTTAATCCAAATTTCTGCGGTGGAAGCGCCTGCTGTTGTAACAACCCCTTCAACAGTGGTAATAATAATTGGAAACCCATTTGTGTTTTGAAAATTAAAGGTAACAGTGCCTGAGCCATTGTTGTTAGACCAACCGGTTACAGCGGTAGTGTTAAGCGTAGTTTGTGAAAATAATGATTGTGTGCAAAAAAGAATGCACATCAGGATGCAGACTTTTAGTAAAGCAAAATTTACTTTGCCTTGGGCGGATGAATAGTTGTTTGTTTGTTTCATGTGTTGGTGTTTTTGTTTATTGAAAATTATTTACATAAAAATATTTTCTATCTTAAGAAAAAATACAACTCGTCTATTCACTGTTTAACATTAAGAATGTTGATTTCAGTTTACAATTTCACAATTAAAAACTAGGAATTTGCTTGAAACCACGAATCCAAACTTCACAAAGAGCTCTATCAAAGTAAAGCTATTTTGAAATAAATAACAAAATAATTTTATAAAAAAAGCCCTTGATGTAAAAATCAAGGGCTTTTCAAATTAAAGAAATAAAACTCTGAACCTATGGATGATTAGAGAAAATAAAGTTTGAAATATTAGCTTCCAATAGCGGACTATCCAATAAATCAACATTACCATCTCCATTCAAATCAGCAGGGTTAAATCCAAAACTAAAGTTTGAAATTTCAGTTTCTAAGTAACCTAAATCTAATAAATCAATATTCTCATCTATTACAATATCACCGCTATAGAATGCATAGATAACAGGTGAGGTTGATACTTGAATTTGATTATCTCCATAGGCTTGGTTAGCCGCTGTAGAGAAATTGTATGATACTGAAGTACCGATAGCTACCGGATTTGTACTCCAAGTTTGCACGGCTGAACGATGTTTTACAACGATATATTTATTACCTGTAACCGGTGGGAAAATACACGTTGCGGTACCATTTTGTTGTAATACTGCAGTGGTAGTGGCATCAATTCCATAAGGCGCCACATCGCTATGTAATTCAACTGTAATGGTATCACAAGCACCCATAGTAGTTGGTTCACCTTGATTGGCCAATACCGGTTGCATTTGTGAACTTCCATCCCAATAACCTTGTATAAAACAAGTTAAGTTAAGCGTAGTATTACAAGGAGCAATCGTTAAATTTAAAGTAGCCGTTGAATCACAACCTGCAGCATTGGTAGTTGTATACGTATAGGTACCTGAGGTAGTATAGGTATTGCCATTCCAAGTATACGGTGTTGCACATGGTGATGTGAAATTTGTACTAGATACTGATGGCTGATTTACATTTACTGTTACACTTCCTGAAGCCGTACAACCATAACCATTGGTAAAGGTTGCCGTATAGGTCTCATTAGCTAATAATGCAGTAGCTGTTGTTGGATTACTTGTAGTACTAGATAAATTAGTAGCCGGTGACCAAGTAAAGTTTCCTTGATTCACACCACCTGTAATGGTAATGATGTAATCTTCAATTTCACCAAAGCTTAAAGCTGCACAAGGCAACATACCACCAGTAGTTCCTTGATCCGCTTCATGAACACGGAAGCGAGTAGTTCCATTATAAGCACCGGCAGGTACTGTAAATGTAATGGTAGTGGTTACCGGACCAGCCGCTACATTATCTACTTCACCGCCTTTTTCACTTGCTTCAAAAATACCATTTTGGTTATAATCTGTCCAAATAGCAAAGTCATTACTAGAAAATGTTCCAGCACTTAAGGTTACTGTATACGTATTACCAGCAACTAAAGTTGCAGTTGTACTACCTGTTGCAGGGAAAACTGTATAATATGGTGAAGCAGAAGCTCCGGTTACACTATTTAAAGTGGTACCTGCTATTGAAACCAATGTGCAATAATCTCCAGCAGTAGTACCTGATGTAAAGGTTGAATAACAATACCCAGTTGGAGGAGGTACACCACCAGCGGCCGTAAGCACCGCATTTTGTCCTGCACAAATTGTTGAAGGACTTGCACTTGCTGTTACCGGTGTTGGTAATGGGTTAACGGTTACGGTTGTTACATCTGTATTTCCACAGTTTGCATAAGTACCGGTAGTATTATCTAATGCTGTTAATGTGTATGTTGTTGTTGAACTAGGTGTCACCACAATTGATGAAGTTGTTAAATTACCTGGCATCCAAGTGTAAGAATAGTTAGGGTCATTAGAGCTGCTAACGGCTAAGGTAGATGATTGCCCTAAACAAACTACAGGATTTGAGTTTGTAACCACAACTGTTGGTGCGGTTAAAACCGTAGCAACCACTGATGATTTTGCAGAAGCACATCCTTGCGTAGAATAATATAATCTACCATTCCAATTTCTAGGGGAATTAGGGAAGCTGAAACTTGGGAATGCGCCACCGCCGCCGTAGCCTTCTTTAATTTGCACGTTGGCATCAGAAGCAAAAGTATTTCCAACGGCTGTACCATTTGAATAACTTACTGAACCTGATGAACTCAAAGCAAAAGCATGAGTACCTGGAGCAAGATTTAAGTTTACGAAGAAAGGAATCACAGCTAAAGGTGTACCTACCGCCGGAACTACTGCTGAACCTAATAAAGTCCAACCTGCATTTGATGTATTAAACCCTATTCCAGAACCTGAACGATAATAAATATGAACAGTTGCGCCCGCAGTGGCAGAATATAATGAGAAACTATCAATACGAATTGGAGTTAATACATTAATATCAAACATATTTCCACTAGCACCATTACCTGCCGCAGTAGTAGTTAATAAATCAAATGGTGTTCCTGAACCTCCTGCATTTGCTGCTACATAGAACGTTGTAGTTGTTGCAATGTTTGGTGTTAAGAAACTAGACCCTGAACCAATTGGGGTAGTAGCAGTTGGTGAATCATACCAATCTAAACCTGTACCTGTACCAGTTGCACCAAGCGTTACTTGCCCAAATCCACAACGTGAACCTGGTGTGGTTCCTGTTACTAATGGATTAGCTACAGTAATAGCGAATACATTTGAGGAATCTTGGTTTGTGTTACAAGTTGAAAATACTCTATAGAATGCATCGGCAGATAATGTTGGAACAAACGTTGTATTTCCTGTTCCCACATTAGTCCAAGGACCAACGGCACTCACTAATGACTCTTGCCATTGAATATCACCACCGTAATGACCACTTAATGTTAAGGTTGGTGCAGGTGAAGTGATACAAGCATTTGTAATTGGTGAGCTAACAGTTCCTGCTATTACACCGACAGTACGATTGTAAGAAGCCGCTAAAACATTGTTGCTTACTAAACCATCGCCGGTCATACTGCTCGTAATATTACTGAATGTATAGATACCATTTGCCGTCATATTAAATGGCCCTAATACAACCGTCATGGTTGCACCCGAAGCTAAAGTTCCGGTTGGAGTACCTGTTAAAGTAGCCGTAACCGGTCCTGTTACATCGGCAGAAATAGTTGCCGGATTTACCGAAAAATCAATTGTTGAAGTTCCATAGTTCTTAATCGTAACGGTAACATCTTGTGTCGCTGAATAACAACCTAATGTACCTGGGCCATCAAATGAGAACATCCCTAAATCGATTGGCGCTACCGAGAATTCGTAAGCACCCATATCAGGGTAAGTTGATGGTGGCGTTGGGCGAGCAGCTCCGGTGATATCTGTGGTTACACCTAATACAGCACCTAAATCATTCATACTTACCTCAGTTGGGGCATAATCGTTTAAGGCAGGATTATTGTAGAATGGATTCACCCCAACACTTTGTTGATCATATAAAGGATTGTTATTTTGATAAGAGGCCAAAGTTGGTTCACTAATTGCATTCATATAAGCTAAGTAATTAGTAGTACCTGCTGCTGAGTTTAGATAGAAGTTATTATTATTAGAAACAAGTGGCAAAGTTGAATAATAAGCTACATATTTAGTTCCTGTACCACCACGTGTAATTGTTACTAAATTATTTTGAAAGCTATTATTGGCACCAGTTGAATAGATACCATAGGTAACTCCTGCAGTAGCTGCAGTATAATCTAATGATATAGTATTATGGTAGGCTTGTACAAAAGCGCCGCCTGCTAAATATAAACCATAGGTTGTACCATTGTTACGAATATCAGAAACTAAGTTATTAATGAATTTATTTTCATTACCAGCACTTGCTGATACCACACAACCTAGTGCATAACATGCATTGGTTCCGGTAATTGCGTTCTCAAACAATCTTCTTACACGATTTCCTTCAATTAAGCAACCTAATGAACTTGTGGTTAAATAAACGCCATAACCAGAAGAAACCGTTGCACGTGTTGGACGCTCGATAGTACAAGCTTGTACCGTAGTATTGCTTGCGTAGGCATTATAAACTCCATAGAAATAAAAATCTTTGATATTACAATTCAAAAACTGATTTCCGATGATGTTGCCACCCACGGTTGAATTACCATACACAGTGATACCATAGTATCCACCGGTTATGTTACAACCATCAAAAATATTATTATTACCATTATTTCCTAAGGCAGTAGGCGAAGTGGTAGATGAACTAAATACAACACCTGAACTTAAAGAAGAGGTACTTGTTGTAGATGCATTGAAATTACAAGTGTAAAAATTATTATTATCACTTGCGTTCGACATCATCAATGGAAATCCATTAGTAGTACCCGTTGCATTTACCGTTAAATCGGTAAAAGTCATGAAATCGGCACCGTTTAATCGTAAAGTATGATAATCGGCAACGGCATCTGCAGAAGTAAGTACGTTTGCATTACCATTAATGCTTACTGTATTTACCACCGAGCTATTTAAAATAGGTCCAAAAGTTACTCTTTCGTTATACGGTCCACTACCTGCAACTACGTTCACCGTAACCGGGCCGGCAACACCACCACAATTTAAGGCTGCTGCTAAGGCATTAAAGTTTTGGAAATTAGTTGATGAAGCAGGAGCACCTGCATTGATTGTATAAGGACCTGACAATGCTAAACATATAAATTGATTGGCAGTAGTATCGTTTAACTGTACATCATCAGTAATTCCGTTTACATCTACGATATAAGCTTTCATATTTACCGATTCAGTAAGGCTGTATTGCGTTGCAAAGCTAAAGCCTTGTGAAGTTGAAGGCAATAAGGATAAACCACTAAATGTTTCAGCTACCGGTGCTCCTCCATTTACTGAATAAGCTAAGGTTACAGATGTAATGGCAGTTGATAAATTGTTTGCTACACTTACCGAAATGGTTTGCAAGCCAGCAGTTGCCGGTGAAGTTGGACCAACCCAAGTAATCCCTGCATCTAAACCAACTAAGTCGTACTCATACGCACCCGCATCGGGTGTAACACCTGAACGTGGGTTACCAACTATATCGTAAGCTACACCTACATTGGCACCTGTATTATTGGTTAAAATTGAAGTAGGCGTATAATCAGCAATAGCAGGATTTGTATAGACAGGGTCAGCAACTACTGACGCTGCATCTTGTCCGCTGGCTGCTGTAAACAAAGCTTTTGTAGCTTGATTTGCGGCATTCCAGTTACCAAAATTTTGAGTTCCTGTTCCCGTGGTACTATTCAAAAACACTACATTATTATTAGAGCTATGAGATGAGGCACCGGTGTTGTAAAATAATCCCACTTTGGCACCCGATCCATTACGAAGAATAGTAATGATATTATTTTTAAAGTCTAAACCTACGGCAGCGGTTGTTTGGTAAATACCATACGCTAATCCTGCTGTTGACAATGGGCTATTAATAGCTATTGTATTATGCCATATTTGCTCATAATCAGCGCCAACATTATACATACCATATATAGGCCCATTATGATTTATGTTATAAACCAAATTATTCACCACACGATTAGGGAAAGCTGCCGTTCCATCACCACTGCAGTAAACACCATAAAAAGTTGACGTATTGGTGATTGCGATTGCATCGAAGAAATTATGAATTTTATTGTTTTCAACACTCATGCCTAAACTACCTGTTGTCATAAACACACCAGCACAAGTAGTTGTGTTGGTACGGTTTGGTCGAAAAAAGTCGTTATTATTTATAATACCACTTTTTTGATAAAGTGTATAAATACCATAATTATAAAAATTTCTGATAATATTATTAGTAACTGTATTGTTCAAATTTTCAGAACCTACACCGGCACCTACCATGGTAATACCGTAGTAACCTCCATTTATATTGTTATCAATAAAAGTATTATAGCTACCACTGTTTCCAGCAGTTGTGGCGGAAGTAACACTTCCACTTAAAACTATACCTGCAAAGTTTGTAGCCGTTGATACGATGTTGTTGTTGATAGTACATAGACTAACGGTATTGTAATCGGCAGCATTTGTAAAATGCATACCCCAACCAAAGGTTCCTGTTGCGCAATTAATATTTAATTCGTTAAAGGTGATATAATCGGCACCGTCTAACTTGATTACGTGACGCGCATTGGTATTTGTTGAGAAGAATTGAATGGTATTTCCATTACCATTAAAGGTTACGGTATTCACAGCAGTCGAACCGATGGTTGCCGGTAAAGTAATTTGTTCAGTATAAGGACCTGTTGCTGAAACTACATCAAAAACCACCGGACCTGTAATACCACAACTAATGGCACTTACAGCTGCAGTAAATGAATTGAAGTTTGTACCGCCGGTTGGTTGGGTATTGTCGATGGTGTAATTACCACCCGGGAAAGGGGTTGGTACATTTACAGAAACCTCTGTTGTAGTTGCGGTGCCTGATCCACACATGATATCGCAAACATAGTATGTCGTACCTACTGAAGGTAAATGAGATAAAGTTGGTGAAGTAAGTGGAGAGCCAATATTTGTATAAGGACCTCCAGATACGGAAGAACTTTTCCATTGATATGTTTGTGTTAAACCTAAAGTACCCCCTGCGATATTTAAATTAACCGATGAGCCCAAACAAGCCGATGCAGAAGAAATACTTGGAGTTCCAGCAACCGGAGGGTCGGTACATGGACCACCTGGTCCAATATAGGTAATTGATGTTATATGACAATTCGCATCTGTTCCACAAAGAGTTCCATCATTCCAATGACAATAATAATTACCTGCTACAGTTGATGTCCACGTAAGTGGTGAAGGTCCGTTCCCAACGACCGGTCCACTTGAGGTCCCTTGACGAATTGTAATATAACCACCGCCATCAATTGTACATTGATACATGGTTATGGCTTGCGCACTGCCTAATACCGAATACTCTCCATAGAAACTACAGGTGCTAAACTGCGCACTTCCACTTGTTGGTGCGGTAAGTGTAGTACTCGGGTACTGGGTTCCATTATTACATTGGGCTCCGGCTTGATAACCGATCCCAAAAAGTAGTAGCATGACCCCTAAAGAGAAGAGCCACGCAGTTTTTCGAGTAAAAACTCGTTGAATTGTTTGCATAACAATAGTGTTTAATAGTGAAAAATTAATAAAAAGTCGTAATGCATGTATATGCTTAAGCATGTGCTTGGTATTGTAGTGTTTATAATAGCTCGATATAATGAGTTTATACCGAGGTGCGAATTTAATAAAATTTTAATAACTCAATCGTAATATGTGCACATTAACAAACGTTAATAGGAAAAGATATTCCGCTTAAAAATGCATGTTCACCTATTTCTTACTACAAAGTTAAATATTTATTAATAAAAAAATGCGATTTCTCGCATTTTTTTATTAATAATATGTATTGAATAATTACTTGCTCAACTTCTCCGTGTGTATCACTTTTCCTTGACTTACTAAATCTAAGGTATACATTCCATGTGCTACATGAGAAACACTGATTGGGAAAGAATTTAATCCTTTTACGCTTTCAAATTGAACTTTCTTAATCACTCGTCCACTCATGTCTTTAATATGAATCACCATAGGCTCTGCTTGTTGTGCATACAAATCGATATGTACAATTTCACCCATTGGATTTGGATAAATGCTAATCGTTGTTTCATTATTCGCCCAAATTAAATCTACTATTTTAGTATGGATAGATTTTTGTCCATCAATATCCACTTGCTCTAAACGATAGTAATTATGTCCGAATGAAGGATTTGCATTAGTAGCCGAATACGTTACATTACTTGAACTATTTCCACCCCAAGCCTTACTATTTACTTTGGCAAGATTTTCGAAATGAATTCCATCGGTACTATGTTGTAAATTAAAGTAAGCATTATTTTGCTCCGAACTGGTCGTCCAACTTAACACATCTTGACCTTGCATTTTAATCCCTGTAAAGCTGATAACACTAGCCGGCAATGCCGAACCTAATGGATTTGCTGCATGCACGTAAAACTGACTAAAAGTTCCGCTCACATTAAAGGTAATTTCCCAATAATTAGTAGTTGCATTCCAAATCACCGAAAGTGGTACTATCGTTCCTAAGCCAACGCCTAATGAACCTCCGCTTACTTTGGTTACACCTACATTCGCAATACCTGCAACGTCAGTTGGGCCGGTAGGTAAATCTGGGTAAGCCCCATTAGCAGCGTTATAATCATCAAAATCATCTTGGGTTTGATAAATCGTTACATTGGCATTTACCCCCACATTATTACTTGGCGTAATTGTATACCAACGACGAGAATATGGTTGACCCAAATACGAAAGTACGCTTGGTTCAACAGTTACCGTTGCCGTTGTGCTACCCAAAGCATTTCCTCCAGGCTGATCTTGTACAGAAGCAATTAAATTACAACTTGCATCGCTATAATTAATGGTTGAACCATCGGGTTGTGTGCTCGTGCCGTTTTGATTCCCTGTATTTGAAATCGTATTACCTGCTGAGGAAAGTGACAAGTCGGTACTTAAAGTGGAAACCGTAAGCGTGGCTGATGAGGTTGCAGTACACAAATTTGCATCCGTTCCGGTTACAATATAGGTTGTAGTTGCTGTGGCAACAAATGGGGTATTATCTGTAATGCCATTATCCCATGTATACGATACAGCACCTCCACCGTTTGCGAGGGCTGAGTTTCCATAACAAATACTTGCCGGTGAAATGCTTGCTGTAACATTTGGAACAGGATGGAATCCAACCATCACTGAACCACTGCCAGTGCCTGTACAGTTGGCATCACTAATCGTTAATACATTATAGGTGCCAACTGCACCTGCAATCGTATAGGTTGTTCCTGCAAAACCATTGGCAGTTACTGATGTAGTTCCATCGGTATAGGTTAAATTCCAAGGTCCGTTTCCGGTTAAATCTATATTTACATTTGGTAAGGTTAAACCTGTACAAACCATACCGCCTCCGCTTACTGTAGCCGTAGGTAATGGCAAAATACTAACCGAAACAGAACCACTTGCGGTTCCGGTACAATTGGCATCATTCACCGAACTTACACTATAAGTACCTACTGCTGCATTACTAATTACGTACGGACTACTTACAATTCCATTGACAGGAACTGTATTGGTTCCATCACTATATACAATATTCCATGGTCCATTACCTGTAAGATTAATATTTACATCTGGTAAAGTGCTACCAAAGCATACCGCACCACCGCCACTTACAGTAGCTGTAGGTAATGCATGTACGGTAACCACTGCAGGTTGACGAACTAAATTCGGACAAGCGGTTGTACTGGTTGTGTATTCAGCATAATAAGTATGTGTTCCTGCAGTTGCCGGTGTAACGGTTAAAGGAGGAACACCTAAATTAGTACCTCCAGTTGGAGCATCCCAATAGCTTATAGTACCTGTAATTTTTGGTGATGGTGCTACGAAATTAGTAATGGTTAATTGACCAGAAAAAGCGTCATTATCTATCGTTACAACTTCAAAAGCAAATAAATCGCCATCAACTACTGGGATTGTCATGGTACCTGATTGTGTTACACCATACAAACCTGTATTATAAGTTGGAAAAGAATAAGCAATTCCATTAATTGAGTATTGTGGAAAATCGGCATAGGCATCGAGAGGATGCATGAAACTCCAGTTGAAAGTAATATTTCCATTACAGGTGATTGGTCGTGATAATGTAGTACTTCCACCACCAGGTTGTGAAGCAAGGGTTCCGGTGTTTAGTTTAATATTTGCTGGTGACCCTGTAAAATCGCTAGTCCCATCTGAAGTGATATTTGTAAATGTCCATAATGCCGGCGTATAATAACCCACAAAATTTGGCGTGTATAAACCTGTACAAATTGGCGTAGCCACAGCATCTAGTGAAGTTGATGAGCCCAAACATAACGTAGAAGGGGTTGCCGATGTGGTACCTGATAAAACAGGATGTAAATAAATAAATATAGTTGATGTATTACTACAGCTATTGGCATCAGTTCCAGTTACTGTATAAATTCCGGCTACTGCGCTTGCAAATGTAGTATCACCATTTACGGTGGTTGCACTTCCATTCCATAAATAAGTACTTGCACCTGATGCACTTAGGGTTACCGGTGCGCCTGTACAAACCGAATCGTTAGGTATTGGGTTAATTGATATGGTTGGTGGTGTATTTACCGTAACGGTTACCGGTGTACGCGGACTAAAACATCCGTTGGTACCTAATTCGGCAACATAAAAGGTAGTGGTTGTAGCTACCGAACTTAAGTAAGTTGGTGAGCCGGTTACCAAAGTCGATAATTTCATATCCATATTATCAACAGAAGCGCCCATGCTAATCGCACCGGTTCTTCCTTTAATAACTGCTTTCCAGTTAGGACGTGTATTTACCACCGTGGTACTTAAATAAGCAGCCGGCAGACTTACATTGGTAAAAATGGCTACGCCTCCAACCGATAAATTCGCTTTACCTAAACTATCAATCGAGAAAGTAATATGCTTGGTACTATTTTTCCAACTTACGTCTGGTGAGTAGGCTAATACGCCCGATGAAGTGGGTGTTGGCTCATTAACGCTTGAATTATACATCAAATAAATACCCTGAACTGCAGTACCATTTGTATACGCATTGAATGATAATTTAACTTTAGTTCCTGTTCCATTTTCTGCATTCATAGCAGCCTCAGCGGTTGATACCACATCATTTCCAAAACTAAAGCTTACGCCATCTGCCATGTTTGTAACCGTTCCAACAGTCGTTAAATCAAAATCAACTAACATTTTATCCCAAGCAAAGCTTGGCTGATTAATGGTGAATGATCCGTATTGTGAAGTAAGGTTTGGAAATAATTGTAATGCCCCGCCAGTAACCGATGTATTTCCGGTAATGGTTGCTGCGCCCAAGGCTGCAGTTGTATAATCATTGAAATAAAATGGCGCTAATGGACCAAATGGTTTTGATTGTAATAAGGTACCTCCAGTTGACGCACTGTACCAGTTGAAATTTCCCGTTCCAATGGCGCCGGCGGCAGATGTTACAAATGCAGTAGGGATTCCAGGAGCGCATTGTGCACTATTGGTAGCTATAGTAGCAACCACATCTTGCGATAAAATACTAATTTCATTCGAAAGGGTTGAACATGGTCCGCAGTTAGCACATGTACTCTCTAATATATAATAATAAGTTCCTGCAGGTAAGGCAGCTGTTGTATAATTTAAAGTGTTTGCACCTGTTCCTCCAACTACATTAGTATAAGGACCACCGGATACTAAACTTTCTTTCCATTGAAAAGTGGTACCTAATTGAATAACGGGGGTGGTTGCGGTTAATACTTGTGTTGTTAGCGGACAAATTACATAAGCCGCCGGACTAATTGTAGCAGCCGTTGCCGTGGTACAAGGCCCTAATACATTCATTGTATAATCTTCGGCTTCGCCATTGGTATTTAAACCACAAACTGCTGCCGGTCCTGAGATAGCTGATGTACGAATTCGCATACGCGTATTACCCACTAAAGCAGTTAATGGCACTGTAAATGAACCCACAAACGGACTCGTTGTTAAGGACGCTGCGGTGGTAATAGGATTTTCTCCTGCATCATTAAAATCACCATCTTGGTTCCAATCTATCCAAAGCCCAACGGCATGGCTACCTGTTACAAATGAAATAGATACATTAACTGATGAACCTGGGTTAGCAGATAAAGTAAGCGCTGTATAGTTACCATAACCCGCAACCGGTGAGGTTGTATACATATTATTTGGATTATTGATATTAGCCGCTGCACCTGTGGTTACAAAACTCGTAATGTAATTAGTTGAAGTTGGTGCGCCGGTTGGAACACAATAGCAGTTAATTACAGTATTTTGTCCAACTGCCACTACCACTGATGTATCAAATGCTAATGAAGTTGTACAAGTTACTACACAACGATAATCGGTAGGCGATGATTGAGTAGTTGTATAAAAAGGGGAAGTTTGTGCAGCCCCTAATAAACTCCAAGTATTTGCACCTGCCGGTGATGATAACCACTGAAAAGTAGTTCCTGTACCGGTGCTGTTACCTGTTAAGTTTAATGTAAACGGATCTCCACAAGCTAAAGCAACTGAGGCAGTTGACGTACCGCCTGTAACGGTGGTACAACCGGTTGTTGAATAATCTAATTCTAAATATGGGCGCTCAGTTGCGGTAGCCGCATTGTATCCTCTTTGTAGCATGGTACCGGTATTACCAGATGCGTATTTAAAACCAAAGGCTGTCCAACCTTGCGATTGCTGAGCCGAAATATCTGTTAAGCCAGCACCATTAATCGGCCCTGAATACCACAAACTCGTAGCTGCGCCAAAAGGACAAGCTGAATTATAGACTGGACCCGTTGTACCAATTTGTGCGGCAATCATTGCACTTGTGGTAGTTGCCGGTTCCGGATTAACCGTTTGCATACCAACAATCGCTGCATTTTTAACTGCCCCACTTCCACTGTAATGATATCCATAATAAGATCCTGAAAGCAAGGTTGCACCCGGAGGTAATGTTGCGATATCGAATTTTGCCCAAGCAATACTTGCTGTTCCGGCAGCCGCTAATCGTAAATCTCCATTTGTTTTAGCACCACCTGCGGTTGTGATACGCCCTGTAGCCATGCTTACGTTAAATGGATAATAACTTACCACGGGGTCTAATGAAATTGGAAAATTTCGTTCGCTGCTTTTTAACCAGCTCAGTTCAAATTTGGTATATAGGGTAATTACATTACCAACTTTGCTCATGCTCATAATACCTTCTTTCATAAAGTCGGCATCATTTTCATAATTTTTGGTTGAAGACATTTTTTCGTACGCTACGGGTTGCGGTAAATTGGCAATCCAAGTACCTGCTTGGTAAATATCATATCCATTGGCCGTTTCGGTGATCGTCCATGATGCCGGAATATTCATTTTTTCTTTGATCACTAAATACTTGGCTGAGGCTGGAAGGGCTTGTAAAAACTGATTATTTTGAATTACAAAATCAAATTTTCGTCCATCGCTTTGCTGTGTATAATTGATATTGGCATTTGGAAATACATTTTGATAGCTAAGCTGGGCTTGATTTGCAGCAACATTTTGCGTTGCATTGGCACTATACTGATATACATTATTACCATTTTGGTCGATAGCGTATACCGATTCGAGTTGTTCACTCATCACGCCCTCTTTCAACGAAGTAATTATTTTACCGCTGATTGGGTTGTTGGGATAATAGGTTTTAAAACTATTCTCTCCATTATAATAAGGGTTTGCAAGATATGAACCAGTATTGTTTGCTTGGATATTTACACTAATGTCTTTCCAAGTATTGCCCGATTTATAATGCAAGGATCCTATAGAACTGATCATTTTCGTAGTTCCATTAGGCATTTGATAATGCTTACTTTTTTGCGAACGCTTGTTTACGATTTCATCTGCTGCGTTTAATTTGCTATTTTGTACCCAAGGCAATTCACTTGAAGTTTGCTTTGAGGCCGGATTTTTTTGCCAAGCTTTAGCCAAATTGCTTGTACAGATAAGTTGCAAAGCCATTAAGGTGCATACGATACGTGTAAATGTGTAGTGCTTCATCATAATCATTAAAGTTTAAAAAAAGTAAACCGATAGAAACTATCGTTTAACCGCATTAAAAATAAGGGTTTAAAATTAACATATTATGCAGGTATTCCAAAAAATATTCTTGAAAGATTACAAAGTGGTGACTTGAAATGATTCTTTTCAAAAAAGAAGCCTTTAATTTTTTGACCACATAGGGCATTTAGTAAGCATAGGAATACCGGAATTTGTTTGTAAGGTTTCATGAAAGACAAAACGTAATTTAATTCTAATACGAATGTGAAATATAAGGCAGACCAATGCCTTGTATTTCTTATCCCGAAATTTTCGGGAGTATATATCGAGTGCTAAAATATGTTCAGAGCAAAACGAGGCACGAAGTTTTGGTATGCTGTTACATATTTCACTTCGGTATAAATTATTATTTGTAAATTAACAAAGTGAAAAAGAATAAAGAAATTGGACTTGATTTTATTGGTGGACAAGGATCGCTAACTTTAGAAGAGGAGAAAGCGCTTAGTAGCTACTTACAACAAAAGAAACTAGGAAAGAAAAGTACTGTTTATTCAAAAAGAAATAATAGAAAGACTAAGAAAAAACTTGCAACGGTTTAGATTTAAGCTTTTATCATTTAAGTAAGATAGGTAGAACCCACTATTGTGTGAGAGTCATATTTGATTGAAATTCAGTTGTTTACCCACCCCTCCCAGGAGGTGAAAGCCCAAGGCTCCTTGTTTATATGCGTTCTAGAAGAATACAAAAAACTGGATATCAATGAGAAATGAAACCAAACCTATGTGACTCTATGTGGTAAAAAAGAATCATCTTAAGCCAAAGTCTCCACTAAATTGGGCTTGCTCATAAACGCCTCTTTGTAGATTTATCAGTAACTCCAGGTTGCCAATTGTTTTTTTAGTGCAAGGTATTTTTGGGATGAATGCCATATTCCTGTTTTTAAACCGTGCACCATAATTTGTATCAAGCTACTCATTTGCATCTCTATCTTCTGCGTCAGACCTCAATGGCCGTAAAACAGTACTGTCCATCGAGGTCTTCCTTGAATATAGAGCGCTAATGAGTTTATGAGCAAGCCCTAAATTGTTAGGAAAATTTTTTTCAAAGAAAATTTTCTTTTATTCAAGCCCATAAAAAATCCCGCACAAGTGCGGGATTCATAATTTTTTTACGTTTTAACTAGTTTCTGTGAGAAAAACTCATGTACCTGATAAGAAAAGGTCAAGTTCAAGGCATACGAAGCAAAAATAAAATAGAGTTTACTCGGGTAAATGACAGTTTTTTTGCAAGCATAACGCAGAAATTGGCGTTTTCTTGCAGGCACTAACTAGCGTTGATATTCGCTGCGGATAATACCATAAAACTGGAAAGTTTTCATTTTGTATCCACGATCGATATAGCTATCGGTGTTTCCAACTTCCGGAATGGTAACCCAATCTTTAGATTTTGCTTTGTACCAACGATATACCGGAACATGATTTCCTTCGCGACGTATAGGTGCATAAAACTGTAATTTTTTACCGGTATAGCCTTTTTGTTGCATATCGCTATCGGTCATTTCGTCTTCGGCGATGCTTGCAAAGTCTTTAGTTAATGGGTTTTCCCAACGATAAACCGCTACGCGATCCGGGCCCGGTGTTTTATAAGCATAAAATAAAAACGTTTTATCCTTATATTTCCATTGTAATAGCTGTCCTTCTTGTATTTCGCCATTGGCAAGGGTTACATAGTTATTGTCTTGTACATTTAACCAACGATATACGGATACTAAATCTTCGTTTGCCTGCTGTGCTTTTGCGTTGTTTGCGAATACTAATACTTGAAACAAGGCCACAAAAACAAAAATTGATTTTCTCATGATGCTTTATCTATTTTCGAACTACAATGATAGTAAAATGATTTTATAATTCCGTAATTTTTTATGGTATTTTTAAATAGAAGTGAGATAAGAGATGAGAGATGTAAAATGAGAGATGTTAGATGTAAGATCTTAGATGTTAGGAAAATTGTGCAAATGAAGTTTGCTGAGTATATAAATTTTGGGGTTATTGCCGATGAATATTTGTCAATTTGGAAAGGCGTTTTCGGTTTGCGGGCTGAGACAAGGCAAAAAACAAAGAAATTTTTGCCGAAGAGACTAAGGAAAACTATAGGCATTCGGGCATACTGTTTTTAATACATCGTAAAATATATCAAGAGCTATTAGTTATTTTTCTTCAGGAAATACGAATTTCTAACTTGCCTCAAAATAGAACAAAGTTGATTTTGTCCACTTTTTGTTTGTCACAATCCTCAGTAATTATCATCACAATCAGATGATATCAATATAGTATTTTTTGTTGAAAGTAATAGCCGAGCCAATGAATTGTACGATTGGAATTTAAATAATACTCCAACGTACATTTAAGTTTCCTTATACTTTACCCAAGCGTCATGTATTTTATAATCCCGACTTTTCCCTTGCGTGCACGCATCTATAAATTCTTTAATTTGATTACCATATGATTCGTCAGAATACTTGAAAGGTTTGGTAAAAATATTCTACTGTTTGGTAAAAATACTCTTCTTTTCTAAAACCAAATTCGGCACGATTAGAAAATACACCATAATTCCTGCAAGAGGAAGAAATATGTATAGCCTTATCAAAGTCGGTCATGAATTGGCAATCTTCTTCAATTTTACTTCGAAGAATAGTTAAAGAAGATTAATTAAGATAGCATGGGCTCCCCGTTTCATTACCATCCATATGATTTGCGAATGGCCCCTTATTTAATAAGAATAATTTAATTAGATTATCTTGCAGCAAGGTCCAATAATCGATAATAAATCTAACTCCCTTCGGAAGAATATGATACGTTTTTGACGCCAAATGGATCGCAGTATGGTTCATATTCAGGGGCATTAAATTTTGTGTGAATTCGATATTTTGTACTAGGAAGTATGATTTCTATTAAAATTTTATGTGGTTATGAAAAAAGAAACGCCTAGTTTGATTTCCCTAATTAATATTTACATTTACGCCCTCAATTATTTAACGTGGCCAATAAACTACTTACTCAACATAAAAAGAATTATCTCAAACAAAAAAGTGGCTTACATAATTTTATAAAGAAATTTGAAGAGAAAACCGTTACCGGAATTAATGCCATGGTTGAAGAGGCTAATGATGAAACCTGGAAAGAAGTTGAATGCCTTAGCTGCGCAAATTGTTGTAAAGTAATGACACCTACTTTTACAAAAGCCGATTTAAAAAGAATATCCAAACACTTTCGAATGAGTGAAAAAGATTTTTATAATAAGTGGCTCGAGACCGATAAAAAAAATGGCGACAAAGTGAATCGTATTCAACCTTGTCAGTTTTTAAATGTAGAAGATAATAAGTGTAGTATTTATGAAATTCGCCCCGAAGATTGCGCAAAGTTTCCGCACTTCAAACGTAAGCCTTTTGCCGATTATAGTTATATCCATATTCAAAATATAGAGTATTGCCCGGCCACTTTAAAATTTATCAATAAACTGCAAGAAAAAATTGATGCCAAGTTTGAATGGTAGTTTCATAAACACAGCCTCAATTCCCTCTCAAGAGGAGAAGTAGATTCTTCAAAAAGAGTAAATTAACGTCAAAATAATCAAGACGAGATTGCATTTTTGCTTCTTATAAATTCATGAAGTTCAGTTTGCAGAAATTTACTTCTGGTCCAACTGCCTAATTGCATACTGTCTTACTGCTTACTACCGATACTGCCTACTTCTTCACCATAGCCTTCAAAGTAGCCTCATTCAACTTCACCGGGTAGCTAGCTTCCAAACTACGAATCCATTCTTTCTCTAAATATTCTTGATATTCTGAAATTACATAACCACGTGCTTCGCTTAATGTTTTTTGTGTGGGTGTATCAAATACTTCATGTACGTTGAGTAAAGTATAACTGCCATCTTCGTTTTTAGAATAGGGTGCATATTTGCCGGCTTGAAATTTAGTATCCTTAGGGAATCTTGTTTTTTCGAACTTGCCACTTTCAACCGTTACCTTGTTTTGTGCACCATCGCCATTGGCTGCTTTCACTATTTCTTCAATGGTTTTATTTTCAGGATTGTTTAAAGCCTTCACCAATTCCTTTGCATAACTTTCATCAATACATTTATATATATCCGCTTTAATAGCAGGCTGCCACATGTACTTTGCTTTGTTTTCATTATAATATTTTTCAAGTCCTATCGTATCTGAGGATGCTTTACTCCATACCATTCTGTCGGTTAATTCAAACAACATAATACCATCACGATATTCGGTTACTAAATTGCGATACTCTTCATTTTCATCAATCAATTTATTCTCTTGATAATCCATCAATACCTTATCGCTATAACTTTTAAATAAGGTGCGCAAGGTGCTTTCTTTTTGTCCGTAAATTTTACCCTTAGTATACGTTTCAATATAATGCGCAAAATCTGATTGATTAAAAGTTACATCAGTCATTTCAAATAAAGGCTTATGAAAGCGTTCATAATCATCGCCTTTAAAACTTCCGTTACGTACGGTTGAATCCGGAATTGCCGCTAGTAATTCAGTAAGTGCTTCGGGATACTCTTGGTAATGTACTTTGGTTTTTATTTTATTCATGAACTCTTGACGGGCAGTTTCAATGCGACCGTCCTTTTCAACTTTTTTAGTGATTTCGGTTTTCATTGAATCGAATGCTCGAACCGGTAATTTTTTTATAAGTTTAATAATATGATAGCCAAAATCTGTTTTAATGGGTGCACTTAAATCGCCCGGATTTTTTAAACCAAAGGCCGCATTTTCAAATTCAGGCACCATTGAGCCAACACCGAAAGTAGCTAACACACCTTCACTGTTCTTTGAAAATTTATCGTCTGAATACTTTGTAACTAATGATTCAAATTTGGTTCCTCCTTTAAGCATCATAGCTACCGAATCGATACGCGCCTTAGCTGCTACATCTCCTTCTTTACCGGCACTTTTTTGTACGGCACACATAATTTGTGCTACTTGAATTTCACCACGTGCAGCTCGTTCATCGGTCTTTTTTATAAGATGATATCCGTAAACTGTGCGAACAGGTTTTGAGATACTACCTACAGGTGTATTGTAAGCTGCACTTTCAAATGGATATACAATTTGCATCGCTGTCATAAAACCAATATCACCACCGTTAGGTGCCGATTGCTTGTCTTCACTAAATGATTTGGCTAAGGTTGCAAAATCGGCCCCTAAACTTAATGCTTTGTACAAGCTATCAATTTTTTGATACGATGCAGTTGTATCATCTGAGCCGCGTGGAATGCTTACTAAGATATGTGACACACGAATATCTTTTTTCATTCGATCATAAGCTTCTTTTACCAAACGCTCACTAACTTCTTTATCGGTTAAATAGGTTTTTGAAAGTTGCTTTTTATAAGTTCCTAATTCGCCTTGTATGGTAGGTATCGTATCGAGTTTTGCTTTATCTGCCTCGGCTACTTTCATTTTAAATCTGCTGTACAAAGTAACATATTCACGCAAAGCCTTTTCGCTGTAATCGGGTTTTTGGTTATTGATGTTTTTAGTATACATCCGCAGAAATTCATTTTTTCCAACGGGGTTTCCGGCATAGGTAAACAAAACAGGGTCGTTGGTTTTTTGCTGAGCATTACTTTCGTTAGCCATTAAATTTGCGCATACGAATACAACGGAGTATAGTACTTTCTTCATTCTCAATACATATTATTTTTTAGTGTTATTATCTGATTTTTTCTTTTCAAGCCATTCAATTAAGCCCGGTAAATTTTTATGGTCGATACGCTTACCACGTATGATTTTATTTTCATCCAATAAAAACATAGTTGGTGTACTGTATACATCATAAAACGAACGGAAGTTGGTGGTACGATTTGGATCATGAACATGTATCCAACCTTCGCCTAAATTATGTTCATTAATAAATTTTTTCCATTTTTCGGTTTCATTATCTGCTTCCACGGCATAAATCTTTACATCATACTTTTTTAAAACCGCATGGTAAAGCGAATCAAATTGCGGCATTTCTTTCTGACAATGTCCGCACGTTGGCGACCAAAATATAACCACGGTATACTTTGCTTTTACCGATGAAAGTGGAATAATATTTTTTGCTGTAGTATCTAACATACGCATATCCATGGCAGGTTTACCAATCATGTTAGGTGCAATTTTACCTGCACGTTCAATATACTTAGCTAATTGAGTCGAATCTACCCATGTTGCTTTCCCACGCATATAATAGTTTTCAACTAGGTAAACAAAGGCTTCATCCAATCCCATTACTTTGCTGGTTTCGGTCCAACGTGTTAAATACCATAAAGTATATTTAAACATTTCCTGATGACCATCAGTTACCTTCAATAATGAATCACATTCCTTTATCACCGAATCGGGAACGGGTACTACTAATTTACTCATATAATCATCGAGCTTACGTTCGTACAAAGGCGAATAAATTAGGCGGTCGTCGTGTAAATCAAATTTATCCCAATAATGTGTTTTATAAAATATACGCGGATAGCTCGAATCTTTTTTGCCATTCGGTAAAGTCGGTAATTCGGTCGGTATTTCGGGCTCTTCAACTGCATTAAAAATTTTAGATAAAAAGTTGTTTGGTTTTTTTGCGATATAGGCTCTGCGGTAATCTGATAATTCTTTTCCTTTCACTTTCATTCGATCGCGCAGTAAGGTTGTATCGGCTTTTGTTTTTGCATTTGATAAATCAGATTCTAATTTTTGAAATGCCTTTCCATAATCTACCAAATAGAGTTGATAATCGTAAAAGTCGATATTCTCGGTGGCTCCATTAAACTTTGCAGTTTTATAAATATTAGCCTTAGCTACTTCCATCGAAAAATTATCTCCATTTTGTAACATCAGCTCCATACTCATCGATTTATCAGCGAAGAGTAACATATAAATTCCCCCTATGATTTTTTTATCTGATTTAAATCGAGCTTCCCCATTGCTGCTTAAATGCGCAGAATCGTCTTTAAACACTGTGGTATGCTTACCATAATAATGGCACAAATAAACCAAGCTATCTGATGCATCGGTAAACTTTACTTTAATGTCATATCCGTCCTTTGTAAAGGCTTGGAATGAAAATCCGAAAATAGCAAGAATCAGTAAAAAATATTTATTCATTGAGTGTATTTTAAAAGGAAGCCGAAATTAAAAAAACAAGACGAAGGAAAGATTATCATAGTTGTTACATTTGCAGCACTTTAACATAGGCAGATTCAACAAATACGGCATTTCTATAATAATTCAACATCATGGCTAAACGTAAAAAATTTGTAATAAAGACGCTTCCAATTGAAGCTTATGCGGCCGAAGGTAAATGTATAGCTCGACAAGATGATAAAATAATTTTTGTTGAAGGTGCAGTACCTGGTGACATCGCCGACGTTTTTGTGTACAGAAATAAAAAAGATTGGGCAGAAGCAAGGGTGAATACCATCACCACTTTTTCGCCTAATAGGGTAGATGCCTTTTGCCAACACTTTAGTATTTGTGGTGGATGCAAATGGCAGATGTTACCCTATGAACTTCAATTGCAGTACAAAGAACAACAGGTAAAAGATCAACTGCAACGAATTGGCAAAGTACATATTGGCACATACTTACCTATTAAAGGTTGTGCCGAAAACACTTTATATCGCAATAAATTAGAATTTACTTTTTCAAATAAACAATATTTAAGTAATGCCCAATTACAATCGGATATGAATTTCGATAAAAATGTAGTGGGTTTTCATGCACCCAAATTATTTGATAAGGTAATAGATATTGAAAAATGTTATTTGCAAGCCGAGCCCACGAATGCCATCAGAAATTTTATACGCGAATTTGCAACCGAACATCAGTATAGTTTTTATGATATTCGAGCCCATGTTGGATTACTAAGAACTTTAATCATTAGAATTAGTAAGGCAGGACAATGTATGGTGAATTTAGTTTTTGGTGAAGATGATCAATCAAATATCGATAAGATGATGCAAGCCATCCTGCAAAATTTTCCTGATATCACTTCTTTACATTATACCATTAATACCAAGCTCAATGATACCATCTATGATCAGCAGGTAATTTGTTATGCAGGTAAAGAATATATTGAAGAGCGTCTTGAAGAATTTGTTTTTCGTATCAGCCCGAAATCCTTTTTCCAAACCAATTCAAAACAAGCCGAAGTATTATACCAAACGGTTCGTGAATTTGCGGGTGCTACTGGAAATGAAATCTTATATGATTTGTATTGTGGTACCGGAAGCATTGGTATTTTTTTATCGAAGCAAGTAAAAAAAGTAATTGGTGTTGATACGGTTGAAGATGCCATTACAGATGCAAAATTAAATGCGACGGTAAATGGATTACACAATGCTGAATTTTTTGCAGGCGATGTAATTAAGGTTTGTAATACAAATTTTTTTACCGAAAATGGCACACCGGATATTGTAATCATCGATCCGCCACGAGCCGGTTGCCATGACACGCTATTGCAAAAATTACTTGACATTAAAGCGCCTCGTATGGTATATGTGAGTTGTAATCCTGCCACACAAGCCCGCGACTTACAGCAGTTGAGTTTACATTACGAAATCAGTAAATCGCAAGCCGTTGATATGTTTCCACATACCCATCATATTGAAAATGTAGTGCAACTCAATTTGAAAGAAGTAGGCATAGAGTGAGTTATTCCGAAACGATATCTATAACAGACCAATACATTAGTCTGAACAGCTATCTCATCGGCATAAACTCCCGTAAGTACGGGATAAGATTTGGTCTGCGACACAAATCACATGGGTATTAGATGTTTCCATGCAGTTAAACCGATGAACGGTGCTATCGCCACTATTGATTAATTGGTGCACTTACGATGAGAAACCAAAAAATAAAAATTAATATCGAGTAGACAATAAGAGGATGATTCAACGAATTTATAACAGTGAATTTGGGTCGGGATATAAAATTTTACTTTGTAAAACCGTTGAAATACTTAAGGCTCGTTGTTTGGCTAGCTCGGCTTTTTCACCGCTAAACAATTCATCGACGGTTGCCAGAAATAATGTATTCCATCTATCGAAATGCGCTTTTGTGAGTGCGGTAAGATGATGTAAATTTCTATGAATATTCATGGGATCGCCGCGATAGGCACCTGTGTAAAAAATAGCATTCTCCCAAAAATCGTACATCACCGGTAAATGCTTTTCCCAGTTTACATTGGCAATATCGTTAAATATATAGCCAATCACTTCGTCTTGCTTCACCTTCTCGTAAAAGGTATTTACGAGGCGCATAATATCTTCTCGGTGCTCAATATCTGTGTTCATGTGTTATTATTTTTTGTTTTTTATTGTCACATGTAATTCGGCTATAATCATTTCGTTTACGAACTAGAGATTGCAATGCCTCATTTCATACATTAAAATGTATTGTTACAAATCTTTTCGATTAAACTTTCGAACAGATAGGATGAGAGGAATCATCGTCCATAAACAAAGTGATACAAACGATAAAATGAGACCGACACTGCTACCCATAAACATTTTAAACACAGCACCGGTATAGCCCATTAATGCTGATATATCTAAACGAAGCAAAATTAAAATTCGTGTAAGGTCGATAGGATTTAAAAAACTCAACATCATTAAAGGTTTCTCAACCGGGTAATCCGAAAATTGAAATAGAAGAAAGAGGATAAGTCCATCAAATACTAATGCGAAATAAATCCAAAGCAAAATAGCAACGCCAATGCCTTTCGCTTTATCGCGCGTATACACAGCCGCTAACATGGCAATAGAAACAAAGATAGCAGTAAGCAGCATGCCACATAATACCAACATGATGCCAGTTAACGACGTTTCATAAAGTAAAATGGGTATTCCCGCACCCACTAAAAATGCGGTACATAATGAACTCGCCAAACCTGAAAATAAACTAAGCCAAATTGTTTTACGTTGTAGAGGTTGACTTAATAACAACTCCACAAACTCGGCACTATTGTAAGTATATATGGTTGAAAAAATTACCGATACTAAAGGCACAATAAACAAGATGAGATTAAGTAAAGTAAGCAATCCTTTAGCGGTATTATCTTCTAAACTAAAAACACTCAATGAAATCAGCAACAAGAAAAATGTATAGCCTAATACAATACGATTACGTATGATATCAATCACTACATATTTTATAATTTTATGCATACTGCTTATTTTCTATCATTTTTTTTGCAATCATTTTTGAAAGTTTTGTTTCGGCAGTTTCATTTTGCAAGGTGCCAATATCTTTATAAAAAATAAGTTCTCCTTCTTGCATATACATTATGTGTGATACCACTTCATCTAATTCACTCAGTATATGTGATGTAATTAAAATGAGTTTTCCCTTGGCTTTTTCTTCTATAATTTTCTCTTTCAGTTGTTCAGAAGATAGCGGATCTAAACCTGCTGTGGGTTCATCTAAAATCAACACATCGGCATTAAATAAAAAAGCCAAAGCCGCACTCACTTTTTGACGAGTTCCTCCCGATAAAGTGTTCATTCGTTTATTCAACATGTTATCGATACCAAAAGTTTTTATTAACGATTCGTCGAGAATATGTTGTTCATGTTTTCGCAAATCTTTCATCATGGTAAACAACTGACCTATACTCATATTGTCGGGGTAACGACCAATTTGGGGCATATAACCAATTTTTGAACGATAGCTCCATTGCGCGTTCATCTTGTTATTATTGAAATACATTTCGCCTGTATCGGGCACTACCAAGCCCAATATACTTTTTATAAGGGTAGTTTTGCCACAGCCATTCGGGCCGATTAGTGCAATACATTCGCCTTGATTGCAAGTGAAATGTATTTGTTTCAACACCTGCAATTTGCCAAATCGTTTTGATAAATTTTCTATTCGTATCATAGTTGAAGTGGTTTCATGAGCGGTGTATCATCTTTTAAATTTTCGGGCGTTATGGAGGGTAATAATTTTTCGGTTTTATCGAGTAAGGTCACCATGATACTTCTAAACAATATCATTACCGAAGGAATTTTTTCGACAATCATTGAGAACATACTAATTGGGCGGTAAGCAATATCACCTATTCGATTTCGATCGATATCGTAACCTTCGTATTTATCCCAATAGTTGCTATTAAAATTATTGAGTACTAAAGTTCCGTTGGTGCCAACATCAAAAGTATTGCCAAAGAAATTATTGTGATTCAAGTTTACATCCATACAGCTTGCCTGAATTTTTACAGCCCATCCATTTTGTTGAAATACATTTTTACTAATATTCACCCTACTTGCACCTTCCATATAAATACCACTTGTATTTTCAATAAATCGATTGCCTTCGATATAGCTATCTGAAATTTCTTTTAAAAGAATACCATAGGCCGCATCACCCCAATTTTGTTCGAAGGTATTATTAAACATCTTCACATCTTTGGTAAACATTACGGCTACACCGGCTCCATTATTTTTAAACACATTACCTATATAAGCATCACTATTCGAAAACATAAAATGTAATCCGTAGCGAATATTTTTTTCGGAGTAGTTGAGCCAAATGATAGAATTCGTTACAAATTCAAAATAAATTCCATCTCGATGACCGCGAATGGTATTGCCAATTATTTGTAAGCTGTCGCTCTTCCAACAATGAATGCCATTGCCTATTTGTTGTTCTTCTTTACCATAGGATGTAAGTCGATTATTTTTAATAATACAATGCTTTGCATACTGTGCATAAATACCAAAGAAAGTATCATCTACTATATTATCGAGTATACTTACATAATTAGCATCCATAATTTTTAATCCTGCAGGATCTTCTAAAGTACCATAACCAGAATGTTGAATTTTAAATCCTTTGATAACACATGAATCGGATTGTATGGTAACTATTTCAGTTTTGCCTTCACCATCTAACACAGGATACTGTAGGCCAATTAAAACCAATCGCTTATTTACAATAATATTTCCTTCTTTATATACACCCTTTTCAACCAAAATGCTATCACCGGCTTGTGCGAGTAGTATTGCTTTTTTTATTTCATGTATATCATGATTTTTACCAACATATAAGGTACGTGCATTTGATTGCCATGATGAAAGCAAAACAAGCAGCATACAACCTGCTAAGTACCTAAGGTTTACTTTCATGCGATTATTTTTTTAGTTCATCCCAAGTCAATTCTTCACCACCAAGTATGTTTACATATTTTTGCAAACTATCCTTGTTTGAAAAAACGGCTACATTTCCACCCATCGGACTTTTTAAATTTTCGCTATATAAGTAGTATGCTTTATCGGCAAGAAGCAATTCGTGTTGACCGCAAAAGTTGCTCACGTAAATCGATTGTACATCCTTTACATCAAGCTCTTTATCGGCGATTTCTGAGAGATAGCAATGCGCTTCATCGTATTTAAATATCTTTCCTTTTGTAGTAATAGCCTCTGCACCAAACTTACTATCACTGATGGTCATTTTACAATACTTACATAAGTCCTTTCCAACTTGTATCGGTTCGGGCTTTATGGTGCATGCTTGTAAAAAAAGCCCCATAAAAATTACTACCGCTATTTTTATCTCATTCATCATAAGCTTCTTTGTTTTCGAAATTCAAAAATAACACAAAGCAACAGCAACATGCCTACACTCATAAATATCCATCCTCCTATGTCGGGTATTGAGTAGGCGCCAAAATTGAGCAATTGTTTAAAGCCAATTAAAGGTGGCTGATAGGCCATACCGGGTACAATAATCGCAGCATTTGGATCGAGGTTATGACCATAATCGTATTCCCATTTCCAAAAATCTATCATTGCCACCACACCAAAAGCTATGAATACAAACAATAAAATATTCATGATTTTACGCTTATTGATTACAGCTACTACAAAAAATAGTAAGGCAAATATTGAGATGATATAGGGCAAAATGGTGAATTCAAAAAAGTCGGCGGTATGCATGGTCTTCATACCTATATAATGATTTAACCCATTAATGATATCTACATCACCGGCAATTTTGTGGGGGTGAATGAGTAATCGTAATCCTTCAGGATATTGCGGTGCATCGAGGTCTATTCGCCACATGGGCACAAATAATACGACAATCAATAGTGCACCACAAAGGGCAAGAATGAGTCGTACCCAAGTAGTGATACCTGATGGTTTCATAATATAGAAATTTAAAGATGAAAAAGGTGGACGATTAGCTGTCCACCTTTTTAAAAACTTATTTAGTTGCCGGTGGGGTTTCTGTTTTACCGGTACTAAAACTTATCGGTACACTACTTCCGGCCGGCGAAACGCGAACATATCCTTGCATTTCTTGATGTAAAGCACTACAAAAATCGGTGCAATACATAGGCATAATGCCCACACGATCCGGTGTCCATTTTAAGGTTTGTGTTTCACCTGGCATAATTAATAGTTCGGCATTGTTAGCACCTTTCACAGCAAAGCCATGCGGTACATCCCAATCTTGTTCGAGGTTGGTGACATGAAAATAAACTTCGTCTCCCATTTTCACTCCTTCTATATTATCGGGTGTGATATGCGATCGTATAGCCGTCATATATACATGTACTTTATTCCCTTCACGAACCACCTTTGTTTCTTTTTCACCTTTGGCAACAAACGCATGATTGTTTTCGGCAATCTTAAATATTTTCAACGACTTTGGTTTTATGATATCTGCTGCACAAGCTTGCGCATAATGCGGTTCACCTATGGTAGGGAAGTCGAGTATCATTTGCATTTTATCGCCACTGATATCATATAACTGAGCACTTTGCGAAAGTTCTGGTCCGGTAGGTAAGTAACGGTCTTTTGTAATTTTATTATACGCAATTAAATATTTTGCATTGGGGGTTTTTGAATCTCCACCTGGAATACATAAGTGTCCAACTGAATAAAATGTAGCGGCGCGATCAAGCACTTTTAAATCTTTGATATTCCATTTCACTACTTCAGATGAAACAAAGAAAGAAGTGTATGCATTTCCCTTACCATCAAATTCGGTGTGTAATGGTCCAAGTCCTGGCTTTTTAACCTCACCATATAAAGCCGCTTCATATTTAATAACCGGTATGCCTTCAAACTCGCCATCGTAGGCCTTATCGGCAATTGCTTTCAATATTTTATCATAACTAAATACAGGAATTAAAGCGGCTAATTTACCACTACCAACTATGTATTGTCCGGTTGGATCAACATCACATCCATGGGGAGATTTCGGGCAAGGAATGAAATAACAGATATCTTGTAATTCCTTTGAATCGAGTACCGTTACTTCGGTTTTTATTTGAGAAGTGGCGCTATGTGTTGCGTCGCTATAAACATTATGTGCATACTTTACACTTTGTTTTTTTCCTTTACCTGCCTTCAAATACTCTTCCGCTTTTTTCCAATTCACGGCCATAATAAAATCTTTATCGCGTTGCGAAGCGTTTACTTCAAGTAAGGTACTAGCTTGCTCGGTATTATAACATGAGAAGAAGAACCAACCATGAGAAACGCCTTTACCTGCCCTACTTAAATCGAAGTTTACGCCAGGACATTGAATTTGAAATGCCAAATCCATTTTACCATCTTCTTTGGCTACACTGATAAAACTTAAGGTGCCTTTAAAATTTTGTTTATAGGTATTAATAGGTACATCACCATTTGCATCATCGGGCGGTACACTGAAACGTGTACCTGCCACTACATACTCGGTGTTTTCAGTAATAAATGGTGAAGAGTGATTACCTCCACTATTTGGCAATTCAATAATTTCTTGTGTACGGAAAGTAGTTAAATCGATACGTGCCACACGAGGTGTATTATTTGCGTTTCCAAAAACCCATTTTCCATCAATTTCACCAGCGGTTTTTGATAATTGTACATGGTGTAAATCGTCCCAAGGCACAAAACCATGCGAGGTATTTAACATCGGTTTGGTTTCTTCGCTATAGCCATAACCTTTTTCAGGATCTACAGAGAATACAGGAATTACACGAAACAATCTACCCGAAGGTAAACCATATACACTCATTTGGCCGCTAAAACCGCCACTCACGAAATTGTAAAATTCATCGTATTTACCTGGGGCGATATAGGCTTTTGTTGCATCGCCGGCTGCAGCGTTACCTGCATTTTTGGGTTTACATGCATACATACCTGATATGGCAATCAGTGTTGCCATAGAAAGGATTTTAATTTGAGATTTTTTCATCTTAAAAAATTTTTAATTGTAATCGGTTTTATTTAACGCCATCGTTTTTACGCATGAACTCAAGTATATGTCGTGCTTCATCATCACTCAAACTTTGGTTAGGCATACGTACCATACAAATTTCTAATTGAGCTTGTGCCGCAGGATCTTTGTCAATCATGGCGTCGGTATTGGTTATAAAATTCATAATCCAATCGGGTGTTCGACGCGTAGTTACACCTTGCCAACCTGGACCTACCAATTTTTCATTGGTGAGTTTATGGCAAGATGTACATTTTACATCCGCCACTTTGTTGCCCGATTCAGCCATGGTTGCATCTAATGTAGCACCCACTTGCACATCCTTAAATTTTCCTTCACCACGATTTGGATCATAAGAAGGTGCGCCATTATCGCTTGCCGGAGTTTCGGTTGTTGCTTGTTCGTTGCTTGTGGCTTCAGGTTGTTTTTCGCTACCACACGAAAACATAGTAATTAATAAACCACATAAGATTGTGGATGTGATTCGCTTTTTCATATAACATTTTTATTGTAGCACAAACGTAACACGACAAGGAAGGATGAATTTATGATTGCAGTCATAATAGCGTAGCTTGCATGTTCCATGAATTAAAAATGTTCACCTTATAATATCTGGAAACCAGTAAAATCAATAGTTTGGGTATTTGTTAATCGTAATAAAACCACCATATGATTTATATCATAAAGTATGCTGATCTTAGTACGTACATACTGAATAGGTACACAAGTAATTTTGTATAAGATGATACCAATTGATACATTAATCGCGTGGGGAGCATCCTACAAAAATTTTCAAAAAGGAGAAACTATTTTTTCATTTGGTGCACAATGTTATTATTATCATCAATTAGAAAGTGGTAAAGTAAGTTGGATGAATGTGAGTGAAGAAGGGAAAGAATTTATACAAGAAATTATTGAACCCGGTGAATGTTTTGGTGAAATTGCTTTATTCGATGGTGAGCCCTATGCCGCAAATGCGGTAGCCATTGAAACTTGTTTGGTTGTACGACTTCCAAAAAATTTATTCTTTCAGCTTATTAAAGAGAACCCGGATTTACACCTTTCATTTTCACAAATGATGGCAAGACGCATTCGGTACAAATTTTTACTCATCACATTATTGGCCTACGAATGTCCGGAAATGAGAATTTCTACTTTGCTCAACTATCTTAAACAAAAAAATGCGTTTGAAGATGGCACTAAGGAAGTTTATCAGTTAGATTTAACTCGACAACAACTAGCCAACATGACCGGCTTACGCGTTGAAACCGTTATTCGCGTAATTCAAAATCTTAAAAAGAAAGGTATGCTTGATATTGATCGTGGCAAAGTGAGTTTATGATTGTAAGCATAAAGTAATGATGGTAATGCATACTTAATTTGCAATTCAAAGTATGGTTTCACAACAATCAAAATGGCTTACTCTTTCTTTGTTCAATCTTAGCATAGTAGCATTAGCAGGTTTTGTATTACGCTATAAAATAGTCTATTCTCTTCCTTTTATCGATCAAAAACATTTGCTACATGGACATTCACATTTTGCTTTTGCAGGATGGATAAGTTTGGCATTAATGACTTTTATGATTGGGTACTTAGCTAAACACGGATTAGTAAATTCATTTGCATCGTATCGAAGTTTATTAGTTACGCAAGTAATTGCATCGTATGGAATGCTTATTTCATTTCCAATTCAAGGGTATGGATTATTCTCAATTAGCTTTTCTACACTTTCTATTTTGGTTTCGTATATTTTCATGTTTCGCTTTTGGCGCGATGTAAATAAACTGAATTATGTATCTGTAGCACATGCATGGTTTAAGGCAGCTCTTCTTTTTAATAGTCTGTCATCTTTAGGTGCATTCAGTTTAGCATTCATGATGGCGAATCAAATAAACCATCAAAATTGGTATCTATCTGCTGTGTACTTTTTTTTACATTTTCAATATAATGGTTGGTTCTTTTTTGCTTGTATGGGATTGTTTATTTCTACCTGCGAAAATTTGGGTATCCCAACTAAGCCAACAAAAATTATCTATCAAATTTTTGTACTTGCCTGTATTCCTACTTATTATCTTTCTGCCCTTTGGATGCCCATGTATACAGCGGTTTATATGATGGTAGTTATATCGGCAAGTGCCCAATTTATTGGCTTGTACTTGTTTGCTAAATTCCTCTTTAACCATAGAGCTATTTTCAGCACCCATCTATCTAAGCCGGCGCTCGTTATTTTATTCATGTCGTTTATTGCGTTCAGCATAAAAATTTCACTTCAATTGGGTTCAACCTATCCACCTTTAAGTGAACTTGCATTTGGTTTTCGGCCGATTGTAATTGCCTATTTGCATTTAGTTTTATTGGGTATGATAAGCACCTTTTTATTAGGCAATATGTTAGTTGTTGAACATCTGCAATTTACAAATGTATCGAAGTGGGGCATAGGCATTTTTATATCGGGGATTATTGTAAACGAATGTATTTTAATGGCACAAGGCATTGCGGGTATAAGTTATGAGTCGTTGCCTTATACCAATGAATCATTATTGATTGCTGCCGGCAGTATGTACACTGGTATACTGCTTGTTGTAATAGGTAGTTTTCTATCAAATAAGAATGCATATTCCAAAAGCTAAGGAAAACGTTTATAACAAATCTACCGCAGTTATTAAACAACGCTATACCCCGTATTTTTTAATGATTTTCATTTGCCTGCTTTCTGTTATTTTTGCGGCGTGATAAAAATCGATACCATCGAATTGCCCGACTTCCCCTTATTGCTTGCACCTATGGAAGATGTAAGTGATCCGCCATTTAGAGCAGTTTGTAAAGACCAAGGTGCGGACCTTATGTATACTGAATTTATAAGTAGCGAGGGTTTGATACGTGATGCCATGAAGAGTAAACAAAAACTCGATATTTTTGATTACGAGCGTCCGATTGGTATTCAAATTTTTGGCGGAGATGAAGAGGCTATGTGTTTATCGGCAAAAATTGTTGAAGCCACCGGACCGGATTTGTGCGATATTAATTTTGGTTGTCCGGTAAAAAAGGTGGTTTGCAAAGGAGCCGGTGCCGGTATTTTAAAAGATATCGATAAAATGGTTTCATTAACCAAAGCCGTCGTTGATTCAGTTAAAATTCCGGTTACGGTAAAAACGCGTTTAGGGTGGGACAATGATTCGAAGAATATTGAAGAGGTTGCTGAACGTTTGCAAGATATCGGTATTAAAGCCTTAAGTATTCATGGCCGAACACGAGCACAAATGTATAAAGGTGAAGCCGATTGGAGTTTGATAGCCAAGGTGAAAAATAATCCACGTATTCATATTCCCATTTTTGGTAATGGCGATATTGATAGTCCACAAAAAGCATTGGAATATAAAAATCGATATGGGGTTGATGGGGTTATGATAGGCAGAGCCGCTATTGGCTACCCGTGGATATTTGATGAAATAAAGCACTATGTTAAGACCGGTGAATTATTGGCACCGCCTAATATTGAAGAACGTGTACGAGTTTGTCGTAAACATTTATATTATTCATTACAATGGAAAGGACCGAAACTAGGTATTTTAGAAATGCGTCCTCACTATTCAAATTACTTAAAAGGCTTGTCGCACGTAAAAGATTTTAGAATGATGCTTGTACATGCCAATGACCTAAGCAGCATTGAAGAAATTTTCGAGAAAATAATTGCACATTATACGCAAGTTGAAATGTTGGGTAGTTAATCTCATTAGAGTTTGGTTTGATGATTGAATAAAAAACCTATTTCTGTTGTAGCCTCAAACCTACTTATAAAAACAAACGTTTAATTGGTTTCATAATCGAGTTTCACGGTGATGGCTGCCGTCTTTCTTTTTGAAGCAGTATTAAATGAGCCTCCCCACGAATATTCTTCAGAAGAGTTTTGAGCCACAATTTGAAAAACGCCCATATCGGCATTTTTTAGTCGACCAACATTACTACCTGCATTTTCAGCTATGCTTTTAGCTCGTGTATTAGCGTCTTTCGTTGCGGCAGCTATCATTTCGATTTTTAATTCGGCCAATTTTGTATAATAATACTGTGGGTTGTTTGAATAGAATTCGATGCCCGAATTTATCAACTCACTCACTTTACGAGAAATTCCTTCTACCTTATCAACTTCTTTTGATTCGATTTGTAAACTTTGCTTCAACTTGAATCCGGTAAATTCCGACCGTATTTTATTGCCTTCTGCATCGTACACATCATCAAATTCTTTTTCAATCTCAACGGCAAAAAATACAATCGCATTGGCTTGAATGCCATTGGTAACCAAATAGCTTTTGATGCTTTCTCTATCTTTATCAAGTTCGGCATAGGCATCCTTCAAATTAAAACTCTTTCGAGTAAAAGATCCATTCCAAACAATCAAATCTGATACAAAATCTTTACTGGCTAACCCGGTAACGGTTATTGAATTGTTTGTTTTATTTCGATTAATAAAAGCTCGTGAAAAAATGAATGCAGTCATCAAAATAACTGTGGCAATGATGAGGGTTGGGATATAATTTTTCATTTGTTGAATTTAATAAAAGTATTGCATGTTCATAGGTGTAAATGGTTAAGGGCGTCCCCCGAAAGCCGCGCCCCCAAATAAAGAACAATCACCTAACTAATTTTATTCTCTTCGGGGCTGCTTCGAGGTCGGGCTATACACTGCAACCTTTTGCTTGAGGCAATCAAAAGGGTTTCCGTTTCTATCCCTCACGCAAAACAACATTTCTGTACATATGCATTATCAGCAGTGAAATTAGTTCATCAAAATTAATAACGCTAAATTTTTTAAGTTTTGAATGCTCATCACACCAACTCATAAATAATCGCTGAGCCTTGTCCAACCCCAATACACATCGTTGCTAAACCGTACTTCACACCTCGTCGTTTCATCTCGTGCAATAAAGTAGTTGAAATTCGCACACCACTACAACCTAAAGGGTGACCTAATGCAATAGCACCTCCGTTTACATTTACGATGTCGGCAGATAATCCTAATTCGCGCATACAAGCTAAACTTTGTGAAGCAAAAGCTTCGTTCAATTCTACCAATCCTAAATCACTGATTTGCAAACCCGCTCGTTGTAATGCTTTTTGTGTTGCAGGTACCGGACCTATTCCCATCACCGATGGATCGACACCCGCGATTGCCATACTTTTAATGGTTGCGATGGGTTGTAAATCAAATTTTTTAACAGCGGTTTCAGATGCAATGAGTATGGCTGCTGCTCCATCGTTTACTCCACTTGCGTTAGCTGCGGTTACACTACCTTCTTTGGTGAAAGCCGGTTTTAATTCAGCTAATTTATCGAGGGGTGTTAATCGGGGATGCTCGTCTTTTTCGAAAACCATTTTCTTGCCCTTACCTAAATCAACCTCCACCGGAATTAATTCATCGGCAAACTTATTTTGATTGTGGGCATGTTCGTATTTGAACTGACTATCATACGCAAATGCATCTTGATCTTGTCTGCTTATATTCCATTTCTTTGCTACATTCTCGGCAGTTTCACCCATGCTAAATGGATGATGCAAAGCGGATAATTTTTTATTAATGAAACGCCAACCAATGGTCGTATCAAATATTTCGGTGCTTCTACTAAAAGCGGTTTCACTTTTGCCCATTACGAAGGGTGCACGCGACATACTTTCAACACCACAAGCAATCATCAATTCACCATCGCCACACATAATAGCACGTGCTGAATCCATAATAGCTTGCAAGCCCGAAGCACATAATCTGTTTACGGTATTTCCGCCAACACTGATTGGTAAACCCGCAAGTAAACTCGCCATGCGGGCTACATCACGATTATCTTCACCGGCTTGATTGGCACAACCCGCAATTACGTCTTCAATAGCGTTTATATCTATCTGTTCGTTACGATGCACAAGGGCTTTGATAGTTAGTGCCAATAAATCATCAGGACGAACCGAACTTAACGCACCGGCATATTTTCCGATGGGGGTTCGAACGGCATCTATTATATAAGCTTTCGACATGTTTATTTTTTTACGAATATAAGGGCATCTCTAAAAAATCTCATCTTCTTCGTTACTTACTTTTTATCGCACCTAATAACTTAGTCTTTAAATTTAATGATATCAACATCATTACCGGAACAATAATTAAGGTAATTAAAGTAGCAAATCCTAAACCAAATATCATAGTCCATGAAAGTGGTCCCCAGAATGCAACACTATCACCACCAAAGAAAATATGTGGGTTGCCGGTTTGAAATAATAAAGCGAAATCCATATTTAATCCAACGGCTAAGGGTACTAAACCTAACATGGTAGCGGTAGCGGTAAGAATTACAGGCGTCATACGAGTTCTTCCAGCTTCTAACAAAGCTTCACGTGGTGCCATCCCTTCTTTAAGTTTTAAATCGGCAAATTCAATTAATAAAATTCCGTTTCGAACCACAATTCCCGCAAGGGCTACTATACCAATACCAGTCATTACAATTACAAAATCCATATTAAAAATACCGATACCTAAAAACACACCAATAATACTTAATCCAATTTCACTCATGATGATAATGGTTCTTCCAAACGAGTTAAACTGCGTAATCAATACCAAGAAAATAAGTATCATCGAAATGGCCATCGCAGTGCCTAAAAAGCCCATAGTTTCCTTCTGTTCTTCTTGCTCACCGCCCATAATAATACTCACACCTGCAGAGGCCGGATAAGCATCCACAACTTTTTGCACTTCGGCAACAACTTCATTTGGGTTATAATTATTGAGTACATTCGATGAAAGTGTGATGATACGTTTTTCATTCTTGCGTTTGATTCCACCATAAGTATTTCCGTATTGCAAATCAACAAAACTTCCAATGGGCACCTGACGAACTGCACCGCCCATACCCATATCGCGGTAAGTCATGTTCAAGTTATTGACTACATCAATATTATTTCTTTGTTCTTCATTTAATCGTAGGGTAATTGGATAATCATCATTGGCATCTTTGAATCGCGAAATTTCGGTGCCAAACATAGCAGTTCGTAAGTCCCCTGCTATCATACCCGTACTAATACCTTCTATATTCATACGCGCTCGTGAAAGATCAAAAATGATTTCAGGTTTATTGGCTTGAAAATCACTCTTCAATTCTTCAACGCCACCAATTTGTTTATTATCGATATATTTCTTTAATCGTTTTGAAGTAACAATTAATGAATCGAGATGTTCGCCAGTGATTTCAATTAAAATAGGTTTTGCTGTTGGTGGACCGCTACTTTCTTTATCAATGGTAATTCTTGCACTCGGAATATTTTTGATATTGGCTCGTAACTTATCCAATAATTCTTGTGTGCTTTTTCCATTACGTTCGGCAAACTTTTTAAATGAAATAGTAACCTTTCCTCGGTTAGGATAATCACCAATCTCACCGCTATTTTGGTCGGTAGCACCCACCTTTACATTCGAAATCACCGAGGTAACCAAAGGATTAGTTTTATTATTTTCAGGATCAATGTCAAGCGTTGCGTACACTTTCGATTCAATATACTTGAGCATTTCATTGGTCTTTTCTTGATCGGTACCTTCGGGCATCGTTAAGTATACATACGCAAAATTAGGTTCGGCTTCAGGAAAGAAAAGGACCTTAGGACTGCGTACCATAATCAACCCAATCGAAACAAATAGAAGGGCAATCACCGAACCAAATGAAATGGCGCGATGATCGAGTGCCCAAGCCAATAAACGCAAGTACGAATTTTGTACACGTGGCCATACTTTGGTTTGGAAGGAATGAATTAATTTAACCAACACAAATTTGTTGAGTAAGAATAATAACCACATCACGATGACAAAATTTCCAAAACCATGAGAACCCGCTACATGAGCAATTACGCCTATCATGATAAAAACAATAGAAGTGATACTCGTTCCTTTACTCCATTTAATTTTTGATTTACCATCATACTCTTCGTCCTTCATAAAATCTACTGCAAAAACCGGATTGATGATATAGGCAACTAATAAGGATGCTAATAAAGTAATGATTAACGTGATTGGTAAGTAAAACATGAAACTACCAATTACACCTTTCCAAAACGCCAATGGAATAAATGGAAGTAAGGTGGTAATCGTTCCGGTAAGCACAGGTAAAAACACTTCGCCTGTTGCTTTTTTGACCGCCTCTTTAGCAGATATTTTTTCTTCGTGAAAAATACGATGCGAATTTTCGATGACGACAATGGCATCATCAACCACTATACCCAAGGCTAACAAAAACGAGAACAAGACGATCATGTTTAAAGTAAAACCAATACCCGGTAAAACCATAAACGCAATAGCACATGATAAAGGAACCGATAAGGCCACAAAAATGGCATTGGTAGTTCCCATAAAAAACATCAAAATAAAAGTTACCAATATAAATCCAATGATGATGGTATTTATTAAATCGTGCAAGGTAGTTCGTGTTGCATCGCTTTGATCGCCAGTTACAATTACATTCAATTCCTTAGGCAATTCCGACTTTTTCATTTCGGTAATAATCTCATCAATTTTATCAGACGCTTCAATTAAATTTTTACCGCTTGCCTTAATAACGTTTAAGGTAATTACATTCTTTTTATTTAAGCGGGCAAAGCTTTCTTGTTCTTTATACGTATCCTTTACTTCTGCGATATCTTTAATATAAATAGTTGAACCGAAAGGATTTTTTACAACCACACTCCCAATTTCATCAGCCGACTTAAACACTTTTTTCAGACTAATAATTCGTTGTTCACCATCTACTTTTACCACACCCGGGGTAGCCTCAATATTTTCATAAGCCACGGCATTTTGAATATCTCTGAACGATAATTGGGCAGCCTGCATTTTAAATAAATCAACATTAATTTGAATCTCACGATCTAGTCCACCTACTTTATCAACGCGTTTAATTTCTTTTAAGCTTTCGATTTTATCTTTAATTCTATCGGCATATTTTTCTAAACGAGCTTCATCAAAATTGCCATAGATATTTACAAATCGAATTGGAAATTCTGATACATCGATATCTTTTACTTCGGGATCGTTAGGTAAATTTTTAGGCAAGCCGTTCGGGTCCGACTTCGCTTTGTCAACTGCGTCGCTTACATCTTGTTTGGCTTTATCAATTTTTACATCGGTATTAAATTCAGCAATCACCACCGAAAAATCTTGGAACGAATTACTAGTAACTTTTTTTATCCCTGTAATATTCTTCAACTGTTTTTCGATAGGCTTCGAAACCAAGTTCTCCATATTTTCGGGAGAGGTTCCCGGATATATGGTTTGCACAATAATTTGCGGAAACTTCACTTCAGGAAATCGCTCTTTAGGCAAATTCATGTAAGAGATTAGTCCGACTAAAGTAATAATCACCGTTAAAATATAAATACTTGTACGGTTATTTATGGGCCAAAGTGAGGGATTGATTTTCATATTTTTAATATGCCAATTAGCGAATGTGCTAATATGCTGTTTATTTTTTCTGTTTACTTGAATGTATTATTTTATTAAGTATTTTTTGTATAGTTTCTATCTCATCAATTAACGCATCACAATTATTTAGGTTGGCATGTTTACATAATAAAAGCCAGTATTGTGTTTCTTCTGCTTCTTTGGCTGATATTTTCATTTTATGAATGAAGTCTGCCTTGCTTTCACAATTTTGCGCTTCCCAACAATTTGCGCCAATACTTGTACCGCTTTTTAAAAGTTGATTGGCAATTACATAGTTTTTTTCTTTTTCAATGTTCTTAGCATATTCAATTATTGCTAATGCAAAATCAAAACTTTTTCTGATTATCAAATTCCCTTTTATTCGGTCGCTATTCATTTTGAAAATTAGTATTAAAAAACTTTCTGTACATTCGGCACATCCTCATATTAGCATATCATCACATTAGCATATCATCACATTAAAAAAGTAACCCATCTCCTTCATTCAACTCTTCATAGCCACCGGTAATAACTTTATCATTAAGGGTTAAACCCGAAATAATTTCAACCTTACTATTATAGGTATTGCCTAATTGAACCGGAATAAGTTTTGCCTTTCCGTCGCTTCCTACCACATACACAAAATCGCCTTTATCGGTTTTTTGAATTACACTCATCGGCAATACAAAGGCACGTGGATTTTCGTAAGTCGCAATTTTTACTTGGGCTGTCATATTAGGTTGATACTTTGCATTACTAGGTAAATTAATGTAAGCTGCAAAGGTTCGTGAAATAGTGTTGATTACTCGCTCGGCATAATATACTTTGGTTAGCAAAGTATCATTGATATCGGGGAAGATTACCTTTGCACGACAACCTGTACGAACTACCGATGCATAGTTTTCAGGCACGTCGGCTTTGATTTTTAATTTTGAGGTATTGATAATTCTGATTACCGGGGGATTTACAGGCGATGCATACGATTGACCAACACTTGCATCCAAGGCATCAACAACCCCATTGATGGGAGAGATTACATTGAACGAACTTCTATTGCTCATTGTAACATCTTTTTGCTTTTTCAATGCATCATAATTATTTTTTGCAGAAAGCAATTGTATTTCGGTACCAATTTCTTGATCCCATAAACGTTGTTGTTTATCTAATAAAGTTTTTGCAAAAGAAATTTGTTGATCAAGTTGATCGATACCGCGGTCAACTGTTTCAGATCGAAGGGTAGCCACTACTTGGCCTTTGCGAACCGATTGGCCCGGACGAACTAAGATAGAACTTATGATACCCGGCATTTCAGGAATGGCATTCACTACTTCATCTAAATCAACACGACCTTGTACGTCGATATAATTATTAAACACAGTAGGTGTCATTGGGGTTACTACCACAGAAACTTTGCGAGCGCTATCCGTTTTTATAGCGGTTTCTTTAGTTGTGGTTGCTTCTTTTTCATCGCCGCCACATGCGGTAAACGTGATGGCCAAAAAGGCGAATAAAATTATTTTTAATGAATCGTTCATACCTGTTTTTTTATAGTGTGTGGGTTGAATTTTATTTTAATAAACCAAGTGATTTTTGAAAGTCAATTTTTGCCAATACCGCTTCGTAAAGCGAGTTAAAGTAATTGGTTTGCGCATCTTTTAAAGCGGTTTCTGCTTGAATAATTTCGATATTAGTGCCTACACCTTCTTTGTATTTCTTTTGTGATACGGTATATACTTTTTGCGCTAACTCAATATTGCTTTGCTGATTTTCTAATGCCATCAAACTATTTTTTAATTGTGTTCGGGCATTACTACTTTCTAAATCAATAACCTGCTTAAAGGCTTCCATATCATTTTCATTTTTGAGGATATTGATTTTCGCTTGGTTCATTTTTGATCGACGTGTATTACCATCGTATAATGGCACTGAAGCATTTAAAATAAAAGCCCCGGTTGGGAAATACGAATAGGTAAACAAATCCTTAAACGATTGAGTTTGGGTTGCATAACTCCCCGACAATACAGCGGCTACCGTTGGCAAATAGCCTTTCTGGTAACGCTCATAATCATATCCATTTAAACGTTTGGCTGTTTGTAATAAAAGCATTTCGGTTCGACGATTATAATCAACAACACCATCCAATTCCAATCCACTTTTTACCGATTCTAGATTCAAATTATCTTCTAAACTTAAGGCATTCATCAAGGGCATACCCATTTGAAATTTTAATAACTGATAGCTGAGTTCAATTAAATTTTCAATTTTTTGTTTTTCAATTTGAAGGTTGTTACGCTGAACAGTTAATCGATCCGCATCAATTTTCTCGGCAAATCCTTCATCATATAATTTTCGTGTTGTGTTTTCGATACTGCTTAATAGTTTAATATTTTCATCTAATAATCGAATACGTTTATCGGCAATAATGCAATTATAATAAGCTTTTGAAACCGATACTTTCACATCTTCTTCAGTGCGTTTTGTATTGAGGATTGAAAGTTCCTCCAAGCTCTTTCGTGCCTTTAGGGCTACAAATACACCTGCATCAAATAATAATTGCGAAGCCTGAATACCTGCCGATACATTTAATGGCAAACCAAATTCAAGTTCACTATATTTCGATTTAGGCCTTGCTTGATACGCGTTAAAAGCGGGTGTGTCGATTTTAAAAAAGCTTAAACTCGAACTAAAATCAAAGGCATCAGAAGAAGCTCTTTGCTTTGGAATCACAAACAAATATTGAAATTGACCGTTAGCTTTAATTTGCGGACGGGCGATACCGATGATTTCATTATTCTTTTGCACCTGCATTTGCTCGTCTAAAATGGCGCCTTTGAGCTTGGTTTGATTGGTCATGGCGTAACGAATACAATCATCGAGCGACCATACTTTTTCTTGGGCAAAGGAGGTTTGCGACATAAATGCAATCAGCAGTAATAATCTGAGTACTTTATTCATAGTTTAAATTTTATTGATTTTATTTAGATGAGCTTGGATAAGTTTATGTCCTTTTAAGGTGGCAATACCATACATATAATGCGAAAATATTTGGGTATTCACTTTCACCATGCTGTATTTCTCTTGCGGAAATAAGTTGTTTTGAAATACGATGAGTGCCGATTCCATTCTGAAACGTGAGATGATATCTACATCAATATCTTCTCTATAAAGACCTTGTTCAATACCAGCTTTTAAATTTTTTGAAATGCAATCAAACAAATAAGTCTCTTTATGATGGGATAGAAATTTATAAGCGTCTGGATAATATCGTTGCAAATCTTGGTAACAAACCAAATTCATCCCCCTTACCATTTGCTCCATGATAATGAGAATTTTAATAATTTCTTCTACCGCATTCTTTGATGTTTTGAATGCTTCATCGGTCATACATTGATTTTCGTTCAACATATACTTCACACTTTCTAGCACCAATTCATCCTTATCAGCAAATAAACTATACAAGGTTTTTTTTGATACACCGGTAGCCCGAGCTATATCATCCATGGTTACACCCTTAAACCCGAGTTGCTTAAATTGCTGATAAGCGGCTATAATAATTTCTTGTTTCGGATTTTTCACGGCGCAAAACTATGGAAACTATTTAAACTACAAAAGTTTTTTAGATATTATTTTATAGGTGGATATCGTTGCTGTTTCCGTGAAGCTTATCTTGCCACATATTAAAAGTATGATGAATCCATTTTCACTGCGTACCAGCATCGACCAAACCGGCATAGAAGAACGAATCGCTCGATTCAATACTCGATCTATAAAAAAAAATAGTAAAGTTAGCGGGTTAAAACTTGCCTTAAGTATGATAGACCTTACCACACTTGAGGGAAAGGATACTATTGGCAAGGTGCAACAGATGTGTTATAAAGCGCAACATATTGCCGATGATATCGAAGGCTTACCCAATGTGGCTGCGGTTTGTGTGTACCCTAATCATGTAAAAACAGCGGTACAATGTTTAGTTGGTTCAGGAATCAAAGTTGCCTCCGTGGCTACTGCTTTCCCTAGTGGTAATAGTTCATTAAAAGTAAAACTCAGTGATACCAAAATAGCTGTTGATTGCGGTGCTGATGAAATTGATATGGTAATTAGTAGAGGTAAATTTTTGGAAGGCGATTACCAATTTGTATTCAACGAAATAGCAACTATCAAAGAAGCTTGCGGTGCCGCTCGATTAAAAGTGATACTCGAAACGGGCGAGCTTTCGACCCTCGATAATGTGCGTAAAGCCAGTGAAATAGCCATTATGGCGGGTGCCGATTTTATTAAAACGTCAACCGGAAAAATTCAACCCGCTGCCACCATGCCGGTTACTTTGGTGATGTTGCAAACTATTAAAGATTATTACGATAAAACCGGTATTATGATAGGCATGAAACCGGCCGGAGGTATTTCAACGGCTAAATCGGCCTTACAATATTTGGTAATGGTATACGAAACACTGGGTGAACTTTGGATGAGCAATGAATGGTTTCGCTTCGGTGCGAGTAGTTTGGCCAATGATATTGTTCTACAACTGGCTAAAGAAGCCAAAGGCGTTTATTATAGCAGCGATTATATTAGTAAAGATTAATTTTAAAATATATTGAGCTCAATGAACTTCCAACTACATCAAAATCAAATAAATCATAGTTAAATCTTTTCTAATCTCTTTCATATACGTAGCATCGAAACTACATTTGCCAACGTGTTATACCGAAACTATGGCTGTAGTTTTCAATTCCTAATTCCTTTGATCTACACAGCTACAACGTCAACATAACACTATAAATTTTTAGCTTATTTAATAAATCGTTTTGGTATTAAGATTTCAACATCCCGAATTATTTTGGCTGCTTTGTCTGGCGTTTTTACTGGTAGGATTATACTTACTCAAAAACCAATGGCGAAAAAAAGCGATGCAAAAAATTGGCGACCCCCAATTAGTGCAAGCTCTTATGCCTCGGTACAGCAAAAACCTTCAATTCATTAAAACCGTTTTAGTTGTCCTTGCCTTTACTATCGGCATCATCGGACTAGCCAATTTACAAGCAGGATCACGAAGCGAGAAAGTGGAACGTAAAGGTATTGATGTGATGATTGCGCTCGATGTGAGTAAAAGTATGTTGGCAACCGACTTATCGCCAAACCGACTTGAAAGAGCAAAACAGTTTATTGCTCGACTACTTGAAAAATCAGGAAATAATCGGATAGGCTTAATTGTTTTTGCAGGTCGAGCCTATATATCGGTTCCATTAACCGTCGATTTTTCGGCGCTTAAAATGAATCTCGAAACCGCATCGCCCAATATGGTACCAACCCAAGGTACGGTGTTAGGCGAAGCAATCAGTATGGCGCGGCAATCATTCAATACCAAAGAAACTAAGTATAAAAGTATTGTACTGATTAGCGATGGTGAAGACCATGATGAAGGGGTAATGGATGAAGTAAAACAAGCAGTGGGTGAAGGTATTATGATCAATACGTTAGGCATTGGATCACCCGAAGGCAGCCCCATTTTAGACCCCGAAACGAATGCCAATAAAAAAGATGAAGAAGGCAATGAAATCATTTCGAAACTGAATGAAAAGGAATTACAAGATATCGCCAATGCCGGACAAGGAAATTACATGCGTTTAGGCAATACCGATGTTGCGGCCACCCAAATGGCTAACTTTATTAATACCAGCGAAAAAAAGAATTTCGGTGATAGTATTTTTACTGATTACAATAGCTACTACCAATATTTTTTGTTGGTGGCTTTTGTTTTATTATTGATAGAATTTATAATTCCAGAACGTAAAAAATTAAAGCTGGCATGAAGTATTTCTTTTTGATTATAATATTATGTGGTAGCATCTCGGGGATTTCACAAAAAGCCGATCAGTTGATGTATGATGGAAATAAATTGTATGCAAAAGGAAAATATAAAGAGGCCGGTAATGCCTATCAAAAAGCATATACAACAAAAAAGAATCGCGAAGCACAATATAATTTAGGCAATGCCTTGTATCAGCAAAAAGATTTTGAAAAGGCAGCCAAACAATTTGATGAAGCCGGCAAAAACAGTAATAACAAAAACTTAAAATCGGCAGCCAACCATAATATTGGAAACACTTTTATGGAACAAAAAAAGTGGGATGAAGCTATACAACAATACAAACAATCGTTAAAGCAAAATCCGAATTCGGCCGAAACGAAATATAATCTTGCCTATGCACAAAAAATGAAACAGCAGCAAGATCAACAAAATAAAAAAGACCAAAAGGATCAAAAAGATCAGCAAGATAAAAAGCAAGATCAGCCTAAAAAACCTGAAGACAAAAAAGAAGACAAGAAAGAGGGCGATCAAAAAAAAGATGAACAAGGCAAGCCCGATAAGCCTGAAGATAAACCAGATGAGAAGCCACAACCCATGCCTTCGAAATTAAGCAAGCAACAAGCCGAACAAATTTTAAATGCACTTAACCAAGAAGAGAAAAAACTAAAAGAGAAAAAAGAAAAGGCAAGCGGCAGACCGGTTAAGTTGGAGAAGGATTGGTGATTGGGGTTATAACAAATTATATTGGTGGAAAGCACTAACGTCATGACTGCAGATATTAACAGACAGATAAAATTAAAAGGGCTTAGAGTTAGAAGGGCTTAGAATGGCAAGGAAGCCATCACTTATTCGCTTCTTAATTATAAAGTATCACCTTCCTAAAAAGAGAATTGCTAGGGCAACCAATAATTATCACCAATAGTTTTGCCTTTGCACTTAAAATCAACTCTTTCGCAAAATAAAAGGATTTTCTTTTAATTACCCTTTATACTTTTTAAAATTGAATTCATACATTAGTGAATTGTAATAAATGAATACATTTTCTAACATAAAAGAATTAGTTTCTGCCCTCAACCGAGAGCAGAAATTGCTTAGTGAAATGTTTAAGAAGCGGAAATCCGCTTCTTATAAATATGAGTATGCTCTTGATTTGGTTGAAAATGATGACAACAGAATTCAATATCTTTTAAGCCGTTCTGTAATACGTCAAAATGGTAATAATCTTGAAATTGATGACGAGTTTCTACAGTTCTTTGAACTGGTTTTGGATGCCAATGAAGAAATAAACACTTCTTATATTAATGACAATCTTGAAAAAGTAAAACAAAATATTGATTATTATTTTAACGAACCAAATGAGCAAAGAAAATATGAGTATTTGCGAACAGTCAAAAATACTCTAAGAAAATTGGGCACAATTACTTTAAGAAATGTAGTTGACTTGAAGCGAAACATTGATAACACTTTCAAAAACGAACCGACCTTTAAAATCAAACGAGCAAAACTTATAAATCTTGACAGTAAACGAAAAGACATAACGAAACTTATTGCACAAACGGAAAATCTCATAACTGAAGATGATGTTACATTTTTCAATATGGCAACAGATGAGGAATTGAGAAGAGTAATTGTTCTACTCAAAATCCAATTAGGAAAATGCACTCATAACTTAATAGAAATTGAAAGACAGATTATTGATTTCTTAAACCAAATCCAGCATCAAAGCAACGTCATAGAAAATTGCGTTTGATAAAATATTTGAAAGACCAATTATTCTTGAAACAACAACAGATTTTAAATCAATTTTAGCTGCAAACAAATTCAGTAATATTTGAACCAAACCCTTCATATCCGCTAAAACTTTCTCTTGAATATTTGCAATCAGACGAAGAAGCATTTGCCAGCATTCTGAAGATTGCTAAACGTGTAAAAGCAGGTGTAAGCTTGAAGCGACCTATTGCTGAAATAATTTCAAGTGAGTATTTGGAAACGCAAAGAGAAGAAGAAATTCAAATCAATCTTGAAGAGGTAAAAAATGGATTTGTAGCTTCCAGTTACAACTTATTTGATTTCCTAATGAATTACAATTTTGCCAAGGAAGTTTCATTTGAAGAACGTGTTACACTTTATTGCCAGTTGATTTCACAGTATGAAAACGTTTTTGAAATAACGGACAAGTTTGAAGAGAGAAAAGAAATAGAATTCGCAATGGTTTATCCTAAATAAATAAAAAATGGAAGTTCCAATTCAAACAGCCGACATATTTAAAATCCTAAGCAAAGGACAATTCATTAATTCAAACAGCTCAGCAAAAGCCGTAAGTGACTTGTATAAAGTAATAGAAGATGAAGACAACTTTGAAATTCTATATGAATATTTCAAAAATATCAATTTTACTTTAGAGAAAGGTGACGAATATTACTATTTCAGTAGACCTGAAAACAAGGTTGACCTTGAAACCAAGATTGAAACGGCTTTTCGATGGATTGACATAATTGACTTCCTCAAGACATATGACAACTCTTTCAGCTCAGGAAATCGCTTTTCTCCTTCAGACATTCTAGTAAAAATTAAAATTGATGCAGAGTTAGAAACGAAATTGGAAGGACTAAAAAAACATACTGATAAAGAAAAGCATCAAGATATTCTAGACAAGATTTTAAAGAAACTAATTGACGATACTTTCATAGAGCTTGAAAACGAAATTACACACCAATACAAGGTTTTGGCGTCTTTCAAGTATCTTGAACAACTTATTTTGACAATCAATATACCCGAAGATGTAAGAAATGAAATACCTGAATAAAATAATTTTCATCAACAGTGCTGACAAATCCATCAAGTATGCAGAAGTAAATCTTGATGGAAATGTTCATTTTATTGGGACACAAGGAGTCGGGAAAAGCACTTTGTTAAGAGCTATTCTATTCTTTTACAATGCAGACAAGCAAAAGCTAGGAATACCGAGAGAGAAAAAAACTTTTGATGAGTATTACTTTCCTTTTCAAAATTCCTATATAGTTTATGAAGTGCAAACAGAAAACGAATTGTTTTGTGTATTAGCTTTCAAATCGCAAGGTAGAGTTGCTTTCAGATTTTTTGATTCAGCTTATGACAAAAACTCTTTTTACTGACAGTGAAGGAAAAGCTTTTGATAGTTGGGACAAGACTAGAGAAGCTTTTGGAAAAACATAAGCTACACGAAAACTATTCACGTTTATGAAGAATATAGAAACATTCTTTACGGTAACAACAAAGGTTTGTCAGGCGAATTCAGAAAATATGCTTTGGTTGAAAGCAAGCAATATCAAAATATCCCAAGAACGATTTCTAATGTTTTTCTGAACGCAAATTTGAGTGCTGAGTTCGTAAAAGAGACAATTATTAAATCACTAAATGAAGAAGAAATAAAAATTGACTTGACTACCTATTCTCAAACCCATTTGAAAGATTTTGAAACAAATTTAAACGACATTAAGAAATGGACGGATAGGAATCGTAACAATGAAAATCAAGTTGAAAAACAATCAGATAATGTTTCAACTGTTTATTCAGCACTAAAATATTTAGAGAAAAAGAAAGCGGAGTTAGCTTCTCAATTAGGTTGGGCTTTGAATAATGTAAAAGAACAGAAACCAAAAGTTTCCGACCAACTTGTAAGTGAAGAACAGAAACGAAATAAATTAAAAACCAAACTAAGTGAACTTGATAGTGTATTTGATAAGAAGAAAGAAAAAATACAAGAGCAAATTGGAAAATTCAAAAGCAAACTTGACGAAATAAAAAACAAGCGTGATGAATATGCTGCTTTGAAAATTGACAACATCATTGAAAGAGTTTCAAAGAAAATTTCATTGGACTTAGAAAAGAAAAATCTCACAGGCGAAAAAGACATTCTCACTTCTAAATTTCTTGAAATACAAAAACGATATGAGTTACAATTAGGGCAATTAACAAGTCAGTTGAAAGAGTTTGAGAATAGCAAGCAAACAGAAAAACACTGCACAATCAAGTTTACTTCACTTCAAAGAAGAATTGACTAAGCAATATGATTTACTTTATGATGAGATTAGGAAGCAGCACAAGGAAGAACTTGAAGTAGCCAATGCACTTGTAAAAGAAAAGGATAAGGCAATTACAACTAATAAAATTAAGCGTTCAGAAGTAAAGAACACAAGATATTATGAAAAGGAAATTGAAGACTGCAATGCTGACATAAGAAATTTGAACTCTGCAATTACAAAAGCAGATAATGCAATTCAACAAGCCACAGAGAAAATTAAAAACATTCAAAAAGAATGGATACTTGAAGAAACAGGAATTAAAGAGGATACAAAAAGAAAAGTTGAAAAGCAATCCGAACTTCAAACGAAACTGAATGAAAGTATTTCAGCAATTGATACCAAGATTGAAAATAGCAAAGATTCTCTTTACGATTGGTTGAATGAGCAAGTTCCCGATTGGGATAAAACTATTGGGAAGGTAATTGACGAGGATAATGTTTTGTTTAAGTCGGGTTTGAATCCAAAGAAAATTCCCAATAGTGATTTGAATTTTTTCGGAATCAGTATTGACACAAATGAGATTAGCAAAAAGGTTAAGACCGTTGCCGATTTGCAAAAAGAGAAAGATGATTTCAATGCCCAAATCAAAGCGCAAATATCAAAGCGACCAAAATAAAATAAAATTAGAAGAAGTTGGGGTTCGTTTAACAGACTGGAAAACCAAAGCTACAACAGAACAGAAAGCAGAGTTAGAAATTATTGATAACGCTATTTCTAAGTTGAGTGAAGAAAAAACATTTGCAGAGGAACAAGTTCAAAAGGTTGAAGGAAGCATTACCAAATTGATTGATGCTAAGAAGAAAGACAAAGAAGCGAAAATAAAAGTAGAGCAAAATAAATTAACGGAAACGATTAACAATATTGATTTGCTAATTCAAAGTGAAAAAACATCAATCAATAAAAAGGAATATCAAAAGCAAGAAAAGTTTATTTGATAAGCAATTAGAAACAGAGTTAGCAAAGCATAAGCAACAGCAAGAAAAGTTTATATACGACATCGGAGTTCACAATGCAGAAATTGATTCAATTGGAAAAACGCTTTTAGGTTTTACTACTGACTTAACAGCATTTGACACTTTCACAAAAACAGATATTTACCAAACGGTTGAAACATTCATTGCAGAATACACCGCTGAAGACAAAACAGAATTCACTTGCTTCTTTATAATTGGTGAGTTAAACACAGCCGACAATACGATTACCAAAAGATACATTGAACTACAAGAAGCTATCAACAAATTCACAGGTAACTTTCAAGAGAATAATCTTTTCAGTTTCAAAACAAAGTTTACTGAAAGAACAGAATACTTTGAGTTTGCAGAAATGTTAAAGGAGTTTATTGACGAGCATAAACTTAGCGAGTATAAGACAAGGGTTGAAGAAAGGTTCTCTCACATTATTCGCAGAATTGGTATTGAAACAGGTGACCTTATATCTAAAGAGGGGGAAATAAGTCAAGTGATCAGAGATATTAACAATGACTTTGTTTCTAGAAAATTTGTTCAGGCTATTAAAAGTATGGAATTGAGAACTAAAGAAAGTGCCAATAAAATATTTGGGTTGCTAGTTGAAGTTAAAAAATTTAATGATGAAAACCCATATAATTTAGGAAAGGCTGATTTATTTAATTCTACCGAACAAATAAACCAAAATGAAAAGGCAATTTCTTTATTGAAACAGTTGATAAAAGAGATGGCAACAAGTAAGGAAAAGAAATTAATCTTCAGATTCTTTTGAATTGGAATTTAGAATTGTAGAAAATGATAATGACTCGGGCTGGGTTGAGAAACTTACTAATGTTGGCTCAGAAGGAACGGACGTCTTAGTAAAAGCAATGATAAATATTATGCTTCTAAATGTTTTTAAAGAGAGAGCTGCGAAGAAGCATAAAGACGATTTCCGTTTGCATTGTATGATGGATGAAATTGGAAAGTTGCATCCAAACAATGTGAAAGGGATTTTGAAGTTTGCAAACGACCGAAATATTCTTCTGATAAACAGTTCACCAACTTCATACAATGCAACTGATTACCGTTACACCTATTTATTAGCAAAGGATTCTAAGAATGTAACAAGCGTGAAAAGGTTGGTGAGGAAAATTCCAAGTTTGAAACTGAAATTCCAACTGAAGCATAATGAAAGTGCCAGTTCATATCGCTGAAAAACTTTTACAGCTTTCGCAAGGCGAAAGCATTCCGTCAAGTTTGGCAAAACATTCTTTGATTGAAGATTTAGTTTCAGAAGGAATAATTGAACGGAAAGGGAGAATTCAAAAATCACTTTTGCTATCAGACAACAAAGCCTTAAACACATACCTAAAAAATAATTATTCAATCAATGACCTCCAACAATATATTCAAGTAAGCAAGAAAGAAGAAGTAACAAGAAGCGAACTTGTAGCTGCAACATCTAATTCAAAGCATACAGGAGTAAGAAGTTTCAAAGGATTTTTGGTTAACTGCTATTCTCCTATTCAGGCAAAACTTAACGGAAAAGAAATTACACTCAATCCAGTTGACGGAACTTTTCAATTTATTTATGACTTTGAAAAATTTACTCTTTCGCCAGATATCACAATTGTGGGAATTGAGAACCCTGAAAACTTTCGGCACATTGACAAACAGAAATATTTGTTCACTGACATCAATCCATTATTTGTAAGTCGTTATCCTCAAAATCAAAGCAAAGATTTAATCAAGTGGCTAAAATCGATTCCAAACAATTACATACACTTTGGCGACTTTGACTTTGCAGGAATTGGAATTTACTTATATGAATTTAAGAAACATCTTGAAGATAGAACATGCTTTTTTGTTCCTGAAAACATTGACAAGCTAATTGCCGATTTTGGAAACAAGAAACGATATGACGAACAAAAAATAAACTTTGTGGTGAAATCAATACGAGAAAGAAATCTTTTACATCTAATAAGCGCTATTCACAAATACAGAAAAGGTTTAGACCAAGAAATTTTAATCAGTGAATAAAAACAAACAACTCAATGCACTCACTTGCAAACTACTCCTACCTTCAAAATTCAAAAACATTCTCATAGAATCCTAATCCCTCAAAACATACATATTAATTGATGATGTTTGTAACTAAAATTCAATTATTTTATTGTTGAAATGATATAAGCCATCGTATAAAATTCAACAGAGATATTACTCATAAAGATGAATTGCTAAATCATATTACCGGCTGTATCTTTAATTCACATAGGTTTTTAAACATACTTACCTTAACAAAATAATTCATGACCATAGCCATCATTATTACCATTTGTGTTTTGCTTTTACTTGCCTATATTTTTGATATTAGTTCACCGCTTACAAAAATTCCTTCAGTAATTCTTCTGCTTCTTTTAGGTTGGTTGGTTAAACAAACTGCCAACTATTTTGTAATAGAAATTCCACACCTCAACCCCCTATTACCCATTTTTGGAACCATTGGTTTAGTGCTCATCGTTTTAGAAGGTTCATTGGAACTTGAACTCAATAAATCAAAAATTCCATTAATAAAAAAGTCGTCACTCAATGCTTTTATACCCATGTTTGTGCTGGCCTTCATTTTTACATTGGCGTTTCAATATGTTGGGAATTTATCTTTTAAGATGGCCTTAGTGAATGCCATTCCATTTTGTGTAATCAGCAGTGCCATTGCCATCCCAAGTGTTAGAAATCTATCTTCCTTCAACAAAGAATTCATTATTTATGAAAGTAGTTTATCAGATATTTTTGGTGTACTCTTCTTCAACTTTATTGCGTTAAATGAAATTATTAATGCGAACTCATTTAGCCACTTCGGTTTAGAATTATTTCTTATGATGCTTATATCATTTATTGCAGTGCTAGGACTTTCATTTTTATTAAGTCGTATTAAGCATCATATTACCTACACCCCGATAATTTTAATGGTCATATTAATTTATGCAATTTCAAAAGTGTATCACTTACCCGCACTCATTTTTATACTGATATTCGGTTTATTTCTTGGCAATCTTGATGAACTAAAAAGATTTGCTTGGCTTGATAAATTAAGACCTGAGAAGTTAGATGTTGAAGTTAAGAAGTTCAAAGAAATAACCATTAAAACTACATTTTTAATCCGTGCTATATTTTTTATGTTGTTTGGCTTTTTGATGGAAGCAAAGGAAATTCTTAACCCGGTAACTATACCTTGGGCAGCCGGCATTGTGCTTACAATTATAATAGTTAGATGGTTTGCACTTAAACTTTCAAAACTACCTGCCTCGCCTCTACTCTATGTTGCGCCTAGAGGGCTCATCACCATCTTACTTTTTTTAGGCATACTTCCCGAACAAAATATAACCCTAGTAAACAAATCACTCATCATACAAACTATTATTCTCTCGGTACTAGTCATGTTGCTTGGACTGATGACCACAAAAAAAATTGTAGCAGAAGAAATTAATTTACCGGTATCAAATTAAACTGTAATGAAGGTACCTTCAATTATCAGCCATTGAATTCATAACAGATGTCATACCTTTTATAGTTATTTATAACCCAATTTTTATTTTTGCATCTAAATTCCAATACATACTTGATATATGAATTCATTCTCTATGCATAAGAGTGAATAAAACTGTGGGTTAAATTTCATTCAAACAAGCCAAAATAATGGAAACAAAAAAGCAATTAAAAACTTGCATCAATGGCCACAGCTTTTACAAAGTTCTAGCTGCCCTGTTTGTCCGGTTTGTGAAGAAAAACGAAAACCAAAAGACAATTTTCTTTCACTACTTGGTGCACCCGCGCGACGTGCTTTAGAAAATAATGGTATCACAACTTTAGTCCTACTTTCAAAGTATAGCGAAAAAGAAGTGCTTAGTTTTCATGGTATGGGTAAAAGTTCTATCACAAAATTAAAAATCTTACTTGGCGATAATGGGCTATCTTTTAAGTTATAGCCGTTACCTAGTTATCATACCTATTCAATTTGAATATCTATGGATAATTTCTATCTTGTTCAAATATGTTTCAAAAATTAAAACCTTACAAAACCCTACTTATAATTTTATCCTTAGTTTTTGGCATTGCTTTGCTAGCTGTTGGCGCATACTATATTTTAAAATTAAAGCAACCCATATCTCAAAGTGAATTAAGTTTTTATGATGCTGATGGAAGTATAGTGCGTTGTGAAATTAAACCCAACTGGTTTGTGTTTTTGCAAGAAAATTGTTCGCAAAGCGAAGGACAAAAAATATTATCGAACTATAAATCATCTGCAACATTTACCCTCTCGAACTCATTGAATGATTTTTTTACATTTTGCGAAAATGAATATCCTGCTATCACTTACCAAACTATTTTTAATGAGCAAATAGTAAGCTTGTCTGCCGATGATTCAAATGCCAGCATTAAAAAAGCAGTATTATTTATAGCTGAAAAACTACTAATGCGTTGTAGTGAAGTTATAAAAGGGCGACTTACAAAAGTTGGATTTGAGAATGCCGAAATTATTTACAACCAACAAAAGCAAAGTATTCGTATCGTAGCGGGTCCGGTGAAACGTGTAGATGAATTTAAAAATTTTATTACAAGACCGGCGCAACTAAATTTTTGGGAAACCTACACCAACCATGAAATAGAGAATGCATTTATCAGTGCCGATAGTGCATTAAGGCAACATTTATTTCCTGAAGAAGCCAATGCATCCAAAGAACTATTTGATAATACGAGCGATACGATGTCGTTACAATCATTAGCAAGCGAAGGTTCATTAGCCGAAACCACTGAAGAAGCACAGTGGGCAGCGGCACGAAATAAAAATCCACTAAGAGTATATTTGATGGGAGGCTTTGAACCAAAATTCAATGCGAATATTCCAATTCATGATGCGAGAATTTCATACGTGGCTTGGAAGGATACCGCCGAATTAAGAAAGTATCTTGAAATGGAAACGGTAAAAAATAAATTCCCGAAGGATATACAATTTTATTTTGGTGATGCTGATGATGAAATAAAAAAACTTAAGATGAGTATATTGTATGGAATTAGATCTGTTTTTAATGGCAACAAAGCTTTGATAAGCGGTGAGCAAATTGAAACGGCAGCAGTAGATTTCGATCCTATTAATGGTTCACCGGCGATTATGATAACCATGAACAGATATGGTGCTAAAGTTTGGGAACGAATGACCGAAAAAAACATTGGACATCCTATTGCTATGGTATTAGATGGCAAGGTACTTTCGGCACCCATGCCTACCGAAAAAATTATGGGAGGAAGATCAAATATCTCCGGATTATTTTCGATAAATGAAGCTTATGAGTTAGCCACTTTATTGAATTTAGGTGCATTGCCATTGAGTTTGTATATCGAAGAAGAAAGTGGGAAATAAAACAGTTGGCAGTAAAGTAGTTGGCAATTGGCGTTTTTAACCAGATTTCTAATTCAACAATTAAAATATAGATTGTTGTAATGCCAAAGAAAAAGTACTTTTATTGAACAAGTACAAACTCATAGTAATTTTGTTAGATTGGAATGAGATTTTGTAATGGTAAGTAATACCGATGTGATTTATGTAATAGACCAAACCTTTTGGTCCAAACATCTATCCTATCGGCATAAACTCCCGCACGTACGGGATAAGAAATGGTATATCTACCATTTCACACTGGTATAAATTGAAATGATTATTCGCAAAATTGCACCATAGCCTAAGTTCACTGCGTAGCTAGAATTGAATTTTGTATTGGAAATTTTTATAGTAAAAATTGATTCGATTTTTACAGCATGCTTATTCTTCAATCCTATCAATCTCTATTTTTTCAACTACATTGAACCTTTATAATTCGTTTTCAACTACTACGGGAAATTAGAAAAAATAAACCCATTAATATTCGTTTCTATGGTTGGACCATCCAGTAAATCCACATTACCATCTCCATTGAGATCTGTTGCATAATAGCCGAAGTTAAAGTTGTTGATCTCCGCTTGAAGACTACTTATATCAAGCAGGTCAATATTCTGATCTTGATTGATATCACCTGAATACAAAGCCCAAACACCTAGGTCAACTTCTGCCATATTATTTCCGTAAGCTTTATTAGCGCTTGTTGAAAAATCGTAGTTCACTGCAGTGCCCATAGCAATTGCTGTTGAACTCCAGGTTTCAATACTATTCCTGTGTTTAATGACTATGTATAAGCTTCCAGATTGTGGAGGAAAAACACAGGTTGCAGTGCCATTGGTATTTAATAAAACTTTTACACTGGCTACTAAGGCATAAGGTGCGGTAGATTGATGCAACTCTACCGTAATTGAATCTGACACGCTTGCCATAGCACCAGGAACTCCCTGATTTAATAAAACGGGGGACATCAGATTGGGGGATGAATAAAATCCTTGTAAGATTAATTTTGTTGTCAATATAGTTGAGCAGGGAACAACACTCACCAAAACTGAATCGATTGCTGTACAACCGGTGGCAATTGAAGTTGCCGTAACGGTATAGGTTGTGGTTGTAGTTGAAGTCGCTATGGGTTGTGCAATGGTCGTTGAACTCAATCCAACTGCTGGACTCCAAGAATATGTATTACCACTAATCGCCGATATTCCAATAACCGATGAAGGTACAGTACATGTAAGTATTATATCTGGGCCAGCATTAACAGTTGGTGTTGGCAAATTTGTAATATTTGCAGTAGCTGTACTAATGCATCCATTCGCTGCTGTTGATGTTACTGTATATACTGTTGCACTCGATGGCGTAACGGTTAGAGGCGACCCCGACAGGCTTCCTGGTTGCCAACTAAAGAGGCATGATGGAATAATATTAACAAGATAATCTTCTGTTTCGCCATATGAATAAGCACTTGAAGATTCGGTGGAAGTAAATGCAATGAGCCACTTTGAACGAACACGTAAACGAATTGTACCTGCAGCACTATTAATTGGAACTAAAACAGATACGGTTCCATTCGAAGTTCCGGATGAAATCAATGGAATATTTACAAATTCTGTTGGTTCAAATTGTCCGTTACGATTCCAATCGAACCATGCAGCAGCATTTTCATCAAACCCATAAGCCACATTCACTGTTAAGTTATACGATTGACCTGCATTGACTGTTGTGGCCGGAACTGATGCAGTATAATTACTATAACCATTTACACCTCCTGCACCCGTTGCATTATTAATGCTATTGAACTGTACAAGTGAAATATGATCTTGGTATATATTAATAGAAGATCCAGGGTTGGTATACATTACGGGTGTTTGTGGTCCTGTTGTGCTTGCCGAAAGTATACTTGGTTGACCCGGGCATAATGTTGTGATAGATGCTGTAGCCAATGTTGTTGGGGGAGCAACGACAGAAATGAATCCTGTTTTAGTTTTAGATTGACTACCATACGAATTTGTAGCTGTTAGGGAAACTGAATATGTGCCAATAGTATTGTAGGTCACTGTTGGGTTTTGTAGGGTAGAAGTTGCAGGTGTTCCGCCTTGGAAAGTCCATGTCCATGAGGTCGCATTTCCACAGGTGAGGTTTGAATAATTAACGGTTGTCCCCTGGCAAATCGTTGTATTGTTCGCATCAAAATCTGGGAAGGGAGCAGCACTAGCTCCACCAAAAGATGTAGAGGTATATAAACCTCGTCCAAATGTTGCAGCTACTAAAAGGTTATCCGATTTTCGGATTTGAAACATACTAATACGTGTATTGGCCAATCCATTATTATTGGCAACCCAAGTAGGAGAAGTCGCTGAAATATTTGTCGTTGACCAAACGCCTAATTCTGTTGCCAAATAAACTTCATTCAAATCGTTGGGGTTATAAATGGCCCAATGCACGGGCATGTCCGGTAAGTTACCTTCTTTATTTGTCCAGCTCAAACCACCATTGGTAGTTCGCCAAACAGATACAACTCCATAATTTGAAAATGTAACAAGTAAGTCATTTTCCGTAGCCCCAATCTCCACGCAGGAAATACTAGCAGAAATTCCCCATGGAGATCCTGTACCTGTTAAATTGGTAGTAGTAGGCGTAGCCTGTGCATTGGTTACTTTATACAAGCTTCCATTTGATGTTCCAACAAAAAGTGTAGTTGTTCCTGCAGCTGCATAAGGCGATACTCGAATATGTGTAGGAGTAGCCGACATACCAGTGATTGTAATTGTCGCTTCAGTTGGCGTTGTAAGAATTCCCGAAATACGATCTATCTGAGTGGCAGAGTAAGCAGTGTATAATATATGGTTTGCATCATCGTAGTCTGCCGGATTAATAAATAGACCATTCAAATTAAAGCTGCCAGTAAGGCTTTGATAGGTATCAAAATTATCTGAACTCAGATAAAAATTGTTGTTGCGATGGGAAACTATTTTAATATTAGGATTGGTTTGATCAATGAAACAAAATCCACCATCTCCATCCAAGACTCTATCCTTAGCATTTATTCCGGAATAAAGAAAACGATGGGTTCCATTATCCTGTGTTCCGGCTATAATATAATCCTCAGTGCAATTTGGTGATATGGCGCATGAGTAAAATTGAGTTACATTATATCCTTGGTTCTTACCTGTAAGTGTTGGTGTAGTTGCAGTTAAATTAGATGAATAGTAAACGCCTCCATCATTGCCAAATATTCCTACCGATGATGAACCGGGTTGAAACACCATGGCATGTTGATCTGCATGAACATATTGAAGACCACAATAACCGTAAGAATTCGTTATTTGAGTCCAGGAATTGCCAGCGTTGGTTGACTTCAAAACATCTATCCCACCTGCGAAAAGAATGTTTTCGTTCGCAGGATCAACGGTTAAAATTAAATCATAAAAGCACTGCATGTTAGTCATGTCCGAACTTGGAGTTGTGCAATTGTCATAATAGTATGTTGGCAATGTGCAGGTTGTCCAAGTGCTGCCTTGGTTAGTTGACGTATAAATTCCAAGTAATGAACCATTACTAGCATTCTCAACCATTGCATAAATACGATTTGGATTGGAGGGAGCGACAGCAATTTCTATCCGACGATATCCCGATACCGGAAAACCATTGCCCCCTATTGCTACCCAGTTCAGTCCACCATCTATGGACTTATAAATATTTCCGGTATAACTAATTCCCATACTGGCATATATAATACCTGTGGGGCCTATTTCCAAATCGGCGCATGCGGTATTAGAGCTAGCGCATGAACTTGTGCTTGTGCCTAAAACTCTGGTCCAAGTAGTACCACCATCGGCTGAACGAAGTACACCGCTAGTCCCATTACAAAACCGACTTCTTGTACCTGCCAAAACAACGCCAGTAGATGTAACAACTATTTTCTGAACATAATTGAATTTTTCTTGGTTATGGGTTGAGGCTAATTGATTCCATGTTATTCCCCCATCTGTTGTTTTCCAAATACCTGATCCCCTTGCGCCATCTATATTTCTATAACCTTCACCGGTTCCAACATACATAATTTGTGGATTGTTTGGCGCAACAGCTATGCAAGTAACAGCCATATTAACCCAAAAATTATCTACAATATTCCACACCTGATTGGTAGCAGTAATGTCATTAGTAAACCATAAACCACCATTTACACCGCCTGCCCATACTTTTTTATGGGTGGGATCATTTGGATCAAAGATAAGGGCACGGGTTCTTCCACCCACATTATTTGGTCCGCGCTCTGTCCAATTAGAAACCGTTTTTGTTCCTGGATTACTATTAAAATAATTGCTTACTGAATCAATTATAGGCAATAATCGTTCGGTTGGAATATCGTTGGTATTCGGATCGTGCGTTATATTGAATTCATGTTGTCTGGCTGCTTGAGGGTCGTCCTGTGCAGTAGGCGTATTCTGGGCTAGGAGTAACTGACTTGACAAGAGAAAGAAACTTAAAATAGATTTTTTTTTCATATAGTTTTTTTGGAGAATCTAAAATACGTAATTGTGAGAT
>JADJJH010000006.1 GCA_016706595.1 Bacteroidota bacterium | reverse complement strand
TTAAAAGTCGATTCAATTGAAGGCGAATTTGCAGAATTTATTATTATTATATAAAAATTAAATTGATGATCATGAAAATATTAGTAGTTGATGATGAACATGATGTTCAAACTTTATTTGAGCAACGATTTCTGAAAAGAAATTAGAGAGAAGGAAATTGATTTTGGCTTTTGCGTTTTCGGGCGAAGCTTTGCATTATATGAATTTACATCAACATGAAGCGGTATTGATATTATCGGATATTAATATGCCTCGAATGAGTGGGCTTGAATTGTTGAAACAAATTAAACAAAAATACGAAGCGCCACCGCCGGTAGTGATGATGATTACCGCGTATATATGACGAAACAAATTATAGACAAGCCTACGTTTTGGTGCAGATGACTTTAACTAAACCTTGTTGACTTTATGAATCTAAAGGAAAAACTAAAATCAAGAACCCTATGACCAAGATATTAGTAGCCGATGATGAGGCGGATTTAAAATTATTGATAAAGCAAAAATTCCGTCGCAATCATGAGCAAAAATATGATTTTTTATTTGCATTAATGGTGTTGATTCACTTCAAAATGCAAGAACATCCGGATGTTGATATTATTTTGAGTGATATCAATATGCCGAAATGGATGGGCTTACCCTTACTTTGCAAGTTGAGTGAATCGCATCCTTTAGTAAAAGCTGTTATGGTGTCTGTATATGGCGATATTAGGGAACATTAGAACCGCCATGAATCGCGGTGCTTTTGACTTTATCACCAAGCCGGTAAACTTTGATGACCCGAGAGGCGTGGAAAGACTATACCATGTTTTTCAATTCATGAGACCTAAAAGCGATCAAAGAGAATAAATATTCTTAAAATGTATGTAGATGAAAATGCTTACTCAATTTTATGATTAGCGCGAGTATGAATCATCGATTATGGCAAATGAAACCTTAGAGGCTTCTGTTATTTTTATAGATATTTGTGGATTTACTAATCAGTGAAAGAGAGAAAACTGATACCGTGGTTTCTTTATTGAATATTTCTCTTTGACTCATAGCTGGAAAAATTATTGAACAACAAGGTGTTATTGATAAATTCTTATTGGCGATTGCGTGGGCTACAAAGTGTTTAAAGGGCCTTTTATCCTTTTGATAGAGCTATAGAAGCAAGTTTAGCAATGTTAGGAATAAATTATTTCACTTCCACATCAAAATTAATGGAACAGTACTTACAGCCCAAGTTTCGATAGGTATTAACAGGGGAAATGGTTTGTGGGAACATCGGTTCGGCGACTATTAAACGTTTAGATTATACCGCAATTGGCGATACGGTAAATGAACACAACGTTTGCAAGGATGGCCAAGCCCGACAAATATTAATTAACAGCTTGTTACGAAATGGCAAAAATTTTTTAATTGTCAAAAGATAGGCGCGATGGCCCTTAAGAATAAAACGAACGAGGTGGTTGTGTTTGAGGTGTTAGACTAAGCTTACAAGTAGATAATTTATGATATCTACTTTCCAATGCAAAACCTACTAAACACTGAACTCAAAACGCCTCCGGATGAAATTTGACCAGTGATAGTACCCAAGGCTTGAAGGCGGTTCGAATATCAATGGAAATAAATTCACCGCTTACTTTTCTAGTAATCCTTTTTGCCTAGCTAAACTTTCATAAGCTTGCTGAAAGGCTTGCAGATGCCGAGCATTAGAAACGATATAATCGAAACCTCTATCATGAGTTTGTGCTTGTTCGATAAGGGATAATAATTTATCAATGTTACGATGGTGCTTTGCCGATATCTCGAAGTTATTTGTTTACATAAAGTTGAAACAACTACTTAGTATCGTAGGCATTGCAAAACCGGCCTCATCATCTGATTTTGTTAAAACAATAATCACTTTTTGATGAGCTCGAAATGAAAAGATTTGAACTCTTCAACAATTTCTTGATAAGGCTTATGAATATCCGCTAAATACAAAACAATATCCGCAAGCTTTATTTTTTCGTAAGATCGCTCAATTCCTCTAGCCTCGAGTATATCATCGGTTTCCCGAATACCCGCTGTATCGATAAAGCGGTAAGTTATACCGTTAATTTGCAAACTGTCCTCAATAAAATCACGAGTGGTTCCGGCGATTTCACTTACTATGGCTTTCTCTTCGTTTAATAAACAATTTAATAAAGTAGATTTACCAACATTGGGTTTTCCAATAATAGCAATTGGAATTCCTTTTTTTAATTACATTACCTAATTGAAATGATTGTATAAGTTTTTCAATCACTTGCAGGCTTTGACTTACTAAATCTAAAAATTTCTTTCTATCGGCAAATTCAACATCTTCTTCACTAAAATCTAATTCAAGTTCCATTAAGGCGGCAAAGTCAATGAGTTCTTGTCGAAGCGATTTTATTTTTTCTGAATACCCTCCACGCATTTGTCGCAAAGCCATTTTGTGCTGACTTTCATTTTCGCTGGCAATGATGTCGGCAACCGCTTCGGCCTGACTTAAATCTAACTTCCCATTCATGAAAGCACGTTTCGTAAACTCGCCAGGCAAGGCTAATTGCGCGCCCGCTTTGGTGCAAGTTTCAATTACTCGCTTAATAATATAAGGTGAGCCATGACAACTAATTTCAATCGTATCTTCTCCATTATAAGATTTTCTTCATCAACCACATCATCCCCATCCATAATTTTTCCAAAATGAATTGTATGCGATGCTTGAGCACCAAGTTTTTGCCTTTAAAATTTTATCAGCAATCAAAATAGCATCTTCACCACTCATACGCACGATGGCAATGGCACTATTTCCTTGGGCTGTAGCTAAAGCAACGATGGTATGCATGGTTTTTGTATAGATGTTAGTGAGTTACTTTGTTAAGGTGTTATTAGGTTTAGATGTTAATTTGTTAAGGGGTTATTTGTTAAGGTTATTGGGTTAACCTGTAAATGGGTTAGGGAATTGTATCGCTTATTTTCAAATTGCCAAATTTCCAATTCACTCATTTGGCTTTGCCAAGCAACGTTTATACATCTGCACAGTATTTTCTAAGCCAAGGTATAATGCATCACAAACCAAGGCATGTCCAATAGATACTTCAAGTAAGTTAGGTATATTTTTGTCAAAGTAATGTAGGTTTTGCAAATCTAAATCATGACCGGCATTTAAACCTAATCCTAGTTGTGCGGCTATTTTAGCGGCATGTATATATGGTTTTATAGCAAGTTCATGGTTTTCTTTATAACGAGATGCATAGGCTTCTGTATATAATTCTATCCTATCTGTGCCACATTCTTTAGCATGCATAATTTTTCTTCGATAGGGTCGATGAAAATCGAAACACGAATGCCGGCTTGTTTAAATAGTGAAATTACTTTTTTGTAAAACTTTTCTTTGATGGTATCCCAACCATGATCAAGTCAATTGATTACCTGCATCAGGCACTAAGGTTACTTGTGTTGGTTTATGGGCTAACACTAAATCAATAAACTTTTGTTCTTTCGGATTGCCTTCGATATTAAATTCAGTATGTACAACTTCTTTCAGCATTGCAATATCTTCATACCGGATATGTCGTTCATCGGGTCGGGGGTGAACGGTAATTCCATCTGCACCAAATCGTTCACAATCGATGGCGATTTGCATTAAGTTTGGATTATTTCCACCTCGTGCATTGCGAAGGGTCGCGAATTTGTTGATATTTACTGAGAGTTTTGACATAAATGAATTCTACTAAATTTCGTTTTACAAACATACATCATCACTTGAATTTGTAATGAGCATAAAAAAAATCCTGCTCTTTCGAACAGGATTTTTTATAAAAAATCGTTGAGATTATTTTTTCCAAAGACCACGACCGAAATACCAAACGAAGTCTAAATGAGCTGTTTGACGAGCAACATTGAAACCGAAGTCTGTAGTGTTGGTTGTATTATTTACGCCATCAGGATCGTTTTTCATACTGCTAATTCCTAAACCAGCAATACCCGCTTGTAAAGAGAATGCATTGTAAGGAGTAAATGCCATACCGAAATTGATAGCACCACCAACGCTATTACGATTACCTGATTGTTGAGCAATCGGTGTAGTAACTGCACCTAACACGTTTTCAGTTTCAGATGTGCCAGTTGATAAACCTAAATTAGCAGCAGCTGTAAAGGCAAACCAATTGTTTAAAGGGAAATACTTCATAACATAAACACCAAAGTTAACATCTGTAGAACTGATGTTAGTTTTGTTCAATACTGGAGCTTGAGAAGCGATGTTTTCTGTGCGACCATTAGTGATGCCAAAATTTACACCTAACTCTAAATTATCAACTACCATGTAACCTACAGAAGGTGTAAAGGCTACTTCGGTTGTAGTGCTCTCCGCATCTAAATCCGGATCTGTCTTAGTGCTATTAACGCCAAAACCTAATCTAACAGCAACATTCCTTGAGAGGTCGCTGTGCGTGTTCTTTTCTTTGCGCATCAACTGAAAACGCTGATACAATCATTAAAGAGAGGATAATTACTTTTTTCATATTTTTTAATATTTTTATTAATTAATGCGTCAAAAGTATTACATGTTTTTATATTTAAAAGCATTTTTTGTACTTTCTTTGTAAACATCAAAAAGAAAATAAACACATTAAAATTAAATCACATGAAATGAGGTTTGATATTTATTGCTAATAAAACCCTTCTTCCGTTAAGCAGGTATCAAATTGATGAATAAGAAATAGAATAATAAAAACATACAATGAGGCTCTGCAATTCTTGTGAACTAAAGCAAGACGATTGCTCTTGAATCCTCTGAATTATAAACGTATTTAAAAAACAAAAATGAAAAGCATATGAAAAAAGCATGGATTATTGTACTTCTAGTTATTGCCGCATTGGCATTATGGCTTAAAAGTTCATACAACGGATTACTTCCTTTGGATGAAAATGTAAAAGAAAAATGGGCCAATGTGCAAGCTCAGTATAAACGACGAGCCGAGCTCATTCCGAATTTAGTTGAAACGGTGAAAGGCGCAGCTAATTTCGAAACAAAGACCTTAACCGAAGTGATGGAGGCCAGAGCGAAAGCTACACAAATGGTGATTGATCCTACCAACTTAACCGTTGAAAAAATGAAGGAATTTCAAGCAGCGCAAGGACAACTCAGTATGGCAATGGGAAGATTAATGGCCGTCAGTGAAAATTATCCGCAATTAAAAGCCAATCAAAACTTTTTAGATTTGCAAGCCGAGTTAAGTGGCACAGGTAATCGAATTACAGCAGCCATTAAAGATTATAATGAATCGGTTAAAGAATATAATATTAGTGTTAGGCGTTTTCCGGTGAATATGTTAGCAGGTATGTTTAATATGAGCGCTCGTCCGGCTTTTGAAGCTGACCCTGAAGCGCAAAAAAATCCGAAAGTGTCGTTTTAATTCTTAGCACTCATTACCATTATTTATTTCTATTCATGTTCTTTCGTAAAAGCATAAAAAAACTTATTGTCCAAGGCAGAAACCGAACTGGTGATGCAGGCAATACGCATGCACGAACAACCAACATCAGGCGAAATAAAAATTTTTATTGAAAGTTCATGTGAACATTCGAATGCATTTTGAACGCGCTAAAGAATTGTTTATACAATTGAAAATGAATGAAACTGTGGATAGGAATGCTGTCCTTATATATATAGCAACAGAAGATAAAGCTTTTGCACTTTGTGCAGATAAAGGCATTGTAGAAAAGGCCGACCCTTTATTTTGGAATGCAGAAGCTAAATTATTAAGTAGCTATTTTGTTGAACAAAAATATGTGCAAGGTTTGCAAAATTGTATCGCGAATATCGGACAAGTATTAAAAGCGCATTTTCCATGGGAAGGTGAAAATAAAAATGAATTACCTGACGAAATTGTATTTGGGAAATGAGATTAGCATTTGTGAGTAAACGATTTTTGATTCTACTTTTATGTGTTACTTATTCGTGTTTAGTATTTGCACAAAGCGAACATACATATCATAAAAGTATTCCGGATTTACCGGCCGTACCACGTTTAGTCAACGACTTGGCCGATATGTTAAACGAGCAAGAAGAAACGTTACTTGAAGCCAAATTATTAGCCTTTGAAAAAGAAAGTTCAAACGAAGTTACTATCGTTACGGTTGAAACTTTAGGCGATATGGAAGTTTCGGAATTCGCGCTTGAATTAGGTCGTAAATGGAATATTGGGAAAAAAGAAAAGAAGAATGGTGTACTTATTTTAGCATCTAAACAAGATCGAAAGATTAATATTTCACCGGGTTATGGTTTACAAGGTGCTTTAACTGATATGATATGTTCACGCATTATTCGTGAATACATGAAGCCACAATTTAAAGCCGGTAATTTTTATGCCGGTTTTGATGACGCCAGTAAAGCCATTATAAAAGCAACAAAAGGCGAGTTTACCAATGATGCTAAAGACGAACAAAAAAGTGTGAACCCATTTCCTTTTGCACTCATCATCATTTTTTTAGTTTTGGTATTTTACATTTTCTTCATACGCCGAAATAAAAATTTCACCTATGTAAGTCGTAAAGGATATAATTACGATCGAGGAGCTCCTTGGCTAGGTGGCTTTGGAGGTTTTGGTGGCGGAAGTGGTTGGGGTAATTCAGGTGGTGGAAGTTCTGGCGGAGGATTTGGTGGCTTCGGAGGTGGAGGCGGTGGCTTTGATGGTGGCGGTGCAAGTGGTGATTGGTAAATGGCAGTTGGTAGTAAGTGGTGAGGCAGTAAGCGGCAGGCAGTATGCTAATCTTGCAACAAAGCCACTTCATTTGCGTACTCAACTATCCAATTATCTAATGAATTTTTGAACTCGGGTAAATTGACATTCGTTTCAAAATCACCTTCTGCCATTATTTTTTGTAATAATTTATTTTCAGCCTAACTAATTCTCCATCTCAACAATAATGATGTGAGTTAATTTTCATGTGGTAATTTGTGGTTCATTTGAAATTAACTAGATTTATGAAATGGTTTTTAAATATGATTATAAGATTGAATCGCAGAGTCCCGAGGCGGAGACTCTGCGGAGAACTAAGTTTGAACTAAAAAATAGTATGGGGCAAGTTGTACTTTCAACCGAATTAAATGAAGGGAAACGAAAAGTGCAAATGCAAGTACATAGCTTAAGTGCCGGTATGTATTACTACAAATGTAGTTTTGAAGGATGTGAAACTGTTTTAGGTAAACTCTCAATTATTCACTAATGAAAAGAGTTATTTTATTTTCAATTTTGAACATGCTCTCATATGTGATATTTGCCCAGTGTAGGGTTACGCATTTGAGTGGTACAATGAACATAAATGGCATAAATGTTACAGTTTCTCATGTTGGTGATGTAGATACGGCAACATATTGTGATTCAAAGTTTGGACCTTATCATATTGGTGTAAGATATACACCTCTCCCATTTAGTTGTAAGGGTGGAAGGTATAATTTTTCATTTTCTCCAGCGGTGAACGAAATTTTTCTTAACGTTGGTTCAGTAAATGGCTCAATATTAGATTCAGAAATTGTTCGCGTATTCATAAATGGATTTCATAGCCCTATAGTACTCGGAGATACAAGTATTTGTCAGCAATTTGCTATCCTCACTCCAATTGGAGATATTACATCACCCAATTGGGATGGCGCAGGTAGTGAAAATATTATAATTAATGGAATTATTGATTCAATTTCTATTATTGATTCAGTCATAGTCGGTTGTCCCAATGGAGCAATCTTTTCTCTTTCACTCTGCAATTGGCCGGTTTCAACAACTAATTATAGTTTAGGCAATAATGGAGTAAGTATTTACCCTAATCCTGCTTCAAGCGAAATAAATATTGAATATGAATGTAGAAGCGAAGGAGTATTTGTGTTGTATAATAGCCTAGGACAACAAGTATATAGCTGTATATTACCTGAAGGTAGTAATAAAATTTATAGAACTCTTCCCAAAGTTGTAGATGGTTTATATAACTATCGTTGCAAGTTTGAAGGTTGTGCAGATGCATTTGGTAAACTATTAATCTTAAATTAATGAAAGGTTTAATACTTCTTACTTTGCATCTTTTGATGCAATCTATAGCGTTCGCTCAATGCAGAGTATCCCATACAAACTTTACTCAATTAGTTAATGGGTATAGTGTAAATGTGAAAGCCTTTGGATCTGTAGATACGCTAACGTATTGCAATAATACGATGGGTCCTTATCATATTGGTATGCATAATTACCCGTTGCCTTGGTCTTGCAATAATGGGGGTTATACATTTACCTTTACACCACCTATCAATGAACTATTTATTAATTTTGGTTCGATAGATGGTAGTTCTCTTGATTCTGAGGTGGTAAAACTGTATGTTAACGGGCTTCACTATGCCATCCCTTTTCCAGGTACAGCAAATGCTTGTCAACCACTGGCAATACTTACATCTGATGGTGATGTCACAAGCCCATCATATAATGGATGTGGATGGGAAAATACAAAAATAAGCGGAATGATTGATTCGATAACAGTACTTGATTCAATAATACACGGATGCCCGATGGGTGCTGTCTTTTCACTTTCCCTCTGCAATTGGCCGGTTTCAACAACTAATTATGCTTTAGAAAATAAAGGAGTTAGTATTTACCCTAATCCTGCTTCAACTGAAATAAATATTGAATACGAATGTAAAACCGAAGGTGAATTTGTGTTGTTTAATAGCCTAGGACAACAAGTATATAGCTGTATATTACCTGAAGGAAATAATAAAGTCTATAGAACTCTTCCTAAACTTGTAGATGGTTTATATAACTATCGTTGCAAGTTTAAAGATTGTGCAGATGCATTTGGTAAACTTTCAATAATTGAGTAAACTGTTGGCAATATCACGCAAGCGTCAGCTTGTGCCCCCTAAAATTTGGCGTCCGCCAAAGAAGATCGAACTCTAAACTTTTAATAAATCCGATAAGCTACTTCTCCAACATTGTTATTTCATTCAATATCACGCAAGCGTCAGCTTGTGCTTCCTAACATTTGGCGTCCGCCAAAGAATTGAAATGATAAAACTTGACTTTTAGCGACTGCCAAAAAATGAAGTTCTAAAAGTTTTGAACTTAGTTTCCTATTTCTCCAACAATGCTACTTCATTCGCATATTCAACAATCCAATTAACTAATAAATTTTTGAACTCGGGTAAATTTACATTCGTTTCAAAATCTCCTTCGGCCATAATTTTTTGTAATAATTTATCTTGTGCTTTTTGGCAACTTATTGCGAAGTGATAGGATGTATTTGAAAAGGATACCATTTCGTAAACCGAATTAAATTGCGCAGGATATAAAAGGCCTAATTGTTTTTCAATTTTCTTACGCGCTAAAAATAATGGATCGGCAACGAGGTCGCGCATTTCAATAAAATTTTGCAAGGCGAGGTCGGCAACAGCATCACCATTTTTTTTGCGTGCTTGTTGGTAAATAGGTAAAATTTCTTTCCACGATTTGCTGCTCGATGCATCCATAATTTCCATCAAAATTCTACAGTCCTCAAATCCGGCATTCATGCCTTGTCCGTAAAAAGGTACTATAGCATGTGCCGCATCGCCAATTAAAAAACTTTTATCTTCATAAATCCATGGGAAACATTTTACGGTTACCAATGATGAGGTTGGGTTTTTAAAATAGTCTTCTGCAAAAGTTGGCATTAATTCCAAGGCATCGGGGAATTGGGTTTCAAAAAATTGCTTTGCATCGGCCTCGGTTTTAATGGCCGAAAAAGAAGGATTGCCTTCGAACGGAAAAAATAAAGTACAAGTAAATGAACCATCAAAATTCGGTAAGGCTATCAACATGAAATTTTTTCTTGGCCAAATATGCAAGGCTTTTTCTTCAATCAGAAAGCTATTGTTTTCTCCTGCCGGAATAAATAATTCTTTATAACCATGTTCAATATAAAATTGGTTATAATTGAATCGATCTTTTTTAACATACGCATTTCTTAATGCCGAAAAAGCACCATCCGCAGCGATTATCATTTCATGATCTTGGTACTCGCTTTTTACTAAAGTTTGTGCGTCTTCAATTTTTAAAACTTGAGTATCTAATTCAACATCTTCTACACGTTGATTGAATTGAATACTTACACCATTAGCTTCGGCTAGTGATATCAATTTTTTATTCAAATCTCCTCTGCTAACAGAATAGATGGCTTCGTTGTTTTTGCCATAGGCCTGAAAAACGGTTGTGCCATCAAGGTTATGTATTTGTCGACCATACATGGGTATCGCAATCTCTTCAATATCTTTTTTTAATCCGGCCATTTCTAAAGCCGCCCAACCGCGAACGCTCATAGCTAAATTAATAGATCTGCCTGCCGACATATTTGCTTTTCGCATATCCGAACGACGTTCGAGTATCGTCACTTGGTATCCTCTTTTTTGCAACAGTATTGATAGCAATGAGCCTACTAAGCCGGCTCCTAGTATTGTAATTTTCTTTTCCATATCAAGCACAAGATTAATAATTTCTTTCGGTAATATAATCTACAAGTTTATGCATGTGATCGCGTGCTTCACTTTTGTTTAATGAATCTAAAATATCTAAGGCCTCTTGTTTATATTTTCTCATCACTTCTTCGGCATAATTAATACCGCCTTGTGCAATTACCGTATCAATAATAAAATTTACTTCAGTTTTCTTTTTTGCCGGATTTTTAAAGATGTGAATAATTTTCGCTTTGGTTTTTGAGTCGCAATGATTGAGTGTGTAAATCAAAGGCAAGGTCATTTTTTTTTCTTTGATGTCGTTGCCGGTAGGTTTACCAATATCTACTTTGCCATAATCGAATAGGTCATCTTTTATTTGAAAGGCAATACCAATTTTTTCCCCAAATAATCTTAGTTTATCTGTAATTTCTTCGTTCTCGGTAGTTGACCAAGCACCGGCAGCACAAGCAGATGAAATTAAAGAAGCGGTTTTACATGTAATAATTTCAAAATATATTTCTTCTGTTATATCTAATCGTCTGGCTTTTTCTGCTTGTAAGAGTTCTCCCTCACTCATATCCTTTACAGCAGTTGCCAATATTTCAAGTATTCTAAAATCTTTGTTGTTTAATGATAATAGCAAGCCTTTTGAAAGTAAGTAATCGCCTACTAAAACGGCAATTTTGTTTTTCCAAAGGGCATTAATCGAAAAAAAACTTCTGCGGCGATTGGCATCATCCACAACATCATCATGAACAAGGGTAGCTGTATGTAGTAATTCAATTAATGAAGCTGCCCTATACGTACGTTCATTAACGGTACCACAAAGTTTGCCAGAAAGAATTACGAAAATGGGACGAAGCTGTTTGCCTTTCGATTTCACGATATATTTCATGATATTATCGAGTAGCGAAACTTTACTTTTTACGGCTGAATTGAAGTTAATTTCAAAGGCATTTAAATCGTCCTGTAAATATTTCTTAATTTCCTTCATCCTTTACACAATGATAAACAAGGGTTTGTAAATAAAAAAAAGATTCATGATAAAATTATGTAGTTTGTTCAAAGTTTTTACCTTTGTATATTAAAAAATTAAAATACGAAAAATATGTCAAGTAAAAATTGTACTATTTTATCTGTGTTGGTAGTCTTGCTTAGCCTGTCATTTACGTTTGCACAAGCACAAGAAAGTACCACTACCGAAACTACTTCGACCAGAGTCTACAGGGGAGCTGGTTATGATTATTTGGATACTTCCTTGGTGCCCTTACGTCGTATGGATCAGCAACGCGACTTTCTAAAAAATGAGTATGACTTTCCTGCTAAGCCCCGCAATCAGTGGGAGATAGGGATAAGTGGAGGCTTTGTAAATGTATCGGGCGATGTACGAACTAAGATGCCTTGGCGCGCTAAGAATCCAGGTCAAACTATGGGTTTTGGTGTTCATGTACGAAAAGCTTGGGGCTATATTATTTCAACTCGTTTACAATACTTACATGGAAAAGCTTCTGGCTTTAACTGGCAACCTGGCACTGGATACTCGGATCATGGAAATCAAAATCCTTGGACAGCTTTAGGTTATGGTTACAACCCAGTATTTTACAATTACCAAACAAATATCGATGAGTTATCACTTCAATTGGTAGCGTCTTTAAATAATATTAAGTTTCATAAAGCACGAAACAAAGCAAGTTTATATGTATTAGCAGGCATAGGCGGTACCCTATATGATACATGGGTTGATGCGTTGAAGGCAAATAAACGGTACGATTTCAGCAAAATTATTAATACAAATTATAATGCCGATCAACCAGATAATTGGTCGAACACGTATAAGTCGAGAAACGCAAAGAACGAAGATTTACTTACTTTATTTGATGGTGAATATGAAACACGTGCTGAAAGACACGACAATCGACCTTGGTTTGGCAAAGAAAAAACCTACAGAACAGTATTAACCGCTGGATTGGGTATTCAATTTAAATTAGGTAAAAGAGTTTCTCTTTCGATTGAAGACAAATGGTCTTATACAAATGATGATTTAGTTGACGGGCAACGTTGGCAAGAATGGCCTGCACCTGGAAATGGTGGTTCGGCTTTAACACGAGATTTTGATACCTATAACTATGCATCAATCGGATTGAATCTAAATTTAGGTGGTAAGTCGGTTGAGCCATTGTGGTGGATGAATCCATTAGATTATGGTTATAATGAGTTGAAGAGAGAAATAATAATGGTTCTCCTTGTGACATTGATTCGGATGGTGATGGTGTTTCGGATTGTTTTGATGCCTGTCCTGGAACCGAACCTGGTATTGCAGTTGATACCCATGGGTGTTGCTTAGATACAGATGGTGATGGAGTTTGTGACTATAAAGACAAGCAATTAATTACTCCAACAGAATGTCAACCTTCAGATGCTGATGGTATAGGAAATTGTCCAGATCCAAAGTGTTGTGATCCTAAACCAGTAAAAGGTTGTTCAGACATTAAGGGTGGTACTATCTCATCATTTGTAAATAAAGTGAAGCTTAGTTCAGAAGCTAAGGCGGCACTTTCGATTTTAGCGAATGATATGCGTGCAAATCCTACTTGCCGAGTAGTAATAATAGGTAATGGAAACGAGAATAAATTAGAAGAGCAAAGATCATGGGATCGAGTAAATAATATTATAAATTACATGCGTGATAACCAAGGAATAGATGGGGAGAGGTTTATTTTTAGATTTGGTGAATCAGGTGAACCAGGAACGGTAAGTTATCGCCCGGCTGCAGAAGGTGAGTCAGGTGAAGCAACGGTAGCGCCTAAACATCCTGAATTAACGGGTAAATAAAAACACTTAATATCAATATCATTGAAGAGGCTTACGTTTACTATGTAAGCCTCTTTTTTTAACAGGAATGGAATACAATCCGTAAAAAGTGTCAATCGATTACATCAAATTTTCGTTTATTTAGGTATTTTCTGAGGGGTATAAAATCGATGAATTATCATATTTTGAAGGTTAATTTTTTTAAATTTTTTCTCGAAATTTCAAAAAAAATTTTATTTAGGAGGCTTTTGTCACAGTTTATTTTCCCAAAAAGGTATTATTTTTTTTTTGTTTGTGTAAAAAGAGCCTATATTTGCCAGATATTGAACTACAATCAATTTTTATAATAAAAATAAAATTATGGCAAGCAAAAAGTACTTATTATTAGCCGGTTTTATCGCTTTGTTTTCAGCAAATAGCGTTAAAGCTCAAGATGGTAACAGCGGAATGTATCGAGGTGGAGGATATGATGTCTCTGATACATCGTTAATTCCTGAAAAAAGATTACCTCAGCAAAGAGATTTTCTTAACAACCAATATGATTTTCCGGCTAAACCTCGTAACCAATGGGAAATCGGAATTTCTGGTGGTTTATTAAATGTTTCTGGTGACGTTAAATCACGCTCGATTTTTAATCGTGCAGTGAAACCATTAAACACCTTAGGTTTTGGTTTATCTGTTCGTAAAGCTTGGGGTTATGTAATCTCTACTCGTTTGCAATTTATACATGGTAGTGCTTCTGGTTATAACTACGAGAAAGCACAAGGATATTGGGGACATGGAAATCAAAACCCATGGAGCCGCACTGGTTATGGCTCAAGCCCTGTAAACTACAATTACAAAACAACCATTAATGAATTATCATTTCAAGTGGTTGCTGCCTTAAATAACCTAAAGTTTCATAATGCACGCAACAAAGTAAGTTATTATGCCCTAGCAGGTTTCGGTGCTTTAACTTATAACACAAAAATAGATGCTTTGGATGCTGCAGGAAATCGTTATGCATTTGATAATATTGGAATTGGTTTAACTGGTTCTGCATATGAAAACAGAAAGGATATCGATAATCAACTAAAGGATATGTTTGATGGTGAATACGAAACAGACGGTGAAACTCACTCAAATCGTGGTAAATTAGCTGGAGGTACATTACGTGGTATGGCTACAGCAGGTGCTGGTATTCAAGTTCGTTTATCGAAGAAACTTTCTTTACAAATTGAAGATAAAGTTACTTTCTCAAGTGATGACTTAATTGATGGTCAGCGCTGGCAAGAATGGCCTGGTGTGGCTTCAAATGCGCCATCAGGTTTAACTCGTGACTTTGATAATATCAACTATTTCTCAGTTGGATTAAATGTTAATGTTGGTGGTAAAGCAGTTGAGCCATTATGGTGGATGAACGCTTTAGATTATGGATATAATGAAATGAAGCGTCCTCAAGCTAAAACTGAAGATTGTTCTAAAGATGCTGATGGAGATGGTATCTCTGATTGCTTCGATCGTTGCCCTAACACGCCAGGTAATGTTTCTGTTGATTCTCATGGTTGTCCGTTTGATACAGATGGTGACGGTGTAGCTGATTACAAAGACAAGCAATTAATTACGCCTACGGAATGTCAACCAGTTGATGCTGATGGTGTTGGTAAATGTCCAGATCCTGAATGTTGCACACGTATCAAGCGTGATGACAAACCAGAAGGTTGTGGTTCAATCCCTAGTGGGTCAATTAACTTCGCTTCAGGTGTTTCTAAATTAGGATCTTCAGCAATGAATCAATTGAATTCATTAGCAAATGCAATGAAATCTAACCCTAACTGTCGTGCGGTGATTATCGGTAACGGTAGCGGAACTAAAGTTCAACAACAACGTTCATGGGATCGCGTAAATTCTGTTATCAACTATATGGTTGATAAGCAAGGAATTGATCGTGAAAGATTCATCTTCCAATATGGTAATTCAACAGGTGATGTAGATGCAGTTGATTATCGCTCTGCTGGTACAGATGAAACGGGTCCTTCTAATACACCTCCTCCTTTCCCTAATTTAAGGAAATAAAAATTACTTTTTGCCTTACAAATAAAAATTAGTCCCGGATTTATTCGGGACTTTTTTTATAAACATATTCGATGGCTTTCAAATTTAGAGTTTACATTTGCCATCTTAAATTTAATTAATTATGAACTCAATGGGAATATTAGAAGAAATGAGTCAAACCCTTGGTAAATTACAACAAGGGTACGACACATTACAAGCACTTGAAAAAGTAGAAGTAGGAACTACACCTAAGACGTTGGTGTGGCAAATGGATAAAGTGAAATTATACAGATATGATAGAGCTACACCAGCTAAATGTAAAATTCCTGTATTAGTTTCTTTTGCTATTATGAATCGACACGATGTATTGGATTTACAACCTGATCGTTCCTTAATGAAAAAATTCTTAGATGAAGGCTTAGATATTTATATCATGGACTGGGGGTACCCTACCAAAGCTGACAAGTATCTTACAATGGAAGATTATATCGATGGCTACATGAATGGTGCTGTTGATTATATCAGAAAAGCACATGGTATCCAAAAAATCAATAAAATGGGTATTTGCCAAGGCGGAACATTTTCAACAATATATGCTGCGCTTTATCCTGAAAAATTAAATTCATTAACTGTTTATGTAGCTCCGTTTGATTTTACAACCGATAAATGCATGTTGTATAAGTGGACAAAATATTTGGATGTTGATACTATGGTTGATTCATTAGGTATTATTCCGGCTGATTTATTAAATGCTGGTTTTGGTATGTTGAAACCTAGCGGTGATATTTCGAAATACTTTGGTGTATTAGATAATTTGGGTGACGAGGATAAAATGATGAATTTCTTGCGAATGGAATTTTGGAAAGCTGATTGTCCGGATTTAGCAGGTGAGATGTATCGTAAGTATATCAAAGACTTATTTAGAGACAATAAACTTATTAAAAACGAATTTGAATTAGGTGGCCGTTTGGTGAATTTGAAAAATATCACAATGCCCTTCTTGAATATTTATGCAACTGAAGATAATATTATTCCAAACGAGTCAACGATTGCAATCAATGCACAAATTGGTTCAAAGGATAAAGAATTATATGCTTTCCCGGGTGGACATATCGGTGTATTTGTAGGCGGTCGTTCGCAAAAAGAATTGGGGCCTAGAGTAGCTAAGTGGGTTACCGATAGAAGCAAATAAAATTGCGATAACGTTTTTGTAAATATTTTTTTCATCCCTTATTATTCATGTAGTAAGGGATGATTTGTTTTAGGGGTACTATGTATTGCGGCAAGGATTGCAACGGAAAGCCCGCAGCACGACGCCTCGGCGTGTGAGGACTTGCAGTGAAAAGCCTGCCTGCCGCCCAAATAATTTTTACATCATAAGGTGACTACAACGCTCAAAGGAAAAATCAAACATTTACTTAATGATATTGATTTGCATAACGCTCGGCCCAACTTAATTTGCTGCCCGAGCCAATAAGTTGATTGAGTTGTATGCTTAATCCCATTTCGGTATAAGCACCTGCAATATGATAATGCGACTGTGAAAAATGTAAGGCAAATTTGTTAAGGTACAAACCTGCACCATACGAAAAACCCGACATGCCTTTCTTTTCAGTAATCGCTAATTCGGCTCGGCGCATATGATTATATCCAGCGCTGATTTCAATTCGTTTGCCTAAATTTATTGCAACGGCAAAAACAAAATGCCTGAAGAGTTTATCGGCAAAATAGGTTTTTGTTTCAGTGGTGGTATCGGCAAACAGCAACTGATTATCGCTAGCATCGGCCGGATTATCATAACGAATATCCCAGGTATGTAAATGATGGGCCAAAGCCGATAAGGAAAAAGGGGCTTTCTTAAATTTTTTAGTGATGCCTATTTGCAAATCCATAGGTAAGGGTTGATTATTCCCCGTCTCATAATTTTTAATGGTGATACCGGCATTTTTAATCGTTGCGCCAATATACCACTGGCTATTCGTATCGGCATACATCACACCAATATCCGCTAATAAAGCACTCGCTTTTTTATCGATTAAATTTGAATTCGCAAATTTTAAAGTTGCACCATATCGCCATTTTTCCAGATAACTACGCGATGCTATCAATTGAATACAATAATCGATAGCCTTCGATTCACCAGTGAGATAGCCTGCGGCATCGGTTAAGCTGAAATTGCCATAATCTAAATATTGCAAGCCAATGCCGAAAGTAGTTTGAAGCTTTTTAGCATGATAAGCATACATCACATTACTCACTTTGGTATTTGCATAATACATATTGTAATTGATGCCTAAATGGGTATGAAATTCTGGTCGCAATAAAGCGGGGTTAGCGGCACCTAACATCATGTCTTTAGCCGGACTGCTTACTACCATGCTACCTAAAGCTGTAATATGCGGACTTTGTGCTAAACGTAAAAATTCAAAAACATGTTCACCGCCTTGAACCTGCGCTTGAAGCAAATAAGAACTTGTAAGGAAAAAAGAGAGTAGGGCTTTATGCATTAATGGAATTAACGTTTATTTGCCAAAGATATTTTATTTTATCCCATTTCGTTTTATCCCATTGCCTTTCTTTGCTGAATGAAATTCCTAAAAAATTTTGGATGGTTATTACTTGCGTGTATGCTTCTTGGCATATGGTTGATCGATCGATATGTTTTTATACAAACACCAAACATTCATTATCCAAATTTCGGCATTAGCATTCCTGCAGGTTATTCTACACATGGCATAGATGTGTCAAAGTATCAAAAGAAAATAAATTGGGAATCGGTGGTAAATATGCGCGATAAAGGACAACGAATTTCTTTTGCCATTGCAAAAGCCCAGAAGGAACTCATCGAATGGATAAGTATTTTGAAAGAAACTGGGATGAAATGAAATCCCATGATCTGTTACGAGGTGCTTATTTATATTTTCATCCAAACAGAAACGGGAAAGAACAAGCAAAGCATTTTGTAAGACATGTAAAACTTGAACCGGGCGACTTACCACCTGTAATTGATGTTGAAGAAAGAAATGGGGCAAGTGCAACGCAAATTAAACAAGCATTAGACGATTGTATTGAGGAATTACGACTTGCTTATGGTAAAAAACCTATCATTTATACGAATCCAGATTTTTATAATTCATACCTGGGCGATGATTTCAATGCATACCCATTGTGGATTGCGCATTATGAACAATGCAAAGCACCTTGTATTCAACGAAAATGGATTATGTGGCAACATAATTGCAAAGGAAGGGTAGATGGAATTGATGCTGAAGTAGATTTTAATGTAGTGAATGGAAGTTTGTTTGCCCTCAGTGATTTATGCCTATAAAAACACTTTTTTCTATACAATTTACATACTACTTTTGTTGCCATGAGTGAAGTTCAGACCCCTCCGAAATCTACCCTTACCGTAACTATAGATAATATAACCATCGAGTTCAACCCGGTACTAGTGTATTGCATGCTGCCCGTATGATTGGTGGAGATGTGACCCCACCTGCAATGTGTTATTATAGTAAACTTGAGGGTAGTGGTGGTAAGTGCCGAACATGCTTAGTAGAAATCGCCACAGGCTCAGCTAAAGATCCCCGACCTATGCCCAAGCTACAAGCTAGTTGCCGAACTGGTGTAATGGATGGCATGGTAGTAAAAAATATTACTAGTGATAAGGTGCAAGAAGCTCGTGCCGGTGTAGTTGAAATGTTACTCATTAATCATCCGCTCGATTGCCCGATTTGTGACCAAGCCGGTGAATGTCATTTGCAAGATTTGAGTTACGAACATGGTAAAGAGGGTAGTCGTTTTGATTTTGAAAAAAGAGTATTTGAGAAAGAAGATATCGGACCGAATATTCAATTGCATATGACACGTTGCATACTCTGTTATCGATGCACCTATGTGGCCGATCAACTTACCAATTGCCGCAGTCATGGAATTCTAGAACGAGGCGATCATGCCGAAATTTCTACACTTATTTCAAAGGCAATTACCAACGATTTTAGTGGGAACATGATAGATGTTTGTCCGGTAGGGGCCTTAACCGATAAAACTTTCCGCTTTAAAAATAGGGTATGGTTTACACGGCCTGTATTAGCACATAGAGATTGCCCTACCTGTTGTGGCGAGGTTACACTTTGGTATAGAGGAGATGATGTGCTTCGTGTAACTGCACGTAAAGATGAATGGGGTGAGGTAGCCGATAATACAAAGGATGGTAAGCCAGGTTGGATTTGTAATACTTGCAGATTTGATAAAAAGAAACAAAGGATTGGGTAATTGAAGGCCCAATGAATGTAAATAGGCATAGTGTGATTGCGCAGGGGCAAGCTATGAATCAAGTAATTCCTAATGAGGCGCTCACCAAAGTAATGAACGGTAGACCGCCTAAATTACTGATGGATATTCATGATGTGAGTGATGTAAATAAAGATTAAGGTAAAACACATGTTCGAAAAACTACAACAGCGCTGGAAAGTTGGCGGCTTACAATTATTTTTAATTTTATGTGTATTTGCGATAACAGGCACAACCACGGCATTTATTTCAAAAACAAATTACAACTTGGCTGGATATTGAAAAATTTTCATTTTGGTACTGGATATTGAAAGTAGGCGTTTTGCTTTTTGGATATCAAATCTTAATTCTGATTATTTCTATTCCATTTTGGACAATTTTCATTTTTTGGAATTACGAAAAGAAAATATTGCGTAAAATGGGTTTGATGAAGAAGGAAAACACTGAATTAGAAATAAAATAATGCTACTCTTATGGTTAAGAGACTAGCAATTATTATCCTAATCATTTTTTAGTTGTACTCAGGTATCGCTATTTAACCCATCCATCAAAGGATATGGTTTAAACATATTTATGTTTTTGGTGATGTGGCCACACAGCAGAATTACACTAAGGAATGCAGAAAAGAGATCAAGAGTAGGGATGAATTTTCCATTAGCGCACGTTACAAAAGCTGTCTTGGATAATGGTTTTTTTCATTCGATAAATCATTTAGTGAAGCGGAAACTATGAAAAATACTTGCCCTATTAAATGATAGTGCAAGTTATGCTTGGGGCGAAGTAGGCACATTCATTTCAGATAGAAGAATTGTCTTTTACGATCATCAAATCAAATAATTGCTTACACCTGAATTAGAGGAAGATAATGGAAAACAAACGTACTCATACCCTTATTTAAAAGATTTAAATGGGGTATCTTACAACTAATGCCTACAATGAACTAAATAAAATGATAGCAAATTGAAATTTGAGCATTGATGATATGCAAATGCCTATTGCTTCAGCCATTTATTTCGGGAAACACTACTTCATCTCCACTTTTCAAAAACCATCCAATAGATTCCATTAGCAAAATTTGGAAACACTAACTTGTTTTTGTTTTATAGGTGAGGTTGATTTTCACAATAAACCATCTCACCTAAAGCATTGTACAATAGATTTCATCGAATGCATTTTGGTTGTGGCTTGCATTGATTTCAATAAATTGAGTTGCTGGGTTTGGAAAGATTGAGAAGCTTGTCTGAATATCATTCACTGCTGAAGCACCTGCCGAATCAATAACTTCTATGTCATCGAGTGCTAAATCACTTTAGATCCACCACCGGTAAAGCCTCTAAATCTAAAATAAGCTGTTTGTCCTACATAAGCATTTAAATCAATTGCTTCACCTTATAAATTGCCTGAGCTTCCCGCTTTTTGCCGGCATAATATCTAATTGCCAAGCTCCATTTACAAATGCATCTACGTGCAAGGTACCTTGGTCGACACCATACATATGATACCAAAATCTTAAATAGGGTTTGCTTGTTGTACTAAATGAAAAACATGGCGTTAGTAAAAATGCACTTTGATTAAAAACAATAGGAAGACTCAGTATACACATAATTACCACTTGCAGTACCGGAGTGTATGATCTACATCCGGACCGGTAACTGTAGGTGTACTTCCTTCATTCACCTTCCAATCGAACTGATCCATTACTAAATTTTGCTCATTTACTAAACCGTTTAATAAAGAGCATGAGGTATTGTCACAAAAATTCACACCTGCACAAATCGCATCACTTTCAAAGTCGGCTTTCCAAGGTAAAGAGGCAATGCTGCTATTGGCTAAAAATTACAGTTTGCGCCAAGCTATCGTTGCCATGATATTGATCGCCCGTATAAGCACACCATGTTTTAATTTGATTATTTCCAATTGGTAAACTTGAGATAGAAGTCGTAAAAATGTATAATTTGCTTGTGCTCCTGCAGCTATCGTTCCGGTATATACTCATTCACCGGCGATAAGGAATTTACCCTATATGAAACAGGAATATTGCTCATCGAATTGATGCCATTAGTTTTTATGGTAATGCTAACCGGAATTGAAGAAAAGCTAACACAATTTAATAAAGTAGCGTTGCCTGGTGAGGTGCTTGCAGATACCTCAGCATCATATTGCAAAATACAATTCGCTAAACCAGGTACTTGATTGATGGCAAATGCTCGTCGACTTACCGCATTGTTGCTACTATTTTTTGCGGTTACACTAAACCAATGTTCATCATTACTATTTAATCCTGTAAAATGATAAAAAGTATCGCTTGTACTACTGGCAATATTCATATACTTTACACCCAAAAGATACACACATTTGATATTGGCATTTGCAGTTAGCGGACCAAGTGATGGTAATGGTATCCGGGCAAACTGAAGCAATTTGTAAATTTGCAGGGATATTCATGATGGAAAAATTGCAGGTGATTCAGAGTCAGGCGCCACGATTTACACGAACTCTACAATTTCCATTATATGTGTTCGGAACGGTCCAAATCGAAATAATTTTTGTGTAGCTATAACGCTGCTCACTATCGAGTTCCAACTTGATCCACCATCTGTTGAGTAGTCGAGCGAATACGTACTTCCATTACTAATGGCATCCCAACGTAAGGTTTGTACTTCACCTGGTTTAAATCCTTCACCTCCAATTGGATAAGTAATTTCTAAGGCATTATTGGCTATCAATTCATAAGAAATATAAAATGCTTGAGGCCCGAAGGGCACTGCAAATCCTTGTACACTTAATGTATAATTACCTGCCATCGGATTATCAATGGTAACTTGTTCAGCATTATTTAAATGATCTGCGGCACGAACTGCATTTGCATTTAAGCTGGCAGCTACAGGTGCAGGATTTAAAACCCAAGGCAAATAAGTGGTTGATAAAGGATCTGTAACTACTAAATCTAAATCATTAACCAACGCAGTGGTAGCGCCAACGCTTGCTTCAACATCAAGCCAGTTCAGCATAATCTTTACACGTTGGGTATTGTTTGGAATATTTAAAGTAAAAGTTTTTACACCCGAGGTATTTA
>JADJJH010000005.1 GCA_016706595.1 Bacteroidota bacterium | reverse complement strand
ACCCCATTATTCCCATTCCCGCTTTCATCATTTGCATTGCCATTAAATGGATACCACGCCACTAAACCACTTTGTAAGTTGCTTGGAAGCGTACTTGAAGAAGCAGGCGAAATTGCATTCAAATGAATACTACTTCCTACACATATCATCGTATCATTTTGTTGAATAGAAGGTGTGAAGAAAGTCTGTGAAATAGTTTGCGTTACCGTGCTTGAACATCCATTACTATTTGCAACAGTTATTGTATGCGAACCAGATGATAAATTACTAATGGTAAATGGGTTTGTACTATAAGCGATACTTGAAGCACCATTAACAGCATAAGTGCCTGGTAAAGTGTTGGCACCTGCACCCGACAAAGTAATGATACCGCTTCCACTTCCCGAACCATTACAAGTTGCGATAGTAGATTCGATACCCGTTGCATTAAACTGAGTAAGTGCATTTAAGTATAAACAAGGTGTATTTACAATACCCGTTAAACCTTGTATGCTACCTGCCGAAGGTGTATTGGCAATACCATTAATTGTATAAGATGTACCCGGTGGCGTAACGATACAATTGGCAATGCATTGTGTTTTACCGATTGCGGTGATAGTCTGCAAATTAATATTAGGCAAGAAATCGTTTGGGAAAAGGAACTGAATTACTCACACGCATGGTTGCAATTCGAATAGGAGTACCCGGTAATAAATTCACTTCGTTACCAGCACTTGCATCGGAAGTAAATAAACGAAGATGATTAGTTGAAGCAGTATAACCTGGCACCACATTCGGTATGGTACTTAAAGCTGCATCGCGTGAAAGAAAAGTATGCGTAAGTGTTCCACCATTGCGCATACCACTGGCATGATTTAAACCGCATGAATATCCTTTTAATGCAAGAGCCGTATTGCCGGTATTTTGTAACATCACATCATACTCAAAAACAGTAGGCGAAATTTGAATGACGTTTTGAAGCGTCATACTTACGGTAGTAAAATAAATGGTGAGGTTGAGTGTAACGATGCTATCGCAACCCAGACTATTAATATAAATATGTTGATAGTTGCCACTTGTTGTATAGGTAATTCCATTCCATACATAAGAGCTAATACCTGAATCAGCGAAAGATGAACTATCGGTTTGACAACTGGGTTGTTGAAATCCTTGGGCAGCCGTAATGCCTCCTGCACTTAGGGTGGTTATTATAGTTTCGCCAACAGTATAGGTAGCCGAGAAATTACTATCTTGGTATGAACCTCCAATGGTGGAAAGGACTTTACGGGAGACTGTTTGAGCACTTGAGCAGTTTGCAAAAACGAGAAGAAATACTATGAGTGGAATATGTTTCATTTTTTTTACTTTTATTCTTAATATTCAGATTTATTGTGAGTCAATTCATTCCATTTCTAAACAAAATTTCAATGGAATTCAGCTACATCAAAAACTATTCTTGTAGCATATATGGATGCATCACTACAACCTAACTTTAAACTTGTTTCCCTTTTTGTCAATCCAATTCTAGAAGATTTTTAATATTTATTCTTTGTACTAATACGATATTATTACATAGCCATTTTCTCCGTTTGTACCTAGTAATGTCGAATTCCCTCCTGCCCCTCCTATGCTTGAATTTCCAGGATAAACTGGTATGTAAGAAGTTGGCAAGTAGCTTCTCTGCTGTTGTAAAGAATTATATGGGTAATTGTAGTTAGTGGACGGGCCATTGGCTCCACCAATTCCATTTGCCCCAAGAGAGTATAACATTTGCCCCAAATTGCTAGACCACTGAAAGCTACCAGCCGCTCCGCCACTTCCACCGTTTCCACCATTTACTGTAACCAATGAATCAAAAGATGAAATTCCACCATTCAGTCCATTTTGTCCGTCAGTACCTATACCATAGTATCCATTACCGCCACCTTGAAAACTAATTCCTGCAATTCCTCCATTACCACCTACGCCAACATTGATATTGTAAACTATATTTGGCAAAACTGAGATTGTTGTTTTAATATACCCACCATTACCACCACTGCCACCATGGCCGCCACCACCATTTGAGGCATTTCCGCCACCACCACCACCACCGCCGCCACTCCATAATTCAACGGATATCATAGTAACGTTTGACGGACAAAGCCAAGTTGAAGATGCTGAAAATCCTATTATTGTAGTCTGATGATAGCTTCCACTTTTTTCTGCATACAACGCAAAAGGCACGCTCATCATTTGTTGTGTGCCTAAATCGGTATAGCTTGTACCACCACTTACTATCATTTCAATTTGTAAAAACTTTGCATTCATAGCCCAGTTCACTAAATTAAATTGAGAGATTACCGGGGTGCCGGTACCAATTTGCAAACTCACCAACCCTAAATTATTGGTATTGGCTGCATGCGTTTCTTGGTATACAATGGTTCCAACTGTTGTGCTATCGTGTATACTAAATCGTATGCTTACGTTTTGGTTAGCCAATATACCACCACTACTATTTCGTAATGCCGATTGATAAGGGAATGCCTTGTGGCGCTTGAGCAAAGATGCTCGTAAAAATGCTTACTAGTAAAAGGGTTAAAATGTTTTGTTTCATATTTTGATAGTTTAAAAATTAGAAGGAACGGACGGCGCGGACAGAATTAAATAGGCTACTCTTGTACATAACTAATTGAGTATTACTAGCAAAAATGTGAGCCCATGAATCATTGTTACCATCCTCACTAGAGCTCCAATAAACTGTACTAACAAATCCGTCAATCGCAAGTCTGTTGATAAAGAGTTTATTCAACTCATCTTTACTCGGTAAATACCAATCACTATATCCATTTAATAATAAATCTCCACAGATTCTGGCTGCTGTACCAATCTCTGGACAATTATTCAATATATCAAGTGTATTTATACTTCCGGTGCCTACGGCTGTTCCATCAGCACCGACAATATTTACACCTTGACAACCCCATGGTGCAGCTACGCTCTGATCAAATGGAGCAGCTATTATTCCATGAGTCACATTTGCGTCGTATCCAATGTCCCCTGGCTTTAAAATATACGCAATAATACCACCTTGATAGGGAAACCCAATAACAAAAATATCCCCCCAAACCGGAGCATCATTATGAAATCTTAGAAACTGCCCTTCAATACCAGGTGCAATATTCACCCAAGCATTTCCGTTCCAAAATAACATTTCTCCATTTTGTATTCCGTTTTTCAAACCATTCCCTGCGCTTAACGCATACGGCACACTCATCATTTGTTGCGTTCCTAAATCCACATAAGTACTTCCTCCGGCAGGGTCCATTTCTACTTGTAAAAACTTAGCCTGTTGTGCCCAATTAATATTAGAAAATAGGCCCGTGGTTGCAATGCCTTGTCCGATAGTTAAGGATACTAACCCTAAATTATTGGTAGTAGTGCTATGCGTTTCTTGGTAAACGATAGTACCATTAATCACACTATCATGCAAACTAAAACGTATACTAATATTTTGGTTGGCTAAAATGCCACCGCTACTATTTCGCATGGCTGATTGATAAGGAATGCCTTGAGGTACTTGGGCAAAAAGGTTACATGGTTACAAATAAGTAAAAGAACAAGAAAGTAATTTTTCATTGGGTTGTGTTATGCTACACAAGGTAAAAAACGATTTCCATACTTTTCGAGTAAGTTCATAAACAGGTATTCTAGTTTCATAAACACGTCGTTTTAGGGCACGGATGAACATTTGGGTACTTCTAATTTTGCATAATTTCGAACATTTAAATACCAAAAATTTGATCTTTAGCAATTTTAAGACACTCTAAATATTTGCTATTTGGTATCAAAATTCGTTAATGCTGCCATAATCTCTTTTCGTTTATCATCTTCGAATGAGTCTAGATAAGAGGCTGTTGTTTTAGTACTTGTGTGTCCTAAAGATTCACTAATCATTTCGGTACTTGCTCCACTTCTTCGGAGTACTGTAGCAAAACTATGTCGAGCAAAATAGGTGGTCACGTGCTTATCTATTCCCAACGTGGTAGCAATCTTCTTGATATTCTTGTTCACATTTTGAGTAAACTGTTTGAATCGTAGCATCTGTTCGGCAGCATTCATGCCTTGTGTAAGGATGGGAAATAGATATGCCTCGGGTCTGCGGTCTGCATTTCTCCATCTGTTTATGATGGCTTGACTTTCAGGTGAAACATAAATGCTAATTTTAGTATTCGAAGATCGATGAGTATGCTGCGTTTTAGCTCTGGTATAACGAATATACTCACCTTGTATATCGATATTCTTCAAAAGGCAAATGTCTTTCATATTGATGCCATTACACAGATAACTGAAGATGAAAAAATCACGCGATTTCTCTTGCCAAGTACCAGGCAAAGCCTCAAATTGAAAAAACTTACCAATCTCTTCCATTGTCAGGGCCTTCTTGATATTCTTGGATGCTGGAATCTGATATAGTCTCTTGCCAAAAGGGTAGTGGCTCTCTCGGGAAATGATACCGTCTGAAATGGCTTCATTCATTACAGCCCTAAGTGGACGAAGATAGATGCCGACCGTTGAGATGGACCTGCCTCTTCCAAGAAACCATGCTTCGTAAGCTTCAAGAAAGTCTACGGTTATTTCACGGAAGCTAAGCTCCGGTCTGAATAGTTTGAGACTTGATAAACTGCACTGGTAGGTATCTGCTGTGCCAAGCCTATCCTTGTCTCTAAACCTTTGGATGATATTCTCATAGTACTGGTAAACATCCGTGTTGGCAAGTTTCTTCTGGTTGAGCTTACGCTCGAAAATAGAAAAGCTAAAGTCTATCATTTTGGTAATGATCTCATTTGCCTTAGCAAACTTAGCATGAATGGCAACTTGTACATCTACTAGATCTCGTTTTGTTTTAGCATCGAAGCGTCCTTTGTACTTAGCTGGGTTAAGTACATAGTCGAATTCTTCGTTGGTCAGGTCAATTCCGAATGGATATTGCTTCATCTTACGCTGAAAGATGACTTGTAGTTTTACAGGGTACTTGCCTGTATGCTTCGGCCGCTTCTTGGCAAGCAGGATTTTTATAGATGGTTTCATGTGATTTTTGTATTTAGAGGTGATTAAAATTTCCAAACAATTTCCAAACAATTGCCAGAAAACAGGCCAATTAGGTGAAAGTGAGAGAAAGCAAAAGAAATGAAAAAACCTTTACAACGCAGTGCTGTAGGTGGTTTGGAGAGTAGGTGCAAAAACAAGAAAAGTCGTATTATGAAACTTTTTAAAACTCATAATCAGGTGGTCCCTGGTTCGAGCCCAGGTGGGTCCACACTTTTAATGCCCCTACAAATTTTTGTAGGGGCTTTTTATTTGAACCTATGATAGCGTGTTACATTTTATTTAGTCCATCGAAAAATTTATTTTATACCGGTTTTGTGCAAGACTCTTTTGAGGAAAGACTCAAAAAACACAATGAAGGGTTTTATGAAAAAACCTTTACCAGTATTACAAACGATTGGGAATTATTTCTTCTGATTGATTGTAATACAATTCATGAAGCCATTTGTATAGAGAAGCATATTAAAAAAATGAAAAGTAAAATCTATATCATCAACTTGAAGAAATACCCTGAAATGATTTTAAAACTGAAAGGAAAATTCCGCACCTGACTATACTCCCGATAGCTATCGGGACTATCGGTGCAGGTGGTCCCTGGTTCGAGCCCAGGTGGGTCCACAAAAGCAGAGCGAGAATGAGAGAAGAGAGCATAGCGCTTAAACTCATTCTCGTTTTGCTTTTGTACTTCACTCTCACTCTGTTTCTCGCTCAAAGGTCAATTGGTTTTGCGTAGTATCATAGTGAGAATGAGTGCGAGAGTGACATTCAAACGCTGATTTTTTATTTCAAAGCGACTTGATTAGGGATACATTGTTTTTCTCATTGCCTTTTTGACTCTTACTGGGTTCCCCAAACCAAATTCTTACCTTTCATACATTAATTTCTCCCCAAAACAGCTAATCATATACTTTTGGCGAAATTTTTAATAGCATGAATCTTACTAAACTTATTTACGTTGGTGCTTTTTTGGGATTTAGTTTTACCCAAAGTATGGCACAAACAAAAACCACCAGCTCATTACCTGCCGGTAAAAAATTTCTAGACCCTGCCAATATCGATGCCACGGTGAATCCTGCCGATGATTTTTATGCCTATGCCAATGGTGCTTGGTTAAAATCTACACCTATTCCAGCTTCTGAAACGCGATGGGGGAGTTTTAACTTACTCGAAGATTTTAATAAAACCGTTTTAAAGGAATTATTAGAAGCGGCCGCAGCGCAAAAAGGTGCCGCAAAAGGAAGTCCCGAACAAATGGTGGGCGATTTATTTGCCTCAGGCATGGATACCATTGCCATTGAAAGATTGGGTACAAAAGCCATTCAATCTCAACTCGACCGAATTGAAACTATTAAAGACCAAAAATCATTGCTTGCTGTAATTGCCGAAATGAATGTAGAAGGTCTAAATCCTTTATTTGGTTTTTATGTGGGTCCGGATGATAAAAACGTAACCAAAAATATTTGCAATTTATTTCAAGGCGGATTGGGATTACCTGATCGCGATTATTATTTGAAACCTGATACCAAGGAAGCTGAAATTCGTGCAAAGTATATTACACATATAGCCCATATGTTAAGACTGAGTGGAGAACATGAAGCAGAAGCTAAACAGCATGCCGAAATTATTATGACCATGGAATCGGAAATGGCTAAAGCAAGCTTAGATCGTGTTTCGATGCGCGACCCATATAAGTTATATAATAAATTTTTTATTGATGAATTTAGTATCAGAACGCAAGGTTTGGATTGGCGCGATTTGATGAGCAAAATGATGGTTAAAAAACAGGATACGATTTTAGTAGGTACACCTGAATTTTTTGTTACCATTTCAAAAATGTTCCAAAACTATCAAATGGAAAATTGGAAAACCTATTTAAAATGGCATACGCTGCATCGTATGGCAGGCTTTATGAGCAGTGGTTTTGATATCGAACATTTTAATTTTTATGGTACAACCATGCGTGGACAACAAGAGCAAAAACCGCGATGGAAACGTGTATTAGGTGTTGTTGATGGAGCTGTAGGCGAACAATTAGGCAAAATGTATACCGATAAATATTTTACTGCCGATGCAAAAAAACGAATGATGGAATTGGTAAATAATTTGAAGACGCCTATGAAAACAGAATCAATCAATTAGATTGGATGAGCGATAGCACAAAAAATAAAGCGAAGAAAATTACATGCATTCATTAAAAAAATTGGTTACCCAGATACATGGAGAAGCTATGCAGGTTTAAAATTTCGAGAACGAGCTATGTGAAAATATTATTGCCTCAAATATTTTCGATTATAAATTCATGATTAATAAATTGGGCAAACCGGTTGATAAAAAAGAATGGGGCATGACACCACCAACTGTAAATGCCTATTACAATCCGGCCTTTAACGAAATCGTTTTCCCGGCAGGTATTTTGCAATATCCTTTCTTTGTAAAAGATGCAGATGATGCTGTTATTTATGGTGCTATTGGCGGTGTTATCGGACATGAAATGACGCATGGTTTCGACGATCAAGGTTGTCAGTATGCAGCAGATGGTAATTTGAAAAATTTGGTGGAGCGATGAAGACAAAGCACGATTTGATGAAAAAACAAAAATGGTAAAAGAGCAATATGATGCCTACACTATTTTAGGTGATAAACATGTAAATGGGGCTTTAACCCTTGGCGAGAATATTGCCGATTTAGGAGGTGTAACCATTGCCTATGAAGCCTTTAAGAAAACGAAGCAAGGAAAAAGCAGTGAAAAAATAGATGGCTTTACGCCCGATCAGCGATTTTTATGAGTTGGGCGCAAGTGTGGCGTGCAAATATTCGCGACGAAGAAGCTGCTAATCGTTTAGTTGCGGATCCGCATTCACGGGGTACATCGTTGCAATGGGCCATTAAGTAATTTCCAACCTTTTTATAAAGCCTTCAATGTAAAGAAGGGAACAAAATGTATAAGCAGGAAAGTGAAAGAGCGAAGGTTTGGTAAGAATGAATTCATTAATTTCATAAAAAATCCTGCTAATATGCAGGATTTTTTATGGATTATTGATGTATAATAATTGATTTTTACCATCGGATGATTAGAGTAAATAGAAATTAGTGAGGTTAACTTCATTGAGGCTATTGTCTAAAATATCAACATTTCCATCCCCATTTAAATCAGACTTTTTATAACCAAATAAAAAATTATTGATATCATTTTCGATGATTGATAGATCGAGTACGTCAATATTTTCATCATAGTTTAAATCGCCGCTAAAAAATGCATACCTAATTGGTAATGACGATACAAATGCGGTATTATCGCCGTAGGCCTTTGAAATAGCATTGCTAAAATCATATACGGCGGTATAGCACCTACGGTAACGCCATTGCTACTCCATGTTTCGATTGCATTTCTATGCTTGATTACGACATAATAATTTCCTGAAACGGATGGAGGGAATACACAAGTCGCATTTCCGGTGGTGGTTAAAATAGTATGGGTAGAAGCTACTACATTATAAGGTGGAGTTGTGCTTCGCAACTGAACATGAATACTATCGGCATGACTTACATTTGTAGAGAGTACCTGATTAAATAAAACGGATGCCATTTCTCCACTAAATAAATAATAGCCTTCGATATACAATTTAAGAGTAAGATTTGTTGAACAAGAACCAACAATTGCATTGACAATTACGGCATCCGTAGACGTGCATCCATTAGCACCGGTTACAGTAACCGTATCCACGGTACTAGCTGTTGGATTGGCTATAGGTTGTGCAATGTTGGATGAACTTAAGGCAATTGCTGGGCTCCAACTGTATGTATTGCGAGGCTACACACCTGCAGTGCCGATAATTGCAGTTGGGTTAGCACAAGATTTCTATCGACACCCGCATTGGCTACCGGTGGCGTTTTATCTACGGTTACAATAACCGCATCAGTAGATGTGCAACCACCAACATTTGTAACCGTAACGGTATAGATAGTAGTAGTTGTTGATGTCGCTAAAGGTTCAGCAATATTACTGGCACTTAAGCGTTTGAGAGGGCTCCAACTATGCAATTTCCACTTCTGCTGGGGTTCCAATGATTGAATTTGGAATGATACAACTCAATGATTTATCTAAGCCAGCATTCGCCGTTGGAGCAATATTGATCTTACAGTAATGATGTTAGAAGGTATCCAATACGTACAGGTGTTTCTTTTCGGTTTTCTTCGGTATGATTGCGTTGTCGTAAGTAGTGGCGCATCATGGGTTGATGAAGTAGCTCCAGTAATATCTGTCAAATACTGGGCATTGTTGAATTTTGCAATTGTTAAAAAATTGTGCCAGTTCCTCCCGTTGGTAAGGTTGCTGTAAATGCAACCGGGTTTCCTGCCAAAAAAATTTTGGTTTCCTGTAATGGTGCCTGCATTAGTAATCGGTGAACAACTACAATAGGTAACGGCTGAAGGTGAAATTTTTTAATCACCTGCACCGCTGTTACCCTTTGTTGCATGTAACCTGGTATTTGTAAGTTCATTCATTCCTAAAATTAGCACCTACTGTATAAAGTGTTGGTGTTTGAATACTCACTTGTATGCTTCCAAAACTAGCAACAGGTTAAGAATTTTTTTTTTTTTGAGTTTGTGTGCCTATTAAGCAATTAGGGGCGAAGGATCGAAGGCCCAACTAAAATGTCTTGCGTAGATTCGGAGAAACTACGAGTGTCGGATTTGCACTTTGAAGTTGAAATCCGGTAACACAAATAATAACAGTTAAAGGATTAGATAATTGAGTAGAATTTGTTGGAGTACTGATTCTAAATTAAAGCTAGCAAGTGTTGTTGATCCGCATTCAAATCCAAGTGGTTAGTGTAGGTGAAAAACTTATGGCGGTAACATAAGGTTAAGTAATTCGTTTGGGCAAGAGTTCGACTTGGAACGCCAGCTTATTACGACTATTAATAAGTAAGTGACTTCATGTGATAGTGTTTTTCTTTTTGCTAAATGTTAAGGGAATTATAGAATTAAGAAAAACACATTAATGCTTTTCATATAATTAGTTTTTATACTCATAACATAAAGATACTCAAACGTACGAATAAATAATGGAGTCGAGAACTTTCTTTACATTTTTCAAGGCCTTTCCAACTTTTACTCACTCCAGTTTTGAAAAGGAAATGAGGAATTGAAAATCGTAGTAACGACTGAGCAGTGGTTTAAATATCTCACTTTAATTGTAACGCCTTGTCTACGATTTCATTCTATGAAAACCATTATGACTTTCATCGTAAATGCATTCACCATTTTTATAAGTAATACTTGTGGTGATTCGTGATACACCGAAATACCGCTCGGCCAATGGATTTGAAATATCGCGGTGCTGAAGTAAATCTAAATAATAAAATGAAATGCCTGCGGTTGTTGAGCTCGTTCAAGTCGGGCTTTGGCTATTTTCTTATTGAACGCGTGTACTATGCTTAAAAAAAAAAAAATATCACAATAGGTTGTAAGTTACTTTCTGCCGATAGCTGCTCAATTTGCTTGAGTTCAGAAAAGATTACCAATCCATATCGATCAAATTAGAAAGTAAAAGTCGAGAAGCTGGAAATATGGTTCGGACAACCGTACTTTTTCTGCGATGCGCAGCTACTGAAAATCAGTGCCAATAGGCATCCTGATAAGATATTTTGAAAGTGTTCTTTTTTTTTTTTTTTTTTTTTTTTTTTCATCCTTTAAAATTTTTCAATATATATCTTTGCAAATGTAAATTTTACAGACAAAAAACAAGATTAAAATATAAATGACCAATATCCTGATTTTTGGCGCGGGCAGAGTCTTCCTCTTATTTGATAAAATATACTACTCTGAGTTTTCATCTAAATACTTTTGTCAAGTAACCTTAGCCAATACGAATTTAAATGCAGCCCTCGAGAAAATAGGTTCGCACATAATTTGGAACTGCTTACCAACTTGATATTCACGAAGAAGTATTACGTAAGCGACAGATTTCCAATGCCAACTTAAGTAATTTCACTGCTTCCACCAGCTTATATGATTGTGGTAAGTTGTATTGAACTAAAGAAGAACTTAATCACCTCTTATGTTGGCGAAGAAATAAAAAAACCCCACATGCCATTATACCCGCAATGCAGGCTATTGTTTATGAATGAAATGGGACTCGACCGGTATAGACCGCATGAGCGCCATGAAAGGTATTAGATGAAGTAGTTCGATTGGAGACGAAATATTTATTCCATTTTTAAATCGTATTGCGGCGGATTATTCCTTTGGATCGGATAATAACCCATGGCATTATGAGTTTCGTGGAACCCACGCAATATTGTAAACGCCGGAAAATCGATTGCCAAATATTTGAGTGGTTTCGAAAACAAGTAAGTTATCGTGATCTTTTTGCCGAAACTGAACTCGTTACGATTCCTAAACTTGGCAACTTAGCAGCTTATGCCAATCGCGGCAACGGAACTATAAAAGCTATTACGGCAGGTGAGGTAAAAACGATGTTTGAGAGCCACCCTGCGTCTGAAGAGTTTTGTAAAGGATGGAATACCATTGTTCGCCTTGGACTTTACCAACGACCTAACTACATTTTAAAGCCGATGGTATGTTCTTGACTGGTTTGAAATTGCCACGCAACAGATTCCAGAAATACCCATCTCGAAAAGATTAGTAATGCTACCTTAAAAGATAAAATGATTTGGTATTGGATCCTTGTGCAGTAGCTAGGATTATATGATGATGAATTTATCGGACTAAGTGGCGTGGTGACGATCCCGATGTGGCCGCAAAAGCGTATCGAAGAAAAGTGGAAGATGGAGGATCGCGATAAAGATATGATTGTGATGCATCACGAATTTGGGTATTCGCGTAAGCAATTGCATACCAAATTATCAGGCACTTTGGTGTAAGAAATAGAAAATAAAACCTATACCGCCATGGCCAAAACCAAAAATAAACTTACCGATGGCTATTTTTGCGAAATTATTTTAACAGGAAGAAGTAAAAATACTCGGTGTGCAAATTCCGATTATGAAATTATACATAAACCGGTTTTGAAAGAGCTTACTAACTTTGGGATTGAGTTTACGGAGGAATATACAGATTAGTTAGTCTTCAATTTCCAATCCGGTAGCTATCGGATCAATCTTCAAAAATGGTATTTATCTTCATTGGATGTGTCCCTAAGTTCGCCGAAAATGCAATTGCCTTACTAAGTATAAATTCCCTTCACGGCTCCACCACTTTGGGGTCGGGCTATCACTTCAATGCCAGCCGAAGCGTCTGG
>JADJJH010000004.1 GCA_016706595.1 Bacteroidota bacterium | reverse complement strand
CCCGACCATAATGAGGTAGGGTTACGCCGCCTGCTGTAGTTACATATTGATTGGTTCCAGTCGGCGTTCCGTAAACCCGGTTGTTCCGCTAGTTTGATATTCGAGCTATACGCATGTACATCGAACGCCGCCAATTTATCGACCAACCCTCTTGTGGTGTACCAGGTAAAAAGTAGTTTCACCAAAATAGGTGGAGTACCTACTGCCCATCCATTCGAATCCCAATCTGCAACAAATCAAGCGCGGTTGTGTGTGTTGGATATAAGCTGTAGTTACCTCGGTTGTATGTGGTAGCAAACAACGGTGGATGTTGGGATGGATACCCAATCGGACATTTTCAGGTGTTCCTTAAGCACCATTATTGGCAATGCCTATTTCTAAGCGATTTTGTTGTAAAAAACCACAACCGTTCTACATTGGGCTTTAAGTTGCAGACTTGTAAAAAAGGTTGTTTGTATTATTAGCAAGGAAAAAGTAAATTTCATATCGCTTTAGGGAAATGTATTATAGGTTAATCTTTTCGAATTCGTAAGTATAGAGCAATTCGTTGCTATCGTTATAAAATGAAGGAGTATAAGCACCTTCTTTAAACTTAGTAAGGTCGTAAGGTATAAATTCAATTCGATGCGTATTGCTTATTTTGCCATCAAGTTTGTGTTTCCCATTTTGGTCAGAAAAGGTATAATGTAAATTAACGGCCTTAGCGCAATTCAATGATAAATTGATGAGCTTTTCATCCTGCTTGGATATAAAAAAAGTGACTAACTCGGTAGCTCCGACTTTCATATTTTCCGGAATATATTCTATTAATCGAAAATTGCCATTTAAGTTGTTTTTATTGAGAGAAGTGATGCCGTTTATGGTTGTCGTTTTCCCATCTGCTCCCTTTAGCCAGAATATAATAGCCTGAACCTGCGCAAGGCTGGTATGGTGATTAAAAAAAAGTAAGACGAATACTATTTGTTTCATGTGTTTAGTTTAATTGTTTTCGTTTGTCAAACTACGTTTACAGTCAGGATAATTCGTAGAACAATCTCGCTTTGTAATCGGGATCAGTCGTGCCTCATTTCATGCTGAAGTGTTTGCTTTATATATTATCAAATAAAGGCATGAAATCAGGTAAACATTCAAAATAATACCGAAGTGATATCTGCTACACAATTACAATTTGGTCTGAACAGCTATCAATCGGTGAAACCACTCTATGATTTTAATGGTAGTTTGGACTCCCTAAAAATTAAGTTGGTATTAAGTGTTTACCGCAAGCAAGACGCAAACCTTTTTTGATTTCGTTTTGAAAATCTGAATTTTCTTAACTAGAATTTGCAATCAGGTATTAAAACTTTCTATAATCCGGGATTGTTGATAATTTTTGCTGTAGAATGCCAAAAAACTCCATGCGGGCTTTTAATTTTCATGAATTTTGTTTGAGAAATAGGATTGATTTCATGTAATTCACCAACGATTAAAAATGTTTTTTGGCGTATGTACATCCAATAAATTCAAATACTTTTTACCTTATATCCAAAATATTCAAAGTATTAAAGCTCGCATGCTATCCGTAATCATCTCTGCCTGTCGCTCCAATAATATGCCAAGTCTAATAATAAAATCTAGCTCATTTTGTTTTTTAGAAGACACAATAGCCTTTCGAACTTCTTTTATGACAACAAGGCGCAACCACTATCAATTTACTGCGGCTTCAATGCCTTTATACATTGCATCGTCGGTTGCGGTATCCTACAAGCATGTAAAGCAATCAACCATAGCTTTGCTTTGTTATTGAATGAAGTAATGTCGGACTGTACAAAATGTAAATTTGTAAATAATTTTTAACGCTATTTGATTACATTTTGAACCAAATCCTCTCGATACTCAACGCCTGTAATATCTACTTCCAGCTCGAGCGAATCCGTTAAGTAACTCGTTATGCCAAATGTAAGATAAATCCCTTACTTGAACCCATATCACTGATTTGTAGTTGCCTTCAAGCGGCAATTGTTTTAACATCGGAGCAAGCAATTCAATATAATGGTTGATTTGTCGATATTTATCTGACCGTGTTTTAATACACCGCCATCTTTAGCGTAATGTCCAAATCGTGAAGATAATTTTTCCCTTCTGTAACAATATGCGTTGCTTCTGCCTATCATGATTTTCTTGGATTGAATGATGTGATGCTGCTTTTTCTCTGAATACCGTTTTCCCGTTTTTCAACACTTCTAATTGTGGGTCTGATATTAGTAAACAAATTACAAGTTAAAAAATCCATCTGTAAGATAACCGCGCAGATGGATAAGCCCATCTTCATAGGTGAAGTTTTTGGTGATATCATTGGTTTTATCCCGAAGTGTGAAGCTAAGACTACCCTGTTTTTTAATCATTACTTTTTGATAATGATTTGTTTCAGATTGGTTCATTGCCTTGATAATTGCCCCCAATGTTATTTTAATGAAATTATTTTCCTTAACTTGTTTCGAAGGATAGAATGAATTTTGAAGTTTGTCGGTTGAAATATTCCTGGGCGTTAAATTTACATCAAGATTTGAATTAATAGGTTAGGCTTTGAAGAATTTGAGTCTAGAATTTCATTTTCAATGCTTTTCAATTATTTTTACTACATGCATGCATTTAATGAGTTTGTTGACGAGTTTGAACAATTTTTCTCAACATCAATTTCCCGAATTTCCGAATACGTTATACGAAATCCATGTTCTTATTTGTTGAATATGGGCGGTAAACGGGTTCGACCGGATTTTATGTTTGATGAGTCATGAGGGATTGTTGCCGATATCAACGATAATGTAAAACACGGCAGTAGCCATTGAGGTTATTCCATAATTTTACTTAATGCATGACGATATCGGATCATGCGCCACTTCGGAGAGGAAATCCAACCGTGCATGAAAAATATGGTAATGCAACCGCCATACTTTCGGGCGATGTGATGGAAAATTTATGCTTTACGAACATCTCAATAAATTAAATACTGAGCATATTCATTCGGTGATTCAGTTGTTTAATAAAACGGCCCATTCAAATTTGCGAAGGACAGCAATTAGATATGGATTTGAGAAACAATCATTTATTTCGCTCGATCAGTATATGCCCATGATAGAACTAAAGACTTCGGTTTTATTGGGTGCTTCCATGAAACTTGGTGCCATGCTTGGAGGTGCTACTGATGGTTGTTCGGAAGTGCTATATACTTTTGGTAAATCTATTGGAATGGCATTTCAATTGATGGATGATTATTTGGATTTGTATGGAGATGCAGCAAAAAACCGGAAAGCAAATTGGTGGTGATATTTTATCGAATAAGAAAACTTATTTTCTACTAAAGCTTATGAACTCTCAAACGAACAAGAGCGCGAGACCTTGGCAAATTTATTATTAAGAAAGGATGATAATAAAGTAAAAGACACCTGGCTTTTTTTTGACTCAAAAGGTGTGAAAACTGATCCGAAACGGAAATTGATATCTATTCCGAGAAAGCATTTGCAGCCCTCGAAAAAGCCCCCGGTTTTATCGAAACGAAAAGTTCATTTACACGTGAAATAGCAACTTTGCTTTTGCATCGAGAATTTTAGAATCTATAACACTCTTCTATCCACTTATTACAAAAGTAGATTCTATTTGTAATAAAGAATGTCTTCAGATAATCAATTTCGCTGTGTTGATTTTATTTGAACGAATTGCATGGCAAAACCATGAAAATATGTGAATTAATAGAAGGGTAGGAATAAAAGACCTCAGACGAGGCATGCAAATTTTTCAATTCCAATTGCTATCGGAAGCGTTGACTTACGTGAATAAAGGGTTTGAACAATTTGCATAATGAATGTATCAGGGCTTTTGTATTACCCATATTATTTGATCGAAAAATTTAATAACTCTTCGTCAAATAAAGTGGCACTTACTGATCGCCAATTTTTCAGGACCAACACCTTGTGGCGTTCCGGTAAAAATTATATCACCCATATTTAAGGTAAAGAAACTTGATATATAAGCAATGATCTTTTCAAAGCTATACATGAGATCTGCCGTATTTCCGTTTTGAACTGTTTCGCCATTTTTATCTAATTTAAACAATAGCGGTTTCGCTTTTTCTTCATTTGATATGGTTTCCAATTGCCAATCACTGCCGAATGGTCAAGGCTTTGCAATTTCCCAAAGGCAAAGCCTTTTTCTTTGATGTTGCTGTAAATCGCGAGCGGTAAAATCGATTCCTAAAGTGATGGCATCATAATAGGTACTTGCAAATTTTTCTGAAATAGCCTTCCCATTTTACAAATCCGTAATACGATTTCACATTCGTAATGAAGGTCATTGGTGAAATTCGGATAATAAAAATCCTTTCCATCACTTAACAAAGCTGTATGCGGTTTCATGAAATTACTCATGAACTTGGAATTTCATTTTGTAATTCTTTAGCATGTTCGTAGTTTCTGCCTACACAAAATATTTTCATATGTTTTAGTTCTTGTTTTTATTTGTAATCCTGGTATTTAAAGTCGGGAATTCGGCAATAAAAATTTGTTTTGATTTTGCGAATTGTCAATCTTTTATTTCATGGTTCAAATTTTAGTGATTACATGCATTCATCGTTCGTTCTAAACCTATTGTGCAAAAATTTTCTATGATTGTGCAACATGCTTCCAGCTTTTGGTTCACTAAAAGGAATTTCAGCATCTTTCCATTTTCCTAATACATAATCCACTTGCTTTCCTTTTGCAAAATCATTGCCAATACCAAATCGCAATCGAGGATAGTTTTGTGAACCAATACTTTCTTGAATACTTTTTAATCCATTATGCCCTCCATCCGAACCCGATGCACGAAGTTTCATCACGTGTAGCGGAAAAGCTAAATCATCTAAAATGGTTAAGGTGTTTTCAATCTGAATTTTTTCTTTATCCATCCAATATTTAAAAGCTCTTCCACTTAAATTCATATAGGTAGTGGGTTTTATTAATAGTATACTTCGACCTTTAAATTTTATTTCACAAGTATAAACTAATCGATCACTTACAAAAACACCATGATGCTTTTTTAAATACATCTAGCATCAAAGCCAATATTATGTCTGGTTTCTGCATATTCGAAGCCGATATTCCCTAGTCCGACAATCAAAAATTTCATGCGGCGAAAGTACTATCAAAAGTGAAAGGTCTTAAGGATACCAATTATTTGATTTTCTCCAATTCGGCTTTTGTTACAATTTTATAATCCTTTGGAATGTCAAAACTACTCAGGTCAATGCTTTTAATTTCAACTCGTTGCGCTATAAATTTCATCGACGAGTTATTAGCTGCCTTTACTTCATACTCTAAAGGAATGCCTTTTAGTCCGGGAAACATGGTATTAAAATGTTCACTCGATGGAATTAAATCGGCAGTATAATAAAAATTGGCTTTTTCTTTATTTTTATACGTAATCGTTTGTTGTTGACAGCTATAGCCGGCAATTTTTTTAGTATCACTTCCGGCTCTAAATTCTGCTTTCTCAAACTGTTTATTCTTTTCAAGAACTTCAGTTGCGGTAAGCTGTAACGCATACTTGTCATCATCATTTACATTTAATGAAATGCTTGTGCCAGTTTTATGATTAAAGATAATTACATTATCGTAGCCCGAGTTCATAACCAATTCACGTTTAATAAATCCGGTTTTGATTGTGATGAGATAGATACCTTTGCGGCTCACTTCATTATTCAAAACACATCGTATTTTATCACGCCTTCTGAAAACACTTTTTGAGTGAATCCATGTAATGTCGCTAATAAAAAACAAGCAATAGGGTAGTAAATCGGGCATTGCAAAATTTGCCAACGTATTTTCATAAAATCAAAGGTTTAAAATTTTCACTAACTCTTCTTTCTTTCTTCTGCTCACTTCCAGTTCGGTGTTATCGTTCATCACTAAAGTATTGACATCACCTTTAATAAACTTACTAATATATTTGAGATTTACCAGATGTGAATTATGAATCCGACAGAAACCTGATTCGGGCAATATATTTTCAATGTCCTTCAGCGATTTTGAAATCAGAATTTGTCGTTATTGGTGAGAAAGATATAGGTATAATTATTGGAAGCCATGCAACGCAAAATATGGTCGAGATGTATAAATTTCAAGCCATCTGAAGTGGAAAGCCACTCGGTTGAATGGATGATTTTGTTTCATCAATTGAACATTTTCAAAAAGGTTCTTAATTTTTTCAAGTGGATTTGAAAAGGCCTATGTCTTCAACACGTTGTATGGCAATTTTAATTCTTCAACGTTGATAGGTTTCAATAAATAATCTATGGCGCTAAACTGAATCGCTTTAATGCCGTATTTCGTGTGGGCAGTAGTAAAAATTACTTCAAAATTAATATTGGGTATTTTTTCCAAAATATCGAATCCACTCATACCGGAAGCTCGATATCCATAAAAACAATGTCAGGTTTAAGGACAGATATTTTTGATACTGCATCTGAAGGTTTGTTGCAAATAGCAATCACCTCAAGTTGTGGCAAGTAGTGTTTTATCAATTCCTCTAATACCTGTGAGCTTGTTATTTCATCATCAACAATAATAACCCTCATATTGTAAAACTAATTCAAATACCTTAAAAGGTATCATTCAATTAACATTATTTTTTCTTCATATTCGGCAGCCTATGAATTATCTTGCAGCGCATTTCCTGATAGAAATTTGCCTAAAAGACTTGGAATCACAAGCTTCAGATAGGCATATTGAACTTGTTTTAAGAATTAAATTTATTGCATGAAAGTAGTATTATTTGCGGCGGATTAGGTACCCGCATTTCTGAAGAAAGTCATCTAAGACCTAAACCCATGATTGAAATTGGCGGCAAACCCATGTTGTGGCATATTATGAATATATATGCCATCTCAAGGACATAATGAATTTATTGTGTTGCGGTTACAAAGGGTGGATGATCAAAGAATATTTTACAAACTATTTTTGCATAATGCCGATGTAACCGTTGATTTGAAAGATAATAAAGTAGAAATTCATAATGCCAATGCCGAGCCTTTTAAAATTACGATGATAGATACCGGTGTGGATACCATGACCGGAGGAAGATTAAAAAGAGTTTTATCGTATACCAATAACGAAACATTTATGCTTACTTATGGCGATGGAGTTTGTGATGTGGATATCAATTCACTGATCAATTTTCATCAACAACACGGCAAAATTTGTACCATGACGACTATACAACCTAGTAGCCGATTTGGTGTGGTAAACATGGAAGAAGATGGTACCGTAAATCAATTCGAAGAAAAGCCGGAAGATAGCGGTACTTGGATTAATGGTGGTTTTTGTGATTGAACCCGCATCAAAGATTATTTATCGAATCCCAATATCGATGAAGTGATGTGGAACGGCAACCGATGTATGACCTAGGCCAAGTAATAAACAAATTGTTGGCTTCCGTCATCGTGGTTTTGGAAATGTATGGATACCATGCGTGATAAAGAAGAATTGGAAAAATTGTGGGAAACAAATCCGCTTTGGAAGAAATGGTAAGTATTAAATATTTAAACCCTATTTTGAAGGGAAGAAAGTTTTTTTAACCGGACATACCGGATTTAAAGGATCGTGGTTATTGCAAATTTTAAGTTTGCTTGGCGCCGAAGTAAAAGGCTTTTCATTAGCACCCGAAAAGAAGGATGATTTATACCATTTGATTGATGGCGATTCGCTTTGTTTTTTAGTAGTATCATTCATGATATACGCGATGCCGAAATTTTACGCATGGAATTACTTCGTTTTGAACCTGATTTTGTTTTTCATTTGGCGGCACAGCCTTTGGTGTTAAAAGGATATGATGAACCCTTGTATACTTTTGAGGTAAACGGACAAGGCACAGCGAATGTGCTGGAAGCATTGCGACATGTAGACAAGAAATGTGCAGCGATCATGATTACCACCGATAAAGTGTACGAAAATATAGATGATAGCAGATTGTTTCGTGAAGATGATAAATTAGGCGGATACGATCCCTACTCGGCAAGCAAAGCGGTTGCAGAAATTATCATCTCATCGTTTCGTTCATCGTATTTTCATCCGGATAAAATTGAACAACATAAAAAGTCAATTGCCTCTGTGCGAGCCGGAAATGTAATTGGTGGTGGCGATTTTGCCGATAACCGAATTGTGCCGGACATCATTCGTTCGTTGCAAGCCAACTTAACAGTCACCTTACGAAATCCAAAAGCAATTCGTCCATGGCAACATGTATTAGAACCATTGGGTGCTTATTTATTATTGGCTACCAAAATGGTTGATCATCTGCAAAATATAATACGGCTTATAATTTGGGGCTGGCTAAAGATGATATACTCACGGTTGAAGAGCTTACTCGAATTGCCATTGCAAAAGCGGCAAAGGCGCTGTTGAAATTATCGAGGATAGTAATAAACCTCACGAAGCTGCTACCTTAATGTTAGATATTGATAAAGCAAAAATTGAATTGGGCTGGCAACCAAAATTTGATGCGAAGATGGCGATTGAGAAAACCGTTGAATGGTATTTAGATGATCAAGCCGCTGATATAAAGTGTTTGCAACAAATTAATGCTTATTTCGAGAATAAAATTGACGATGCTGATGAAAATTGAACAAACCCATATTGAAGCTGTAAAAATCATCCGTCAGTTTCGAGCCGATGACCATCGAGGCGTATTTGTAAAAACATTTCATCAAAGTAGTTTGCAATTGGCGGGGATAGATTTTGATATGAAGGAAAGTTTTTATTCAGTTTCACATAAGGATGTAATTCGTGGTATGCATTTTCATCATCCACCTTACGAGCATGATAAAATTGTTTTTTTGTACCCAAGGCAGTATTCTTGATGTGGCCTTAGATTTACGAAAAGACGCCAATACCTATGGTAAATATGTGAGCACCGAAGTAAGTGCCGAGAATACTAAAGCTTTATTTATTCCTAAAGGATTTGCGCATGGATTTATAACCTTAAGCGATGATGCTACCACCTTTTATTTTGTTAGTGGCGAATACAATCAGCAAGCAGATGATGGTATTCGTTTTGATAGTTTTGGGTTTGATTGGGGTATATAATCCAATCGTATCTACAAGAGATTTAGCATTTCAAACATTGAGTGAATTTAATTCTCCATTTTAAAATGAAATCATACACATGATGAAGATATTTATTTCAGGTGCATCGGGTTTAGTAGGCAGCAACTGCTTACAACATTTTACAACAAGGTTGCGAGGTACTGGGCACTTATTTTTCATACCCAACTAGCGATACCGTTTATTTTAATACGTTAAACTTATTAGATGAAAAAAATGTAGATGTGGCAGCTTTTAAACCTGATGTAATAGTGCATTGCGGTGCATTAACCCACGTAGATTATTGTGAAGCCAATATCGAAGAAAGTTATCAGAAGACCGTTGTTTCTACTAAAAACTTGTTGGCATTAGCAAAACAGCTTGAGGCTAAATTGGTTTTTATTTCAACCGATTATGTATTTGATGGAATAGACGGTCCGTATGACGAAGCCGCCGCAGTAAACCCATTGAGTGTCTACGCAAAACATAAACTCGAAGCCGAGCAAAGGGTGTTAGCCGATTCAACATCCCATTTGGTTTTGCGAGTAACGAATGTATATGGCAACGAAGCACGAAATAAAAATTTTGTATCACGCATTATCGAGCAATGTATTAATAAGCAAACGCTCACCTTAAAATTACCTTTCGATCAATATGCCACACCGTAAATGCCTGGGATATCGCCCGAGCCATGTTGGTTTTATTGCAAGATCAGCACACTGGTATTTTTCATATTGCTTCAACCGATTGGATGAATAGGGTAGAGCTAGCACTAACGGTATTAAAACATTTTCCGGAAGCAAATTATCAACTCGAAGTTATTAGCACTGAATCTTTACAACAGCCAGCTGCTCGACCTTTACGTGGCGGATTACTAAAGCAAAAGTTCTCGAATTTATATCCCGAGTTTTTGTTTAGTAATGTAGATGATTTTGTACGAGGGAAAACTACATAGGGAAATTCGACACACTAAAATCGAAATTCGAAGATGGATTCTCTAGGCAAGTAAAATTTGCGAACCACGAACCCCGAACACCTAGCCACGCTTTCCTAACATCTAATTCCGAACCTCGAACCTCAAGCCCCAAACTCCGATTGTATATTCCTAAATTCACATCCCTATTATTCGCAAATTTCTTTCAATTTCTCAAGTGCTTTAGGGTAGGTCTTGTTCATATAATCTACAAAATCTTCAGTGGTGTCTAAGTCAACAGTAAGGGTTGTGGTTCCCTGTCCAACTGCTTCGTCCAGGCGGGCATTATTTTCTTCGAATGAATAGTTTTCAAATCCGTTGGCCCATTTTTCCACTTCAGGTCCTTCTGTAATTTCCTCGCCGGCTTTAAAAAGACCATAATGTTGAATTGAAACAAATTGATTGGGAATAATATCAGCGATTCTAGAAACCATACCTCCTTTTCACCTTTCTCATCTACGCCAACAAATAAAATTTTATTTCCCTTGTCCCATATTCCTACATAGGTTGATGTTGGGTTAAAGAGCGCAGTCCATTGCTCATAAGTTGATTTGCTATTGATGCCAAGCATAATATCATATACCTTGCTTGCAGGTGCATTGATGATTACTTTGAATTGTAATTTTTTCATATAATCAGTGTTTGTTTAAATTAATTTGTAAGTCTTGTTTCTTTCTCTTATACTCTGCAAATGTTATGGTCAATGCTTATGTATCAATTTCCAAGCAAGCCAAATCTTTATACTCATTATTTTGAACAAACTCCTTTATTAGTTCAACGTTGTTTAGCAAACAAACTACCAAATTCTTCGTTGAAGTATTACCTATTCTAAGCCAAATTATCTTAGGCGGAGTTCCTTTAATTAATGACATATCATAGAAGTCTGTATCAAAAGTTACTATGGTATAATCATTTAATTTAGCGTATTCCCAAATTTCGTAGTCATCGCTATTTTCTAAGCCTAATAATTTAACTTGACTGGCTAAAGGCAGAAAATCTTGAATTTTCTTGACAATTCTAAATGAAATGTTTTGGTCGAGTAACAATTTCATTACGCAACCTTTATACGATGTTCTCTATCTGCAGCATACGCTAGCACCGCCAATAAATCTTCTTTAGTTAGTTCAGGATAATCCTCAATAATTTCTTCTTCAGTCATACCTGAGGCAAACCAACTTAGTACATCATAAACTGAAATCCTCATTCCTCGGATACAAGGTTTTCCAAATCTTATGTTTGGGTCTATTGCAATAATCTCCGAATAGTGTTTCATTCGTCAAATTTATAGATTATTTCTTAAATATTACTTTGCATTTAAGTTCTGTAAAATGAATTGGATAATGCCCATCTTACCTGCTTTTTTATTCGTCATCAAGATATTATTGAAAATATCCATTTACTCTGTTTACCCCTAGTTCAAGTTTTAAGAAACCCGCTACGCAAATTCAAAAATTCAAAATACTAAATTCGAAGGAGGATTCTTCAGGCGAGTAAAATTTCCCCATCATCTGATTCCTGACATCTAACATCAATTCAAGAGCAATTTCCGAACCTCTAACCCCGAACCCCTAGCTCCGTTTTTCCTAACATCAATTATTTATTAAAAAGTTCCAGAATCAACATCCTTTATAAACTTGATAACACCGGTCATAAAAACCTGTTGGTCATCCCACATAGACAAATGGCTTCCATTGGGACAATAGAGATATCGACCTTTCATTACCAATTTGCTTTGTTCTTCCATAGCATTCGGATCCATTGTGTCATGTTTGGCACCTATCATTAACGTAGGAATAGATATTTCTTTCAACCGATTTTTAATGTCCCAATTTGCAAGACGGCCACTAATACCAAATTCACTTGGCCCCTGCATCATAGTATAAATTTCGCCGTTTACGTGTTTCATAGCACGGTTAAAGCCATCAGGCCATTCCTTTAAACGACATAAATGTTCATGGTAAAAATTTGGAATGAGTAATTCCATATAACGCGGTTATTAAAGTCCTTTTCGCTTCGATAGATTTAATTTCGGAAAGAATTTCCGCTTCATTTGTTTAGCAAGTACTTCCGCTGCATACTTTCCATACTCCGGTGCACTTGCAACCATATTTGCCACCAACAAACCTTTTAAATGCCTTTGATATTTCAAGGCATACTCCATTGCTAGAATGCCACCCCATGAATTACCAAGCACATAAAAATTTGTACTATCTGCACCAATAGACTGGCGAACTTGTTCTACTTCTTCAACAAAACGGGCAGTGGTCCAAAGACTGCTGTCTTTTGGTTGGTCGCTGTAGTATGAACCTAGCTGGTCATATTCATAAAATTCAAAACCTTGTCGCAGAAAAAAGGTTTCAAAACATTCCATATACTCGTGAGTCATTGCAGGGCCACCATGCAGCAACAATATTTTTATTTTTGGATTATTACCAAAACGTTTAGTCCACACTTTAAAATCACCCGAAGGTGTTTTAATGGGAATCATTCTTACACCTGCCGATTCAACTGAATCTCCATAGTTAAAATAATCAGCCATGGAAATAGAATGCGAGGATGGTGTTTGTTCGCATGAAAGAGTAAAGCAAGTAGCTAAAATGAAAATGAATAAACGCATATCTAATTTTTTAATAATGATGCTATTGTTAAGGTGGCTGATAGCATTATTGCCAACGGTTATATACCCTCAATTGTATCCTCCAAATCTCAATCCAAATATAATTAGCCTTCCAAAAGTAAAACATCCGTTTCAAAGATTTCCCCCAAGTTCAAGTTTTAAGAAACCTGCTAAGCGCAAAGCGAAAAATTCAAAATACTAAAATCGAAATTCGAAGTGTGAAACTTCAAGAAAGTAAAATTTCCGAACCTCGAAAAAGTCCTAAATACTAAAATAGAAATACGAAGGAGAATACTTCAGGCAAGAAAAATTTTCGAACCCCGAACTCCAAACACCGAACCCCGCTCTTACCCAATCTTCTTCTGCAAATTCTTATCCAAAGCATCTAAAAATTCTTCGGTATACACAAAGTGTTCGCCATGATTTACTTTATTACCATGAATACATACGGCTAAGTCTTTAGTCATGATACCACCTTGAACTGTGTCGATACAAACTTCTTCGAGGTGATTACAGAAATCAATCAAAGGCTGGTTATTATCTAATTTACCTCTGAAGGCAAGTCCGCGTGTCCAAGCAAAGATAGATGCGATAGGGTTTGTACTGGTTGGTTTGCCTGCTTGATGATCGCGGTAATGTCGGGTAACGGTTCCGTGTGCTGCTTCGGCTTCCATGGTTTTTCCGTCGGGAGTGATGAGTACAGAAGTCATTAAACCTAAGGAGCCAAAACCTTGAGCAACGGTATCGCTTTGTACATCGCCATCATAATTTTTACAAGCCCAAACAAAATTACCATTCCATTTTAATGCCGAGGCAACCATATCATCAATTAAGCGATGCTCGTAAGTAATACCTGCTTCTTGGTAAGCTGCTTTAAATTCGTTTTGATAAATCTCTTCGAAGATATCTTTGAATCTACCATCGTATTTTTTAAGAATGGTGTTTTTAGTTGAAAGATATAAAGGCCATTTTTTACTAAGTGCCATATTAAAACAACTGCTAAAACCAATAATACTTTCGTCGGTATTATACATGCCCATGGCAACACCATCGCCTTTAAAATTAAATACTTCAAAGCTTTGTACGTCACCGCCATCTTCAGGTGTGAAGGTCATGGTAAGTTTTCCTTTACCTTTAATAACGGTATCGGTTGCACGATATTGATCGCCAAAAGCATGACGACCTACGATGATAGGGGCTGTCCAATTAGTAACCAAACGTGGTACATTATTCATCACAATCGGTTCGCGGAAAACGGTACCATCTAAAATATTACGTATGGTGCCATTAGGCGATTTCCACATTTGCTTTAAATTAAATTCTTTTACACGTTCTTCATCGGGTGTAATGGTGGCACATTTAATACCAACGCCACAGGCTTTGATGGCATTGGCACAATCGATGGTAATTTGATCGTTAGTTTCATCTCGGCTTTCGATACCTAAATCGTAGTATTGAATCGGAACTTCTAAATAAGGAAGTATCAATTTTTCTTTGATGAATTTCAAATGATACGGGTCATTTCATCACCATCAATTTCTACTACCGGATTGTTTACTACTATTTTAGCCATGATTTAGGATTTTTAAATGTGGGGCAAATGTAATATGGCAAGTTTAGAATATGAAATTCAGTTTTGGGTGGGAGAAGGATGATGAGGCGGGTGAGTTTTAAATTATTTGAGTAAATTAATTGTAGCAAGCACTCACCGCGTGCGGGATTGTAACGGATAGCCCGCAACCCGACGCCACGGCGGGTGAGGACTAGCAGTGTAAAGCCCGGTGAGCCTTTGTGCTGCCACGCCCAAAGAAAATACAAGGTGGTTTAAATCCCTTATACTTCGTTATGTAAATGCCGCACGCGCGGCACACTTTAATTACCTTAGTCAACGCTTTAGATAGCTATCGGAATTAAAAATTCACATGCATCATCTGAGAAACTTTAGACCATCTTTTTGAGATGCCCTTAATCAGATTGCTTGCTAATCAACCCACTTTTAGTTGACTTACCTGCTTGCAATTTATACATATAATTTCCTGAAGGTAATGCTTGTGCATTTTCTGATCTTCCATTCCACGAACAGGTATGAAAGCCCATGCCTTGAATATGTGAGACTACCTTACTTACTTCTCTTCCGAAAATATCGTAAATGCGCAGACTCACAAATTGCGAACTTGCCAACTCATATTCGAATTGTATGGTTTGTTGAAATGGATTTGGATACACATTTATAAATGGAATTAGGCTTTGCACATTTGCGGCTGATGTAGGATAAAAAAGCGGATCATTATTTAAGATGGCTTCAATATCGGCTAACTCATCGCCCGTTTGATACAAGGCAAATAAATAGCTATCGAACAACATTTCATCATAGGTATTAGTGCCTGCCGACACAGGGACATTTGGATCGGGCGTGTGCGGATTGTTGATTGTATTATCAAATTTATGTGATGAAAACAAACGATACCCTTGCGGCATTTTCACCATGTTCTTAAAAGTGTATTGTCCTTGCCAATGAAAATCCCATTCGGGTATCCAAATCAACGGAATGGTATCAGTTGTTTTATACGCTAAATTTAAAATATTGGTACAAGTATTATGCGAGTGTGGGAAGACGCCATAAATGGAAAAAGGCACCGGTATGCCTGCCGCACTTGGGGGATATTTTTGCGTAACGGTTATGCTGTCATTTGCAGGAACAACAAAACTCCAATTTTGTATAAGTGTTTCGAAATACATTTCTCGAACGCCAGTTTCTGCCACCGGATAAAAATAAATTCTTAGTTGAGAACTATCTTTTTCGCCTGCACTTCCTTCGGGTACATGCATTTGAAACGATACGGTAGAACCGGCTTTAATTCTAAATCCAAACTTCGTCGGACTCACCCCGGGCAAAACCGTTGGTCCCATACCCGGTGCATAATCTCCAATACCTACTTGTCCTTGAAAATTAAAACAACCCCCACTTAAATCATCAACGGCGGTTCCGGTTGTATCTATGGTAATTACAGCATGATGAATAATGGCTGCATTACCCGGTACAAATTCGAAGGCGCGTATATAACGATCTTGCAATAAACCGCTTGGTACATTTAAACAATAATAATGATCGGCAGTAGAAGCGGTACTAGTAAATTTCGGTACGTTTAAAATTAAATCGGGCGTGCTATACAATTGTGTAGCACCATAAACGGGTAAAGCAGGTGCAAGGGTGGTATCGCCGGCAGGCATGGCATTATCTATCCAAGCAATCAACTTGGCTTTATCGGCAGCACTCACTACGCGTTCATGTACATAACTTTATAAGCAGGATCGGAGGCCAAGGTGGCATGGTATTAGAATTTCATATAAGACTTTATCGTGTTACCTAATGCATATACCTTACTATAAGATGTAAGCGAAGTAGCGATACCACCATCATGATGACAGCTTGTACAATTATTAATGAATATGGGGGCAACATCTTTATAGACATCTTGCGCACTCAATTGTGAACTTGCAAAAAGAACGAAACAAAGCATCAGTTTGTAAATAGATCGCATGGAAAGAAGTTTAAAAAGTGGAGATAAAATTTGTAAATCAGTTTGATTGGGTTTTCAAATATAAATGGTTTTGGGAAAAGAAATAGCCTGGCTGACATAAGTTTAAAAATAATAAACTGCCTACCCTTGTCCCTCCCAAGTGGGGAAAGTGCCTCACATCTTGATAATTATCTTCTTCATGGTTAAAGCAATGCCGGATACATTCAATAGAAAATGAAGAAATGGATTCAGTTGGAATGAGAAAGTATGGTCTCTAGTTTACATCCAACTTCTTCAAGTAAATATGTCCGCTGGCAGTATGTTTTGCTTTTAAATAATACATCCCTTTAGGCAATGTCGCGTTAAGTGAAAGCTTAACTTGTAGTGATGTAATACTGATGTCAGCTTTTTGTTCAAGCACCGTTTTTCCGTTATTGTCACTTAAGGTAATTTGAAATTCACCGAGTTCATCTTTGCTAAAAACGAGTTGTATATTTTTTTTATCGGTCTGACTAAAATAAAATCCTAATGAAATTTCCTCTTCTGTTTTTTGAGGTTCTATGGGTTTAAGCAATGGTTTGGGTTCAATATAGTTATTTAAATTTTGTATGGCTTGCTGTGATAATAAAATGCCATTATCTAAATCGGAGGAGGTGAATTTTATTCCTGAATTTGAGATAGGTTGGGCTTGTAAGTTGTTGATCGACACCTTGTATAAACCACTTAAACTTAACGCACTGCTTACAATAATTTCATTATCATTGAATACACAGGCTCCATTTACCGTAAAGCCTTCGGGCAGATTTTTATTTTGCCGATATATTTAGCCTTACGTGTATCGAGGTTGATAAGAAATACTGTTTGCATGGCACTGATTAAAATTAAATGGTTGGCATCGTCGGCAATAATATCACCACCTTGGTTTACAAATATGTTCGACAGAGAATCGTTGCGCGATGGTTCATTTTCGATACTTCCTAATGCTTCTGTACGAGGTTTTTTTATCTGTTGAAAAACGAAATATTTGACGAGCATCATTATTCACCATATAACCCATACCATCTCCGGCGATAGTCATACGTGAAAATTGGGTTTCGGGTTTTCCAAATCCTGCGCCGGGAATTAATCCTGCTTGTACAATTGTAAATACCGGATTGGCAGAATCGAGATTGAAATAGCGTAAATCGGCATATTCCATGGTTGAATAATACAGTCGATTTCGTTTGGCATCGAAAGCGCATGAGGCCACCAATTCCCATGGGGGTAATTACATCTAAAATGGTTTCGGTAATATTTCGGTCGAGTGAATTTAATTCATACAGTTTAGTGGCTTCAGCATATAATAATTCAGATTTTCCATTTTGTAGATTTACCAGTCGGATATCGGTCCATGGTGTAATTGCCAAATCCCTTCCACAAATAGAGTAGGCCATTTGAGCCTTTGTGTTGGAGCAAAGTAATTGAAATGCAATAAAAAGGGTAAGTCGGATACTATTTTTCATGAGCAACAAAAAGTATACAATATGTTTTGATGAAAATAAGTTTTAGTCGACACAAGAGAAGGTCAAACCGCTTATCCAAACTTTTCTAAAGCTCCGCCTTTTTAAAGAACCTATCAATGTTTAGTTCAGTTTGTTCATCTTTCTAATAACGGCGCATGATGAGGTTTACTTCGTGCATCGATGATGAGCGGTCCATTACACCCACAAGTTTAAATTTCGTAAAAGAATCAATGCCGTAAATATCCTTAGCCGGATTACTTCGAGTGAAGGTGGTCCATATAAAATTATTGAATTTTGCGGCTAAAAATTCAGCATCATCACACATTACGATGAGGGGAATGGATTGCAATTCATCTACTTTATTCTGCAATTGGGCGTTTATAAATTCCATATCGATCGCTGCTTGTTCGTTTGATTGAAATGGATTCATTTGTATAGCCACTACACCCGGCATACAATATTTTATATGTTGAATTCCCCTTTAGCTGTTGAAGGCATTCAGGCAATTCAGTACTTAACTTACGAATCGATTTCCGTAGGCCGCCAAGACCAATTTGCTGCCTGTATTTAATCCATCACCACTATAATCTAAAGTATCTATAGAGGTCTGAGTATAAAAATGTAGATCGCGTTGCCAATTGATTCTTTCTAGCATAAATTGAAAAAGTCAGGAATGTCGTGCGTCGATAATTGTTCAGTATCATCGGTAGTAATCCATACATATTTGGCCAGACTTAACTGCCCGGTACCTAAAACGCGATTGGCTGTGGTAAGTAATTCAGATGGCTGTTTAGTTTTTTCATAAGGCGTATCGCCTGCCGCCTATGGCTAATAACAATGGATGTACACCTGCTGCATCAACTGCATGTACTTGTTTTAAAACCGGTATCTCACGTTGAATGGCATTGCCGGTAATTTCATGTATGAGTTGTCCGAAACTTGTATCTTCTTGTGGCGGTCGACCAACCACAGTGAATGCCCATATCGTATTTTTACGTGCATACACTTTTATGGCGCACTTTCATTATCGGAAAAGGATGTTGCAAACTATAATATCCTGGTGATCGCCAAAAGGACCTTCTGTTTTTGTTTGTCCTTTTTCAACGGTTCCGTGATTACAAAATCGGCATCGGTTGAAATGCAAAAGCCATCTTCATAGGTATAATGAAATCGTCGTTTACTAAGTGCACCGCAAAAGTCATTTCGCTGAGTCCTTCAGGAAGGGGCATTACAGCGGCTACCGAATGTGCTGGAGGACCACCCACAAAGCAACTTACTTTGAAAGGTTTATTGGCAGCATCGGCTTTAGTTTGATGAACACCAATGCCACGGGTGCAACTGATAGTGTAGTCCGATTTCGGAATCTTTCATAATCATTTCCATTCAATTGTATTCGATACATGCCCAAATTAGCACGCATGATGCCTGGTTGCTCAATATCTTCAGAATATACTTGAGGTAAAGTAACAAATGCACTCCATCTTTTTCCAATGGGCAATTAATGGGAGATCTGATATTTTTATTTCTTCATAAAGAACCGGTTTTTGTAACGGATTTTTTAGGTAAGGCATATAAAGCCGATTGAGCAACATCTATATTTTTGAATGGATTTTTTAAAACCGAGAGCGGGTTTTGTTTGAGTGCAATTAATTTTTGTACTTGCTGTAGGAATCACGGAAAATAAATTTGCTTCGTTCTAGCGTACCAAAATATTACTTTTCGCCGCGCGGAATTTACTTCCTTTTACTTTTTTCGAAAAGTATGGCCGACCGCCAGCTTCATGAACACGAAGATGAATGGCTGCCATTTCGAGATAAGGGTCTACTTCATCGGTAATGCGCACAAGCATTCCATTTTTTCTAGATCAAGTAAGCAAGCTTCAAGCGAGGAATATGACATGTTAGCAAAGATAAGTGCATGAAGTGAACGAAAATTAATTCTTAATTATACAGTATAGTGTTTCTCAAAACAGATGCTTCGTTACTCGAATTGTGCAAATCTTATTGACAATCGTAAACGCTACCTAGCCATCAGGAATGCAAAAATTGAAAGCCCTGTTTACTAACCTATAATCTTGACTAAGAGATTTACAAATTCTTGATCAATTCATCTGCAAACTCACTGGTTTTAAGAAGGCTGTATGCTCCATCAAATTATGAAAATCGATAGTCACCGCTTGCTTTTTTGATGGTTCTGCCAATAGAGTTCGTGATAAGGTCCTGCTGCTTCGCCAACCCACATATTCGAACATCATCACTGCGCTTAAAATAACTGATGAAGGATTCATTGTATTGGTATTCGCAAATCGAGGTGCTGTGCCATGTGTTGCTTCAAAAACGGCATGTCCGGTATGATAATTAATATTTGCACCCGTGCAATGCCAATACCACCCACTTGTGCAGCCAAAGCATCGCTTATATAATCGCCAATTAAGTTTAAGGCTGCAATCACGCCATAATCTTGAGGGCTAATAAGCTTGTTGTAAAGTTGTCGGCAATAGCATCTTTTAATGATGACTCTTCCGCCAATATGAGCAATTTTCGATTCTTTCGTTGGCAACGGCTTCACCACTTTCTTTTTAGTTCTTTCCCACTGATTCCAGGTATATACTTTATCGCCAAATCTGCGTTCGGCCAATTCTAAGGTAACCTCAATTTTAAAAGCGCCTTCGGTGAATTTCATGATATTACCCTTTATGAACCAAGGTTAGTGAAGGTAATTTATGGGTGATAGCGCCTTCGATAGCCGAACGGATTAATCAAGCTCACTACCTTCTTTACTTACCGGTTTAATGCCAAAACGATGAAGTTTCGGGAAAGCGAATATTTTTCACTTGTAGTTCATTCGTTAAAAGTCGAGCAGTTTTTTTGCCTCCGTGAACTGTCATATATTCTATACCGCATAAATGTCTTCGGTATTTTCTCTCAAAGATAACCATGTTCACCTTTCAGGATGCCACATCGGAGAAGGCACACCATCAAAATATCGAACCCGTCGAAGGGCAAATCATATAAATCAAGCTCTTGTCGTAATGCCACATTCAAATTCTAATACTGCCACCTACAGGGTAGTGAGCTTACCTTTATCGCAATCAAATAACTTCAACGCTTGCATGGTTTCTTCGGGCATCCAGCTTCCGGTCGGGTAAAGGCTTTTCGCCGGCAAGCACTTCCATCCATTCAATTTTTCTATCACTACGATAAGCTTTTTCAACAGCAGCACCTAAAACCCTTACGCTAGCTTTCCAAATATCGGTCCAATGCCATCACCTTCTAAAAGTAACGATAGGATAATTAGGAACTACGTAGCTCGCCATTTTCGAGCATGCTGATTTTTCTGCCATAATATTATTTTACGTTTTTTAAATAAAATGCTTCCAAATTGGAAGAATTTTTTAAGTGGTTAGTGATGGAACCTTGGAACCCACGACCCTCAGAACTACAACTGAGCTCCAACCAACTGAGCTTCCCACCATCCATAAGAATCGGCGCAAATATAGAATTAAATAGAGAATTAGTAAATGTAAATAAAGAATTGAAAAAAAGTTTTGAATAAGAGTTAAATATATATTGGATTTAATTGATTGTAGTACTTATTTGGATGAACGTGTCATCGCCATCTAAGCTAATGAAAGTAGTGTTGTTGGCCCCCCAAAAAAGTAGATCTCACGAAATAATTGTAAAAGATTCGGGTAATCTTGTCAACTTAAACTTTTGAGAATAGATTTGAGGGCGGAAAGCAAATGAAAATATGAGTCATAATGAATTTAAGAAGTATGCTACCAAGCATGTGTGGCATTAGCAGTGCAACTTTACATAATTATAGCTCGCAATGAGTAAACAAATTACAAACCTTACAATTTTATATCATCGAAGAACGTCTGATGAATGTAGCATCTATGGACGTATTCCCGGCGATTACTGGTTGATCGCATTATTTTTTAGTGAGAAGGGATTAAGATTCATGTTGCCAATATTGTAACCGCACAACTTTTATTTTTAGAAAGTGCCGATCGAACGCGTGATATTCAAATGTATTTGAATAGTCCCGTCGGTCTAGTGTATGCCAGCTTAGGCATTTACGATACGATGCAAATTATTCAGCCCGATGTGACGTACTATTTGTACAGGTATTGCCGCAAGTATGGCTGCTGTATTGATGTGCGCTAGTGAAAGGAAAGCGAACGGCATTAAAAACATGCATGTGTGATGATTCATCAACCCTTAGGCGGTGCCGAAGGACAAGCTAGTGATTTATGTAATTACGGCCCGTGAAATCGGGAAAATTGAAAAGGAATTATGGAAATCATTATCTCCGGTATGGTGGCCTAAACTTGCTAAGGTTGAAAAAGAAAGCGACCGTGATTATTGGATGACCGCTGAGGAGGCTAAAGATTATGGTATGATTGATGAAGTTTTATTGAAACATCCGAAGAAATAAATTCCCTCGGAGATCAGAGTACAGGGTTCGGGGTGTTGAGGTTCGGATAAAATTTGACATGCTAAAATATTAATTCGAAGGAGGTTAAGACGAGTTAATAATTTCCCAAGCATCAAACTCCGTGTTCCTTTCCATCTATTTCCCTAAACTAGAATAATTTCCGAACCCTGAACCTCGAACTCTAGACTACGCTTCCTAAGAAATTTCCCTTCCAAATTTAATCTCCTTCCTACCTTTGCGCCACTTTAAAAATTAAACATACATACACGACAGTAACTGTAGTTGGTGCAGGGTGCCGTAGGCGCAACTTGTGCAGAGTAAGATTGCTCGCAAAACAACTTTGCGACGAATTAGTAATTGTTGATATTAAGGAAGGCGTTGCCGAAGGTAAGGCAATGGACTTATTACAAACGGCACAAATTAAAGGATTTGGATACTAAAATTATAGGAAGTACCAATGATTATACCAAAACGGCGCATACAGATGTTGGGGTAATTGCTTGTATTCCACGTAAGCTGTGAATGACCCGTGAATAATTGATAGGCATTAATGCAGGTATCAAAACCGTAGCACAAAATATTTACAACACTAATGAATGCGATTACTATCGCGATTTCAATCCGATGGCTGCCATGACTTACTTTGCTTTGAAAAGTACAGGCTTGCCAAAAAATAGAATCATTGAATCGGTGGAGCCTTAGCTAGTGCGCGATTCCGTTGCACTTTAAGTCAGGCCATGAAATGCTCACCTAACGATTTGTAAGCATCGGTAATTGGCGGATTACTTAGACACAACTATGATACCTTTAACTCCGATTAGCGACTTATATGGGTATGCCGGTTTCGAATTTTTAAGATGAAGAAGTTTTCGAAAGCAGTAGCAGCCGATACCATGGTAGGTGGCGCAACCTTAACTAATTTGTTAGGCATTAGCGCTTGGTATGCGCCGGCAGCAGGTGCTATGTTGGTGAAAGTATTTTACGTGATGAAAACCGCATTGTTCTATGTTGTGTTGCTTTGGATGGCGAGATACGGACAATCAGAAATATGTTTAGGCGCACCGGTAGTGAGTTGGAAGAATGGTTGGGAACGTATAGTTGATTACAAACTAAACGACGCTGATGCAAGCCGCATTCAATAACTCAGCTGGAAGCGGTTCGGAGTGTGAATGCGGTGTTGGAAACGTTGGGAGTGTAACTTAATTTTCAGGCTTCAATCTTCAATTAGTACATTGTAGTTTAACTATTAATCACTAATCATTAATCATTAACCAATAATCATTGATGATTGATCCTGATTTTACTGACCTCCCCAAAGTAATTTAAAATGATTTTTTGACTCAGTTTGAATTGGTCTAATTTAATTCTGTACACCTTGTACAGTAAGCATGCTTAATGCCATGGTAATGCGATGGTCGTTATAGGTGTTGAATGAAATAATTTCAGGTAAGGCAATTTGGGCAAGATGTTCGTAAGTAAGAATATCATTATCATAATTTAATAGAATATTGATTTTCTTCAATTGAGATTGTAAGGTGTAATTGTTTGCTGTCTTTCCATTCAAGATGATATACGCCACTCATAGAAACTTCTGGATATTTAACTGCACATGCAACAATAAATGGAAGCTAATTCGGGTGTGCCAGATAAGTCAGTGTTTTTTAAAGAGTGTGGGGCAAGGCTCTTGTCCTTTTGATAAAGCATTTATCATGTAAGAAACTGGTTTCGATACTGTAGTCAATCGCAATTTGTTGAATAGCAGCATCTCCTCGTAAACTATTATTAAATAATCCATGGATGGTACATTCTAGTTCTTCACCATCATCATCATCGCATAAAAAAACAAGCACTGCTCCAATCACTTTCAATTTTATAATTTGGGCTTGATAGATTTGATGAGGAAATATGAATTTTATTTTCGATGATGGAGCTTTGAATACCAAATGATTTCATACATGCTAAAGTCATTTTAATGTAAGGAGAAGAAACTAATTTCCTCGGAGTTGTATCAAGTTAATCCATTATCAAGAACAGGGCAATTAAACAAAGTGCTGAAACAAATTGTGAAGAGATATCATTATATAGAAATATTTCCGCCTCTTTACATTTTAAGCTATATATGCGAAGAGGCGTAAATCCCTCTTGGTCGATATACTTGATTTTGCACCCATACTTTAAGGGCCTCTACTAAATCATGATTGGTCGTTTACTGTAATCGTTCTAACAAATAATTCAAATACTTTTCCTACTTGCAAGCAAAGACCCAAGCAGTGAGAACGGTAAGGTGTTCCAGTATCTTCGCAAATCAAGATGGTATAGTGAAGTTTTCACCTCATCAAGAAGTTTCTGTAATAGAATCGTATCATTTGCTTTTGAAATATTTGTGAGGAAAATTTTGTATAATATAATGCTTGTATCATTAAAATACGATGACTTATACTTTTGGATTCGGCAATTCAACTTCAACTATTGATTTTTTATTTGCGAACGAAAGTATCATGAAAATAAGGTTTGAATATGATTTTCTTGAACAATAATTCCATGTTCACAATGCCCAATATGTTTCAGTAAGCTCATGCGTATTCCTTCATGATTTTTTATCTTGAAGTAAGAATGGAGCAATATCACTATAATTGGAAATTGAATTGTTAGTTATGCGCAAACAAGAATTTTTCTTTTAATGATTTGGACCGGGCTGAAATATTAGCCGTTAAAATCAAAATATTGCTCCTCAACTTAAGCTCATAATATAGCCCAGCCATACGATGGCTTCTCCAATGGCCAGTGGCGATGCAGTTTGTAATGAATACGATTTGATAGCATGTCCTAAACTATGTCCGAGATTTAAACATTGACGTTTTCTTTTATCATGCTCATCGCCTTCAACAAATTTCATTTTTATAGGCCAACGACTTCTTTGATTTGTTTCATTGAAAGGAAAATCATTTTGTTGGAAGTGTATTAAATTTTACAATCTTTTCATTACTTAATAAAGCATAGTTTTGTCATTTCAGCAATTCCACTTTACAAAATTCGTTCGTTTAAGGTATCAAAATATTGCGGTTGGCGCTTTCTAGATTGCTTTTGCAGTGAAAAGTTCCGATATGATTTTTATATCCTTGAAAAATCGATGCCGGTTTTTCCGCCATACGTGCACTCAACCATCAAGCAATAGGTAGTAGGTATGTTGATAAATCCGATTCCACGTTTGTATACTGAGCTCAAGCCAAATTCTTCAATATCACTCAACATGCCGCCACCTTATATTCAGTGCTAGTCGGTTTTTGTATCAGCTTGGAAAACATTGAAAGTTCTCGCCAGTATAAAATTGCAGACGTCTATATTCTTACGATTTACGGGTCCTGAGGAATAATGATACGCGAACAATTTGAAAGTGAGTGGAATAGTGAGAAATAATGGGACAGAAAAGCGATTGGTGTTTGCATCGGCCAATAAAATAATTTGGGTTATATTTCTTTTTTTGATCTGAAAGAAACGAGCTTAACACAGATTCTCTTCTTCCCCCCGCATAAAAATAGTACTTAATGGCTACTTGCATCAATTTGTCGGCCGAAAATGCCATAGGTTTTTCACCAAACCATTGCTTAACCGTAAACCAAGTATCTTCAAAAAAGTGCCGATAAACGATAGTCTTCTGCGATCTTCATCTTGCCAAATGCTATAGGTATAAAACACAGAAGACGTATGATGATTCTAAGCATAATTCGAGTAAAGAACATCCTTCGAAATCTTATTCTGATTTCCTCTTCAAATAATTGTTTGAAGTCACCAACATGCTCATGCTTAAAACTTAGTTTGACAATACGTATCATTCGAAAAAAATATTTTAATGGTATTGTAAAATAAGCTTTTTCACCTGTTTCAGAAAAGCCAAATAATCGTGATGCATTTCCTCTGTTGATAGAAATTTCAAGATGATTGGATGAATCTACATGAGTTTTTCGCCCTTCTACAACAACAATGATAATGTTCCCACTGAGCGTATGAATTTCTTCATCGCGCATAAATA
>JADJJH010000003.1:680000-840503 GCA_016706595.1 Bacteroidota bacterium | reverse complement strand
ATAAATGATCGTATACAGCAAAATTGTATTCAGGAACAGCCGTTTGATCAAAGCGATAGTAGGCAATATAACTGCCATCGGCCGACCAAGTATAGGCTTTTGTAAATTCAAATTCTTCTTCATAAACCCAATCGCAATTCCCATTAATGATATTATAACTTCCATCATTTGTGCATTGCATAGTTTCGTTGGTATTAATATCGAAGTAGTACAAATTATTATTAAAGACATAAGCTACTTTATCACTTTGTGGTGAAAAAGAAGCATGCAACACTTTTTCATCGCGTAATAAAGAAAGCTTTTTACTTGCGATATCATAGATATATACTTTATGCAAAACCGAACGACGATAAATATTTTCAGATTCTGTAAAAAGCAAGAGCTTAGTTTCATCAATATTAAAAGCATAATCACCCACTTCAATTTTCTTACCTGCATATTCCAGCGATTTAAAATCTACTAATTCGCGTTCAACTTTGCCATCACTAAATTTCATTTCACGCAAAATACCTTCACTGGTTTCAGCGTAATGCCTACCATCCTTCATTGATCGAAATCCGGAAACCGATTCTTGCCTAAATACATTCTTTGAAAAAATATCCTCAAGCGTAATCTGTTTTTTTTCTTGCGCAAATAAAATGAACGGGCAACAAAAAAGGGTAAGAAGGATGTAACGTATCATAAATGAAAAGGGGTTTATCCAATGAAAGTTGAAAAATTATTTATTGATAATAACGCGATGTGGTGTAGGGCCTGCAACATTTTCCTTATCCCAGGCATTTTTCACCAATTCGGTGCAGCCAAAATATACATCCCAATAATTAGCTTGGGTACAATATGGACGAACGGCTAAGGTTACCATACCATCGGCTACTTTGGCTACACTTACTTCAGGAGCAGGTGATTTTAAAACATTAGGATGCGATGCCATCGCAGCAATAGCCACCGATTTCGCTTTTTCAATATTTTGGTCTGGGGAGATGGCCATAGTCAAATCAACACGTAAATTTCCATGTGCCGTATAGTTCGTAATAACGCCTGTCGAAAGCGGACCATTCGGAACAAACACCGTTTTATTATCTGCGGTTAAAACGGTTGTATTAAAAACACCTTGTTCGGTTACTATACCGGTTATGCCTTGGGCTTCTATCATGTCGCCAACCTTGAACGGTTTAAAAATAAGCATCATAACGCCACCGGCTAAATTACCTAAGGTGCCATTTAATGCTGAGCCGATAGCTACACCGGCACCTACAATTAAAGCACTAAAAGCAGTAGTATCAACCCCTAAAATTCCGGCTATCGAAATAAATAACAAAATGGTAAGCATCACCCTTACTAATGAAAGTAAAAAGGTTTCTAATGAAGGATCATAATCACGGGCATTAAATACTTTACGAATAATCGCTACTATTTTCCCAATCATCCATCGACCAATAATTAGAAGCAGAATTGCACCCACCAATTTTGGTGCGAAGCCTACCGAAAAATCCTTGAGCTTATCGATATATGAAAATGTGGTAGCCGTTACTTTGTCGGCATTCGCAGTTACCTTATTGGTAATTTGTAATAATTGCATAATGTATTTAGATTTTATAATCGCGATAAAAGTATACAAAAAATAAAAAGGCTCATACAATGATTCAATCTGAATGTACAATATATACTCCCCTCCCCTTTACCTTAGGTATTTTCCAATCCATGGCAATGAAGCAAATTCTTCTCTATCCATTTTTAGGATACATAAAATAAAGCTAACAAAAAGTAATACCCCGGCTCCTATTCGCCACCAAAAAGCATGTATAAAATAACCTAGCATTTGATGAATGGCAAATAATAATAATACCAACCCGAGGTAGATTGCAATTCGTTTGATATCATATTTTACAGGATAATACTTTTGTCCGAAAGCATAACTCATTATCATCATCACTACATAACTAATTAAAGTTGCCCAAGCCGCACCATTATATTTAAAATAAGGGATAAGTAATAGATTTAAAACTATGGTGATAATGGCGCCAACAACGGTAATGAAAGCCCCTATTTTATTTTTATCAGATAATTTATACCATATACTTTGGTTATAATAAACACCTAAAAAAATAGCGGCTAATGAAAGTATCGGTATTATAGACATGGCCTCGGCATAGCTTTTACTTTTTAGAGTAATAATATATTCCCATGCATCCAGAAAGAGAACGATGAACAGAAAAATACAACAACAAACCATCACAAAAATTTTCATTAAACGTGCGTACATTAATTTAGCATCCACATCCGCCGATTTTTTAAAAAAGAAAGGTTCGGCTGCCATACGATAGGCATAAATAAAAATATTTACCATCATCACAATCCGATACACACCCGAAAAAACGCCCAACTCATGTCGAACTTGTTCATCAGTACCTGTAGCCACCATTGTATAGGCTAATCTACTAAACAACTCGCCTATCATACCGCCAAAACCGACTATCAATAAGGGCATCGAATAGGTAAGTACTTCCTTTAATAGTTTCGCATCAAATATCAATTTGCTTGAAAATAATTGCTTGTATAAAAGCAATAAAGTAATGAATGAGGCGATAATATTTGCTACTACATAGTACGATATGGTATAGCCCGGATTAAAAAAAGCCATCCAACTTGCATTCGGAAAAGCAGCATACAGTTTCGGACAAATGGCAATAAAAAAGACAAATAATAAAAGATGTATGGTAACATTTGCCATTTTAATTAAAGCAAATCTGCGTGGCCTTTCCTCGTATCGCAATCGAGCAAAGGGTAATGCCGAAAGTGTATCGAAAATTAAAATAGTAAGCATCCAATAAAAAAAACCCGGATGATCTTGTGCTTTAAAAAAGATAGTTAAATCTGGTACAAAAAACCAAAGTATCGCACTCAATACCAAGGTCGAAAAGGTAATTGAAGTTAATAAGGTTCCATACAATTTCTCAAAAGGATGATCTTTGATAAAACGAAAAAAACCGGTTTCAAGACCATAGGTGAATAAAATATTGAGAAATGGAATCAGTACATAAAGCTGCGTGATGCTTGAAATATTTACAGGCTCGTACAACCATATCAAAATTAAATTTAAAAAATAGCTCAGAAACTTACTGAGTATGGTGGGTAATCCATACCATAGGGTTTGACCGGCTAATTTTTTTATACTCAAGGATAAATTTTATTAATTTGATACGAGTATACTACTCAAATAAATACTATACGATATGTATAAAAAGAAGTTTTATAAAATTGCCTTTCGACAATCCTCTAAGATAGCATCAATTTTTTCGGGAGTCAAAAACTCCTTATACGTTTTACCAAGCTGCATCATGGGTGCATAACCACAAGCACCTAAACACTCGGCGGTTTTTAAGGTAAACAAACCATCGGCGGTTGTCTCGCCATTTTTAATATTCAATTTCTGTTTGATGTAATCAATAATTTGATCGCTGCCATTGAGCATACACGGTCCGGTTTGACAAACTTCGAGAACATATTTACCCACTGGCTTTAAATTAAACATGGTATAAAATGTAGCCACTTCATACACCTCAATTGGGGTAATATTTAGTAACCCAGCTACAGCATCCATTTGTTCAATGGTGAGCGATAGGTTTCCGGTTTCTTGTATTAAATGCAAAACAGGTATTAAGGCACTTTTTTGTTTTCCCTCGGGATATCGTTTTACCAATTCCGCTACCTTATCTGTAATATCTTTTGAAAATGTCATTTGATTAAATTGAAATATGAATGATTAGGCGTCAATTTCACCGGCTATTAAGTTTAAACTACTCATGGTTACCACGGCATCGCTTAGCATACTACCTCTCACAATTTCGGGATAAGCTTGGTAATAGATAAAGCAAGGACGACGGAAATGTAAACGATACGGCGTTCTACCACCATCACTAATTAAATAAAAACCTAATTCGCCATTACCGCCTTCAACGGAGTGATAGACTTCACCTGTCGGTATATTAGTTTCACCCATGACAATTTTAAAATGGTAAATGAGAGCTTCCATTTTATTATAGACATCTTCTTTTTCAGGTAAATAATAATCAGGCAAATCGGCATGAAAAATTGTAGGATCTAAATTCTTGATTTTTTCTATGGCTTGTTTGATGATGCTTACACTTTGCCAAATTTCTTCGTTTCGCACAAGATAACGATCATATACATCCCCGGTTGAACCAACAGGAATTGAAAAATCAAAATCTTCGTAACTACTATAAGGATGTGCGGTGCGAATATCATAATCTATACCGGTTGCACGTAAATTCGGTCCGGTAAAACCATAGTTCAAAGCCCGCTCGGCACCAATTCCACCAACACCCATGGTACGTTCCATAAAAATACGGTTACGATTAAAAAGTGTTTCAAACTCTTCCATGGCCTTAGGGAAAGTTTTTAGAAAATGATCAAGTTTTTGAAAAACGATATCGGTAAAATTTCGCTCAAAGCCTCCAATTCGACCAATATTGGTGGTAAGTCGTGACCCACAAATTTCTTCAAAGATTTCATAAATCAATTCTCGAAATTCGAATACATAAATGAAGCCTGTGAAAGCACCGGTGTCTACTCCAATTACTGAATTACACACCAAGTGATCGGCAATACGTGAAAGTTCCATGATAATCACCCTCATGTATTCGACACGCTTAGGCAATGTGGCACCAATTAATTTCTCGAAGGTCATATGCCAACCCATATTATTGATGGGCGATGAACAATAATTTAAACGGTCTGTTAGTGGTGTAATCTGGTAGTAAGCACGATGCTCGGCTAGTTTTTCAAAGGCACGATGAATAAATCCTATGGTTGGCACTGCATCTATAATTCGTTCGCCATCCATTTCCAAGATATTCTGAAATACACCATGTGTTGCAGGATGTGTTGGTCCCAGATTAAGCGTGGAAGTTTGTTTTCCTAGAGAGCCTTCCGGCAATTGAATATTTTGTTTTTGATTCATTGGTTTTTGTGCTGCTTTAAAAAATTATTGCGCGATACGACCAAACATTTCGTCATCTTTATCAATTCGTGTTCGTTCTTCAAGTGGATATTCTTTTCGTAAAGGATGATAATCCATTTCATCCACATTCATAATACGTATTAAATTGGGGTGGCCAACAAAATTGACACCAAAAAAATCATAGGCTTCCCTTTCGAGCCAATTAGCGGTTTCAAATAATCCGGTTGCGGTAAAAACATCCGGTTTTGCAATATCGGCAAACACTTTAAAACGAACTCGAATACCTGCATGAATATTTTGCAACATATATACTACTGCAAGTTCTTTTCCTTTTTGTGAAGGATAATGAACTGCCGTTAAATCGTTGAGGTAAGTAAAACCTAAAGTTTCATCCTCTTTTAAAAAACCCAATACTTTTAAATTGATATCATTGTCTGCATCAAAGGTTAACATGCCATAAGGTGCTGAAAAATTATAAACTCGGTCTCCAAATTTTTCGGTCAGTCGATTTTGTATCAAGTCGTTTGTCAACATGTAATTCTTATTATTGTATGCCGTAGCTGTTTAGTAATTCTTTATATTTATCACTCTCTCGTCTGCGTATGTCTTCGCTTTTAACCAAATCCTGAATTCGCATAAATCCGTCGATGATAGCTTCTGGACGAGGCGGACAACCCGGAACGTAAACATCAACCGGAATAACTTGGTCGATGCCTTGTAAAACCGAGTAGGTATCAAAAATACCTCCGCTGCTGGCACATGCACCTACGGCCATTACCCAGCGAGGTTCCGCCATTTGCAAATAAACTTGTCGTAAAACAGGTGCCATTTTTTTTGAGATGGTACCCATTACCATAATCAAATCGCATTGACGAGGCGAGAAACTTAAACGTTCGGCACCAAATCGCGCCAAGTCGTAGTGAGCTGCCATGGTTGCCATAAACTCGATACCACAACATGATGTAGCAAACGGTAAAGGCCAAATCGAATTGCTTCGTGCCAAACCAACTGCTTCACTTAGCTTAGTAGCAAAAAAGCCTTCACCGGTAAGTCCAACTGGGGCATCTACTACTTTTATCTTTTCATTATGTGTTACTGGTCTCATGAAATATGAATAGGATTAAAAATATATTTTTCTGTTTTATTATTAGCATCAATGATGACAACCAAATTTTCAAGATTTGCTCTTAGTCTTCCCATTGTAAAGCGCCTTTTTTAATGATATAGGTAAATCCTAAAATAAAAAATGCAACAAACATCGTTACCGCTAAAAATCCATCCCAACCAAGTTCTCTAAAATTGATGGCATAAGGATAGAAGAAAATCACTTCTACATCAAACAAAACAAATAAAATAGCCACCAAAAAGTATTTGATCGCTAATGGTTGTCGTGCATTTCCCTCTTGTTCGATTCCGCATTCAAAATTTTCGAGTTTATCTAAAGTTTTGCGTTTGGGTCCAAGGAAATGGGTGAGCCCCATCATTACAAATACAAATCCAATGGCAATGACTAACTGCACAACAATTGGAAAATAATTGAAGGGGGTATTTTGAATTTCTAAGGGTAGCATACTAAAATTATGAATCGAACAAAAATAGGCTACAAAAAGGCAATCATCAAATATTAGCGATTGGAATTTTGTAATTGTCCAAAATTCGCTTCACTCCTTCGGCTAAATAAAAAAACATCGGCATTTTTTTCGCCCTGCATGGTCACAAGCAATATAATCATTCAATTCTTTATGATACATTGGTCAGATAGTTAACGATGTCAATACCGTTTTTACAAATAAAATTTGCCTAACGGGTGATTTAAAGCAGAAACTTTTTACTTTTATCATTCACAAGCATAAAACCCCATGAAAAAATTATTCTTTCTGAATTATTTAGTTGCTTTCCTGATTTTACAAACTGAAATTGTAAACGCTCAAACACTGATTCGATACTATGAAAAATCAAAAGTGGGCTATAAAAATGAAAGTGGCCAAATTATTGTAAATGCACATTATGATGCGGGCAGCGAGTTTCAGCAAGATTTAGCCATTGTAGTATTTAACGGCAAATATGGCTATATCAATACAGTCGGAAAGGAAATTATTACGTTACAATATGAAGATGCTGCCATGTTTTCAGAAGGATTAGCCTGTGTAAAATTTGCCGGAAAATATGGTTTTATTAATGAGCAAGCCCAATGGATTATACAACCTATTTACGAAAATGCGTTTAGCTTTAGTGAAGGATTGGCAAGGGTACAAAAAAATAGTTTATGGGGCTATATTAACCTTTCAGGCAATGTAATGATTGCTTGTAAGTATACGATGGCTGCGGATTTTTCGGAAGGCTTGGCAGCCGTTCAGCTGAAAGATAAATTCGGATATATATCTACGAATGGTAATCAATCTATCCCTTTTCAATTTGATATGGCCATGAGCTTTGGAAGCGATGGCCGAGCGATAGTTGGAAAGAAAAAAGAACGATATTATATTGATCGTGAAGGGACTATATTGGAAAAGATCAAAGAGCACGAAGAACATGAATAGGCAACTTTAAAAACGCCATCTACTTCGTTACTTCGATTTTTTTTAAACTTCGCATATACATTCATATACTGCGGATTAAAAAAGCCAAAAGCCTCGTATATGGCCTCTTTGGAGATGTTGGAATGAAGTAATTATCAATTAAAATTATCAAAATTAAATGGCAGAATTCGTTGACGATAAATATGTAAAAATTCTTTTCAAATTTTACAGTCAGATATTGGATGAAGAAACCATTGAAACCATGTGGGCAGAAATCATTGATGAAGAAAAAGGACATTATAAATTAGATAGTATTCCTTTTTATGCGCCATTAGTGGCTTCTGAAGATATTGTTTTTGCAAAGTTTGATGAAGTCGAACAGAGTCTAGTGTATCAGCACACGATTACCCATTCAGGAAATTCAACGGTACAAGTGGTTGTCATAGATGCAAAATCCGACACTGATGGGGTTCGTGAACAATTTACTATTTTTGGTTGCCAATCTGAAGCCGTAAATGATCAATATTTTTCGATGGACATTCCTTCATTTGTCAACTACCAACCAATAAAACAAAAATTAGAAGAATTAGAAGCCCAAGAAATTATAGTATATGCCGAACCTTGTTTGTCGGTAGTTCATCAACAAAATTAAGCCCTAAAAGGGGCGCAACCTATTAGTGCGAAATAAAAGGTAAAAATTTACGAGGGAGAAATTTACTAGCCCTGAAGGGGCGAAATAGGCTAGCCCTGTAAGGGCGAAATATACTAGGGCGAAATAAATTAGGGCGAAATATACTAGGGCGAAATAAAAAAGACCGCATTTCTGCAGTCCTTTTTATATAGTGTTTTATACAAAATCTTATTTCATTCTCTTTTCTTTGATACGCGCAGATTTACCTGAACGATCGCGTAGATAGAATATTTTCGCACGACGAACTCGTCCTACTTTATTCACTTCAATTGAATCTATATTTGGTGATAAAACCGGGAAAGTTCTTTCAACACCCACATTATCACTCATTTTACGTACAGTGAATGATTGCGTTGCACCAATACCTTGACGCTTAATACAAACACCTTTAAATGTTTGAATACGCTCTTTATTTCCTTCCTGAATTTTATAATTTACCGAAATACTGTCACCGGCTTTGAAAGAAGGAACTTCTTTCATGGTAATCAATTGCTCTTGGACAAATTTCACTGCTTGTTGCATACCGTTTTATTTTTGGAAGTGCGAAAGTAATGATTAATACTATAAAATAAAATTTTTATGCAAAAAAAAACCGCCCAATAGACGGTTCTTTTAAAATATACTTCAAATTAGTGTGGTAACGCTTTTTTAAGATTTGTTTAGAATGTTGAGTTCAAGGCGATCGAAGACTTGAAATACCTGAGTTTACTATAGTAAATGATGGGATTGCAAGTCGAGATCAACGCAGAAATCGAATATTATAAACAAATTCTTTTATTATGGGAAAATCCCTAATTCCATGTACGACACACCCACTTTGTTGATTGAGTTTACAAAGGCAGCGGTACGCATATCACTAATTTTTTTATTCTTTAACCAAATATCTCTGATTTCATGGTATGAACCCATCATAGTATCTTCTAAACCGCTATGCACTAAATCAACCTCATCTGGTCCGTGTAAAATAACACTGCGCTCGGCTTTAGAAACTTTTTTACCGGTTAGGTTTTCAATTGAACCTAGGATATTATTGTTCATGTTTTCGCTAAAACGCTTTTCTAAACGACCATAACGTACATGACTTAAATTTTTCAACCACTCGAAGTACGAAACTGTTACACCGCCTGCATTGATATACATATCAGGAATTACCACTGCGCCTTTTTTATTTAATATCGCATCTGCTTCAGGTGTTAAAGGTCCGTTTGCGGCTTCTGCAACAATTTTAGCTTTTACACGTGGGGCATTATCACCATTAATTACATTTTCTAAAGCGGCAGGAATTAAAATATCGCAAGCTAATTCTAAAGCTTCAGATGATTTTTTATGATTTTTTGCACCAGGGAAATTGATGATAGAACCCGTTTTTTTACGGAAAGCCACTACCGCTTCTAAATCTAAGCCTTTAGGGTTAGAAATAGCACCTTCATACTCAGCAATACCTACGATACGTGAACCACCTTCTTGAAAATATTTTGCAGCATGATATCCAACGTTTCCTAAACCTTGCACCACTACCGTTTTATCGGCTAAACCAACAGTCATACCTAATTTCTTCATCATTTCGGTATCGTTACACATTTCACGAACACCAAAATAAACACCTAAACCTGTAGCTTCCGTTCTTCCTCGTACGCCGCCTTGGGTAACCGGCTTACCTGTTACACAACCCGCTGCATCAATTTCACCCGGACGTAAACTTGAGTATGTATCAACAATCCAGCTCATTTCGCGCGGACCGGTTCCGTAATCAGGAGCAGGTACATCAATGCCGGGACCAATAAAGTTTTTCTTCACTAATTCTGCGGTGTATCGACGAGTAATTTTTTCTAAATCGTAAGCAGTTAATTCTTTCGGGTTAATTTTAATTCCTCCCTTAGCACCACCAAAAGGCACATTTACAATCGCACATTTATAGGTCATCAAAGCGGCTAATGCCATCACCTCATCTTGGTTCACATCCATGCTAAAACGGATACCCCCTTTTACAGGTAATTTATGATGCGAGTGTTGTACACGATAGGCTTCAATTACCTCTACCTTATCTCCTATTTTTACAGGAAACTTCATACTATACACACTGTTACATGCTTTAATTTGATCTAAGATACCTTTATCCTTGATGTCGGTGAAAGGTGCTGCCTTGTCGAAATTACGCTCCACGCTTTCGAAAAAGCTATAATGTGCGTTCGCGCTTTTTGATGCTTTAGCCATTTTTTTATTTTTTAAATATTGGGGTTTAATTAAAAATTATTTTAAAAGATTTGAGTTTACTCTCGCATAGAATATTTTTACACTTGTCTGTTTTTTTCTAATCTATTCAACTTCATTTCCATCCGTACCAGCATAAAAATAATGCCGGCAAAGATAGTAAGCAATACCAAAACTACAAGGTAAATTTTACCATTCTCATGTAAGATATCAGCCATTTCAACCTTGGCAGGATTTGCCTCTTGTGCAACAACGAATAAGGGTAAAAAATTGAGTAAAATTAAATTTAGAATATTCAAAAGTATTTTCATGAGTATGTTTCAGGGTTTTCTAATTTATTCATTCTAATTCTGATATCGGTAATCCAAACTCCAAGTAATATCCACGCTAACATCGCCGGTATGGACAGTCTTCTGAATTCGGCTGCTTGTGTATATAAAGCTTCAAAGGGTTTACTATCGGTACCGGGATGCAATGATTTAAAATGTGCAGGAATAATAAACAGTAAGGGAACCAATAAAGCAAAGGCAAACACATTATATACCGCGCTTAATCTTGCTTGTTTGTTTTGGTCTTTCACCGAATTGCGTAATACGATATAAGCAAAATACGTAAGTAAACATAAGGCAGCTCCTACTTGCTTAGGATCATTGCTCCAAGGCGCTCCCCAAGCAACACTCGCCCACTCCATTCCGGTTATCATACCTAAACATCCAAATGCAATACCTACTAATACAAATTCTTTCGATTTCATATCATGGATTGCTTTGTTGCTACCTAGAAATTTAAGTGCATATACGGCTGAGACTAAAAAACAAACTATCATTACATACCACATAGGCACATGATAAAATAAATTACGTGCCGATTCATTTAATTTGGGGATGGCAGGGATGGATAAGAGTATTCCGCCTGAAAAGATATAAAGCAACAAAAGCACACAAAGAATTTTCCACCAATATTTCGCCATAATAAAAATGTGGTTGCAAATATAGGGTTCAGAATGAACTAATTGGTAGATTCTTGAGAATTTTCATAACCTTCGAGCCAACGAAATCCAATAAAAGAAATCATAGCAATTCCGGAAAGAGTGATCCACAAAATTTCATATCCGAAGTGTTCAATCACCCGAGTACTTACTATGGGTGCTAAAATTTGTGCAAGCGACCAACTCATCGAATACAACGCCATATACTGCCCCATACTCACCTTAGGCGATTTATTCATTGCATAGGTACTCATAAAAGGCATGGCTAACATTTCTGAAACCGTCATGATCATCATGCTGCCAATTAAAATGTATATCGAATGTAAAGGCACAAGCATCAAGTAGGCCATAATCAATAATCCAACGCCTAACGAAATAAATTTAAATTGTGTCCAGCGATGTTGAATATAATAAATTAGTACCATTTCAATTACCGCAACGCCCATGCCATTAAACGCCAATAACCATCCAATATGCTTTTCACTTAAATGATAAACATCTTTGTAATACAAGGGTAATGACGAGAAGATTTGAAAGAAGGAAGTTGCATATAAACAAGTAAAAAAGACAAACCATAAATAGGCTTTATCCTTATAGGGTGAAAACTGCTTACTATCTATTTTAGCTTGATGGGCAATCGCTTCTTCCTTCGTGTGTTCAACTTTTTTCGGCTTCGGTAAAACAAAATAAATAAATAAACCCGCAGCCATACAGGTTAAACCATCGGCCCAAAATAATAACTTATAGTTGTAAGTTGCCAATAGTCCACCAATTAATGGTCCAATCGTAAAACCCAAATTCATGGCTAATCTATTGAGTGCTATCGAACGTGGATAATTTTCTTTGCTGGTATAACTGGCTATTGAAGCGGTATTAGCAGGACGAAAAGCATCACCCATGGCAGTTACTAAAAATGTAAAGAAAGCTACCAAAGGAAAACTTTGCATATGACCTAAACAAATCAACATCAAACCGCTAAGGATTAAACTCCATATTAAAATCGGATAAAACCCTATTTTATCAACCAACTTACCGCCAATAAATGCACCCACCAGTGAGCCGATACCAAACATGGCCATCACAATACCTGCTTGCGGAATGCTAAAGTGTTTATACTTTGTAAGATACACACTCATAAACACCAATACCATCGAACCGCTACGATTGATAAGCATAGCCGAAGCCAGCAACCACATGTTGCGACTGATTCCGGAATAGGATTTTGTGAATATATTATCTTTCAAATCGGCCAAAATAATAGAGCTTAATTTTAATTCATGAAATCGTTAAGACTTACTTCATTATATCATGCCCCAATTTATCACGCTTGGTTTTTAAATATTTTTCATTGTGTGGATTCGAATCCATTTCAATAGGCAATACTTCTACAATTTCTAATCCGTAACCCATAAGTCCTGCACGCTTTTTAGGATTATTGGTGATGAGCTTTAATTTCGACACATTCAAATGCCTAAGTATTTGAGCCCCAATTCCGTAATCACGTTCATCCATATCAAAGCCTAATTCAAGATTCGCCTCAACGGTATCTCTGCCATTTTCTTGCAACTTATAAGCCTTTAATTTATTTAGTAAACCAATACCTCTGCCCTCTTGATGCATATATAAAATCATGCCTTTGCCCATTTCTTGTACCATTAGCATAGCATGATGGAGCTGCTCGCCACAATCGCATCGTAAGGAATGTAAAATATCGCCGGTAAAACATGAACTATGTACACGCACGGCCACAGGCTCATCATGCTTCCACTCACCCTTAATTAAAGCATGATGTAATTCGTTGTTGCGCACATTTCTGAAAGTTACCATTTCAAAATCGCCATATTCGGTGGGCATATTTACACGAATTTCTTCTTCTATCATTTTTTCGGTACATAAACGATAGGCAATTAAATCTTCGATAGAAATAATTTTCAAATCATGTTCTTTGGCAATTTCCATAAGTCGTGGTAAGCGTGCCATGCTACCATCTTCATCGATGATTTCAACAATAACTCCGGCAGGTTCAAACCCAGCTAATCGTGCTAAATCAATGGCCGCTTCGGTATGACCAGCTCTTCGCAAAACACCTTCTCTACGGGCCTTTAAAGGAAATATATGACCGGGCCGCGCAAGGTCGGTCGATTTGGTATCCGGATGAATTAAGGCTTGAATCGTTTTGGCACGGTCGTGCGATGAAATACCGGTTGTACAACCATGTCCGATCAGATCAACCGAAACGGTAAATGGTGTTTGATGCAATTCGGTATTATCTTTCACCATTAAATTTAAGCCTAGCTCTTCGCAACGATCTTCCACCAAAGGTGCGCAAATTAACCCGCGACCGTACTTACTCATAAACGTAATAATTTCGGGGGTAACATTGGCGGCGGCGGTTAAAAAATCACCTTCATTTTCGCGGTCTTCATCATCAACCACAATTACTAATTTGCCATTTTTAATATCTTCTATGGCGCTTTCAATAGTATGTAACATGGCGGCAAAGTTAGCCGAAAATGCATGAGTAAATTCAAAGTTTCTGTTCGAAATTGTTTCTTATTTACTTATATGGTATTTCTACAGCTTTTCTAAGATACGGTCTAGATATTTTCGTTTATAATAATACGATTTTAACTGATCGCTTTTGATATCATCTATTGAGAGAACATCCTTTTCAAAAAATGCTTTCACCTCATCAAACAGACTCACTTCCATATCCTTAATTTCTTGCTTTACTTTTTCCTTAGCTTCTACATCAGGCGCAAATTCAAGTTCCATTAATTGTTCGTTGATATCCATCATCTCACCTAAAAATGCCGGCGGCAATTGAAACTTTTCGTCATCAGCTATCTGTTCATGCAGACGTAAAATATAGGCCAAACGAAGTTGAGGATCGTCTAATACTTTTTTGGCTTGATTAATCATTGCGGTCATTTCCTCTGCCTTCAATTGTGCATCCTCATTTTGCAAAGTGTAATTATCTGGGTGGTTTTGTTTACACAAGGCGTAGTACTTTTTAAGCAATGATATTGAATCGACTTTTAAAGAAACTGGTATTTCAAAGAGTGTGAAGTAATTCATAGTGCTTAATTTATCATGATCAACTTAATATAAAAATGCAATAATACGTAGTGTAATTTTCAAACCATCAATACATTCTACTTGATCAAAAATAATTATCTGTTAGCGAGAAGATATGGCAAAGTGGTTCAAAGTATTCTAAAAATCAAAAGGACATTCGTTTAGGGATGCGCTGAAAAAATAAATTGCTGTACATTCCCATCGATAATACTCATATCCAATAAATCTATATTGCCGTCACCATTTAAATCGGTGGAATAATAACCCCAATAATAATTTATCAAATCATTTTCAATCAAACCCACATCTAATAAATCAATATTTTCATCTGTGTTTACATTGCCAGTATAACATGCCCATACATTGGGTTCTACCTCATTCATATTAGCCCCATAGGCATTGTTACTTGATAAAGTAAAATTATAAAGTACTGGTACTGTATTAATAAAAACTGGATTCGTACTCCAAGTTTCAACTGTATTTCGATGTTTGATAGCAATGTAATAAGACCCTACAGGCATACTAAACAAACAACTTGCATTTCCATTTGTATATAAAAATGTTGTGGTGGTAGCAAGTGTTTGAAATGGTGCAACGGCATTATGAAGCTCCACGATGATAGCATCGGTTATTGAATTAGAACTAGTTACACCTTGATTTAAGAGTGTGGGTGTCATTGTGTTTGAACTCATATAATATCCTTCTAGAAATAATTTTAAATTCAAATATATTGTACAAGTATCCATCATAACGAACGCAGTAGACATATTACTACATCCATTTGTGTTGGTAAATGTATAACTGTAAGCGCTACTTGGACCACTATAAGGATTCGCTAAATTAAAAACACCACCACTTGGCATCCCGTTTAATAACACTGACGAGCCAATACACCCATTGACATTTGAAGCTGTAACGACAGGTAACGCATTTACTGTAATGATTGCATTACCGCAACTACCGGGCAATACACATCCGCCTTCACCACGAACAAAATAATTGGTATTTGATAAAGGTGAAACAATGATGCTATTTCCTGAACCAACTAAGGTATCACCGCAACTGCCGCTATACCATTTCCAAGTTGTGGCTGAATTTAAGACCCCTGTATTAATACTTAGTGTTGCGCTATCTCCCAAACAAATGCTACTAAAATTTGCTGTAACCGATGGTGTTGTAGGATTGAGACAAATCACCTGACTCATTTTTTGAATAAATATATCATAATTTCCGAGTGAGGTTAAATTGCTTATGCCTGCATTCGGATCAAAATCAACCGTACTTGAAAACACACCCGTTGAATAAATATTTCCGAAATTATCGACCGTTAAATCGTACAGATGATCATAGGCAAATAAGGTATTTCCTATACTGATGGCCCAAATAAAATTACCTAATGAGTCTATTTTTTCGATGAACATATCATTATAGCCCACGGAAGTCAAATTATAAACTCCAGCACCTGGATTAAAATCAACTGTTGATTCATATTCTCCTGTCAAATAAATATCACCATTGCTGTCAGTTACAATATTGGCCCCAAAATCACTCAAGGTATTCCCAATTTTCTTTGCCCAAATAAAATCACCGAGGGCGTTTAATTTCAGAATAAAAATATCAGTATTTCCTGTTGCAGTCAATAGATATTGAGCAGCGCCTGGATCAAAATCAGCTGTTTGTGAAAAAGAACCAGTGATACAAAAATTTCCAAATAGATCTAAAGAAAATGCTGCACCGTAAAAACTACTCCCCATTGACTTTGCCCAAACAAAATTCCCTGCTGAATTCAACTTTGCTATATAATTTGATGGAGAAGATGAATTTAAAGTATAAGTTGTAGCACCAGGATCAAAGTCACCCATTCCACTATACCTACCAAATGAATATACATTTCCTGATGCATCTATTTTCATTGAAATTGCAGTTGTATTTGCATTCGCACCGCCTAATAATTTTGCCCAAACAAAAATACCGGCACTATTTAATTTTAAGATAAATACACTTGGCGTTCCAGTTGATACTAAATTGAACGTGCCTGCATTTGGATCCATATCTACAGTTCCTTGAAAATTTCCAGTGACATAAATATTCATTGACAAATCTGTACAAATTGATTTTGCATCATCATATTGCGAACCTCCTATTTTTTTTGCCCAAACAAAATTTCCTAAAGCATCTAATTTCAATATAAACACATCGGCATTATTTGATGCAACTAAATTAAAAACTGCTGAACCCGGATCAAAGTCAGCTGTCAACATAAAAACACCTGTTACTAATATATTACCTGACTGATCAACTTGAATTGACTGTCCAATATCGGTGCTTGAGCCACCCATTTTTTTTGCCCAGATAAAATTTCCTGAAGGATCTAATTTTGTTATAAAAATATCTTTGTCGCCAGTTGAAATTAAATTAAATACGCTAGGGCCTGGATCAAAGTCGACCGTGCCTTGAAATGAACCTGTTGCAAAAACATTCCCTAGTGTATCTACAAAAACTGCCTCGCCCTGATCGTCAGCGAAACTACCTGCACGCTTAGCCCACTGTAAGTTTGGAGACTGAGCAAATAAAATATTTGAATAGAAAATAAGAAAGAATAAAGCAAATTGTTTCATGACATCCGAAATCCGTTTATAAACTTAAAAATATAATAAAAAAAATTGAAAAATGATTTTTATGTGGAATACAAAACTAAAGGAATATTGGATAAACAAAGATTATAAAAAGTAATCATTAGAGTACATCTATGATCGACATGATATAAAGTATATTCTTTTTGTTTCGACTATCTTTACCAACTTAATTTAAAATGCAATGATACAAATTGGAATCGTTAGAGAAGGAAAAATACCACAAGATAATCGCACCCCATTTTCACCCAAGCAATGTAAAGAAATTGAATTACAATATCCTGAAGTGAGATTTATCATTCAACCTTCAAGCATTCGCTGCTTTAGTGATGACGAATATCGATTACAAGAATTATTGGTACAAGAAGATTTAACTGCTTGCCAAATTATTTTTGGTGTAAAGGAAGCTTTAATTGATACCTTATTGGAAGGAAAAACTTACTTATTTTTTTCGCACACTAAAAAGGCACAAGCGCATAATAAAAAGTTGATGCATGCTTTAATTGAAAAGAAAATTCGGATGATCGATTATGAATGTTTAACCCACGATGATGGCCATCGTGTAGTGGGCTTTGGCTACTGGGCAGGCGTGGTAGGTGCCCATAATGGTTTGCTTACTTATGGACAAAAAACAGGTAAATTTAATTTACAACCGGTACATCATTACAAGAACTTTTTAGAGTTGAAAGAATCGTATGAAAACTTTTTTGTACCACCTATTAAAATTGTAGTCACTGGTTCAGGACGAGTTTCAACAGGCGTACTTGATATTTTAAATTACTTAGATATCGCTGAAGTAAGTACCGATGACTTTTTACAAAAGCAATTCACCTACCCTGTGTTCACCCATTTAAAAGGACGTGATTTATACATGAATAAAACTGATGGATCGTATGATCGTGATGACTTTCATGCGAACCCTTCAAATTATACTTGCCGATTCTTGCCTTATGCGGCCGTTTCAAATATTTTAATGAATGGCGTGTATTGGGATAAAAACATACCTCGACTATTTGAGTTAAGCGATATGCAAAATGCAGCATTTAAACTTTCGGTGATTGCCGATATAACTTGCGACGAAGATGGTTCGGTACCTTGTAATGTGGGTTCAACTACTATTGAAGATCCAACCTATGGTTTCGATAAAATAAAACTTTGCAAAACAGATGCCTTTCAAAATAATACTACCACTTGTGATATTATGGCGGTTGATAATTTACCCAATGAATTACCCCGCGATGCATCGAAATATTTTGGTGGTTACTTACAAACCCATATTTTACCCGACCTTATAGCAGGCAAAAGAAGCGCCATGTTAGAAAGAGCTACCATTTGCGAACAAGGTGCGCTCACGAAATATTATGAATATTTGAGGGAGTACGCTTTGGGATAGATGTTAGATGTTAGGCTGGTTAAGGAGTTATTTTGTTGGCGTGTTATTTTGTTAGCGAGTTAAGGTGTTACATTGTTGGTGGGTTATTTTGTTAGCGGGTTAGGTATAGGCTAATTAGTGTTTGATAAGAAAGCGTCAAATACAAGGAAGCCGATGCCTTGAAAATAGGGAGTTTACTCTTGTAAATGATCTGTTTGAAAGGCGAGAATGACGAAGTAGTTAGCGTTTTCTTGCAAACACTAATTAGTCAAAGATGAGTTTCCCTTTACCAATAAGCGTCTCGTCTGTTGCAAGCAGAAAAAAGTACAGACCAGCTGATAGATTTTCCTTATTGATTCTAATTTCATCTGTATAAACATTACAAATTGTACGCATAAGTTGACCCTTTGTGTCAAAGAGCTTCAGGGTGATTGCTTCCTTGTTCACGTTGCTGAATTTAATTGTGGAGAATTGCTTTGTTGGATTTGGATAAACCGAAAGAACTGCATTGCTTGCGCCGGTTTCTTTGATGTCTGTTGTTGCTAATCCAAACTTCGCAACATATCTTTTTCCCGAACCGTTCTTAAAAAATCCTGCGGCATATATATTCCCTACAGCATCTATATAAACAGTTATAATTCTATCATTCGCCGCAAGTCCATTTAGCCCGCCTAATTCGCTCCATGCAGTTCCATTCCATTTGGCAACATAAGAGTTACCTGAGCTGTTCTTAAAAGCCCCTCCGGTATAGATATTTCCCGAACTATCGCTGCAAACAGCATAAATGAAACTGCTGGCTGCAAGTCCATTCAAGCCGCCTAATTCGCTCCATGCGGTACCGTCCCATTTGGCTACGTAATATTTCCCCGAACTATTAAAAAAACCTCCTGCGGTATAGATGTTTCCAGACGCATCGGTGCAAATAGAACGAATATCACCACTTGCCGCCAATGCGTTCGATCCGCCCAACTCGCTCCATGTGGTACCATCCCATTTTGCTACATACCTGCTTCCCGAACTGTTGGTAAACCCGCCTCCGGCATAAATGTTTCCTGACGCATCGATACATATCGTATTAATATCCCAATTCGCTGCCAATCCGTCCAACCCACCTAATTCGCTCCAAGTGGTCCCATCCCATTTTGCTACATAACAGTTAAATGAACTGTTGTTAAAAAAGCCGGCGGCATAGATGTTTCCTGAAGAATCACTACAAACCGAAAAAATAACAGAATTCGCGGCAAGTCCGTTAAGCCCGCCCAATTCGCTCCACGAGGTTCCATCCCATTTAGCTACATAATTGTTACCCGAAATATTCGTAAAACTTCCTGCGGCATAGATGTTACCAGAAGGATCGCTGCAAACAGAATAAATGTATGCACTTGCAGCAAGACCATCCAGTCCGCCCAATTCGCTCCACGCGGTCCCATTCCACTGAGCAACATAATTGTTGAGAGAGCTGTTCTTAAATTCCCCAGCGGCATAAATATTACCTGAGGCATCGCCACAAACAGAGTAAATATAATTATTAGCTGATAGTCCATTTATACCGCCTAGTGCGTTCCATTGGGCAAAGGCTGGCGATTGCTTTGCTACACCTGCTGCGATGAGAATAAAAATGAGTAAATAATTTTTCATTTGGTATAAGTTTTTAAGTTTTAAGAACTAAGTATAATTCTTCCATTTATAAAATTTACATACAGTAAGTAATCAATTCGCCAATGCTTTTCCGATAACTATGTTTGATCAGCATTTCATCAAAGCAGCCAGCTGGCAAGAGAGGTATTGTATCGTTACACACAACACTTATTTTCTCACCATAAGTTTTTTAACTTCAGTAAAATTTTCTGATTGTATTCGTACAAAATAAATTCCTTCATTAAAGGCTGTGGTGTTCACAACGATCTGTTGTGTTGCATTTTCAGTGGTTGCGTAAACAATTTTTCCATTGATATCTGTGATGGTCAGGTTAGTATGCTGGTTGTACTTGCCTAAATCGATAGTCACATGGCGGCTTGCCGGGTTGGGAAAAAGAAGGATTGATGAAGCCAAAGAACTCTCCATAATTCCTGATGGCACTGCTCCCATTTCTCCGGCAAGGATGGGTTGATTGGATATGGAATTATACGCGTAATCTTTTATTGTAGTAATAAAAGAAGAGCCTCGCATAGTAACAGTAACACCCATTCGAACCCAGCAATAATGGGTTTGACCTCCGGAAATGATTTTAACGCCCAAATATGCATTGGTAAACCCACTCCAATTTCCTAAGGGTCCCGCTGATGTAGATCTAGAACATAAAATCTGACCGGCTGCATTATTCCAGTTGCCTCCTGAATTGATTGTATCATTCTGATCCATTTTAAGTGGGAATCCTGTACTATTAGTTTTGATTTCACTACCATTCAACGGAGTGACCTTTAAAGATACACTATACGTAACTGTAGTTGGCGCGGGGCCCCAGCTTCCAGAATACGTTCTATTCCCCGAAAATCGTAGATCAAAAATGCCGTCATTGTTGATATCAATACTATCTATTATACCGGTAGCGATAATGGTATCTTTGATATCGGGGTTAATATCTGTGTACATAATTTGCGCATTTGCACTTGCAGAAAACATCATTGCCATAATAATGAAAACGGAGAGTTTTTTTAAGAGTTGTTTTTTCATTGTAATTTCTATTTAGGTTTTTTGAAAATCAATTTGTGAATTAAAATTGTATCGAATCATTTATAAATGATTCCATATTTTCTATACCAAAAGTAAAATGTGTTGAAGCCCATTACACTACCTGAAATGGGTAGTTTTTTGATGAAAGATTTTAAAACCCAGATGTTGCCGTTGCACCTCATTGAAAAACATTCATGATACCAATTCGATTGCTTTAAAAATCAAACTTCTACTTCGTGTAATACCAATGTGATTTATGTCGTAGATCAAATCACATTGGTATAATTTACTATTCAATTAGGTTCAAACTTTATTTTTTCACAACAAGTTTTTTCGTTGTAATAAAATCTGCTGCTTCAATTTGAACAATATAAAGACCCTCCGCAAAATTGCTTGTATTCACATCTACCTTTTGTAAATCTCTTGGGGCAGTTGTATAAATAATTTTGCCTGTCATATCACTGATGGTTATTGCAACTTGATTGTTGTTGCCTCCTACATCGATGGTAACTTGATTGGTAGCAGGATTAGGGAATAACATGACTGACGTGGCAGGCATATTTTCATAAATACCTGTTGGAGTTACTGAGTAACATGATGAGGTATCACTACAACCATTTTCAGTAACTATCACTGCGTAAGTTCCGCCTTGCGAAGGTGAAAATGATTGTGAATTGGCTCCCGGAATTATCTGCATCGAGGAGCAATCCATCCATTGGTATGTGGCGTTTGCGGCATTAGAAGTAAGGATACTACCGGATGTTGTAACTGTTATGTCATTGACAAAAACGGATACAGTATCAACTGCCGAATTAGCATATCCGCAACTATTGCCTACGGTTACATAATATGCACCTGAACTGTTAGTTGTGTAAAAAGAGGTATCCGCACCGATGATCGAATTTCCATCTTTAAACCACTGATACATATAAACAGAATTGGTAACTGCATTTAACTGCACACTATCACCATTACATAAAGATATGGGACTGCCCGGCGTTAACGTCACTGTGGGTGGTATGCAAGAAGTTTCTCCCGCCAAAATGGGCTGACCAGGTATGGTGTTGTAAGCATAATCTTGTGCAGTGAAACTCGCTGTTAACATGGCTACATTTAACCGAATCCACCCATAATATTTTTGCGAACCTACATACAATCGCAAGGGAAGATATTTATTTACGGGTGCACTCCAGTTAGTCCAGTGACCGTTATTTTGAGCTAACCAATTTGGAGGATTCGGATTCATAGGCCCCCCCCCAAAGCAGATCCAGTTTCTATTCGACATAAGTTGATTCCCGGTATTTAGCCAAGTAAATGTAGCGCTGTCAATGGGGTGGTTTAACGAAAGCGCGCTGGGAAATGGCATAAAATTAAGTACGCTTCTCCCAACTTCATTCGTTCCCAGTGGCGTAACACTGATTAACAAATTTGTGGGATTCACCGTTGATACACCACACGACCCTGTCACAACTGATGAATAGTAATTAATATTAAAATCTATGATCCCGTCATTATTCAGATCAAGATGATACACGCCATTGTTTGTGTTGATAGTTGTATCCGGAATAATATCAGTGTAGATGATTTGAGCATTTACATGTGCCGAAAGCATCATGACAAGGAGGACAACGAGAAGGAGTTTTTTTGTAAATTGTTTTCTCATGATAAGATATGTTTATATTAAAAATATGGTTTACGAATGAAATGATTTCGAAGGCTTCAAGAATCATTCAATAGTTGCTTTGTCAAAAGTAAGTTGGGCGCAATCCTAACGCACTACCTAAAATGGGTAGTTTTTTTTATTAATTAATAAGCAAAGAGTGAATAGTTAAAAACTAACAGTGAATAGTTAAAAACTAAGAACTAAAAGTGAATAGTTAAAAACTAAGAACTAAAAGTGAATAGTTAAAAACTAAGAACTAAAAGTGAATAGTTAAAAACTAAGAACTAAAAGTGAATAGTTAAAAACTAAGAACTAAAAGTGAATAGTTAAAAACTAACAGTGAATAGTTAAAAACTAAGAACTAAAAGTGAATAGTTAAAAACTAAGAACTAAAAGTGAATAGTTAAAAACTAAGAACTAAAAGTGAATAGTTAAAAACTAAGAACTAAAAGTGAATAGTTAAAAACTAAGAACTAAAAGTGAATAGTTAAAAACTAAGAACTAAAAGTGAATAGTTAAAAACTAAGAACTAAAAGTGAATGACGAATAGTTTTGTGATTTTAAATTTTTAGTTTTTCACTTTTAGTTTTTCACTTTTAGTTTTTCACTTTTAGTTTTTCACTTTTAGTTTTTCACTTTTAGTTTTTCACTTTTAAGATTACCTCCCCATTTTTGAAATCAGTTCATCCCGCGAATGCACATGTAGTATTTCATAAATGTTCTTCACATGGTAGCGCACGGTTTCAACCGATATAAAAAGTTTCTCGGCAATAAGTTTATAACTCATACCATTGAAAATACATTCAAGAATTTCTTTCTGCCTTTCGTTGAGCTCTGCTTGCTCTTTTACCGATATGGCAGGTTTTTTAACGCGGAAAACTTCGAGGATTTTATGCGCAATGCTCGGCGTCATAGGTGCTCCACCTGTAGCCGCTTCGCGTATCGCTTCAAGGATTCGGGTAGGTGAAGTATTTTTTAAAAGATAACCTGATGCACCGGCTGTAATCGATTGAAATATTCGTTCATTGTCGTTGAACACTGTTTGCATGATGATGACAATGTCTGGCCGTTCCTGATTGATGATCCTAACAGCCTCAATACCATTCATTCCCGGAAGGTCAATGTCCATAAGAATTACATCAGGTTTAGCAGAATCTACTTTTCGGATAAGTTGAGAACAATCGCTATATGCACCGGTACAACTTAATCCATCACCGGCGTTTATCAGCTCGATGAGGCTGTCAAGTAACAAGGGATTATCTTCAAAAATGGCAACTTTTATGTTCATAGTATATAGTTAATAGTTAATAGTTAAAAACTAAAAGTGAAAAACTAAAAGTGAAAACTAAAAGTAAAAAGCGAAGAGTGAAAAGTTTTTAACTTTTAGTTCTTAGTTTTTAACTCCTTAATGTATTCACTTGTCTCAGGGTTTTCAATGACGAAACTAGCATCTTTATAAGTTCCATACATTCTTCTGCTGGAATTTTGTATTCGGGTTCATTAATGTAACCGGTGTCTTTAAGAAGTGATAACCAATAACCGCTTTCGTTAGCTTCTTTTAAAGAAATATTCAACTTATTTATAAAGTCGGCTTTGCTTTGACCGAACTCCGCTTCTCTTATTAAAGCGCCAATAGCTGTTCCGCTTCTAAGTAATTGTTTAGATAAAACATACTCTTTCTTTTCACTCTGCAAATGCTGAGATAACTTTACTATTCTCATTGCAAACAAATAACTTTTATCTCTCAAAACAGAATTTGACATAGGTATTTGATTTTTAATTATTCGCTTTTAATTTTTCACTTTTAGTTCTTAACTTTTAGTTTTTAGCTCTTAGTTTTTAACTTTTATTTTTTAGCTCTTAGTTTTTAACTTTTATTTTTTAACTTAAACTTACTGTCAGGCTTACCCTCGTTCCCCTTCCGTTTTCTGATGTTATTGAAATTGTACCCTTCAGTTCACTTGCCCTCGTATTCATATTTTTCAAGCCGTTGCCACCGGTCTTCAAGCGGTCTTCATTCATGTTGAATCCAATACCATCATCTTCAACCACTAATTTCAGTGTATGATTGGTTTTCGAGATTTCAACCTTCACATTCTTTGCACCTGAATATTTATAGGCATTGTTCAAGGCTTCTTTATAAATTAGGAAAAATGATTTTCGCTTTTCCATAGAGAGTATGATATTGTTTAAATCATGATCTGTTTTGAAATCTAGGGCAATATTTTTTCCTGACAGCAGCTCACCGCCAAATGCACGCATATGGAGTATGATGTTTTCGAAATTATCGTTTTGCGGACTCACAGCCCATACGATGTCATTCATTTTATCTACCATTTCGCGTGATGCGGTACCGATTTTTTCGAGAAATGGAATGGATTCCTGACTACCGCCCGAACTTGACTTCATGCGTGCAACTTCGCTCATCACTGAAATACTCTGTAGTGTAGAGCCCATATCATCATGCAAATCGCGACTGATGCGTGCTCGTACTGCTTCCATTTGCTTCTTACGATTTCGCTTCGTTCTTTCAATAAAAAATAGGATTGCTGCACCTGCTAGCAACAGCAATATAATAGTGCCGCCGATGAATCCGTTACGAACCAATTTTTGCTTATTCAATTCTTTTTGCGCAATCAAATCCTTTTTTGCCTGAACGACATTGAGCGAATCTTGCTTCTTACCGAAATCGTAATTCATTTGAAGCGCAACAATTTTCTTGGCGTTTTCAATATTTACAACACTGTCGCGGTATAATACAAACAATTTGTAATTTTCATAAGCTCCTTTGAAATTTCCCAGAGCGCTGTCGGCATTTGACAGACCTTCATAAAGATTATCCATCTGCGGAATTAATTCAATTTCCTTGGCAATCTGTAATCCTTTGAGCAGCCAAGTTTTGCCTTCGCCGGGTGCTCGCATTTTTAATTTGACCATCCCAATATTTTTATATGAACTTACAATATGATTTTTACTCCCAATTTCTTGCATTATTTCCAACGAGGCAAAATGATTCTTCAAGGCTTCGGGGTAATTACCCTGCTCATAATGAAGAAGTCCGATGTTTTCATAAATAACTGCCATGTTTGCTTTATTCCCGGTTTCTTCATATATTTTTAGAGAGGCCGAATAATATTTCAGCGCGTCGGAGTAATTCTCTTGACTTAAATAAACCCCCGCGAGGCTAGTATACGAAATTGCACTGCCTCTTTTATCCCCTAATCCTTCCCAAATTTTTAAAGCGGCAGATGAATATTTCAGTGCATCGGGGTAGATACCTTGGAAGTAATACACATTTCCGATATTATTATAAGCAATTGCGCTGCCTTTCTTATTCCCAGTCTCTTCATAAATTTTCAGACAGGTAAAGTAATTTTTGAGCGCCTCGGGGTAATTGCCTTGGTTGGCATAAACAAGCCCAATATTGTGATAAGAATTTGCAATGTATTTCTTGTCCCCCGTTTCTAGTCCAATCTTCAATGATTTGTTGTAAAATTCTAAAGAAGGTAAATTATCTCCATTAATATTAAGAATTACACCCATATTGTAATAGGCCCGACCTATTCCTTTTTTATACCCAATTTTTTCTGAAACAGCCAAGCTTTGTTTGGAATAGTCTTGCGCCTTATCGGGGTTACTGTAAAAATAGGCAGAGGAGAGTTCACATAAAATGTTTGCCGCTGTGGTATCATACAATGCTGGAAATTTTATTTGCAACTCAATTTTTTTTGCGTAATGCTTTTTAAGTTGGTTTTCTAATGAGTCAATAATAACCTGGTCTTGTGAAAATGAATCATTCTGTAAAGAGAACAATATTGAAACCAAAAAAAGTATTCTTTTCATATGTTATTTGTTTTATCAAGTTAGTGAATACACATGTATTCGCTAACTACTTGCAGGAAGGCAGATGGTAGCATTTCTTAAATTTACCTGTAATGGCAGTCTAAGAAAAACTAGTATACCATGTGACGAAGATAACAAAAAGGCTTAAACATAATAAGGCTAGCACTCGGCTTTTGGGCCTGTAACCCATCTGTCCAATTTCATAGGAACTTGGTTTTCAAGTATAAACAAAGCCTCTGAATCAAAATGTATTATCTGCAAATTGAAAATTACAGGAGGATAAAAAACGGTCAACGTTATTTAGGCATCAACACGTGTGGATCTTACATCTAACCCCTGACTCCTAATTCTTAACCGTAATTTATAACTCGTAATTCATAATTGACTTCACATGCCATAACTTCGCAGCATGTTAGCAAGAAAGAATCAAAAGACAAAAATAATCGCCACAGTAGGACCGGCTTGTAATACCTACGAAAAAATAATTTCATTAGTGCATGCCGGTGTTGATGTATTTCGATTAAATTTTTCGCATGGCAAGCATGAAGACCATGCCTCGGTAATTGAGATCATCGAACGCATTAATAGCGAATACCCATTTAATATTGCCATACTTGCGGATTTGCAAGGCCCCAAACTTCGAATAGGCGAAGTTGAAAATAATGGCGTGTATTTACATACCAACGATACCATTACCTTCACTACCGAAAAATGTTTGGGCACTAAAGAACGTGTTTACTTATCGTATCCCAACTTCCATAGTGATGTAAAAATTGGCGAAAAAATATTAATTGATGACGGTAAAATAGAAGTTCAAATTTCTGTCATACACGATAATCACGACGTTTCGGCCATTGTTACCACACCAGGCATGTTAAGTTCTAAAAAAGGAATTAATTTACCCGAAACAAAAATATCATTACCCGCACTTACCGAAAAAGATTTAGCAGATGTAGATTTTATCATCAGCAAAAAAATAGATTGGGTAGCCCTTTCTTTTGTTCGTCATCCTGATGATATTCATCACCTTCGCAAACTTTTAAAAGAAAAAAATAGCGATGCGAAAATTATTGCTAAAATCGAAAAGCCCGAAGCACTTGAACACTTGCGTGATATCATTTTAGCCAGCGATGCCATTATGGTAGCACGTGGCGATTTAGGGGTTGAGCTACCCGTTGAACAAATTCCGATGATACAAAAAAACATTATCCGTAAATGTATACATCGTGCAAAACCCGTAATCATAGCCACGCAAATGATGGAGAGTATGATAGATCGCGTTAAACCTAATCGTAGCGAAATTACTGACGTAGCGAATGCCGTTTTAGAAGGCGCCGATGCGGTGATGCTAAGTGGAGAGACAGCCGTTGGTGAACACCCATCTTTGGTGGTTGAAACGATGGGGAAAATTATCTCGGAAGTAGAAAAAGAAGAAATAGTGTACAATAAAAATTTGGTTCCTCAATCTCATTCCCCTTCGTTTTTATCAGATGCGCTGTGTTACAATGCCTGTAAAATAGCTGATGATGTACAAGCCAATGCGATCATAGGCATGACCCAAAGTGGCTATACCGGATTTATGCTTTCTAGTTTTAGACCGAAATCGCCATTATATATTTTTACTAAAACGCAATCATTGGTAAACCAACTTACACTTAGCTGGGGCGTACAAGCCTTTTACTACGATAAAGAAATTAGCTTAGATGAAATTATCAACGACCAAATTGAAATTATTAAATCAAAGGGTTTATTGAAACAAGATGATGTAGTAATTAATACCGGCAGTACACCGGTTCACGAACATTTGCCTACCAATACGATTAAGATTAGTAAGGTGGTATAATGTGATGATACGATGATACGATGATGAGATAATGTGATCCGATAGCTATCGGATGAGATAATTCGGCAATGGGAGGAATAAATACATAATGATGAAATTAATGTCAATAAGCTTACTTGTTTTTGCTTGTTTACTTTCAGGATGTATTGGCGCCGGCACCTTGGGTGGTTTTGATTTGAGAACCTTCTCAACTTCTAAACATATTTTAGTTGAAGCGATTGATACACTGTATGCTAAACATCCTGAATATAAAATTCCTGAGAAATGGAAATCTTTTGACGACTGGCATGAAAGAGGCTACGATTTTTTAGATAGCAGAATTTTCTACTTTTCAAGCAACCCAGAAGAAATGTTGTATGTGAGTTTTTATGGTGATGCAAATGATTCTGTTCAAGTAGATACCTCTGAAACAAGCTTATCGATTAGGGCATATAGAAACGAAAAGTTTGGCTGGACAAAAGAAGGCGATTGCAGCACAAAGGAAAAGCATAGAATTCAAGAACGATTTGATGAAGAAATTATTTCAAAACTTCAAGATTATACAAATGCAAAAGTTACTAAGGAATAGATTTAGCCTTCTTAGGAAGAGAATATTCTCTTTCAATGAGTTACATACATGATTGCTAAATAGTAGCACTTCCTTGAACGGTGCTATCGCCACTGTCGAAAAATAAATGCAGTGTCGACGAGAAACCAAAAAGCAAATGTGATAATTAGAGATGTCAGATGTTAGATATCAGATGTTAGGAAGAGCAAATTCCTACTTCTAACTCCTAACTTCTAACCCCTAACATCTATCTTAAGCAACCGCCTTGTTCACCAACTCGGCAGCCTCGCTTAATAAAATAGCACTTTGTACTTTCAATCCTGATTTTTCAATAAGTTCCTTTGCCGCTTCGGCATTGGTGCCTTGTAAACGAACGATTACCGGAACTTTAATTTCACCGATGGCATTATAAGCATCCACAACACCTTGTGCAACGCGGTCGCAACGAACAATTCCACCAAAAATATTTACTAAAATGGCTTTTACATTCGGATCTTTTAATATCAATCTAAAGCCCGCTTCAACGGTTGTTGCATTGGCGCCACCACCTACATCTAAAAAGTTAGCCGGTTCGCCACCACTTAGTTTAATCATATCCATGGTGGCCATCGCTAATCCGGCACCATTTACCATACAACCTACATTGCCATCTAACTTCACATAATTTAAATTGCTTTCACTGGCTTCTACTTCAGTTGGATCTTCTTCAGCTTTATCGCGTAAGGCAGCTAATTCGGCATGACGAATTAAGGCATTATCTTCCAAATTCATTTTACAATCAACCGCAATAATTTTATTGTCGCTGGTTTTAAACAAAGGATTAATCTCCAACATATCGCAATCTAAGCCGCTAAATGCATTGTATAAATTGGTGACAAACTTTACGCAATTTTTGAAAGCTTCTCCACTCAATCCTAAGTTAAAAGCAATTTTTCGTGCTTGAAACGGGTGTAAAGGATTACCTGGTTCTATCCACTCTTTAAATATCTTTTCAGGAGTATCATGGGCAACATCTTCAATATTCATACCGCCTTCGGTACTATACATAAATACATAGCGCTTCGTTTGACGATCTAGCAATATCGATAAGTAAAATTCCTTTACTTCACTCGCGCCTTCATAATATGCATCATCCGCCATAAAAATTTTACTCACAACTTTACCTTGCTCACCGGTTTGAATGGTTACTAAGGTGTTGCCAAACATATTTTTAGCAACGTTTATAGCAGTCTCCTCGCTTTTTACAACTTGTACCCCATGCTGTTCAGGCACTTCTTTAAACGTACCTTTCCCTCTGCCTCCTGCATGCACTTGAGCCTTCGCAACTACAAATCTGCTTTTTGTATAGGCGCTTATTTCTTTATAAGCTGCTTCTACTTCCTGCACTGTGGTACAAACTATCCCGTTTTGAACAGGCACATGATATCTCTTTAAGAGTTCCTTGGCTTGGTATTCGTGTAAATTCATGAAGAAAAAATTTTGCGCAAATGTACTTGTCTAAACTAATAATATACGACAAGTGTACAAATATTTTTAACTCTTGTTTGCAATAAAACGTCAACTACATCGTCATCCTTGCCTTTCAAACAGGTCATTTACCACAGTAAACTCCCTATTTTTGAAAGCTTCGGCGTCCTTCTATTTGACGCTTTCTTATCAAACATTTAGTTTTCGATCAAACACTAACTAGCTTTTATAGTGGTGGGTCCCTCCGTGTTAATATCATTAAGATTATGCGCTGAGGTGGGTATAGGGGTTGGCAATGGGCCAAATTTTTCTTGTATCCCTTTAAAATAAGCCTCCACTTTTTTTAATTCCTTACCTGTGCTTTGAAGCAATGATTTTCTGATACCTGCTTTCCGGATCATCATGCCTATGGCAATAAAAAGTAGTCCGATGCCTACCACTAAGCCTTTCACTGCCAAGGCAAAAAGTTCAATATCGCCTTTGCCGCTTGTAATATGGGCGAATTCTCGCTTATCTATAATATCACCTAATACATGAAAAGGAAAAGTACGCTCCATAATAAAAGGGAAAGCCAATATGGCAATGCCAATAATGTAGAACAATATCTCAACAAATTTATTCAACCCAACACGTAAAACATGCAAAGTTGCGCTTGCATATAATTTATTTATTAAAGGTGAAATCGTTTCAAGCATTTGATGGGCTTCTCTTGCTTGAAGTTCAGTGGGTTGATAATTCGGTTTATTAAATCCAAACATAATTTTCTTTTTATACAGATTTTAATTTGCAAGTTTACTTTTTGTAGCTTCGCGCAAACAATTTTCACATGAAGTTATCTCAACTCACCCTTGGCTTAGCCATAATCAGTTTTGTCGCCTGCAAAGATAGTAAGCAAGAAACGAATAACAATCTAAAGACTAACGTTGACGTTTTATTTTCACATTTAGACACCCTTGTTCATCCAGGAGACGATTTTTTTAATTATGCGAATGGAGGTTGGCTGAAAAAGAATTTAATACCCGAAAGTGAAAGTGGTTGGGGCATTTTTAACTTGGTAGCAGATGAAAACTATGCACAGATTAAAAAAATTAGTGAAGATGCTAGCGCAGGTAATGGTGCAAAAGGAAGTGCTCAGCAACAAATTGGCGATTTCTTTTTTAGCGGAATGGATTCATCAGGCATCGAAAAAAATGGCATCGCACCCTTGCAACCCTATCTTGATAAAATAAATGCTTCAAAAACCAAAAGCGATATTGTACATATCATTAATGAATTACAAATGTTTGGGGTAAACCCTGCCTATAGCATGTATATGGGTCAAGATATGAAAAACAGTGAAAAGTATCGTGTATATCTTTCACAAGGCGGATTAGGCATGCCTGATAGAGATTACTATTTTAATAAAGATGCTCGTACCGTAAATATTAGAAACGAATATGCGAAATACATTACCGGTGTTTTGCAAATGGTATGTAAAGATAGTAATGTAGCCAAAAAGGGAAGCGCGGATATTATGAAGCTTGAAACAGAATTAGCCGCATCGCATAAATTACTTGCTGAACTTCGCGACCCCTATGCAAATTATCATAAGATGAGTATTGCTGAAGCAAGCAACTTAATGCAAGCCATGGATTTAAAAGCAACGTTTACTTCAATGGGAATTGTAACCGATTCAGTAATTGTTGGCCAACCCGCATTTTATAAAAAATTGAATACCGTATTAAATACTTCATCATTAGATGCATGGAAAATGTATCTCACATGGCATTTGGTATCGTCGTTCTCACCTTATTTAAGTCATGATTACGAACTTGCACATTTTAACTTTTACAATAAAACGTTGAATGGAGCAAAGCAATTACGTCCGAGATGGAAACGTGTATTAGATGCACAAGAAGCCGCCTTAGGTGATGCGCTTGGACAGCTATTTGTAAAAGAATACTTTCCTGAAAAAACAAAAAAACGATATGATAATTTAGTTGAACAAATTGTAATTAGCTATGGTGAGCATATTCAAAAATTAGATTGGATGAGTGATAGCACCAAACAAAAAGCCTTGGTGAAATTAAAATCGATTACCCGTAAAGTAGGTTATCCTTCAAAATGGCGCGATTATTCAAAAATGAATATCAATCGTGAATCATACTGCAAAAATGTAATGGAAGGCAATCGATGGTTATTTAACTATGAGCTTGACAAATTGAATAAGCCCGTTGATAGAACCGAATGGGGAATGACACCACAAACGTATAACGCCTATTACAATGCCTCGAATAATGAAATTGTTTTACCTGCAGCTATTTTTACTGCACCGGGTTATAAAGATGAAGATATTGATGATGCAGTGATTTATGGATATGTAGGTGCATCAACCATCGGCCATGAGTTAACCCATGGATTTGATGATGAAGGCAGACAGTTTGATGAAAAGGAAATCTAAAAAATTGGTGGAGCAAAGAAGATGAAATGAAATTTAAAACTAAAGCGAATGCATTGGTTGCTCAATTTAATGCGTATACCGTTTTAGATTCATTACATCCAAACGGAGAAGCAACACTTGGTGAAAACATTGCCGACCTTGGTGGAATTGTGATTGCATTGGATGCCTTCAAAAAAACAAAACAATTTAAAGAAGGCAAAAACATAAATGGATTAACGCCTTTACAACGTTACTTTTTAGGTTATGCATATGGATGGATGCAAACTCGCAGACCTGAAAAATTAGCCGCTCAATTATTGACAGATGTGCATGCACCAATATTTTTGCGGGTTAACGGACCGATGAGTAATTGCGATGAATGGTACCAAACTTTTAAAGTAGATAGTACACATAAAATGTATAGAGATAGTGCAAGTAGAGTTAGAATTTGGTAAGTAATTAAGGGCATCACTAAATATATTTTATACTTCGTTACTCGCCCCTTACTGACATCAGAAACATTTTTAAATTATGCGAATTGTATTTTTAGGTACACCCGATTTTGCTGTAGCGGCTTTAGATGCCTTGGTACAACATGGTAAAAATGTTGTAGCCGTTGTTACTGCGCCTGATAAGCCTGCAGGCAGAGGCATGAATTTGCAACAATCGGCTGTAAAGAAATATGCCGTTGAACATCAAATACCTGTACTTCAACCCGAGAAATTGAAGAACGAAGAATTTTTAACAGCGTTAGCATCCTACAAAGCCGATGTACAAGTGGTAGTTGCGTTTAGAATGTTACCTGAAGTAGTTTGGAATATGCCCCCATTAGGTACCATCAATATTCATGCGTCATTATTACCCAATTATCGAGGAGCCGCACCTATTAATTGGGCCATCATCAATGGTGAAAAAGAAAGTGGTGTAACTACATTTAAACTAAAACATGAAATTGATACCGGTAATATTTTATTGCAACGAAAACTACAAATCGGCGAGGATGAAAATGCAGGCTCATTACACGATAGATTAATGCATGCCGGTGCCGAATTAATTATTGAAACCCTTGATCAACTTGAACAAGGTTCACTTGTTGAGCAAGCGCAATTGCCGAATATCGATAGCAAACATGCACCCAAATTATTCACCGAAACCTGTGAAATTCATTGGCATAAAACCACTGATGAAGTGTATAATTTAATTAGAGGACTCTCACCCTATCCGGCAGCCTATACGATATTGAATGGCAAGAAGTTAAAAATCTTTAGCGCAAATAAAGTAACGAATGAAACTTTAGCTTTACCCGGTACTATTCAAACCAATAATAAAAGTTTTCTTCGTTATGCTTGTCTTGATGGGTTTATAGAGCTACTTGAAATTCAACCTGAAGGTAAAAAACGAATGCCGGTTGCAGATTATTTGCGAGGGAATAAGATAGACTTGAGATGTTAGATGTTAGGATTTTAATTCGTGAAAAACTTAAAAAACTCAAGTCGAAATTTAAAGGGGAATTTAATTATTACAAGGTTATTCTACATTTTGGTTGTCAACTTTTCAACTTCTATGTATTGGATTAATTTTTGAAGTGAGATTACGATAATGTGAACGGTTGGCCGCTAAAAGCCGGCCGTGACATCGAAATTACTCACTCTAGTTTAAGAACCAAAGGATGAATAAAGAAAAGAAGAAGGAAAAGCTAATTCGCCCTGCTTGCTTTTTTAGCGGCTGTTATAGGTAGGCACTTTATTCTAGTTTATATTTTTTCCGTCCGCTGTTTTCTTTGTTTTGTTGCAATTAAATCCAGTGAAGAAGTTATGACAGCTTCGATTTAATATAGAATTAAGCTTGTCCTTTTTAAACGATTATGCAGTCGCAAATATGGGATTGCATAAACGCTTGATAATTTTGTTTGAGTCAATTATGCTACACATGAGCAACTTCGAAAGAATAATTTATATCTTTATAGAAAACTACTCCGTTCTTTAATTTTAGGAAAAATGAAAGCGGATGAATTATGTACAAAAAATATCAAATAATCGCAGAGTCCGAGGCGAGACTCTGCGGGAAAGAAAAAGCTCAACTTACAAATACTGGGCGTAGAACGATAAAAGGCTCATAAGATCCTTGAATTATTGTTCTTGCGTTCGTTACTATCCTATAGATTCTCTCACAATTAATAGAACACATTTTTTTCTATTAGCTTCTGTATTCGCTAGTAGCATTTCTTTCATGGCTGAAAAAGTAGTTGCGCATCAGCCACGACTGTTAGTGGCTGGCGTTTCTGTCCCTTTGAACACAACCGTCTGTGTTGGGAAATAAACATAAATTGTCGAGCAACAGTTGACCATTATGGTTTTATTACTAACTCAACTATTTTTTTATATAATAGTTTTTCGTCTATGGGTTTAGCAACATGGTCATTCATTCCAATAGTTCTACATTTTTCTAAATCCTCCATTGTAACATCTGCAGTCAATGCGATAATAGGGATTTTTGAATTCATTTTTTTGCGGATATATTCGGTTGCTTCAAGTCCGTTCATTTCTGGCATTTGTAAGTCCATTAAAACAATATCGTAAGTGTCAGATTGAAGTTTTTCAATTGCCACTTTTCCATTCTCAGCAAAATCCCCTTCAAAGCCAAATTCATCTATTGTAATTTTCAATAACAATTGATTTAGAGGAACATCTTCTACTGCTAATATTTTTATTTTTTTTATTTCCGGAATCAGTTCTGGTATTGTTAACTCACTTTCAACAACCTTGTTTGTTTTTTGAAAACTTAAAACAAAACTAAAAGTTGAACCTTCGTTTAATTTACTTTTTACACTCATTGTCCCTCCTTGCAATTCAACTAATTTTTTAACAATTGTAAGTCCCAGACCTGTTCCTCCATATTGTCTTGCTATGCTGCTAGTTGCTTGCTGAAAACTTTCAAAAAGTTTTGGAATCATATTTTCTGCAACTCCAATTCCTGTATCCGAAACAGCAAATTCAATTGTCACATTATCCTCTTTTGTATCAATTATCCTAACACTTATTATGATTTTACCCTTTGAAGTGAACTTAATAGCGTTACTTACTAAATTTAAAAAAATTTGATTTAAACGAACAGAATCGCCTATTAAAACTTTTGGAATTCGCTTATCGTATTCTTTAATGCATTCCAAATTCTTTTCTTGAATTTTCAAATCAAACAATTGGAGCATTGCCGAAATATTAGTTTCCATTTCAAATGCATTTTGTTCAAAAGTCATTTTACCTGCATCCACTTTTGCCAAATCGAGTATATCGTTAATAAGAACCAACAATGCGTCACTACTTGTTTTTATGGCGGTTATGTATTCCTTTTGCTTTTCCGTCAAATCTGTTTTCAATGCTACCTTCGAAAACCCAATTATTGCTGTCATTGGGGTTCGGATTTCGTGACTCATATTTGATAAAAATTGTTGTTTTGAATTCATTGCCTCCTCAGCTTGTATTTTTGCCTTTGTCAACTCTTCAAAAATATTTTTTTGTTCAGTCATATCCATCATAATGCTCACATTAAAATCAGGTTTGATGCGCACTGCTTTATATTTAACGATTTTAGCTGTGCCGTTTTTTGAAACAAAACCAAATTCGCCTGTTTCTTCACCTTTTATAATATAATCTTCAAATAGTGATGCAGCATTGGGGGTACTGATTGTAATTAAATCGGCAACATTCATGCACAACAATTCATCAACTGAATATTCAAATATTTCTGCTGCCGCTTTATTTGCTTCTAAATAATTCCCTTTGTCATCGGCAACCATTATCGGTGTTATGCTTTTTTCAAAGATTAATTTAAATCTTTCCTCACTTTCGTTTAAGGGATTTTCGACCTTTGAATTGTATGAATGGTCTCCGTTTGGTGTATAAAATGATGACTCATTTCCAAGTATTAGAGATTCAACTCTACCTGATTTTAGAATACTCAATTCGCGTTCCAATTCCTTTATTCTATTTTCAAGTTGGTTGTTTTCCATTTATTGAATTTTAATATTGTCTTGTTGTCTTTGTTTCTGTGGTAGGTCTTACGCTTGCCGCTAACTACCCTCTATCCTAAATTTCTTCATCCATATTCAATCTTCATCTTACCTATATCTCTAGCTTAAAAATAGTAAAACAACCCTTTCTAAAATTATTCAATCAACAATTCACAATCTAAATTTAGCATCATACATTGATACTTGAATTTGCCTCTTCGTTTTTCAAACTTCGAAATTCATACTTCATCTTCCACTCTGCGAGCCTCGACCCCCCAACCCCGAACTCCTTTAATTTATCTAATCAAAGTAATATCTCCCTTCAAAATATATTTCTTGCCCGACGATAAACAGGTATATCTCAATACATAAAAATAAACGCCGGACTCGGCTTCCAAGCCTTTATAATTACCGTTCCAACTATCACTTAAGCTGCTTGTTTTAAATACTTGGTTTCCCCATCGATTATAAATTAATAGATCTTCTAATTCAATGTCAATGGGATTCAGCATTTTAAATTCATCGTTTACTAAATCGTTGTTCGGACTAAATGCATTCGCCAAATACACATTGCACTCGCATTGTGTTGAAGGTGCAATTTGTATACTATCACGACCACTGCAATTATTCACCCAAATTTGAACCCAATATAAACCGGGTTGCATGGCATAGAAATAAGGTAAACTAGATTGATTCTGCCACATGTAAGTATTTACGCCTGGTGTATTTACCAATAACTTAATGGTATCACCCGGACAAATAACAGTATCGGCACCGATATTCACAGTAGGCAAATTTTGAAATGATATATTGATGGAGTTGGCACTTATGCCACAGGCAGTGGTAACAAACACCCAATACATTCCCGATTGCGATACCGTTAATGTTGAACCTATCGAATTGTCATTCCATAAGTATGCGCTTGCCCCAGTGGTAAAAGCTTGTAAAGTAATACTTTCACCAGCACATAAAACTGTATCTAAGCCTAAATCAATTACAGGTAAATTTAAGATACTCACTTGTATGGTATCAAACACATCGCCACAATTTGTACTTACCTTAACCCAATAGGTTCCTGCTTGATTTACCACCAAAGTTGCATTTGTTGAATTGTCTTGCCATTGATACGTTGCACCTGCCGTTGCTGCACTTAACATTAAACTTTGTCCTGAACATATTGCGGTATCCTTTCCTAAATTAATATTGGTTACAGGGTAATAATTTACAACGATCGTATCCTTACTTATACATCCCAATAAATTTACATTCACCCAATAGGTACCTGCTGAATTCACCAAGTAACTTGCAGCACTTGAGGCATTTTGCCAAGTATAGGTTGCACTATTTACAAAAGCATTCAACAACAAATTTGTACCTGAACATAAAATGGTATCATTACCTAAGTTCACCAATGGAGGGTTCACTGTGGCAACTTGTATGGTATCACTCACTACGCCACAACCTGTAGTTACTTGTACCCAGTATTGTCCGGCACCGGTTGCCAAGAAGGTTGAATTGCTTGAACCATTTTGCCAAATATAAGCTGCGCCCACACTTCCGCTTTGCAGTAATAAAGTACTTCCTGAACAAATGGTGGTATCATTTCCTAAATTCACAGGTTGTAATGTGGCTGTTGTAATATGGATTGTGTCTGAATGTACACATGGTCCATTGGTAACTTGTACCCAATACGTTCCGGGTAAACTTACAGTAAAAGAGGCATTCGTTGATCCATTTTGCCATACATAACTCGATCCGGTTGAAAAGGCATTCAATATTAAATTATCGCCATTACATAAAATGGTATCATTTCCTAATTGCACATTTGGTGGCATCATTACACTCACTTGTATGGTATCACTTACTGTACCGCATCCTGTAGTAATTTGAAGCCAATAAGTACCTGTTGATGTAACCGTAAAACTAGGGTTTGTTGATCCATTTTGCCATAAATAACTTGCGCCACTAATTCCACTTTGTAACACCAAACTACTTCCGTTACATAGCACAGTATCGTTACCAAGATTGATAGGTTGTTGATTGGCCATACCCACTAAAACGGTATCTGAACTTATACAATTTCCTTTAGTGATTTGTACCCAATAGGTTCCCGGCATGGTTACAGTAAAGGTTGGATTAGTTGATCCATTTTGCCATAAATAGGTTGCACCACTGGTGGTTGCGTTTAATAGTAAAGTATCACCCGGACAAAGCGTAGTATCGTTTCCGATATTTGCATAAGTAATAAAGTTTTGGATATTGAAAGTATCTAAACATCCGGGAGGTAGTATCAAACAAGTTGTAGTATCATTTGGAAAGAAAAAATTGATCAACGACATATTCACCGGTGTACTGCCTCCATTCGAAAAAGGTTCATCACTATCGTACCATAAATTCACATCACCAACGCCAACGATAGCACCTTTATGGGCAGTACCTAAAAAATCGGTGGTAGTAAATCTAAATCCAAAATTCGGACATGCCGTAATTGGCGGACTCGCAGCATTTAACGTAGCTGTTGCCACCAATTGATTTGCCAATGGCATTCCATCCAAACCTTTGTAGGCTGCTCCCACCATGTTGGCGCAGCAACTAACCCCGGTTGCTTCCCATCCTGGCACACCGGCTGTTCCACTAAAACCTACATAAGCATTTGCATTGGGGGTAATCGGTAATCCGGTAAGTGCACTTAAAATGGCTGCCGCAGATGATGATGCTGTATTACAACAAGTTACTTCGTATTGATAAAATACCTTACCACCCGAATCTATAAAATTTTTAATTTGAGGGATGAGTCCGGTAAAATTAAAATCTCCAAAAAAACATAGCCAATCGTAACCATTTACCGGATCAGTGCAAGTTGAAGCAAATCCTGCAGGCAAACTAGTAAATGTTGTACTATTTACCACAACTGTATGTCCGTTTGATGCAATAGCAGCTGCTAATTGTGGCTCGCAACCATTATAACCCGGACTATTAAACACATAAATTCTATCGGCAAAAACTTGAAGGCTTCCTAAAAGGAAGAATAGAATAATGGAGATTTTTTTCATGAGAGACAATTTAGTTTAAGACATTCAAGAATCATTATTTGTTTGGTAAAATATAAATTCAGTTCTATATGAACTAATTCAACAACAAAACACAAGGTATTTCTAAACTTTCACCAAAACAACAAAGGCCCGAATAATTTCGGACCTTTGATATGTGCTTGTAAATTTTATGCTCCTTCATAAACATTTTTACAAAACGTTCATGCAAAATTTGAATAACAGAGCATACACGTTTTTTGAAATGCCTAATAATTACTTCACTCCATTTATCAACTTCTGCATCTCAGCCGCTTTCTCGGTTTTGTTGTTTGTGTTATAACAATTCATCATACCGGTAAGTACTAATTTGTACATTGGCTTGTATTCTTCCTTAATACTTGCACCATCTGCTTCTATCAACTCTTTAGCCTTTGTAAAATAAGGCATGGCTTTATCCAATAATACATCACGCTTAGGTTTCAACGCATCATATACTTTATTATCATTGGTTTTATTCATTTCTTCGGTCATATCTTTTGCTTGATTGTAACTGATCAAGCCTAAATTAAATTGAGCGTATGGATTTTTAGGATCTAACTCTGCGGCTTTCAAATAATTCGTTTCAGCATTTTTAGCTTGCTCGTCTGCATTAGCAGGCTTAGGTAATGGTTTGTCATTTTTATCAACCGGATTCGCTAATGCTAAATAGGTTTGTCCGAGCAATAAATACAAATCCGCTTTTTTAGGATCAGCTGCAATTCCTTCTTTCAATTTTACAATCGACTCTTCTACTCTGCCCTTTTCGATATAATAATTAATTTCATTATTTAAAATTCGAGCATCTTTTGGGAACTTAGTTCGCGCTGCTTTCATGGTTTCACTCCATTTTGCATCATCATTCTTCTTGCTATATAAATCAGTAAGCATGATATACAAATTCGCATCTTGTGTAATCGGATTTTTAATACTCTCTTCTAGTAATGCAGCTGCTTCATCATCTTTATTTGAATTGTAAGCCGAGTTAGCTTGATACATTTTTCCGGTAGCGAAAACGGTATCTAAAGCAGCATTCCCTTTCCATAGATTACCATTGTCCAATTTTTGAAGTGAATTAACTGTTTCAAAAGCAGTATACGCTTCTGCAAATTTATTATCATTCATTTTGGTAATACCTTCGTTAAACTGAATACCAAGTATCGTTGATATCAATGGCAACAACTCTTCTTTGCTATACTTAGCATCTAGCGACATCGCCTTTTTATAAGCCTCGATCGACTCATTCATGGCATTTGGAGCAACACCTTGTAGTTCATTAGCTTTACTTAAATCAATCAAATACGGATTTTCATTTAAGATAAAAGTCAATTGAGGCATTACCTCTTTCGGTGTGCCAATCGCTTGATAAACCACTGCTTTTATCAACCAAGCTTTTGCATTGTTTTTGGTTGATTCATTGGTAGTTGCTTCATCTATGGTTTTACGAGCATCGGCTACATTATTATCTTTTAAATAATTAATAGCACTTTGAATATTTGCTTTTTGCGCATTGCTTTGAAATGCTAAAAATGCGATTCCTAAGAACAGACTTACTTTTTTAAACATGAGTATGAGTTTATGTGATTTAAATGATTATTCAGGATTTGTTTCGTTCTCGCCTTCAGTGGTTGCAGGTTTATCTGTTGTGTCGTTGCCTGTTTCAGTAGGTGCATCGGTTGATGCTTCACCCTCTGTCACAATATCTGCGCCTTCAATACCATCAACACCTTCAATGACTTGATCTTCTAATTCGTCTTCTTCTTGCTCGGCAATTTTTGCAACGGCTGCAATTTCATCACCAGCATCTAAGTTAATGAGTTTTACCCCTTGTGTTGCTCTACCTGCACTGCGTATATTTTTAATATGCGTTCGAATGGTTACACCCGAAACACAAGTAATAAATAAATCGTCTGTTTCATCTACCGCCAAGAACCCAACAAGTTTGCCTGTTTTTTCAGATACATTTAAGGTTTTAACCCCCTTACCACCTCGGTTGGTGATACGATAAATTTCTTCCCACTCCTTAGTCTCCTCGTTGTATTCATCCAAATTGGTTCGTTTACCAATTCCTTTCTCTGAAACTACTAATACGTTTTTAGTCTTATCTTCTTTATTGATGCATGCCATACCCACAACTTCATCAGTTTCATCATCCACTTCAATGCCGGTTACACCAATAGCACCTCGGCCGGTTGGTCTAACCTTATCTTCACTAAAACGAATCGCTCTACCCGATCGAATCGCCATCATAATAAAACAATTACCATCGGTTAAAGCAGCTTCTAATAAAGTATCGCCTTCATTAATTGTAATGGCGTTTACACCACTTTGGCGCGGACGCGAGAAATCTTTCAATCGCGTTTTTTTAATCACACCTCGCTTCGTGCATAACACTATAAAGTGATTGTTGATATACTCTTCGTTAGTAAGTTTAGCGACATTAATAATCGTTTTCACTTTTTCGCCCTGCGGAAGTTGCAACAAGTTTTGTATGGCACGACCCATACTATTTTTTTCGCCTTGCGGAATTTCATACACCTTCAACCAATGACATCTACCATTATCGGTAAAAATTAATAAGGTGGCATGGGTCGAGGCAATAAATAATTGATCGATATAATCTTCGTTACGTGTTTTTCCACCCATGGCACCTCTACCGCCGCGACGTTGTGTTCGATACTCAGTAGCCGATGTACGTTTAATATAACCTAAATGCGAAACCGTAATTACCACATCTTCTTCTTCAATCAAATCTTCGATACTAATTTCACTCGATAAATATTCGATATGTGTTTTACGCTCGTCGCCAAATTTCTTTTTCACTTCCGCCATTTCCTCTTTAATCAAGTTATAGCGCATTTCTTCATTATTCAACAATTCGTTTAAGTAGGCTATTTGAGCCATCACCTCTTCGTACTCTTGATGAATTTTATCGCGCTCTAATCCGGTTAAACGTTGCAAACGCATTTCCAAAATGGCTTTCGATTGAATCTCACTCAATGCAAAATTCGACATCAAACCTTCCTTCGCTTCATCAGGTGTTTGCGAAGCACGAATGAGTTTAATTACCGCATCTAAATTATCTAACGCAATTAAATAACCTTGTAAAATATGGGCACGCTCTTCGGCTTTACGCAATTCATACTTAGCACGTCGAACCACCACTTCATGACGGAATTTCACAAACTCAGAAATCATGTCCTTCATATTTAAAATACGAGGACGACCGGCTACTAGGGCTACATTATTAATACCAAAGGAAGTTTGTAACTCAGTATATTTATACAACTGATTGACAATGACATTGGCAATTGCATCACGTTTTAAATCAATCACCAAACGCATACCATCACGGTTACTTTCATCACGCACATCACTTACGCCTTCAATAATTTTATCGTTCACCAAATGTGCAATCTTTTGATGCAACATGGCTTTATTTACTTGATAAGGTAATTCGTATATAATAATACTTTCTTTACCGGTTTTAGCAGTTTCAATATTCAATCTACCACGTACCACTACTCTACCTCGTCCGGTTTCAAATCCTTGACGCACACCTTCCATACCATAAATAATTCCACCCGTTGGAAAATCAGGTGCCTTGATATGTTGCATGATTTCGGAAATCGTAATCTCGCGATTATCAATATAGGCATTTATCGCATCAATAGTTTCGCTTAAATTATGCGGCATCATATTGGTTGCCATACCTACAGCAATTCCCGACGCTCCGTTTACAATGAGTTGCGGAATTCGCGTTGGTAAAACCGTTGGTTCTTGCAAGGTATCATCAAAGTTATTCTGAAAATCGACGGTATCTTTGTCAAGATCCTCAATCATGGCTTCGGCCATTCGTTGCATCCGTACCTCGGTATAACGCATCGCAGCCGGACTGTCACCATCTACCGAACCAAAGTTTCCTTGTCCGTCAATCAACATATAACGCAAACTCCAAGGTTGTGCCATACGCACCATGGTATCATATACACTGGTATCGCCATGCGGATGGTATTTACCCAAAACCTCACCCACAATACGAGCCGATTTTTTATAGGGTTTATTAAAGGTATTTCCCAATTCGCTCATTCCATAAAGCACGCGACGATGAACGGGTTTTAATCCATCTCTCACATCGGGAAGGGCTCGACCTACAATTACCGACATGGAGTAGTCGATATAGCAGGATTTCATTTGTTCTTCAATATTTACCGGAATAATTTTATCGTGTTGTTGTTCCGGATCGGGGGTATTCAGATTTTCGTTGTCCATGGTATAAATGAGTGCCAAAAGTAGTGTTTTTTTTTGCGCCATTTCAAGTTAAATTATCAACTTTCAATGCTCAATTTTCAATGTCCAAATTTCAATTCGCCGTTTGGCAAAAATGGCCAATTTGCTAGTAAAAACAACCTAGTTCGACTTAAGTAAGTACGCATTTTTTTTTGAAATAAAATTGAATGAAGATTAAATACTGAAGACTGAAAATTGAAGATGGAAGATTTGCCATTAAAGTTTTCTTGGGCTGTCAACCTCTTCACCATTACTCAGCATGAGTTCCGGCTTTCCGTTACAAGTCCCGACTCCCGGATATCCGGGATCGGGAGCTTTTCACTCAATCCGGCAGCCTTTGAACGGAAAAAATATTCAACGATACATACTAAAAATCTTATCTAAAATTTAGCATTAAAAATCATTCAGACTTAATGAAGACGGTTGCAAAACTCAATTGGCAATAAAGTTCGTGGCTCTCAAGAATATTTAGACATGAGTTATCTGATTCATACTGAATGGCTAAAAATTATTGAGTTACTAAGTAAAATAAAGCCAATTGAATTCACTATAGTTAGTTTAACAACAGTCATCATTCTAATTTTCTATATAAAAAAAGGTTGCCCAATGAGCAACCTTTTTACTATTTAAATCTAATTGATTTTCTACTAATCGAAGTGTAAATCTAAGCCTAAGCCTCGTAACTCATGAACCAATACATTAAATGATTCAGGCGTACCAGGTTTCGGTAAATTATCACCTTTTACAATGGCTTCGTACGTCTTAGCTCTTCCTGCAATATCATCCGATTTAAGCGTGAGTAATTCTTGCAAGATATTGGCAGCACCATAGGCTTCAATTGCCCAAACCTCCATCTCACCAAAACGCTGTCCACCAAATTGTGCTTTACCACCTAAAGGCTGTTGCGTAATTAAACTGTATGGTCCAATCGAACGTGCATGCATTTTATCGTCAACCAAGTGATGTAGTTTCATGATATAAATTACACCCATCGTTGCCTTCTGATGGAAACGTTCTCCGGTTTCACCATCAAATAAGTAAGTATGACACCAATGCGGTAAACCTGCTTTAATCACTTCGTTTTCGATTTCCTCTTTAGTAGCACCGTCAAAAATAGGAGTAGAATAATGTACACCCATTTGTTTACCGGCCATACCTAAGATGGTTTCATAAATCTGTCCGAGATTCATACGTGATGGTACCCCTAGTGGATTCAATACGATATCAACCGGTGTTCCGTCTTCGGCAAACGGCATATCCTCTTGACGAACAATACGAGCCACAATCCCTTTATTACCATGTCGACCGGCCATCTTATCGCCTACTTTCAATTTACGCTTACTAGCAAGATATACTTTAGCCAATTTCAACACCCCATTTGGTAATTCATCACCAATGGTAATATTAAATTTCTCACGTTTGTATCTTCCAAGTTCTTCGTTGAAACGGATATTGTAGTTATGAAGTAATTGGTTTACCAAGTCGTTCATTTTTTCGTCGGCAGTCCAGTTTAATGGATTAACCGTTGTAAAATCAATCGACTTAATTGCTTTCAACGTAAACTTCGCATTTTTACCTAATACAATTTCACCATAGTGGTTAGTTACTCCCACTGAAGTTTGTCCATCTAATAATTTCTCAAGTTTGGTAAACAGAGATTCATTGATAGTTTCCAAATTTTCTTGGTGAACTTTTTCTATTTTTTCAATGGCTGCCTTCTCACGTGTTTTAGAGTTTTTATCTTTCTTGGCACGAGCAAACAATTTTTTACCAATGACAACGCCTTCAATAGATGGTGGCATTTTTAAAGATGCATCTTTTGCATCACCGGCCTTATCACCAAAGATGGCACGTAATAATTTTTCTTCCGGTGTTGGATCCGTTTCACCTTTAGGTGTAATTTTTCCAATTAAAATATCACCTTCTTTAACGTGTGCACCTAAACGTATGATACCATTCTCATCCAAATCTTTGGTAGCTTCTTCACTAACATTCGGAATATCCGGTGTCAATTCTTCTTCACCTAATTTGGTATCACGTACTTCAAGTTCATACTCATCAATATGGATCGATGTGAACCAGTCTTCACGAACTACTTTTTCATTAATTACAATCGCATCCTCGAAGTTATATCCTTTCCAAGGCATGAAGGCTACGGTTAAGTTTCTTCCTAATGCCATTTCACCATCCTTGGTGGCATAGCCATCGGTAAGAAAATCGCCCGACTTCACACTTTGACCTTTCACCACATGAGGCTTCAGGTTGATACAAGTACTTTGGTTGGTTTTTGTATATTTTGTAAGTTTATAAACTACTAAATCATCGTCAAAAGATATCGTACGTTGCGTTTCAGAACGCTTGTAACGTACATGAATTTCATTTGCATCCACATATTCCACTACCCCATCGCCTATAGCTGTAATTTGAATACGGGCATCTCGAGCTGCTTTTGCCTCGATACCGGTACCAACGATTGGCACTTCTGGACGAAGCAATGGAACTCCTTGACGTTGCATGTTTGATCCCATCAAAGCACGATTGGCATCATCATGTTCAAGGAAAGGAATAAGAGAAGCCGACAAACCAACAATTTGATTCGAAGCAACGTCCATGTACTCTACTTCTGATTTATCTAATATAGGGAAATCACCTGTTTGACGAGATTTAATTTTATCACCGATAAAATTTCCTTTCTCATCTAATGGCACATCCGCTTGCGCAATTTTCGCTAAATCTTCTTCTTCGGCACTTAAGTAAATATGTTTACTGTCTACTTTACCATCTTTTACTTTACGATATGGTGTTTCAATGAAGCCCATATCATTAATTTTCGCATGCACACACAAAGTCGAAATCAATCCAATGTTTGGACCTTCCGGTGTTTCGATGGTACATAAACGACCGTAGTGAGAATAGTGAACGTCACGAACCTCAAAACCTGCTCTTTCACGACTTAAACCGCCGGGCCCTAGCGCCGAAATACGACGTTTGTGAGTAATCTCAGAAAGTGGATTGGTTTGATCTAAGAACTGAGATAACTGAGAGGTACCAAAGAATGAATTAATTACTGAAGAAAGTGTTCGAGCATTGATTAAGTCAATTGGTGTAAACACCTCATTATCACGTACATTCATACGTTCACGAATGGTACGAGCCATACGTGCCAAACCAACGCCAAACTGTGCATATAATTGTTCACCTACAGTTCGTACACGACGATTACTTAAGTGATCGATATCATCAATCTCGGCTTTTGCATTGGTTAAACGCACCAAGTATTTAATGATTGCAATGATATCGTCTTTGGTTAATACTTTTTTGGTAACCGTTAAAGGGAATCCTAATTTTCGGTTTACTTTGTAACGACCTACTTCTCCTAAATCGTAACGTTTATCAGAGAAGAATAATTTATCAATAATACCACGAGCTGTTTCATCATCCGGTGCATCAGTACTTCTCAACTGACGATAGATATGTTGAACCGCTTCTAACTCAGAGTTAGAGGTATCTTTATTTAGGGTATTGTATATAATGGAGAAATCACCGCCGGCATCTTCTTTTTGCAAGAAAACTGATTTGATGCCCAATTCCATAATGGTATCGATGCTATCTTCTGTAAGAATTGAATCACGATCTAAAATCACTTCATTTCTTTCAATTGAAACAACTTCACCGGTATCCTCATCCACGAAATCTTCAGTCCAGCTTCGTAACACACGAGCCGCTAAACGCTTACCAATATGATCTTTCAAGGCTTTTTTATCAGACTTCACTTCATCCGCCATACCGAATAGCTCAAGGATATCTTTATCAGTTTCGAAACCGATAGAACGCAATAACATCGTAACCGGGAATTTCTTCTTACGATCGATGTATGCATACATCACATTATTAATATCAGTTGCAAACTCCATCCATGCCCCTTTAAAAGGAATTACACGAGCAGAATATATTTTGGTTCCATTAGGATGTACTGATTGTCCAAAGAATACGCCTGGTGAACGATGTAATTGAGAAACAACAACTCGCTCGGCGCCATTAATCACGAAAGTTCCACGAGGTGTCATATAAGGGATATTCCCTAAAAATACATCTTGGACAATAGTTTCGAAATCGATATGCTCTTCATCATTACAACTTAAACGCAACTTTGCTTTAAGAGGTACTGAATAAGTTAATCCACGATCGATACACTCATCAATTGAATAACGTGGTGGATCTAAGAAATAATCTAAAAATTCCAACACAAAGATGTTACGAGTGTCGGTAATGGGAAAATTCTCCTTAAAAACTCTAAACAAACCTTCGTTGTTTCGCTTATCGGGCGTAGTTTCAATTTGTAAGAATTCGCTGAATGATTCGAGCTGAATGTCTAACAAATTAGGTGTTTCAGAGGATTGCTTGAGCTTTGAGAATTTAATTCTCTCGGTTACTTTTGCATTTTTTACTGCAGCCATATAATTGTTTAACGCGTTTAAAAAACAATAAAATCCCGATAGGCATTGCCCTTTTCAGGTCTAAAACTGAATTAGAATAAGAAAATTTGCACGTGCATTTGCCAAATTGGGAGTGCGAAAGTATAATTTTCTATCCGTAATATCAAAAATTATCCTATTTTATCTGAAATTCAGTAAAAAAATACCCACCAAATGCTTAAATTATCGAGCATCAGATGGGTATTTGATTTTTTGAAGTTTGGCAATTGGATGCCAATCTATTTATTTTTTTCTAATCACACTTGAATAGTGCAAGCCGGTTGAACTGCTAATATCTACTAGATACATACCATCAGTCAAATCGCGAATATCTATTTTCCCGGTATTGGATCCAGCTTGCAACATCATATCTACAATTCGTACTACCCTTCCGGTTGCATCCATTATTTTAATGTGTGCGGTGGTGGCTTCAGACGAATTGATATCAATATTCAATTCAGAACTTACAGGATTTGGATATAAAGTAACCAATGATTCATTTCCATAATAAATATCAATTACTTCGCTATGACTCATGTTTCCATCGATATCAACTTGTTGTAAACGATAATAGTTGTGACCATCTAATGGTGTAATATCAGTATAGTCATAACTTAGGTTTGAACTACTATTTCCACTAATTGCTTTTGTTGGAATTTTACTAGAAATGGCTTTGAAATTCTTTGCATCCTTGCTTCTTTCAACTACAAAATGACTATTATTTTCTTCATTTGAGGTAATCCATTGCAGTGCAGACTGACCATTGATTCTTTGTCCTGTGAAACTTAGTAAACTTACTGGTAAGGGTATATTTAAAGGGTTACAAGTATGACAATAAAACGTTGAAAAACTACTAACCGGGAAACAAACTGTCCATACCGTTGTAAGCGCATCATAAGTAGCCGTAATTGAAGAATTAGGGATGGATATCGCAGTATGTCCTGGCGTTGTAATATTTCCACCATCAACCTTTGCAATACATAAATTAGTAGTTGGACTCATAACCGGCCAAGCTGGCGTAGACGTGAATGCGGTAGAACTATAATCAGCAAAATCTTGATCTAAGTAATATAAACATACTAAGGCACTGTCATTTACTGAAGGGGTAATTTCGTAATTACGATTTACATAAGGTTGTCCGTTATGAACCGGTGTTGCACAATCAATATCTTCACATATCGTTACAGCACCTAAGGAAACCCCATCTAATGCATCGGTGATGGTAGCAACTTTTCTGCAATCCGCTGTAGTGTATAAGGTTTCGGTATTACCATCTCCTAAAGTAATATTTCCACAAGGTACCGGACCACATATTGAGAAGTTGAATGAAAGGTCTTGATTGGCGATATTATTCGTTGCGGGAATTACCTGAATATCGGCAATGGCCGAATCAGAACAAACAACACCAGCATTTGTATTTACTATCATGTATACAGAATCGGCAGTTGTAATTGAATAAGGATTGACAAATGGAATGGTATAAGCAGCATCTTGAAAAAACAAGGTATCAATATTAGTTGTGGGGAACAAATTGATTAATGAGCTAATATCAATGGCATTTGGAGCACATGCGTTGCCAATATAAATCGGCAATGAAAATTGTGGTATGCTATGAACATCTAGTAGAACACTATCAGATGAATAACATCCGGTTGCCGGATAAAACACTTTTGAATAAATGAAATTAGTAGAACTCGTGTCATTATTAACATCAGTAATTTGTGTAATTAAGGCTTGATCATAAAAATAAATTACATCAGCTGCTAAATTACCTCCGGTAACTACATTGGTAACTGAATGAGTTGTATCTAAAATGAAAATTGCGTTATTTGCTCCTACTGCATACTCACATAATGAAATCGTATCCTGAAAAGCAGCCGGCGTTGGGTTAATAATTAAATCAACAGGTACACGGCAAGAAGGTAATCCTAAACAAGCTGCATAAAAAGTATACGTTCCTGTTACGTTCGAATTGTTTACCACAGCATTTGGATACAAGAAAGGATCGAATGGAGATAAAGAATATAAGCTAGTTCCGCCTGTTGGCACATCGTACCAAGCAAAGGAAGGTGGTACATATTGATAGTAAATTTTTAAGGTGGCAGTGGTTGTACCACCTCCGTTAATATTTATATCTGAACTTCCTGCAACATCATTAGAGCTTTCCCAATAACCAATATTAATAGCGCTTCCAGGCGCCAAACTAAACATATTTAAAAATTGGGCCGTAGGCGCAATGGTTCGTTGATAGGTAAAGTTGGATGATGCAGAAGCAGCTGAGCCCGGCATTTGAACACCCGGCGAATAAATATTTGCGCCGGTTGGTGCAGATCCATACACGTTAAATCGCATTTCACTCATCCATGATGATCCTATTGTTGCCAAATTGGTAACTCTTAATACCGCATTCGTAATAGAGGCCCCAGGTACTAAGGTTGGCAATATGCCTGTAGCAAACTGGCACGATAAGGCATCGCTATTTCCATCGTTACAAGGTCCCGTAATCGTAAAATTTATAGTAACAGAATCAGAAATTGGCGCCGAACATCCTCCAACACCCAATCCTTGTCCGAATGGTATATTATTATATTGACATAAATTATAAGGTGGTGATGCGGTTGGTCGGTAATTGGTTATACTAATTGCATTACTTAATGAATCATTCGATAAAAATGCATTACTTACTGTTGGGCAACTCACTTGTGCATTGATTAAATAATTTCCACCCATAAACATATTCACGGGTGTTGCTACTACGGTTTGACAGCCCACACCAAATGCACCTAATGTTCCGGTATTAAGGACTTGCGTATAGGTAACCAAGCCGCTTGGTCCATTTACATTAAAGGTGACGGTTACAGGATTGGCTACTAAATTGATTGCGGTTGAACCATAGTTACATACGGTAGCCGTTAGTGTTTGATTCGAATCGGTACACAGATTTCCAACAGGTGCAACTAAATTCGTTAAGGCCGGATCAAAAGGACCTGCAGGAATTATATTCACTAAATAATCTTCGGTTTCACCCCATGTTGAATTGGTTGGACCACAAGGTTGTGTCGCATTCATCTGCACATCATCCCCGGCTCTAATACGTAATCGAGTTACACCCGGCAATGAAGTACCTGGTGGTGTAAAAGTGATGGTATGCGTTCCACTTGGTCCCGCATTTGTATTTGGCGAAACATATTCTATGGTATCAAATGCGCCGTTATGATTATAATCAATCCAAAAAGCGCCATACTGACTGGGATCGGTTCCATAACTTATAGTGAGTGTTGTTGGTATGCCTGCAAATAAACTTGGGGTAGCTAAAGTGGCTGAGGGGCCGGTTTGAAACGGCGTATAATTTACATAAAAAGGTGAAGGATTACCTGCGGCTGCCGTATTATTAGTTAAGGTTCCTAAGGTTACATTAATGATATGATCTTGGGTTCCTCCATTCGCATAGGTTGGAATACACCAACATGCACTCGTAGGGCTCCAAGGCTGAACTACAACAGCGCCAGTTGCTAATGTTGTATCATTTAAACCGGTGAAAGTACAAGTTACAATACAACGATAAAATGTAGTGCTTCCCGGAGGTGGTAAATAGTTCATAGGATTGGTGATACCAATATTAATCCATGGACCCGAAGGTGTTGAAGCTCGTTGCCATTGATAAGCTAATCCACCGAATAAAGATGTACCTGTTGTTGATAGTAAAACAGGGATACCAGGGCAAGGATTATTTGGCGCTGCATTTGCTGTGCCGGCAATTGGCGTGCCTGTGCAAGGAGTTGCGGCAATTACCGACATATTATAATCTTCACATTCACCAAAACTCATAGTAGTTCCGCAGTAGTCAGTTAAAGCCGGAATCGTAATCCAACGACAAAGCACGCGCATTCTGGTAACACCTGGTACAGCCGTTGCCGGTACATTAATGGTTCCAGTGTACGGTGCAAATCCAGAACTTGGCGAAACATAAACATCTTCACCAGGGTCCGAAAAATCAAAATCATGATTCCAGTCTACCCAAATTCTAAAAGCCTGTGCCCAAGTGGCACCGCACTGAACAGAGAAATTGAACGGCAACCCTTGTACTTGCGAAACTGTCATACCACTATTAAAAATATAGCTATTGGGCAAAGTTCCATTACATCCTGAACCGTTGTTAGTTATATTAACTACCCCTCCTGTGGTAGAAAAATTATTAATTATGTCACTAGAAGTACATCCAACCGAAAAGGTAGGCAAACAATACTGTGCCTGCAGATTTGTACTTGCTGATAATAATAATCCAAGCAAAACGAAAAATAATTTACTGTAAGCGTATTTCATGAATAGTAGTTTTGAGTAAATATAGAAAATCTTAATAAAATGATAAAAAAAATTTAATCGAATGGCAAAAGTAGCAAAAATAGAATCGAATGGTTTTTGGATTTGTCTACTATATTTGCCGCTATGCTAAAAACCGAAGCTTTTATTAGAATACGCTATGGAGAAGTAGATCAGATGGGATTTTTATATTATGGAAATTACGCCCTGATGTATGAAGTTGCCCGCGCAGAAATGATTCGGGATTCGGGTTATGCTTATAGCCAAATGGAAAAAGATGGCACCGTGATGCCGGTAGTAAAAATGAATGCCAAATTTTTAAAACCTGCCCGATATGATGAATTAATAAAAGTAGAGACTACTATACTTGAATTATTAGCCCATCCCTTCATAACCTTTCATCACAAAATTTTTAATGAAGCAGGAGATTTAATTCACAAAGCGGATGTAACCCTTACCTTCTATAATCCACTCACCGAAAAAAGAGTACCTATGCCCGAAAGATTACGTAAGCTGCTCGAACCTTATTTTATAGATGCCCCCTAATTCATAATCTAGAGTTTGTAATGGAAGCAGTAATTGACTAAGTATTCACATCCTCAATTTATCATATTATATAATTTGCATAAACCCGTTTTACAGATTACATTTGCGACAATAAAATTTTGTCATGGATACGAATGATTTAAACTTAGTTGATAATCCTGTTGATATCGAACATAATAAACCTTCAAAATCACGATTTTTGTTTTTGCTTGGTTTATTTGGATTTTTACTTTTTGCCATAGGTTGTAATTATGGTTTATGGACTCGTTCTTTCAAAAGCACCGAAAAAATTGAAGTTCCTGAAAGTACTCAATATACGCCCAAGTATAAATAATATAAATAGGCATGATTGATTGCCAATTTGATACCGCAATTGTGGTGCTCAGCTACAATGGCAAGCATTTACATGAACTTTTCTTCCCGCAACTCATCGAAGAATCAAGAGGCAACTACGATGTTGTTCTCATTGATAATGCCTCTACAAATGACACTGCTAAATTTGTTGCTGAAAATTTTCCTGAAGTTAAAATTATTCGCCTTCCCATTAATAAAGGTTTTGCCAATGGATATTATGAAGGACTCAAGCAACTCAAGGCTAAATATTATGTATTATTGAGTGCCGATTTTGAAATAACAAGCAATTGGTTTCAACCATTACATTCCTTAATGGAACAACATAATGATATTGCTGCGTGTCAACCCAAAATAAAATACTATAAAGAAAAAACGAAGTTCGAATATGCAGGAGCTGGTGGTGGCTTTATTGATAAATGGGGTTATTTATTTTGCAGAGGGAGAATATTTTTTACCATCGAAGAAGATCACAACCAATACGATAATACTATCGAAACATTTTGGGCAAGTGGTGGATGCTTTTTCACTCGCGCAGATGTGTACCATCAATTGGGCGGATTAGATTTTGATTTATATGCCCACATGGAAGAAATAGATTTATGCTGGCGAATGAAAAATGCAGGCTATCGAATTGCCTATTGTGGAGCCAGCACAGTATATCATATTGGCGGTAGCGTAATTAGTTATGGAAGTCCACAAAAGATTTTTTACAACTACAGAAATAGCTTAGTTCTTCTACTCAAAAACTTACCGGCTTCAAAACTTATCTGGTTATTTCCACTTCGATTGATATTGGATGGCATTAGCGGATTCAGGGCTTTGCTTCACGGTAATTTTGCCGAGATAAAATCGATATTAAAAGCACATGGCAGTTTTTATGGAAGTCTTGGTAAATGGATTAAGAAAAGAAAAGAAGCGCAAAAACATATTACGCATCCTAATTTAAAAGCCGTGTATCCAAAAAGTATTGTATGGCAATATTTTGCACGTAAGAAAACAAAGTTTAGTGATTTAAACTATAAAGAAATTGAAATATAGAAGAATAGGAAAAACCAATCTACAATTTATAACTTACCTTTCCTTCAATATTTTTTATCATAGAGAGCACACAGAAATTTTTACTTTTATTATTAAATGAATTCTCAATCCTAATTTCTAAGTAACATATTTAAATCAAGATAAATTCAAGGTGATTCAAAAAATCCCTCAGACAAGGCATGCGAATTTTCCAAACGCTGCGTTGACTTTCGTCAATAAAGTGGTTGGAAAATTTGCATAACGCAGTATCAGGGGTTTTTAGAATCGCCTTTAATCAACTACTATCTCACTTAAAAACAACCAAGGCTTATTTCCTGCGCCAGGTTTCTCTTTGGCAATTTCATCAGCACAAGTAAATTTTATTTTTAGATATCTTGCCGTTGCATTTTGCAAAGTAAGATGTATCATTTTATCTTTTGCAAAGATTGATTCTATTTCGGCATGTTGTACTGAGGTAAGTGGATGATAATCTTTTCCATTTTCGCTACCCAATATGTCAATGGCTTTAGGCAAATAAATCCAATAAATTTGTTCCCGTAAACTATACATCGAAATAGTATTGACTAATTCTGATGTGCCTAAATCAATGAGTATCTCGGGTTTTCACCACTCCAGGCTAACCACTCCCCTGCTACACGCGGTGGCAAAGCCGCCCTTGCATCTGTAAGTACCGAAATATCACCTGGATACTTAGTATTCGGGTCTATGCTCGATTTTATGTGCTTACCCACCGCTTTATGCAATACAAAATCTTCTTTCATAATATTCCCCATGGGTATATTGTTCTCAAAATATTGGGCACGTAACGAACTGCTTGATTTTATTGAAATCGGTTTTCCTTTATACGTTTTTTTCATCTTCATAACCTCGTCTTCGAACCAATATTTTATTTCACCTTTATCATAGGTCGAACTTAAAGCGATAGTCAATTCTCCATTTTTCATTTCCTTCTTTGGCAATACGTCAAAAATTGATCTTGCATAATGAAATCCAAACGCATCTAAATAATTAAAATGATGGTGTAACCTTTCTTTAAAATCTTCATACGTGCCTCGATTTTCGCCTGTCCATAAAACTTCACTTAAGGCACATAATCGTGGCAATGCCATATACTCAACATGTTCTTCGCTGCCAATATATTCGGTCCAGACATTTGCCTGTGCACCTAAAATATATTTCCTTTCATCGGCACTCAATGAAGCGGGTGTAGGCTGATAAGCATATACTTTTTCGATAGGTGTAAATCCACCTATAGCCAATGGTTCCGATTTTACATTCCCTTGATAATGATCAAAATAACAATGCGAACCCGGCGACATAATTACTTGGTGTTTTTGTTTCGCTGCGGCTATTCCACCTTCCTCACCTCGCCAACTCATCACCATGGCATTAGGCGCTAATCCGCCTTCTAAAATTTCATCCCACCCTATCATATTTCTTCCTTTTGAAGTGAGGTAAGTATCCATTTTGCGGATGAAATAGCTTTGCAATTCTTCTTCATTCTTAAGATTATTTTTTTTTATTCGAAGTTGACAATCATCACAAGCTTTCCATCGGGTCTTCGAAACTTCATCTCCACCAATATGGATATATTTTGAAGGAAATAATGCCATCACTTCATCTAAAATATCTTGTAAAAACACCAATACACTATCATTCGTGCAAAATACATCTGTCCCCTCGCCCCATATGGTAAGTACCTCAAGCTTTGACTTTCTGCAACTATATTGAGGATACGCTGCTAAAGCTGCTTGTGCATGACCAGGCATTTCAATTTCAGGAATGACGGTAATATGTCGAAGTGAAGCATATTCAACTATTTCCTTTACATCTTCTTGCGTATAAAACCCTTCAACCGGAAAACCATCACCCACATAAGGATCGAAGTTCTTTGCTACCATCGTTTCCTTTCTTTTACTTCCAATTTCAGTAAGCAAGGGATACTTTTTAATTTCAATTCGCCAGCCCTGATCATCAGTTAAATGCCAATGAAAAACATTCATTTTATGAAGTGCTAACATGTCGATATATTTTTTTACGAATGCTTTATCAAAAAAATGCCGGCTCACATCTAAATGCATACCACGCCATGTATAGGCTGGATAATCATGCATATTTTGTATACTATTCTTGGGTTCTTCTTGTTGCTCAAAAGTATATTGAAGCAAGGTCATTAAGCCATTAAATATACCGGCTTCACTTCCTCGGATTTCAAGATTTTGCCCTGGTTTTTTTTTCATGAAATAAGATTCATCGTGTATCGATTGATCTAAAACCAAATACACGGTTTGACTCTCTGCTATGCTTTCCGTCAAGGTATGGTTACCAAGTTTTGATGCATATTCATTAAACACCGCTAATTCATCTTGCAATAAAAAGCTACTGATATTTACATATTTAAAATCAATGGCTCCGCTATATTCACTTTCAGTTTGGATAGCCGGCATTGGAATAAGATTCTGTGAATTACTTATGGTTGATGAAAACAAAATCAACAACGCAAAAAAGATGAATTTCATTTGAAGAGTTTGGTTCAAATATAGAAGATATTGTCCTGAATGGGAAGCCCCTATATCAATAAAACCATTTGCTTTCGACAAATGGTTACTATTGAAACACTACAAACAATTTTTATTCACCTGAAAAACAATCTATCACAAACAAGAAATGGCAAGATTTCCGGATTCTTTAGAATTTTATTGAGGTATGAATTCCAACTCCAATTATCGTGCCAAAATAGTTTAGGGCTACTCAACCCCTCTCCACCAAATTGCTTACTGATTCAAAAAAGCATTTGCAAGTCTTCATTAAAAACCGTTAAACGTTGAAATGAAATATTAAGAAATGAAATCCCGAATGTGTATAAATCAAATCCAAAACATAGTTCAAATTAAAATCATCCGAAAGTAATTTCCCTATATTTGTTGCGTATGCATGATTATTTAGCCACGTTAAACGAGCAACAAAAAGAAGCTGTTCTTTATACTGAGGGCCCCTTAATGATTGTTGCCGGCGCAGGTTCCGGAAAAACAAAAGTATTGACGACACGTATTGCCCACTTAATTCAGGGTGGTATTGATTCATTCAGAATTTTAGCACTCACGTTTACGAATAAGGCCGCTCGTGAAATGAAAGAGAGAATTGAAAGTATTTTAGGAAATAGCGAAGCACGCAATTTATATATCGGCACCTTTCACTCGGTGTTTGCAAGAGTATTACGAGTTGAAGCCGAACGAATGGGCTATCCTTCAAATTTTACCATTTATGATACCGAAGATGCAAAGAGTTTAATCAAAAGTATTGTCAAAGAACGTAACCTCGACGATAAAGTATATAAAGCATCGTATGTTTATAACCGTATTTCAAGTGCAAAAAATAATTTATATACTTATAAAGAATACAAAGAAGACCATAACATTCAACAAGAAGATGCCAGAAGCAATAGACCGCAAATAGGTGAAATTTTTGAAACCTACAGCAAACGATGTTTTAAAAATGGCGCCATGGATTTTGATGATTTATTAGTGAACACTTATATATTATTGACCAACTTCCCTGAAGTGTTATCGAAATACCAGCATAAGTTTCAGTATGTAATGATTGATGAGTACCAAGATACCAACTTAGCACAATATCATATTGTAAAGTTGTTAAGCGCCATGCACGAAAATATTTGTGTGGTGGGTGATGATGCACAAAGTATCTATTCGTTTCGAGGTGCCAGCATGGAAAATATATTTCAGTTTCAGAAAGATTATGAAGATGTAAAAATCATTAAACTCGAACAAAATTATCGTAGTACCGGTACCATTTTAAACGCGGCGAATGAAGTGATTTCTAAAAATGAAAATCAAATTAAAAAAGAATTATGGACCGATAAAGAATCAGGTGAAAAAATAAAATTGGTGTGCTCATTTACCGATAATGATGAAGGCAAATTTGTAGCCGATGCCATTATGGAGCAAAAACTTCGTAACCATTTCAGTAATAAAGATTTTGTAATTTTATATAGAACCAATGCGCAAAGTCGTGCGTTTGAAGAATCACTTCGTCGCCTAGGTATTCTCTACCGAATTTATGGTGGCATGTCTTTTTATCATCGAAAAGAAATTAAAGATTATGTAGCTTATCTACGCATTATCGTAAATTCACAAGACGAAGAGAGCATGAAGCGGATTATTAATTATCCGGCAAGAGGCATCGGTCAGACCTCACTCAATAAAATTTCGTTGGCTGCACAAGAACAAAATAAAAGCTTTTTCGAAATGCTTTCGGAGGCGGCTAGTATTGGTATAAAAGGCAGTACACTCAGTACCATTCATGATTTTGTAACTGCGGTAAAGCACTTTCAATCCATTGCCGAAAAAAAGAATGCGTATGAAATTGCGATGGAAATAGGTAAGCAATTTGGTGTGTTAAAAGATTTGAATTCAGATAAAACCATCGAAGGCTTAGCGAAGTACGAAAATATTCAGGAGTTATTAAATTCAATTAAAGAATATACCGAAACGCCCGATGAGGAAGGCGAATTAACGGATAAACCTTTGGGCACCTACTTACAGCAAATTACTTTATTAACCGACGCCGACCAGAATGCCGATGAAGAACAAGATTGTGTGAAACTCATGACCGTTCATGCTTCTAAAGGATTAGAATTTCCGAATGTATTTGTTGTGGGTATGGAAGAAAATATTTTTCCAAGTAGTATGAGCATGTATGATAGAGCCGATCTGGAAGAAGAACGTAGATTATTTTATGTTGCCATAACCCGTGCGCGTGAAAATGTATGGATTAGCTATGCTAATAATCGATATCGTTTTGGAAGTCTGATTTCAAACGACCCAAGCAGATTCATTGAAGAACTGCCTACCCATTTAGTAGATGCATCTTTAGCCAAAAAAGCTGCATTTAAAACCACCACTTTTACATCAAATAAAACGAAAAACGATACTGTTCAGCAAAAGAAAATACCATCAAAGCCCGCAAGCAATTATGTACCTTCTTCTGATTTTATAGCCGATGAGCCCGGCAAAATGCAAGCGGGCATGCAGGTCGAACATCAACGATTTGGCATTGGCACCATTGTTACCTTAGAAGGTGCCATTGCTAATAAAGTAGCTACCATAGATTTTGGCACCATGGGACAAAAAAAGATCATGCTGAATTATGCAAAGCTTCGCATTATGAATTAAAAAAGGAATACTTGCAGTAGGAAGTAGATTCAAGTTTTTAAGCATCCGAAAAGTGCCAAGGGTACTTTCAACCACCATCCAACAACTTGGTAGCATTTCTCAGTTTTCTTAAAACACATCCTTGATAATTTCTTCGCGCCTGTGCGGTAAAAAATATAGGCAGTAACTTAATTCTTAGAATAACCTTAACGATTGTAAGCATGTTGCTTTTAGAATAATCTAAAATCAACACTATCTTTGGTTACTTCAAATTCATGAATACAAACTATTCGCAAATTAATTTCAAGAATTTTTTATTCCAATCAATAAGTAATTTGAAACTTACTGCTTGCTTAAGTTTATCACTATTTTTTTGTAATGTAATACAAATCCAAGCCCAATCCATTCAAGCCAAACGGTATGAAATTGATGCGAAACGAATTGGCATAACCTATACTAGCAAAGATGCATTGCCTCGTGGACGTGAGTTTAAACGAATCGATAGTACCTATTATGTTGGCTGGATGCTAGAAGGCACTTATAAATATCAACATGCAGCAGATTATCTGGGTTATAAATCGGCCGCTACACAACTTGAAAAAGCCTTAGCATTACTTCAAAAAGATTTTGCTAAAGAATTAAAAACGCGAACCAATGATGTGTTTACGTATTTGAAAGTAATTAATTATCATCGCGATTGGGATTATACTTCGTATGCCTTGATGCAATGTTATAGCAATACCGAAGAACCCGCAAAAGTTTGGCAATTACTTCAAAAATGTGTGAAGCTTGATATGCAAGATGAGTTTTATATGGATGCCTATAATTATTTAGGTTGGACAGTGCATCGAAATCGATTTTACACTAGCAAGAAATATAGATTTCTAAAAACCAGTATCGATGAAAATGAAAAATTTGCATTGAAGTTAATCGACAGTGCTGCCGTAAAAGTAAAACGTGATGCTATTCTGAATAAAGATTTTTTTGGTTCATCACTTGAAAAAAATAAGACGGCTGCCGTTTGGCATTACAAATCCATTTTATATACTTATCAATTAAATATTAAATCGGGCGCTTACTATTATAATAAATTAAAGGAAACTCAATTCTTTCCATTAAATAATTTTGCCACTTTTTGCGCCATCCAAGCCGATTTTGACATGGCTGAAAAATATTATAACCTATCAAAAAATGAAGATGCCGGCGATAAACGATTAAATGAATCCTACTATTACTTATCCATTATCAACCAATATAAAGGCCATAATAAAGCAGGCATGGATGAAATCAATAAGTTGATCATGGCCAATGGATCAACTCCTGGGTTTGGTTGGTATAATTTGGCACTTAGCAGAGAATTAATATACGATGGACAGATTGCCATTGCTAAGCGATATGCTAACAGAGCCGCCGCTTTTAAAGAAATTCATATTGGTACAACCTTAGGTCAAAGTCATTATGATTTTACCAGCGGATTAATGAATTTAATTATAAAAAAGAAAGAAATTGAAGCTATCAAATTTGCGAATAAAAATTGGTGGTATTCGCCAACTGATATTAGCAGGTTGGCCAAACTCCATCTCGAAAAGTATGGCTTACAACTTTTAATCGTCAATCAGTTTGCACAAAATCCTGAAAGAGATCGCGTGATTTATAAAATCTTTTCAACCGAGAGCACAGTTTCCTTTGATGAAATTTATCAATTAATAGAAGACTTCAGTTCGCAGTATTTTATTGATAAATTTAAAAAAGAAATTATCCATGATAAGCGAGTGAATGTAAAACGATATTATAAATTATTTACCGCAAAACTTTTAATCAAGCAAGAAAAGTATCAAGAAGCACTCTCCTATCTCAACGAAATTCTGCAAGAAGCTCAACAACATCCTAATGAAAAATTGTTTTATGCTCGAACTATAGAAGCCATGTATACTTGCAAACGTGAGATTGAAGATAAAGATTCTCATAACGAATTACTTTTTTCATTGTATGTGAATTACCCTCAACTCATTCCTTTTTCGAGTATTCAAATGCCCATGCGTTTACATACCAACGCAAATAATGCATCACAAAAGAAACTCATTGAATCATTACAAAATATCAATATTAACTGGACAAAATCTTCCACCGAACAATCGATAGATGTATATATCCAATTTGAGAATAAAGCGAATCTTCCGGTAATAAAATATAGTACGAAATATAAAAACAAGTACGTTGTTACCGAGCAAATGGTAGCAGCCGATAAACAAAGTAGCATGAGTTTAGCCTATTCAATTTTTGATATTGGGAATTTTGACAATTCGGCAAATATCGAAAACCCTTTGTCGCGTAAATAAGGTTTTTATAATTTCATCATAAAAAAAGGAAGGTCCTAAAACCTTCCCTTCAAAACCTAAAATTAAAAACTTAACCCAAATAAGACTTTAATGATTTGCTGTATCTTGTTTTTTGAAGACGCTTAATTGCGCGTTCTTTGATTTGACGGATTCTTTCTTTTGTAAGATCATACTTCTCACCAATTTGCTCGATAGTTGGACCATCTGTTCCTTGCAAGCCAAAGTATGCACTTACAATTTCAGATTCACGAGGACTCAATGACTTCAAAATTCTTTTAATCTCTTCACGTAAACTATCCTTAATTACCGTTTCATCAGTATCATCGGCACCGGCTAGTAAATCACCCATACTTAAATCTTCAGCTTCGTGAACCGGAGCATCTAATGAAGTGTGACGCGAATTGGTACTAAAGATATTGGTAATTTCTGTTTCAGACATTTCCAAAATACCTGCCAATTCTTCAACCGATGGTTCTCTTTCATTTAATTGTTCAAAGGCTATCATGGCTTTATTGGCCTTATTATAGGTACCAATTTTATTTTGTGGTAAACGAACTAAACGACCTTGCTCGGCTAATGCTTGCAAAATCGATTGACGAATCCACCAAACGGCATATGAAATGAATTTAAATCCTTTGGTTTCATCAAAACGTTGAGCTGCTTTAATTAATCCAAGATTCCCTTCGTTAATTAAGTCACTCAAGGTTAAACCTTGATGTTGGTATTGCTTCGCTACTGAAACCACAAATCTAAGATTCGATTTCACTAACTTATCTAATGCTGCATTGTCACCAATTCTTATTTTTTGGGCAAGAACGGTTTCTTCTTCAGCATTAATCATGGGGATACGGCTAATATCTTGAAGATATTTTTCAACCGCCTGGCTATCCCTGTTGGTAATCTGAGTGGCTATTTTAAGTTGTCTCATGTTTAATATTTCTGTAGGTTATTATAATGGTTAATTATTAAATGTTATAACGTCTGTTCTTTGGCAAAGCTAAAAACCGCTAAGCATATTTTTCTTCAGAATAAATTATACTCTATAAGAAATTATACAAAACGGAGTTTAGAATTTTTTCTCGAGTTGTAATGCATTAAATTTCTCAAGCTGAGCAGGCGTTAAAACACCTTTGATATTATTCAACTTTTGTGCTTGAATTTCATCAAGACGCAACTTTTGAACTGATTTATTACCTTCAAAAGTTTTCATCGTTTTGTCATAATTTGCATCCAATGAATTCAACACCATCGTAATTCTTGATAATTGGATGTCGCTCAAATTCAAATCTGCCTTTTGCAATACCGCAATTTCCTTTGTAACTCGCTCCGACATTTTTACTTCAGTTTGCGCTTGACTAAAACCTAAAGTGCTTATAAGCATGCAGAGTATAAAAAAGATTTGTTTCATAATTATATTTTTTGTATTGAACAAGACGTAAAAGTAGTTTGTAATGTTTGTTTATTTTAGCTTTATTTCTTAACGAAATGTTTATTTTAAGACAAAGCCGCAAAAACCAACGATAAAAGGCAGAATTAAATTTTAATTCATGTAAAAACAAGCTCAATTGTGAAAATTGGCATCGAACTCAGAAATTAAATCCGCCAAAATCAATCGGGTACTCAATGAAGGCTACTTGGGCGTATCCCCGAAACCGCCCTAAAATGCCAGTTTACATCTATCAAAATTCACTTTGGGGCCGCTTCTGGGTCGGGCTCATATTCGCTACAAGTCCTTGGCCTGTCCCGGCCGGAGTGTCGGGATCTTTTCGCTATTATCCCTTATGCAACCATGCATTCAAGATAAACTGAACATTAGTAATTTTTGATTTTGAACTCAGTCCGGCGATTTTTCGACTTCCCTTCTTCTGTTGTATTATCAAAAGCCGGCTGCATATCTCCATAGCCAACACTGCTAATTCTCGATTCTTCAATGCCTTTCTTCACTAAATAATTCTTGCAAGCATCTGCCCTATCCTGCGATAGCTGCAAATTATCATCCGATTTTCCTACATTATCGGTATGACCTTCAATGTCCACTAACAAACTCATGTCTGATTTCAAGATTTCTACAATTTTATCCAAATCATCGAAGGATTCCTTCCTGATATCAGCACTTCCGGTTTCAAAATTGATACCCTTAGCCGCCATATTTACCTTCTTTTTCACTTCTTCATTGATCTCCGGACAACCATTATTGGTACTTGAAGCCAATTCAGGGCATTTGTCTTCAGCATCAATAAAACCATCATTATCGGTATCAGGGCAACCTTTATTTTTTGCTGAGCCTTTTACACTTGGACATTGGTCCTTATTATCTGAAAGTCCATCTCCATCAGTATCCGGACAACCTGAAAAATGTTTCAAGCCTTTAAGTTCAGGACAAAGATCCGATGTATTGGCAATGCCATCTCCATCAGTATCAGGGCAACCCTTCATGTCTTTTTTTCCGGGTTCAGTTGGGCATTCATCTTCTGCATCAGCAATGCCATCATTATCCTTATCTTGTAATAATATAATAGGCATTGCTACAGCCTCTTGTTTAGGTAAGGCTTTCTTTATAAAATATATCAATCCAACACGATGCGCTAAGTGATTTTGGGTTTGGTCTCCTATTGCCAATTGATAATTTGATTCAAGATTGAGCAAGAGATCTTTACTCATTGCAACATGAAAACCAAGTCCGATAGGTAAATTGACACCTATAGTATTTGCACGGATCGATCCTTGCAAACCTGCACTTACATAAGGTGAAACGAGGTAGGCATGTTTAGGTAAAATCTGATAATTTAGCTTTAATCCGGCAGCTGCATAGGGAAGTTCAGATTTTGTTATTGATTTACCTTCTTTCATTTGAATATAATTGGAATCATAATCTGAAATCGGATACTGAAAGACAGCTAAATCGAGGTAGGTTTTCAAATCAAAATGGGAAGATAAGCGATGCCAGTAGCTTAATCCAATGGACGGCTCCCAAAGTAAACGCTTTACGAGCTTATTACTTTGACCATCAAGCTTATCTTGCAAAAAATAATTGCCTGCTTGCGGCCCATAGAAATCTAGTCCGGTAAAATGCAAACCAATTCCTTGCCGATAATCTTGAGAAAAGAGATGGGATGAAATGAAGCATGTCAATAAAAATAAGTAGATAGATTTCCGCATTCGGATTTTTTTGTTGACAAAGGTATCAAGGCAAGTATATGCTGTACTTTCAAGTTATACACAATGTGCATTAATGAATCAGAAAAAAGCAATCACACATATTACTTTTGCAACTCTTACTACTCATTATGATTAATCCACGTGTACAAATTTTTTCAGGCAATGCAACCCCCGAGCTTGCCAATAGTATTTCAACTTATTATGGTCAAGAACTTGGGAAAGCCACAATACAAAAATTTAGCGACGGTGAATTTCAACCGGTTTTTAATGAAAGTGTTCGTGGTAATTATGTTTTTTTAATTCAAAGCACCTATTCGCCAACCGATAATTTAATGGAATTATTGATGATGATAGATGCTGCCCGTCGCGCTTCAGCAGGATATATCACTGCGGTAATCCCCTATTTTGGTTTTGCGCGTCAAGATCGAAAAGATAGACCACGGGTAAGTATCGCTTCAAAATTGGTAGCTAATTTATTAACCACTGCCGGTGCCAATCGTATCATGACTATGGATTTGCACGCACCACAAATTCAAGGTTTCTTCGATATTCCCGTAGATCATCTAGATAGCTCCGCCATTTTTATTCCTTATATAGAAAACCTTAAAATAGATAATCTCACTTTCGCATCGCCTGATGTTGGTAGCACCAATCGTGTTCGTGAAGTAGCCAGTTATTTTGGATCGGATATGGTAATCTGTGATAAACAAAGAAAGCGTGCGAATGAAATTGCCGCTATGACCGTAATTGGTGATGTAAAAGATAAGGATATAGTATTGATAGATGATATTTGCGACACAGCAGGAACACTTACAAAAAGTGCAGCCATGTTAATGGATAAAGGCGCGAAAAGTGTACGAGCATTTTGTACGCATCCGGTATTAAGTGGCAAAGCCTACGAAAATATTGAGAATTCTGTTTTGCAAGAATTGGTAGTTTGCGATACCATTCCGTTAAAGCAAACTTGTAGTAAGATCAAAGTATTAAGTACCGCCGAATTATTTTCAATTGCCATTCGTAATGTGCATGAAAATAAATCTATCAATTCATTGTTTATTCATAGTCAGTTGAAAGAACGAATTCGTTTGAATAAAGAGATGTAAGTAGTATTTGATAAGAAAACGCCAACTGCATCTTCATCCTCGGCTTCCTCGTATTTGACCCTTTCCTATCAAATACTAGGTGAGATGATTATTAAATTCTATGTATTACTATTTTATTGTTTATGGCAAGTTGCACAATAAAGAAATCTCACAATTCACATAAATAATATACCTGGGCAGTTGATAAAACTAAGGAATCTTCAGATAGCATAAGAAGAGCAAGTAAATCCCCCAAATTACCTTGAAACTTAATTGCTTATCTCTCGATTACACATGCAGACCTGCTCCTTCGCCAATTTGCTTTTTCTTTATTCTTCATCCTTGGTTAGTGTCTTCACTAAGCATAAATTCCTGAATCAAATTCTAATCATGAATGCTTATTCTTCAAACTGATAAAGAGAAGAAGTAATCTTATGAGTAGGTGTATTGCGGCAGCGATTGCAGCGAAAAGCCCGCACCATGCGCTTCGCATGGGTGGACTTGTAGCGTAAAGCGCGGGTGCCGCCCAAAATTACGCTACGCTAATTTTCGTAGGACCTAAATAATGCTTATTCGATTTTTGTAATGACATATTATTAATCAACAAACAGCTTCCTGAATTTCGCTTTATAATCTTCGTACTTGAACAAAATTTCCATGCTTGCATAATTTTCAGGATCTGCAACAGAAGTACGCAACGATTTTAAAAATGAATATCGACCATATTGCGTCGAAAAATTTTTACCTATTTCAATTAATTGCTCGCATGAAAAACAAAAATCATTCGCTTCGTCTTTTATAAATATTGTTTTTTCTTCGTCGTCCGTTTTATCCTTCATTAAGGTTAAAATGCCTTTGAGTTCATAAGGCTCTGCAATTCTTGCACATGTTTCACTCAATGATTGAACCACATTTCCAGAATTCAATTTGATGGTATCCTCATAATTTACTTGTAAATCGGAGACTTTCGAATCGATTGCTTGATACTCGCTGATGATCGTATCTTTTTTCTTTACTTTGGGTTGAACTACTTTTTGAATCGGCTGAACTACTTGAACTGGCAAACTATCATTATTTTTCTTGATCGGTTTCGTTACAAACCTTTCTTCAGGAACTGATTTCATTTGCTTTACAACTTTAGGCGCAGGTTTCACAGGCGATACTATTTGTCCACTCTTCAACATTTTCAATGGCTGAAAATTAGCCGTATGTAAATTGTTCTTTTCTGTGTAAGCCGTTACCGTTGCAGGCGCATCTTCATCAATCACCTTACCTTCATTCACTAAATCTAAAAGGTAGTATTTGCTTTCCGTTGATTTCACCATTTGAAAACCATAAACCGCATTTTTTTGGACAAGAATTTTAAACCGTTGTGTTTCAAATTGTCCATCTGCACCACGAATTGAAATGTTTTTCACACCGGTTTCAATAAACGATAAAATAGCATAGTTAGTTCCTTGAACTAGGTCTTGCTTCCCTTCAACCAATACTTGAAAAGGAATATTTCTAGGACCTTCAATATAAATATAGGCAACCTGAGCATTTGCGCTTGCAAATAAAAATAAACAACATGCAAACAGGATAATCCTCATAAGCGAATTTATTCAAAAACTATCAGTACCTGCCCTTTTTCAACAGATTGTTTTTCGCTTACCAAAATATCCTTAATCATTACGTCGGCAGAAGCTTTAAACACATTCTCCATTTTCATTGCTTCTAATATCAGTAAAGGCTCCCCGGCTTTTAATTGATCACCGATAGCTGCCATGACTTTTACGATAAGTCCCGGCATAGGTGCTTTTAGGTTATTTACCTTTCTGCTAACCTTTTGATTGATGCCCAATTGATCAAGTAAAATATCTACCGGTTCTTTAATATCAACCGTTATTTTTTTGCCTTCCATACGAAGTATCAATTGCTTGGCTTCTTTATCGAATTTTACAACATCGGCTTCCTTACGCTTTCCGTTCATCGACAAAATAAAACTTCGCTTTGCACTTTGTGAAAATTCTATTTCACATAATTTCCCATCCAACAAAGTTTTGTCGCCCACTTCAATTTCAAACAATTTATCCTGAATACTTGCTTTATACATATTTATCTTGGCACTTGCATAGCCAGTTTTTGAATAATCGGCATTATTTTATCATACACATCTTTTCTATTGGCAACTTGTTGAGCACTTGCTGCTATATTCTGTAAAACTGTTAAATCGAATTGTGCGGCACTTGCACCGGCAGAAGGGTTTGGCAAGGTATTCATATACACAATATCGCTTTCCGTTTGACGGATAAATTTATCAATCATCGCATTACTTTTTACCGAATCGCCGGCATTGATATACGCCATACACATATACATATTGCCAATGTTTTCATTGTCTTGTGAAATGATGTAAGGCAACGATTTTTCAGAAATTCCGGCATACACTTTGTCTAATATTTTTAAAGCTTCTGCTTTTTTACCATCGCGTGAAAGTGCATCGGCAGTCATGCTGGCAAAACGACGATTCGTGCTTGCCATACGACGATTCGTCTGGTCGAGATAAATGCCTTTATCGCAATTACCAAATTGAAATTTGTTCAAATACAAATCAACACACTTATTTACATTCACTCGTAAAGGCGACACCACTCGAGAGCCTGGCGTGCGCACCGGAATTAATTTATAAGCCCATCCTTCCAATTGCAAATATTCTTCCAACCCTTCATAATGATCAGGGTCGATAGAGTTCGCAAAATAAATAGGACGTTTCCAAGCATTCGCTGCCAAGATATTAAGAATGGCTAAATCGTTTTTATAGGCTACATCACGAGGCATAGTAAACTGAACTTGATCAACTACAACCGAGGTATCACCTTCAGGTAGAATTTTATTTTTGGCAACCAAATCTTTATCCACCGGAAGGAAGAAATTTTTAACCGGGAAATAATTTGCATTTCCGCCATTACGCAAAGGCATGGTTGAACCACTAGCATCACTACCTACAAAATTGAGTACTTCAGTTAAATTCACATACTTATCTTGTGGAATTGATTGATTATCGAGGTACTGAATATAATCCCGTTTTTGTCCGCGATATTGTTCCGATTTCCAAATTAATGGTACAGGTGCCGCTTTATTAATTGCTCGTGATAATTGATCGATATACCAATCAATACCTAATAAACTAATATTTACAATACGCACATCATTTCGTATACCTTCTACTTCTTGTGCATACCATAATGGATAGGTATCGTTATCACCTTCGGTAAATAATATCGCATTGGGTTCACACGACTCTAAATAGTTAATAGCTGTTGCTTTTGCCAACGTTTTTTGTGAACGATCATGGTCATCCCATTCTTTAGATGCCATCAACATGGGAACCGCTAGTAAACAAAGTGCGCTAGCAGCAATCGGTGACATATTTCCAAGCTTCAACTTTTTAAATAAATCGCTTACCATCATGACGCCTAATCCTATCCAAATAGCAAATGCATAGGTTGCACCGGCATAGGCATAATCACGTTCACGTGGTTGCAAAGGCGTATTGTTCAAATAAATTACAATGGCTAATCCTGTAAAGAAAAATAGTAAGCCTACAATAAAGGCATTACGTTTATCATTTCTATAATGATATATCAATCCCAGCAAACCTAAAATAAATGGCAGGAAATACAATTCATTTCTGGCTCTACTATCTCTTACACCGATCGGCAATTTGTCTGTATCACCCATCCACATTTTATCAATGGCTTTAATACCTGAAAGCCAGTTTCCATTTTGTGGTTCACCTTGCAAGTTTTGAATATCATTTTGTCGGCCAATATAATTCCAACAGAAATAACGCCACCACATTTGCTTCACTTGATAATTTACAAAGAAGTTCAAGTTATCGGCACTACTTGCTTTTTCGCCTTCGGCCAGACCTAAATATTTTTTATAGTACTCAACATGATTAGGATCGTTAGCATCCCAAATACGTGGAAACAATCTTTTATCTTCACTATTATACGTATACCCGCTACTTTTTTCTCCAAGCTCTTCATAATTCTTTTCCCCTTTCCAATATTGCATTTTACCATCTTCCATACCGGTTGGTTGAGAATTAAAATCCGGACCGGAAATCAAAGGCACCGAGCCATATTGTTCACGTTGTAAATACTTAATTAACGATATCGCATTATCAGGATTGGTCATATCTAAAGGCACATCTGCATTCGAACGGATGATGGTTTGAAAGAATGCCGAATATCCTACCAATACAAAAATTAAACATAAGGTACCTAAGTGTACAAAATAATATCCCATTTTTTTTGACCAACGAAGCAATACAAAACATGCTGCGGCAATAATTAGTATGGTAAATAAAACACCACTATTAAATGGTAAACCAAATGAATTTACGAAAAGAATATCCATTTTAGTGGCTAAAATAGGTACGGCTTGAATGACACCATATTGCACTACACCGGTAATTATACAACCTAATAAAAAAGCCCAAACCGTTCCCATAGTACTTACTTTATAACGCTTAAAGTAATACACCATAACAATGGCAGGGATGGTTAGTAAGTTTAATAAATGGACACCGATAGATAAGCCCATCACGAAAAATATAAATACGACCCAACGATCGGCATGGGTTTCATTAGCAACTGTAAGACGATCTTCCCACTTCAATATAGCCCAAAAAACTAAAGCGGTTAAAAAAGATGACATGGCATAAACCTCACCTTCAACCGCCGAAAACCAAAAAGTATCTGAGAAAGTATATGCCAAAGCACCTACAATACCAGCACCCATAATTTTAATGAGGTTTGTATTGGTAAGCTCTTCGTTTTGTTTAGCGATGATTCGCTTAGCAAAGTGGGTAATTGTCCAAAATAAAAATAAAATAGTGAAGCCGCTACATAAAGCCGAGCTTGCATTTACGGCCAATGCTGCATTTTGCATACCAAAAATGGCCACAAAAATGCGGTTAATCATCAAAAACAAAGGTGCCCCTGGCGAGTGAACAACTTCGAGTTTGGCTGCGCCCGAAATAAATTCACCGCAATCCCAAAAGCTCACTGTGGCTTCTTTGGTTATAAGGTAAACTCCGCATGCAATTAGGCAAACAAACCAACCTACGAGGTTATTGATTTTATTATAACTCATATTTTATTTTTAATAAGGTGACAAATATAAAAAAAGGAATCAGAGTATTACTATTTGTTGAAAGTTAAATAATATGAAAACGAGTTAATGCTGATAATTATTGAGATTTCTATCAATATGTTGAATTTATAACAAAGTTTCATTGATTTTTTGGGTGGCAGACAGGCCTGTTTGTCAAACAGACAAGCTTACGGCTCATCTCGTTGCTGAACAAATTATATTTATAAAGTACAATTATTTGCATCGAGACCGCCTCTATCCTTGCCACCAATTGCGTTTACTACAAAATAATACGAAAGATATTGAACTCTTCTTTGTAAAAGTTGCCTCTTATAAGCAACACTAAAAAACTTTCAGACAAGGTTTCGAATTATGCATACTGACTATCAAAAGCGTTGACCGATGTAATAAAGCGTTGCAAAATATGAGTAAAAATCATATTAGGTTTGCAAAACGCCGATTAAGCTTCAATGGTTGCAATACATTTTAGTTCAATCGCAATGGGGGTAGGCAAACTATTAATTTCAACCGTTGTTCTGCAAGGTTGAGCATCTTTAAAATACTCTGCATACAATCTATTATAGGTATGAAAATCGCGTTTCATATTCACTAAAAAAACAGTTACGTCCACTAAGTTCTCCCATTTACTGCCGCTTTCTTCTAATACAATGCGTACATTATCAAACACATTACGACATTGTGCTTCAAAATCGAAACTTAAAAAATTTCCATTTTTATCTAAGCTTAAACCTGGTATTTCGTTGGTAACTGCGGTTCGTGGACCAATTCCCGACAAAAATAACAAGTTGCCTACTTTACGGGCATGCGGATAAGCGCCTACTGCCTGAGGTGCTTTGGATGTTGAAATAATTTCGCTCATTGTAATTGGATTCGTATAAAACAAAAGTAAAGGTCTGCTACTAGCTTTTAAAATATAATGCAAAAAAAATCCGGCATCATCGCTGATACCGGATAATTTAATTTTGAGGAAGATATTAATTTCTTACTTCCATTTTTTTACTCAATATGTTTTTACCATCTGATAAAGAATACAAGTACATACCATTTGCCAAATTAGAAGTGTTGATATTTAAGTAATTAATGCCTGCATCGGCATTTATTGATTGAGTTAAGATTGTTTCGCCCAAAGCATTAACCATTGTAAATTGATAATTGGCTACTGATTTACTTTCAAAGCTAATTTGCGCTTGTGAATGTGCAGGATTAGGTGTGCATGCAATTACATAGAAATTATATTTCGTGATATTGTCAACTGCAGTTGGCCAACATGGCGTTGGATACACTACTATTTTATAATAATTTAGGTTCACAACTGTATCTGTTTTTCTCCCCGGATATAAAGCTGGTATACCTAATTCCAAAGCAACATTGGTACTGTGCATATTACTTAAATACACTCGTAGCTTAGCCGATAGAGGTAAAGTTGCTGCAGGCGTAGAAACTGGCACCATACCTCCAATACTTACACATGCTAATGAATCGCCAGGAACTACTAAACGAACAAAATCATTTTTTGGATTTCCTGTTCCTGTAGCAGGTAAACTTACCGGCGTACTAATTAAATTCAGGTATGAAGGCAAGCCAACAATATTGGCATCAAATACAAATGAATCAATATCAGCTGTAATTACACCACTTAATGGCGTAGTTACCGCAATCGAAGTATCCTTAGGTGCTTTGATATACAATGTTTGTTGGTAATTTGTACCCGGACAAGCATTGGCAAAATTGGTTGCACTATCAGGTATAATATAACCATTACCAGTGCCTACTATAGTTCCCGGCACACAAGGAGTTTGGGCGAATAATTGACTCGCAAAAAGAAATAACACAGATGTAACTGTAAATTTTTTCATATTAAATAATTTGGATAAAGGTAATGATTTCTTATTTTTCTCAAAATTATAGCATGAAGAAATTCCAACTCCTATATTTTCTATTACTAATATCATCTATCGCATACTCGCAAAAAGCAAGTATACATGGCATTGTAAAGGATTCAAGTAATCAAGAACCATTGATTGGTGTGACCGTATTATTAGATGACAAACCAGTTACTCGCACTGATTTTCAAGGGGAATTTAATTTGAGTACAGCAAGTGGAAATCATATCATTGGCTTTTCATACACAGGATATATCAAAAAAAATGTGACCATCACGCTTAAGGATAATATGAATGACCTACTCATTTTATTAAGTTCCAAAACCGAATTGATGAAGCAGATAACGGTTAGTGGAAGTAGATTTGAAAAAAGAGCGGCTGAAGAAGTGGTTTCTATTGAAGTACTTAAGCCTGCTTATATTATGCAAACTGCCAATAACTCGATGGATGACGCCTTGCAACGAGTGCCTGGTGTGGATGTGATTGAAAATCAAGTAAATATTCGGGGTGGTTCGGGTTGGAGTTATGGTGCCGGAAGTCGGGTTTTGGTTTTAGTTGACGACATGCCCATGATTACTGCCGATGCGGGTGATGCTAAATGGGATTTTTTGCCGATTGAAAACTGTGAACAAATTGAAATTATTAAAGGCGCTTCCTCTTCATTATATGGCTCGTCGGCTTTAAATGGGGTTATTAATTTTAGAACCGGATTTGCAAAAAGTAAACCTCGAACCAAAGCCATGATATATAATGGCATGTATGGGAACCCGGCAGATAAAAGTTGGAAATGGTGGGGTAAACAACAACCCGGTTTTAATGGCGGTTATTTCATGCATTCGCAGAAGTTTAAACAAACCGATGTAGTTTTTGGTTCGGCATGGTATAGCGAAGATTCTTATTTACAAGGCGATTTAAACAGGCGTGCACGTATGAATGTAAATCTTCGACGCAGATCAAAAAAAATTGAAGGATTAATAGTTGGCGTAAATGCAAATCTTCAAAAAAATAAAAGTCAAACCTTTTCTTTTGGCAACCCGACAGTATCCATGGAAATAAATATTATCAGCCCTTTGGTGGCTTAGCCGATTCGAGCACTACCCTAAATAAAAACCAAGGATTGCGAATGAATGTAGATCCTTATATACAGTATTATTCAAAAAGCGGTACGAAACATTTTTTACGAACAAGATGGTTTAGAAGTCAGAATGAAATACCCGAAAAAAAACAATCTTCAAAAGCCGATACCTATTATGGTGAATACCAATTTCAAAAATCATTTAATCAAAAATCTGCTCTGCTAAAACAATTAAATGTAGTGAGTGGCATTACGGCAAGTTATAGTAATATTATTGGTGATTTATACGGCAACCATACCATTTCGAATATTGCACCTTACTTGCAACTTGAAAAAAAAATCAATAAACTCTGGACTTCCTTAGGTGTGCGTTATGAGATGAATAGAGTGGATGATTATGCCCTTGAAAAAAAACCGGTGATGCGAGCAGGCCTAAATTATGAATTACATAAAGCTACTTTTTTACGCGCCTCATTTGGACAAGGTTATCGATACCCTAGTATTGCCGAACGATTTGTAAGTACCACTTTGGCGCATCGAGAGTATTTCCAAATCCTGGCTTACAATCTGAAACTGGTTGGAGCTTAGAGATAGGCATCAAACAAGGATTTAAAGTAGGATCATGGATGGGTGTTATTGATATCGCAGGCTTTTGGATGGAATATAATAAGATGATGGAGTTCAATTTCGGATTGTTTTTACCGGCCGATTCAACTTTGGCTCAAGTAAGCAACCCCACTGAATATTTAGGTTTTAAATCGATAAATGTGGGAAGCACCCGAATCAATGGATTAGATATTTCTATCATGGCGCAAGGTAAAATTTTGGTGTTGAATCACGAAGTATGATTGGTTATACAAGCATGAACCCAATTTTACTTCGACCCGATTCGGCTATTTTAGTAAACGTTAGTGGCAACAGTAAAACATTGAAATATCGATATCGACATAGTGTGAAATTTGATTTAGAACATACTTACAAACGGTTTTCTATAGGCAATACGGTTTTGTACAATTCTTTTATGCAAAATATAGATGAGGTATTCCAAAATTCAAAACCCAACGAAAATCCTTTTGGTGTGGTATTTCAACTTGGCACCGGAATTCCGTCAACTGTTGATGAATTTAGAAAAAAGTATAATAAGGGTACTTTTATTTGGGATATCCGTTTGTCTTGTCAATTATCCAAAGATAGTAAGCTTTCTTTCATCACTAAAAATGTATTGAATACAGTGTATGCCGAAAGACCTGCCATTTTAGGCGCACCAAGAAATTTTACTTTGCAATTAGGGATTGATTTGCAATAGGATATTTTAACTAGAAATTTTAACAAGAATAGATACCTAGAATTATAGTGAATTGCAAGTCAGCAAGTTCATAAAATAGTATCACTAAGTTATTTACACCTACCCTACTTTTTCTTCGCAATCACCATATAATAATCAAACAAAAAAGTATGTTTCAGTAATTCGGTGCCTTCAATAGTACAACCTCTTTGCAATAGCATATTTTGATATTCATTTACATCGAATTGGTGAGGATGCAAAATATCTCCGGGTATGAATCGAAATATCTTTTTAAAAATGGTATGCGTATGGGCATCAATGGTTACGACAATATAAGCACCACTTTCGGCATAAGAAACTAGTTTATCAAAACTTTTTTGAATATCTTGAACATGATTAATTGCATTGATACAAAAAATTAAATCAAATTTATTTTCAGTTGTAAAATCTTCTAAACTCGATTGAATAAATTTTGTATGAGGGTAATTCTCTTTTTTGAAATGAGGCAAATCTGTTTCGTAGGCATCTAATAATGGATAGATAGCCGTAACTTGATTATTAGGGAAAGCCATAAAAATGCCTGCAGGTCCACACCCCGCATCCAAAATAGTTGCCGTTGGTGGAACCGAAAAATAATGTCCGCAGGTAGATAGTAATTGTTGCCAATATTTTTGCTTCCATTCAAGATAGTTTCCCACTTCCTTATTTCGCAAATACAATTGCCACCACTTTCTTTCAGCATATTGTGCCGTCTTCCACCTTCTTATTCCTGCCATCGTATTAACTTTGTGCAAACGTAATTCTTTAAGATGAAATTTTCGATTGGTGACCCTGTTTATATAAAAAGCAATAATGAGGAAGGTGAAATCGATGAATTCATTGGTAGTGATATGGCAAGTGTTAAGGTCAACAACAAATTGTATCATGCCTTTCTCGACGACCTTGAACATCCGTATTTGCGGTGGTTTATGAAAAAAATACCCAAGCTAAAAAAAGACGAATATTCGTGCAGATCAGCTGATACCGGGGAAAAATGCTGGGCGAGTTGCCGCATTTCCGGATGGTCTCTATTTAGTGTGTATGCCCGTTTATTTGCAAGATGGATTTGAGGAAATTGTGAGCAAGGTTAAAATTTATATTTATAACGAAACTGAGCACGATTATCAGTTTGAATATACGAGTTTGGTAAAACAAGAAACCCAGTTCAGTCTGCATTCTGATATTTTGCATCGCCAACATTTTTATCTGCACGATTTGGCTTTCGACGCACTAAGTAATCATGCAGTTTTTAGGTATCGATTTATAGATAAGCAGGATAAAATTTTAGATAATGAGGGTGTTTTACAGATGAAACCGAAAAAATTGCTAGAAAAAATGGATGCCGTTCGATTTGAGAACCAGGCATTCTTTCACTTTCAATTATTTGAACAGATTCTGCCTCGGAAAAGGAAGAAATTGTGTTTACAAAAATGCAAGTACTTCAAGCGCCAAAAAACGAGAACCATTTTGATTTTTCGAAGGCCATAAAATCTGCCACAACTGAGGTTGATTTGCATATTGAACAACTGATTCAACATCATCATCATTTATCCTCATCCGAAATTATTGGCATTCAGCTAAAGGCTTGTCAACAAGCCTTAGACTTAGCCATTGCGACCCATCAACCCACCTTAATTTTAATTCATGGTATAGGTAAAGGGGTATTAAAACTTGAAATAATAAAACTGCTAAACCAAACCAAACACATCAAAAGCTACGTCAATGAGTTCGATGTCAAATACGGATATGGAGCGACCAAAGTATTTTTTCAGTTTTAGTCCAAATTTTGAGATAATTTATACTACTTTTAAACTTTATTTTTAATATGAGATAAGGCTTTGCAGATCTTGTTCAACTAAAACGAGATATTTATATGCCTAATTTTATATGATAAATTAAAAACAATAAATAAAAACACATGAAAAAAGTTCTAACCGCACTTTTCCTTTTCGTTGGCATGATTAGCGTTAATAAAGTATATGCGACACATGCTGCAGGAGCAGAATTGATCTATGAATTAGTACCCGGTACAACCAATACCTACAAATTTATTTATAAATTCTATCGAGATTGTGCCGGTGCAGCAACAGCGCCAACCTCTGTAACCATGTGTTATAGCAACAATTGCGGAACCAATGGCAGTATAGTTTTGGCTAATGCAGGTCCCTTACCTGGTGGTGCGCCAAACGGAACACCGGTTGGTACGGGATGCCCTGGTTTTCCTACAACTTGTACCGGAGGAACCTTACCTGGTATCAAGAATGGTGGTACACTAATACGTATACCTTAGCAACTACATGTAGTTTGTGGAAATTTTCGGTTACAATTAATGCACGTAATAATGCCATTTTAAATTTGGTTGCGCCAGGAGGTCAATCTTTATATGTAGAAGCCATTTTTGATAATACGGTTTCACAAAACAACAATTCACCGTATTTCTCAAATCCACCAATCCCCTATTGTTGTATTAATCAACCATTTAACTATAATAATGGAACGATTGATGCCAATGGCGATTCACTTCATTTTGAATCTATACAACCTCGTTCATCAACAGGTGCTTGTCCGGTTACACCAACCAATTGCAACTATGTAACACCCCTGCGCCAGGCCAATGTTTACCCCATTAAATCCGTTCCCAACAAATCTTACGTATAATGTGAACCCATCAACAGGGGCAGTATCATTTACCGCTGCTGCAACGGGTGCTTATGTAATTACAGTAAAAGTAAGTGAATATCGAGCGGGCGTATTTATTGGCTCTGTGATGCGAGATTTACAAATTGTGGTCCAAAAATTGTAGTACACCTTCACCGGTTTACGGCCTTGATTCCTTAACTATAATTGGCGGACAACTACTTGCCGGGGTTGTTCAAGGCTGCGCTACCGATACCTTGGAGTTCTGTTTTGATATTACTTCTACAAGTGCTGCAGCGATTTTAGTTCCAAATGATAACCATAATGTAGCAGCACCCGGATCAAATATCGTTTATACAAACACATTGACCGATTCTATTCGAGCTTGTTTTACTTGGGTAACCGGTTTAATGGATACAGGATTGCATGTACTTAGTGTAACGGTGAAAGATTCAAGTTGCGTACCTCCTGGAATTTTGGTCTCAAATACGTTCACAATTCCAATTTATATCAATCCAATTACAGTTGCTTCGGCCGATACTTCTATATGTTTAGGAGATTCAACTCAATTATATGTTGGCGGCGGTACTACTTTCCATTGGACTGTTTTACCCGGTGGAAGTGATAGTACTTCGATGTCATGTACCTATTGCGATTCACCTAAAGTGGCCCCAACTCTCACTACATCCTATGTCGTCACGAGTAATCTTTCTTCACTTTGCGACCGAAGCGTAGATACTGTAACGATAGTTGTAGCAGCTGGACCATCGCTTACCATTACCCCTGATACGGTTACATGTATCAATGCTAATTTGCAATTAAATGTAAATGCATTGCCGATTGGGCAACCCTATAATTACACATGGTCGCCAAGTTTATATTTAAATAATGCAAATATTAGTAACCCTATTATGCAAACCCCTACCAATAGCACAAGTTATACAGTAACTGTTGTGCCTCAAGGTGTTTTGGCATGTTCTTCATCGGCTGTAGTAAATATTGAGGTATTAAAAGGATTTGATATCTTGAATGGAGATACAACTATTTGTAATGGCAATACTGTAGCCGTTACTGCTTTAGGCGGTAATCCAAAGTATACTTATACCTGGACTCCTTCTGCTTATGTTAGTAACCCAAGTGGTATTGCACCTTCGATTACACCAACAGCACCTGGTGTATATCCATATAATTTCACTGCATCAAAAACAGGTTGCCCTGATTCAACGCAAGGTTTTACCATTACTGTAAATCCAATCCCTGTGCTCAATGCCGGACTTGATCGCGAACTTTGCGTAAATGATACCATTCATCTTTCATCATCTGTGAGTCCGGCTAACGCATTATATACCTATACTTGGGCACCGGTTTCAAATTTATCTAGCAGCAGTATACCTGATCCGGTTTTTGATGGTGTGGCAACTACTAACCTTCAGTTAATTGTTAGCGACCCCATAGGTTGTTCAGATACAGATTTTGTGTTAATGACGGTGAACCCTTCTAAATTCTTAATTGTTGATGGCGATCGAAGTATTTGTCCGCGAGATAGCGCTTACCTCAATGTTATAGGTGGTGTAAATTATTTGTGGCAACCAACTTTGTACTTAAATGATAGCACCTCTTCGAATATTACTGTTTTCCCTATTGCAACTACAACCTACACGGTTTATGGTGTAAATACAAAAGGTTGTCTCGATTCAGCTAATGCCAATGTGGTTGTTTACCCTGAAGCGGTAATTGATGCCGGTGAAAATCATACCATATTCCCTGGTGAATCAGCACAATTGTACGCTGATGGAAATTGTAGCTTCTTTAGTTGGTTTCCTCCAAATGGTTTAAGTGCTACCAATATTAAAAATCCGATTGCTACACCTTCGGTAACTACTCGCTATTTTATTACTGCGCAAACCGAAAGTGGTTGCGAAACACTTGATTCGGTAGATGTAATTGTAAGTCCAGAATCATTGCTCGATTTACCAAACGCATTCAGTCCAGGTTCAGGTACAAGTATCAACGACGAATTACGAATTATCGTAAGAGGTATGGTAAGTTTAAACTCATTTAAGATCTTTAATCGTTGGGAAGAAATTTTCTCAACCAATGATATTAATAAAGGTTGGAACGGACAATACAAAGGCGTTCCGTAACCATTAGGTACTTATGTTTATTTGTTAGATGGCGTTTCATCAACAGGCAAACGTTTTTACAAGCAAGGTAATGTGAGTTTAATTCGATAAAATATTGGATCATCCTTAAAAACGCAGAATTTAGTTCTGCGTTTTTTATAGCCCCATCTAATTAAAAAAGCTTTCAACATTCTTCCACTTCATATTGTATTTTCTCAAATTGAGAAATTACATTTGCAATCAAATAAATGTATTTCAATTATGCCAAATAAAACAACGCCAACTTCAAAGCAAAAAAGTACTTTCATGTTACATGTGGTTGTATTTCTATTAGCCAATGCTGCACTTTGGGCTTATTGGTATTTTGTTCAGGGCGCAAATCACATGTGGGTTTATCCTTGGGGCATTTGGATTACAGCCGCTTGGGGCTTATCATTAATCGGACATTGGTGTGCGGTTTATACCAATTATGAAGATGTTGGCAATGATGAATATCTTCGTCAAAAGAATGCCTAAAATAATTGGTACGTATTTTTAATTATATCCTTGATTTCATTATCTTTATTCAATGAAGAAAATAAGTGTAATACTCAGCACCTTAGCAGCTGTTTTGTTTTTGTTTAGCCTCGTTGTACTGTCGGCTTGTAACAAGGGTAAAACTAAATACAACGACACTACACTTATTCGCCCATGTGATAATGTAATTTGCCTTAACGGCGGAACTTGTAAAGATGGCTTATGTTATTGTCCGCAAGGTTTTGAAGGCAAACAATGTGCTACACGTTGGAGTGATAAATTTGTAGGCAATTATATTGTGGATGATAATTGCGATACCTCGTCGCTTGGATATTATGAGGCTATTATTAATGCGGATGCAGCGTACGCTTATAAATTGAAATTATACAATACAGGCTTAGCTTGTCCTGTCAAATCATAAATGCCATCATCAATCCTGAAAAAACCTCGTTTGAAATTCCGATGCAAAATACATGTGGCGATTTATATTTAAGTGGAACGGGAAATATCAGCGGGAATTTTGTAAATATTTATTTGGTTGCAAGAGATACTGTAAATCATACCTCACAAACATGCAGTTTAGTGATGAGTAGGAAGCCCTAATTTAATGAAAATTATGAACTGCTATCTTAATTGCCACTATAAAATTAAGTGAGGTAGTAACAGTTTTAGATTCTTCCTGTACTTTTATCCTATGTCCAAATTATTCTCAGCAGCTCAAATTAAAAATTGGGATGCATCCACCGTCTTACATGAACCCATTGCCTCTATTGATTTAATGGAACGGGCCGCCTTATGTTGTTGTAAATGGATTACTGAACATTATAATCTTGGACAACATTTTACCATTCTTTGCGGACAAGGGAATAATGGCGGTGATGGTTTGGCCATTGCGCGTATTTTATTACAAGCAAATTATAAAGTGAATGTAATTATAACATCAAAAGAAAAGCGAAGTAAGGATAACTTAATCAATCTTGAACGACTTCAAACTTTGTACTCGGAAAGCATTTCTCAATTTGATAAAGAAATTTCGTTACCGGCAAATTCTGTCCTTATAGATGCCATTTTGGGTACCGGATTACAACGTGCTGCAGAAGGTGTAGAATTAGAAATGATACGATGGATAAATGTGAAACAACATGAAGTAATTAGCATCGATTTACCATCAGGATTGAGTGCCGATGAGTACTTTCAGAAGGCAGAAATTGTACAGGCTAATTTCACCCTCAGCTTTCAACAATACAAAAAAACTTTTTTATTTATTGAAAGCGGAACCTATTGTGGTGAAATTAAAATTTTAGATATTGGTTTAGATAAACAATTTTATCAACAAGAAATCAGCTCAAATTATATTCTCGACGCCGAAGAAATTCTTTCAAAATATACAAAGCGAAAACCTTTTACACATAAAGGCACTTATGGACATGCCTTATTAATTACCGGAAGCAAGGGCATGATGGGTGCTTCTATTCTTTCGGCAAAAGCTTGTATGCGAAGTGGTTGTGGCTTACTTAGTTTACTGATACCCGAAAACGAACGATCGATTTTACAATGTGCCGTTCCTGAAGCCATTTGTATTTTTCGAGAACCAAACCCAACAAATTTTGAACTTGAAAAATATGATGCCACTGGAATTGGATGTGGCTTAGGAAATCATAACGAATCCTATGATCTTCTCAATCAAATATTGCTCGAATCTAAAAAATCAATGGTACTTGATGCCGATGCAATAAATATAATTTCATCACATCCTGAACTTCTCAATCATATTCCTAAATACAGTGCACTTACACCCCACCCTAAAGAATTTGATAGATTGTTTGGACTCTCTGTCAATTCATTTGAGCGACATGAGAAACAAAAAGCAAAATCGATTGAACTAGGTTTATATATTATTCTCAAAGGACGATATACTTCCATTACAACACCTGCAGGTATAAGCTATTTTAATATCAATGGCAATCCCGGCATGGCAACTGCCGGTAGTGGGGATGTATTAACTGGCATCATCACATCTCTTTTTGCACAATATCATGATATGGAAACTGCTATTTTACTCGCGGTTTTTATACATGGTTTAGCAGGAGATATGGCTGCAGAAAAAACTCAGAAGAAGCGTTAATTGCCTCGGATATTATAGACCATATTGGAAATGCATTCATTCAAATCAACCGAACTTCTTTATAATCGCATCACAGGTTTTCTCCACTTCTTCGTATACTTTATAATAACCCGACAAATCACCATACCAAGGATCTTTTAAAGTTTTGTTTTGAAGTGGATAAAATTCATTTAAAAAATAATCAACCTTTTTTCCATCAAATTTAGCGCCTGCTATTTCTTTCACTTCTTCATAAACATCAGAAGCCATCACATAAATTTTGTCGAATTTATCCATATCAGCGGAGGTAAATCTTCTGGCTCTTTGCGTTGAAATATCTATACCGTGCTCTTTACAAACTTGTTGTGAATACTTGTGTGGATGCTCACCAATATGAAATGATTCAGTTCCTGCGCTATCAATCACCCAAGCTAGATTTAAATCACTGACCATTTTTTGAAGAACACCTTCGGCAATAGGTGAGCGACAAATATTTCCAAGACAAACAAATAAGATTTTCATATGTTTATATTTATAACTATACAATTTACATCCCAACATGTTTAGTCGAGAGGAAGCGGCACGTGTATTTCGTTTCAATGATAAGCATGACCATACCGAAGTTTATCTGTAACAGACCAATTTTGTAGTCTGAAAAGCGATTCAACGGTACAAACCACTATAAGATTTTAATGGTAGATTGAACTCCCATTAAAATCAAATCGGTACAATACCTCATATCATACCACAATATATAAATGCTTGTAAAAATTACAAATAAAAACTTACCTATATATACTAATGAAGCTTCGCTGAAATCAATCTTAAAAACTCAGAACGTGTTGCTTCCTTTTCAAATTCACCAATAAATGCCGACGTTGTAGTAGATGAATTTTGTTTTTGAACACCTCGCATCATCATACACAAATGCTTAGCTTCAATTACAACGGCAACACCTAAAGGTTGTAGCGCTTCTTGAACCGCATCTAAAATTTGATGTGTCATGCGCTCTTGAACTTGTAATCGTCGTGAAAAACAATCAACAACACGAGCTAATTTACTAAGTCCTGTGATATAACCATTCGGTATATAAGCAATATGTGCTTTGCCAAAAAACGGTAACATATGATGTTCGCACATTGAGTATAGTTCAATGTCTTTAACAATTACCATCTCGCTGTAACTCTCAGTAAACTTTGCCGAATTGATTATTTCAACGGCATCCATTTTATAACCTTGCGTAAGATTAGCCATAGACTTGGCTACACGTAAAGGTGTTTTCAATAAACCTTCTCGCTCAGTATCTTCTCCTAATGCTTCTAACACATTGCTGTAACTCTCCATCAATGATTGCAAGGTTTCTTCGTTATACTCTTCAATTTTACGATATGCCATACTATTTTATTTTCCGTAATACTCTACAAAAATTCTATTTGTTTCAATTAATTTAACGCAATGCAAAATGGCGTCATGTTTTGCTATTTCAGATTCAAGTTGTTCCCATATGCCAATGGCGAAATTTTCGGCAGAGGTAAATTTACCTTGCATAAATGCCACATCTACATTCAAATTACAATGATCAACCACATCAACCACTTTATCTTTCATAATTTCGCCCAAAGCTTTTGCATTCATCACAAAACCTGTATCAGGATGCAATTCACCTTTTACAGTAACCTGCAGTTCGTAATTATGGCCATGATAATTAACATTGGCGCACTTGCCAAAGACTTCTTATTCTTTTCGGCATCCCAATTTTCGTTCCATAATTTATGGGCTGCATTAAAATTCTCAATCCGTGTAACGTAAACCATATGTTGCTAATATTAAGACAAAAGTAAAATAATCAATTCAACCTGAAAGAGAATAATAATTTAGTTGCAAAGCAAACAACTTACTCGAAAAGTTGTTATAGAACTAAATGATAGGCTACTCATTTACATTTCGATTATTCAATTCAATAAGGTTACCTAATTCTTTCCTCAAAATCAAATGCCCCTGGCATCTTAGACGTAATCCAATGAAAGCTGAATTAACGCTTTACAATCTTGTGAACCCAAAATTTAGTTCCATTGCTGATAGTCAGTATATAGGTACCTGCTGCCCAATTTTTTGTAGGAATTTCAATATTTCTCAAATCCATATTACTCATTGTAATTAGTTCTTGTCCAACAATATTCTTAACTGAAATGGAAGCGTCTTGTATGGTCATATTAAGGTTTACAAATAAATTTTCATTTACTGGATTAGGGTATACTTTAATAAGCATTTCTGCATATTGATCATCAATTCCAACCCCATTCACTAATTTACATGCAGATGTATCTGTGCATCCATTTAATGAAACGGCAACGGCATAAGATCCATTTGAGGTTGCAGTATAAGATTGCGATGTAGCACCCATTATAGGGGTATTACCAGTGGTACAATTAATCCATTGATACGTCGCTGGAGAAGGAGCAACCGCTGTAAGGGTTATTCCGGCTTGCGTTACATTAACCGTAGGTCCATTAATCGTTAAATTTAATGTCACTATACTATCGCATCCATACATATTTATAAAGGTATCTAGATAGGTACCTGAATTCGTATAGGTTTGTCCACCAAAAACATACTCTTTACATTGGGTAATAGTTTGTGTTGAACTTGAAGTAAGTATTACTTGCAAATCCAAGATCTATTATGCTATCACAACCATTTGCGGCCACAAAAACTCCGGTATACCAACCAGAACTTGTATATATAGTTCCCCCGAAATTATAAGGACCGCAACTATTTACAGACATAGACCCGTAATATGAATTTTTTATAGTTAGATGAAGGTAGATGGTACTATCACACCCTGAAGCATTTGTAAGCACATTGGTATATGAACCAGAAGTATACAAAATTTGTGAACCAAAGAAATATACATCACATGCAGTATCGGTAATTGAGTAGGATGATGGCGTACCAAATGAAAGATTGATGGTAATATTGCTATCACATCCTGCAGCGTTTGTAAAATATTGATAGAAAGTACCAGGAGCGGTATAGGTTTGACCATTAAATACATAGGTGCTTCCACTACATTGTGTATGATTAATAATTGAATTACTATTCCCAATTGTAAGGTATAAAGTTGCAAGGCTATCACATCCGCTAGCCCCATTTATAACTTCAGTGTATACACCACTTGCTGTATAAGTATGTCCATTAAATAGCACACTATCACAATGGTAGGCTGTGGTAGTCGACGATGTGGAACTGCACAAATCCCATCTAAAAACAAATTGATCACCTTGCGTGACTGTCGATAGTGCAATGTTATTTGTGACACCGCTGCTTGGGTCAAAATCGACCGTATCCTTAAATAGTCCGGTGCAAAATAAATTGTTTGCGTTATTAATGGTTAGCTGCACCGCTCGTTCATCCATGTTACCACCAATACGATGCGCACTATTAAAATTCCCAATACCATCAAGCGAAACAATAAACATGTCGTATCCACCCATTGACGTAAGATTATGCGCACTGCTACCCGGATCAAAATCTACTACATCTTCAAAAATTCCCGCCATATAAAAATGATTATTATTATCGATGGCCATCGAATTTATTTGGGATGTATAGAGCCCCCCAATTCGTTTTCCCCACTGAAAATTTCCATTTGCCGCAAGTTGTAATACCATCAAATCTGAATTACCTACAGCGTATAACATATTTGTTGATACTCCAGGATTTATATCAATAGAATCAGAAAATGAACCTGCGATATAAACATTTCCATTATTATCATTCGCAATCCCAGCAACACTTTCGTATCCATCATTTCCTAACTGATGGGCCCAAATTAAACTACCTGATGAGTTGAGTTTAAGCATATAAATATCTTCAGAATTATTTGATGTGTAGTTCAAGATGCCTCCATTAGGATCAAAATCGACAGTGCCATAAAATGTGCCCGTCATCAAAATGTTATTCGACAGATCAATGCTAATTCCTTTGACATCAGCGTAATCGGTACCAGATAAACTTTTTGCGTAGATGTAATTTCGGCTGCATCTAATTTAAGGATAAAATTATCTGACCATCCACTTGCATTCAAATAATTAATACCTGCACCTGGATTAAAATCTACACTATTCTGAAAAAATCCTGATATAACAACATCGCTATTATTATCAATTGCAAGTACTTGAGATGAAGCATTGTATAATCCAACGCCAAAATGATGTATCCACACCGGCGCCCCATTTGCATTTAATTTAAAGATAAAGGCATCTTGATCGCCAGTAGGCACAACCATATTGATACCTGAACCTGGATCAAAATCAACCGCTGAATTAATACTACCGGCAAGGTAAATATTTCCTAATCCATCCGTTTTAACGGCATTTACTGAACTATTCCCATTTCCAACTAAGGATACTGCCCAAAGGAAGTTGCCACTTGAATCTAATTTTTGGATATAGATATTGCTTATCCCCACAAGAGTATTCAAAGTTGAAATACCTATACCGGGATCAAAATCGAATGACCCTGAAAAAGTACCAACTGTAATCACATTCTTTGATGCATCAACTGCACTTGCTGAAGGAACAATTTCACTTGTTCCAGCGCTACCTGTAGTTTTAACCCAATCTAATGATTGAGCAATCGAGTTGCTATGTAGGCTTATAATAAAAAGGAGAACGAAAGGTATTCTTCTTAATCTCATGAATTGTAAATTTGCACGAAAGTAGCAAATAAGATTAAAAAACCCACTAAACACTGTGATGGTATTTCATTAACCTTTTCATTTTACTTAGTTAGTCTATATTTGTGACACATGAAAATTAGCATTGTTGCAGCTACTGAATTAGAAATTATAGCTATTAAAGGCATGACGTTTCCTGCAATGCATCAGATAAATTTTGTTGTACATGGTGTAGGTATTTTGTCAGCCTCCTATCATTTGCAAAATATTGCATTGCAAAAACCTGATTATATTATACAATGTGGCATAGCAGGGGCCTTCGACAAAACACTTAATTTAGGTGAAACCGTAGTTGTGGCATCTGAATTCCTTGGCGATTTAGGTGCTGAAGATCATGATCATATACTCGATGTCGTCGAACTTGGATTGGCAGATCCTAATGCATTTCCCTATACAAATAATGGGTTGTTGAATTCACATATTCCTGAATTTGTGAAACTTAAAAAGGTGAATGCAATTACTGTACAAATGACCTCAGGGAATGCCCTAACAATAGCCAAACGTTTAGCTAAATATCAAGCTCAAATTGAAAGTATGGAAGGCGCAGCACTGCATTATATTGGTTTGCAAAATTCAATTCCGTTTATACAATTCAGAGGCATCTCAAATTATGTTGAACCTCGAAATCGAAGTAGCTGGAAAATAAAAGAGGCTATTTCGAATTGTCAACAAGAAGTGATTTCATTTATCAATCAATTACCTTCTTAACGCGCTATGAAACTAAGAATAGGCATATCTCCTTGTCCGAACGACACTTTTATTTTTGATGCGATGTATTCAAAGTTGATTGACATTTCACCCTTCGAATTTGAATTTGTTTTTGCCGATGTGGAAACTTTAAATCAATTGGCAGCGCGTAGTGAATTGGATATTATCAAATTGAGTTATGCCAATTACTTCAATGTATTGGATAACTATATTATGTTACGCAGTGGTGGTGCAATGGGCGAAGGTGTTGGTCCGATTTTAATTGGTAAGCAAATTGCCAACTTCGAAAATATTTCTTCGCTTTCTGTTGCCATACCGGGCATTCATACTACCGCTAATTTTTTGCTGAGCTATGCATTACCTCAACTAAAAAATAAAATACCATTTACTTTTTCATTGATTGAAGACGCAGTGTTACAAGGCAAAACTGATCTAGGTGTAATTATTCATGAAAATAGATTTACTTATCAAGCTAAAGGGTTATACAAATGGATGGATTTAGGCGAATATTGGGAACAAAAAACGAAACTCCCTATTCCTTTAGGTGGTATCGCTATCAAACGAAATATGGACTCGAACTTACAGCAACAAATCAATCACCTCATTAAGCAAAGCATTTTATTTGCCCAACATCGATATCCCGTTTTGTCTGATTTTATTACACAACACTCGCAAGAGATGAGTGAAGAGGTGATGAAAAAACATATCAATTTATATGTGAATACCTATTCAATTGAGCCCGGTGAAAAAGGAATCAAGGCCGTTGAAATGATGGGAGAAATATTACATCACAACTCACAACATACATTATTTATTAATTAATTATGGAGACTATTATCATCTGCAAACACTTTAATGAACTTACTACGATTGAACTATACAGAATTCTACAACTACGACTAGAAGTATTTTCGTTGGAACAAAATTGTATGTATCAAGATTGTGATGATAGAGATTTACTTTGCTATCATTTACTATTTTGGCAAGATGATGTTTTAGTTGCTTATAGCAGATTATTACCAAAAGGCGTGGCCTATGAAAATTATTGTTCGATAGGCAGAGTACTTACGAAAAAAACCGTGAGAGGAACTTTATTAGGAAAGCAATTAGTCCAAAAATCGATTCAACTTTGTAATGAATTATTTAATGAACCCATTAAAATTGGAGCACAAAGTTATCTGGAAAAGTTTTATAGCGACTTTGGATTTGTTTCAATTAACCACCATTATTTAGAGGATGATATTCCGCATATGTCGATGGTATTAAAAAATCAATAGTGACAATTCTGATCTATCATTGGGCGTGTCCCTAAAGCGCCCCGAACCAAAGAACTTGTATTTATACAACTATTTTACGCCGGGTCTGCTTTAGGGTCGGGCTATTCACTTCAATCTTTTGCTTGAAGCAAGCAAAAGGATTTTCGTTGATATCCCTCACGCATTCGAAATTTTAAGTTTACAAAATACTAGATTGCCATTCTATTTACTTAGATTCCCGACTTTCTCTCGGCACAATTTGCGCCATCAAATCGGCTTCACATACAATTTTATTTCCTACATAGACTGTTCCTTTCATTTCACAAATACCACGACGGATAGGAGAAATCAATTCCATTTTTAATATTAAAGTATCTCCCGGCATTACCTTTTGTTTGAAACGTGCATTATCAATTTTCAAAAAGTAGGTATCGAATTTTTTTTCTGGTCCACCTTGATTATTTAATACTAAAACGCCTCCTGTTTGTGCCAAAGCTTCTAATTGTAATACACCCGGAAAAATTGGATTATCGGGAAAATGCCCCATGAAACATGGCTCATTAATGGTGATATTTTTAATACCCACTACATGATTATCGCTTAGGTCAATAATTTTATCAACCAATAAAAATGGATAACGATGGGGTAAAAGCTTTGAAATATAATTGATATCAAAAATGGCAGGCTCGGTTGCATTATACACCGGAACATCTAACATGTTCTTATTCTTCTTGATATACTCTTTTATCTTTTTTGCAAAGGCCACATTGGTTTTATGACCAGGGCGATAGGCTATAATATTAGCTTTAATAGGATAACCGATTAAAGTTAAATCACCTACAATATCTAATAATTTATGTCGCGCCGGCTCATTGGTATGATGAAGTTTTACATTATTCAAAAATCCTTCTTGCTTCACTTCAATTTTCTCTCGATTAAAAAGTTTAGCTAATTTATTCAATTCTTCATCACTCAATACACGATCGACTACCACAATGGCATTATCAATATCACCGCCTTTAATTAAATTTTTGCTATGTAAATACTCAATTTCATGTAAGAAGCAAAAGGTTCTGCAATCGGCGATCTCTTTTTTATAATTTTTTAATCCTTTAATGTAAGCATGTTGAGTACCCAAAACATTCGAGTTAAAATCAATCATGGTAGTGATTTTATAATCGGTGCTTGGGGTAGCTACCATTTCAACATTCTTCTCTTCATCTATATAAGTAAGGTTCGTATCTATTGAAAAATAGATACGCTTTGCATTTTGTTCTTCTATGCCAACTCGTTCAATGGCATCAACAAATACTTTGGCACTACCATCGGCAATCGGAATTTCTTCGGCACTTAATTTAATTAATGCGTTATCGATACCCATACCGGTAAGGGCAGATAAAATATGTTCTACTGTACAAACTTTGGCTCCATTATGCTCAAGGGTTGTGCCACGAGATGTATCCACCACATAGTCAACATCGGCTTTCATAATCGGTTCGCCAGGCAAATCGATTCGTTGAAATTTAATACCAAATCCGGCACTTGCCGCTGAACGGTCATTGTAGTATGCACACCGTATGTAATCCCACGCCTTCTATCGTAAATTCGGATTGTAATGTTTGTTGATTTATCTGTTCCATGAATAATTTTCAAATGTATGAAAACTTATTTTGTAAGTTCTTGTAATTTCTTTTCTAAGGCTTCAATTCGTTTTGCATTTCGGGCAGGTTACGATATACCACCTGACTGCGCAAGGAAGGTACATAATCAAATGCAGGCGAACCGGTTAGTGATGAATTCGGAATATCGATTTGCTTTGCCACCCCACTTTGTGCATTAATTTTCGCACCATCTGCAATACGAATATGCCCAACAATTCCGGCTTGTCCGCCCACCATGCAATAACGCCCCACTTTGGTGCTTCCTGAAATACCCGCCTGAGACGCAATCACTGTACTTTCGCCAACTTCAACATTATGGGCAATCTGAATTAAATTATCGAGCTTGGCTCCCTTTTTAATTATCGTTGAACCCATAGTTGCGCGATCGATAGTACAATTGGCGCCAATCTCAACATCATCTTCAATGATGACATTGCCAATTTGCGGAATCTTTTTAAAACTTCCATTTTCAGGTGCGAAACCAAAACCATCGCTACCAATTATCGTTCCGGCGTGTATTATACAGTGATTCCCGATTACACAATCTTTATAAATTTTTACACCGGGATAAATAATCACACCCTCTCCTACTTTCACATTTTCACCTAAAAAGACTTGCGGGTAAATGGCCGAATTCTTTCCCACCTTAACCCCTTTACTTATGTAGGCAAATGAACCTATATAAGCTGTTTCATCAATATTTGCCTCAGGCGATACAAAACAAAATTCTTCTTTTCCTTGTGGAGGTTTAGCTGCTGTAAGTTCTTGGTAGGTTTGCAAAAGCACCGCAAAAGCAGCGTAGGCATCATTCACCCGAATTAAAGTTGCCTGAATGGCCTTGGATAAAACCAGACTTTCATTGACGATGATTACACTTGCTGACGATGTATACAAATACTCTTCGTATTTGGCATTTGCCAAAAAGCATAAATCTCCCGATTTACCATCTTCGATTTTCGAAAACGATTGGACTTGTGTATTGGCATCGCCCTCAATTCGTCCTTGTACAAGCGTGGCTATTTGCTGAGCCGTAAACTTCATATAATGGCTTTAGTTTCTAAAAAAACAAATGTAATGTTTTTTTATGGGTACTAAAAGCCCCTCGCTAATGAGCGTATTCTCAACTTTCGAAATATCTCTAATTTCACCTGATTTGTACAAAATTCGAATCATTTCATTACCTGCATTATAGGTACTGCTAGAAGTGGTATCCTCAATAAAATAATAAGGTAATTCATCTTCACTAAAAGCCCCTAATTCTTGCACTTTCCGTTTCATCTGCATAATGTTGGCTTCAGATTCATCTTGCAAAAACTTCACCTTAAATAAGTTACGGTGCAGTAATCGAGAACTTAAATCAGCTAATACGCGATCTTCATGATGTGCCCAAACTTTTACCGCGCTCACCACATCAAAATCATCGAGTTCAAGAAAATGCGTTAAGCAAGATGGATGTGAAGTAAAATCTGACATCTCAAAATCGTGATGCAAAAAATATTGTAACGAAGGGGTTGCAAAAAGATGTTTGCCTTGCTTTACTAAGTACTTCGCACGTTTTAATAAATTCACCAACATCAATTCTGAGCTTAGCACGGTTTTATGCAAATACACTTGCCAATACATAAGTCGACGCGCAATTAAAAATTTCTCAATGGAGTGAATCCCTTTCTCTTCAACCACTAATTCGTCATTCACAACGGTTAGCATTTTAATAATCCGATCGTAACCAATCACACCTTCTGAAACGCCGGTAAAAAAACTATCTCTTGCCAAATAATCCATACGGTCAACATCTAACTGACTGCTTACTAATTGGTGCAGAAACTTTTTAGAATAAATCCCTTTAAAAATTTCAATGGTAGTTTGCAAACCATCTTTTTCGATTACCCCTGTTTGATGCAATTCTTCAGCAAGTTTTTGCATGATAAGAACCGACAGTGATTCGTGCTTAACATCAACGATAGCATGTTCAAGTGCATGCGAAAATGGACCATGCCCAATATCATGTAATAGAATAGCTATTTTTACAGCTTGTTCTTCTTTATCTGTAATTTCTATTCCTTTTTGACGTAATTCAACAACAGCACAATGCATTAAATGATAAGCACCTAATGCATGATGCAATCTTGTATGCACAGCACCGGGATATACCAAATACGCTAAAGCCATTTGCTTAATCCGGCGTAAGCGTTGAAAGTAAGGATGAGAAATAATATGATAAATCAATTCATCATCAATGGTGATAAAGCCATGCACCGGATCGTTGATAATTTTTCGCATGCAACGAAATTAGGGTTAATGACGCAATTCATCAAGTAAGACCGTTGCAAAAACCTAACTAAAATAACATAAACTCAATTGGCTTCAAATTTCTTCGTTACTCAACAAATTTTTTGCCAATTGAGTTTTGCAACAGTTTTCAAGTATACAAATTACTTCCTTTCGTACTGACAACAAGCATGCAAATTTTTATATACTTCATCCGGGGCTTTATACTTCTCTGTATCATAACCCGAATCTGCAATTTTCCTTTGCAATTGGTCGTTGCTAATTTTAGAAGCTAAGTAAGTAACCGTCAACGTTTTTGTATCGGCATCCCAATTTGCTTTTTTAACACCCTTTACTTTTACAGCTCTCTCAATATTCTTTTTACAACTTTCGCAATTCCCATTTACTGAAATGGTTTCAGTAATGGCTACTTCTTTTTCTTGTTTCGCTTGTGATGTGTTTACCGCAAATGCAAGTAGTAAACTCAAGATTAGCATTTTTAACATTTTCATTTTTTTATATTTATTTTTTAAATTTAATTAGACTTTAAGTTCTACAAAATTCTTTAATTTTTTACCCACCCCTTGCCCCTCCCAAGAGGGGAAAACATAATTCTTCTCAATTTCTCAATCAAAGACACATATGTTCTATTTAGTGTTTGATAAGAAAGCGTCAAATACGAGGAAGCCGAAGCCTTGAAAACAGGGAGTTTATACCGAAATGATATCTATAACAGACCAATAAATTGGTCTGAACAGCTATCTAATCGGCATAAACCACTGTAAGATTTGGTCTACGACACAAATCACATTGGTATTACTTCTGTAAATGACCTGTTTGAAAGGTGAGGATGACGATGTAGTTGGCGTTTTCTTGCAAACACTATTTAATTGTGTATCTGAATCCGGCATATAGCATTCTACCCAATACAGGTCCCCAAACATTTCCTGCATCAAAATACGTTCCAAACGGATTTGCCCCATCTATAATCACATCCCTCTGTGTATAGTTGTTTATATTTTCACTACCCACATACAAATCAAGTTGTTTCATCACGTAAGTAATTTGTCCTAACATTCTAAAATAACTTGGCGAATAAGTTAAAAGTCGATACGCTTCAGGATTTGCCGACATATCAGGCAAACGCTGTCTGCCTACCCATTGTGTTGTAAAATCAAATTTCCATTTTTTCTTATTGGTTTGATAAGCAATATTAAATAAGGCACGATGTTTTGCATTCATGGCCTTTTGCATCAATATGCCATGTTGTGTAACTTTTACATCATTGAATTTATAGGCCATGCGAATATCAAGATTTTTCAATAATTCGAAATACATTTCTGCCTGTACATACCATGCATAAGATTTCCCTTTCAGATTATAAAAATACACTGCTCTTGGATCTAAATCAAAATCAGCAATCACTTGGTTTTCGAAATCGGTTCTAAAAACATCAACGCTAAACCTTCCTTCTTTTTGACGTTGTGTAAAACAGTACGAAAAATTCAAACCATAATTCCAACTATACTCAGGGTTCAATGTTTCAGTAACAAAAATATTTCGATTGCTCACAAACAACTGCGCATTTTCGGCTAAAATGCTAGCGGTTCTAAAACCACTACCTGCGCTTGCCCGAATACTGGCTTGTTGATTTAAACTATATTTTAAATTCAAACGAGGAATAAAAAATAATTTATTTAATCTAAAATTATAATCTGTCCGAACTCCCGCTAGGGCGCTCCATTTATCACCATGAATATAAGTGTACTCGGCAAAGATTCCGCTAACGGGTTCGCTTCTATTCAAATGAGTATTTTTATACCCTTCTACAATATAATCATATAAAATACCGCCTCCTAATCGTAGCACATCCTTGCTGAAATCTTTTGAGATATGGGTTTGATAAATCATATTCGCATACAAACTTTGTTGAATACCTTTATAAGGATGTAGTCCATAAAATGCATCAATGTTATGATCTGTATAGTTTGCTTGTAAGCCAATACTTTTATCACCGGTAGCATCTAAACTATAACTTGTTTTATTAAACAATTCAAATCGCTTGGTAGTAATTGCAAAACCATAAGCACTTTGTTGATTCTGCGAAATTGAATTATCGAAACCTACTTGTCCGCCCACTTTTTCATCATACAAACCCTTTACCCCAAACATGCTTTCCAAATTTTTACCTTGATATTTCCAACGATTGATAAAATTAAACTGCTTGTATAAGGGACGATCGAGATATCCATCTTCATTCATATCTACTTTATTTTGAATCGCGCTTCCATGTAACATGAGCATAGTACTCCATTTTTTATTAAATTGATGTGCCACATTGGTATTTAGCTCCGAACGTAATCGTGAATTCATGTAAGCATTAATAAATAAACGAGGTGAGCGTTCAGGCTTTTGCAATTCAACATCAATTTGTCCGGTCATGCTTTCAAAACCATTGGTTACACTGCCTGGACCTTTATTAATAAAAATCGAATTTACTTGTGAGCCCGGAATATTACTGAAGCCATACGTATAATTTAATCCACGAATGGTTGGCAATAAATCAGTCATCATTTGAACATACACACCGCTGAGTCCTAACATTTGAATTTGACGAGCACCGGTAAGTGCATTACTAAAACTTACTTCAACGGTAGGACTACTTTCAAAACTTTCGGCCAGATTACAGCAGGCATTCTTTTTTAATTCAACTTGTGTAAGTTTTTCTGTACGAATGGGACTCAATGCATCCATGGTATTTCCATTATTGCGTTGAATAATTTGTATGGTATTAAGGTCTTTCTTTTTTGTGGTATCCTTAGTGGATTGTGCTTGCGTTACCGAGTAGACCAAACTCAGTACTAAGCAAAGAATATATGAAGTGATTTTCATTTTTTATTTTTTATAATGATTGCCTTGTATGGCGAGTAAATAATAACTCAATTATTTGAAGCTATTAGATTTAATTCCATCAATGAATTTGTTTCTATTTAAAAACTACAAAAATGAGCATACAGATACAAACCATTTTGTGACGAAGACTCCTAATTGAAAATTGAAGATTGTCCCGAACGCTTTCGGGATAAAGATTACTCTGAACGATTAAAAGAAAACGCATCTATCGCGTTAGCTTTCATATCATCTATCCATGGAAAATCGGCAGCAGTTGTACTTTGATTAATATTCATGACATTGAAATCAAGTGCCGGCGAATTATACATTTTAGCGACATCGAAATTGATAATGAGCTTTTTGTTTGCACCCTCTACTTTTAAATCAATTGGAATTTCAAGCATAGTATAAGCTCTATCAGTTCCTAAATGAAACAATAAATTGTCTTCCGTAAGATCTGTTTTTATAAAGCGACCTTCATGCTTAAAGAATATATAGCCGGTACTCCAAGTCCAAATCATTCCATATAAAGGATCTAAATCTCCTTCTTGCGCACCAGTATGATTTCTAAGTGAGTCGATACCTAAAGCAAATTTAAGTTTAGAATAATGACCGTTTGGAATTGCACTACCCTGAATAGTCAAAGTTGTTGGGTCTGCAATATCAATTAAATCGTAGTTATTGAATTCGAAATCGCTTCCTGCATCGCTTACCAAAACCATTTTACTTACATAATACTTTAGCATATCTACGCTAAAAGTTGATCCTAATGCATTGGTATTATTCAAAGCGCCAAGGGTTATTGGATTTCCGTTGGCAACATTGTTCATTGAAATGGCTACATCACCTGAGGTAGCTAATGTGTTTTTTTTGCAGCTGGCAACGCTGATTATAAGCAAGCCTGCTATGAATATGTTTATTACTTTCATTTGAAAATTGTTTTAAATAGATAATTAAATAAATAATAACTCTTGACAAAAAACAAAATATCAAATTAAGAATGTGCAATGATAAAGATACAATTTCGACCTAGGGATGTCGGGCGGATCGATATAGGTTTCAGGGATGGTACAACTTGATAAAATCCTTGGTAATTCTGTTTGAAACTGAAATACTTCCAAGGCTAATTCATCAAATGTTTCAAAACTGAAAACTTTAAGCTCGGGATTTTTATGGCTATCCTTTACTTTAATGATCTTATTCTCTTCGTTGCAGCAATTATGCTTGGCATGTGTTCCGCAACATAAATCTTCATTGGCATGTGTATAAACCGATACCGACTGAAGTTCACCGCCACAATAATGTGCACATAATTGCACCCCAATTACCGAAGGGAGGTACAAAAAGAGCAATAGTATGGCGCTGATTTTTTTTAACACTTCGTAAAAGTAGGCAAAAATTTGTATGATTTTCCAATCGTAACGTTAAAAAACTAAGATGGGCTTGAGTTTCGTTAAGGCCTTCCTCATCATTCAACTTACCTTAAATAAAAATGTAGTCGACTCAACAATTCTAATAGCTACAATATTTATCCAATTAGCCCGTTTCAACTCCATTACAATTACATTTGCTAAATAATAAAAATACATGGGTACAAAAATTCTTTGGGTCGACGACGAGATGGATTCGCTTCAATCACAAATCATGTTTCTTCAAAATAAGGGTTATGAAGTTGAAACCTTTTCGAATGGATATGATGGTTTCGAATATTTAAAATCAAATCATGTAGATGTCATTTTATTAGATGAAAGTATGCCGGGTATGACCGGTTTAGAAACCTTATCACAGATTAAAGAATATAACGTATATATTCCGGTGGTGATGGTTACTAAAAACGAAGCCGAAAATATTATGGAAGAAGCCATAGGTTCGCAAATCACTGATTACTTAATTAAACCGGTAAATCCGAATCAAATTTTATTGAGTTTAAAAAAGATCATCGATGCAAAAACATTGGTGAGTGAAAAAACAACGCAAAACTATCAACAAGAATTCAGGAATTTATTTATGGCCTTGAACTCAAATCCTGATTACGATGAATGGTGCAATTTGTATAAAAAATTAGTGTATTGGGAACTTGAAATGCAAAAATCTGATAGTCCTGAAATGCTTGAAATATTTAGTGCGCAAAAAGAAGAAGCCAATAATGAGTTCTGCAAATTTGTTGAGAAAAACTATGCAAAATGGGTGAAACCGGGTAATGCCAATGCGCCGGTTATGAGTCATACCCTCATGGAAAAACATGTATTTCCGACACTCGAAAAAGGAAAATCTACTTTTTTAATTCTCATTGATAATTTACGATGGGATCAATGGAAAAGCATACAACCAAAGTTTGCCGAGAATTTCAGACTTACCGAAGAGGATATGTTTTGTGCCATTTTACCTACCAGTACACAGTATAGTAGAAATGCAATTTTTTCGGGAATGCTTCCGATGGATATTGAAAAACGCTTTCCGGTTGAGTGGAAGAATGATGATGAAGAAGGCGGCAAGAATTTATATGAAGAGCAATTTTTTGAAGATTTACTGCATCGAAAAGGGATGAAGGATATTAAGTTTTCGTATACTAAAATCACGAACCATTATCATGGCGATTTACTAGTAAATAATATCCAAGATTTATTACATAACGATTTGAATATCATTGTTTACAATTTTGTTGATATGCTTTCGCATGCGCGAACCGAAATGGAAGTATTAAAAGAATTAGCGAATGATGAAGTTTCTTATCGATCACTTACTAATAGTTGGTTTGAACATTCTCCTCTTTTGCAAGCCTTGAAAAAAGTGGCCGACAAAGGCATTAAAATGGTGGTTACCACCGATCATGGAAGTGTACAAGTGAAGTCGCCGAGTAAAGTTATTGGCGACAAACAAACCACTGCCAACATCCGTTACAAACACGGAAAAAATTTGAATTTTGATGGCAAAGCCGTACTTTCTTTTCGTGAACCTAATGATATAGGTTTACCGAAACCGAATTTTAATTCGAGCTTTATTTTTTCAAAAAACGATGTATATCTGTGCTATCCTAACAATTATAATCATTACGCAAATTATTTTAAAAACACATTTCAACATGGAGGGGTTTCGCTTGAAGAAATGCTTATACCTGTGATTAAGATGGAAAGTAAGTAAGAAGTAGTAGGCAGTAAACTGTTGGCAGCAGGCAGTAGGAAGCGTCGTCATCGAAATGTTTTTTCCAACTAAGTCAAAGGGAATTGTTGTGATTCAATTCAATACTCCCTTGACAATTTTCGTTAGCCCTTTTAAATTCTATGTACCTGTTGTGGTTTAAAAATAATTGAATAAACTTGAAGCTCAAATAGTTTTCAGTAAGTTTACCCTATGAAAATTGTAATTCTTGGCTCCGGTAATATTGCCACATTTTTTGCGCATCGGTTTCAACAAAACGGGCATGAAATTGTACAAGTGTATTCACGTACCGAATTACATGCGCAACAACTTGCTTCACAACTACACTGTAATTATACATCAAGCTTACATGAAATTAATAAAACGGCTGATGTGTATGTATTGGCTGTAAGTGATGATGCAGTGCTTACAATTTGTGAAACCCTAAACCTCAACAACAAACTCGTACTGCATACAGCCGGCACATTAAGTTTACATCACATAGACCAAAGTAGTGCCAATACAGGTTCAATATGGTGTGTGTATTCAATACAAAAACATGCATGGCCAAATCATAAAAATATTCCATGTGTTATTAATGCTTCCAACGAGGAGAGTTTACTATTGGTTCAAGAACTTGCAAAGTGTATCAGTGATCAGATTATCCACCTAGATGATGAACTAAAATTAAACTTGCATGTAGCCGCGGTATTTGCCAATAATTTCAGTAATTATTTATTTGGCATCAGTTATGATATTTTGAAAAATCACAATTTGTCATTCAATATTTTATTACCACTTATTCAAGATACGGTCAATAAACTTATACATTTAACACCCACTGAATTACAAAGCGGTCCGGCAAAACGAGGTGATGTAAAAACGATTGAAAAGCATCTTACTTTATTATCATCCCAAACACAATACCAAGAGATTTACAAATTGCTAAGCGAGGCAATTATGAAAGCGAATCATTTCACTACATAAAAAATGGCATCCTTTACGAATGCCATTCAAATATTTTCCATTCAGAGGAATCTCTAAAATTACTTTTGTGTAGGCGTTGCTGGCGCAGCATTTCCTTGTGGGGCTGCGTCTGCCGGAGGTGGTGTAGTTGCCGGCGCAGTTTGTGCTGGTGCCGGAGCCGGTGTAGGTGCCGGGGCAGCTACAGGCGTTCCTTTATTAATTTTCTCAGAACGCGTTTTTTCGTTCACGTCAGAAGTTTGCTTTGGTGTTAATACAAATGAACCTAAGGTAAGTACCAATAATACGGCTGCCGATACCCAAGTTCCTTTTTCAACTACATCGGTACTTTGTTTAGCACCCATCATTTGATTTCCTAAACCGCCAAACGAACCGGCCAAACCGCCACCCTTAGGGTTTTGAATCAATACAAAAAAGGCCAATACAGCACAAGTGATAATAATAAAAATAAGAATGATAACTGACATAACTATTTATAATTTAACGTGAGTTCTTGAATAAGGTTCGCAAAGTAAGCGCTTTTTTCGGGATTACGCAAACTTAATTTTTTGTACATCGCAATGGCTTTATCGTGTTTGCCTTGCTTGGTTAAAATTTGGGCCAGCGATTCGCTAATCAAATCACTTTCCATTGATATCGAATCCATGGCCTGCTTGAAAATAAATTCAGGAATCTCATCGATCTCCTCATCGGCTGCAGCCGCTAATTTTTCCTTTTGCCAAGCAGTTTTCAATGCTTTTTGTTCCTTTTCTTCTGCTTTATCTTCTTCGGTTTTATGCTTAAAATGCTGTAACCAATCGGTAAAACTCATCATTACCATCAATGATTTTGCCTTTTCCTCTTCATCGTTGATTTGAGTCGGAGGCGTTACAATTTGTGGTTCTTGCTTAATTTCAACCTTAACCTCAATAGGCACTTCAGACATTGGAAGAGGCGATTCTGCTTTAGCGGTTTCCTTAAAATTACGTTCTATATCCAACATCGACGACTCATCCAATGCATTAATAATTTGCATCACATCTTCGGTCTCAGGCGTAATCTCGGGTGTAATAGTTGTTGCAACCAATGGCGGATCCTGAGATGCCAGTGGCAAATCGATTTCCGGCTTTTTTACCTCGTAGGTTTCGAGAGGCGGCTCCATTCTAATTTTCAATTCAGGCTCAGGTGCTATTTCCTGAACAACAGGCTCTTTTACTTCCTCAACTTTCGTTTCAATATTTGGCGGTGAGGTAGGTGTCAGTTTCTCAGACAAAACATCAATGGTCGTTTTAATAGGCATCTCTTCAATGACTTCTTCTTTTGGTATGTCGATAATCAATTCACCTGCACGAAGTTTTTGTAAAGTATGCATATAGCCTGCAAACAATATTGGATTATGCTTATGAATAGCCACATCGCTGAGTCGAGCTTGATGATGCAAATAATCGGAACCATATTTCAAAAAATGCCCAACAGAAAAATAAGGTGCTTGCGCCAGCATCTGATCAAATGAACTTGCCTCGTCTTGTTCTAATAATGTGGGATTCTTTATCCTTTCGATGATAGCCTTAGCATCCATTCCGTAAAAATAGTAATCGGTTTTCAATTGAAAGAATTTAGTTTTTACGAATATCTTCTCGTTTGCCAACTAGAATATTGTGGGGTTTCTATTTATTTACCACATGGGGTATTTAGGCAAATAGACTTGCATTCTATATACCTATGAGGTTAAAACCATTTTACCACATAGGTCATATAGTTGCCAACTCTTTCTCTATAAAACAACTTGGTATTCTATGTACCTATGTGGTTTAAAAGTTGAACTATTACTTCTCAGTACTTTTTTTTATTATTACACCCAAACAAAACACATGGTTTTAAATTATGTATGGGTATTTTTTTTCGTAGCCGGATTTATTGTAGCCGTACTAAAATGGTTAATCCTCGGCGACCTCGAAATATTTAATACCTTAACCGAAGGCATGTTTACAGCAGCTAAAGATTCGGTGATGAGTGTTGGATTACCCTTAGCAGGCTCGATGATATTTTTTTTAGGTCTGATGAAAATCGCCGAAAAAGCAGGTGCCATTAATTTATTGGCCAGAATCCTTAACCCTTTTCTAAAAAGATTATTTCCTGAAATCCCAAATCAACATCCCGCCATGGGCGAAATGGTAATGAATTTTAGTGCCAATATGTTAGGTCTCGATAATGCGGCAACTCCCTTCGGATTAAAAGCCATGCAAAGTTTAGAAGAATTGAATCCGGTGAAAGGCACTGCCACCAATTCGCAAATTATGTTTTTGGTAATGCATACTTCCGGACTCACACTCATACCTTTATCAATCATTGCATTACGAATATCAGGCAAAATACCATCTCTCGAACCTGCTTCCATTTTTGTGCCTTGTGTTTTAGCTACGGTAATTGCCAGCTTAGCCAGTGTTGTTATTGTTGGCATTAAGCAACAATTAAAATTCGATAAAGTGTTGTTAGGATGGATTGCTTCTTTATTACTATTTGTTGTCGGTATACTTTATTTTATCCAGCAATTACCTAATGAAACAAAACAAAATGTGTCGAAAGTTTCGGGTAATTTTATTTTATTGAGTTTAGTGGTTGCCATTATTGTAGGTGGCGTTTACAAAAAAGTAAATGTCTTTGAAGCATTTATCGAAGGAGCTAAAGAAGGCTTTGATGTGGTACTTAAAATATTGCCTTACTTAGTGGGTATGTTGGTGGCTATTCGTGTTTTTCGCGACAGTGGTTCGCTCACTTATGTAATAGATGCCATTAAATATCTGGTAGCGGCAAGCGGCATGAATACCGATTTTGTGGATGCCCTACCCGTTGCCATCATGAAACCCTTTAGCGGAAGCGGCGCTAGAGGTTTATTAGTTGATATTTACAATAATCCCGAATTAGGTCCGGATTCGTTTGTAGGTAAAATGGCCAGTATTTTTCAAGGAAGCGCCGATACTACCTTTTATATTATTGCGTTATACTTTGGTTCGGTGCAAATTAAAAATATTCGATACGCGGTATGGGCTGGTTTACTTGCCGATTTGATGGGCGTAATTGCAGCGATTATTATTGGATATATCTTTTTTCATTGATGGGCATCTCTAAAAACCTCTGATCCTAGTTAAATCTTATTTGGGCGTGCCCCCAAAGTGTGCCGAAAGCTGCCACATCATCGTCATAAAAAAAATATTACATGCTTTGGTAACTGGTCAGGCTTTCCACTGCAATCTTTTGCTCGTACCTCACAAAAGTATTTTCGTTACAATCCTTCACGCGAATCCTACATAAAAATAAAAATCAACTTAATACTCATTTTATTGAGGGCCCCAAAAAAGGCCGCCCCCCCCCCCCTTCGCCTCCCTTATTCAAATACGTCGCCACTTCTGCCAACGATTCATATACCACTACCCCATTAACTTTCAACAAATCAATTACGGCTTTTAAGGATCGTAAGGTGGTGAACGAAAATTTTTCACCTTCATCTTGCGTTAAAAAACATGCTATCGTTTTTTGCGGACGTTTATTGCTATCATCTACCAATTCGGCAATGGCATACACGCCTTCCATGCGGGGGGTAATTACGTACAGACAAAAATCGCAAATCTTACGTTGTTCAATCTCTTCGGCTTGCTTATCGGGTGTCCAGTTTTCAACCACCGGATTAAAATAATCAATCTTCAATAACGGTATTAATTGATCACGCCAATTGCTATTATTGCATGTTCCTCCTAAAAAAACTTTTTGCATACGCATTGATTATTGCCGCCTAAAAGTAAAATTATTTATTTTAAAAATGAATGATAATACCGATGTGATTTATGTAATAGACCAAACATTTTGGTCTAAACATCTATTCTATCGGCATAAACCACTGTAAGAAATGGTCTATCTACCATTTCACATTGGTATAAAGCGAAAAGGTATTTCAAATTGAATACAATTCTCCTGTTATAAACAAAATCAATTTAAACGACACTTTGTTTTTTTTACCGCGGAGGCGCGAAGAGGTAGAGGGCATTGCGCTATGAAGAACGCAGAGAAATTTCATTCTATGAAATTTCTTGAACTTGGATTGCGTGTAATCTTACGTTATTCCCATCTCATAAATTGTTGACCATTTCAAAGTAAGTCCATGATTAATTATCTGAATGCAAGTATGTAAACGGAAAATAATTCACATTACGCAATATCCAAAATAGCATAATCAAACCTAAATAAAAATAAGGCTTTTTGAGAATAGTCATATTTGATTTTGTTAGGGAAAATGCATTGTTCAAGAATACAAACATTCCCATCGGAATTAAAATCACCAATAGCAAATTATAGTCGGCTGCCTGTTTTAAATCTGCATGTAATAAGGCGTACACTGCTCTGGCACTTCCACATCCTGCACATTCGAATGTTGTAATTTGTTTGAATACACATTTTGGATACAATACATTATTTGCCGGTGGATTTTTATACACGAATACCAAACATAGCAATGTGGCTAAAACAATTACCCAAACATACCACCTTTTGTGAACAGACATTAATAATTATTAACCTGATCTGCAACCCCAATGGCATAAATAACATACACAATCAGCGCACTTATAATTGCAATAATGGCCCACTTTTGTGCACTTCTCGACTCGTCGATGGCTTCATCAAATTTACCTTCACTCCAAAGTGAATCAACTTTATTAGCTGCTATAATGGATACAATACCTAAAGGAAAACAAAGTATCGTTGCAAGAATACCCATCACCAAATTGTTGGCAGGCTTAGGTTTTGCACTCACCTTCTTTTTCTTTATTTCAGCTTCCTCTTTTCTATCATCATATTTATTCTTTTCTTCATGCTGAACCCTTACCGATCCTTCAGGTAAAACTTTTTTAATGGCTTCGGCCAAATTTCTTACATCATCTTCAAAACGAGTATTATCGATCTCAACAAATTGTCGGCGATATAATGACTTCATATTCTCGGGCAAATCAGCAGCCTTAGGCATCACAGTATTATCAATCAAAACCGGAATCACTTGAATATTTCTACTTAAAGCGGTCGACACTTCTAAGCGAACAAAATCATCAGGATCATCTAATCGTCTATTCCCACTTTCATCTTTCATGCTTAACCAATTGGGGCCAATGACTACCAATAATACATCACATTTTCGTAATGCATTTTCGATACTCACCACAAAATCATCACCCGGCAAAATGGTATTAAAGTCTTTAAAAATTTGATCCTTTTCAAAATACTTCTGCAATTCGTTATACAACGCTAATGCATTCCAACGGGTATCATCTTTTCGATAATTAATAAATATGGTTCCTGGTAAAGCCGACATGCCATTTGTTTTAATATCCGTAAAGATAATCGAATTCATAAAACATACTGTTTTCATTTAGGCAATATTTGCAATGGGAAGGAATAGAAATCACTATTTGATAATTAACCCACCCCCTTTCCTTACTACCGACATAAAGGATAAGTTCTTTACCTAAATTTCGTAACAAAATTTTTCTTGCTGCATTCATGAAATATTTTTTACCTTGTTACATCAAACAAGCATCGTATGAGTCAGAAAAAACTTTCATTGTATGGAAAGAAAAATCCAAACATTGATACAAGCTATACCCACGAAGAAAATTTCTTCAGTTTACAACAATCATATCAATTAAGCACTACACGCGCTGAAGGAGAACATCATGAGATTTCGATAAGTGACGATGAATGTATAGAATTCATTTTCGACGACAATACCACCTGGTTTGGTAACGCCAATACACTCAACGAATTATTCCCAAATATAGATGCCAATAAACGTTCGCTGAATGATGCCAGTGAACTTCCTTTTTCAATCTCTACCGACGATGATCAACGCTCGCTCAAAAGTGTAGCCCTAAAAATATTTAATGTATTTGCTAAAAAAGCAATCCAACAAAGTGTACACGAATTAGCGGCTTACCTCGAAAAAAAATTACTCGATAACCAAAGTGGATTATATCAAGTAAGTAGCGATTTTGAATTGCAACCTTATCAAGTTAATAAAACCATGCAACCGGTTCTTTTATTTTTACATGGTACCGGTTCATCATCTAAAGGTTCGTTTGCCGAATTGCATGGCAGTTTTTTATGGCAAGAAATGCAAAGAATCTACCAACAAAATATACTTGCCTTTCAACACGAAACCTTTACGAAAAGTCCGTTGCAAAATGCATTCGAAGTTTTATCACAATTACCCGAAGGAAGCAAGTTGCATCTCATAACACATTCGCGAGGCGGATTAGTAGGTGAAGTGATTGCCCGTTTTTGTAGTGATGCCAATGGATTTGATGAAACCGGCATGGCCATGTTAGAGCGTATTGGACGCACAGCCGATTGCAACTATATCAAAAAAATAAGAACTTTAATTACTAAGAAAAAAATCACTGTCGATAAATTCATTCGAGTAGCTTGTCCGGCCAAAGGCACTTCCCTACTGTCAAACCGATTAGATTTTTACTTTAATGTAAGCATGAATTTATTGTCATTAACTTCTGGCGGATTGAATCCTATTGCTGAAGGATTTAAAGCATTGATAGCTTCGGTGTTAGAAAGTAAGAATGATGTAAATATTTTACCCGGACTAGAATCGATGTCGCCGAGTTCTCCTTTTTTGAAAGTATTAAATGCACCCGATAAAATTCAAAATAATGTATTAGTTATTGCAGGTAATTCTGAATTTAGTTTAACCCTTAAAGGACTTATTGTTATCATCACTAAACTTGTTTTTAAAGGTGAAAATGATTTTGTGGTGAATACGGCTTCCATGTACCAAGGTACTAAACGCGAAAATAATTTACATTACTTTTTTGATGAAGGTGCTGAGGTTAATCATTTCAGTTATTTCAAAAATAAAAAAACGCAAACGGCCTTATTGGAAGCTTTGAATAGCAAAGAAAATCCACCTGCTTCTTTTCATGAATATATACCTGCAAATGCATTAAGCGATGCCGAACGTGGCGTATTTGGGTTAGAGGGTGGAAGTGTATTTTATGATGAAGTAAGCGGTAAAAAACCAATCGTTATTTTATTAGCCGGCATTATGGGATCAACACTGAGTAAAGAAGGTGCACATATTTGGCTAAACTATTTGCGGTTAGTAATGGGTGGCCTGAGTGATTTAGCGATGGATAAAAAAGGAATCAAATCAAAATCATTGATTAAAACATCTTACAAAGATATTTGTGAATACCTAAGTGAATATTATGATGTAGTTACCTTTCCATACGACTGGCGCATATCGGTTACTGAGAGTGCAAAAAATTTACATGATAAAATAGTTTTTCTGCAAAGCTATCAACAACCCATAAAAATATTAGCGCATTCGATGGGGGGTGTACTTGCCCGTGAATTTATTTTAACACACCCAACCACATGGAAAAATTTAAACCAAAGTGAAGGCTTCAAACTATTAATGTTAGGTACACCTTGGATGGGATCGTATCGTATAGCCAATGTATTTTGTGGAAGAGATGGCATCATAAAATCGCTCGACTCATTAGACTTTGCGCATTCAAAATCAGAGCTCATTGATTTATTTGCAGGCTTTCCGGGTATCTTAAATTTATTGCCCACTCGTAAAACAGATCATGATTTCGCCGATGAAAAAACTTGGATAGAATTACAAAAAGCATCTAAATTACAATGGCGTATTCCACCAAAAGCAACCCTAACAGAATTTGGAAAGTTTAAAAAGCGAGTACAAGATCATGAAGCCAATATTGATTTTACCAATATTTATTATATAGCCGGAAAAGATGATATTACCCAAGCAGGTTATACCATTGACAAAGGCGAAATTACCTTTCAAGCAACCGCACGAGGTGATCAAAGTGTAACTTGGGAAACGGGTATTCCAACTAAACTTCGAAACACTAATTCATTATATTATTCGCAAATTACTCATGGCGCTTTGGCAAATGATGAAAGCTTATTTACAGCGATTCATCAAATACTAAAAAATGGCACTACCGATTTATTAAGTAGAACAGAACCGAATATTTCAGACAAAACACGTTCATTGGTTCAACTAGAAGCAGAAGAATTGTTTGAGCCTGATGAAGTAACAGCGATTCATCAAATATTGGGACTTCCACTGCAAAAAACAAAAACCAAAATAAGTTTACCGGCCCTAAAAGTAAGGGTAAGTAATGGCGACTTAATGTTTAGTCAGTACCCCATAATTATTGGCCATTTTAAGGGCGATGGCATAGTAAGTGCCGAACGAGTTGCCGACACGTATCTTAAAGGAGAACTTTCGATGAAACATGTTTTGGGGAATTATCCAGGTGAGATTGGCACTCATCAATTTGCTTTAAAACAAGAAGAAGAGTTTAATGGTGCATGCATTATAGGCATTGGCGAAGTTGATAAATTAACAGCGCAACAATTAACCGTTACTGTCGAGAAAGCCATGATCGAATATCTATCTACTCATTGTAGAATTTCGGGCAATTCAGGAATGAATAAATCAGGCATTTCAACCTTATTAATTGGAACTGATTATGGTGGACTAAGTGTAGAATCGTCCATACGGTCTATTATACAAGGCATACAATTTGCGAATGCAAAAATGCATGCAGTGAAACCAAACGATACAAATTTGATTCATGAAGTTGAATTCATTGAACTATTTGAAGATCGAGCGCTACAATGTTTTTATTCGATTAAGAAAATCATGATGAGTAGTACCGATGAAATTCAAATTGAATTCACCTCCAACAAAATAAAAAATTTATTAGGTAGAAGAAAACGCTTACTTGCCGAAAACAAATCAGACTGGTGGCAACGACTTACCGTTTTAGCCGAGAATGAAACGAGTAATCAAACGGTAAAACGATTAAATTTTTATACCAGTACCAATGGCGCACGTGAAGAAAAGAAAGAGTTATTAAGCAGTACACAATTGATAGAAAATTTACTTGAAAACATTTCGACAAATGATAAGTGGACACCCGAAGTAGCGAAAACAATTTTTGAATTATTGATACCTAACGACTTCAAAGAAAATATTAGAAGACAGACGGATATACTTTGGGTACTTGATGAATTTACCGCAGCCTACCCATGGGAATTGTTTCAAACCGATATTGAGAAAACAAAACCACTATGTGTAAATTCAGGTATGATTCGTCAGTTAGCGACTACGCATTATAAAATGAATACTTCCACCGTAAATAATAAAAATGTACTGGTAATCGGCGATCCAATTACCAACGGATTTTGCAACCAATTGCCCGGTGCCGAAAATGAAGCCAAGCAAGTAGAGAAATTATTTGGAGAGTTTGATTATCAAATTACTTCGATGATTAAATCTAACTCACACGAAATTATTACCGCCTTATTTAAAACAGAATATAAGATGATACATATTTCGGGACATGGCAACTTTAGCAAAACCGAACCCGAAAAATCGGGAATGATTATTGGCGATAATGTTTTTTTTACACCGCGAGAATTTAATCAGTTAAGTTATACACCCGAATTTGTGTTTGTAAACTGTTGCTATTTAGGCAAGGTAGATAGTGAGCAAGAAGCGCTGTATCAAAGTCGTTACCGATTTGCGGCAAACATTGGCACACAGCTTATACAAAATGGAGTAAAGGCCGTGATTGCAGCAGGCTGGGCCGTTGATGATGCTGCAGCCTTAGAGTTTGCGAATGTATTTTACAGGTGCATGTTTGAAGGTTATGAATTTGGCAAAGCTGTTTTACAAGCCCGTAAAACGATCTTCGAAAAATATCCGAACACAAATACTTGGGGTGCTTTTCAATGTTATGGCGATCCGTTTTATAAAGTTAAACTGAGTACGAAACGAAGCGAAAAAAGCAGACATTATATTATTACTCAAGAAGCAGAAAATGATGTTGAGAATTTATTAAGTAAAGCACAGATTGCTTATTTTGATGCAGTGAATTTATTAATTGAACTTGATGCCATTTTAGAAGCGGTATATCAATTTGAAGTTGAAACACCTGAATTGTTAGAAAAGATTGCCATTGCGTATGTTGAATTAGATGAGTATCAAAAAGCCATTACCTTATTTAAAAAAATACTGACTTACGAAAAGGCCGGCTATTCAGTAAGTTCGCTCGAGAAGTATAATAATATTTTAGCCAAGCAAACACTTGATGATTACTTACATAACTTTACGAAGGAAAGAAATTACGAGCAAGAAATGGATATGATGATTTCGAGTTTAACGAAGCTACTTGAAATTGCAGAAACCTCTGAACGACATTCATTGATTGGCAGTGCCTATAAACGTAAAGCCATTATTTGTAATAAACGAGCCGATAAAATAAAGGCATTAACGCAGGCGGCTCATCATTATTACCAAGCCCATGAAAATCAAAAATCAAATGCTACGTATTCATTGGTGAATTGGATTGAAATAGAATATTTCTTACATCAATTGGATGTTCAGAAATGGGGCGGGCAATCGGCAAATACATTATACAAGCTACCTACGTTATCTTCCATCAAAGCAAAACTTGAAAAATCATTTGCCGATTTACAAACAAAAATATCATTTGAAAATCATGATTATTGGGATTTAATTTCGAAAGCAAATGTCTCTCTTTGTTTATGGCTTTTAGATGGCATGAAAGATGAAGACAAGTTTAACTCTATTGTACAAGCGTATAAAAAACCATGGGAAAATGTAGGCTCTAAAAATAAAAAAATGTCGGAAATAGAACACTTCGATTTACTGATTGATTTCAGTAAATTAACAAAGGTAAAAACTATGCAAACCATTTTTACAAGCATGAAGGAAGCTTTATTGAAAGAAATAACTGCCTAGATAAAAAATTATTGACAATCACCAACAAAAAATATTAATGTCAACCGAAGAAATTCAATGTAAACTACATTCAACAAAATCTGCCGAAAGAAGACGTGCGGCAAAAGAGATTGGCAAATTGAAAATACATGAATTAGCTGACGAATTGTATTCAGCCTATCTAAATGAGTTGAATGATAAAAGGACATGGGAAACTCAGGTTGAAATGATATTAGCTTTAGGACAACTCAATTATAAAAATGCAATAAATGATATAAACAAAATTGTGAAAGCCAATGCTCCGCATGATATGATTACTTATGCGGCAGCACAAACCTATGTTAGACTTCAAAGGCAATCTCTTGAAGATGCTTCACCAATTTTAGAATTATTAGCGTTTGGCGGACTTTCAATTGTAGATGGATGCTTGAATCCACTTGGTTACGACATAATGCAACCACCTGCATATCAGATAAAAGAACTTATTACACTTACATGGAACTTACATAAACATAAAGATTATGAATCTGGATATGGAGACCCTCGATATGGAATTGCTGCCGCTTGTGCCGGCTGGGATAAAAATTTAACACAACACTTTTTAGAACATTGTATCGAAACAGCCGATGGGTATACACCATTGATCTATGTTTCAGAAAACTCACTAAAAGGAAAATATGTTACACTGAGATGAAAAGCATCATGAAGAGTGTGCTTCAAAATAGGGTAATAATTCCTTTCCGACCGTTACTCTGATATTCATTAACCTTCATTTGTAATGATGTATTTATTTCCGTTTTAACGCAAAGAATTGGCAAAGCTTGTGATAGGTGCAAACACGACAGGCGTAAAGGGATTGTACTTATGAGGGAAATTCATAAATCAACTTAGTTTTTGCTTGCCTAAAATTCTGAAGAATACCGATCTCCTCCCCTTCTCCGCGCCTTCGCGGTAAATTATCCGGCGATAAAACTTCATATAGTATGTGAGTATGGTTTTGTATTGATTTGCTATCTTCGTTGCATGCAAAATTTGAATCAAGAAAAAATTGCCGAAACGGTTGCGTTCATCCAATCTAAAATTTCTGCCAAGCCTGTTGTTGGCATTATTTTAGGAAGTGGTTTAGGCGGATTAGTTGACGAATTAGAAATTAATCTTGCCTTACCTTATGAAGAGATTCCTAATTTTCCGGTAAGCACCGTGAAAGGTCATGGAGGGAAATTATTGTTTGGCAAATTGGGAGGCAAAGAAGTTGTGATGCTAAGTGGTCGTTTTCATTATTACGAAGGATATTCCATGCAAGAAGTAAGTTTTCCGGTTAGGGTGATGAAAGGTTTAGGAGCTCATACGTTAATGGTATCAAATGCAGCCGGCGGAATGAACAAAAATTTTAAAGTAGGTGATTTGATGATTATCAACGACCATATTAATCTTTTCCCAGAACATCCATTACGTGGTAGAAATCATGAAACTACCGGTCCGCGTTTTCCCGACATGACCGAACCTTATTCACTCGAGCTAGTTAGCAAAGCAAAAAATATCGCTAAGCAAAATAATATCTTAGTATATGAAGGTGTTTATATTGGTTTACAAGGACCCACTTTTGAAACCAAAGCCGAATATAAATGGTTACATATTATAGGTGGCGATGCAGTGGGCATGAGTACTGTACCTGAAGTGATAGTGGCCATACATGCCGGCATGAAAGTATTTGGCATGAGCGTGATTACCGATTTAGGTATTCGCGAAGAGATGAATGTAATTACCCACGAAGAAGTATTGGAAGCAGCCAATATAGCTGCTCCAAAAATGGCCTTGATATTCAGGGAATTAATAAAGGAAATATAAAGTCTGTAGACTAATTTTGTCGCCCTGAACTACTACGATTGGGTTATTGTAAATTATTAATATACGCTGCTATTTTCATTTGTTTGCTACCGGTTGTCGCCATGGGGCAAATGGCGGAAAGTGGTATCAGTAATACCAAAAGTTCAACAGATACTTTGCAAAAATCGAAACGAGGCAACGATAGCATTTATATTTATTATTTTTTGGTTGATGATACAACTGCCACTAAACTCGATTCAAGTATTCATCTGATTCATCGCAATCCTTTACTTACAGTTTGGGAAAATGATTTAGGGAATTTTGGAAGTTCGGCAACCACAAATTTCTATCAATTACATTCAAACATCGGAAATACATTGGGTATTCAACAAGGCTCAAAAACAATGTATAGACTTGAGCATTTACGTTATTTTCATTCTACAAAACCCTATACCACTTTGCTATATCGATTGGGCAGTAAGCAAGAGCAAATGATTGAATTACTGCATACTCGAAATGTAAATCCATTTTTAAATATATCAGCCGAATATAAAAAAGTAGGTTCGCCTGGCACATATCTATTACAGCGAACGAATAACGACCAATTTTCGTTGAGTAGTAATTATCGACCGAAAGGCAAACGATACACTCTTACAGCAGCCTTCATCTACAATAAATTACAACAAGATGAAAATGGTGGGATTATTTCAGAGAATTATCTTGAAGATCCTCGTTACAATAATAAACGATTGGTTCCGGTAAACTTTGAGAATAATCCGACCGAAAAAAATCGTTCGATGGTAACGAATTATTTTAGAAATATACAATTTGACATCAATCATCAATACTATTTTGGAAAAACAGAAAGTGCATTGAGTGCCGATAGTGCTGAAATGATTTCAAACTTCACGCCAATATTCGGATTCAAACATCATCTCTATGCTTCAGGTTCTTTGTATAAGTATAAAGATTTATCGCCCGATTCATTAGTATATAGCAAGCTAGGTATATTTTCATTTGGTGTTGATGATAGTGTGTATGGCAGATCAGCTTTTCAACAATTGGGAAATAGTTTTTCGCTTACCGGAAATATCCCAATTCGCAAAACCATTTTTGAAGCGGAAGCAGGCTATGGAAACGAAATTGAAAAATTTACCACCTTAACTAACAACACAAATAGTTTTAATAATTATGTATTTGCCAAACTTGATAAACAAAATGCAGTAAATAATTCATGGTTATTACAAGGTGAGTTGAAATTTTATTTTACAGGCAATACCAAAGGAAATACCTTACTACAAGCAAAAGCAGGCAAAAAAATTAGCGAGCAATTAGGCGAAATTGTTTTAGGATTTCAGCAAAATATTCAAGCCTCAAGCTATTTACAAAAAAGATTTGAAACCAATTTTTATACACTCAGTTCAAATACAAAAAAGCAAATCAACAGTAAATTTCAGTTCATGTATTTACTAAATAAGTATCAAGCTTCACTTAGTGTAAACTATCATTTAATTGGCAATTTCATCTACCGTGATACAAGTTTAATGGTAAAACAATATCAACCCATTATGCCAATAACACAAATTCACTTACAAAAACTTTTCAATTTCAAACGCTTCTATTTCCAAACCGATATATTGTATCAAATCGCATCCAAGGCATCACCAATACATATTCCGAAGCTTGCCACTATGAATCGTTTCTATTACGAAAATGCCATTTTCAAAACCAAACTTCGATTAAGTACCGGCTTCGACACGCGCTACCATACTGCTTTTGCCATTGATGAATACTCGCCTCTATTGTATGGTTTTGTTAGTCAGTACACTCGTAATATCGCCAACATTCCACGTGTATCGTATTTCTTTAATTGCAAAGTAAAATCGTTTCGAGGTGCTATTTCATTTGATGAATTGCAACAATTATTATATCGTAACAATATCAATTACAGTAAATATCCTGCACAAAACTTCATGATGCATTTTGGTGTGTATTGGAGTTTTGTGAACTAGGAAGGAGAATTTGGAAATTGGTAAATTGGTGAATTGGTAAATTAGTGAATTTGTGAATGGAAAAGATGGTACAATTTCATTATATAACTTTCAGCGATTACATTTAAAAAATGAAATGAGGCATCATGAATTTCAACGCCTGCTTGAAATTTTCATGAGCCGAATTATATGTTCTAAAAACAATAGAAAATAAAACATGAAATCGTCATCAAAAGTTTTGGGTCTACCCGTAATGGTTGCTGCGCTTGGATATTTTGTAGATATCTACGATTTAGTCCTGTTCAGTATCGTTCGCAAAAAAAGTTTATTAGCCATTGGCATTCAAGAATCCGATTTAGAAAAAAATGGATTATGGTTACTCAATATCCAAATGATAGGCATGCTCATCGGTGGTATTTTATGGGGAATTATTGGCGATAAAAAAGGTCGTCTCTCTGTATTGTTTGGATCCATTATCATGTATTCAACAGCAAATATTTTAAACGCCTATGTTACCGATGTAAATACCTATGCTCTTTTGCGTTTACTTGCCGGCATTGGTTTAGCCGGTGAATTAGGCGCTGGCATTACTTTAGTTTCAGAAATCTTACATAAAGATCATCGCGGATGGGGCACCACCATCGTAGCTACGGTTGGCGTTTCGGGTGCCTTGTTAGCAGGCTTTGTGGGTTTACATTACGATTGGACTACCTGCTATTTAATTGGTGGCATATTAGGTTTTGCCTTATTGGTAATGCGCTTCGGTGTTTTCGAATCGGGCATGTACCAAACCGCTAAATCATCAACGCACGAATTAGGCAGTTTAAAAATGCTATTCTTCAATCGCGAACGTATGCTACGTTATATACATTGCATTTTAATTGGCTTACCCATTTGGTATTGTATTGGCATTCTCATTACTTTAAGCCCTGAGTTAGGTAAAGAACTCGGTATTGTTGGTGAAATAAAACCCGCTTACTCTATTATGTATTGTTATGCCGGCGTAACCTTGGGCGACTTAGCTTCAGGCTTATTGAGTCAGTATTTAAAAACCCGTAAAAAAGTTTTACAATATTTTGTTTTTGCTACCTTACTTATGGTGATCGCTTACTTTTTTATGCAAGGTGCAGCGGTCCAATCCTTTTATATCCTATTTACGGTTTTAGGATTTGCGGCTGGCTATTGGGCGGTATTAATTTCATCGGCGTCTGAGCAATTTGGCACCAATATCCGCTCAACAGTTACTACATCGGTACCTAATTTTATCCGTGCGGCTTTAGTTCCTATTTCACTTTTATATGCATTATTTCAAACCATTGGTATTCAAAAATTGCATAGTGCCTTAGGCGTTGGTATCATTTGTTGTGTGATTGCTTTCTATTCGGCAAGCAAACTCACCGAGACCTTTGGCAAGGATTTAGATTTTTATGAGAAGTAAAACTACACTTATGCATCAGATTTGGGCGGCACTCACGCTTTCCACTCCAAGTCCTCGCCAGCCCAAAGCGTCTGTCTGTGGGCTTTCCATTTCAATCGTTGCCGCAATACATGCTGCTTCAAACATAGTTTTTTCAATTCAATATCACTTATGATTGCAAAAGAAAAACTAGATAATTACTTTAATCGTCTCTTTAATAATTCCCACTATTTTCAACTACAAAAAAACCTAAGCTATCGGTTAATACCGAACCTACATTACCTTTTAAATACATGGTATAAAAATAGCCGGGTTTAAATTTTACATAAACTCCTTGTGTGTAATAAGGTATTATACTACCGGTTGTAGCCGCATTAAAATACATCGAATCGCTACTAAATAAAGTGTAGTCACTGTAATCACCATTCTCAAAATTCGTAAATAATGGCAAGGTATCTGTACCCGGAATAATGTCGGATGCCGGTGCATTATTAGACAAGTTCAAAAATCTTAATTTACAAAATGAGCCTACAGGTGCTTCAAATTTTTCTTCCAACAATTTATATCGAACTTGATTCGACGAATCATATAAAAACCCAGTATAGGTTTTATTGGGCTCCATAGTGAGTGCGGTATCAACGATGATACTACCTGATGCATTTTTAATTTGCAATACATGTCGAGTGCTGATATGCTCACTAAATAATGAATAATTTAAATACTGAATATTAGTAGCATACATATTTTGATAATCCATGGCCACATTAATATCACCTGTATTTGAAGAGGCATTAATCATTCTAAATTTCGATTTCAAATCACTGATTTTTCGACCTGTACACGCCGAAAGAGATAGGATACCCATCATGAATAGAAGTCCGTAAGATGTTAATTTCATGAATCAAACTTACATAAAAAAATTAATGTAACCGAAAGCTTCACGATAGATGCTATTTGAATTGAGGTAAAATAGATTAAAATTCAAATCCCTAAAATCGAAATTCGAAGATTGGGTAAGTACTTGAAATCAAAAATTGCTCTGGAAGCTTTCAATTGATATTGATCAGATAGCTATCGGACTGAAGACTGAAGATTGAAGACTGTAGATTTCCCTAGTAATTCCCGCTTCGTTTCCTAATAAACCACTCTGCACTTAACAAAGCCAACAATATGGCGAATAACCATTTCCAATTGATTAATGGTTCAGTGGTAAGAGAACTTCGCAAAACAGTTTTTACCATTGCATTTTCACGAATGCTTTTCTTTAATTGGTTAATATTATTGGCATATACAAATTCACCATGATAGTTTTTTGCTAACTGATTCATCAGTCCAAAATCTGCTGTTGAATTTACTTCCTCTATATTTTGCGCTATCACCATAAAATTTCCCGAAGCCGAAAAACTTTTTCCGTTGTGTGAGGTAGATGCTGAGTAAGCATATTTTCCTGAAGCTAAATTACCAACGTTTAATGAATATGCATTGCCATTTTTATCTAAGGTATACGTGTACTTTTTCTTATTCGAATCGAGTAATACAAGCGTTACTTCAGGCGAATTAATCAACTCATAATTATCATTGTATAACTCTCCATCAAATCGAATGGCTTCATTATCGCTATACACACTTTTTGCAAGTGTAATTCTAAACGGTTTTTTGTCGTGCTTCACTGATAAAAACTGTGCCGTCTTCAACAAAAACTCATCTACCATAGTATGATTCTTATGTTGATTGTAATCGTATAAACGCCAACGCCAAATACCTTCACCCACTAAAACCCCTACTCTGCCATTGCTGCTTTGCTGCATGAGCAACAACGGATAATTTGTATTCACACTGCCTATCTTTTGCGAAAATAAAACCTGCGTTCCTGGTCCGCTTTTAAAATCGGCAAACGGTGTAACCATAGGCGGCAGTCCGGATAAATTAACCGAAGGATTAATGGTAAAATAAGAAAAATCTTTGTTCAAAACACCTTGTGCATCGCTGCCGGTATTGCCTCTAATACTAATTTGTATAGCGTCTTGCACTTGGTTAAGTAAGGCTATATTTGTTTGACTTCCACTTACATACCATAAGGCAATGCCTAACTTTTTTGCTTGCTCAATAACACTAATCAATTGATATTTTACTGAAGGTAAATTATGCAAAATAATCAAATTGTAATCGTTCAATTTACTATTGATTCTATCTGCTGTGTTTACATCCACCGAGTAATTTTTATTTTTACTTAATGCATCACGTAATGCATAAATATCCGGATGAGGTGCATTGGCTAAAATCAAAATCTTCTCTTTACTATCGATCACCTCCACATAAATATCTTGCGAATTATTACTGATATTTTTCTCTCCATCGACCTTACTTACCGAAATGGTAAAATGTTGTACACCACCCGATTTTGCTTCAACAATGGTTTCAATTGATTTAGCAAAACGGTTATTATTTACATTGATTTGTTGCGATGCAATGACACGGTTAGCCGCATGACTAAACACAGAAACCTGCAACTTACTTCCATTGCATGCATAAGCAGCCATATCCGTTCGAATCGCAAATTGATCGCCTAGATAAACTACCTTATTGGCAAATACTCGCGCAATCATTGCATCCTTTTTTATGGCAGTATCTCCAACACCAATCGTAAACATTGAACCTTTAAAAGGATAGTTCAATGAAAGTGGTGATATTCCTTTATTGTAAATTCCATCACCACTTAATACAATGGCTCCCAGATTTTCATTTTCAAGGGTTGTCATCACTAGTTCTAGTGCCGAAGAAATATCAGTACTTTGTTCATCAAATTGAAACTTAGCAGTATCCTTCAATACATCACCGTACGAAAATTCCTTTACGGTATAATCGTTTCTCAAATCACTTAATAAATCGGCGATGTCCTTTTTATACTTCACACTATCAATCACTCTAAATCCTGATTTTTGCGAGGCCGAATTATCTTGTAAAAAAGCAATAACAGGTTTCTCTTCTTTATTTTGCAAATACTTTAATACAGGTGAAAGCAATAAAAAAGAAATGAGGGTAACACTTAAAAATCGTAAGACAAAAAGTGAATAAAATATTTTAGCCGGTGAAAAGGCTTCTTTCTTCTTTCGATATAATAACCAAGCTACTAGAAATCCAGCAGACAAACACAAGGCAAAAAACCAAACCGGGTATGATAATGAAAAGCTCAAAATATAATTTAAGGTTGCAAATATAGTGAGCGAAGGTATACATCGCTCAAGTTAAAATAATGTTGAAATATGGAGTGAATAAATTAGGATATTTATATAGGGCACCTATAAAACATCTCAGGCAAGGCAATAGCATTTATGATTCATCTTCCTGCCCATCATTCAACATAAACCAAAGTTTATCTTTTAATTCCATGATACCCGATTGTGTGAGCGAGGAGAAAAAATGCACAGGTAATTCAGCCGGAAATTCTTTGACGATTTCTTTTTTTAATTCATCATCCAACATATCTGATTTACTAATAGCCACTAACATTTGTTTATCTAACAAATCGGGATTATACATTTCCAATTCGTTCATCAAAATATCATATTCCTTTTTATGATCTTTGCTATCGGCCGGAACCAATAATAGCAAAACAGGATTTCTTTCAATATGTCGTAAAAATCTATGACCTAGGCCCTTTCCTTCGGCAGCACCTTCAATAATTCCAGGCAAATCGGCCACACAAAACGATTTTCCATCACGATAATCAACAATACCTAAATTCGGTGTGATGGTAGTAAATGCATAGTCGGCAATTTTAGGTTTGGCCGCGCTAATTACAGAAAGTAAAGTGGATTTACCAGCATTCGGAAAACCTACTAAACCCACATCTGCTAAAATTTTTAATTCAACGGCTTTCCATTCTTCAATTCCTGGTTCGCCGGGTTGCGCGTAATCGGGCGCTTGATGCGTAGGCGTTGCAAAGTTCGCATTTCCTAAACCACCTCGTCCTCCTTTAACCCAAATCACTTCTTGTCCGTGTTCAAGAATTTCAACTTCTACTTCACCGGTTTCATCATTTTTACCCACAGTTCCTAGAGGCACATCAATAATAATATCTTTCCCCATGCGGCCTGACGAATTATTTTTGCTACCACGTTCGCCATCTTCGGCTATTAAATTTTTATGATAGCGTAAATGAAGAAGGGTCCACATATTTTTATTTCCTCGCAAAATAATATGTCCACCTCTACCGCCATTACCACCATCTGGTCCGCCATTAGGTCGATATTTTTCACGAAGGAAATGTACACAACCTTCACCACCTTTTCCGGAGTTACAGTTAATGCGTATATAATCTATAAAGTTATCTGCTTGCATATTATAAAATTAAGGTCTGCCCTTGCAGAAAACTAAAAAAACTATTCTTGCACTTGATTGATTTCATTACTTAAGGCGGCAAAAATTTCGTTCACACTGCCTTCACCTTTTACTTCTACTAATTTATCAAGTTGCTTGTAATAATCGGCAACAGGCGACGTTTTTGCGTGGTATTCGGTGATTCTTTTCATGATTACCGCTTCATTATCATCGCTTCGGCCAGAGGATTCGCCTCGACTAATCAATCGTGATTTTAATTCTTGTTCACTAACAACTAAACTTAAAACAATATTAATTGGAATGTTTTTGAATTCAAGTAAGTTATCAAGCGCTTGTGCTTGCGCTACGGTGCGCGGAAATCCGTCGAAAATAAATCCTTCGGCATTTTGATGTTCATCAATTTTAGCACTAATCATACCAATCACAACTTCATCAGGCACCAGCATGCCTTGATCCATGAATTTTTTAGCTTCAATACCCAATGGCGTTTCATTGGCCACTTCTTGCCTCAAAATATCACCGGTTGAAACGTGAATAAGATTATACTTTTCTATGATGTTGGTAGACTGCGTGCCCTTACCACTTCCTGGAGGACCAAACAGAACAAGATTAAACATGTGTTTTTTATTTTAGCGTTGCAAATATAAGGAAGAATGTTTATGGTACAAATCAAGCGTTGATTACCAAAAATTAAAACGACAACCGGATGATGGGTTGCCGTTATATTGTTGGAGCCTTTGATGGGAATTGAACCCATGACCTCTTCCTTACCAAGGAAGTGCTCTACCACTGAGCCACAAAGGCAATTGCATGAAAGTTTTAAAATAAAAAACCGATTGTAAGGTGCCGGGCAGACATAGTACAATCGGCATTTCAATGAGAGCGGAAGAACAGAATCGAACTGTCGTCATCAGCTTGGAAGGCTGAGGTAATAGCCACTATACGACTTCCGCTTGTAAGGTGTGGGTTTGTATGCAAATTGATATTTGAGCACATGTGATGAATACAAGTAACAAATACTAACTTTCATGCAAACTCACACATGAAGTGGGCAGTGATGGATTCGAACCACCGTAAGCTTACGCTAACAGATTTACAGTCTGTCTCCTTTAGCCACTCGGACAACTACCCCCGTATCATAAAAAAATGATGAGCCGCTTGTCGGACTCGAACCAACGACCTGCTGATTACAAATCAGCTGCTCTACCAACTGAGCTAAAGCGGCATATGAAAACTCAGATAATTACTTTTTCATTGATTTAAAAACGATGAAAATTGAACTGACTGATATTTATTAAAAATTAAGAACTGTTTTTTTGTGGACTGCAAATGTATATATTCATTTCAATTTTGCAAATATTTCTTAACCATTTTTATTTTTTATACAATCATAAATTTTACACCTTGTTTGGAAAGCCCTATCTTCGGTGCTTTCAAACAAATACATTGAATTATTTAGCCCATGCTTTTTTATCGTTGAAAGATGAAGAAATCATGACCGGGAACATGATGGGCGATTTTGTAAAAGGAAATCATCATCAAGTCTATCCAAAAAAAATCCAACAAGGTATTTTACTTCACCGAAGTATTGATGATTTTACCGATCACCATGCTCTTATACTAGAAGCAAAACATTATTTTAAACCCGCCTATCGATTTTCAGGTAGTGTATTCACGGATATCATTTTCGATCACTTTCTAGCGAACGATGATCGATATTTTACAGAGGGCACATTACATGCATTTACAGTAGAGGTGTATGAATCCTTAAAAAAAAACCAATCGCTTTTTGATGAAAAGATGAAGTACTTGTTTCATCACATGACCCAACATAATTGGCTATTTCATTATCGAACTCTTGAAGGATTAGAACGAACCCTAATCGGCATGTGTAAACGTTTCCCCATATTAGGTCAACCCCATCAAGCTATCCAAATTTTACATCAAGAATATAATGCATTACAAAAATTATATACCGCTTATTTTCCTGAATTAATTTTACACGTAGATGGTTTTACATTTACTGGGCCAAAGAACCTTATATTGTAAAATAATTATTATATTTTGCTTATAATTTGGTTGCCTCATCTAGCTTATTAAGAAAAGGACCTCTTTTTATCTACGATCATCCATTCTACATTGATAATTGAACCGGTAGCTATCGGTTTGAAGATTGAAGTTTAATGCTGTTTTAAAAGTTTTGTTACTTGGAAAATAGTTCTATCTTCGCACCTCCAAAAATTTTGGACTTAATCTCAATTCAATAAATAAATAAAAAAACAATGGCAGACTTACGCTACCAACGAAATTTCGGAATTGCCGCCCATATCGATGCCGGTAAAACCACAACGACTGAACGTATCCTTTACTACACAGGTGTAAACCACAAAATTGGTGAGGTACACGATGGCGGTGCAACCATGGACTGGATGGCACAAGAACAGGAAAGAGGTATTACGATTACCAGTGCCGCTACAACTTGTTTCTGGAATTTCCCGATGACACAAGGTGTGAAAAACGACATGACTAAACAATACAAGTTTAATATCATTGATACTCCAGGTCACGTAGATTTTACCGTTGAGGTTGAACGTTCGTTACGTGTATTAGATGGATTATTAGCCTTATTTTGCGCTGTATCCGGTGTTGAACCACAATCTGAAACGGTTTGGCGCCAGGCTAATCGTTATAAAGTACCACGTATAGGTTTCGTAAACAAAATGGATCGTAGTGGTGCCGATTTCTTGAATGTGGTTAAGCAAGTTAAAGAAATGTTGGGCGCAAAGGCAGTTCCATTGCAGTTACCAATTGGTGCCGAAGATAATTTCAAAGGCGTAGTTGATTTAATTACGATGAAAGCAATTGTTTGGGATGATGCTACTTTAGGTATGACCTTTAAAGAAGTGCCGATTCCTGAAGATATGAAAGACGAAGTAAACGATTATCGTCAACAATTAATTGAAGCGGTAGCCGACTATGATGATAAATTATTAGAAAAATTCTTCGACGATCCGAATACAATTACCGAAGATGAAGTACATGAAGCCATTCGTAAAGCAACGATTGATATCTCTATCATTCCGATGATGTGTGGTTCTTCGTTTAAAAACAAAGGTGTGCAAACTGCTTTAGATGCAATTTGCAGATACCTACCTGGTCCGTTAGATATTGAAGCAGTAAACGGGACTAACCCTGATACAGGCGAAGAGGTTACACGTTCGGCCAACCCTAAAGAACCATTTAGTGCCTTAGCATTTAAAATCATGACCGATCCTTTCGTTGGTCGTTTAGCCTTTTTCCGCGCCTATTCTGGCCGATTAGATTCAGGTAGTTATGTATTAAATACCCGTACCGGCAAAAATGAGCGTATCAGTCGTATCATGCAAATGCATGCCAATAAACAAAACCCTGTTGACTTTATTGAAGCAGGTGATATTGGAGCTGCTGTAGGATTTAAAGATATTAAAACCGGAGATACCTTATGTGATGAAAAACATCCTGTAGTATTGGAGTCTATGACTTTCCCTGAGCCGGTTATCTCTATTGCGGTTGAACCAAAAACACAAGCCGACGTTGATAAAATGGGTATGGCGATTGCAAAATTGGTTGAAGAAGATCCTACGTTAAAAGTAAGAACAGATGAAGAAACAGGTCAAACCATTTTAAGTGGAATGGGTGAACTTCACCTAGAGATTATTGTGGATCGTATGCGTCGTGAGTTTAAAGTTGAAGTAAACCAAGGTGCGCCTATGGTTGCTTATAAAGAAGCTTTCCATTCAACGGTTGAACATCGTGAAGTTCTGAAAAAGCAATCAGGTGGTAGGGGTAAATTCGCCGATATTCAATTTGCAATCGGGCCTGCCGACGAAGAATGGATTAAAGAAAACGAAGGCAAATCTTTCCAGTTTGTAAATGATTTATTTGGAGGATCAATTCCAAAAGAATTTATTCCTGCTATTCAAAAAGGATTTGAGCAAGCCATGAATAATGGCGTATTAGCATCCTATCCTATGGTGAGTATGAAAATCAGAGTATTTGATGGTAGTTACCATGATGTGGATTCTGATGCGATGAGTTTTGAACTTTGTGCTCGTCAGGCTTTCAGAGAAGCAGGAAGAAAAGCGAAACCTACTTTACTTGAACCTATTATGAAAGTAGAAGTTATCACTCCAGATCAATACATGGGTGATGTTACCGGTGATTTGAACCGTCGTCGTGGAATTTTAGAAGGCATGGATAGCAAAGCAGGTGCACAGGTAATTAAAGCTAAAGTACCACTTTCTGAAATGTTTGGATATGTTACCCAACTTCGTTCATTAAGTAGCGGACGTGCTAGTAATGTAATGGAATTTAGTCATTACGCTCCGGCACCAAATAACATTGCTGAAGAAGTAATCGCAAAAGTGAAAGGAAGAAAAGAAAACTAGAATTTTAAAATCTGATTATAAAATACAAAATACCACTGTTCATCGGTGGTATTTTTTTTATATAATAGAATTATTACAGTAAAGATGCAATAGTAACATTTGAAAAAAATCCTCTAGAAATCCTTAATAGGCCGCGCTTAAATTGTCATCCCTAGCGCCAATCTATTAAGAGAATTCTGACATTAAACCAATCAACAAATATCAACTACACCAAAATATTATTTTGTGGCGTTAAGGGTTTTAAATTATGTTGTAAACCCAATATTTCATTCATATCAATTTCGATGCCTCTGCTTATTGAGGTAATAGGTACATCGTTGGCACTTCCTTCAAACGGACTTTCAGAGGACTCCCCTATTTTTTCGAGTGTAGTAAATATCCATCCTGACAAGGCACTAAAAGGAATGGTGAGCCAAACCATATGATTGCCTAATTTTTCGAATTCATGTAACATCCCAAATGGAATCAGTAAAATGAAGATTTTTACAAACCATAAATTTAAGGTGGCATACTGACGTGGATAAGGGAAATTTTTTATTCGTTCAGATCCACCTTGATGATTATAAAACTCAGCAATCATTTTTCCCAACTCAATATGCCTAAAATCTTCAAGATATCCCTGCTCCTCTAAAACCTTTAAGTGCGCTGATTGTAAAGCAAGAATTTGCGTGGCTTTATTAGTTGATGACATTACGCGTTCGTATTCGCTTTGCGATAAATAAGGCTTAATAGCATCGGAAATTTTATTCACTTGTTCTTCAACAGTAAACCATTTGTTTTTAAATTCTTGATTGTGTTCTTTATAAATAGATTCCCAAATTCGTGGTTCACGCAATTGATATCGTAAAGCAGTAAGCCAAGCAAGATGCCTTTGTATAATGGCGTGATGTATGCTCAACAATTCGGCTTCATTGAGTATTACTTTTGCATGCCGGTTATTAATATAATCTCTGCTCATTACCGCCATACTTCTACTTGCATTAACGATGCCCCCCCAAATTCGTCGAGCCTCCCATAATCTATCATAAGAAGCATTATTTTTAAATCCTACAACGAAGGCAACTGCAGTACCTAATAAGGCAATTGGCAACCAAGGCAGTGATAACCATCTGCAATTAAACCATTCAAAAATTACAGTAGGAATAGTAGCAATCAACAACTGAAGATAAATATCCTTTCTTGTCCATAGAATTACTTCCTTAAACTTATAATGTTTGCCTGTGTGCATGATACCTTAATTTCTTTAAAATGGTTGCTAATATATGTCAAGGAATGCTAAATCAAAAAGGTCAGATGTTAGTAGAAAATCTACTTTACATCTGACCTTTATTTTTAGAGTAGTACTGAATTTTTTAAATTCAATAGTTTACATTTTAGTTTGGTGTATGTTGTGTAACGGTAGCATTATTAGTTCCACCAGCTGAAACAACTGTGCTTTGAATGACTACACGATCATTATTAAAGTTATTATACTTAATAAATCCATCTAAGTTTACGTCTTCCATGCGATACACATTAGACAAAACATTATTTGGTGTACCAACTCCAACCGCAGTTAATACTGCATCTTTGTCGTTACTTAAACCATTATAACGAGTTGCTTTGTTATTGTTGGCATCAGATGACCATAACGTAGCGACAGCACCATACATACGACGTGGTGCGTACACTTGAAAAGGCTTAACCCAAACTGTACCTGTTGTAAAATCAACAGAAGTTGTAGCGCAATAAGAGAAGTTCATCGGAGCTGAAGTCATAACACCTAGGTGATTTCTATGTTTCAAGCTAACAAAGTAACTTCCAGAAAGTACACCAGGTAAAAATACCGGTGAAAGACCATCATTAGCGCTAACTACATCACCATCACGTTGAATTAATGCACGTATAGTACCAACAATAGATGAACTATTTGCAGCAGATCGCAATTCAATGAATACCCAATCAACGATTGCATCATTTCCTGAATTGGCAAGCACACCTGAACCTATTGTATCACCTGATGCAAACATAACTACAGGTTTGTTATATGGGGCTGCGGTGTAAGGTTCTGTTGTTGGAATCAAACCTTGCACGCGTAAGTCATCATTCATTAAACCGGTGGTTACATTCAATGCCCCAGATAAAATCGCTTTAATAGCAAGGTAAGAACCATGAACGATAGTTAGATTTAATGTAGAAGTATTTGTACATCCTACAGAATTTAGCGATGTAGTTGTATATACACCAGATACAGTATAGGTTTGTCCATCTACAGCCCATGTATATGAACTACAAGCAGTAACCGTTGATGAAGAGGTTGTGCTATAATTTACCACTAAGTTTAAAGTAGATGTATGTAAACAACCACTTGTATTTAACGAAGTCGCAGTATACGTTCCGCTAGTAGTGTAGGTTTGTCCATTAGCAGCCCAAACATAACTATCACAAGCAGTAGCATTATCTGTTGAACTTGAACTATTATTGATGGTAAGCACTAATTCAGAAGTGTGTGAACAACCTGCTGAATTTATTGAAGATACAGAATAGGTACCTGATGTAGTGTAGGTCATTCCGTTATCAGCCCATGTATAACTATCACAAGCAGTAACGTTTGAAGAAACCATTGTGCTATAGTTAATTGTCAAATTTAATACAGCTGCTTGTGTACAACCAACAGCATTTAATGAAGTACTTGTATATACACCTGAAGTAGTATACGTTGCACCATTTTCAGACCAAGTGTATGAATCGCAAGCAGTTACTGCCGAACTTGATGAAGTACTATTGTTAATAGTAAGCACCAATGTTAAAGCTTCGGTGCACCCAGCGGCATTAATACCGGTTGCTGTATACGTACCTGATGCAGTGTAAGTATTACCATTAGCCATCCATTGATATGAATCACACGCTGTAACACTTGAAGAAGATGAACTACTAGAGTTTACCGTTAAGTTTAAGGTAGAGGTATGTAAACAACCATTTGAGTTAAATGAAGTAAAGGTATATGTGCCACTTGTACTGTAAGTCATGTTATTTTCAGTCCAAGTGTAAGAATCGCAAGCAACTACAGTTGCTGATGAACTTGTACTAGGATTAATAGTTAGGTTAAGTGTATGTATATCAGAACAACCTAATGCATTTAAACCAACCGATGTATAAGTACCAGAAGCGGTATAGGTTGTACCATTTTGACTCCAAAAATATGAATCACATGCCGTGGCACTAGAACTAGAATTAGAGCTATTATTAATGGTAAGATTTAGCGTATATGTATCAGGACAACCCAAGGCGTTTAACCCCACCGACGTATACGTACCGGAAGCAGTATAAGTCAATCCATTCTGACTCCACAAATATGAATCACAAGCGGTTACACTTGAAGATGACGCACTACTAGAATTTATTGTTAGGTTTAAAGTAGACGTATGTAAACAACCTGTAGAATTTAATGAAGTAGCTGTATAAGTGCCAGAAGCAGTATAAGTCATTCCATTATCAGCCCAAACGTATGAATCACATGCTGTGATTGAGCTAGTTGAATTTGAGCTATAGTTAATAGTAAGATTTAAAACGTCTGTTTGAACACAACCAGCTGTATTCATTGAAGTGATTGTGTAAGTTCCACTTGCAGTGTAGGTTGTATTATTTGCATTCCAAGAATAGCTGTCGCAAGAAGTAATATTTGTAACAGTGCTTGTGCTGTTATTTATAGTTAAGTTTAAGATATTAGTATGTGCACAACCAGAAGCATTCAAAGTGGTGAATGTGTAGGTACCTGAGGTTGTATAGGTTAATCCACTTATATTCCATGTATATGAATCGCAAGCAGTTTGGGTTTCAGATGATGAACTACTATAAAAAAGGGTAAGATCTAAGGTGGCAGTATGGGTACAACCGCCAACATTGAGGTAAGTGAATGTATATATACCTCCAGCCGTATACGTAGCTCCATTTGCAGTCCAAAGATATGAATCACAAGCAGTAACAACTTCATTAGACGTTGTTGGTGTAAATATAGTCAGGTTTAGTACCTCGCTATGCAAACAGCCTGCAGCATTCATGGATGTAACTGTGTATGTACCACTATTTGTATAGGTAGCATTATCAACAGGCCATGAATAAGTTAAACATGCATTTACATTGGAAACATTAGAAGTACTGTTATTAATTGTCAAATTTAATGTGCCGGCCACTGTACAACCTGATCCATTTAAAGCTGTTCCTGTGTAAACACCACTCGCAGTATAAGTTGCCCCATTTAAAGCCCAAGTGTAAGAATCACAAGCTGTTGCATTATCTGTTGTGGTAATTGGAGAATTCGGTGAGCTTATCGTTGTTGTTGTAGTTGCTGTACAATTATAGGCTGTATTAATAGCAATGGTATGCGTACCTCCAGTTAAACCGGTAACAGTGAATGGATTAGTGAAATAGCCTGTGCTAGCACCACCATCGATTGTATAGGTTCCAACGGCTCCAGACCCAGTACCACTTAAAGAAATTTCAGCAGTTCCATTATTTCCTCCGAAGCAACTCACAGCCGTGGTAGACGTATTAGCTGCAGACAAGGCACTCGTTGGGTTTAAATAAAAACAAGTTGTATTCACGTTATTTGTTAACGCTTGAATTGAACCTGCAAGCGGTAAATTTCCTGCACTATTCACAGAATAACCAACTGTTCCGATTAAAACATTCACAACACAAGATGTTCTTCCACTTTGTGTTAAAGATTGAAGCGTTAGTGCAGGGTTAAAATCTACAGGAAATGTTGAAGTAGTTGTTACCCGCATAGTGGCTAATAACACACTATTTCCAACGGGCAATAGTACTTCATTTCCGGCAGTAGCTGATGTGGTAATAGCCCTAAGGTGATTGGCTGGGGTGTTAACTCCAGGACCCACAGCGGGTATCGTCGATAATAATGGGTCTCTTGTAAGAAAAGCATGTGAAATAGTTCCTCCATTATTCATGCCTGCTGCATAATTAACTCCCCATGAATAGGCTTTAATTGCAACATTTACTGTTCCAGTATTTTGCAGTACCATATCATAAGTAAACTGATTTGGTGCGGTTTGAATTGCATTCTGCAATCTCATAGTTAGTGCGGTACCTGCGGTTTGCGCATGTAACATGCCATTCAAAAGCATTAACACTCCGAGCGAGAGTGCCGTTTTGAGCATACGTTGTAGTATTGTTTTCATTTTTAGGTATTTATAATTTTTATGATGTTAACCCTGAACAAATAAATGTCAAAGGCGAATGTAATATATTATTCTTCTTTTTTATAATTCTTTGCTAAATTTTTAATTGATCCCTTTGAAACATATAAAGATTGATCCTTATATATTATTGTTGTGGGATATTGAAAATCAATAAAATAGATTGTTAGCGAATAAAAAAGGGCTATCCTCTTATCGAAGATAGCCCTCATAGTAAACTCTTATTTAGTTTCCATTATTGCTTATTAAATGTTTGAGCATAATTCAAGGCTTTGCCATCAACTACTTTCAACATATACATGCCGTTGGCTAATTCAGCAACGTTTACTGTAATCTTATTCAATCCTTCTACTAAATCAGATTGGATAGTCTTAACCGTTTTACCGGTCATATCCATTACTTTAAAAGTAGCACGAGTTACCGTTGATGAACTTACATCAACATATAAATCGCCAAGGGTTGGATTAGGATAAACAATCACTGCATTTGCTGCAGCTAAGTTTGCGCCGTCTGAAGTGCTACGAACTAAGTTTGGTGCAAACTGACCATAGTTACCTAACTTATCCATTTGGGCAAAGTAAGGATTGGTTGTTTCATCAAAACCACATTCGGTTAATTCAAACTTGTCGCCGTTTGCTAATGTACCTGTATAAGGTATTGTAGCAATTACGTGCCAGTCGCCATTCATAAACTCTTTCGACAACATCGGCAATGTTTTTGCCTCGTCGCCATAAGATTGAAAACTAAAGTTCTCTTTTTGAAGAATGCCGCCTGATGGAATGATATCGAAAGGCGCTACTGAGCTATTGGTATATAATACCACATCACTTTTTGCCGACCATTTGATACCAAATACAAGACCTACGAAATTACCATTGATGGCAGGGTTCACATAACTAGAACGAATCGTTCCGGTTGTGTTACGTGCTTTGATGGTGATGGTTTTAGCATCGTTGCTGATACTATACTCATAGTTCCCGGTTGTGTTCGGGCATTGACTGAAACCTGTGAAGGAACTCAGTAAACCCATTGTTGCGATGATTATCTTTTTCATTTTTTCTGTGTTTTTTTTATTTGAGATTAATTAGGTGTGTGTTGATTTACAATATTGTTTGGTGTAGAAACTCCTACCATAGCGGCAACTACATTTCTGTCGTTATCCGTATTGTTGTATTTTACTTTACCATCTAAGTTAGTATCTTCCATACGATACACCGGAGCTAATACATTATTTGGCGCGCCAACAGCAGCAGCAATAGCTGTCTTATCATTAGCTAAACCATTATACTTCGTGTTTCTGTTGTTGTTTGCATCAGCAGCCCATAAGGTTGCTACACTTCCATACATTTTTGCAGGACCATTCAATTCACCTAATTTAACCCATAGAGGCATGCTAGTGAAATCAATTGTTCCGTAAACACAAGGTCCTAAGGTTACTGGATTAGCAGTCATTACACCTAAATGGTTTCTGTGTTTTAACGATACATGATAAGTTCCATAAGCAAGACTTGTAAAGTTTACAGGTGAAACACCATCTACACCAACAATATCTCCATCTCTTTGAATTAACGCACGCTTAGTTGCTAATATAACAGAAGGAGTGGCTGCTGAACGTACTTCTAAAAATACCCAATCAACGATTGCATTATTACCAGTAACGCCTAAAACACCGGCTGTTGTGGTTTCGCCTGAAGCTTCCCCAATTGCTGGCTTATTGAATGGTGCTCCAGTGTAAGGCTCTGTTGTAGGAATTAGTCCACCAATTGAACGTAAGCTATCATGCATTAAACCTGTACCTAAATCGTAGGCACCTGAAAGTATAGCTTTAGAAGCTAAGGCAACCCCTGCAGTTTCATTAATTAAGTTAATATTAAATGCTGCATTTGTTGCTCCACTATATCCATCAAGTTGCAAATAGTAGGTTTGACCCGGCACAAGACAAATTGCATTTATTTTCGCTGCAAAGCTACCATCGCCTCCATCATCATTTGCTGCTAACTGAACAAAGCTTGTAAAGTCGTTGCACGAAGTTGCACTATAAAGTGCCATTTGATTATCCCATAATGGAGTTGCAGTATTGATAGTTACTCTACCTGATGGCGGCGCAACAAATGAGAACCAAACCGAATTTTCCAATGTAGAATTACACCAACCATTTTGTACATTACAACCATTAGCGGCTGGTACTGGTTCACCAACTTGAACTGTTCCACCAACGTTTGTATATGGTCCACTGATTCCATAAGGTAAAGCAATTGGATTACATACATTATCGCCAATAATAAAGACTGTTGTAACTACTTGATTGGTAGTTAATGAGCATCCATTGGCATTGGTCATTACACATTGTACATATGTTTTTCCGACAGGTGCAGTAGCCACAGTATATGTATCGGCATTTAAACCCACATTCGTCCAAGGACCAGTTGCAGTTGCACTACTTTGCCATTGAAAGTTAGGTGTACCTGTATAACCTGTTACAGAATAACTTAGATTATCGCCTACAAATGCAGTGGTTGTGCCCGATGCAGTACCAGTTGGAGTATCATTTACAAGAATTGAAAAAGAAGAAGAACAGCTAGCTCCACAAGCATCAAGAACAGTAACCGTGTATGAATATGAACCGGAAACTAAATTTAAAGTAAGTGAAGGTGAATTTGGATATACACCCATCATGCCATCATCCCAAACATAAGTAAATGGAGCTCCACCACCTGTGATATTTGCCATAACATTAAAGCTTTGACCAGCGCATATAAGTGAAGGTACTGTTGGTGCTGTACAAGAAAGAGGATCTATGATAACAGTTGCAGAACTACTTGCTGAACAACCTAATGAACTTGTAGCGGTAACATAATATGTAGTTGTAGATGGAATATTGTTTGCATTAACCGGATTACCAGTTAATGAAGCTAAAGTTGAATTAGCTGGGGACTCAGACCATGTATATGAGAATGGATCAACTCCACCAGAAATTGTAACATCGTAATCTTGGGTTTCTCCCCAACCACTCGAAGATGCACCACATGCATTTGTATTTAATACTGTTGCATCATTTCCTCCAACAATTCTAAGCCTTGTTTTACCATTTAAAGCACCTGCGGGAATTGAAAAAACCACTGATGAAGTTCCACTTGCACCTGCGTTTAGAGAGGCACCAGTAAATTCAGTTGTTTCTAATAAACCATTTTGATCATAATCAATCCATGCGCCGAAATATTGATTAGGATCTGTTCCAAATGACAATGTCAAAGTATAAGTAGCCGAAGCAGTTAATGTTGTCGTAGGTGCTGTAGGACCTGTTTGATATAAATAACGAGGGGGGGTGCTTCCTGTTAAACCACATGCACTATTGGTATTTACCAGTGTGTTTAAAGTAACCGAAGCGATATTATCGCCAGAGCATCCACTTGTGTGCGTAGATTGACAATAAGCTGATGTAATAAATTGTGCAGAAGCTTGTAAAACAGAACTACCATTCGGACATACTGAATTCGGTGTTGCACTCACATTATTGATTGCTACACCAGCCGCGGAAGTAATAGAAACACTTGATGTACTAGTACAACCATTTGCATCAGTACCTGTAACGGTGTAAATAGTTGAACTTGTTGGTAGTGCATCAACCGGAGAACCAATTGTGGGTGTTAAACCTGTTGTTGGGGACCACGCATACGTTTCAGCACCTGTTGCAGTTAATGTTGATGCACTAGCACCAGGACAAAGTACAGATGAAGACGCAGAAACCGCAACACTTGGCAATGCATTTACGTCTACAGTTAATTCTGCCGAAGGAGCTGCATCATTAGTATTCGTACAAGTTGTTACCATTCTATAGTAATAGGTACCAGGTATTAACGCTCCGGTAGTATAGTTCGTTGTATTTGCTCCTGTACCTCCTACTACTGGTGCAAAACCTACACCGCCACCTGTTGAAGAAACCTCCCATGAATAAGTAATTCCTGTTGCATTTGTAGCACCCGTTACCGACATTACCTGGGTTTGATTGGCGCATTTTGTTAAAGGTCCAGCAGGTGAAAGCGTTCCGGCATTTGGCAGTCCTGCGCAAGGTGCACCGGGTGTATAATTAATTTGTGTATTGTAAAAACGAGCTTGAGTAGTATATGATGTTGTCGTTCCAGCAAGGGCAGCAGATGCTGATGTCCCCATCGCTTGATTACCAGATGCAGTATACTGAAATTGAAAGGCAGCGGTTGAAAATGGCGATGTAACTGTGCCTGCGGGGAACCATTCAATATAAGCTTCTATTGCCCCCCCACTATAAGTAAAACCAGAAGTTGGCCATGCCCAATATCCTGTTGCAGAGGGCATATTAGCCGATGTAATTGTGGCTGAATAAGCTAAGGTGGCTCCCGAAATCATAGTATTCCAAGCAGTGCCTGAAGCCAAGACTGTGTTGGTTGTATTTTTCAAATATACTCTCAAGGTAAACGCATTTGTTCCAGCTACCGTTCCTGCAAGGGTTTTATTATATGCCCAACTATTAATAATTGCACCTGAAGCAATTCCTGCGGCACTTAATTGAGATTGGGTTAATAATTGAATAGATTTAGAATGATTGAAAGAACTAGTTGTTGAAGAACGATAAATTGGTACTCCATTTGTGCCGGATGTTGTTAGGGTACCAGTACCGATTGTCACAGTTTGTGCAAAGCTCAAATTTGAAATGACCATCAGCATCAGAAGCAAGCCAAAATGCCGAATCCTGCCAACCCCATGTTGTTTAATTTTAGTAATTGTGTTTTTCATGTTTCCTGTGTTTTAGTGTTAATAAAAATTTGCGTTGTGATATTAGTTTATATTTTAATGAATGCAAGAAATTGTTCTTCATTACGTTAAGTTTCACCTGTCATTTTCAATAACATGATTCGTTTCATATATTGAATTTGCCATATTAAAAACAGAAAATACCTACGCTAAATCGTTACGAATAATTCCTTTCCCAAATAAACACATTAAACCTTGTAAAACAAAATTTTAACGGAAAAATAATTCAATATTCTTGATTATTTGTTTTTGGAATAAAATCGAGCATTTAGCTAAGATTTAAAAATTATAATTACATAACTAAGTATTCCCATTTCTTAAAAAGAAAAGACCACCTAAATGATGATCTTTTCTTATTATTTTAAACGATGCTATTACTTCACAATAAATCTGTGTGTTTGTCGCACATCTTTATAGTTAATAATTAAATTATACATGCCACTCGCTAATTGAGGTAATTGAATTTTTTGATTATTCAAGCCAACTTCTGATGCCATGTTTTCTTGTGAAATCAACTTACCATCAATCGAATAAATGGCAACCTCAGCATTGCCCGCTTCAAGCACTGTGTATTGTAAATTCAAGAATGATTGTCCGGTAATTGGATTCGGATAAATACTAACTGCTGATATCACTTCTGGCTCTTCCACATTCACTAATGTTTCAGGCTCATTGTTAATTCTTGCACCAGCTGCTGAAACGATCACAGAATAATCTTCCACTTCTCCACGATTAGTACCTGAAGGTGTAACCGGACTAGAAGCATAAGCACTTCTGCGCATAATGGTTCTCATTCGTAATGGATATCCTGCAACTGCTGTAGTAGGTATGGTAACATTTAAAGTTACCGGATTAACACCTGAACTTGTACCATTCGCCACCGCTTCGCCTGCATCATTCCAATCTCCATCATAATTCCAATCAATCCAAATCTTCCAATATTCAACATAAGTGGTTGAAGCAAAGCCAGGGGTTAATGTAATTGGCACGGTTGTACCTTTTACTACCGTTGTATTTTGCGCAGTGAAGTTACCATAACCGCCATTGTTACCTGATAAATTATTAATGGTATTAAATTGAACCCTGTTGATAAACTCACTAGTGGCATTAAATGTAGAGCAAGAAGCATACGTTGGTGGGCAAAGCGTTACTTCTTTCATCACCCAATTTGATTCACCGCTATAATCGGAACAACCACTGTTTCGTGCACAACGACGATACCAAGTTGTTTGTGTAATGGCCGGTGGATCGTATGTTGGTCCGGTTGCACCTGAAATGGTTGTATAAGTTGCACCACCATCATAAGATACTAACCACAAATACTCAATTGTTCCACTACCTCCTGAAGGAAGTGTTAAGCTTGTGATCAACGCAGGATTATAGCCGCTTCCGCATTGCGTTTCATCGCTTCCAATAGTACCACCTGAAGTTAAGTTTTGACAATTAACTAAAGTAAAGTTTACAGTTGCAGAAGTGCATAATGTACCGGCTGCATTGTCTTGACTAAACACTTCAATCAATAATGAATACGTACCAGCACCATGTGTGAAGCTATTGCCTGTACCTGGATAATCCCAAGTAACTACATTTTCAGTTACAGTTCCACTTGCCGATCCACTCAATGTAAATCGAACACTTTCCATATTACCACTTAGCAATGCTTCAATGTTGAATGGAGAAGGTAATGCCCCGATACTATAAGTTCCACCATTGGTTAGAGGAACAAGGGCAGTATTAACCCCTGTTGGATCTTTAAATTGTAACCCTGTAATGGCTGCACTGCAACATAATCCTTGATCTATAGTAAGTGTTAAAGTTGCTGTGTTTAGGCAACCTGAAGCATTCAATGAAGTGTGAGTATACACACCAGTTGCTGTGTAAACTACACCATTAGCTGCCCATGTATATGAAGGACAAGCACTTGTTGTAATACTACCAGTTGTTGAACTATTATTAATTACGAGATTCAAAACCGAAGTGCTAATACAACCTCCTGCCAATACATTTGTTTTTGTATAGGTCCCAGATGTCGAATAGGTTAAGCCTGAAACAGTCCATGCATAGCTATTACAAGCGCTGACATTGGTTGTATCGAACGTATTGGTGCAAGATGTTACTGTAATAGTTTGAGTACATGAACTGCTCAATCCGTTTACATCAGTGGCTGTCCATAATACGGTTGTAGAACCAACAGGGTATATAGATGAAGAATAATTTTTTGTAATTGTAGATACTGCACAATTATCAGTTGCCGTAGCCGTGCCAATTGAAGCAATAGTTGTTGTTGTAGGACAAGGGGCAGTTAATACCAAATCATCCACTTTCACCGCACGATTCACTGATTTACAAGTAACTTTTAATTTAGTTGTTCCAGCAGGTGAAGTACCTGTGATACTAAAATTATGACTTGTTGTCCATGTACCTGAGTAAGCAGTTGTAACTGTTTTAATTGTGCTTAATCCTAATGAAGTATTTGCTGCATTGAAGAATTCAATATACACTGTTGCAGTTCCTGTAACACTATGAGTTCCGGCTTTGCCTGCTAAAGTATAAACCAAACCTGCCGATGCAGTAGTTTCGTTAGTTGCATAATAAGTACCTGCTACATCACTATTATTTAGAATCATAAAGTTTCCTGTAGTCGTGTTAGTAGATATAGTTGCAATTCCTGCACTAGATGCCACCCAATTGGTTAAGTTATTATTGAAATTACCATTAGTAAGTAAGTTAGTACTTGGCGTGCATTGCGGAATATAAACTGTTACAGGTGGTGGACAAGTAATCACCGGAGGTTGATTATCAATTACCGTAATGGTGAATGTGCAAGTATCTGCACCACAACTATTGCTTGCAATTACAGTTACTGTAGTTGTACCTACAGGGAAAACTGAACCTGATGCTGCAGAGTAGGTAATGGTTGGTGTAGGTGAACCGCTAACCGTTGGGGCTGGATAAATTACCACGGCACCACATATACCATTATCTGCATTTACTGTAATATTCGCCGGACAAGTTATCACGGTTGTATTACCAGTGATGGTTAAAGTGAGCGTTGCAGTGTTTACACAACCCGCAGCATTTAAAGTGGTTTTTGTATAAACACCACTTGCAGTATATGTTGTTCCATTCCACGTATAGCTATTGCATGCTGTAATTGTAGAATTACCATTCGTTGTGCTATTATTAATTGTAAGCGTAAGTGTTGCAGTGTTTACGCAACCTGCTGCATTCAATGAAGTATACGTGTAAGTTCCGCTAGCAGTATAAGTAGTTCCATTCCATGTGTAGCTGTTACAAGCTGTAATCGTTGCATTACCATTTGTTGAACTATTATTTATGGTAAGCGTTAGCGTTGCTGTATTTACACAACCCGCTGCATTCAATGAAGTATACGTGTAAGTTCCGCTAGCAGTATAAGTAGTACCATTCCATATATAACTATTACAAGCCGTAATGGTTGCATTACCATTATTTGAACTATTATTTATGGTAAGTGTAAGCGTTGCTGTATTTACACAACCCGCTGCATTTAATGAAGTATACGTGTAAGTTCCGCTAGCAGTATAAGTAGTTCCATTCCATGTATAACTATTACAAGCTGTAATCGTTGCATTACCATTTGTTGAACTATTATTTATGGTAAGCGTAAGCGTTGCTGTATTCACACAACCTGAAGCATTTAATGAAGTATACGTGTAAGTTCCGCTAGCAGTATAAGTAGTTCCATTCCATGTATAACTATTACAAGCCGTAATGGTTGCATTACCATTATTTGAACTATTATTTATAGTAAGTGTAAGTGTTGCTGTATTTACACAACCTGCTGCATTTAATGAAGTATATGTGTATACACCACTAGTAGTATAAGTAGTACCATTCCATGTATAACTATTACATGCGGTGATGGTTTCATTACCATTGCTTGAACTATTATTTATAGTAAGGGTAAGTGTTGCTGTGTTTACACAACCTGAAGCATTTAATGAAGTATACGTGTATACTCCAGATATTGTGTAAGTAGTACCATTCCATGTATAACTATTACAAGCCGTAATGGTTGCATTACCATTATTTGAACTATTATTTATAGTAAGGGTAAGCGTTGCAGTATTTACACAACCTGCTGCATTTAATGAAGTATAAGTATATACACCACTTGTTGTATAGGTCGCTCCATTCCAAGTATAACTATCACAAGCGGTAACCGTTGCATTACCATTGCTTGAACTATAATTGATGGTCAAATTTAATGTCGCTGTATTTACACAACCTGCTGCATTGATTGAAGTATAGGTATATACTCCACTCGTTGTATACGTTGCACCATTCCAAGTATAACTATCACATGCTGTAATTGTTGCATTACCATTATTTGAACTATTATTTATAGTAAGAGTCAGCGTAGCTGTATTTACACAACCTGCTGCATTTAATGAAGTAAATGTATAAACTCCACTAGCTGTATACGTTGTGCCATTCCATGTATAACTATCACATGCTGTGATCGTTGCATTACCATTATTTGAACTATTATTTATAGTAAGTGTAAGTGTTGCGGTGTTTACACAACCTGCTGCATTTAATGAAGTATAACTATATACACCACTTGTTGTATAGGTTGCACCATTCCAAGTATAACTATCACAAGCGGTTATGCTTGCATTTCCATTGCTTGAACTATAATTGATGGTCAAATTTAATGTCGCTGTATTTACACAACCTGCTGCATTGATTGAAGTATAAGTATATACTCCACTAGCTGTATAGGTTGTACCATTCCATGTATAACTATCACATGCGGTAATGGTTGCATTACCATTATTTGAACTATTATTTATAGTAAGAGTCAGCGTAGCTGTATTTACACAACCTGCTGCATTTAATGAAGTATAAGTATAAACTCCACTAGCTGTATACGTTGTGCCATTCCATGTATAACTATCACATGCTGTGATCGTTGCATTACCATTGCTTGAACTATTATTTATGGTAAGTGTAAGCGTTGCTGTATTTACACAACCTGCTGCATTTAATGAAGTAAATGTATAAACTCCACTAGCTGTATACGTTGTGCCATTCCATGTATAACTATCACAAGCAGTAATGGTTGCATTACCATTGCTTGAACTATGATTAATCGTAAGAATTAATGTAGCTGTATTTAAACATCCAGATGCATTGATTGAAGTATACGTATACACTCCACTAGCTGTATAGGTTGTACCATTCCATGTGTAACTATCGCACGCAGAAACCGTTGCATTTCCATTGGTAGTTGGTGCGCCCACACTTAAATTCAGCGTGTCATAATTGAAACAACCTGAACCATTAATGCTAATTGTTGTATACGTACCAGTAACAAAATAAGTCCCACCCGTTTTGCTCCATAAATAAGGTCCGCAAGTTTGTACGTTGGTTACATAACTAGAATCATGATCAATCGTTAAATTCAATATGCAAGTTTTCAAACAGCCTGCTGCATTTAAAGATGTATAGGTATACGCACCAGAAGTAGTATACACTAAACCGCAAATCGACCACATATACGAATCACATGCATGAACATTTGTAGTAGTAGTTTCACCATAGTTAATGGTTAGTGTTAAAGTTGCTGTATTGATACAACCCGCTGCATTTAAGGAAGTGTAGGTATATATTCCACTTGTTGTATAAGTAGCTCCATTCCATGTATAACTATCACAAGCAGTAACGGTTGCATTTCCGTTATAAGTAAGTGCATTTACTGTAACGGTTGCAGTTGCTGTATTTGTACACGCAGCTGTTGAACTTCCTGTAACCGTATAAGTTGTTGTTACGGTAGGAGAAACTGTAATCGTACTACCAGTTAATGAACCAGGCATCCATGTATAAGCTGAAGCACCTGTTGCCGTTAATGAGGCATTGGCACCTTCACATATGGTTGTAGATGAAGCATTCACATTTGGCAGTTGATTTACCGTAACAGTTTTGGTTGAAGATTTGGTACAACCTAAAGCGTTCGTAGCTGTTATTGTATATACTGTTGTAGTAAGTGGTGAAACTGTTACTGAAGTGCCCGTTAAAGCACCAGGCATCCAAACATAAGTGTTGGTTGAAACACTTGCTGTTAAGGTTGAGCTTCCTCCAGCACAAATAGTAGATGGAATTGCTGAAACACTAAAGCTAGGTCGAGCATTTACAGTTATAGTTTGTGTTGCCGTTTTCGTACAACCTAAACTACTGGTACCAGTAACTGTGTACGTTGTTGTGGTTGTAGGTGATACAGTTATAGACGCATTCGTTGATGAACCTGGCATCCATGCATAAGAAGCTGCTCCAGTTGCGGTTAAGGTGGTTGATGTATAAGCACAAACTGTAGTTGCTGTAGCCGATATGCTTACAGACGGCAAGGCATTAATCGTTAAATTTAGTATTGCTGTATTTACACAACCAGCTGCATTTAATGAAGTATAAGTATACACTCCACTTGCTGTATAGGTGGTACCATTCCATGTGTAACTATTACAAGCAGTAATTGTTGCATTACCATTATTTGAACTATTATTTATAGTCAGTGTAAGCGTTGCCGTGTTTACGCAACCTGTTGCATTTAATGAAGTATACGTATAAGTTCCACTTGTGGTATAAGTTGCGCCATTCCAAGTATAACTATCGCAGGCGGTAACCGTAGCATTTCCATTGGTTGAACTATAATTTATGGTAAGCGTAAGTGTTGCAGTGTTTACACAACCTGTTGCATTTAATGAAGTATACGTGTATACTCCAGATGTTGTATAGGTAGTTCCATTCCAAGTATAACTATCACAAGCGGTAACCGTTGCATTACCATTGGTTGAACTATAATTTATGGTAAGTGTAAGCGTTGCTGTATTTACACAACCAGCTGCATTTAATGAAGTATAAGTATACACTCCACTTGCTGTATAGGTGGTACCATTCCATGTGTAACTATTACAAGCTGTGATGGTTGCATTGCCATTGCTTGAACTATAATTGATGGTAAGTGTGAGTGTAGCTGTGTTTACACAACCTGCTGCATTTAATGAAGTATACGTGTATACTCCAGATGTTGTATAGGTAGTTCCATTCCATGTATAACTATCACATGCGGTAATGGTTGCATTTCCATTGCTTGAACTATAATTAATGGTAAGCGTAAGTGTCGCTGTATTTACACAACCAGTTGCATTTAATGAAGTATAAGTATATACTCCGCTGGCTGTATAGGTTGTGCCATTCCATGTATAACTATCACATGCTGTGATCGTTGCATTACCATTGCTTGAACTATTATTTATGGTAAGTGTAAGCGTTGCTGTGTTTACACAACCTGTTGCATTTAATGAAGTATAAGTATATACACCACTTGTTGTATAGGTCGCTCCGTTCCAAGTATAACTATCACAAGCTGTAACCGTTGCATTACCATTACTTGTGCTATAGTTAATGGTTAAGTTTAAAGTATACGTATGAGAACAACCAGCGGTATTTGTTCCAACAAAAGTATAGTTTCCAGATGCAGTATAGGTTACTCCATTGGTTATCCATGTATAACTATCGCAAGCAGTTGCAGTGGCTGTACTTGATGTGCTATAATTTATTGTAAGAATTAAAGTGGCTGTATTTACGCAACCCGATGCATTTAATGAAGTATAAGTATACACACCACTTGTTGTATACGTTGCACCATTCCAAGTATAACTATCACAAGCGGTAATGGTTGCATTGCCATTGCTTGAACTATAGTTGATGGTCAAATTCAATGTGGCTGTATTTACACATCCTGCTGCATTTAATGAAGTAAATGTATAAACTCCACTAGCTGTATACGTTGTGCCATTCCAAGTATAACTATTACATGCGGTAATGCTTGCATTGCCATTGCTTGAACTATAGTTGATGGTTAAATTCAATGTGGCTGTATTTACGCAACCTGTTGCATTTAATGAAGTATAGGTATAAACTCCACTGGCTGTATAGGTTGTACCATTCCATGTATAACTATCACAAGCGGTAATCGTTGCATTAACATTGTTAGAAGAATAATTGATAGTAAGAATTAAAGTAGCCGTGTTTACACAACCTGATGCATTTAAAGTTGTGTACGTATACACTCCACTTGTTGTATAAGTTGTTCCATTCCAAGTATAACTATCACAAGCGGTAACCGTTGCATTACCATTCGATGAACTATAATTTATGGTAAGATATAAGGTAGCAGTATTTACACATCCAGAAGCATTTAATGAAGTGTAGGTATAAACCCCACTCAATGTATAATTTACTCCATTCCATAAATAACTATTGCATGCAGTTATGGTTGAATTGCCATTGTTTGAACTATAATTTATAGTTAGATTTAAAGTTGCTGTATTAACACATCCCCAAGCATTTAAAGTGGTATATGTATACACACCGCTTGTTGTATAAGTGGTTCCATTCCAAACATAACTATCACATGCAGTTATGGTTAGACTTCCATTGGTTGTTGGATAGCCAATGGTTAGATTGAGTGTATCATAATTAAAGCAACCCGAACCATTGATGCTGATAGCTGTATAGGTACCGGTTACAAAATAGGTCCCTCCTGTTTTCGGCCATAAGTAAGAATTACATGCTGTTACATTATTGACATAACTAGAATCATGATCAAGGGTTAAATTTAAAATACATGTTTTTAAACAACCTGCCGCATTTAAGGATGTAAAGGTATAAGCACCTGATGTGGTATAAACCAATCCGCAAATCGACCACATGTATGAATTACATGCATGTACGTTGGTTGTGATGGTTTCACTATAATTAATGGTAAGACTCAAGGTTGCTGTGTTTACACAACCAGATGCATTTAATGAAGTATGAGTATACACTCCACTTGTGGTATAAGTAATACCATTCCAAGTATAACTGTCACATGCGGTAATGGTTGAATTACCAGTATTTGAAGAGTAATTAATGGTTAAATTTAAAGTAGCTGTATTGACACATCCTCCTGCATTCATCGAAGTATGAGTATACACACCACTTGCTGTATAAGTCATTCCATTCCAAGTATAACTGTCACATGCCGTAATCGTTCCACTTCCATTTGTTGAACTATAATTAATAGTCAATATTAAAGTTGCTGTATTCACGCAACCTGCTGCATTTAAAGAGGTATAGGTATAAGTACCACTCGTTGTATAGGTTGTTCCATTCCAAGTATAGTTATCACAAGCAACTATCACTGAGTTTCCATTTGATGATGAATAATTTATGGTTAGGTAAAGTGTTGCCGTATTTAAACATCCTTGTGCATTGAGTGAATAATGGGTATAGGTTCCACTTGCAGTATACGTTGTACCATTCCAGGTATAGCTATTACAAGCCGTAATAGTTGCATTACCATTGGTAGTTGAATAATTAATTGTAAGTGTAAGTGTAGAGGTATTTACACAACCTTGAGAATTTAACATGGTATGAGTGTAAACACCACTTGTTGTATAGGTTACCCCAAACCAATTGTATGAATTACAAGCAGTAATTGTACTATTTCCAACATTAGAACTCTGATTGATGGTTAATGTTAATATAGCTGTGTTTACACAACCCGAAGTATTTAAAGAAGTATAAGTATATACACCACTTGTTGTATACACTGTACCGTTCCATGTATAACTATCACAAGCTGTAATGGTTGCATTACCGTTACTTGAACTGTAATTAATCGTAAGCGTTAAAGTTGCTGTGTTTACACAACCTGATGCATTTAAGGTTGTTTTAGTATACACACCACTCGTTGTATAGGTAACTCCATTCCATGTATAACTATCGCATGCTGTAATGGTTGCATTGCCATTAGTTGAACTATAATTGATGGTTAGATTTAAGGTGGCTGTATTTACACAACCCGATGCGTTCAATGAAGTATAAGTATACACTCCACTTGTTGTATAGGTTGTACCATTCCAAGTATAACTATCACAAGCTGTAACCGTGGCATTGCCATTAGAAGAGCTGTAATTGATGGTTAGATTTAAGGTGGCAGTATTGACACAACCTGAGGCATTCATCGAAGTATAAGTATACACTCCACTCGCTGTGTAAGTACTACCATTCCAAGTATAACTATTACATGCAGTGATGGTGGCATTGCCATTCGTTGATGAATAATTGATAGTTAGATTTAGAGTCGCTGTGTTTACACAACCTGATGCATTTATTGTAGTTTTAGTATACACACCACTTGTTGTATAAGTTGTTCCATTCCATGTATAACTATCACAAGCAGTTACCGTTGCATTGCCATTCGTTGATGAATAATTTATGGTTACATTTAATGTAGCTGTGTTTATACATCCAGATGCATTCAATGAAGTATATGTATATACACCACTTGTTGTATAAGTTGTTCCATTCCATGTATAGCTATCACAAGCAGTTACCGTTGCATTTCCATTGGTTGAGCTATAATTTATGGTTAGATTTAATGTTGCTGTGTTTATACATCCAGATGCATTCAATGAAGTATACGTATACACGCCACTCGTTGTATAAGTTGTTCCATTCCAAGTATAACTATTACAAGCTGTAATCGTTGCATTGCCATTCGTTGATGAATAATTTATGGTAAGCGTTAAAGTTGCGGTGTTAACACATCCTGATGCATTCAAGGAAGTTTTAGTATACACCCCACTGGTTGTATAAGTTGTTCCATTCCATGTATAACTATTACATGCCGTGATGGTTGCATTCCCATTCGTCGAGCTATAATTGATGGTTAAATTTAATGTAGCTGTGTTTATACAACCCGCAGCATTTAATGAAGTATATGTATACACACCACTTGTTGTATAAGTTGTACCATTCCAAGTGTAACTATTACATGCAGTGATTGTCGCATTGCCATTCGTTGATGAGTAATTTATGGTAAGATTTAAGGTGGCTGTATTTATACAACCAGATGCATTCAATGAAGTATAGGTATACACACCACTCGTTGTATAAGTTGTACCATTCCAAGTATAGCTATTACATGCAGTGATGGTAGCATTACCATTGGTTGAACTATAATTAATGGTGAGGTTTAAGGTTGCAGTGTTTACACATCCACTTGCATTTAAGGTGGTCTTTGTATACACACCACTTGTTGTATAAGTTACGCCATTCCAAGTATAGCTATTACATGCAGTTATCGTAGCATTACCATTGGTTGAACTATAATTAATGGTGAGGTTTAAGGTTGCTGTGTTTACACATCCACTTGCATTTAAGGTTGTTTTTGTGTAAACGCCACTTGTGGTATAAGTTACGCCATTCCATGTATAACTATCACAAGCCGTTACTGTTGCATTGCCATTGGTGGAGCTATAATTTATGGTTAGATTTAAGGTAGCTGTGTTTACACAACCATACATATTCAATGAAGTGTATGTATAAGTTCCGCTTGTTGTATAGGTTGTACCATTCCAAGTATAACTATTGCAGGCAGTTACTGTTGCTCCACCATTAGTGCTAGGATGTCCAATGGTTAAGTGAAGTGTATCAAAATTCAAACACCCACTGCCATTCATACTAATGGCGGTGTAGGTACCGGAAAGAAAATAGGTTCCGCTTGTTAATGGCCATAGATATGAATTACATGCCACTACATTGTTTACATAACTTGAGTCACGACCAACTGTAAGATATAAGGTACATGTTTTCGGGCAACCAGCCGGGGTTAATCCCGTATAGGTATAAGTACCCGAGGCAGTATAAGTAATTCCACAAACTGCCCAAACATATGAATTACATGCATGAACTGTTGAAGAGTCGGTTTGGCTATAATTAATAGTAAGCGTTAAGGTCGCTGTGTTTACACACCCTTGGGCATTCAGGGATGTAACTGTATAAACACCACTACTTGTATAGGTTGTTCCATTCCAAGTATAACTATCACAAGCCGTAATCGTTGCGCTACCAATTGTTGAACTCTGGTTTATAGTAAGTAACAAGGTAACTGAACTATCGCAACCTGCCATTGAAAGTAAATTGGCAACATAAGTTCCACTATTAGAATAAGTAACTCCATTTACCGACCATGTATAATTATCACAAGCAGTTGCATTCATTGTGCTAGTTAAAAGGCCTGGTTGGGTAATTGTAATTATGGTAGAGCCTGTACATCCTTTTGCATCTGTGGCTACTATAGTATAAGTACCGGCTGGATATGAACCAGCGACCGGCAAACCATTTATAGTAAATGTGTGTGGTGCATAAGGCACACCACCAGTTGCACTTGGTGTTATAGTTGTAGTTCCACCAAAACAAACAATTGGTGGAAATGAACCATTTACAATGATTGGAACCGCAGGTGGTAGAATCCCATTTTGATTATAAAAACAACCTCTATCATCTTCAATAGCAACATTATAAGTACCTGCGGCTAATGATTCTAAATAGAGTGCGAAATTATTGGTAAGCACATCGTTTAAGGTATCGCCGGCAGCATTAGTCCACCATGTTAAGTAACCCTGCAACAAATTGGTACCACCAGTGATATTAACTGATAGAGCTCCATCATTGCCATGACAAGAAACGAACGAATCAATGACAAACGTCATCGACAAAGGATCCGGCTCAATATAAGAGATAGTATCGCAAGCAATACTTCCATAGACATCTTTTACACAAATGGTATGTGTCCCTGGTGTTAATCCAAAAAAGATGCCTGTGGTATTACTGAATGCGCCTCCATCTACTCTGAATGTTAGTGGTCCATTGCCAGTTGTTAAAGCTTGCGCCGAGGCATCATTATTTCCATAACATGAAATAGGTTGATTTTCAATGAGATTTATGGAAAGCACTGCAGGAATAGTAAGATTCAAGATTGATGTATGAACACAGCCACTAGCATTCAAAGATGTTTTCGTATAGATTCCAGATATCGTATAAGTTATTCCGGTTTCAAGCCATGTATAAGACCCTACTGAGGTAACTGAAGTACTAGAACTTGTGCTCTGATTAATAGTGAGAATCAAAGTAATGATACTATCTGAACCACAAGAACTACCATTTACAAGGGTATGGGTGTAACTGCCACTTGCAGTATAAGTCATTCCATTTTGTACCCATAAATATGAATTGCAAGCTGTTGAATAAACTGTTCCAAATTGAGTTGTACATGGTTCGTTTAATTTATAAGCAGGCGTTGGATTCAGGGTTGATAGCCCATTGGCAACGTTTTTTTGTTGAAGATTAGTAGACGGTGCATAATAACATCCCACTGCACAAGTACCTGGCATTGGAGTTAAACTAGGACAAAAAGTGAAAATTGGTAAATAGTTATAAGCAAAACTATTTGTATTCTTCAACCGAAAACGACCTAATCGGTAGGTTGTTCCGGAAGGCATTGCAACAGCCAACGGGGGCGAAACATTACCCGTAACAACCTTTAATTGATTACTATTTGTGTAAGAAACTTGTGGCATTAACAAGGTATTCAGTTGGGGAGCGCGAGATCCGCCTTTCATTTCTAATGTCAAAGTTCCACCATTTTTTAAACCTGGGCCTGCATTATTGTGGTTTAATGCAAATGAATAACCGGCAAGGTTTGCAGTGGCAGGTCCAAAATTCGAAACCATGACATCAAATTCGAAAATATTCGAAGCGGGATTTGTTAGGTTAGTCATTTTGTAACTCAAATTTGACTGTGCGTTGCTTCGGGAAAAAGCAAACAAAATGAAAAACAAGCTCAAGATACTGTAATGACGAAAATGGTAATTTTTTTTCATACTATTTGTTTTTGTTTTGGTTATTATTCTTGGGTGAAATCAAACCTTTTTTAATTGTAATTCTATTTTGAAAATAATTTATCTGTTTGTATAAAAATATGGCACGTTAATTGTAGAGATTAAGTAACTTGGAGTTAACACGAAACCGCTCGCTTGCATTTGGGCAAGCAATAGTTGAGGATTCAAAATCATTATACATATCAATTAAATTGATATGAGAATTATGCGAAGCATTTTCAGCCAGTGGATCAGCTGAAATTACTGAAAATGAATTGTTTAGAAAATACATTTCTTAAGTGTATGTTTTTCGATATGTTGGGTTCAATGGCTAAAAATATTATGATAATTTTAGAATTTACAACTTTTATGTATCAATTTTAGTACCATATACATTAAATCTATTCATAATATAAAATACAAAAAAAGCAAAAATATCAATAAGTAGTTTATTTACAGCTATTTATAAATTTTCTTTTATTATATACATAAATAATTAATATTCTGCATTATCATTCATGGATCCAGAAAATAATAAAAGAAGATATTGACGGTATTATGTAATAGGATTCAATAAAATTGAATTCCAATAAAAAAAAAGCATAAATATTTTTCAATATTTATGCTTCTTATATTTAGCCGTCTTCTTCTGTATATTAATACCTGTACATATCTGATTTATATGGCCCTGCTTTTGGTATACCAAGATATGCACTTTGAGAATCTGTTAATTCCTCTAATTCAACACCAATTTTTGAGAGATGTAGTCTGGCAACTTTCTCATCTAAATGCTTAGGTAATACATAAACTTTATTCTCGTAGTTATCTGCATTAGCCCAAAGTTCAATCTGCGCTAATGTTTGATTCGAAAATGAATTACTCATCACGAAAGATGGATGTCCGGTAGCACATCCTAAATTTACCAACCTTCCTTCTGCCAATACAATAACATCCTTACCTTCTATCGTATACATATCCACTTGTGGTTTAATAGTATTCTTCGTATTTCCGTAAGTTTTATTTAACCAATCCATATCAATTTCAATATCAAAATGCCCAATATTACAAACGATGGCTTTATCCTTCATTGATCTAAAATGTGACTCTGTAATCAAATCTCGGCAACCACTTGCCGTTACGATGATATCTGCTTCTTTAACGGCATCTGTCATTTTCTTAACTTCATATCCATCCATGGCGGCCTGTAACGCGCAAATCGGATCAATTTCAGTTACAATGACACGAGCGCCTGCCCCACGCAAGGACGCTGCACTACCTTTACCAACATCACCATATCCACCAACAACTGCAACTTTTCCGGCCATCATCACATCAGTTGCACGTCGAATCGCATCAACTAAAGATTCTTGACAACCATACTTGTTGTCAAACTTTGACTTTGTAACTGAATCATTAACATTAATTGCTGGGATTGGCAAGGTGCCTTTTTCCATACGCTCATATAATCTATGTACGCCTGTAGTTGTTTCTTCGCTTAAACCTCTAACATGTTGGATTAATTCAGGATACTTGTCAAAAACTATATTGGTCAAATCACCACCATCATCTAAAATCATATTCAGTGGTTTATCTTCTGAACCAAAAAATAATGTTTGCTCAATGCACCAATCTGCTTCTTCTTGTGTTTGCCCCTTCCATGCATACACGCCAATTCCGGCTGCTGCAATCGCTGCTGCGGCTTGGTCTTGGGTTGAAAAAATATTACAAGAACTCCATTTTACTTCGGCTCCTAATTCTACTAAGGTTTCAATTAACACCGCTGTTTGAATAGTCATGTGCAAACAACCAGCAATACGTGCACCCTTTAGTGGCTTCTGTTCGCCAAATTCGGCACGAATAGACATGAGGCCCGGCATTTCTGCTTCAGCTAAACGAATTTCTTTTCTGCCCCATTCTGCGAGGCTCATATCAGCCACTTTATATGGCAATTGTAAATCGATGTTAGAATTTGTGATTGTAGACATTTTTAAGATTTTTTTTAGGACGCAAATGTAAAGATTCTATTCGTGAACACAATGATTGGAAATTAGTTTTTGACAATAGCACATAATCATTTTACTAAAAAACTTTCGGCTGTTTGCTTATTATCGATAATAGTATTATTTAAAAGTTGCTTAAAAGCCTTAAATCGTGGAAATAAAGAAGCATCAAGCGAATCCATATGCAAATAATTTTTCATAGTACTATCCCGACTAAAATCATACAAACCATTTATAACCATATTATCAGCAGTTACTAGATAATTATCTATCAGCATTTGCGTATGGCTGCCCATTTGTGTATATACGATAGGTTTTCTCGAACTATCAAATCCACTATTTCCATAGGCAAAAAATGGTTGCGGATAGTGTAAGTAATCTAAAATGGTTGGCATAATATCAATCTGTTGAAAAACTTCACGTCTATTTCCCATCAAATTTTTATCTATTGGTGAATAAAATAATACGGGAATGGCATACAATCCCATACCGGCATTATAGTATCCTTGATCATCTTTTGCCGCTAAAAAGTTATGATCTGCTGTAATGACAAAAAGCGTGTTCTTAAACCATGACGTTTGTGATGCTGATTCAAAAAAATTCTTTAATGCCCAATCTGAGTATGCAATGCCTCTTTGAATACCACGCAAAGATTGAATATAGTTATGATGAAAAGAGCTAGGCAATGTAAATGGTTCATGTGAACTAAGCGTAAATACAGCTGACAAAAACGGCTGTTTTTGTTTACCTAAAGTACTTGCAAAATACTGCAAATAAGGTTCATCCCAAATACCCCAAGTTCCATCGTAATCTTTATCGTTTGCATACTCGGTCCGTCCATAATACTGATCAAAACCGGCGCTCTTGCAAAAAATATCAAAACTCATGGTACCGTTTGTGCCCCCATGAAAAAATGAAGTTGAATAACCTAAAGGTTTTAATAAATTAGGCAAAGCTTCGAATGAATTGGTGGCATACTTCGAGGTAATAAAAGCTTCATCCATCGCTGCGGGTATGCCGGCAATACATGCTGGAACTCCATCTGATGAGCGATGCGCATTTGCAAAAGCATTTGAAAAAACCAAGCCATTTCGCATTAAACTATCTAAGCATGGTGTATAACTTTTTCTTCCTCCTATTCCGGTATAAGCTTTTCCGAAACTTTCGAGTATGATGAGTACGACATTCATTTTCTGTGGTTGCTCTCGTTTATAGTTATGAATAGGATTAAAGTATTTTCTTAAAGTTGTTTCAGAATAATAATTCATCCGAGTTAAACTGGCTTGCTCAAAACTATGTAAAATAGAAAATGGTGTATTTAATACTATAGGCACTTCTTCATTATTAGCTACTAACCTAGCATTCGAATTTAAAATTGGCTTTAATTGTAACCCTCCTCTTATGGCAATTATAAAAACTGCTAATGCGATTAATAACATTAACCAAGACATTAATCCTGTGTTCACTTTTGTGATATGATGCTTAGATACAATCAACTTATTATTAAAATATGTGAATCCAAAAACAAACACAAGCATTAAAATTGGGATATACCAAAACGACTGTAAGTAAGAAGGCAGTAAATCAATAAAATCAGATTTCTTACTCATCAAATCAAAAACATCTGCCGACATTCGTTTACGAACATAGGGAAAGTAAGCAATGTCCCCGATATCAAATAATAAAGCAATCACATTGCTTACTACAAAAAGAATTTGCAAAACAAATTGATACATTTTGTTTGATACAAACGAAAATGGGATGAGCATCAAAAAGGCATAAAATAAATTGATGGTACAAATTGTTGATAGATCAAAACGTAAAGCGTAACCTGCTAATTGAAAATATCTACCAACCTGTAACTCATCGAAATAAGAAGTGTTGATGCTAAAAAATAATAACCTGCTCAACTGATAACAGATTACTAAAAATAGTAATTGAAAAAACAATAACTTATATGTGGACGATAATTTCAACAGGATGTAAACTTACTAATGCATTCTATTTTTTACAGACTTAAAACGAAAAACTACTTGATATATTTTGTAAGATCAACCTCCCCTCCAAATTAAAAAAACCTATAGGTTTACACCTATAGGTTTAATAATATTTACTTGTTTATTTCAAAAAATCGAAATAAACCAAATACTAATTTAAATTAGATAATTTCTACATCTGCACCAGCATCTTTCAATTTAGTAGCGATGTCATCAGCAGTTGCTTTGTCAACGTTTTCTTTAATATTTCCAGGAGCACCATCCACTAAATCTTTAGCTTCTTTTAATCCTAGACCTGTTAAATCTTTAACCACTTTCACTACACCAAGTTTTGCTGCACCTGCAGATTTCAATACTACAGTGAATGATGTTTTTTCTTCGGCTGCTGCTGCACCACCGCCACCTGCGGCAACTACAACTGCTGCTGCTGCCGGTTCGATGCCGTAATCAGCTTTTAATACATCTGCTAATTCTTGTACTTGCTTTACTGTTAACCCAACTAGGGTTTCAGCTAAATTTTTTATGTCTGCCATGATAATTTTTTTTTGTTGTTAATAATTTTGATATATGTTGAAGCTTGGAAGCCGTTCTTATTCAGCCGCCGGCGTTTCTCCTGCATCTGCTGCAGGCGCCGCGTCTGTACTTGATTCAGGTGCTGCCGCTTCTACTGGAGCTGCACTCCCTTCTTCAGGTCTATTTTGAAGAGCTGCTAATACACGAGAAATAGGCGATTTCAATAATCCAATTACCTCTCCGATTAATTCGTTCTTCGTTTTGATATTCTTAAGTGCCGTTAAGCTCTCATTTCCTAAATACACTTCTTCTCCGATTAAGGCAGCTTTCAAAAGCGGCTTATCAATGTTGAATTCTGAACGAATTGAACTTATCAACAAGGCCGGTTCTTTAGGATTGTCGCTAAACATAAGTGCCGTAACACCATGAAATGAATCGATTACACCACTATACTTTTCAGCATCTAACTGCTGTAAGGCTTTTACTATTAAGGTATTTTTAGCTACCTTCATTTCAACCGACTTATCGAAACATAAACCACGTAATTTGTTAGTTTGTGCAACGGTAAGTGATTCTGTATTGGTTACATAGAAATTGTTGTACTGAGAAAATTTCTCTTTCAATACTTCAATTGCTTTATTTTTTTGATCTGTTGTCATTGTACTGTTTTTTTAATTGAAATTAATGAACGGCCGTTCTTGTATCAACGGTAAGACTAGGACTCATGCTGGTAGCTAAACTAATGCCTTTCACATAAGTTCCTTTTGACGAAGAAGGCTTTAATTTTACAATTGCGTTGATTAATTCCTGCGTGTTTTCTTGAATTTTCTTTGGTTCAAATGAAATTCTTCCAACGGAAGCATGAATGATACCTGTTTTATCAACCTTGAAAGCAATTTTACCACCTTTCACTTCAGTAATTGCAGAAGCTACATCGTTAGTTACGGTACCGGTTTTAGGGTTAGGCATTAAATTACGAGGCCCTAACACTTTACCTAACTTACCAATCTTAGGCATTACCGATGGCGTTGCGATAATCACATCGATATCAGTCCAACCACCTTCAATTTTTGTTACAAATTCATCTAAACCAACATAATCGGCACCTGCTGCTTTTGCTTCGGCTTCTTTTTCAGGTGTACAAAGTACTAATACGCGCTTTGTTTTACCTGTTCCATGTGGTAAAGTTACTGTACCGCGAATAGCTTGATCGGCTTTCTTTGGATCAACACCCAAACGGATATGCAAATCCACAGAGCTATCAAATTTGGTACAATTAATATCTTTCATCATCTTAGAAGCTTCTTCCAAGGTGTATATTTTTGCAGCATCTACTTTAGTATCTGCTATTTTTCTTTTTTTACTGAGTCCCATTTCTTAATTAGTTTTAATACGACAATTAATTAGCCCAAGGTGCAGCACCTTCAACCGTTAAACCCATGCTTCTTGCAGTTCCGGCAACCATACGCATGGCACTTTCAACGGTAAAGCAATTTAAATCGGGCATTTTATCCTTAGCAATTTCTTCAACTTGAGCCCAAGTAACTTTACCAACTTTGCTACGATTAGGTTCTTTTGAACCCTTTTGTATTTTAGAAAGTTCCATTAATTGAACAGCTGCTGGAGGTGTTTTGATAATAAAATCAAAACTCTTGTCGGCATAAACTGTGATTAATACCGGTAATACTTTACCTGGTTTGTCTTGTGTGCGTGCATTAAATTGCTTGCAGAATTCCATGATGTTTACACCTTTGGAACCTAAGGCCGGACCAATTGGAGGCGCGGGATTCGCTTGTCCGCCTTTACATTGCAGCTTTACGAAGCCGCTAATTTCTTTAGCCATGTTTTACTTTTTTTTTGGTTCAAACGTTATCCCGAAACTTCAGGATAACTTCCAAATCAGTCTTATCCTTCGATAAAAACTAATGGGGTGCAAAAGTAGTTTTATTTTTCAGACTACCAAGATTTTTTTAAGAAAATCTCCGATTCTACAGACTTCGATAAAAGCTTTATCTTCAAAAGGCATAAATGTTTATTAAGGGATTCCATCGATATCTTGGAAAATAAAAATTATATTTGGTCAAAATTACTTCATAATGAATAAAATTTACTTCATAGGTTTTTGTCTACTCTTTCCCCTTATGGCTAAAAGTCAACTTACCATAACGCCAAACAAAACTGCCACCTATCTCGCGAATAAATTAGTTGCCACTTCAGGTACTTTAGGTGTAACGGTATCAAATGCAGTACTTACTTGCGATTCCAATGCAAACGGTGAATTTACAGGTTCTTCAAATCTAGGAATAGGAGATGGAATTGTGCTGGGTTCAGGTGATGTTGCTACAAATATGTCACTTTCGACTTTTGGTTTGGATGGTTTACCGGCCGATTTTGCGAGTAGCGTATTGGGTATGCCTGGAGATGCTCAACTAAGTGCCATTGTGAGTATTTCAACCTATGATGCATGCGTATTAGAATTCGACTTGCAACCCGTTGGTTCATTTATCGAATTCGAATATGTATTTGGATCAGAAGAATATCCTGAATTTAATTGTTTATTTTTTAATGACGTTTTTTCATTTTTTATAACGGGTCCAGGATTTACCACACCAACAAATATTGCTTTATTACCTGGAACTTCAACACCTGTATCTATTAATACTGTGAATGATGGAACAGGCTCTTGCTCTCCTCCAGCTAATACGGCACTGTATGTAAATAATACAGACACCACTAATACGATGGACGGATTTACGCTTCCATTAATCGCTACCGCAACGGTTACACCCGGCTCACTGTATCATCTTAAGCTTGCTATTGCTGATGCTTCGGATATGATACTGAATAGCTATGTAATTTTAAAAGCCAATAGTCTAAAAAGTGGAGGAAGTATTCCAAGTGGAATGCAAGCACTGAATACGTTACAAGGTGTAAATATCTATCCATCTCAAAATAACTCTGTATTCGTAATTGAAAACAAATTGAACCAAGATTTACAAATTGCAATAACAGATATGAATGGGCGGACACTTTTAAAACGTCAGATGAGTAAAAGTTCTCCATTGGAGTATATTAACTTTTCGAATTTTGACACTGGCATGTATTTCGCTAAAATCGTTAATGTGGAAACTGGAGCATCATTCACACAAAAAATCATTAAATAATAACCCTCATTGAGGCAGTCTAAACTTAAAAAAACGGAATAAAAATCTGTTCTCTGGAATAAGAATTTCACTGCATTACTTTTAAACCTTTCAACCCAAGACTGACTATACTCTTCTCAGTATTTCTATTAAATTAATTCATCTCATCATAGAAGTTTCCTAGATTCTCTCCTATGAAGCGAAAAAAATCTATGCAACATCACCGCTAAGTAAAAAATTTAATTGGGTACAACATGAAAATTTATTAAGCCTAATAGATATAACAATGCAAGGCGCTTTGAATTTTGTACTCACTGCATGATGCAAATACAGCATGTTTTCATTTATTTATATAATAGCCAAAAAACTACTGTATACCGCAATAAATCAGAGTAAATTGGGTGTAGTAGATTTTTTCAAATAAGAACTTTAGGGCTTTTCACTTACATACAAAATAACAGCAAATAAGCAAAAACCATTCGGCTTTCTGCATGATTTGTTGGTAATACAAGAAAAGTATTCTCACGAAGGAACTTTCATATAGGAAAATTCATCGTTGAGTGGCCAATAAAAAATAGCGTTAAAAAACAATAAGCAGTAGGCTTAACAAAAACTTCACCCGAATTAGTATAGCCACATAGAGTATGGAACAATTAGAGTACTTGTAAGTCGAATCATAATATAAAAACCCTTGAATTGCACCTTTCTGTCTTTAGTTTATCGATAAAATTCTAATATATCTTTCGTAACTAATACTTCTAGTTTTTTTGATTATTCAAAAGAACTTTACAATAACGAATTTTAATACGCATAATCTGAAAGCGCTCAATATTGTGATGTGACTGAACAAGAGAAAGGAATAACAAGACGGTAGGTAGGTATATTACAACCAACGATCATTGTATAATCATTTAAATGCTGACTAAAACACAAAATGCCTAAGAGTAATGAATAAAAAAAGCCCCGCATGAAGCGGGGCTTTTTAATAAGACGGCGGCTACCTACTCTCCCAGGATTGTGTCCAAGTACCATTGGCCATGAGGGGCTTAACTTCTCTGTTCGGAATGGGAAGAGGTGAACACCCTCGGTAAAACCACCATAAGGTTAATAAATTCTCTATTCAAATCTTGTGTTCACGTTGGGATTTGAGCTTGTAAAAAGAATTTACGAAATAAGATTAACATATTGGAAAATGTATAGATAGAAACTAAAAAAAATAAAAGCTAACGGGCAATTAGTACTACTTGGCTTTGCTATTACTAGCTTTACACCTATAGCCTATCAACGTCGTAGTCTTCGACGACCCTTAAAAGTAAACTCATCTTGAAGAAGGTTTCGCGCTTAGATGCTTTCAGCGCTTATCCTTGCCACACATAGCTACTCTGCACTGCACCTGGCGGCACAACAGATACACCAGCGGTGTGTACGACCCGGTCCTCTCGTACTAAGGTCATGTCTTCTCAATTTACTAACGCCCACCACAGATAGAGACCGAACTGTCTTGCGACGTTCTGAACCCAGTTCACGTGCCACTTTAATCGGCGAACAGCCGAACCCCTTGGGACCTTCTCCAGCCCCAGGATGTGACGAACCGACATCGAGGTGCCAAACCTCCCCGTCGATATGAGCTCTTGGGGGAGATCAGCCTGTTATCCCCGGAGTACCTTTTATCCTTTGAGCGATGGCCCTTCCATGCGGAACCACCGGATCACTTTAGCCTGCTTTCGCACCTGCTCGACTTGTCAGTCTCACAGTCAAGCTCCCTTATACTAATACGCTCTACGCATGATTACCAACCATGCTGAGGGAACCTTTGCGAGCCTCCGTTACTTTTTAGGAGGCGACCACCCCAGTCAAACTACCCACCATGCAATGTCTCCCGTTACGCGGATTAGACTCTAAGTAACAGAAGGTTGGTATTTCAACGACCGCTCCACGACACCTGGCGGCACCGCTTCGTAGCGTCCCAACTATTCTACACATCTGTTACTCAAAATCAATGCAAAGTTGTAGTGAAGGTTCACGGGGTCTTTTCGTCCCGTGGCGGGTAACCGGCATCTTCACCGATACTACAATTTCACCGGGCTCACGGAGGAGACAGTGTTCAACTCATTAGACCATTCGTGCAGGTCGGAACTTACCCGACAAGGAATTTCGCTACCTTAGGACCGTTATAGTTACGGCCGCCGTTTACTGGGGCTTCAGTCGAAAGCTTTGGCTTGCGCCGAACATCCTTCCTTAACCTTCCAGCACCGGGCAGGTATCAGGCTCTATACGTCATCTTACGATTTTGCAGGGCCCTGTGTTTTTGCTAAACAGTTGGTTGAACCAATTTACTGAGACCGTCAAAGACGGTACGCTTTATCCCGAAGTTACAGCGTTAATTTGCCTAGTTCCTTCTCCGCGGCTCACCCGAGCGCCTTAGAATACTCATCTCGACTACCTGTGTCGGTTTACGGTACGGGCAGTTTTAGCCTAGCCTTAGAGGTTTTTCTTGGAGGTCTGATTAGGATCACTATCAGCGTTGCCGAAGCATTGCCGTACTATCAGGTTCATCAAGTCGTGCGGATTTGCCTACACAACCTATAACTACACCCTTTAACGAGACATACCGTTTGCTCGCGGATCTTTCACTACCCCGTCACCCCATCGAAACTAAAACTGGTGTTAGAATATTAACTAACTTGCCATCAGCTACCCCTTTCGGGTTTGCCTAAGGACCCGACTAACCCTGATCTGATTAACATTGATCAGGAACCCTTAGTCTTACGGCGATAAAGTTTTTCACTTTATTTATCGTTACTTATGCCTACATTTTCTTTTCTAAACGCTCCAGCATTGGTCACCCAACACCTTCGACGCAGTTTAGAATGCTCCCCTACCGATCTTACGATCTTATAGCTTCGGCTGTATGTTTAATACCCGATTATTTTCCGTGCTCGAACCCTCGACCAGTGAGCTGTTACGCACTCTTTAAATGAATGGCTGCTTCCAAGCCAACATCCTGGCTGTCATAGGATTCGAACTTCGTTTGATTAACTT
>JADJJH010000003.1:0-675000 GCA_016706595.1 Bacteroidota bacterium | reverse complement strand
AATACTTGCCACATTAGCCGCTCGTGTTTTAGAATTCTTGATATTCTCAAGTCGTTGATTTTTTATTCGATCGAAAGCCTCCATTGTGAATTTGGGTTGCAATAATCTTTCTTCCAATAACTCTAGCGTAGGTTGTAAATTCTTTTTCAAGCATCTCACCGTTACACCTGTTTCATCAATATCGGTTCCAAAAGAAATACTTGAGCCCAGTTTATCTAGCAAAACGCTCATTTCTTCGGCAGTATGTAGTTTAGTATCTTCTTCCATCATGGCCGAAAACATTTGGGCTACACCGGTTTTGCCTAATTCATTTTGCTCAGGCATTCTTCCTCCTGGCAGCCCAATAGAAATCACAACAATTGGTAACTCATTCGATTTTGCACTTAACATCTTCATTCCATCCACTTCTAATTGCTTAAACTTAGGTAATTTAATAACTGGATTTGGACCAGATGCCGGCATTTTACTTCTATCAAACTTATCTTTTGCTTTCACATATTTCAAGCCTTCATATCCATAATTTGGTGCTTGATAACCTTCTTCAGACATCATATAATTATCTTCGCCGGCCTTCAACAATTCTAATCCTTTTGGCAAGCAACTCAAAATGACCATAGGCTTGTTTTTTATGTACTGATGATATACTCGAATTACATCTTCCTTCGTAAACTCAGTATACTTTTTCATTTCAGCCTTTATGTTATTTGCATTGCCTGTAAAAGTTTGAGAAGCGGCCAATTGCGAAACTTTTCCCTGAACACTTTCTAAGCCATAAATGGTTCGTGCTTCGTATGACGACTTGAACTTTGCAATATCATCATCACTGATCCCTTTTGTTTCAAAATCTTTAATGGCATTCCTAATATCCTTCACTAATTCCGACAAGGCACTACCTGCTTTAGACATAATCTGAAATTGCATAGCACCAGCCAATTCATCGGTACCATTTGAAACATTCACAGATATAGCCTTTTGCGTTTTGACTACACTTTGGTATAAAATCGAATTATTATCGCCCCCTAAAATTTCGGCTAAACAATCTAAAGCGGCTTCATCTTTATGATACCTTGGAACCGTTGGCATAGCACAAACCAACATAGGGTTTTTAGCATAGGCATCCGTCATATTGATATACCGATCGCTACTTAATGATACTGCCGGCAAAATAGTTTTTTCAACCTTTGGGCATTGTGGAATGCTCCCAAAATATTTCTCTACCAGTTTCACGACATCTTTGGTATTTACATCGCCTCCAATGGTTACTACGGCATTGTTTGGACCATACCATCGCAAAAAGAAATTCTTCAAATCTTCGGCATTTACTCTGTTTAAATCTTCAACATACCCAATGGTTAACCACGAATACGGATGTCCATAAGGATACAAATTTCTTGAAAGTGTTTCTTGCACTAAGCCATACGGGCGGTTATCATAATTTTGCCCTCGCTCATTTTTAACGGTTGCTCTTTGAACTTCAAACTTTTTTTGTGTTACCGCATCAACTAAAAATCCCATACGGTCTGATTCTAACCACAACATTTTTTCGAGTTGATTACTTGGTACCGTTTCGAAATAATTTGTTCGATCGCGATTGGTTGTACCATTTAAAGTACCACCCGCTTCGGTAATTACTTTAAAATGTTGCTCATCAGCCACATGATCACTTCCTTGAAACATCATATGTTCGAAAAAATGCGCAAAGCCCGATTTTCCGATTTCTTCACGTGCCGAACCTACATGATAGGTTACATCCACATGCACTAATGGATCGCTATGATCTTCATGAACGATGAGGGTGAGTCCGTTTGATAATTGATACTTCTCATAGGGAATAACAATTTCGGAAGGGCTAGACTTACTAATTTTTTCTATTAGTTTAGTCTGCGCAAAGGATACGCTGCATGCAATTATTGCATACAGACTTACCATAATTTTTTTATACATGTTAAATAAATTGAAGGACTAAGGTACAAATTGAGTTGAAATTATTTAGGAGAATTTGGGAAGCTTACAGAAAATAGAAAGCAAGAAGAATCAGAGCATGATCAGTAATCTATCGTTGTTGTTTTTTTGGGTGTGCCCCGATTGCGAAAAAAAATCACTTCGTACCTCAGAGTTTTTTTTTTCTGCATCGGGTCAGGCTTTGCACTTCAATCCCTGCCGAGGCGTCAGGGGATTTTCGTTGCAATCCTTCACACAATTAAAAAGGAATTACAATAATCATAAACACTTATCTATTCAAAGAATATTGTTTTCCCAACTGATTATCTTGCAAACAATAGACAATAATGAAAAAAGTTAGCTAATGCAAATACTTTATCGGCCTAAAAATATCACAAGCTAATAATCCATGTACTCTTTCAAATCAATTCTTACAGTCCGCTGAGATTCATTTATTTTACTCTCTGAATTAAGTGAATACGTAAGCGTAATAATAGATCCCTTTACTTTCGGTTCTTCAAATAAATATTCAGGATAGATTTCATCTGCTTCTATCAGTGCCTTTTTTATTTCGCCTTCTGGTAATGATATAGAGTACCTTTTTCCTTTATCAATGTTATAAACTATAATAGAATTATAATCTAGATTAGATAAAGTATCATAATTACTATTTGAAACGCTTATAATAAAAGGAAGCTTTTTATCTTTCCCATAAAAAAGAATACATCCTAATTCTTCTTTCAATTTCCCAGTGTGTTTGTCATATAAATAAAAATCAGGTGGAGAACAACAGCCTGAAATGACATTGTTTTGAATCAAAAAATGATTTTTATATTCTTGCGCAAAAACATAACCCAGTCGCCCTGTCATAGATTGAAGTCCATCACCAAGAGAAAATAAAATTTCACGATTTTTTGACGGGCTTTCAAAAGTCAACCAAGACGAATCGCAATTAAAACTCCAATACATAGAAGCTTTGTTATCAAATTCTATGGTGTCACAAGAAATGATTTCCTTAAGCAAAGTATCACTTTCACAATAGCAAGTTTGGCTGTAGATATTCGTCGTATGAAAAAATAAGAATATAAAAAGCAGAACTTTCAAGAACAAAAAACGAATTCATTTCTCAACCCTACAGAAATATGACTTCTACGTACTTTCCGAAGCAAATGGCGAACCAAGTACCGCATATAAAATTGCTAATACAATAATGATGCTGATACAAACTCCCAAGAATAAAATCGTACGTTTTTGTGCCACATTCACCGCCTCTAATCTGTGCATTTCACCTAATCGATTTACCGTATTTTCTATTTTATTGAAAGAGGTTTCACCTTTGATGATGTAGTCGTGAGCACCATGTCGCATACTATCCAAAGCAATATTGATATTGTCTTCACCAGTAAACATAATTACACGAGTGGCTGGATTCAAGACTCGAATTTCTTTTAAAATTTCTACGCCGTTTTTTGCACCAGGATTATTTGAGTTCATGTGATAATCGAGGATAACGATTTCGGGTTTCAATTTCGCTACATCTATCAATGCTTCTTCGCCGGTAGCATATTTTTTCACTTCGAACAAATATCTTTCTTTCAGATAATCATTAATCATTTCAGTTTGCACCGGATCATCATCAATGATAAACATATACCTTACATTTTGAAGAGCCAGATTGTCGCCAGTGATTAAATTGCTTTCACTCATACCATTAATTTTGCCGAAATTACTCAAATGTGGTTAATCCTACAAATATCACTTGAATATCTTATGAAAAGTATGGTGACCTAAGTCTCAAGAATAGAGTTACGTATTTACATTTTCGAGTCCAAGTAAGAAAAGAATAATTTTCGTTTCATATTCAAGATTGCCTCCCAGAGCGTCGCAATGACGATTATCAGGTACAATTTTCTATTAAATTAAACTAGATATCATTATTCAGCCGTAAACTCAGCGTCCGAAAATTTGGTATTGATTTTATAATTGCTCATTGTCATTGAAATTCTCCCTTTTTCGGTTTGATTTTCAGTTTTTTTGGGTGCAGATTTCTTATTTAAATCGGCGGTCATCATTTTCGACATTTTAAAACGCTTCATTTCAACCACGATGGTTATTTTTTCAGGTAAGGCATATTTTGCCATTGAACCATACACATTTTGCGTTTCGATGGTACCATTATTTCGAGTCGTGATTTGTGTTTTCATAATGAGAGGATTCTTTTTATCAATCCAAAACTTACCTAAAATGAGTTCACTTTGGTTACCTGTTGGAATGATATTAACTACCGCACATTCACGGCCATCAAGCGTTTCATAGCCCGAAATAATACTAGTATATGAATTGGTATCTAATAGCATACTTCCAATTTGTTGCATTGGATTTTGCTTAGGCATAAAATAAATTCCTTTGGTACGAATTCGAAATCGATCCGGCTTTTTGAAAAATATCTTACCTTTCATGCTATTCATCTTTACCCCCGGGATATCAAATTTCATATCTACGTTCGCATTGTAATCAGCTACCAGCGCAAACTTTCGATTGATTTCGCGAATCAATAATTTCGAATCATCTACCGCCATTGCATGTTGTGCAAGCAGAATGAGTATTACAAATAATAGTTTACGCATTAGCTCTGTATGTCTTTTCGTTTAAAATAATAAATTCCGATACCCAAAAACAACATGATATGAATGGCTAATATCGAACATGATTGAATAATGACATTCCATGGAATCGGATCTTCAAATAAGCTACGCCAAGAAATCATATGCGTTGTAAATAAAAAAGGTTTGATAAGATCGAAACTTGGCATATCAAACAATCCGATAATCGTAAATACAATGATGGTAACCATTACAGTTACTATCGGCGTTATTGAATTATCCATCATGGTGGACAACATAACGGCATAAGTTGCTACAACGCTAAGCGACAAAAATGCAATGAAGAAAGCGGCAGCCCATCGCCAATTTATCTCATGCGCCCTAATAATCGTTAGTCCATCACTATTTAATGCTACTAAATCACCTTCCCCAAATATCCAGCGAGAAACTATGAGTGCGAAAAACCCCAAGATAGCCAAAAGTATTAAGGTATATAACAAGCCGCTTAACCATTTAGCCAATAAAATTTTCGTACGTGAAGCGGGTCGAGTTAATAAAAAGCGTAAGGTACCTGAAGCCGCTTCTCCACTAATGGTATCGCCGGTTACAAACGCAACCAATAAGGGCATTTGTACAATAAGAGTTTGTAAAATAATGAAGCAAATTAAGTTGCCATTTAACACATTTCCTTGCACAGAGAAGACTTGCTCAAACTGAGAAGTAACCATTGACAATAATTCTTTCCCATCTTGATAAAACGCAGCCTGCAATACCATACACACAAATGAAATTATGGCAAAGCCAATGAAACTGCGAGGCCGTTTCATGGTTTTCACTAACTCATTTTTAAAGATGGCTATAAACTCCTTCATGATCCCTTCGTAATTTTTAAAAAATAATCTTCCAGTTGATTTTTATAATCAATTCGTTCAATGAAAACTTTATGGTGTGTTAAATACTCGATGAGCAAAGGAATTTCAGTTTTTGCCATGCCGAATGAAAAGCGATGTTCATCTTCACTTTGCAAAAAAGCTTGCCATCTACTTTGTTGTAATTGTTGCTTGCAAATTTCAGGATTACTCACTTCCATACTTACTTGTAAATTTTCGGTAGACAATAATTCTTCTACACTGCCTTGCACAACCGTTTTACCATGATGGATAATAATCATACGATTACAAATTTCTTGCACCTCACTTAATATGTGCGACGAAAACAAAATGGTTTTTCCTTGCTCTACATTTAGCGACCATAACAATTCGCGTAAATCAATAATCCCTTGTGGGTCGAGTCCGGTATTGGGTTCATCTAGAATAATCAGTTCAGGATCATGAATTAAAACTTGTGCTAATCCAAGACGTTGCTTCATTCCATGTGAATAGGTTTTCACTTTATCTTTACCTCTACCACTTAACCCCACTTGGGCTAACAAGTTAGTGTAGTCTTTTTCATTGAGCTGTAATAAATTAGCACGAGCAAATAATTTTAAATTTTCTAGCGCGCTCAAGTAACCATAAAAATCAGGCTTTTCAATAATACATCCAATTTTTCGCATGATGGATGAACGATTACTTGCAAGCGATTCGCCAAACAAATGAATACTGCCTTCGTCGGGTTTTATGAGCGACATAATCATACGCAAGGTGGTACTTTTACCTGAGCCATTTGGACCTAAAAATCCGTAGATATCTCCTTGCTTAACCTCAAAACTGAGTTTATCGACGGCGGGATTTCCATTAAATTTTTTGCTTACGTTTTCGAGGGTAATAGCTGCCTGCATAAATTATATTGGCGACGAAATTAGGTGAAGCTTCAAAAGTAAACGAACTATTTTAGTGATACTGTATAGGGGTGTTAAAGAAAGAATAAGGGTATCTCTAAATCCCCCCTGACGCTTCGTTATTCGAATCCTGCACCTGCGGGACCCTTTATTTACGGTAGTAAACGCTTCCGGCCGCTATCCGAATTGCAAAATCCTAAACCTCGCCTGAGAGGTTTTAAGAAGCACCTATAATTGTAATTATTTTATAGGTAGTTGTATTTGTGGCAAGGATTGAAGCGATACCCCGCAACACGCGCTTTGGCGTGAGAGGAGTAAAGCTGAAAGCCTGGCTGCCACCCAAAAAATAATTAGAAAGAATTTAAATCAAGATTTCATGAACTGAATCAAACGATTACATTTGCAAGCAATATATACCCAATGAGTAAACTTACATTAGCCATACACGGCGGCGCAGGCACCATTTTGAAATCGATGTTAACGCCCGAACTTGAAAAATTATATGATGATGGTTTGCAAAATGCACTCGATGCTGGTTATGCTATACTTGAAAAACAAGGTTCAGCACTTGACGCAGTTGCTGCTGCCATTACCTCGCTTGAGGATAATGAATTGTTTAATGCAGGAAGAGGTTCGGTATTTACTAAAAAGGGAATCAATGAAATGGATGCCGCGATTATGGATGGTAGCAATTTACAAGCCGGTGCCGTTGCCGGGGTAAGAAATATTAAAAACCCCATTATACTAGCCAAAGAAATTATGCTGCACTCGGGCCATGTTATGTTAAGCGGAAATGGTGCTAAAGAATTTGCGTTAAACCGTGGTATAGAACAAGCTCCGGATGAATACTTTTTTACTAAGTATCGATATGATCAATGGATAGAAATTAGAGATAGCGATTATTATCAACTCGACCATAAAGAAGATAATTTGAAAGGGATGCCGCATGAGGATAAAAAATTTGGAACCGTTGGTGCTGTGGCCTTGGATGCGCACGGACATATTGCTGCAGGCACCTCAACCGGCGGTATGACCAACAAGCGTTTTGGGAGAATAGGTGATAGTCCGATACCGGGTTCAGGCACTTATGCCAATGATAAAACTTGTGCAATAAGTTGTACAGGACATGGCGAATATTTTTTACGTGCAGTGGTAGCTTATGATGTATCGGGCTTGATGGAATACAAAGGACTTACACTTCAAGAAGCTTGTCATATTGTAGTAAAAGAAAAATTAGTAGCCCTAGGTGGCGAAGGAGGTTTAATAGCGGTTGATGCCTTAGGTAATTACGATTTATGTTTTAATAGCGAAGGCATGTATCGTGGGGTAAAAACCAGTGGGGGAATAAATAAAGTGGCTATATATAAAGATTAGGAGGCATCACTAATAACCTCCTATGCTTCATTACTCGAATTTTGCAAAGCCTTTATTTACAAAAGTAAACCGCAGCTTTCAAATCCGGAAAGCTTCGCCTTATTGGTATTAGACATGCTTTCGATTATAAGCAGATTGTTCAAATTGAATTTATATTTCAGCTGGTTGTACGAATTAATTTCAGTCATCAAAATATTCATTATACCGAAATGATATCTATAACAGACCAATAAATTGGCCAGAACAGCTATCTAATCGGCATAAACTCCCGTACGTACGGGATAAGATTTGGTCTACGACACAAATCACATGGGTATTACTTCCCATGAATCATTACACTACTTATTTGATTACTTCCAAAACTATACGGCAAATAGGCCAAAGAAGGAATAGGTTTCGTAATAATTACATTGGCTTGCTTGCCTTTGCAAATCGAACCCAATTTATCATTCACTTCCATAGCGGCAGCACCATTGATTGTGCAGGCATTGATAGCTTCTTCGGGTGTCATTTTCATTTGCGTACATGCTAATGAAATAATGAAGTTCATATTACTACTCGGACAAGAACCCGGATTGAAATCGGTAGCTAAGGCAACAGGTAATCCCGCATCAATTAATTTTCGAGCCGGTTGATAATGCATGGCTAAAAAGAAAGCGGCACCGGGTAATAAGGTAGGCATGGTATTAGAAGAAAGCAGACAATTAATTTCATCTTCGTCCATAGTTTCGAGGTGGTCAACACTGATAGCATTGTGTTTAACGCCAACTTGAACGCCTCCACTATTATACAATTGGTTGGCGTGCACCTTGGGTTTTAATCCAAACTTGACACCGGCTTCTAAAATTCTATCGGTTTCATCTACACTAAAAAAACCTTTTTCACAAAACACATCAATATATTCAGCTAATCCTTCATTAGCAACATTAGGCAACATTTCGTCTATGATCAGTTTAATAAAACCTTCATGATTTTCACGGTATTCGAGTGGGTAGGCATGACCGGCTAAAAATGTAGCTTTGATAGTAAGTTCACTTGTTTCTTTTAAACGCTTAATAACCCGCAACATTTTAAGTTCACCTTCAACTTGTAAACCATAACCGCTTTTAATTTCAATAGCACCTGTACCGGTTTGTTTTACTTCTTCCAATCTAACCAAAGCGTTGTCGAATAATTCACTTTCACTCGTTTCATTGAGTCGCTTCGCAGAATGTAAAATCCCCCCTCCTCTCTTTGCAATGTCTTCGTAAGTGAGTCCGTTAATACGATCAACAAATTCATGTTCACGCGAATGAGCAAATACTAGGTGAGTATGCGAATCGCACCAAGCAGGTAAAACGATACCTTGTTTAGCGTCAATTTCTTTTTCAAATTGAAAAGAATTGAGTGTATTCATCTCACCAAAATCGGCGATTAATCCATCTTCAATTAAAAGCCAAGCATGGTTGATATGAGGGAGGTTTTTCATATCACTTCCTTTTGCAACCCATCTTTGTGAATCGGTTGTTTCGGTTTGATAAAGAGTTGCAATATTTGTAATGAGAGTTCGCATGGTGCAAAAGTATACGCTGTAAACTAATAGTAAAACTTTTTTCAGGGTCAAAACACTTAACCATTACTTAGTTATTTCAAATCACCATTCTCATTTTTTTGTTTGATATTTGATATCCTTTAGCATGAATACCCTAGGCAATATTTTTACAGTTACTTCATTTGGCGAATCGCATGGAAGTTATGTTGGATGTGTAATTGATGGATGTCCTGCGGGTTTAAAGCTTAACATCGAAGCCATACAAGAACAAGTTGATCGGCGTAAAACCAATCAATCGTTTTATACTACATCTCGAAACGAAACCGATGAAATTGAAATCCTTTCTGGTGTATTTGAAAATACAACTTCCGGAGCACCCATTTGTATTGTTATTAAGAATAAGGATGCTAAATCGAAGGATTATGACTCATTAAGAAATCTGTATCGTCCGAACCATGCCGATTTTACGAATGAAATGAAATATGGCATTCGTGATTATCTCGGTGGCGGCAGAAGTTCAATACGCGTAACTGCCCCCTTAGTAGCTGCAGGAGAAATTGCGAATCAACTTTTACAAAAAGAAACTAAACTTCAAACAAGGGCTTTTGTATCACAAATTGGTGAGCTTACATTATCTAATCCTTACGATTTAACGTCATTGAATTTGGATAGTGTTGATGAAAGTGAAGTTCGTTGTCCGGATGTAGATTTAAGTAATAAAATTTTAGAACTGCTCAAGCAAGTTAAAGAAGAAGGCGATACATTAGGTGGTGTCATCACTTGTTTAATTCAGCATGTTCCTGTGGGATTAGGCGAACCGATTTTTGGTAAATTGCAAGCTGAATTAGGCAAAGCCATGTTAAGTATTAATACCGTCAAGGGTTTTGAGTATGGATATGGATTTGCGTCTGCTTCAATGAAAGGAAGTGAATATAATGATGCTTTTATGTTAGAAAAGGATGTCATTAAAACCTCAACGAATAGAAGTGGTGGAATTCAAGGTGGAATTAGTAATGGCATGGATATTTATTTTAATGTTGCCTTTAAACCCATTTCAAGCATACAACAAAAACAACAAAGCATCAATAAGCAAAATGAGATCATAGAGTTTTCGATTGACGGGCGACATGATGTATGTGCGGTGCCTCGCGCAGTTCCCATTGTTGAAGCTTATACTCATATTGTTTTGGCAGATGCCTTTTTACAAAATAAAATTTCTCGACTATGAAAACTATACAACACATTGTAATCATTTGTGCTTTGGTAATGGTAAGCTCACAATCCTTTGCGCAAGCTAAGCAAGAACAAGTAAAACAAATTCCGGGTACACAAAAAGAGCATGAAGAAATGCCGATAAATTCAGTGCTGCCTCCATTTCATTTTGTAACTCATAAAGAAGTTTTTATCACTGAGGCAGATATCCCTAAAAACAAACCGATTGTGATGACTTTATTTAATCCTAATTGCGACCATTGTTTACAAGCTGCGATGGCAATAAAGGATAAAATGGAGGCCTTCAGAAATGTGACGATCATTTTTGTTACTTCGATATTAAATTTTGGTGAGCTAAACAGCTTTGTACAAATTGCCGAATTAGGTAAATATCCGAATGTATTTGTTTGTGCAACCCAAGATGAATATATCAGTAAAACCTTTATGCCTAATTGGATATTACCACAAGTTCAATTGTATAATGTAAATCGAAAGCTGAAAAAGACCTATTATGAAAACATACAAACCGATAGTTTGTTGACCTATTTATATAAGTAAATCTTTATTGTAAGACATGTTTTTCCCAATCGGCGATACTAATATTGAAAAAGGATACAGGCCGGTTTTCACCTATCTATTGCTTGCTATAAATATTGCAGTATACATTTATCAAATTTTCTTACCAAGAGATTTATCGGTACAATTTGTAAATCAATATGCAAGCATCCCTGTTGAAATTGTAAACTTCCAATCATTACACACTTTGTTCACAAGTATGTTTTTGCATGGCGGCTTCATGCATCTAGCTGGCAATATGATGTTTCTTTGGATATTCGGTGATAATGTTGAAGCCATCATCGGCACTACAAAATATATCTTCTTTTATATCGGTGGTGGATTGATAGCGGCCTTAGCCCATGTGGCATTTAATATGCATAGTACGATGCCATGTGTAGGTGCATCGGGGGCAATAGCTGCATGCATGGGCGCTTATTTGGTAATGTTCCCAAAATCAAAAATCCGTGTCATACTTCTCTTGTTTTTTATCCCTTTTAATATCCGTGCCATTTACTTTCTAGGATTGTGGATTGTATTACAATTTAGATCTGAATTTCTAAATTATGGCGCTTCAACTTCTACCAACATTGCTTATATGGCTCATATTGGTGGTTTTGTATTTGGGCTTTTGTGTGGAATGGTTTTTCGCAATGATATCAAAGATCATCATCTCCGTTTTCATAACTAAGCCTATCCTAAGGACATAATTTTATCAATAAAAAACCGGGAAATTTATCCCGGTTCTCATGATTATGCTAAATCCATTATTTATCTTAGGCAAGTGTAATACTGCTATCTAAATATACATCCTGAATGGTATTTAATAATTGTATGCCTTCCTTCATAGGCTTTTGGAATGCCTTTCTACCGCTGATAAGTCCCATACCACCAGCACGTTTATTCACAACGGCAGTCATTACGGCTTCAGCCATATCGGTTGCCCCTTTACTTTCGCCACCACTATTTATTAATCCAACACGACCCATATAACAATTCGCTACTTGGTAACGAGTTAAATCAATTGGATGATCTGTAGTTAAATTTTCGTATACTTTTTTATGCGTTTTGCCAAATTTCAAAGCGTTGTAACCACCATTTGTACTTGGTAATTTTTGCTTAATGATATCGGCTTGAATGGTTACGCCCAAATGATTAGCTTGTCCGGTTAAATCTGCGGCAGTATGATAATCCATCTCTGCGGTTTTGAAAGATCCATTTCGTAGATAACACCAAAGTACGGTTGCCATTCCTAATTCGTGTGCGTATTCAAATGCCTTTGCCACTTCCTGAATTTGACGGGCACTTTCATCACTGCCAAAATAAATGGTTGCACCAACGGCCACTGCCCCCATATTCCAGGCATCCTTAATAGAGCCAAACATAATTTGGTCGAATTTATTAGGGTAACTAAGAAATTCGTTATGGTTTACTTTTACAATAAAAGGAATTTTATGCGCATATTTACGAGCACAAGCACCTAAAACACCATAGGTTGATGCAACGGCATTACAACCTCCTTCCAATGCCAATTTCACGATATTTTCCGGATCAAAATACATCGGATTGGGTGCAAATGAAGCGCCGGCACTATGTTCAATACCTTGATCAACCGGTAGAATGGAAACATAACCTGTATTTTTCAGACGACCATTTCCAAGTAAGGCTTGAATGCTACGCAGGGTTTGCGGATTTCGATTACTGCCTACCCAAACATTTTCTACAGTTTCATTTGAAGGGATATATAAATCATCCTTTGAAATGGTATTACATTTATGATCTAGATAATAAGCGGCTTCGTTGCCTAATAAATCGAGAATTACTTGATTTGCCATATTTGAATTTTTAAAAAAGTAGGCAAAAGTAAGTAATACCCATTCGACTTCCAAATAGTCCATCTAAAAGTCATTGAATTCTTTGTCTCTCAGCTCTACACCTATGCCAATAGAATATTTGTGAGTGTATTTAATACTCTGCTTCCGAAACGCAATTCTGATAAAAAACCCTTGTTTAGGCAAAATTTAAGAAATGAAAACCCATTTCATAATCTTTTTCGAGGTAGGCCAATAACTGCTTAAATTGTTTGGCATTATGTAAAAAATCAGTCTGAGAAGTATCTATTAATAGTGTTCGATACTGGTCTGACTTGATTAATTGCAAATAGGCATTTTGTAATTCTACTAAATAATTGTCTTCAATATTTTGTTCGTAATCACGATTTCTGCATTTAATATTTTCTTTCAGTTTTACCAATGGTGCATGCAAATAAATGATCAAATCGGGTTTTGGCAAATTAGGTTGAATAATATCAAAGAGGGTAGTAAACAATTTGTATTCATCATCTGGCAGATTGATGCCGGCAAATAGCTTGCTTTTTATAAACAAATAATCTGAAATGAGATATTGATTGAATAAATCTCGCGTATTCAACATGTCTTTCAGTTGTTTAAATCGCTCAGCCAAAAACGACAATTCTAGAGGAAAGGCATACTTATCTCGGTTCTCATAAAATTTAGGCAGAAAGGGATTATCTGCAAATTGTTCAAGAATTAATCGCGCATCAAAATGTTGCTGAAGAAGTTGCGACAAAGTAGTTTTACCTGCTCCGATATTCCCTTCAACGGTAATGAATTTATATTTCATACAATGAAGCGGCAAATGTATGAAGCAAGGAAATGAGGCTTAATAAAATGAATAATAAGTTATAAACATTATCCTGCGAACTATAGATTCCACGAGCAAAGCATTAAAAAACAATATGACCGGTAACTTCTTTCTTACGATTTGCGGAAATTGGAATTTCGGTATGATCACTCATTACTAAACTTCCATTTTTTGTACGCAGGTAACGCAAAATAAATTGAATATTTACAATGTGAGAATTATGCACCCTGATAAATAAATGCCTTGGCAATAAATCTTCATAGTCGGATAATGATTTCGAAGAAATTATGATTTTGTTCTCTTTCGTAAACACTTGGGTATAGCTGTTTTTAGCTTCAAGTCGAATGATATCATTCATCTTTGTGATATTCATATGATCCTTCTCGGGTAAGGCAATATATCTTTCTGAAGTTTGTTGCAATTGATTGGTATCAACTATCTTATTTTTCTCGATATTCTTGAATGCCTTATTTACAGCCGATATTAAATCGGTAATCGCTAAAGGTTTCAATAAATAATCAACTACATTAAATTTATACATTTCAAGTGCATATCTATCAAATGCAGTGATTAAAATAATTTGCATTTTTTCGAGATTCAACGAATGTAAAATATCTTTTGCTGAACGATTATGCAATTCAATATCTAGAAAAAGCAAGTCGGGTTTTTGAGCAACAATGACTTCTAAGGCTTCATCTACGGTTTCGGCTGTACCTACCACCAAAACACCCGGACAATACTTTTGTAATAAATTAATTAATAGGTCCGTATTTAATCTATCATCGTCTACTAAAACAGCGCGCATAATTCAAATGGTTTTTGGTTATTTTCAATGCAATATAAAAATAAATCGTTAGTACTAAAATAATTACAATTTCTTTTTGCATGGCTACCACAACTGTTTGTTATACAGCCGGACTTAAGCATTCTACTCCACCCCATTTCATTAGATCCTTCTTGAATAGAACTCGCTAATGACCTCAACGAAATAAGGCGGGCATCCTCCACAATCGCGGCAACTGTGCTCCTCAATTACCAAAAATGTGTTCTCATAGGGAGAATCATAAGAATCACTTAATCTGTAATTCATAATTTGATAATGTAAGAATGCGAATTTCGAAAAAATCTAAATGACATCATGCTATACGTTCATTCTTTTTCCCAAATTGAACAACAACTCTTTCGAAAACTTTCGTTTAATGAACCCATTAACCAGATTGATTTATTACAGATTCAAAACAAGGAAGATTTGATAGAACAATGCAAGTTTATTAATAATACGACATTACTTTATTCGTTTCAGCGTCTCGGCTTTTATACACATATTGATAGTTTCAAGCATGAATGTGATGTAGTAGATTGGTTAATGGAGTACGTTCTAGAAAATCATTTCGAAAAGCTTATTTTACTCACCTACCCTGGAGCTTACTATAATTCGAGTAATTTATTTTTACAACATAAAGGAATTATCGAACAAAAATTTACCCAATCCGGCATTCATTGTACGCTTTTAAATGTTCAGGCTATTGGCGACAAAGCTCATCATTATAACAACTTACACGAATTGTTTTTCGAAAAAACGGAAGGGCATTATGTGATTCCGAAAAAATCTCAGTTTTACGTATACTCTATTGCCATTAATAACTTAGTTGAAATCATAAGCAAATCTGTTCGACATAAATATTCAGGCAAATACGACGCCTTTGATACTGTTATTGATATTAAAAGTTTTCTTTTATACTATTCCAGGGTACTCATGGTTAGTAGAGTTTCACCGGTTTATCTTTATTTTAAAAGTTTTTTTGGCACCTATCCCTCTCCTACCATGCTTGAATTATTTTTATTGACCATGGTACCCATGTATAAATTCAGGACAGAAAAAGAATTTCACCTGATGCTTGATGCCGTTGAAATAACTAGTCCAGAAGGCGTATACTCCAGCAATAGTATTCATCTAAATCATATCGAACCTTCAGGATATCAAATTCAGTTACAAGGTTAATTTTTACGGTAATTCGAAATCTTAAAATAGAAAATCAAAGTTTTGGATTCTTCTGACTAAAAACTTTTACGAACATCTAACTCCCGGCATCTAACATTTTTTCATCAACGATTCCCTTCGGATTTAGTATTTCCCGTTGAGAGCTTCTTCTAGATTTAGTAAAAAAAAAGCTACGAAATTCGTAGCTTAATTTTTTATGATTGATTGGGTACTAATTATTTGTTCACAGACAATTTTAAATAATTGTATTGGTTTCCAGCTTGTAAGCTTATTACATACATACCATTTGACAAATTGCGTGTGTTGATATTGATTTTTTGAGCACCTGCCTGACAATTCTTTGTTTGTGTTGAAACAAGATTACCTTTTATATCAAAGATATTAACTTGTAAGGTTTCGTTTGATACAAGGTTAAAACTTAATACGCTCATATCTTGTGCTGGGTTAGGATATAACTCAGCATTGATTTTTTCAGCGTTAAAACCTTTTACGCTTGCCGGACTAGCACCATATCCATATAAATAAGGATTTGTTTGTGGCGTGAAACTTGCCCAGTTAGCTGTCCAATCAGTTGTACCAAATGCACCACGGTAAGTAGGGCTATTATCAAACCCTGCAGATAGTTTCGCATCCGCAAATGCAGCACCGGTTAACATAGGTGAAGATGAAGATGGACGAAAATCGGGTGAACCATAATTGAATGGATTCGTTAACATTACATCTGTATTGGCTGAATAATTTGTATTTGAAAAACCACTTGTATTAAACCAAGCCGTAATATTCCAAGGTGCACCAGCTAATGAATCGAGTGGCAAAGCACATGCAGCAACTACATTATTTTTCATTACTAAAAATGAACTATCGGCAGCTACATGACAACTATCACCATCTAATTTAATACCCACAGGCCATCCCATAAAAATTGAATTAAAAATACTTGTACGAGAATTACGACGAATATGAGCAGCGCGTCTAAAATTAGGATCAAAAGTAGTTGTTGGCGTTTGTTGTGGTCCGATGATAGTCATATTAGAAAATACAGGAGATGTATAAGGTTTTGCACCTGTTCCGCTTCCATCATTATCACTTTCAAAACCATTCGCACCAGAAACAGCATCCGCAAAAGCTGTATCACGTAAAACTACCCCAAATTGAACTTTTCCACGATAACCGAAATCCGTATCAAAATCATCATCATTACCACGGAAGCTGATTAAGTGATCGGCATTAACTGTGCCGCCAAACCATTCAAAAGCATCATCATAACCATAACTCACTTGTACATGCGATATTTTTGTACCGCTACCTACACCAGCCATTGTTAACCCATTCAATTCATTGTTAAGCGCATAAGCATAACCTGCAAATTCAATACGAACATAGCTTAACTCGCCGCTATTGTCTAAATCGTTTAATCCACCATACTGGCCATCACTTACAGTTCCATCAGGGTTTGCTAAATTTCCACCTTCCAAGGTGCCAATTCCACCGGCAACATTTGTTGTTGCATTCCCAGAGATTACAATACCACCCCAATCGGCAGTAGCTCTGTTACCAGCCGATTCACTTGAGGTAAAAACGATAGGTTCAGTAGGTGTACCTATAGCATAAATACGCGCACCACGTGTGATAATTAAAGCAGAACCTGCCACTGACTTATCACCTTTAATAATAGTACCTGGGGCGATATTTAATGTGCCGCCCGATTTCACATATACTTTTCCTTGTAACTTGTAAATGGTATCTCTGGTCCAATTTACCGTACCGGTTAAATTACCTGTTATCACTTTAACAGGGGCTTGAGCTATCATGCTATTCATAGCAAATACACTCAACATAGTAAGTAATCCTTTTTTCATTTTTTATGTTTATTTATTTTTAGAATTTATATGCGAACGATAATCCGCAATTGAAACCTTGAGAAACAGACGTGACTACTGCATCGGTTTTGCTTGAATAAGTCTTCTTCTTATCGTTAATTCCGTTTTGGTAAAAGATAAACGGATTATGTAATAAATCGCCAAGATTAAGTTTCACTTCAGCACCTTTTCCAATTTTTTTGGTAATTTGAAAATCGATTACATTACGTGATTTCTCATACAAATCGGGCACATAGGTATTACCTACTAATACTATCCTTTCTCCAATTCGGTTATATAATAAGGTTAGATTACAATTTATACCAGGGATACTTGCATTCAATCCCATATTGATCACATAGGGTGACTGACCTTGTAAAGGCCGTGTAAAAGTTGTGTCGCCAAAAACGGTTTGTTGCTTAACGTTAATCTTAGATTGGATTAATGATAAATTACCGAAGACACTCAAATTCGACCAAATGGATTTTTCACTTTGATTAATAAAAGAAAGAGATTTTCTAAAATCTAATTCGATTCCATAATTATCAGCGGTAGGTGCATTACCATACGTAAAGCTTCTTGTACCTGCTGTTGAACTAGCATCTAACACGGCTTCTATTGGATTATCAAAATGCTTGTAAAATAATGATGCGGATACTATTTCGCCCTTGCCAGGAAAATACTCATACTTCAAGTCGAGATTTTTTATTTCTGTTTGCACTAAAGCAGTATTACCTACAAGAACAGATGAAGTATTGAAATCAAAGAATGGGAATGGAGCCAACTCTCTAAATTCAGGGCGTGATAATGTTTTAGATGCATAAAGTCTGATATTTGTTTTCTTCTGCAACTGATATGTCAAGTTAAAAGAAGGTAATACATTGGAAAAATTGTTACCTACTTCAATTGGAATATTAGTTTGAGAATTTAATGTAGCCTTGTAATTTTCGTACCGTAGCCCCCAAACCACTCTAAAATTTTTCAAGAATTTATTATCAAATTGTAGATAAGCAGCTTGCATACTTGAATTTGCATTGTACGAATTTGTTCCTTGCGTTATATCAGCTATCATAAACCCAGCGTTATTCATATTTTCTGAAGCAAAAATTTTGTCGTCAGATAATAAGTTTAACGATTGGTTGAATTGAGCAGGGTTAGCAATCACATATCCCAACTCTCGCGAAGAAAAATTTCTCTCTTTTGATAATATATAAACACCCGTTTTTACTTGCTGGGCCACTTTCAAAATTTTAAACGGCATGCCTATATCCACCTTTCCACTATAAACTTTCTCATTCAATGTAGAGTAAAATCTACCCGAATAATTTGGTGAAGCTTGCATAGGAACATAAGCGCGATACATGGTATCGTCAGGGTTTGTATAACTTTTGATATAATACGTTTTCTTTAAATCAGGTGTATTTCTATTAATTTCATTCATAGTACCATTCCAACTGAGTTTGATCTTATGTTTCGAAAAACTATGATCGCCTGCAAGCTGTGTAGTTAACATGGTATTGGAACTAAACCATAAAGCAGTATTTCTGAGATATTGTTCATTCACTACTTGAATTCCACTTCGTCGGATAGTTTGATCTTCAGAGTTGATGTTGTAATTTGTACGGAGAGTAATTTTATTTTTGCTGTTTATTTTATAGCCGATGTTAAGCATAGCTCCTGCCAACACATTATCTCGATATGCCGAATCGGTGTAGTCGTAAATAAATGTTTGGTCCAATTCAAATTCTTTTCGTTGAATTGAGTTAAATCTTTGTGAGCGATTATAGGATATGGCACCAATTAGGCCAATAGATGATTTATTCTTCATGTCTTTATGCCAAGCACCCGTAACTTGTATAATTCGATTTGGGAGCATCGAATTATGTAAAGTAGTTCCCCAATTATTTTTTAATGTCTTTGAAGCATCAAATCGCTCTTGTTTTGTAAAGTCATTCGTACTGCTATTAAATTTTTCGGTAGAAGGGAAATTACTTGGTAAACTTCTACTTTTATTGTCAAGTCCTAACCAGTCAGTATTCCCATTTTGTCCATCGTAATATTTTTTAAATGTACTAATGCTATTATATCCACTGCCTATTTGAATATTCAAGTAATTTTCTGTAGGAATATCCTTAGTATTTAATTCTACAATACCACCGGCAAACTCCGCGGGGTATTCGGGGGTTGCAGCCTTAATGATGGTAATATTATCAAGAAAATTAGAGGGGAACATATCAAATGAAAACGCTCGACGATCGGCTTCTGAACTCGGCAATAAACTACCATTCAACATGGCCATATTATACCTATCACTTAATCCTCGAATGATAGCAAACTTACCTTCACTAATACTCACCCCGCTTACACGTTTTAAAACTTCACTTGAATTTTTATCGGGTGATTTGCGAATCATTTCTGCCGAAATACCATCTGAAATGGTGGTCATATTTTTTTGTTGAACCAGTAAAGCATTCAAACTTTCTTTTTTCATCGATGATTTTACAACCACATTATTCAAACCCTTTTTTGCTGGCACAAGAGCTACATTTACGAAAACAGGTTCAGTTGAACTCACCACAATATCTGAAACCAATTTCTTATCATAACTAATATAGGCAAATGATAGTTCGTAAGTTTTAAACTCCAGATTTGCGATACTGTAATCACCATTCAAATCAGTTTTTGCGCCCGATGTAGTACCGGTAATCATTACGGTAGCTCCAATTAAGGGTTGATTATTTTCATCAACCACCTTTCCTGTAATCTTTCCTTTTGCTTGTAAACTATAATTTCCAACCACAAACAGAACCAATAGAATAAACTTTTGCATCTTTAATTTTATTGCCGCAAAAGTATTTTCGCAGTATTACCTCAGCATTATGTCAAGGTTATTTGAACATTACGCTAAGGTTACGTAATTGTTACATACTCGCTGTAAGTTGCAGCCATACTGATTTTTAGTTTTTTATCCAACCTTCAATTTTTAATTTGGAAACAATTTGGTAACAATTACGAAACATAACATTTTAGTAATCTATAAAATAATAGCGCTTTGGAATCTGTTTATCACCTTTGCCACTCATAAAAAACACTTGTCCATTAACCCCAAAAAAATAAGAATAATGATTAAGAAAATTATTTTGATGCTAACCCTTTCTACAGGCATTTTACAAGCACAAAACATTAAATTAAAAGGTAGCGATACAGTTTTACCCTTAGCGCAAAAGGAAGCTGAGTCGTATAAAAAAGCAGGTAAGGGTTCGGTAAGTGTAACCGGAGGTGGCAGTGGAGTAGGCATTGCTGCCTTGATGGATGGTAGTACCGATATAGCTGCATCTTCCAGAAAAATGAAAATGGACGAAAAAATGAAATTGCAAGAAGCCGGTAAAAAAATTAAAGAAGTAATCATAGCACAAGATGCGTTAAGTGTTATTGTTCATCCTGCAAATAAGATTTCAAAATTAACCCGCGAACAATTGGAGGGGATTTTTACCGGAAAAATTAAAAACTGGAAAGAACTAGGAGGTGAAAACTTAAATATCGTAGTTTATAGTCGTGAAAGCAGCAGCGGCACTTACGAGTTCTTCAAAGAACATGTATTAAACAAAAAGAACTTTGCAAATTCAGTACTTAGTATGCCCGCAACCGGTGCCATTGTACAAAGTGTTTCGCAAACCAAAGGTGCCATAGGTTATATCGGCATAGCTTACGATAATAATAGTGTGAAGCAACTTTCGGTGAGCTACAATCAAGGCAAATCGTATGTTGAACCTACAGTACAAAATGCTATGAATAGCACGTATCCAATTGTTCGCCCATTGTATTTATACTATGTGGTTTCTTCTGAAAAAACTGTAAAGCCATTTATAGATTTTATTCTGTCAAGCGGTGGACAAGCTATTGTAAAATCCACAGGATATATACCGGTTAAAAAATAATTGCACATTATCAAACTTTGCATCTTACTCAAGTAGTTACCCTTTAAGACATGCAAATTTTTGCATTGAATTTATGAATAAATTATTTAAAAACCTTCAGGTAGGGATATTGGCTTTTAGCAGCTTAGTGACTACCATAACGGTTTTATTAATCGTGATATTCCTTTTCAGTGAAGGCCTATCGTTTTTCAATAAAAAGCCCATTGAACCGGGCTTTATTATTGCAGTACATCCAGATAACCCGATTACTTTTATTAATCCTACTGAATGTAAAAGGATTTTTGACCAAGATATTACTGATTGGAAAGAAGTTACCGGACATGCCCAACCCATTACCTTAGTAACTTTAGAAGATATTGGCAATAATTATTCGGAAGAACAAATGGGCGCAGAAATGGAGTACCTTGATACTTGTTACAATCATTTTATACAAGGTGATAAAGGCGTAATTGCCATGATTCCGGAACGCAATTTTACCAACAAAATAAAGGCCAACAAATTAAAGCTTGATAAAAATTCTATCGCCTCATTTGTCCAAGGAAAAGAATGGTTTCCTACCGCGAAACCGATTGCTCAATTTGGCGCATTTCCACTTTTGGTTGGCACCTTTTTAGTTAGTTTAGGCGCCATTTTATTGGCCTTACCCCTAGGCCTAGCTTGTGCAATTTTTATGAGTGAAATTACTTCAGTGCGTATACGCTCGTATATGAAACCGGTTGTAGAACTTTTAGCCGGCATTCCGAGTGTGGTTTATGGTTTTTTTGGCTTAGTCATCATAGTTCCTCTCATTCAAAAAGTATTTCATTTAGATGTTGGCGAAACTGCTTTAGCAGGAAGTATTATTCTTGGCATTATGGCTTTACCAACAATTATAACGATTAGCGAAGATGCATTGCAAAATGTGCCAAAAAGTATGCGTGAAGCAGCCTATGCCCTAGGCGCTACGAAATGGCAAACCATTTTAACTGTTTTAATCCCTTATGCAAGAAGTGGGATTACAACCGCTGCTATTTTAGGAATCGGTAGAGCCATTGGTGAAACCATGGCGGTTTTAATGGTTACTGGCAATGCTGCGAATACCACTTTAAATATTTTGAAACCGGTTCGTACTATTCCGGCAACCATTGCTGCAGAATTGGGTGAAGCTCCTAATGGAGGTATTCATTTTCAATCTTTGTTTGCATTAGCCTGCATATTATTTCTCATTACCATGTCGATTAACCTCTATGTTAATTTCATTTCAAGAAAAAAAGCATAATATATGACCGCTGCAAAAAAACAACAGATTGCTTTTTTGATTATACGTACCTTGAGTATCTTGGTAGTAGGTATACTTTTTGTGATTCTTGGTTTTATAATTATAAGAGGTATCGGTGTAATTAACTGGGATTTTATTTCAAAAATGCCTGAAGAAGGTATGCTTGAAGGTGGAATCTTGCCGGCTATTATTGGCACTTTATATCTTATTGCTGGCAGTATTTTATTTGCCTTCCCGATTGGTGTAATGAGTGGCATTTATATGAATGAATACTTAAAGGATGGTCCGGCTAAAAGATTTGTAAGATTAATGACTGATAATTTAGCCGGTGTACCTAGCATTGTCTTTGGTTTATTTGGAATGGCTTTATTTGTGAACAAACTAAAATTTGGCGATAGCTTATTGGCAGGTTCGCTTACCTTAGGCCTACTTGCATTACCTGTAATTATTCGAACCACAGAAGAGGCTTTGAAAGCAATTGATGATACCTATCGACATGCGAGTTATGCGATGGGCGCATCTAAACTTCATACCATAAAAAAAATTATCTTACCTGCTGCATTTCCTAATATTATTACCGGACTCATTTTGTCGATTGGCAGAGTAAGTGGAGAAACCGCACCGATTTTATTTACCGTTGCGGCATACTTTTTACCGCGACTTCCACATTCAATGTTCGACCAAGCGATGGCATTACCATACCATTTATATGTTTTGGCTACTAGCGGAACCGATATTGATAAAGCACGACCGATTGCCTATGGCACTGCATTGATATTAATTATCATTGTACTCATTTGTAACTTAATGGCTAACCTGATTCGAAAAATACAACGCAAATAACTACATCTTCCATGTCTAATATTATTGAAACCCAACATGTTGATTTTTACTACGGAAACTTTAAAGCGCTACGGAATATAAATATCGATATTCCCGAAAAAGCAGTGACTGCATTTATTGGTCCAAGTGGATGTGGAAAATCTACCCTACTACGATTGTATAATCGTATGAACGATTTAGTGGATGGCGCTAAACTTGAAGGCAAAATTTTAATTGATGGGGAGGATATCTATGATAAAAAAATAATTGTTGAAGAATTACGTAAGAAAGTAGGCATGGTATTTCAAAAGCCCAATCCTTTCCCAAAATCAATATTCGAAAATGTGGCGTATGGATTAAAAGTTCAGGGCATGAAAAATAAAACCGAACTCGAAAATCGTGTGGAGGATGCCTTAAAAAAAGCAGCATTGTGGGAGGAAGTCCAAGCCGTACTAGACAAAAGTGCTTTACAATTATCAGGTGGTCAGCAACAACGACTTTGCATTGCCCGATGTTTGGCCATTAATCCAGAAATTATTTTAATGGACGAACCCGCGTCGGCCCTAGATCCGATAAGTACGGCTAAAATTGAAGAACTCATTTTACAACTTAAAGACCGTTATACCATCGTTATTGTAACTCATAATATGCAACAGGCAGTACGTGTGAGTTCAAAAACAGCTTTCTTTTATTTAGGAGAGTTAGTAGAGTTCAATGACACAAATATCATTTTTGAAAATCCTGAACGAATTGAAACTAGAAATTATGTAACAGGCAAATTTGGCTAAATTGTTTATCAAATAATTATACACAAACTAGCACCTTACTCAATTTCTTTCTATTTTTAACCGATTTTACAATTTCATAATAAAAATATAACATGGCTTTAAATTCGATATTAAAATTTTTTCAACCCAAAGACAGAGTTTTTTATGGCTTATTCGAACAAGTTTCTGAAAACGTTTATCGAATGGGTAAAAAGTTACGAGAGGTAGTAAATACCCCCGATTTTTCAGATCGTGCCATCATCATTTCACAACTTGAACAACTTGAACATGAAAATGATGAGCTTACCCATCAAATTTTTATTGAGTTAGGTAAGAATTTCATTACTCCATTCGACCGAGAAGATATTCATTATTTGGCTTCTGCTATTGATGATGTTGCCGACTATATTTATGGATCGGCTAAAAAAATCAATTTCTATAAAGTAGACCCTAACGACCAAGGCATACAAAAAATGGCCGAAGTCATTGAAATGGGAACCATGGCATTAAAGACAGCCGTGATGGAATTGAGAAATATGAAAAATGTAGGCAATATCACAAATGCTTTGGTGAAAATTAATAGTCTAGAAAACCAAGCCGATGATATTTATGATTTAAGCATTGAACGATTATTTGCCACCGAACCCGATGCTAAAGAAGTCATCAAAAAACGTGAAATTTATCAAGTGATGGAACTCGTAACCGATAAATGCGAAGATGCAGCGAATGTGATTGAAAGCATTGTTGTTAAATATGCATAGTAAATCATTCAAATTTTAATTTACCGAATCCGAATTCAATTTAAACTAAACCCTGCATATGTCATTTGTCATTGTAATTATTATTCTGGCTTTATTGTTTGATTATATTAACGGATTTCACGATGCAGCTAATTCAATAGCCACTATCGTTTCAACTAAAGTCCTTACCCCATTTCAAGCGGTAATGTGGGCAGCCTTTTTTAACTTCATCGCCTTCATGATTTTTAAAGATCATGCAGTGGCCAATACCATCGGAAAAACCGTGAGGGTTGAATTTGTTACCTTGCCAGTTATTTTTTCGGGATTGATAGCTGCCATTATGTGGAACCTCTTTACTTGGTGGTGGGGCATTCCTTCATCATCCTCTCATACTTTAATTGGAGGTTTTGCAGGTGCGGCAATCTGCCATGCCTTGATGACCAAAGGCATGATGCCATTATTTAAAATTATTGATAGTGAAAAAATAGGCAAAACTGTGCTTTTCATATTTATTGCACCGTTACTTGGAGGACTGATATCCATGCTCTTTACCTTTGTTACTATACATCGAAATACTTGGTTAAAGAGTGGCATACTACTGGCTACTTCAATTGGTCTCTGGTTTTTATTTGGCAATTTTCAACAAAATAAAATTAACGAAAATGTTAGCAAATATTTTAAGGCCGATAAGTACCAATACGAAGTAGATAAATTGAGCTACGATTTATCATTACATTCAGATCCTGAAATGCAAACCAAATTGGATGAAACCAAACTCAAATTGGTAAAAGCAAAAGCATCTGCCAAAGCCTGTGAAAAATTTACAGGTAACTACGAAAAAATTGGACCCGATGAAGTTGCAAATCAAATTGTCAATAACGTAAATATTCGCGATATTGAAATAAGTAAACTCAAAGACAAACTTAATGGCTACTTTAAAGTTGAACAATTAAAGATTCAATCCACAAAAAATAAATTTAAAGAGGCCGAATATATCTATGCAAAACATAGTGTGGATAGCCTGATTCCTATTTCAAAAAAGTATCATAGCATTGGCATGGATGCCATGATTAAATCTATGGTTACTAAAATTAATTTAGATGGGAATAAAATACCAGAATTTACAAAAAAGATGAGAATCGATGTAAAAACAGATTTGAAAAAGGAAATGGAAAAAGCCGATAATCATATCCTTCGTTACTGTTTAATTGGTATGATTTTACTTTTCATTTGCGCCTTCATCTACAACGAAAAAATGCGTGAACCAAAAGCGAGCAGAACCGCTAATATGTTTAAAAAATTACAATTGCTTTCATCGGCTGCATTTAGTATCGGCCATGGTGGTAACGATGCACAAAAAGTAATGGGTATTATTGCTGCGGCCTTAATAGCCAATGGCGATTTATTAGATATTAAAGCTATGCCCGATTGGGTTCCATTAGCCTGTTATACAGCCATTGCCTTAGGCACCTTAAGTGGTGGCTGGAAAATTGTAAAAACCATGGGAACCAAAATTACCAAGGTTACCCCACTTGAAGGTGTTTGTGCCGAAACAGCTGGTGCTACTACCCTATTCTTAACCGAGCAAATGGGAATTCCGGTTTCAACAACTCATACTATAACAGGTTCAATTATTGGCGTGGGTGCTACTAAAAGATTAAGTGCTGTGCGCTGGGGTGTTACCATTAATATACTCTGGGCTTGGATACTCACCATTCCGATTAGTGCTTTATTAGCTGCTTTGGTATTTTGGATTTCTACCTTCTTTTTATAGGGCAACTTTAAAAATCTGTCTACTTTGATTTTTAAAAGTCCTGGCGTACAGTAGTATAGTGCAAGGATAAAAAATCTGAAATCATTGTAAATGTCGTTTTTAAACAACCTTATCGGTAAATCTAAAACGTATTATCATATATCAATACATCATGCTTGTTCAAATGCCTACTTTTTATTAGTTTGCATATATGAAATTTCTTCTAACGAGTTGCCTACTCATGATTTTGGTCACTTCCATTTCTGCCCAAGTTGCGTCAAAATATTATAAGCCAAAAGCTATTTTATTTATGCTTCATCTATCAACGAATAAAATAGAAGCTTTAAAAAAACGCGGACTTGAAAAATACATACCGGATGTTATGGAAGGTGATGAAGAAATAAATACTTCTATTATGAAGGATATGGCACAAAATTTCACGTATTGTCCGGTTTATTTTTTTTACGACACTTGTTATGAAAAAGCAAAAGCAAAACGTTGGAATGAAATTACATTTTATGATTATGAATCACTCAGCAAAAAAAAGATGCTTGGCACCAATTCGTTTTCTGACTATTATTTTGCAGAAGTTGGCTATCGATCACCCGGCGATCAATTAGAAGTAGACAGTTTATTACCTCGTTATTTAAATGACCAATTTCGTGGTGATGAAGATGCTGTTTCCACAAGAAACTATGGCATTAATTTATATGATGAAGATTTCAACCCCATCAAAAGCAAATTTGGATTTATTGATATTTCATTGCGTAAAAGAGGCCCGTTGCTTGAAAAAAAGAAATTTACTTTTGAAGGGGCCTCGAAATTTGATGAAAAATTGCGGCTTCGTTTTGAACCCAAGCTAAAGGAATAGCAGATTTCACTTTTTACATCCTTTTACCTACATTTGTCGACACAATAAATTATACTTAAAAACACAATATGAACTACGATGTAATAGTTATAGGCGCCGGACCGGGAGGTTATGTAGCAGCCATTCGCGCGTCACAATTAGGATTAAAAACCGCCATTATTGAAAAAGAAAGTTTAGGTGGTATTTGTTTAAACTGGGGTTGCATCCCAACCAAAGCCTTATTGAAATCGGCTCAGGTTTATGAATATGCCAAGCATGCCAATGACTATGGCGTAACCTTAAGCGGCTTAGGTGCTGATTTTACAGCCATGGTAAAACGTAGTAGAGGTGTTGCCGATAAGATGAGTAAAGGCGTTCAATTTTTAATGAAGAAAAATAAAATTGAAGTGATCATGGGTTATGGCAAAATTAAAGCGAAAGGTCAAGTAGATGTAACATCTGCCGACGGCAAAACCAATACCTTAGATTGTAAACATATTATTATTGCAACAGGTGGACGAGCAAGAACTTTACCAAACTTACCCATTGATGGCAAAAAAGTAATTGGCTACCGCGAAGCTATGGTTTTACCTACGCAACCAAAATCTATGATAGTAGTTGGAAGTGGTGCCATAGGTGTAGAATTCGCATATTTCTATAACAGCATCGGAACTAAAGTAACGATTGTTGAATTTATGCCGCGCATTGTTCCGGTTGAAGATGAAGATGTATCGAAAGAATTAGAAAAGAGTTTCAAAAAACAAGGTATCGAAATCATGACTAACGCTTCGGTTGAAAGCGTTGATACAAGTGGTACCGGAGTAAAGGCCAAAGTAAAAACAGCCACTGGAGAAATCATTGTAGAAGCTGATATCGTTTTAAGTGCTGTTGGTGTAGTTGCCAATTTAGAAAATATTGGATTAGAAACCATGGGCGTTAAAACCGATAAAGGACGAATATTGGTGGATGGTTATTGCCAAACTAATATCCCGAGCATCTATGCAATTGGTGATATTTTACCAACTCAAGCCTTAGCGCACGTTGCCAGTAAAGAAGGTATCGTTTGTGCCGAAAATATTGCCTTCATGGAAAAGAAACATGCTCATCAACCACAACCTATCGATTATGGCAATATTCCGGGATGTACCTATTGTAGTCCTGAAATTGCGAGCGTGGGTTTAACAGAAAAAGCAGCTAAAGAAGCGGGTTATGAATTAAAAATCGGTAAATTTCCATTTGTGGCGAGTGGTAAAGCAGCAGCCGGTGGAAATACTGAAGGATTTGTAAAAGTAATTTACGATGCGAAGTATGGAGAATGGCTTGGCACCCATATGATTGGAATGAATGTTACTGAAATGATAGCCGAAACGGTTTTAGGTCGTAAACTTGAAACTACCTATTATGAAGTACTCAATGCAATTCACCCACACCCAACTATGAGCGAAGCCGTGAAAGAGGCAACTGCCATGGCATTTGGTGAGGCCACAGATATCTAGGTCGAGCATTTTCGGGTTGGATGTTGACGCTAAAAAGAACAACATGAAAGCAACAACAATATTCAGGTATGTCATTGTAATATGCACATTTTCCCTGAACTTATTTTCGATAAAAAGCTCAGCTCAAACAGATTTGCTGATGACTTTTACGAATTTAAGACAACCCAATTCCAATACCTTTGAATACGATGTGATGCTTACGAATATAGGAAGCACAGGTATTGCAGTTCGTGGTTATTCATGGGGATTAAATGCTACTCCAGGCATAGAAAACGGTGGCACCTTAACGCATACATTTTTATGCAGGGATGCCATTTTTTCAGGACTGCCTCCTGTAACACCAGGATATACGCCTGCATCTAATCACATACGCGCAACTACCACAGCGGCTCCTCCGGGCAGTGAAGTAACAATAACACCCGGAGTAGCTTATCGTTTAGCCCGTATGCGAATTCAAACTACCGCAGCATCTTGGCTTCCGAACTTTAACCCATTTAATCCAATCTTACCTAATCAACCCATTCAAGCAGTATTTGCCCCGGGAAAAACACAATGTGTAGTAACCGCTATTGTAACACCACCCAATGCAAGCTTTACTATTTATGGTCCGTTAAATGTACCTGCCGCTGGCTATTTACAAAATTTAAATGCCATTATGATACCCGACCCTCTAGGTCCAACTCCTTTTTTATTGAATTGCAGTACTTGTCCGGTGGGTACACCTGTAAGTGCTTGTGACTCATACACATGGGCAGCCAATGGAGTAACTTATACAAATAGTGGTGTTTATAGCCACACCATTACTTTTCCTGGTGGAGGATGCGATAGTGTAAGCATTATCAATTTAACCATTAATCATAGCACTACCGTTACTACAAATATTACAGCTTGTGATAGTATCGTATATAATGGACAAACATACACTTCATCAGGTAGTTATGTTACTATCATACCAAATTCTGTTGGGTGCGATAGTATAATCACCCTCAATGCAACCATTCATCAAAGCTCGAATCAAACACTCAGTGTGATTGCTTGTGATAGTTACAACTTCAACGCGCAAACCTATACCAATAGCGGAACTTATACCAGCACGTTTACAGATAGCCATGGCTGTGATAGTACGGTTAGCTTACTTCTCGCTATCAATTTTAGCACGTCAGATACGCTGCAAGATGCAGGGTGCGATAGTATTAAAATAAATGGCATTGTTTATACAAGCAGTGGCATCTATACCCAAACATATATAAACGCGGTTGGCTGTGATAGCACTTTATATCTCGACTTAACACTCAACTCATCCTCTTTAACGAGCCTAACGGATACTTCTTGTATTTCATATACTTTCAATTCTCAAACCTATACTCAATCAGGCATTTACACACAAAGTTTTTATAACAGCAATGGATGCGATAGTATCATTACCTTATACCTTACCATCCTACAAAATGCTTCTTCAATTGTAAATCAAGTGGCCTGTGATACTTTCATACTAGGCTCTCAAACCTATACCACTAGTGGAACTTTTACACAAACATTTCCTTTAGGTGTTGGATGTGATAGTGTAGTAACATTAAACTTAAGCATACTTCAAAGTTCAGCAACATCCATTACTGTAAATGAATGTGATGCCTATACGCTCAATGGTATCACATATACCCTATCCGGTATATATACACAAAACCTTACAAATAGTGTAGGCTGCGATAGTATCATCACACTCACGGCAAATATTTTTACCGGAGTAACGGTAACTTCAAATCAAACAGCATGTAATTCATTTACTTTAAACGGAATCACTTATACCAGCAGCGGAACCTATACGCAAATCACAAATATTCAGGCACCAATTTGTGATAGTACTATCATCTTAAACCTTACCATTTACCCTACTGTATATACCAATGTAAACCAAATTGCATGTGATACGTTTATATTCAATGCGCAAACCTATACCCTGAGTGGCATGTATACTCAAACCTTTATTTCAAGCACCGGTTGTGATAGCATCGTTACATTAAACCTAACAATTAACCAGAGTACAAACGGTGGATATAGTGCCAATGTTTGTGACTCACTTGTTCTAAATGGATTAACATATACATTAAGTGGATTGTATACACAGGTCTTAACAAATAGTGTTGGGTGCGATTCTGTGCTTACTATAAATGCGAATATTTTGCAGAGCACTAGCAGTACCCTAACGACCACATCTTGCGATAATTTTACGTTGAATGGCATTACCTATACGCTGAGCGGAACCTATATTCAACAACAAATCAATAGTGTAGGTTGTGATAGTACCATCAATATTAATCTTACCATTAATCACAGTTCTTCCCAAGTCATTTCACTCAATGCATGCGATTCACTAATATTAAATGGCATCACCTACACCAATAGTGGAACCTTTGTACAAACACTTGTAAATGCGGCCGGTTGCGACAGCACCTTAACGATACAACTTTCTATGCATTATGCCACTTCATTTTCGATGATAGCAAGCGCATGTGATGGCTTTACTGTAAACGGACAAACCTATACTACCAGTGGAAATTACATCCAAAACATCAGCAATACTTGGGGCTGCGATAGCACAATTTTTATCACGCTTACCGTTCAATATAGTAATGGAATTAGTTTCACACAAGTAGCCTGTAACAGCTATACCTTAAATGGAATTACGTATACCAATAGCGGCACCTTTACGCAATTTTATACAAATGCGGTTGGTTGCGATAGCGTAGTTACTTTATCACTCACTATTAAACAAAATTCAACAACAACCTTCAACGAATCGGATTGTAATTCTTATACCTTAAACGGACAAACTTATACGGCTACCGGCAGCTATACACAGGTATACCCAATTGGTGGCGGATGTGATAGCATCATTGTTTTAAATTTAATTATCAACGCCATTACAACTAACACCGTTTCGATCAATGGATGCAATACGGTTACCGTAAACTCTCAAACCTATACTGCATCCGGAACCTTTATTCAAACACTTCAAAATACAAAGGGTTGTGATAGTATTTTAACGCTCAATATCACCATTCTTCCTAGCAGTTTTGCATCACAAATGAAACAAATTTGCCAAGGCAATACTCTTCAAGTAGGACAACATACTTATTCGCAAAGCGGAACTTATATCGATACTTTACAAAATATTTTCGGTTGCGATAGTATTATTTCAACACAACTCGAAGTACTGATAAGTGATAATGAAAGCTATTTTATTGCCAATGCATTTTCGCCTAATAACGACGGACTCAATGATTGCTTTGGTGTAAGTTATTGGAAAAATATTGAAGAATTTAAGTTCATGATTTACAATCGTTGGGGCAATCCGGTGTTCACAAGCGATCAAAATTGGGATTGCTGGAATGGTAATTACCAAGGAATACCTGCCGAGCAAAGCACCTACTACTACTTAATAAAAGCCAAAACTTCTTGCGGCAGCATTGAACGTAAAGGAGATATCCTATTAATCAGATAAATGATTTTTAGGGCGTTCCCACTGAAGTGTTCCCAAAGCTTACAAATTTGAACTTCAACACAAAACCCTTCTTCGCTTTTGTAACTACTTCAGTGGGCGGGCTATCACTGCAAGTCCTCACTCGTGCCTCGTTCCGGGCTTTTCGTTCTATCCCTAACGCTTGCCATCTACCAAATTATCGAATCCGATAGCTATTGGATCTCATTTTCACATGATCAACTTGCCGACAAAAAGTTGAATAACACTACTCAAAAAATACTGTCAGAATATAAAGCAGATTCAACGTGTATTAAAATTCTAAAAACTTCACAACAAATTTGGATACCATTTCGTGATGCCGAAATGAATGCCCAGTTTCCTAAACGCGAGGTTCACTATTTTGGAAGTGTGCATGCCATGTGTGAGTGCATGCATCTAAAAGAATTTACAGATGAAAGAACGCAAAAACTTAAAAAATGGCTAGTTAGTATCGAAGATGGAGAAGTTTGCACAAGTTCAATCAAAATAATTTCGAAGTAAACATAGGTTCCTGATTAAGCTGAAATAGAATTCATCAACTATTTCTTATTTAGCGGACTGTATTCATACACCACTTCATACTTTGATGATTTCAAGTGTTTTGCAATTTGTCCAATTTCAGTATCCTCTTGCTGTGGTGTAGGCTCACAAATTGAATACGAATTTCCTTTATATACAATAGCATTACCAACTGGCTCACTAAATTGAACAGCAATGGTTACATGCGTTGGATACAAAAGTACAATCATGGGTAAATCACAAATTTCTTTCACTAAATAAAAAAATAAAGCTGCCCTATCATCACAATCACTATACTCATAAAGTAGCGTTTGCTCTGGCGACAATCTTTTTTCTTTACCAAAATTATTCTGATCAGTTTCGTATAAAAATGAATATCGCGTGAACCTCATCAAAAAATCTACACGATCTTGTTCATTAAGAGAATTGGTCTGACTCTTTAACTCCGGTATCAAAGAGCTATAGGTCTCTTTACTTAATGGTATATTAAAATAATTCCCGAAATCAGATACCGGATAATTGGTAAATAATGTTTTTATTTCAGGATTCAACTTCACTACAAAATGATAAGCCTTATTACGGAAATCAAATTGCAAATCTTTAGACACATAATCACTTGGTTTAAAATCGGGCAACATGGTTATTTTATATGAAAACGACCTGTTAGCACTTGCAACACGCAGCGAGGTTTCGTGAACTAGATCACGATTAAAATTAATTTTCCCAAAGTCATGATAATTCAAGCAGATATACTGATGACCATCTCGCTCAAAATACGGAATGCCATAAATATTATCTTCACTTCGTACATACAACAACAACGTTCGTTTACCAAATGAAACGGTGGCATCATAGCCACTTAACGAAAGCAATGCCCATTTATACAAAGTATAGCGGTTATAATTATTGGCTTTCGGACTCATTTGCTCAGCCGTTTTACGGATCAATTGATAATACAACCAATCATTAAGTTGATGACTCTTCTTATATTCCAATAACTTATCAATTAAAGCAGCACTGCCCGAAGATCTGAAGGTTTCATAAAACAGTTGAATGCTATTATCACTTAACGCACCGTGAAAGTCAATCCAAACGTTTTCATTTATTTCTGTTTGAATTGTATCATCCAAATAAACAACTCGAATACTTTTAGCATCTGTGACCTTTGTAGATAAAAACAAAAGGGTAATAAAAAAAGTGATATTTCGGAACAAGGATAGCATGACTTCAACTCAAAGCTAACAAAACTTAACAATATAGTAATATTAAGTTTTTTGAATTTCGAAATTAGTCAGATGCAATTGTAAGATTTAACTTCCAAACTGGATGACTCACTACCTTTTGGTAAACCCATGAAAATATGGATTCTAGCCTAGCGACCAAATTTCCTTTAATCCTTAATCATCTTGCTCATATATCGCTGTCCGGCAAAGATTTCTATAACATAAACCCCTTTTGCCAAGTTCGAAATATCAAGACGATATTGTTGATTTGTGCCTGCATCTGCTTGCATAACAATCTTACCATTTACATCACGAAGGGTTATTGTCATTGGCTCATTTGAAGCTTTTACTAATCGAACATGCAATTCGTCACTAGCAGGATTTGGATAAATTTGAACCGGAACATCTTCGTGTAAAACTTCAGGCACACTTAAAGCAATATCATTGATAACGATATGATCAAAAACCGCGTCGTTGATGGTACTATCAATATGACTACAATTTGCTAATCCAACAAATACTGTATTATTCATTACTATGCTAGTGCTGTTTAAAACTTGCCAAGTATTACCATCTGTCGAAAAATAAGCCGTAAATACATTACCAATACGTTCGAGCTTTACCCAACCTGGAGCTTTACCCGCAGTATCAACATTGCTACTCCAATCATTCGTTTCGGTTCTCCATTGATTGGCAAAACCATTGCCGGGAGTTAAAACACACATACTATGTTTGCTGTCGGTGTTTAAACTTTCACGAATCATTACACCGCCTTTAGCCCAACCGTAAATATTGCCAATATGTTTTACCCGCGCACTAATACTTACATCACCCGACATTTGTTTGTATAAATAATGAAACTGATCGGCCTTATCCCAAATATCATTTCCACTCGCATATATGGTGTAGCGTTGATTTTGTGCATCGTAACAAACACTACCTGCAGCACCCACCGAACCAATATCTTGATGATTATCAAAATCGTTGCTCAATGTATTCGTTGGTGTTACAAATTCATATTTATTACTCCATAAACTATAATCGCCTGTACATAGCGTTCTTACTCTTACTTCATAGCTTGAACAACCTGTAATATTTGTAATCGTGATCGAATTCGTTGTACTGCTCATTGGCGTCCAAACTGCCTCTCCAACTAATCGATATTGAATATGATACTGAGCACCTGCAATTGCATTCCAGTTTACAATAGCACTATTGCCTGAAACTACCACATTGCTAATGACGGGAGTAACACAAGTATGCGCATTTTCTAACTTGGTTTCCCAAACACCCCTACCAAAATAGGAAGCATATAAACGGGCATCTACCCCACCATCATTGAAACACATAAAATCGGTAATTCCGGCAACAGATGGTAACGCCCCCGAATAATTAACCCAATCGCTCATGGTCGCATTTCGATAATAAGCACCTAAACTATTTCCGCAATACAAACTTTTATTGGTACTGTAGTCATCTAAAAAAATACGCATTTGTGCAACATTTGGGAGTGTACCACTATAATCTGTGAAGGTGAGTCCTCCATCTGTTGACTGATAAACTTTATTCGTAAGTATCACAAAAATTAAATTTGTGTCTTGCGATGAAATAACAATATCACTAGCAGATGAAGCGATTGGGAAAAGCGTATTTGTAAACACCGGTACTGGATCCAGTGCGTTATGAGTGATATAAAATTTACTACCTAAACTATATGCAAATATCTTAGGATGTCCTTCGCAAATAGCCATCGCTTTTACAGTAGATGTTACCGAAGTAATTTGTGTCCAAACCGGAGTAGCGCTTGATAAATTTTTTGTTTGCCAAATACTGGTACCTCCTACATAGCCCAACTCTTGATTATCTGGCGAAAAAGCGTGCTTGATTGCTGTTGCGGTTATTGAAGCAGGCACATTATAAGGATCCCCACTTCCTGATGGCAAGGCACGTCTTTCTTTATCGGCAAAGTAATACACAAATTTTTGTGCCGAATAGTCCATTTGCATTTTAGTAGTCCAATCTCCTCCTCTATTGGTTTTCCATTGGTTACCTATAAATATTAGTTCCCCATTATCTTGGGTGCCTGTACTTATTAATCCTGCATACAACGGACTTGCGGCAGCATGATAATTTTCAGTAGCACCCAATCCATCACTCGAATGTGCCCAATCATCACCTTCATTACTGGTTAGCCAAACACCTCCATCATTCGCTTGAAATAATTTAGAAGGATTGCTTGGCTGAAACGCATAATCATGCATATCGGTATGTAAAACTTGCGACCATATAGTTAGTTTAGACCAAGTGAGTCCGGCATCAAAACTACGCCAAACGCAATGCGAACCAACAAACAACATATTCGCATCTACCGGACTTGCTTCGAAACAAAAATTATAATTTCCTTGTCCGCCCCCACTGGTATCATACCCGGTTAAACTATGCAATGGATCATGATATTGCAAAGTAAAATTCAATCCACTATCTACACTTTTTAAAATGGTGCCTTCATCTTTAATGGTGCCTATATACACTACCGCCGGGTTATTTGCGCTCACGGCTAATCGGGTACCTGCTGATAAATAAGTCCCTAATCCAGAAGTGATTTCTGTCCAAGTAATACCAAAATCCGTGCTTCTGAAAAATTTATTTAAAGAAGATGCATATACGATTGAGCTTCCAGTTTGTGGTTTGCAAACCATATCTGTAAATTGGTTACCTGCTAAAACATTAGTCCAAGTTGCACCTGCATTGATTGTTCGCCAAATTCCGTTAGAGGTAGCAGCTAATAAAACTTGATGATTCGTAGAATCCATTAATAATTCAACCGCCATTAAATTACCGGTTCCGGTATTTGACAATGCCCAATTGAGTCCACCATCGGTAGATTTCCAAATACCAAAATCATCATTATAATAATTAGGGTCACCGCTACTTAAGTATATAATATTGGTATCGGTATAATCGATACAAATTGAAGCGGTTCCCATTTTGGGTAACACATCGGTACCTAAAACAAACCAGTGGTTTCCGTTATCGGTACTTTTCCATAATCCGCCTGAGGCGCTACATGCATAGATGGAGGAAGGATTCAATGGATTGAATTTAATTTGACAAACCCTACCGATACCATTGATTTGTCCGCTGATATTGGTAGGAAAATTGCTAGGTCCTGTGAATTGCCATTGTGAAGTTTGTGCGGTTAATTGACTACCATAGCCAAACAATAAGGCAAATACGAATAGGAATATTTTATTCATTTTGTTTGGATTTTATTTACGTGATTGACGGCTTTGTTGCCAAATGTCTAATTGTTCTTGTTTGGTGAGTATGCGGCCATCGGCTTGTACAAAAGGCAAAACTTTAGCTTGCCAATACTTAAATTTTTTATACTCGAAGGCATACTTAGCGGCATCGCTATTTGGATCGGCTTGTTTATTTTTTACAAAATCTGGCGATTCCTTTTCGCTTGTAGAAGCTGAAAATAATTCATCTTCTTGAACAGGTTTTTGCTTGTTATCCCAAAATGCTTCAAAAGATTTCAGGGCCTCGAAATAGTTACCGCCGTCTTGTTGCATAATTTGAATCCAAGCAAGATTAGTTGAATTCGGTTCAGCTTTCTGAGCAAAAGCACTTGTAGCAAAAAGAAAGATGCTGAGAAGGAGTGGAATGTGTTTCATGTGATAATGTGATAATGTGATGATATGATAATTTGACAATGTGATGATATGATAATTTGACAATTGGACAATTTACTAATTGGACAATTTACTAATTTACTAATGGGGTAATTGGGTAATTGCCCCCCGCGTTAGGGATAGAGCGGAAATACTTTTGTGAGGTACGAGCAAAAGATTGCAGAGATAGCCCGCCACCTGAAGTAGACCCAAAGGGTAAAAAATTGTTTTACGTAAATAAAAACTTTGTGCCTTTGGGGCACTTTCAGGGGAACGCCCTAAATGGTTTAGTTGTAATAAAGAATTGATTAATAGAGTCGACACTTTTCATCCATTGTGATACCATCCTTAGTTGAAGTAGTTGAATTTTGTTCACACAATTTAGCGGCTTCATCCTTTTTATCACGGATTTTGAATTCAACGATTTGTTGCTCGGGCAAACCCGGCGGATTTCCGGTATAGTTTATTGTGCATTGGCAAACATATTCTTGTGTACAAGAACTGAAAAAACACAATAATGATATCGCGATGAAAGAAAGGGATTTGTTCATTGAATCTTAATATTGTGTCAAATATAGAGAAACTAATTTTTTTTGAATAATTAATAAGGATAAATTTACCGAATATTTTAAGCCCATGGTGTTGGATCAACAGATAGAAAATATCGAATTACTTGCCAAACAGGTGGTTGAAGGTTTTATTATTGGATTGCATAAAAGTCCGTTTCATGGGTTTTCGGTTGAATTTGCCGAACATCGATTGTATAATATCGGTGATAATTTAAAGCATATCGATTGGAAAGTATACGGGCGCGTTGATAAATTATTTATTAAGAAGTACGAAGAAGAGACGAATTTGCGTTGTCAGTTGGTGATAGATACTTCTTCCTCGATGTTATTTCCTATAGATTCGGGAAAGCCTAATAAATTGCAATTTTCGTGTTTGGCGGCAGCTTCGTTAGCCGTAATTTTGAAAAAGCAGTTAGATGCGGTTGGACTTTCATTTTTTGACACCTCACTTACTTTGCATACGGCTTGCAAATCAAATACGGTGCATCAGAAAATGTTGATGACAGAACTCGAGAAAAAATTGAAACACGAAACGCAAAGTCAGTCGACCAATGCCGCCAATGTATTGCATCAAATTGCTGACACTTTACATAAGCGTTCGTTGGTGGTTATTTTTAGTGATATGCTGGATCGAATTTCGGATCAGGATGAATTATTTGATGCCTTGCAACATTTAAAATATAATAAGCATGAAGTGATTTTATTTCATGTACAAGACGGGCAGTTTGAAGTGGATTTTGATTTCGAGAATAGGCCCTATGAATTTGTAGATTTAGAAACCGGTGAGCGATTAAAAATGAACTCGACGCAACTTAAAGAGGAGTATATAAAAAAGATGCAGGAATATAGAAATTCATTATCGTTAAAATGCGGGCAATTTGGAATTGATATTGTGAATGCCAATACCAATGAAGGTTTTGATAAGGTTTTGAATGCCTACTTAATTAAACGAAACAAAATGGCTTGATGTGCCTATCAAAAAATAAACGATATTTACAAGTATTAATTTTTCAATTCTCTACATGAAGCCATTACTAATAATTATTGCCATCTTGAGTTCGGGATGGGTGTATGCCCAACCATTTTCGGCTTATATCAATGCACGCGAAGAGTTTTATGTGTTTGACAATGGAGCAATTAATCGCTTAGAAGCGATAAAGCCCTTAACGTATAAAGTTGGTAGAGGGGCAGTTGCTTATATTGATAATGCAAGAAATTTCAAGGTATTTCGGGATGGAAGTGTTACAGCCATAAGTGATTTATTTACTACAGAATTTGAAGTGAGCGATAATTTAATTTTGTATAAAAATTCCAAAATTATTTCGGTTATTGATGGCGGTGATGTGGTTTTATTATCACGGCTTTGCGACCGGTATGCGATGGGCGATAGTATTGTTTTATTTTATGATATCAACCGATCGACCTTTAATGCTTATTATGGTGGTAAAATTACTGAGCTCGAAACATTTTTATCGTTAGATGAAAGCGACTTCTCATTTGATAGCACGGTTAAAGTCTCCGACAATGTAGGAGCTTATATTAATTACAATGAACAGTTTAAAGTATTTTACGATAATCAGGTTGAAACATTAGAAAACCAGCGTGTAAAAGAGTTTAAGTTGGGAAGAAATACGGTAGGTTATATAGATATTAATAACCAGTTTAAGATCTTTCATAAAGGCCAAACTTATACCATCGATCCATTTCCACCTAAATCATTTATGGTGGGTGATGATATAGTTGCTTATCATGGCAATGATGGCAATTTCAATATTTTTCATGATGGCAGCTTACATAAGATTGGCTATTACGAGCCCAATTACAAAGTTGCTGATCGGGTGGTTGCTTATGCCGACCCCAATGGCTATTTCAAGGGATTTTATGACGGCAAAGAAGTTATGATTGATAATTATTATCCAGATAAATACAGCATGAGTTATAACTCGATTGCGTATGTAAATAAAGCTAACGTTTTACGTATGTTTTCAAAAGGCAAAGTATATGATATTACTTCAATGTCGTTAGAAGACATGAAATTAGATTATGATGTTTTACAATTCAAAGTTGGATTTAACACATTTAAGATGTTTTATAATGGCGAGTTTTATAACTAGCTTAACATGATAACCGAGATATCCATTTAATTTTGGGAACTGAAAAATAAACTCATGCAACGATTTCAATTATTACTATTGTTTTTGCTTTCTGCTCTCACTTCGCCAGCAGCCAAGATACTAATTCCGATGGATGAGAGTTCTCAAAAAAATCATTTGAAAGCCTATGGTATCGCCTATCATTTGCTAACGAAAAATGAAAAAATGGATTGGTTGTTAAATTACCGAGGAGGAAGTTTTGTTTGTGACTATTTTGCTGAAGTTGAAAATGAATGTAAAATTAGAGATGTAAGCTTTGAAGTAATTGCCGATGCCAAGTATACTGCGATACTCACTGAAATTGCTGACCCTGATGCGAACATGGATATTGTGCGATTAGAGAAAGCCCCAAAAATTGCCGTATATACACCTGATGGTAAAATGCCATGGGATGATGCCGTAACCATGGTGTTGACTTACGCTGAAATTCCTTTTGAAAAAGTTTATGACGATGAGTTATTAGATGATAAATTAATTAAGTACGATTGGTTGCATTTGCATCATGAAGATTTTACCGGACAATACGGTAAGTTTTATGCTGTCTACCATACGGCTCCTTGGTATATTGATGATGTCAGTAGAAATGAAAGTATGGCTAAAAAACATGGCTTTCAAAAAGTGTCACAATTGAAATTAGCCATATCAAATAAAATAAAAGATTTTGTAATTGGTGGTGGTTATTTATTTGCGATGTGTAGCGCAACCGATAGTTATGATATTGCCTTAGCTGCAGATGCTACAGATATATGCGAAAAAATGTATGACGGTGATGCGGCAGACCCAGCGGCGCAATCTAAATTGAATTTCAATAAATGTTTAGCCTTCAAAGATTTCACTTTAAAGAGCAATCCACTAGAATATGAATACTCTGATATTGATGCAACCAATACAAGGAAGGTTGCATTTACATCAGATTATTTTTCGCTCTTTACTTTTTCAGCCAAGTTCGACCCGGTACCGAGTATGCTTTGCCAAAACCATACTACCACTATTAAAGGGTTTATGGGACAAACCACTGCCTTTAATAACCGGGTGTTAAAAAGCAGCAGTTTAGTAATGGGAGAAAATAAATCGGTTGCTGAAGCTCGCTATATACATGGTGATTTAGGTAAAGGAACTTGGACATTTTATGGTGGACATGATCCGGAAGATTATCAACATGTGGTAGGTGACCCTCCTACCGATTTGAGTTTACACCCCAACTCACCGGGTTATCGATTGATATTAAACAATGTATTATTTCCGGCAGCTAAGAAGAAACCGCAGAAGACTTAGGCGGAGTTTGGGGTTCGATACCAAATTACGAACTACGAACCTCGAACCACGAGTTGAAGATTGATTTGACTACCAATTCACAAATGCCTTATTAAAGATATCATCGGCTAATTGTTCCGAGATATCTGCTATTAGAGATTGCTCAACACTTTGTATATTTTGAGTAGCACTAAAATCAGCAAATCGACTAAACGATTGCGTAAAATTTGCTTTATCATTGATCCGATTTTGGAATTCAATGGAAACGGTGATCGTTAAACGATTTTGTGATGAAGTTTCATTTCCTGTAATAGCAGCCACAGTTACCTCGTAAGCGGTAATTGAACCGGTTATTGTATAATCGGTTGCGTCATTGTTTACTTGCGATAAAGAAGTTTGCGAAAGTATCCGCTGCTGTAATTTTTGCGTAAAAGTTTGGCTTACTAAGGGTACAACATTGCGAGCGGTATTATCGATATAATGAATATTAATGGTTTTGCCTTCAATAGCTGCACCCGTGAAACTATACACACCACAAGCACTTAAACCTAAGTATGATACAATCAGAAGTAAATTCAAGCTATTCTTCAATATCATATTCTTTAATTTTACGGTATAAAGTTCTTTCTGAAATACCCAGTTCCGAAGCGGCATCTCTTCGCCTACTTCGATGTTTTTTAAGCGCACGAACAATCAGATCTTTTTCGTGCTCGGAAATATTTAAAGTCTCTTCGACTTCATGAATAGTTTCTAATTTTTGGGTTTCCGGATTACTCATTACAACTGATACATTCGGTTTGCCGGCTAATAATTCATGTTCATAACTAGGGTATCTTTCAGGTATCGCTTCGGCCTGATAGCCATGTGCAACTGCAGGATTTTGTATCATCTCAAAGAACATCTTCTTTAAGTCGTTGACATCCTTTTTCATGTCAAAAAAGAGTTTGTAAAGTATATCACGTTCATTGGCAAAATCAGTATGCGAACCGGTGCTATTATTCATCAATGCAGGCATACTTTCTTTTTGATGAAACTCCGGAAGATAATTATGTAATTCGTTAGCGGTTACCAATTTATTTGGTGCCAAAACCGAAATTTGCTCGGCTATATTTTTTAGCTCTCGAATATTTCCCGGCCATCGATACGCAGATAAAACCTCCTTGGCATCTTCAGTTAATTGAACAGGTGTTGTTTTGTATTTTTCGGCAAAATCGATACAAAACTTTCTAAATAGTAATGGAATATCATCTCTTCGCTCACGTAAAGAAGCCACTCTAATAGGCACTGTACTTAATCGATAATACAAGTCTTCTCTAAATCTACCAGCATTTACTAATAATAATAAGTCTTTATTGGTGGCGGCAATCACTCTAACATTCGTCTTTTCAACCTTTGAGGACCCCACTCGAATATACTCACCGGCTTCGAGTACACGAAGTAAGCGAGCTTGCGTACCTAATGGCATTTCACCAATTTCATCTAAAAAAATAGTACCGCCATTTACAGTTTCAAAATAACCTTTTCGACTTTCATTTGCACTTGTGAAAGAACCCTTTTCGTGCCCAAACAATTCACTATCAATGGTACCTTCAGGAATAGCACCACAGTTAATCGCTATAAATTTATTGTGTTTTCTTGCACTTTGAGAATGAATGATTTGCGAAAAAACTTCCTTACCTACCCCACTTTCACCTTGTATAAGCACAGTTAAATCGGTATTAGCAACTTGAGAAGCTACACCTAACGAATAATTCAAAGACGGTTCATTACCAATAATACCAAACCGATTTTTAAGTGTTTGTAACTCCTGCGTTGTTAACATGTTTACATTTTGTGCGACAAAGCTACAGAAAACCTGTCAATTTTGACACTTATAACTGGTTTTGATGAATTAGGCAATTAAAAAGGATATCCTAAAGCCAAGTTCCATAAACCGCTGCTAAACTTCATTTTATCAATTACAAATCCATAATTAGAAGAAATTTGTGGTTGTTTAATAGGGAAGCCGACATCCACACGAAATACAAAAAATGAAAAATCAAATCGAGCGCCCAAGCCGGTTGACACTGCTAAGTCGCGAACAAAATACTTAGGATCGAATTCACCACCTTCAACATCATTATTTTTATTCATCAGCCAGATATTTCCGATATCGGCAAAAGCAGCTCCTTTTAAGTTGATTGCACCTGAAAAAAGTTTTAGGATATTAAATCTATATTCAGTGTTCAATTCAAATTTCATATCACCCGTCCGATCGATAATGCTGTTCCCGGATTGGTAAGTTGTATCAACTGATCTACCCGGGCCAAGTGCGCGTGAACGCCAACCACGATTGCTGAATGGACCACCGGCTGCAAATTGTTTAATATAAGGCAAGGTCGTTGATTCGCGAAAAGGCAAACCGGCTCCCATCATCACACGGTTAACCCATTGCGATTTGCGCCTATTAATATAGTGCCTAAGATCGATATCACCTTTTACATAGCTTGCAATATTTGCAATATTAGATCCTCCAAGACCACTGTATAATTTATCGATTCCGGTAAGCAATGAACCTGCCTCTTCAAACCCAATACGCATAGACGAAAAGGAAGCATACTTTCTTTTAGGTTTACTTCTGTAGTCGAAAATTAAGTTCTCCCCTTGAATTACTGCACTTGTAAACGTGTTTCGCAAGTAAGCATTCGATTCAAGTTTCTTTTTAAAATCGTCACCAAGATACTTTTCCGGAACTTGGGTAACCGTTAAAAAAATGGGGTTAACTCGCCAATGTTTAAATTGGGTTTCTTGCCATGTATATCCAAAATTACCGGTGACATTGATGATGGTATAGTTTGCTATTCGACTCATAAAACTATAACTGGCACCAAGCAAAGTGTAGGGCATATTTTTTTTACTAAAGAGATTTTGATTGATTGGCAAAATGAATTTAGGCGCGGTAAGATTTGCGCTTAGGTTGACATTATTACCTGATTGATAAAACTTCTTCGTGCCGGTTAGAAAGGCATCGTTCCTGAATTCAGTTGAATAAGAAGTTCTTAAGGCTAATAAATTGGCTCCATGAAAAAGATTCCTATTCTGAAAAGTAAGTCCAAACCCAGTTCCCAATAAATAATCCTCATCACTCGTACTTACATCAGTTAACCCTACCAAATCATATTTTGGAGAAATGTTTAAATTGATGTTACAATTCAACTTTCCAATAAAGCCTTCCGCTTTCTCATATTGAATATTTACAAATTGAAATATCCCTAATTGATTCAATCGATTAATCGTTGCTTCGAAGTCGACGGTATTATAAATATCCCCTTGATGAATCAAAACATTTCGCGTAATTACTTTTCGATTTACCGGCAAGAGTTTATACTTAAAGTAAACCTGATCAAGCTCGCTTTCTGTCCAACCTAACAACTTCTCCAAATCATCTTGCGGATTAATTATTGTAACCACTACTTTATGAATGGTATACAGTTGTGAGAACGTTGAGTCGCGTGTTCGTAGTACATTCAGGTTTACATCAATGGTTTGATTCTCAGGAATCGGCGCATAGGTTACAGCCTGATTGAATGGGTCATCTAATAAACTTTTTACACGAGCCTTATTACTAGTATCTATTAAGAAACTTATATTATCTGATTTAAAATCGTAATATCCAGCATTTCGAATTATTTTATATAATCGTTCACGCTCTATTCCACATTTAATTTTTGTATAAGGTTCACCTGGAATTAGCTCACTTTCCGAAGAACTCGTTTCAAGTAGCCATTGAATGTCTTGCTGAGTTGAAAAATAATTTACTTTTCGTATAGTATAATTCTTACCAGATTCAATTTTATAAACCACATCCACTTTCTTCCTCCCTTTAGGAATCACCTCAAAGTTTACCTTGCTATAAAAATAACCTAGATTTTCCATATACAATTGCATGAGCCCTCGGCTTCGGTCAAGCATATTTGAATCAAGCAAACTGGGAGGTTCAACTTTATGCTTGATAATTTTAGGGTGGAGAGAATCGGCTTTATACTTTGTATAATTATTATTATAACGCCATAATTTGTATTTTGGCATAAAACCCAAATCAAAAACATGTGTATTGGCAGTTGGGTAGGCAAGTGATAATAAAACACTTTCAGTTTCTCCTTTATACTTTATGGGTTTGGGCGTATGAAGCGATAATTTATTTTCATTGAGTAATGTTTGATTTTGCGTGAGGTGTTTGGTATAATTGCATGATACTGAAAACAAGCAGACTATATAAATAAGGCTGCGACTGATAAAATATGTAAACCCTTGATACACCAATAATTCAGCAATATGATTTCAAAAGCGCAAGTTAAACATATTCAATCATTGGATGATAAAAAATATCGACAACAAAATAGGCAGTTTGTTGTGGAAGGAGAAAAGATGGTTGCTGAACTTTTGAACTCATCACTACATGTTGAAACGATTTATGCTGTGCAAGGATGGATTGATAAAAATAAACACCTTATCAATATAGATTTGGTTTGTGTAGAAGATTTTGAACTCAAAAAAATAAGCGCATTAACCACACCCAATCAGGTATTAGCGATTGTTCAAAAACCCAATTTTGAACAAATAGTCAAACCTACATTAGCCATCGTGCTCGACGATATACAAGATCCAGGTAATTTAGGTTCGATGATTAGAATTGCCGATTGGTATAATATTAACGCTTTGTATTGCAGTGCAAATTGTGCCGATGCTTTTAGTTCGAAAGTTATTCAAGCAAGTATGGGCAGTATATTCAGGGTACCTGTTATCCATTGCTCAATCATTGATTTACTTCAAGCGCATCCGGAATTGAATTCCTATGCTTGTGTTTTGGGTGGTAAAGATGTTCATACATTCGAGAAAATAACATCAGGTTTTATTTTAATTGGTAATGAATCAAAAGGATTGAGTAATGAAGTGATTGCCTTGTCGAAACATAAGATTACCATTCCACGAAAGGGAAATGCAGAAAGCTTAAATGCCGCCATAGCTTGTGGTATTGTTTGTGATTGTTTACTATAATAAAAGTTTTTCTATATTTGTTGTTAAACAAAATTTATCATTCATAGTCTGCCTCAAAAAATAAACATGAAAAAAATAGTATTACTTACAAGCTTACTCATCATAAGCTTTTCAACCTTCGCCGCTTGGAAAAAAGCCATGCTTCGTATTAAACATGAATTTGGCAGAAGCATTTCTGTAGAAATTGATGGTAAGCGATTTAATAAAATAAGCAGGTCGTTAACCGTTGGAGACGTGTCACCCGGGGTACATCGAATTAAAATCTTCAAATACAATAGTAATGGGCATGGTTATTCAACAGGCATTGTAGCGTATCAAGGAAGGATACAAGTTAGCGCTGGTCATATTTATTATTGTACAATTGGCGATGGTGTGATGGACATTGAAGAGAATTGTTGTATCGATAACTATGGCCATTGGAATAATAATGATAATTGGGAACCAGCCGAAGAATGGGAATCTACAGTACAACCTCGACGCGAGGATGACCCGGAACAAAATTGGAATAATAATAATCGATGGAATAGAGATGAAACCCGAAATAATTATCAAGACAAACATTGGGATAATTACAATGGCCAAATGAGTGAGGGGCGATTCAATGACTTAATTTTACAAATTCGCAAAGCATCCTTTGAAAATTCAAAAGTAAGTGTAGCAAAGCAAGCCTTGATTACTAACAAAATTAGTTGCAAACAATTACTAAGCATTCTTAATGAATTTAGTTTTGAAAGTACTAAACTTCAATTTGCCAAGGATGCTTACAAACAAGTATTTGATAAAAATAATTATTACTTGATCAATGATGCATTTACTTTTCAAAGTTCAAAAGATGATTTACTTGATTTTTTAGAACGAAAACAATAATTCATAAATGTAAAGAACCCCGCGCAAAGCGGGGTTCTTTTTTGATTTTATACTTGCCATGCATTACCATGTAAAGCTCATTTTCAAGCCTACATGAATACCCCTTATTGCAAACTACTTTTCCATTTTCCTTTATATAAATAAATATAGCAGAGTGTAAAAAGACTCGACCAATATACAAATTCAGATAGCCAAGCATAGGCCAAAGGCAAACGAAGATATTCGATGACAATGGTGATATAAATTAAATAAAAGAAAATAGCAATAAATTCAAAGTACATATTAATGCGCGTATTGCCTGTACCTACTACTCCATTAAAAAAGATTGTGGATATCGAAAGCATCCACGTTGCTAATACAACGATACGTAAGGATGAAATGCCGGTTTCTACCAAATGCTGATCAGTAGTTAATAAGCTTAAAAAAAAATTTGGGTAAAAAAGAATTGGCATGCCTACAATAAATGAAAATGAAAAACTCAAGAATGCAATTTTTTTAATGAGTGGTATCACTTCATTGAGTTCGCGCTGACCAATAATATTACTGACCATAGAATTACAGGTTGACCCCAATGCCCAAGCGGCTACCCCAACCAACCCAAAAACACTTCTGTATATTTGCGACAAGGCCGATTCGGATTTACCTAAATGTTCAACATATATAAAAAAAACTTCCCACGCTCCAATACTTAAAAAATATTGCATCATGAGGGGAGATGATTTCCATAGCATATTTTTCATTAATGCCGTATCAATAGAACGTACATAGCGAATAGGAAATAGTGTAAAGTTGGTGTTTTTGTGAAGGATACCATAACAAACAATTACATAGGCGATTTCTGAAAGTATCGAAGCAATTGCAGTGCCTTCTAAACCCAATTCCGGGAAAATACAAATACCGAAAATAAGCAGATAGTCGAACAATACATTTACAATAGTTTGTGCAGCCGAACCAAACATGATAAATTTTGATTGTGATAAGGCTAAGAAAAAACTATTGGCTAATTGACTTATTATTATAAATGGCAACCCCCATGATCGAATGCTTATAAAAGAGATTGCAGCATCAGCAACTTTTGGATTGTGAATGAAAGTTTTAAAAAGTAGGGGGGCAAAAATAAATGAAATGGCAATCATGAAAAATGAAACCCCAATTGAAAGGAGAAACCCGTTACTAAATATATGCGCTAATCCAAGCTTATCATCTTCACCGGCTTTACGACTCATCAACATCAGCACGCCCGAAACTAAACCATAACCAATCATAACCATCGTCAAATAAAATATGCCAGCCACTCCTGAAGCGGCTAAAAGAATCTCGGTTTGCGCTAAGTCGCCACCCGGTCGATAATTTCCTAGAAAGAGGGTGTTGGTAAGTATACTCAATTGAGGGATCAAAATCGCAATCCCAATTGGGAAGGCAATTTTTAAAATATTAGCATAGGTGTTTGAAACCTTTAATGAGATCTCATTTTGTTGCATAGCCGGCAAATGTAATTGAATAATAGAAAGTTATAGAAATCGTTCTCACCAAAAAATATCAGCATTACTAATCTAAATTAAACTTGAAAATCGGGTATTTTTTATCTATTATTGTGATTCATTCAGGAGATAATTTGGAACCCAGTGTATATATCGAGAATTTCAGTGCACCTGTAACCGACAACGGTCAATATGCCTGCAGTATTCTTGTTGGTCGAAATTATCTTTCCTATGCCTTGAGTGATGCAGACTGTTCGTTAATCTGCCTAGTTAAACACTACTACTTTAAAGATAAGGTGATAGGGAAAAAAGATTTTCATGAAATTTTAAGTGACCCGTTGCTTAAAAATTTGACAAGCATTAAAATCGCAATAGACTCCATGAAATCGGTATTGGTTCCCGACAATTTATTTAATGAAGAGGACAAGCAGAGTTATTTTGAATTTTTGCATGATTATTCGGCAGAAGAAGATTTATATATTCAGCGGTTGAATGGAAACAAATCATCCATCTTTAGTATAAAAAAATCGACAGTGAGCTTTTTAGAAACGCTTTACGAAAACATAACATTTTATGATGCGACCTCATGTTTACTAAATACATACCCTTCTTTATTATTTAATGATGAGATGCATACCTTTTTCTTAAACGTAAAAGATGATGTTGCCTCTATGAGTGTTTACTTCAAAAAAGAACTACTTTTTCATCACATCTATCAGGATGTATCGAATGCAGATTTGAGTTATCATCTGGCTCGTTTTATTTCTCATCATAATTTAAAGATTGAAAAAATATTAATTCTACTATTAGGTGAAACGAGCCGCTTGCCAGATCTTCATAAAGAATTAGGTAAATATTATTCACATGTAAAGTTTTGTGGACGTATACAACATTTGCAATACCCAGAAAATTTATATGCCCAACCTGTTCATGCATTCTTTAATTTATTTTCATTAGTGACATGCGCATAATTAGCGGAATACATAAGGGGAGAAAATTTAATCCCCCTAAACAAATGCCGGCCAGACCAACTACCGATATTGCAAAAGAAGGTCTCTTCAATATCATTCAAAATAACTTGAATATTGAAGATTTGGTTAGTCTTGATATTTTTGGCGGTACAGGAAGTATAAGTTACGAATTAGCCTCGCGAGGTTGTACGGATTTAACCTTAGTTGAACAAGATCATAACACGATACAATTTATAAAAAAAACTGTAGAAGAACTGCAATTCGAAAATTTCAAAGTGATTAAAATGGATGTGTTTGCCTTCATTAGAAATTGTACCACTTCATTTGATTTTATTTTTGCCGGTCCGCCTTATGCTTTGCAAAATATTGATGATATTCCCGACTTATTATTCAATAAAAAAATGTTGAATCCCGGCGGATGGTTTATTCTTGAACATACCCCTCGAAATAATTACGAAAAGCATCCTTTGTTTGATAAATCGAAAAGCTACGGTACCACTGTATTTAGTATCTTTATAAATAACTCACAAGAGTCTAAATAATTTCACCTATGCGTACGGCACTTTTTCCAGGCACCTTCGACCCTATCACTCTTGGACATATCGATGTAATAGAAAGAGCATTACCCTTGTTTGACAAAATAGTAATTGGCATCGGCATAAATTCGGGTAAGCAACCTATGTTTAGTATCGAACAACGAATACAATGGATACAGCAAATATTTATACATGAAAACAAAATAGAGGTTTCAACGTATAGCGGATTAACACTTGATTTTTGTAAAGAGATACCGGCAAATTTTATACTTCGCGGCATCCGCAATGTTGGCGACTATGAGTACGAAAAAACCATTGCAGATATGAATCGTTTATTATCGCCCGGACTAGAAACTATTTTCCTTTCATGCTCACCGCAGTATTCAGCATTTTCATCCACGGTTGTTCGGGATGTCATTAAAAACAATGGAAACTATACGATCTTTTTACCTTCCGAAATTATTATTCCATAAAATCAGTATTTTCGCCCACTAAGTAATTATAATATGGCATTAGATAAAAATCAGATCGCAAAAAGAATTGCACAAGAATTACAAGATGGGTTTTACGTGAATTTAGGAATTGGGATACCTACCTTGGTTGCCAATTATATTCCGGAAGGCATTGAAGTTGTATTGCAAAGCGAAAATGGACTTTTGGGGATGGGACCATTTCCTGAGGAAGGCATGGAGGATGCCGATTTGATTAATGCAGGCAAACAAACGATTACTACTTTACCTGGTTCCTCATTTTTCGATAGTGCAGTAAGCTTTGGGATGATACGAGCCGGCAAGGTAAACTTAACCGTTTTAGGCGCTATGGAAGTGGCCGAAAATGGAGATATTGCGAATTGGAAAGTACCTAAAAAATTGGTTAAAGGCATGGGAGGTGCTATGGATTTAGTTGCTAGCGCGAAAAATATTATTGTGGCTATGCAGCATACCGATAAAGCCGGAAACTCTAAATTATTAGAAACCTGTACGTTACCTATTACGGGTTTACATTGTGTAAAAAAAGTAGTTACTGACCTTGGCGTATTTAATATTACTGAATCGGGATTTGAATGTATTGAATACGCGCCAGGAGTAAGTATTGAAGAAATTAAACAGAAAACCGCAGGGCGATTGGTGATTTCACCTGCTGTAAAAGAAATGACTTTGTAAAGTAAAGCATATTATAATCTTTAATTATTAGATGGAATCATTGTTAATCCGATAAAAAATCTATTTTTGCCACACATTAAAACTTTGAATGCAGCCAAGAAACAATTTCAGACGTCCTTTTAAAAAAGAAAGAGAACACAGAATTAATCGTGAAATTACACATCCCCGCGTACGATTAGTGGGAGAAAACCTTGAACCGGGCGTTTACTCAATTGACGAAGCCTTAAAAATTTCAGAACAACTAGAAGTTGATTTAGTAGAAATTTCTCCTCAAGCCGATCCTCCTGTTTGCCGAGCAGTTGATTACAATAAATTTCTTTACGAAAAAAAGCGTAAGGAAAAAGAAATGAAACAGAAGGCTGCAAAAAATGAAGTGAAAGAAATTCGCTTTACACCGAATACGGATGATCATGATTTTGATTTTAAAGCCAAACATGCTGAGAACTTTTTAAAGGAAGGGCATAAGGTAAAAGCCTATGTTCAATTTAAAGGTCGTGCCATTATGTTTAAAGACCGAGGTGAATTAATTTTATTAAAATTTGCTGAACGTTTAGCCGAGTTTGGTGCCTTAGAAGGTATGCCAAAATTAGAAGGAAAAAGAATGCATGCGATCTTCCAATCGAAGGCTAAGAAAAAAGCATAATATTTTTTTTATTATCAAACATAACCTATATTCGTTGCCTTATACTTATTAAAAATGAATATTTACGTATCAAACATCCCGTTCAAAATGAAGGATGAAGAATTGTTAAGCCTTTTCTCGGAATTCGGAGAAGTGACTTCCTCAAAAATTATTATTGACAAATTCACCAAGCGTAGTCGCGGTTTTGGTTTTGTTGAAATGCCTGATGAAGTAGCGCAAGCTGCGATCGACGGTTTAAATGGCCGTGAGGTTATGGGTCTTGCCCTTCGTGTAAACGAAGCTCGTCCTAAAACTGAAGGCACAGGCGGTGGCGGTGGCTATCGCGATAATAACCGCGAAGGTGGTTACAATAGAAGAGAGAATTAATAAAAACTTGATTTTATAAAACCTTACAAGCTGCTCAATGAGCAGCTTTTTTTATGCTTTCATTTTCAATGCACACATAAGCACGAGATGCAAATTTTGCATAAAAAAAATGCCGGATAAATACCCGGCATTTCAAATTTAATGTAAAGAACTAAGCTACCGAAGCAACTTGTTTCTGACTTTTCTTACGATCGTCTTCATTTAAGATAATCTTTCTCATACGAATAAAATTTGGTGTAACCTCAATACACTCATCATATTCAATATATTCCATACATTCTTCTAAACTTAATAATTTTTTAGGCGCAATGCGGTTTGCATCATCACTTCCGCTGGCACGATGATTGGTTAGTTTTTTACCTTCAACGGCATTCACTAATAAATCACCCGGCTTAATATTTTCAGCAATGATTTGACCAGCATATACTTCTTCTCCTGGATCAACAAAGAAAGTTCCGCGATCTTGTAATTTATCGATTGAATAACCGGTTGTACTTCCATTAAATTTAGAAATCAACACGCCATTATTTCTTCCAGGAATTGAACCTTTCCACGGTTTGTATTCAGTAAATCGATGCGCCATTACTGCTTCACCTTGTGTATTGGTAAGCATTAAGGTACGTAAACCGATTAAACCACGTGAAGGGATGTCAAATTCAAGATGTTGCATATCTCCTTTCGTCTCCATCACCAACATTTCACCTTTTCGACGGCTTACTAAATCAATGGCTTTACTCGCTAATTCTTCGGGAACATCAATTACTAAGGTTTCATAAGGTTCGCATTTCACACCATCAATATTTTTTACAATTACTTGTGGCTGACCAACTGTTAATTCATAACCTTCACGACGCATCGTTTCGATTAAAATACCCAAGTGTAAAATCCCTCTTCCATAAACTAAAAATGTATCACCATTATCTGTGTCTTCTACTTTGAGTGCAAGATTCTTTTCTGTTTCTTTCATTAAGCGATCACGTAAATGACGGCTTGTTACAAACTTCCCATCCTTGCCAAAGAATGGTGAGTTATTGATACTGAAAGTCATATTCATCGTTGGTTCATCCACCGAAATAACGGCTAATGCCTCAGGGTGTTCAGCATCAGCAATGGTATCACCAATATTAAAATCTTCTAACCCTACCACCGCACAAATATCTCCGGCTACTACTTCACTTACTTTCTTCTTTCCTAATGATTCAAAAATATAAAGCTCTTTTACTTTATTTCTTTTGCACGAACCATCGGCTTGCATTAATAAAATATTTTCACCCTCTGTGATCGTTCCTCGCGCAACTCTTCCAACTGCAATTCGACCTAGAAATGAAGAATAATCTAAAGAAGTAATTTGCATTTGTAATGGTCCTTCTTCGATTTTAGGTTCAGGTACATATTGCAAAATGCCATCTAACAATGGGGTAATATCATCACATTGCGAATTCTCCGAATTAAACCATCCGTTTTTTCCTGAACCATAAAAAGTTGGGAAATTTAATTGGTCTTCGGTTGCATCTAGGTTGAAAAATAATTCAAATACCGCATCGTGTACTTCATCAGGACGACAATTGGCCTTATCAACTTTATTGATTACCACAATTGGTTTTAAGTGTAATGCTAATGCCTTTTGCAAAACGAAACGTGTTTGCGGCATGGGACCTTCAAAAGCGTCGACCAATAAAATAACACCATCGGCCATTTTTAAAACTCGTTCAACTTCACCTCCAAAATCAGAGTGACCCGGGGTATCGATGACATTAATTTTAACGCCTTTATACATTACTGATGCATTTTTTGAAAAGATGGTGATACCACGCTCTCTTTCCAAATCATTACTATCCATAATTAAATCACCTGTATCCTGATTTGAACGAAATACATTAGTTTGATGTAAAATCTTATCAACCAGGGTTGTTTTACCATGATCAACGTGAGCAATAATTGCAATGTTTCTTATTTCCATGTAAATTTTTACTTAGCCTTAATGGCTATTTTTTTATTAAAAGGTGGCAAATGTACGTTGTAAAACTTGCTTAATTACCTTTAGGGCAGTTTAAAGCGTTAATTACATGAAAAGAAACCTTTTGTTCATTTTAACTTTACTGTTGGCCATTCAAGTAAGTGGCCAACTGAATAGCAAATCTCCGTGCCATGATTTGTCGGGCAGTTTTTCCATCGCCCAAATGCGAGTTGGACAAACCATGGTGAGCACCTTTCCAGAAGGTTCAGAAATTTATTTCGAAGCAAGCGAAAAAAAAATCACTGCCTACATTGGATGTAATCGCATGGCGGGTATCTATTCTTGTTCAAAAAATATTTTGTCTATCGATATACAAACTTCCACACGCATGGCTTGTCCTGGAAATATTGAGGCACAGTTCAAACAAAATTTAGGTGTCGTAAATAAATTTAAATGGGTACATCAAAAAGTATATTGTTACAGGGGTAAAAAATTACTCTTGGTTCTGCTTCATTCCACAAAGCAAAAAAATGAGCTTAGCATTGAAGGAAATTATATGCTTGATAGTATTTGGAGTGGAAAGATTTTATTTCATGCAGACTTTTCAAAATCTTACTGTAAGATAAAAACCAATAAAATTTCGTGCAGCGTTGGATGCAATTCAATTAGTGGGGATATAAAAGCATATCAAGGTAAAATCGAACCCCTAAAATTAATGATGACTGAAATGTATTGTGCTGCCATTGATGCTCTTGAAAAGCAATTTACCCATCATTTAGAATCGAGTAATCGATATGAAGTGGATTCTACTTATGTAAGATTTTTTAATAATCAACAATTATTGATGGTGTTTAAACGTAAAGATGAATAAAAATCAAAGTAGAATTAACGCATATGCTTGCGAAGTTCTTTAGCCGTTTGCGAACTTCCATCATGACTCCATCCGGGCGGCATAAAAATATATTTTAATTTGTCTAGGAATGAAGTTCCACTTTTTGAAATATCCTTGAGTAATTGCCCCCATTCATGAAATATAATATGAATTGGATGATGAGGTCGTTCGGGATTTTTTGTTAGTCCATACACCACTGCTTCGCTTTCTAATTCATTCTGAAATGTTCCAAATAGTTTATCCCAAATAATAAGTACCATACCCATATTTTTATCGAGATATAAAATATTGCTTGCATGATGAACTCTATGATGCGAAGGACTCACCAAGAGAATTTCGAACCACGAAGGCATTTTTTTAATAAAGCGAGTGTGTACAATAATGCCATAAATCTGACAAATGGCATCCATCAATAAAATATCCAATGGGTCAAATCCCAAAATTACCAGTGGAATGAAAAACCAAAATGAAACAAAGGGTCTGAATACTGAGGAACGAAAACCGGTGGTTAAATTAAACTCTTTCGACGAATGATGCGTTACATGCACTGCCCATAAGATTCGACAAAAATGCTCACTTCGGTGTTCGAGATAAAAGCAAAAATCGAGTCCGAAAAATAAAAGAATCCAATAAAAATAGGGGTTCGCAATTTCAACAATTTGAAATTGAATGAACAGGCTCATGATAGCCAATACAAATACTTTAATACTAATACCCAATAAAGTATTTACGATATTCAACCAAAAGTTAATGAGTGTTTCCTTTAGGGTATAAAACTTTTTATTTTGATAATTACTGAAAATGACTTCAAGTGAAATTAATACAAAATAAATAGGGGCAGAAATGGTTAGCAACCAATTGTTATGAAGGTAATGCTGTAAGGTTTGCCACATTATACGGTAAGCAATTCTTTTTCTTTCGCTGCGCAATGCACATCAATTTCTGCTATCTTTTTATCAGTAATTGCCTGGATTGAAGATTCACTCTCCTTTGCAGCATCTTCACTTAATCCATCTTTTTGCAATTTCTTAATTTCTTCCATCCCATCACGTCGAATGTTTCGAACAGCAATTTTTGCAGTTTCACCTTCATGCATAACTTTTTTCACAAATTCTTTACGACGTTCTTCAGTAAGTGGAGGTAAAAATAACCTGATAATTACGCCATCATTTTGTGGCGTAATGCCAATATTAGCGGCCATAATTGATCTTTCGATGGGCGCTAACATATTTTTTTCGTATGGCTGTATAGTCAAAGTTCGAACATCGGCTATACTCACATTGGCAACTTGTGCTATAGGTGTGGGCGACCCGTAGTATTCAACTAAAATACCATCTACTAAATTCGGGGTTGCCTTGCCTGCTCTCACTTTCAATATTTCTGCTTCTAAATGACTGATGGCCTTCGCCATATGTTCACCGACACTTTTTATGATATTATCTGTTGCTTCTGTCATCGCCTAAATTATTTTCGGCAAATTTAGTATTTAATCAGAAATACAAAAGACAAATTTCTAGTTCCATTTAAAATTCAAAAAATAGATGTAGACACTTCATCTTGAATTATAAATTGTATAAATGCTAGTCAACAACTTTTAATACATTTGCTGCCATACAAGTATTAAAATTTTGTAGAGATGCCATGCAAGGAAAGAAATTGCAAAGATTTGCCGAACTAAACACTTTTTCGAATGTGTTTCAATATCCAGAAAATATTCAGGCCCGTTGGACTGAAATTTTTGGTAACAATCACCCCATCATTCTTGAATTAGCATGCGGGAAAGGTGAGTATACCGTGAATATGGCCAAAGCATTTCCGGATAAAAATTTTATCGGTATCGATGTGAAAGGTAACCGTATGTATATAGGTGCTAAAAAGGCCTTACAAGAAGGAATTAAAAATGTAGCCTTCCTTCGAATTCGTATCGAACAAATTATTGCCTATTTCAACGCAAACCAAGTTGCTGAAATTTGGATCACTTTTCCTGACCCCTTTCTTCGTGAATCCAAAGCGAAAAACCGGCTAACTCATCATAAGTTTTTAAAAATGTATCAGCAGATACTCGAAAAAAACGGGAAAATGCATCTGAAAACAGATTCGAAACCCTTATTTGATTTTACTATTGAAATGGTTGAACATCATCAATGTCATATTATTGAAAAGATAGATGATGTGCATAAAAATGGAGAGCCTGCATTTCCACTTTCGATACTTACTTTTTATGAAAAACAGCATTTGCTCGACCATCGAACAATTCAATATATTTGCTTCAATTTACCCGAAAAAGAAATCATTGTGCCTCCGAAAAAGAAACTAAATGAAGAAAGCATTATTTGAGGATGACGAATGTTTCAGCAACGAAAATGGGTTTGTGGTATTTACAGCAGCATACTTATTGAATCGAGGATATTGTTGTGGGAATGGATGCAGACATTGCCCGTTTGATTATAAAAATGTATTGGATGATAATAAACGAAGGCAACTTATAAAAAACCAAACCATAAGTAAAACTAAGGAAGGTGAAACCAAAGCTTAGAACAGACGATTGGATAGAAAAAATATATGCTTTGGTACGACAAATACCTCGTGGAAAAGTATGCACTTATGGCATTTTAGCCGAACACGCCGGAACACGACTCACTGCACGAATGGTTGGTTGGGCTATGAATGCAGCACATCATATACAACCTCCCATACCTGCCCACCGTGTGGTAAATAGAAATGGGCTATTAACCGGAAAACATCATTTTGGAAGCCCTACCCTGATGCAAGAATTGCTAGAAGCAGAAGGATTCATAATCAAAGATGATCAAATTCTAGATTTTAAGAAATATGTATGGCAACCTTAAATAAATCAAAGAAACTTGTACTCGACAATTCGATGCTTGAGCACGATTATTTTGAAAATAGTGCTTTAATAGGCATTGTTTGCCCATACGATTCACACCGATTTATTTGGCATCTAAATAAGGCATTTAATTTTGATTTTCAACGAGACCATACCTGTGAGATAAATACCGAAAAACGAAGTTTTGAAGTGTACACATTTATTGAAGATGAAAAACTCATTTCTCATACAATATATACCAATCGAAAGAAAACCGATTTTATGCTTGAAGAGGCTAAAAATATTGACTTCATTTGGATGATTAAAGCCGGTTATCTGCAAAAAACATATATTGAATTATTGACGGAAGTTTTAAAAAAAATGAATGTGGTAGTGTATAGTTTTCCCATCCATTATGAAAATTTAAAGTCGAAGCAATTGCTGATTTTATAGTTCTTGCACAAAATTATGCGCATTTCTTACGATGCCAACAAAAACAAACAAGAGAAGAACATTTTTGGAATCCCGAAAAAACGATTACTTTAGTCCGAAATTTATAACACATTATGTCACGAATAGCGCTTCTTTTAATTTTGGCAGCCACATTAAGCATTGCCTCATGTACTAAAACCGGTCCGGCTAAAGCGTGTTTTACTTTTTCAAAAGAAAGTCCTAAAGTGAATGACACCCTTTATCTTTTGAATTGTTCTGAAAATTATGAGAAGCTTGTTTGGATTAATTCAAGTGGTGGGTTTTATCCAGGCGGAGCTACAATCGATAGTGTAAATCGTCATCAAAAAATAGTGGTTACCGGAACGGGAAATTACACCGTTATTTTAGCAGTTGGTGATCATACCATTACCGATGGCAATTACAGCACAAAAGCAAACTTTATTTCAAAAACCATTACGGTTAGTCCTTAATAATTTTGGAACCCAAAAAAACAAAACACTTTTGGCAGCCACTTATGTTTGCCTTGGTATTAATTGTGGGCATGTGGCTCGGGTATAAAATGTCGGGTCCCGCAGGGAAGCAAATCAACTTTTATCACAACCAAACTTATTTAGATGAATTAATACAACTCGTAAAAATTCATTATGTGGATACGCTTGATGACCAAGTATTGTATCGTTATGGAATTGAAGGCATATTAAAACAATTAGATCCACATACTGTATTTATTCCTAAAGACGATTTAGTACGTGCAAATGAAGAGCTTGATGGCAGCTTTAGTGGAATAGGTATTGAATTTTATACTTATCAAGATAGCACTACTATTTCTTCGGTAATTGAAGGAGGTCCTTCTGAAAAATTAGACATTGTTGCCGGAGACAAAATCATTAAGGTGAATAATGATACAATAGCCGGAAAAAAGCTGGATCAAGAAGATATTATTAAGTTGATTCGTGGAAAGAGTAATTCAAAAATCACATTGCATGTATTGCGGTTAAACAATACCTACCATTCGATAAATATTGCACGAGGTGATGTGCCAATTCGCAGCGTGAGTGCTTATTTTATGCTTGATGCGACCAATGGTTTTATTCGAATCGACATGTTCAGTGAAACCACTTACAATGAATTCATCAAGGCATTGCAAGCCTTAAAGGAACAAGGATTACAAAACCTTATCTTAGACTTACGCGATAATCCAGGTGGCTATATGGATGCAGCTACAGACATTGCCGACGAACTGATTGCCGGAGAACATACCTTGGTAAGCACAAAGGGAAAATTAAAAAATGACAACTTGGTTAGTCATAAAAATGGATTATTTGAAACCGGCAAATTATGTGTACTAATAAATGAACATTCGGCGTCAGCCAGTGAAATATTAGCAGGGGCAATTCAAGATTTAGACCGAGGAATTATAATTGGCAGAAGGTCGTTTGGAAAAGGACTTGTTCAAGAACAATTTCAACTACCCGACGGATCAGCTATTAGAATTACCACTGCAAGGTATTATTTACCAAGTGGACGATGCATTCAAAAATCATTTGCAAATGGCAAAGAAGAATATCAGCATGATATCATTGATCGGTTTAGTAATGGTCAGTTACAACATCGAGATACGATAAGCAATGGTAAAAAAGTGTTTTATACTTCACAAAATAAAAAAGTATATGGCGATGAAGGACTTATTCCGGAGTATTTTATTCCACTCGACACTACCTATCATGCCATCTTAGATGATTTTTATCGAAATCATGTGGCAGAAGAGTTTACATTTCGGTATTATTATGAACATCTAACTGAATTTAATTCCTACCAGCTTGATAAGCCAAAAATTAAAGATATTACCCTTACGGATAACATAATGAAAGAATTGAAATCATTTTTTAAGAAACAGCAATTGAACGATAATATTCTTTCGAACCCCACATTATTGGCAGAAGTAAAGGCAAGTTTAAAAATTCAATTTTCCCGATTAATTTTTGGCAACAATGGACGTTACAAAGAACTATACGGCAAGGATGCATTTGTAAAGAAAGCTATGGTAATTATCAAACAAGAGTAAGTACGTCAAATGAATGCATAGCCCTTTTCTTAGGGCATCTTTACATATCATTCTTAAACATGAGTAATATTTCTTCCTTTCGATGTCGGCTTACCGGGATATTCGTACCATCTTCCATCACCAAATAGCCCCCATCTTTCTTATTGTATTGTTCGATATGTTTTGCATTAATTACATACGATTGATGCGGACGAATAAATCCAAGAGGCGTAAGAATATCTTCAAAATGACGTATGGTTTTAGAGGCAATCACCTTTTCGCCATTTCGCATTTGAATGGTTGTGTAGTTATCGTTGCTTTGACAATACAGAATTTCCTTCGGATCGTAAAACAAAATTTTATCATGAAAGCCTACCGCTATTTTATTGCCGGTAACGGAGGCATGACTTTGTGCACTTGAACCATGTAAATTATATTGCTGCAAAAGATTGCTTAATTGATTTTGAATATCGGCTTGTCCCTTTACTTTCCTAAACTTATGTATAGCATTACTTAAAAGTTCTTCATCAATTGGCTTTAGCAAATAATCGAGTGCCGAAAGTTTGATTGCATTGATTGCATATTGATCAAATGCGGTGGTAAAAATTACATGAAAATTATGCTTATCTAATTTATGTAATAAATCGATGCCGGTCATAAAAGGCATTTGAATATCAAGAAATATAAGATCCACTGTATTATGTTGTAAATACTCAAGTGCCTTTTTTGAAGAAATGAATTTTTCAACAATCTGCAAATCTTCAAAATTTTGTTTAATCAAAATTTCTAAGACTTCTACGCAGTTTAGTTCATCATCAATGATAATAGCTTTGTACATGTTAAGATTAATTTAGGGATATTTTTTCTTTAATAAATATATTAAAAGGAATAATAATTTTGATGGTAGTTCCGGTTGCTTTGTGTTGATTATCTTCTTTGTCAATTACCTCAACGCTCGAAAAATTTCCATAACTGTTATTCATCAGCTTGAGGCGACTTTCGCCCAATTCCATTCCATAGGATTTGTGACTATGTGTTTTCTGTTCAATTCTTGTAGCCATTTCACGCCCAACGCCATTATCATCAATAGAGATACAAATGCTATCAATAGAATGCTTGCTTACATTAATACTAATATGCTTCTCACCTTCTTTGTGCAATAAACCATGCCAAATCGCATTCTCAACATAAGGTTGTAATAACAACGATGGAATTAAAATATTGCCCGTATGAATATCTGATTGAACTTCAATTACATAAGAGAATTGATTACTAAATCGCATACCTTCAATTTTCATGTATAGCTCGATGGTCTTTAATTCTTCGGCAAGACTAATATATGGGTTCGAGGAATTATTTAAGATACTTCGAACCAACTGAGAAAATTGAACCAAGTAACGCGAAGCCAATTTGTAATCATTCTTTAAAATATAACTATTGATAGAGTTTAATGAATTGAATAAAAAATGCGGATTAATTTGAGCACGTAAGGCTTTCATTTCAACTTCAGCCATTTCACGTGTATGCAATAACTTGAGCTCTGCCTTATCGATAGCTAATTTTTTTCGTGCCTTAAATAGTGAGTAGAGTATTAAAATAAATACAATCGCTATCAATAATATAAACCACCATGCTTTATAATATGGTGTAGCGATTACAATTTTCAAACTTGTATAGTGGTCGTTCCAAACGCCATCATAATTACAAGCCTTGACTTGAAATTCATAGTCGCCAGGCGAAAGGTTAGTGTAAGAAACATAGTTTCGTTTACCTGAATGAATCCATTCATCATCATTTCCTGCAAGTTTATACTTATACTGAATTTTACCTGGCATTGAAAAACCTATCGTAGAGAAACTTACAGAAAAAGAGTTTTCAAAAGGCTTTAAACAAATTTCAGACATTGCAGATATCAGCGTGTCTTTCTTAAAAGGATTTTCAAAAACTTTGAATTCATCTATATACACTTCCGGCACAATAGGATTATCATTGATTTCCTTCGGATGAAATAAATTTATACCTTCTACACCTCCAAATACCATTCGGCCATCTTTTAATAATAAATATGCCCCTGTATTAAATTCATTCGATTGTAACCCATTTTTTTCATCGTAGTTCACAATGTGTACTTTTCCATTTTTTAATAACGATTTTTCATCCCAATGAATACATGACAAACCTGCATTGGTGCTAATCCATATGATTGAATCATTCTCTGGCAATATGCCATAAACCACATCATTGTTTAATGCGTTGGTAGTATTAAAACTATTCAGCAATTGGTAGTTCTTGTCAAATACTTCTATGCCAGCGCCATCAGTACCTAACCAAATTCTGCTCATCTTATCTATATAAATACATTTATACGACTGGATAGATTGAGTATGAATTTGCTTCGTAATTAACTTCCGCACTTCATCCGTGTGCGTATTAATTTCGAACAACCCATTTTCAGTGCCAACTAAAATATTCCCATTATTCATTGCCGACATACATCGCATACCACCATTCAACATTGGATAATTCACTTTATTAAATTGCTTGACCTTTCTCGTTTGAATATTTATTTTATTAATGCCGTTGCCACGTGTACCAACCCATATATTTCCTGCTTTATCATGAAGTGTCGACCATATTACGCCATCACTTAACTGATTATCTCCTTTACCTACCGTAAAATGACCTTTTCTTTTTAGTGTATTTAAATCTAAGATATCAATGCCGGTTCCATTATAACCAAGCCAAAGTTCATTGCCCACAACAACCATCTCAATGATAAAATTATCAGAATTGCTAAGGCCATTTCGCTCATTGTAAAAATCAAACGTTTCCCTTTGCAAATTATATTTTACTAAACCGCTGCCACTCGTTCCTATTAATAAATTTCCAGCGTCATCTTCAACCATTTTTCGAACAAACCGCAAACTCTTTAAATCATCTGGATCGTATTTGGTTATCGTTGCAAATTTTTTAAGAAACGGGTCAAGTACATCAAAACCTACACCATCATACCCAACATAAATGACACCATTTTTATCGGTAGCCGTGCATTGAACATAATTGCCAGCCAGTTTAATTTCGTTCTCATTTTTTTTAAATTGTGTTAAGGTATTATTCTGGTAATTAAAAACAAACAAGCCTTGGCCATACGTACCTAACAATAAAACATCATTCGCTGCATTATACTCAATAGACCGAACAGATAATAAGTGAATATTTTTTTTATTGTACATAGAAGGCTTAAACTGATTGCGCCTGACTTCAAAACAGATCATATCGGCATGCAATGCGCCTAAGCAAATATTTCCGAATTTATCTATCCCACTATTACTATATACTACATCTTGGGTTAATGTATTTCTAATATATTTATATTGTTTTGTTTGGATATTAAATGTAATCAAATCACCACATGAACTTACTACAAATACATCATTTTGAATTTTATGCACATCCAATTCATCACAAATTGAGGGGAATTTTTGCCCCCTATTCTTGTAAAAAGTTACTGAAAAATTAATGGTATTTATTAACAATAACCCTTTATCCTTTGCATAAGCCCAAACATGATCTTTATCGTGCCTACCAACCCATGTAATACGATATGCTTTTAATGAGCTTGGCCATATTATTTTTCCAGTTCGACTATCTAATATACTTAATCCAGTAGTGGTGCGTGTCCAGATGTGATGATGCTCATCCGCAAACAATTTTAAAATTTTAGATGAAGGTAATGAAGTTGAATCGTTTGGAATATGTTTAAAAACAGCGAAGTTATTTCCGTCAAATCTATTTAACCCATCAAATGTACCTACCCAAATAAACCCTTGTTTATCGGCAACCATATCGGTAACTACACATTGGGAAAGCCCTTCCTCAAGGTTAATATTTCGAATAATAATTTTACTGGGATTAAAATATGCAAAAGCAGTTTCATTGAAACTCAACAAGAGACACATAATTGCAGTCCAATAAATAAACAAAGTCCTTTTCACTTCGCTAATCTTTCTAATCGATAGCAAAATAATAAATAATTGGAATTATTAACCTAGCGTTGAGTAAGTGGTATCCCTTATCGGTATTTGGTCACTTTTCAATGGAAATTGGTAAATTCGGCCTTTCATCATTATGAGCACATCTGAAAATACTATCCTAGGTTTACAATTACCAACCGACCCACGTTGGGTGAATCTAGCGGAAATGTCGTTAGAAGATATTTTAACCGACCATGCCTATTGCGAACAAAAAGCAGCCAGTCAATGTATTAGCTTAATACAAAAATATCCTGAATACAAAAAACTAGTTGACGAGCTTTCTCCTATTGTAACCGAAGAATGGGGGCATTTTAGAATGGTCCTTTCTGAAATCAACAAACGAAAACTCACTTTAGGAGCGCAACGTAAAGACGAATATGTAAATGAACTCAATAAACTCATTACGAAAGGCGGTCGACCAGAAGTTCGATTTATGGACCGGCTATTAGTTTTTGCCTTAATTGAAGCTCGAAGTTGTGAACGATTTAGATTACTAAGCGAAGCGTTGACCGATGAATATATGCGTGAGTTTTATCGAAAATTCATGATATCTGAGGCCGGGCATTACCGACTTTTTTTAGATTTAGCTAAAACCTATTGCGATGAAGAGCTGGTAGATAAACGATGGAAAGAACTATTAAGACTAGAAATCGACATCCTATCCAAATTAGAAATTAGGGGAGACCGAATACATTAAGAAAGGAAGTTTCACCTTGTATTTTTTATTTACCCTATCATGGTTACTTTTGTTGCATACACTGATGGAGGTCAAATTTCTGCAAATGAAACGATATCTTCAAGAAGCCGAATTGAATAGCCTGGCCGGATAAAGTCGGGATAATAAAAAAAACAATAAAAAATAACACATGGCATGAGGCAAGTCAGTTATCGACAAACAAACCGATAACTTCATGAAGCCGAATTGCATGTGACAAAAGAAAAACAATAAAAAGAAACACATGACATGAGGCTAGTAACTGATCGTCAAAACAAACCGATATCAGCTTGCAGCCGAATTGCATGTGACAAAAGAAAAACAATAAAAAGTAACACATGAAACCCGAAAGACATTTAATGACGCTGGATGAATTTACTTTCTTCCAAACCAAACAATTTAAAAACGCTACCGGCGAACTTTCAACATTATTAAGAGATATCGGGTTAGCATGTAAACTCATAAACAAACAAGTAAACAAAGCAGGCTTGGCTGATATTTTAGGTGCTCACGGACAAGTAAATGTACAAGGTGAAGAGCAAATGAAATTGGATGTATTTGCTAACGAAGTTTTGATAAGTGTGCTAAAAAATAGTGCCGATTGTGCAGGGGTAGCTTCTGAAGAAAACGATGAGATAATTGCTTTTGATGATGAACATTCGAAACAATCGAAATATGTTGTGATGTTTGATCCTTTAGATGGTTCATCAAATATTGATGTGAATGCATCGATAGGCACCATCTTTTGCATTTACAAACGGGTAAGTGAACTAGGACAAACTTGTAACCTCAATGATTTTTTACAAAAAGGAAAAAATATCATGGCATCAGGTTATGTAATTTATGGTTCAAGTACTATGATGGTATATGCCACTCGATTAGGTGTTAATGGTTTTACGTTGGAACAAAGCATCGGTGAATTTTGTTTATCCCATAAGGATATGAAATGCCCTGATGATGGAAAAATATATTCAATTAATCAAGGTAATACTTGTAAACTCAGTGAGCCCTTACAAAATTATTTACATTATTGTATGGCAGATGATAAGGAAACACAACGCCCCTACTCGCATCGCTATATTGGCAGTATGGTGGCCGATTTGCATCGAACTTTGATCAAAGGTGGCATTTTTATGTATCCCGAAGATTGTAAAAATAGTAATGGCAAATTACGTTTATTATATGAATGCAATCCTATGAGTCATATTATAGAAATGGCAGGTGGCAAAGGCACTACAGGCCGCGAAAATATTTTAGATATTCAACCGAGTGAACTTCACCAAAGAGTACCGATTTATATAGGATCTAAAAATATGGTAGAGAAGGCAGTATCCATGATTTATTAAAAAATATCCTATGAAAAAAATATTGGTTTCTCTTTGCTTACTTTTTGTACTCGGCTATAATACCGATGCTCAAACTAAAACTACCCCTAAAAAGAATACCCCTAAAAATACAACTGGAGTTAAAAAGTCAACTCCTGCATTAAACCATACATCGGATAACATTAAGGAGACTCCGGAAGTTCCAAGTCCAGAAATACCCTCAGTTGCAGAACCACCTAAACCTGAAACCCAAAAAGAAAAGATTTATAAGTATACTGAAATTGAGGCAGAATACCCCGGTGGCGATGAAGCCTTGCTACAATATTTATCTACCCAAATGCACTACCCAGATAGTGCTCGTAATAATAATATCGAAGGACGTGTTGTACTTTCTTTTGTAGTTTGTGCCGATGGGAAATTGTGTGATGTAAATGTCATCAGAAGCGTTCATCCGGCATTGGATGAAGAAGCCGTTCGCGCGGTAAAAGCCATGAAAAATTGGACACCTGGCAAACAAGATGGGAAACCCGTTTCAAGTTATTTTAGTCTGCCGATTGTTTTTCAGTTGGAGGAATAATTAGAAGACGATTGATTGTAATTGCGGTATATATCTTGTGTTTTATAAAATATTTTAACCTTGTATTTTACGCATACACAGCATCCGAAGCAATGGTCAAGCTTCTAAAAATTTCTTCCAATGTTTGATTTGGATACTTCCCTTGCAACCCTTTTAAAGTATCGTCGGCTACTAAATTGCCTTTATAAATTATAATTACTCGATCGCACATCGCCTCAACTTCTTGCATAATATGCGTAGATAAGATAACTGTCTTTTCCTTCCCAAATTGCTTAATCAAATCACGAATTTCTACAATCTGATTTGGATCTAAACCCGAAGTAGGCTCATCGAGTATCAACACGTCAGGATTATGTAACATCGATTGGGCAATTCCCACTCGTTGTTTATAACCCTTTGATAAAGCACCTATTGTTTTTCGTTCTTCGGCTTTTAAACCGGTTTGCACCATAATTTGTTCAACCTTATTTGCCGCATCACTGATTTGATGTACCCCTGCTAAAAATTGCAAATATTCTTTCACATACATATCCATATACAAAGGATTGGATTCGGGTAAATAACCAATCTGTTTTTGAATTTCCGTAGTGTGCTCGCCAACCACTTTACCACAAACGATGGCTTTACCAGAAGTGGATGGCAAATAGCCGGTAATCATTTTCATGGTGGTAGATTTACCGGCACCATTAGGACCCAGAAATCCAAGCACTTCACCCTTCTTTACCGAAAATGAAATGCCATTCACGGCAATTTGTTCGCCATACACTTTACATAAATTTTCAACAATCACCGACATACTTTGCTTATTTAGGTGCGCAATTTCGGGTTTTATTTGCATACCATTATCGATTTAATTGAAATTAAGTTAACAACAAAGCATGGATAGCCTTTAAGAATTATATCATTTGGGCAGCACACACGCTTTTCGTTCCAAGTCCGCTCCCTCCCAAAGCGTCAGGATGCGGGCTTTCCACTACAATCGTTGCTGCAATACATACAACAAATCTTTTTACTCGTTCAACAAACTCCATACTTAAAATATTTACTCACCATCAATGTGAAAAACTATTTTCAACAGAAATGAAAATCTATTTTAGTTTCGGAACGTATTTGATCTTCTACCCCATGATGAAAGACCCCAAAGAATTAAAGGCCTTATTGCATTTACTCGATGATCCAGACGAGGAAGTGTATGAAACCGTATCCGATAAAATTATTCATTATGGAAAAGAAGTAATTCCTAGGCTTGAATCATTATGGGAACATACTCATGATAACCAAGTACAAGAGCGAATAGAAGATATCATTCACAAGGTGAATTTCAATGAGGTTTATGCCCATTTTACCATGTGGAATCGCGCTGAAAAGCCGGGATTATTAGCAGGCGCCTTGCTATTAGCAAATTATCGATTTCCGCAAATCGATGAAGAGGCTATACGAAAAACGATTAAAAGTGTACACCAAAGTTGTTGGCTCGAGATCAATGATTATTTAACACCACTCGAAAAAATCACCATCATCAATAGTATCTTCTATAATATGTATAAGTTTAAGGGTTTAGAACTTGAAGAAAATAAACCCAATCATTATTTTATTAATGAGGTTATTGAAACTCGCTTAGGCAATAATTATTCATTGGGTATTATCTATCAAATTATTTGCGATATGTTAGATGTCCCCGTATACGCTATACAACTTCCTAAACAATATATTTTAGCCTATTACGATACGCTATACGATTTTAGAAACAAAACAAACGAGCCTATTCATAAAATTCAATTTTATATAGATCCCAATAATGGAATGATTTATACGCAAAACGATGTAGATGTTTTTATTAATAAATATGAAATAAAAACAGACGCCAACACTTTTTTACCACTTTCCAACAAAACCATTTTATTTAAAAATTTGGAGGCCTTAATGCAAGTCTATCAATTATTACAAGAAGATGATAAGGTAGAGGAGATACAAAAATTGATGGCATTGTATAGTGATCATCTCAAATAACCTCTTATGCATTGTTACTCGGATTTTGCAAAGCCTCTATTTACATAAGTAAACGCTTCAGATAGTTATCGGAATTGCAAAATCCGAAAGCCTCGCTTAAGAGCTTATTAGAGATGCCGAGTAGAAATATTATTGATAAAGTCTTCGAATTAATCGAAGCGTATGAGTTCGTTTCCCACTCGCTTTACTAATTATACCCTCTTGATCTATGGTATCAATCACCACTTTTCCGGCTAATTCGGTTGCATGTATTATTTCGCCATTACCTAATAAAATACCTACATGATTTACTTCTTGTTCGGCATTGATAAAAAAAGCAAGGTCTCCCATTTTTGCATTTTGTAAAAAATCGAGTATTTCGCCATGCGTAAATTGTTCGTTGGCAAATACCGGAAGCGGTCTATTAAAATAGCGATACAAAGCCGCACTCAATCCCGAGCAATCTATACCGGCATGGGTAATTCCACCCCATACATAAGGTGTATCTAAATAACTAAACAAAATTTTACGAATGGTAGTATCATTAAAATGTTGTGGATCAAAATCCATGGTATCATTAGGCAATTCATTTGCCGAAAAATAAAAACTTCCCGCCTGCGGATATTTTATAGGTGCAATCGCTATAGGTGCTAAGACAAATTTCGCCTCTTCAATTTCTTCAAATTGCGATGATAAAACCCAACCTTCCGTTCCACTAAACTGATGTTTAATACGCATCCAAATAGCAGGTTCAGTATCTAATACTTCAACTCTATCATTATAAAAAACTTGGGTAAGCAATTCACTTTTGTGTGAAGGTTCGGTAATCATATTGGCCCAACGGGTAATGCATCGAAAGGTAGAATTCATAAACGCAAACTTAAGAACTTGTTTAGTTTTTATTTGTTGAGCGTTACTCAATAATAACTTTTTTCATTACACTCTCAATCTTAACTAAATACATGCCTTTTGCATATTGGCTTACATCTATTTCATCTTTGATTGTTGAATAAATAATTCGTCCGCTAACATCAAACAAAATTTTCTTTTTGCCTTTTGCATTTTTAATAAAAATAGTTTGAAACGCAGGATTAGGGTAAACACTCCAATCTTTTGCTTTCGGCTCTCCGCTCTCGCTCTGATTTAAAGGCCAGCAAGTTTTTGCACCCAAGCCATAATTAGGCATGCAAGGTGGTGTACCTACATAAGCATTTGCTCCCAAGCTATCTAAACGCAAGCAACGTGGGCAAAAATTACAACCAGCTCCTTTTACATCGGGGTTATCGATACGGCTCATCTGTTTGCTTAAGCCTCCCCAATTACCAATATATATTTTATTGTCTGGAGCCAAATATGCTGTTTCATAATATTGAAACTCTATATAAGAGGTATCCAGCCCCTCTATATGAACCCAAGTATTATCAAGCAAATCGTACTGATAAACATTACTCATGCTAATGACATATAAGAATTGGTTATTTGGAGAAAAGCATAAACCAACCGAGAGCCTCTCTTTTATATTTGTATCGCTCGGGTTATGTTGTGAACCCCAAGGCATTTGCAATACATAAGGATTACTAAGCAAACCATGACACCTATCAAAATCGGCAATAAAAATTAAACCTGTGCTACTGCCATGGCTTGTTGTAGCGTATTTACTACCATCACTATTAAAAGTACTTTGCCCTCTTATATCCCATCCGCCCCAAACAGGTTCATTAAATACTTGTACTCCTTTATCATACACACTATCCTGCGTAAATAAAAAGGTATGCACATTGGCACTATCACCTTCGTTCTTTAATAACCACCAATCTTTCCCATTGCCATGTTTGCAAGCCATCATTTGTGTTTTACGTAGCCTTGCGTTTTGCAATATTGGCTGCATGCTCTTTGTTACCTTACCTAACCCACCATTAGCATTCATGTCAATTACATTATATAGCATTAAATCTAAATAGCAATTATTATTGGTTAAACAGTCATTAAATTGAGTATCACTATAGGATGGAGTTATAAAGTAATACTTATTACTATCAATAGGCAAAAAAATACTTCCTTGCGATTCACTACACCAACCATTTTGATAGTTATAAATATTTAATGCTGCTAATGTATCTCCTTCTTCAATAAAATCTCCTAAAGAATCATATACATTATAACCGTCACTAGCAAGTACTAAATTCCCATTACTATCACTTAGGCAAGAATTACCTGCTGTGAAATATTTGAAGGGGAAATAAATCCCTTGAAATGTATTTATAGTTGTTGAGTTAAAACATATTCTATTCCCACTATAACCCGTTATCCAGTTATTAGATCTTTTGGTTTGACCATTACTACTAATGGCTAAAATCACAAAAAAAATGCAATAATAAAAATTCATTTTATTCCTTTATTAGTTTGCCAGTATGTTTTACTACACCATTTACAACTTGCTTATAATTGTAAACTCCTGCACTTAATGCGCCTATTATGATTTCGGTCTTATTGTTTTCTCCACTAGGCAATAATATTGTCATTATTATTCTATCTGTAATGTCTGAAATAACAAATCGACTTTCTTTTCCTTCGCTATAACGGATGTTGAGGATCTCATTTGTTGGTGTGGGATAAACAATTAATTCATTATGCTTTAATCGAACATTTTCTATGTTTGATTTTATTTGTGTAAGTAAATTACTTTCAATTCTGATATGAGATTTAGTATAGCTTTCACCATTATTTGAGGTATCACCAGTCCTGTACACTCCTACAGCATTACAAGTTTTCATATCATCATACATAGCTCCTGGCTCTAAATAATAATTTAAAGTTCTTGCTTTATAAACAGCACTACCTCCAATGTAAGGGCATTGTAGCGCTAAATAGTTGATAAATATTTTATCGTCTTCTTTGAGTGAATCTAAACCATAACGAAGTATATTTAAATATATCGCATTAATTATTTGCTCATTTTCATTTTGAAGTTCTGTGTTGTCAATATCATTGTTTATTTCTCCTGCATCTTCTAACTGAGCTTGTTGTTGGGCAGGGCTCAGCATTGCAAATGATTCTATAATATCTCTTAGCATTTCATCTGCTTGTTGTTCTTGTGCTATAGCATCATTAGTTATATTATCATAAAAAGTTTGCAGCACAGAGTAGCTATTTAAGAGACTCATATTATAAGTCAAATATTCATACAATCTTTTGCTATCATACCAATGAGCTAATGCAGGAAACTCTACATATACCTTTGTATCAGTAGCTATTGCCAATGCCTCATCTATATGTATATCACCCCCATCATTGGTAATTTGCAATAAATCACATTCGCTAGTTGTATTAAATATTGTTGCTCCCGGGTTTGATTGAATAACATACGCACAATCATTTATTGCAAGTGTATTCATATTCTCACTTTGTGAATTAGTAGTTGGGATAGATGTCGTGTAGATTTCATAACCCGGGGTTAATCCCAAACAAAACTTAAATACCCTAGCACTAGTAGTAAGTGCGGTAAATGTATTATTATTATCACTTGCCAAACTACCCACGTTACCCAATGTGCCTTCGTTAGCCAAGTGCCTGAACACCCAACCTGCATCGGCTCCTAATACCTCATTGCCTTGTACTTTTAGTGATGCTGTAGTGGTGGTATTATTGTCATCCCAAGCCATTAAGCCAAATCTTGCATCGCTTATTACATTACAACCTATAGCTTGCTCTTGCCCTTTATTTATAAGTATTCCGGCAGCATCAACTCGTCCTGCAACATCGGCTGGTAAAAACACACCTGCGGTATTTCCATTTATTTCATTGCGGTGTATTCGTGTGCCTAATGCTACGTTTGAAGATATGCCTGCCAATATTGTAGAACCTAAACACACAATTTGTGTAGCATTAGTGTTGTCTAAATCAACCGTATTGTCTTTAACCGCTACCCCTACGCCTGTATTATTTAGGGCTATACCTAAGCCTGCATAATGTGGCAAACTAATGCTATTATTAAGTATATCAAAGGAATTGGTACCACTATTATTTAAATAGCTTACATCAATACCTTTAGGCCAAATATAACTTGTACCTATGCCTATGGTTTCTTGTACTCCATTAGAATATAAACTACAATCAATTACATTATTTTCAACTAAACTGTTTAGTTTTTCGCCAGCAAATTGCATGCCTAAATAGGTATTGTGTAATTCATTGTTTTTAATTGTAAATGAGTTACTACCCCCTGGTAATGTAGTACCAATAATATTATAATTCATAATGCCCATTGGAACATAATCCATGTAAATATTTTCGGCATACAATGAACTTTGTATGGTTACAATTCCTTTGTCGCAATGGGTGATTGCTATGCCAGAAGAAGCCGGTAAAGCATTTTTAACTTCTAACATCATCGCATTGGTTCCAGGTGGGCCACCATAATATGACATTATCGCAGCTCCTTCGTAAGTTTGGTAACAATTATTAATTAAATCTGCCTCTGGTGTTACTGAACTAGTGTAGTCTGCATTGATATTAGAAAAACTATTATTATAAACTTTAAGTAATGGGTTTATAGCATTATTGCTTAATCCAAAAAAAATACCAGATCTCATTCCGTCAAACGTATTTCCTTCGGCAATACCTAATCCACCAATAGTAAGAGTTTTATTATTAATCCCGTAAATGCCAAAGCCAGTTTTGTTAAATGGTGGTGGTAAGTTTTGTGCTGTTGCAAATGAACATCCTTTTACAAATCCAGGGTAATTTACATTTGTAATATTCCCCAACCGAATGCATTGATACCCATTATTTATAAAATGCGAATTGCTTGCTTCTAATATAGCATCGTTCAATGCTTCGATACCATAACATGCATTTTTTATATAACTATCAGAACTTACAATGATTTTGTTTTGTGCATCTTGTGCAACAATACCTCCCCACCAATCACAACTCGCTTGGAGAGTTGAACTTGTTACATCAAAAATAATGGCAGTATTATTAAGATAAACTTGAGCGGTTGGACTAAACCATAAGGTACATCCGGTGAAAGTTATTGATTGATCTATGGTGAAAGTTCCATCAAAATACAAATTCTTATTCGTAAAAACTGGATTACCGCCATTGTACAAACTTATCAGTGAATTGGTTGATATATTACTGACTAATATCAAATTCGGAGTCCCGCTAATAATCAATGAGGCATTTGAACTACAGCAATGATCGGTAGTTGGTGCATTAATAATTACTGTAGTTGAAATTTGGCAGGCATTTGCATCGGTAGCAATAATAGTATATGTACCTGCAAGCAATGAATTATAATTTCCTGTGCTTGAAACAATATTACCCGGCATTAATAAATATTGTATTGGAGTGGTTCCACCATTAGTACTTACTGTTATAGTACCAGGGGTATTGTTACAAAGTACATTTGTAAAACTAACCGAACTCCAGGAAAGTGCTTGTGGTTGTGTGATGGTCAGTGTTATTGTAATTGAGCAACTGTTTGCATCCGTTGCGGTAACGGTATAATTACCCGCTGCAAGTGAACTGAAATTTCCGTTTGTGTTTGTAACACTTCCCGGCATTAATGCATATTGTACAATTCCCGTTCCTCCGGTAGTCGAAACTTGTAGGCTTCCATTTCCGCCATTACATAGAGGCGAAGTGATTGAAGCTGTATTCCAAGCTAATGCAAGAGGTTGTATGATGGTCAGTGTTGTTGTAATTGAGCAACTGTTTGCATCCGTTGCGGTAATCGTATAATTACCCGCTACAAGGGTACTGAAATTTCCGGTTGTGTTTGTAACACTTCCCGGCGTTAATGCATATTGTACAATTCCTGTTCCTCCAGTGGTCGAAACTTGTAGGCTTCCATTACCGCCGTTACATAAAGGCGAAGTAGTTGAAGTTGTATTCCAAGCTAGTGCAGGCGGTTGTATGATGGTCAGTGTTGTTGTAATTGAGCAACTGTTTGCATCCGTTGCGGTAACGGTATAATTACCCGCTACAAGAGAACTGAAATTTCCGGTTGTATTTGTAACGCTTCCCGGCGTTAATGCATATTGTACAATTCCTGTTCCTCCAGTGGTCGAAACTTGTAGGCTTCCATTACCGCCGTTACATAAAGGCGAAGTAGTTGAAGTTGTATTCCAAGCTAGTGCAGGCGGTTGTATGATGGTCAGTGTTATTGTAATTGAGCAACTGTTTGCATCCGTTACTGTAATCGTATAACTTCCGGCAACATTACTATTAAATATATTTGAGATTTGAAAAGCACCACCATTTAGGCTGTATTCATATGGAGTTGTTCCTCCATTTGGAGTATTTGTTATTGTGCTAGTACCTCCATTACATAAAATACTACTCGCACTTGTGCTAGCAGTGAGTAATGCTGGTTGCGTAATATTTATAGTGCTTATGGTTGTACATCCATTTGCATCTTTTGTTGTAATCGTATAATTTCCGGCAACATTACCATTAAATATATTTGAGATTTGAAAAGCACCACCATTTAGGCTGTATTCATATGGAGTTGTTCCTCCATTTGCAGTAGTTGTTATTGTACTCGAACCACCTTGACATAAAATACTACTCGCACTTATACTAGCAGTGAGTAATGTTGGTTCGGTAATGTTTATTGTGGTTGTCGCAGTACATCCATTTGCATCTAAAGCGGTAATCGTATAATTGTCAGCAACAAGCAAACTGAAAATTCCGGTTGTGTTTGTAACACTTCCAGGTGTTAACAAATATTGTACAATTCCCGTGCCTCCCGCGGCCAAAACTTGTATGCTTCCATTTCCGCCATTACATAATGGTGAAGTTGTCCAAGTTGTATTCCAAACAAGTGCAGGTGGTTCGGTAATTGAGAAAGTAAAGCTATTTGTGCTGTTTGCTGTTACGGTACAGCCACTTGCATCAGAAACTGCTACAGTGTATGTTCCGGCACTAAGATATAAAGTACTTACTGTGTTTGTTGGCATAGCAGTACCGCCATCTAACGAAACCACATATGGCGCAACACCACCTACTATTGATAAATCTATCTGACCATTACCTCCATGACATAACGCATTGCTCAGATTATACATAATACTAAATGGCCCATTGGTTGATATGTTTGAATAAATAGTTGTTGGCGAAGTGCATACGTTTGTTCCTATTGGCAAATTGGTATTTCCCCCTTGTATACAAGGAGCGCTTGGATTGTTATAAGTTCCAAACCAATTTGACGAATTGGTTATTCCTATCGCGGACCAATAGGTATTAAATGTAGAGGAAAGACTATTATCGACATACACAAAAGAATTCGAATTTGTAGAGTTGATAACAGTAGAATTGAAAATAGTACTTGTAGCATGGGATAAACTTGCTGAGCTGTTTTCATTAAAAATAAGTTGACCGCTATTATTAATTGTATTATCATCATCATGCCCCCATAACGAGCCGGCACTTTTTACATTGAACTCTGAATTAGCTCCTATATTAATTAGAGTTGTAGGATAAATAACTCCTAATGCCTTAACACCTATATTATATGCAGCATATCCATTTACACCAATTTCAAAAACATCATTTGGTATCGGAACTGGACCTGAACTTGTTGATACCATTTCGTGCCAAACTTGTCCGTTAATATTTAGGCTGCTTGGAGTACATACGTCGCCACCGATAATTCCTATTTGATAGGTGTTAACTTTTAGGTAGTTTGGCCCAAGTGCAACATTTGTTGTCTCGTTCTTCGAATTCTCAATGGTATTTACTCCTTGAAATTTTACTCCTTGAAATATGGAAGAAGATAGCCCGCCGTAATTATAATTGAACGAACAGTTCTTTATTTCATGCCAATTATCTTGATCTAAACATTGGTTAACAGTTAAACCAAGGCTTATCATATTAGTTTTTGAGTATTCAACAAGAAAATCACAATTATCGAATTTCACACGCTTTGATACCCCAGCTAAAATTGATACCATAGTTTTTCCATCATCCCAAATTTCGAAGTCGGTGGTGATGTCTCTGAAATGACAGTCCTTAAATATAGTTTCCGTACCGAGAGTTTCACCGGTACCTGCATAAATTATGTTTGTATTAATATTGCAATTATCGAAAGTAAATTTTTCGCCTACGCACCAAATATTATTTTCGGCTCCATGTACAGCATCATCAAAAGTGCAATTTGTAAAATTAATGTTGTGAGTTAATTCAGAATATGCAGCACATGAACTATAATTTAGCACTTCGCAGCCGGCATTATTTTTAAATGTACAATTATTAAAATAACCATCCTTTGTAACATTACAGTTTGATGCTCCGCCACATATACTGTAATTATTACCAGGACCTGGTATAGTGCATCCTTCTGGCTCTATATCTAAACCAGCTCCTGGCGAACTTCCTAAGTATCCATTAAGTTCAGTCACATACGTTTTTCCATTAAAACTAAAATGACAACCAGTGGCTGTAACATTTATGCCACCTGTCCATGAAAAACCCTGCCGCCCATTATTTTCAAACATGGAATTTTGAATTGTTAATCCATTGCTTTGACCACTTAACTCAATCCCATCTAAAGCAAAATGATGTGCATCGATATTTGAAATTGTAGCACCTTCAACCTTAGATAAATAGATGCCTTTTGGACTTAATTGTCTGCCTACATCTCCCCACATACCTCCAACTTTCATATTTAAAGCATTGCCATTTAAATCTAAATCTTTTATACTAATATTCTTACATTCGTCAAAAGTAAACATTGCATTTAGATTAGATTTCATTTCATAATCATACATATGCTTATATATTGCATTATTGGGATTTGATAAAGAATTTAAAGATATTGGATTTACTAAAGTGGACAATGTAGTACCTGGAATTAAAGTTGCTGTCCCTACAACCAAAAGGGGATCCCAATAATCGTTGCCAGATGCATTTGGATTAACTGTACTTCTATACCATTGGTAGCCGACTGTAGGAGAAGTTTGAATTATGTACTGAAACTCATAATATTGATAAGATTGACTTGGGCCAAGGAAAGAACCATACAGAAATTGATCAACCAAACGCATATATGATTTCAATACAGTTGTAGATGAAGATGAAGGAGTCTGAATAGAAATATTACTTGCTTCATCAAAATAGATTGGGTTTAGGTCCTTCGCAAAATACTGCACGCCTGTTTGGTTCATATCTATAATTTGCCTTCCAACAATCATAGGTTCATTCTGATCAGGTGCATCAATAATAATTTTAAAGCTAACGCCCGCAACCTGTTTTTCAGGATCACTATTTATTGAATTCACAAAAACTCGAAACATTTCTGTCCAGTTTCGGTTTGGGTCTGCTGGTAAGGGTTCAGTAAATACCATTTCTTTGGGGCTAACAAACGTATGCGAAAAGTAACCTATAGCATTGCTTAAGTCTGTATCTATTATATGTGTATAATAGTATAAGTCAACCACTCCCCCGCTTTTTATGAGCTTAATTTCACGGGCATGAAGTGTATTAAAAAGGCCTGCAGGTAAAAGAAAAAATAATAAGGTGGTAATTATTTTAGTAGCGAACTGATTTTGATGGAGGATTCGCTTTCTCATTTTGTAGGTTTTATAAGTGAAGATAACTCGATAATTTATTGTTTTGAAATAATTAACATTTATAAACTTGATGATCTAACTTCTAAATTAATTCAATTTGTGATCCTTGCCCTATGTCTCTAACCCCACTTTACCCCCTTTTCGCCTCCCCTCAATTCCTAACTAAAGCCAAATTTCCTGAGTTACAAACTAATTTCCCTAGTTACAAGAAATCGCTTTTTGGGTATTTATGCTTGTTTTAGGTTTGGCTTATAATCGTCTTTATTAATAACTTAAAAAAACAAATTATTATGAAATCAACATCCGAAACCGGCCATGCAATTAATGTGGCTAATTTCAACAACCTAATTACATCTGTGATGGCTTTGGGGGCAATGTATGCGCCATCAAAAGCTGAACTTAAATTGGCATCACTTAATGCAATTTCTGCATCAGCAACCAACAGTATAGATGAGGTAATGAAAAAAAGAAACGCATACAACAATGCTGTAAATGCACGTATGCTGGGCTTTAGTAAAATGCGTCCGTTGACTACTCGCTTATTAGCTGCCTTGCATATTACCGATGCCAATTTCGAATTGCTTAAAGATGCCAAAACCATCAACCGTAAAATTCAAGGCAAGCGAGCATTGGCTATCGAACCTGTGGCTGAAGGTGAAGTAGCACCTAAATCAATTTCTGCAAGTCAAGTCTCTTACAGTCAATTGATACAACATTTTACCACGCTCGTAAATTTAATCGAAACTGTATCAAGCTATCAACCCACCGAAAATGATTTGAAATTAGATACACTACAAACTTATATCACTGAATTAAATTCCCTACATAGCGAGGTAAGTACTGCTTATATTTCAATTGGCAATACACGTATGGAACGTAATCAAATTTTATATAAACCCTTAGTTGGTTTAATAAATATTGCTTTATCTGTAAAACTGTATGTCAAATCTGTATTTGGTGCTAAATCTCCCGAATATAAAGGAATCAATAAAATACCTTTTCGCACTATAGCCTAATATTCTATTTCAATTATAGCATTTCATTTTTAATAACCGCTTACTTTCCTTAACCGAAAGTAAGCGGTTTTTCTATGCGCCTATTGTGCTTATAAATTTTCAGATTTGGTAAGTGATGGCAATAACTTTAGAGCTACCTAGCGCACGAAGAAATATACTAAACGCAAGTATGAAACTACCGAACGCACGAAGAAATATGCAATGTGCACAAAGAAATTTACTTAGCGCAAATATGAACTTGATAAACGCTTCAAGAAATATAACATGCGCAAGTATGAATTTACTAAACGCACCAAGAAATATAACAAACGTACGAAGAAATATAGTAAACGCAAGTATGAAACTACTAAATGTACAATGGGATATAATGATTGAAGGCATAATCTAGAAAATGAAATATACCAACAACTTTAATGAACAGGGACCTAATGGCTAAAATAGTAAATTAAAGATTTAATTTAAAAGTACTTCTAGAACTTGTTTAGTTTTTGCGTACCGAATACACATTTATTGTACATTCGTTTTTGAACGTGGCCCAAATTTTAAAGAACCATACCGACGAGGAATTATTAGCCATATACAGGAGTTCGAAAGATCCTGAAGTGCTTTCCGTACTTTTTAAAAGATATTATCATCTTGTATTTGGTGTTTGTATGAAATATCTCAAGCAGCCCGATGATGCCAAAGATGCTACGATGCAAATTTTTGAGAAGTTAATGCAAGATATTTTGAAACATGAAATTCAGTTTTTTACCGGTTGGTTGTACCGGGTGTCGCAAAATTTTTGCTTGATGGAATTGAGGGGGCGCAAATACCAAACGGTTTCTTTTGAACTAATTCAGGATCCCGGTGTGGAATATGAAGGGGACGCGCATCCACAGCATCGAAAAGAAATGATGCTGAATAGACTGGAAGAAGAGATTCCGAATTTAAGCGAAGAACAATCAGTTTGTGTTAAGTTATTTTATCTCGAAAAGAAAACATATCATGAAATTATGGACCATACCGGCTTTACCTTTATGCAAGTGAAAAGCCATATACAAAACGGCAAACGAAATTTAAAAATCAAATTGGGTAATATACATGAGTAATCACGACCATATTTTTACACCCAGTAAGTGTTTGAGTAAGCAGCAATTAATTCAATATTTGCAAAATACACTCGAACAGGAAGAAGTGTATTTGGTTGAGAGTCATTTAAATGATTGCGCTTTATGCTCGGATGCCATCGATGGATTGATGGAAAACCCTGAAATAGATTCCAATACCGCTATTGAAGAAATTCAAAAAGCGATTGAAACAAAAATCATTGCGCAACATCCGGTCACACAAATCAATAAACTAAAAGGTATAAAAGGGGCAATCGAAACTTCAGCCACCAATAAGCCCGAAACCTTGCATTTCTTTTCGAAATATAAATGGCAAGTTGCGGCAAGTATTTTATTATTTATGGGACTCGGAGGCTATACCGTGTTTTCTTACATTAAATCACACGAACAAAGCTTGGCGAAAAATATACATGAGACGACGGTTCCTCTAAGTGAAAAACAAACGGAGTATCGTCCCGAAAATTCAAGTAGTGAAATCACGAGTATACAAGTCCCTCCTACCACGCCTGAATCTCAACCTATAAAACAAATCAAGGCATTGCCTCCCGAAAAAAAATGAATATAAAGAGGTTATTACCGAAGATGCCCCACCGCCAAGTTCTGCGATGTCGGTTGCAAAAATTCGTCCGACGGAAGAAGTGAGAAACAAAGATAATACTCGAAGTTCAGCCCCCATTGCTATGCGCGAGAAAGAATCTTTATCAAATAGTGAAAGTGATTATCTATTGGATAACAAACCTCAAGAGGCTAAAAAAATAGCTGCCAAAAAAGGAAGTAATGTAGGTCTAAGCAATTCGAAACCGGCTACGAACTATAATTCAAATCAACTCAATTATTCGCAAGACAAAAATATATCAAATAACCAAGTAGAAAGTGTTAGCGCATTTGATGCAGAGGCAAGTCTTACCGATTACCAACAAGGCATGCAATACTTTAATGCCGGAAACTTTAAACGAAGTATTCGATATCTAGAAGATGCCTTGCCTGAAGCCGACGCTACGCAGCGTGAGGATATACAATACTACTTGGCGCAAGCGTATGTAAAAACCGGTAAAAATGCAAAAGCCGATAAGATGTTTAAGTTATTGGCATCAGGATCAAAATATAAAGCTTACGCAGAAGAGCAATTGATAAAAGTGACGAAGTGAGTTATTGTTTCGGGGTTCGGGGTTCGAAATTTGGCGTTCGAGAATTTGTGGATACAACCCATTAATTACTTTCATTGGGGATGCCCGATTTAGGAAGTACCAACATACGCTTGCAGGATGTGTATTTACTGCTTACTGCCTACTGCTTACTACATACTGCCTACTATAGAAATCCTTTCTCCTTCATCCACTCGTCGTTATAAATTTTACCAACATATCTACTTCCGTGATCATGTAAAATCACCACTACTAAATCTGTTGGCTTCAATTTATCTTTCAATTGTAATAAACCTTGTACTGCTGCACCTGCCGATGAACCACAAAACAAACCTTCTTCTTTCGCTAATCGACGACACATTAACAACGATTCTTTATCTTGTATGGTTTCGATATGATTGATGTATTGACGATCGTAATTTTCAGGAATAAAATCTTCGCCCATCCCTTCAACGGCATATACTTTTGCTAGCTCAGGTTTAATTTCACCTGTATCAAACCAATGTTTTAAAATAGACCCGTCAGGATCGATACCCCAAACTTGCACATCCGGATTTTGCTCTTTTAAATATTTACCGGTTCCAATTAAGGTGCCACCTGTTCCGGTTGACGCCACATAATGCGTAATCTTGCCTTCAGTTTGATCCCAAATTTCAGGACCAGTGCTCATATAATGCGCCTCACGATTACATAAATTATTATATTGATCGGGATTCCAACCATCACGCTCTTTGGCTATTCGCGCTGCAACTGAATAATATGAACGAGGGTCTTCAGGTTCAACATTGGTAGGACAAACATGAACCTCGGCACCCATCGCTCTAAGGATATCGATTTTTTCTTTACTCATTTTATCGGCCAAAGTAAAAACACATTTATAGCCACGGGTTAAAGCCACCAAGGCAAGTCCCATACCGGTGTTGCCACTGGTACATTCCACAATAGTGCCACCCGGTTTTAATTTACCACTTCGTTCGGCATCTTCAATTAAATTTAAAGCAATTCGATCTTTGATACTATTACCCGGATTAAAGTATTCGACCTTGGCATAGACAGGACAAGGAAAATCTTTGGTAATATGATTTAATTTAATGAGCGGGGTATTGCCAATGGCTTGTACGATATTGTCGTACACACGTTTTTGAGGATTCATGCGGCAAATATAATCTGAGGAACCTTTATATTCTGTAAAGCGAGTTTCATTTTCATTCATTTCACTAAATCGAACGCTCCAAAAGAAAAGTACTAGTATAGTTTATTAACAAAATCACCAAAAACAACTTTTTATATCTATTAGAAACCTATACTATGAAATTAGGAACGCCGAATATCAAAAATAAACATGTCTACAAACAAACGAGATTCTAAGCCAAATAATCCCGAACAGAAATGTATAGAAGACATTAATAATGATTCAAACAGAAAAACACAAAATGATCTATGAATATTCTCGGCACTTGAACGAGAAAATTGTTTACCATATATTCCTGACTGTGAACGTCGAAATATCCATTAAAAGCACAAAAGACATGAAACTAAAATAATGCTCCACCACCTAACTATTATTTATTTCATGGGTTTAATAAAAGTTCGTAGGGTACAAGTTACACCTAACAAAGCATTTTTGCTTCACCTATTATTCTAAAAAGACTTCACTATATGCTTTTATAGGCTTAACCGGTTAACCCGCCGGTGGAAGCACCAATGATGCAAATAACAATTTTAACTTGCTATTTACCAATTTATTGGAAACCGATATCATGATTTTTGCTTTCGGATATTTAATTACCGACATTAATGGCGACGGCAATGTTGATCTGTTGGACAGTCCTATTCTTGAATCCAATATCACAAATTTTATTTTTTCATCACATCCTTAAGTTTTCAAAGAAGTATTGTACTTTGTAAACTTAATTCAATGACATGGCGGTTGAGCGATTAAAATATAATCACGAAGGAGGCGATTTAATGATCGAAATCGTTTTCAAAGGATTAATTGCTGCTTCATACAAATACACCTTATGGGAAAAGGATAGTAATGAAATTGCATTCCAAAAATCAGGAAATAATATCAATCGTGAAGATGATATATTTACATTGCAAGCACCTTTGTCAAAACATGCTGGCAGATTGATTGATGTACATGCCAGTATTAAAGGATTATATGAACAGGGCACAGAAGGTACTTATGAATTTGTGGTTATCATTAAACAAGATAGTAATGTACTGATGCAAAATGTTCAACCTGCCAACCAACAAACCATTGGAGAACAAATGATTACTCATCAATTTTATGTGTTACTTGTTTAAGTATGATAAGTCATGAATAAAATTAAAATAGACTTAGTTATCGCCGTCAATTTTTTAATAGCCAGTTTTGCTTTTACATCAACTGCTCAAAATAGCCTTACAGGAATTATCGATTAGCAAATTCAAAAACATACCCGTTTAAATTTTACGGTACCGGATATTCCTGCCTTTGTGGCCTTAGCCGATGACCAAAGTATATTTATGAACCCGAGTGCCTCGCGCGATTTTTCAATGATGGTTTCAAGTTTTCGAAGTGGAAACAAATTTGTAGTGCCTACATCCTTAGCCGCTGAAATTGCACCCATCAGTTATGCTTATCATAAAATTAGCTTACAAGAATATCAACAAAAAATTTGGATACGCACCTTATGTAAAACCCGAATATCGGCAGCAACACAATATGATGAAATTTTAGATAGTCGACATTTATCTTTTGGCATTCGCACCACCTTATTAGATAAAGGTGATTATAGAAACGACAAAGAATTTTTAAATCAAAAAGTGTATACATTATTAGATGCCTATGAAAATTTAGTCTTGGCGCGGAAGCTGAGTTATATGAAAGCAAACCGTATCACCGCATTGGAATTAGCTGAGAATGAAAATTTATCGAAACAAATTGAAGATACCTTATTGCAACAAATTATTAGTGAACGTATCACACAATCTATCGCCGATTATAAAACAAGTCATTGGAATGCTTCGCGATTAGATATTGCTTATACAAGTGCCTTAAGTACGCCAGATAGTTTACTTGCGAATGCGAAACTAAACAAACATTTATTTTGGATAACTTATGCTACCAAACCAGGAAAAAAATGTGACTGGGCACAGCTTGTTTTTAGTTTACACAATCGTATCAATTTATCGACAAGCAACTTTAGTAATCATCAGTTGTATGCCAATACTCGTTTTTATTTTGGGAGTAATTTACTAAAAGGATTTTCTGAACTTCAATTTCAACATGATAGCGGTACTCCCATTCGCTTATCGAGCAATGCCTTGTTATTCAATTGCGGATTAGATATGAACTTGTATAAAAGTATTTGGATATATGTATCGGCAGGCTTATCGAATGACTTAACTAAAAATGCAAATACAAGCTTGCAAACGAATATGAAATTTTACTTTGCCTTGCCTGAAGAGTTTGATTTGTTTTAGTGCCCCACCCTAAAATAATTTCTCTTCATCTTTATGGTTTTCGAACCATTCATCAATAAATAAATTTTTACCATCTGCGGCTTGTGTAGCTAATTCGTCGCAACGATTATTCTCAGGATGATTGGCATGCCCTTTCACCCAATGAAATCGAATATTGTGTAAAGCATATAATCCTAAAAATCGCAACCACAAATCTTTATTCTTTTTATCTTTAAATTGCTTTTTCACCCATCCAAAAACCCATTTTTTTTCAACCGCATCCACAACATATTTACTATCGGTTGTAATTTTTATATCAAGTCCTTTCCGCGTCAAAGATTCAAGTGCAACAATCACAGCCAATAATTCCATTCGGTTATTGGTGGTATATCTATAACCGCCACTCAACTCTTTACGAGTGTTCTTCCATTTCATGACAATTCCATATCCACCTTTGCCTGGATTACCTCTTGCTGCCCCATCAGTAAATATTTCAAGAATTTCGTTCACCCCATTACTTTAGTTCCGCAATATTAATACAGACAGAAAATCTTCTCTACATTATTTTCTCTCAGCCTCAATCTAAAAAAAATAACCCCGTTTTGAAAAGTAAAATATTTTACCTTTGGCTTCTTAAAAAAACGTAATGAAAAGGATAATATTTGCATTCATAATGAGTTCAATCAGTTTACAAGCTTTTGCACAACCTGCTCCGGGTACTCCATTAGACCCAACCGGTAAACGATATATGAAACAACGTGAACGTACTAAATTTGGGGGACCGGTTCCTTCTACTTTAAAAATGCCTACAGGGAATGACAATATCAATATCACATTTGTAGAAATTCAAATTGACCCTTCTACAAAAAGCACTTATGATATTAGCGTTCGCGGAACGAAAACGCCTAAACTAAGAGGATGTGATAACTGTGCAGTAGCCGGCAGAATTATCTTAGACAAAACACTTTCAAAAAATTTCGAAAATATTAGTACAGATACTACAACCAAAGCCAAACAAGAAAAAAATCCGGCTGCCAATCGTATGGTAAGTTTTAAAACAAATGATAATAAAGTGTATACCGTGGCAACTACCAACGAAGGTGGATTTATGCTAACCACATTGCCTAACGATACATATTCAATTTGGTTTGGTGGTAAGAAAGTGGTTACTGACTTTATTTTAACCAGTGTAGAAGTAAGTGAAGAAGAACTAAAAAAGGCACAAGCGCCAAAGTTAGAAGAGAAGAAATTGGAAGGGGCTGAAGAACCTAAACACGAATAATAATTTATTTTAAATTAATTCCTTCTTCTACGAAATCTTACTCCAGACTTCTTTATCTTTTCTATTCAATAAAAAATGTCGTAAGGCTGTATGTTCAGGTAATAATAAATCCTGATCACTTTGCAATAGTTTGATTGCGGCTTCACGAGTCAATTCCATTAATTCAACATCTTTAATAATATCGGCAATTTTCAAATCGGCTGCCCCACTTTGACGTGTACCATCAATTTCACCTGGCCCTCGTAATTCCAAATCTTTTTCGGCAATGGCAAAGCCACTACTTTCGGTAACCATCGTATGCATACGCATTTTTCCGGTAGGTGTAATTTTATCGGTAGTTAATAAAATACAATAGGATTTATCAGCGCCTCGTCCTACCCTACCACGTAACTGATGCAATTGCGATAAACCAAATCGCTCGGCACTTTCAATCAACATCACACTGGCATTGGGTACATTTACACCCACTTCAATTACCGTTGTAGCCACCATAATATGCGCCTTACCTTCTACAAAATTTTGCATATTAGTTTCGCGTTCAACAACGGTTTGTTTACCATGCACCATTGCGATATTATATTTACTTGAAGGGAAATATTGTTTCACTTGTTCGAAGCCTGCCTTCAAATTTTCATAGTCTAATTTTTCGCTTTCGTCAATTAAAGGATAAACAATATAGGCTTGTCGACCTTGATCAATTTCAGTTCTTATAAAATCCATCACTTTTGCACGATGAATTTCCGGTCGATGTATCGTACTAATAGGCTTACGACCCGGTGGTAAATTTTTAATGACCGATACGTCTAAATCGCCATAACTAGTCATGGCTAAAGTACGAGGAATGGGCGTTGCCGTCATCACCAACATATGTGGCGCTAAGGTATTTTTCTTCCACAGCTGTGCGCGTTGAGCAACACCAAAACGATGTTGTTCGTCAATGATACAAAGTCCTAAATTTTTAAACACCACCGTATCTTCAATCAATGCATGTGTACCAATTAATATTTGAATTTCACCTGCAGCCAGCAATGTCAATGTTTCCCTTTTTTCTTTCGCTTTTGATTTGCCACTTAAAAATGCAATTCGTATGGGCATATCTTTCAACAATTCACCGATGCCTTTAAAATGTTGTTGTGCTAAAATTTCGGTAGGCGCCATCATACAAGTCTGAAAATCATTATCGATAGCTAATAACATGCACAACAAAGCAACTATCGTTTTACCGCTGCCCACATCACCTTGTAAAAGTCGGTTCATTTGTATACCCACTTGCGTATCCTTTCTGATTTCACGAAGTACTTCTTTTTGATCATCGGTGAGCTCAAAAGGAAGATAGTTTTTATAAAATGAATTGAAATTTTCGCCTACTTTATCAAATCGAAACCCTTGTTCCTTTTTATGATTGAGCTTGAGTTTGCAGATGCCGATTTGATGAACGAATAATTCTTCAAACTTCAATCGATGAATTGCATTTTGCAGATTTAAATTGGTATCAGGAAAGTGAATACATTTCAAAGCTAAAAATCTATTCATCAATCGATGCGTATGTATGATCGACAAGGGCAAATTTTCAATGATATCGTTTTCGGTAATTTGTAAAAATAATGTTTGAACAAGTTTTAAATAATTACGACCAGCCAACCAACGTTGTCGAAGTTTTTCCGTTGCCGAATACACCGGAATAAATGGCGGAAAATTATCGAGATCAACCTTTTCTAGTCGTTCAAGTTCAGGGTGAGTCATACTCCAATAACCATTAAATCGACTCGCTTTTCCGTAAATTAAAAAGTCGCCTCCATCGTGAACCACTTTCTCCATCATATTCACGCCTTGAAACCAAACCAATTCAACCATACCGCTTGTATCTTTAAAATTGGCCACTAATCTGCGACTTCTGCCTTCACCAACAATTTCTGAGAAATTAATTTTTCCCAATAATTGTACATAGCCCCCATCTTCTTGAATGTGTTGAATGCTTGCAATTTTGCTTCTATCTACATAGCGAAATGGAAAATTTGTGAGCATATCGCCATACGTCGAAATACCTAATTCACTGCGAAGCAATTCAGCTTTAGTAGGACCAACACCTTTTAGATATTCGATGGGCGTTAGTAAAATATTTCGGCTATGCGTAAACATAAGGTTTCAAATGTACGAAGTTGGTTGATTGATTTTACCTGATTAAAATTGAACTTAGAGTATGAAACAAAATCTTCTTTACTTTAGTATTGAAGTAGACTTTGCGAATAATGACACCTCGCCAATAATTCAAATCCTATTGTAATGACATAAAAATTATGTTGAACTCACATTTTTCCCCTTCACCTTAAAACTAAAATACTGTTGCGTAAAATAACTATACACGGCAACCAATAAAGTGGTAAGTGCTTTTGAAGGCGTTGCATACCATCCTAGCACATCTACAAATATTTTCAGAAACAAATAGTTTAATCCAATACAACTCATTACGGTAAGTCCGTACCTAAATAACTGTACGCGACCACGTAATGCTGAGGTGGTAAAAACTACATACTTACTTAAAATAAATCCCATCGGAAAACTAATGGTAAACGAAACTAAGAAGGCGGCAATATGCGCACCAATTTCAATATGCCCAACCGGAACAGGCTGTTTATCAAAAATAAAATTGTAGGAAATGAAGTAGACGATTAAATCTACCATAGCAGTTGTTCCTCCACAAGCTAAATACTTGAAAGTTTGGAGTGGAATAAACTTAAAGAAATCGAAATAAAAAAACTCGATGAAGCGATGAATGAACTTGCGCACAAAAACGAACTAAATAATTATTCAAATGGTGCAAAGTGAAATTCGCGCGAATTATCGGTTGTACGCAACCACATTTGCTTTTCGAACAATTTTAATATACTATAGTTGGTTGTACTATCAATATTGCCTGAGAAATTTTTAGTAGTTATCGCTATCTTTTTATCATGATCGTACAAAACCCATGTTCCTTGTAAATTACGAGCCTCTAAGGTAACCGGGTCAATGATGGTTTGAATATACTTTCCATCACGATAAAAATAATGTTTTTGCTTAGCGTAATACGGATTCAATGATACCTCAATGCCATCAACTTGGGCACTTTCGTATTTCCAATTATTGGTAACTCGGGCTTTTTTAGTTCTCAAACTAATATTCGGACCTTCTTCGTACTTTCTGCAAGATGAGATACTCACCATTACCACTAAACCGAATATTAATACAGATGCTAATCTTTTCATATTTAAAACTTATCGAGCCACTAAGATAAACAAATTTCTAAAATACCGTATTAATTGTGCAAATAATTCCATCCCGCTCATAAATTACAAATGATGAATGACGAATTACGGACACCGATTTACAAACTTCGAACCCCGATTTCAACGTGTTCTCAATCGTTGCTTCCAATCTGAACTATTCAAATTCAATGGCTTAGGCACTTCTGTGAGTTTCTTACCTATCTGAACGGCAAACATGGCAGCAAACTCTGCTTCTTCATCGGTACACTCACTCAGCAGCTCGGGTTTATAATATTTTTCAATAAAATGCGTATCAAAATCACCTTTCAGAAAAGCTTCTTGTCGAATCGCCCATTTCCCAAATGGCAAAGTGGTTTCGATACCATTAATTCTAAATTCGTCGATAGCTCTTTCTAATCTGTCAATAGCTTCGTTTCGTGTTGCGCCCCAAGCTACTAACTTCCCAATCATAGGATCGTAATAAATCGGAATTTCCATGCCTTCTTCATAGCCATCATCAACTCGTATTCCAGGACCTTGTGGTCGACGATACACTTCTAGCTTCCCGGTATCCGGTAAAAAATTATTTAAAGGATCTTCAGCGCAAATTCTTAGTTCAATGGCATGTCCGTTAATTTTCAAATCATCTTGCGTAAAACGTAAAGTTTCACCTCGTGCTGCATTGATTTGTTCTTTTACTAAATCAATTCCGGTGATCATTTCGGTTACACAATGTTCAACTTGTAATCTTGTATTCATTTCTAAAAAATAAAAATCAAGATTATTATCCACTAAAAACTCAACGGTTCCAGCTCCATGATAATCACATGAACGTGCCACATTTACAGCACTTTCACCCATAGCTTTTCGAATTTCTGGCGTTAAGCAAGATGAAGGGGCTTCTTCAATTAATTTTTGATGCCTGCGTTGAATAGAACATTCTCTTTCAAACAAATAAACATAATTACCATGTTTATCGCCAAATACTTGAATTTCGATATGCTTAGGGGAACTCACATATTTTTCAATAAAGACACTGTCATCTTTAAACGAATTCAATGCTTCGTTTTTTGCCATTTGAATTTGTTCTTCAAGCTCTTCCTCTTTGTGCACTATCCGCATCCCTTTTCCACCGCCTCCGGCACTTGCTTTAATTAATAACGGATAACCGGTTCGTTTAGCAATTTCTCTGGCCTCAACAATATCTTTTAGAGGTGTATCGGTGCCGGGTACCATCGGAACATTAAACTTTGCTGCTGCTTGTTTCGCACCAATTTTGCTTCCCATGGTTTCGATACTCGATGCAGTTGGACCGATAAAAATTAATCCGGCAGCGCTAACCTCTTTACTGAAAGCGGCATTTTCACTTAAAAATCCATAGCCTGGATGTATGCCTTGAGCGCCACAATGCAAGGCAACTTCAATGATTTTAGTACCCAATAAATACGATTGCGAAGAAGGTGCCGGTCCGATACAATAAGCTTCATCGGCAAATTTTACAAAAGGCATATTCGCATCTGCTTCGCTATACACAGCAACGGTTTGAATACCCATTTCTTTTGCCGAACGCATAATACGTAAAGCAATTTCACCTCGATTGGCAACTAAGATTTTGTTCATATATGAAAGAAAAGAGCACGAATATAATTACAAACCATGAAGTATGTTGAAGTTCATGCCTTAAGGATAAATCTTATTTTTTAGTATCTATTGAAAATCAAATAAATAATAACGGAGACCAAAAGTTAATCCAATATTAAAAGGATGAGTGGCAGGACGATCGTAACTGCTTTTAGTATTTTGCATATACTTTGCGTAGTTGCCAAAAACTCTACCCACTCGACGTTCTTCAACCGAACCAGGAGTTGGGTTAAAAATAAGTTCATCGGTATTTTCGGATGAGGAAACTTGATATTCGATTCTGGATTGAATAAACCATTCGGCTTTCTCGCTAAATCGCTTAGAAGCACCTAAACCTAAAATGGCACCCCATCCATGACGACGGTATGGGCGTTCGCTAATTTTAGAACTATAGATTTTTTTATCATTGGCAAATAAATTTTCAACTATTTCCCCATCGATATTCATGGTTCTATCCGGCGAAAAAGAATTATGCTTGTAATCCCATGTAGCGTTATCAGAAAACCCAGTATTATACGAATAGAATAAACCTAAGCTATAGTATGCTTTTGTAGGTTTATCATTTCGGGTTTGCATACTCAGCACAATCGGAATTTTAATAAAACTCATTTTGGTAGTTGCCTTAAAGTCAACCACATCACCAACAATGGAATCCTTGCTTGCATATTTTTGATTGCTTGTTCCAAAAGAAATACCAGAACTAATTGAAATGCCATTGAGCATTCGGTAACCAAAATCAAATCCACCGCTAAAGCCCATGGTGGCTTTATATTTCTGTACACTATCACTGGCTAAATCCTTTGCATTGTATAAATTAGATTTATACACAAATACATTGCCACCCACAAACGGACCATAATGCTCGATTTGGGCGTTGGCAAATACAGATAAGAAACTGAATGTTATCAATTGTAAAACTCTTTTTTTCATTTGTTTTTATTTATTGTCTTTCTTTTATCATCTTGATGTTTACGATAAGGTGCATTTGGCTTATCCATTGTTTTTCTTTGACATGCTTCATCACGCCTCTTTTTACTGGCTAAATGTAATGCGAATATTTTTTAAATCTAAATTTCAGGTATTAATTTTAATAGTTTTCGTTGACATCACTGCGTTTACTAGTATGCAGAATTCTACTGTATCGATATCCAATGATTGTTTTGAAAATTAACATGCCCCATTTTTTGCGGTTATCCTTTTCAATGATTGAAACCTATAAGAATCACTTCAAGTCTGAATACAACGGCTTTAAATGGCCCTCCCTATTTAATTAATTTTAGGACAATTCTATCATTATTATTAAAAAAGATTACATTAGTATTCGCAAAACAAACGATTACCGCAAAATTTCGCTCTTCAGATTATAAACTGTTACAACTCCAATATTTATGAAAAAAATCTACTTACTACTTTTCATTATTTTCTCAAGTTCTTTATTCATAAAGGCTCAATGCGATCTTGGAAATTATATGGCTGCTTTTCGCATTCCGCCTGCATCTTATCCTTATACAAATGGAACAGGTATAACCGTGAGTGCAACTGCAGTAGGTGTAACCTTATTAGGCGACGTCGGTTATTCATGCGGCAGCGATATGTTTAATGGTTCGGCTACTTCTTGGTGGATTAATTCGGCAACTGCTACCATTACTTTTAATTTTTCAGCACCGGTTTGCAACCTAACTATCTTAGTAAATGGAACTAACACCACTGAAGAATTTTATTTCAATTCAAATGGCGGCCCTGTAAATCTTACTAATTATTGCACTACAAATTTTACGCTTCTGCCGCCCGGAAATACTTTATTATGTAGTGGTGCCCCATCAACCGGAACTATCATAACAGCAAATAATCCGGCAGGTGCTACCCAATATGTACTTACCCATAATGGTGTGGGATCTGGCTCAAGGGTCACTTTGCTTGATTGCTATGTTGGTTGTACAACACCATCCAATTTAATCAACTGCAGTATTCCATCACTTTCATTTTGCGCAGGAAACTCAACCACAATAAATTATACACCCACCGGAACTTTTAATGCCGGTAATGTATTTAGCGCCGAATTATCAAATGCCACCGGTAGTTTTGCTGCACCGGTTGTAATTGGCACATTAGCCTCTACCGTAGCGGGCAGTATTCCATGCACTATTCCATTAGGTACACCAACAGGTGCCGGTTATCGTGTTCGAGTTAATAGCAGTAATCCACCAGTTTTCGGAATTAATAATGGCACCAATATTAATATTCATGCACTGCCAAATGTTACCGCAAACCCAACACCAAGTTCAATTTGTAATGGCGGAAGCCTTGTTTTAAATGGGGGTGGCGCTAATACTTATAGCTGGAACAGTGGGGTAACAAATGGCGTTTCATTTATTCCAACCACAACTGCAACCTATACCGTAACCGGAACAGATGCTTTTGGATGTAGTAATACCGGCTCAGTAACGGTGCCGGTAAATTCTATTCCTACCGTTCTTGCTTCAGTGTTTCCAAATGATACCATATGCCTCGGAACAGCATGTACCTTAAATGGAAGTGGGGCCTCATCATACATCTGGACTAGCCCCGTTATTAATAATACATCTTTTACGCCATCTGCAACTGCAAGCTATACCGTAACCGGTACGGATGCTAATAATTGCAGCATTACAACAAGTATTCAAGTAGTGGTAAATCCATTACCAAACATTGCAGTTACGGCAAGTCCGAATGATAGTATATGCTTTGGAAGTAATGTAAGCTTAACTGCTTCCGGTGCCATAAATTATGTGTGGTCGGGTGGAGTACAAAATGGGGTTCCATTTTCACCAGCCGGATCCTTGATGTATACAGTGACCGGCACAGATGCCAACAACTGTGTTTCAAGTGCAACCCAAAGCATAATAGTAAAACCTTTGCCTGTTGTGAATCTTGGAAAGGATACGAGCATTTGTATTGGTAATTCGGTAACCCTGAATGCACAAAATCCGAATGCAACCTACTTATGGCAAAATGGAAATACTACGCCGAGTATCACAGTTTCTCAAACCGGATTTTATTATGTATTAGTTAGTATTGATGGTTGTAATGCGAGTGATACAATTCAAGTAACTATGAATGCATTACCACCTTTAGATCTCGGTATAGATACTGCAATATGTGAAGGCGTTTCAATAGTTTTAGATGCCACTTGCGCTGGCTGTACTTATGTTTGGCAAGACAATTCAACGAATCCTACGTATACCGTTTCACAAGAAGCTAATTATTCAGTTACCGTAACTCGTTTAGGTTGTAGCAGCAGTGACCAAATTTATGTAGATCAAATTCCATTACCTATTGTGAATATTGGAAGAGACACTGCGATTTGTCCGGGCGAAAGTGTAACTTTAAATGCCTTTAAACCCAATGCGACGTATGTATGGCAAGATCAAAGTACGAAATCAAATTTCTTGGCAAACCAAGTTGGGAATTATTGGGTAGAAGTGACGATTGGAAAATGCACAGGAAGGGATGAACTTTTAGTTGACCATTCTACAAAATGCGAATGCCCACTGTTTATACCCAATGCCTTTACCCCAAATAATGATGGTAAAAATGATGAATTTAAATTGATGGGGGCAACGAATATCATACTTACCAAGTTTAGTATTTATAATCGTTGGGGACAAGAAGTGTTTTTCACGCAATCCTCAGAAGATTCATGGAATGGACACTTCAAAGGTGCAGATGCTGAAATGGGCACATACTTTTATCTGGTGCAATATCAATGTAATTATTCCGGAAAAGAAATTGTGCTTACCGGTGATATAAATTTAATTCGATAGTTTATCGGGCATTACTCATAAGCTCTTCTACATCGTTACTCCATTTTGTACACGCCTCATTTACTATTGTAAGCTGCCGATTAAAAAAAATGAAACGCCTTGTATAAGTGGTTATTAGCAACATCATTTTAGATAAACAATAATTTAACGCAAATGAGTTTCAATAAACAAATAGCCAAGCACTTTCGTGAAATACATTTTGGTGGTAATTGGACTTGCTCAAATATGAAGGATCAATTGTCAGATATCACATGGCAACAAGCTGTGCAGCAGGTGTACAACTTAAACAGTATTGCTATTTTGGTTTTTCATTGTAATTATTATGTTAGTGCAGTACTTAAGGTATTACAAGGCGAAGCACTGATTGCAAGTGATAAAGAAAGTTTTGCTTGTCCACCAATTCAATCTGAAGCTAATTGGCAAAATTTAATCAACAAAACACTTTCTGAAGCAGAAGCCTTTGCCAATCTGCTTGAAGAAGTACCAGAACATAAACTTTTAGAAATATTCGTGGATGAAAAGTATGGGATTTATTATCGCAATCTTCATGGCATTATTGAGCATACGCATTATCACTTAGGTCAAATTGCCGTGATCAAAAAATTACTTTTACAGAGCCATCGTAAATAGTGTATTTACTAAAGGCCACCCTACTCTTTTTTGTAAAAGGCTTACGATTCATCCTTTGTCGTTTGAATTAATCCAATACCAGATACGAAGAATACAAGCCCTAAAATGCCATAAATTACTAGTGATTTAATGTCCTTGGTTCCGCCTGAATTACTTGCAAAATTCACAGCTGCCATTATTAATCCAATTACACCAAGTATGGTAAGTAATGCTCCAAAAATTCTTTTAATATTCATATTTAATAATTTATTTTTATCACGTGCTATCTTTTGACTTACATAATATCAAATGATACTGAGACTTTACTTATAAAAGCTTTGATTCCACCCTATAAATTGTTGCGCTTAGAGAAATTAACTTTTACTGCTAATCTCTGAAGTCAAATTCTTAAGCAACATATTATTATCTGTTATCAGATTGAGAATTGTGAACTATCAAAGAATACGCTAGATGTGATAAAAGAGTTGAATCGCTATCCTGAGTTAACAGGATAGCTTAATCAACTCCGCCTTACAAATAATCTTTTGCTTACGATTCATTATAAACCTTAGCTGCATATTTAATTTTAGTAAACCATAATTTTTTCATGACTCATTGACTTGCCATTTAATACCACATGTAAAATATAAACACCTTCATGCTTAGGCATTGGTATTTGATAATTAGCATTCTCTTCGATTACCTTTATAGCTTGTGAACTATATTTTTGTCCTGACATGGTATACAATTCAATAAATCCATCACCCTTCTCAATTCCTTTTGTTTGAACTTCAATGGTATTCCCAACAAATCGATGCGTAATATTTACTTCGTGATTATTATACTTAACAACCTTAATTGTTTTATAAAAACTCGCCTGACCATTAATATCTGTTTGTGAAATTCGATAAAAATTAAGCATACTCGCTTGTTGATCAATCGCAGTATACTCATGTTTTTCAGCACCAAGGTTTGGATCAACATATACGCGATTTAATTCACTAAATTCTTTACCATCAATACTTCTTTCGATGGTATAATAATGATTATTGATTGCATTTTCTGTAACCCAATTCAATTCAACATGATTTTGTTTGAATTGCCCATCAAAGGATATCCAATTAACCGGTAATGCAAAACATGGTGTTGTTGAAATGGCTGTAATAGCTGCGGTACTATACGCCCCATTCGTTGTGAGTGCGCTACCGTTAAGGGTAACACCTGTGGTTAAATCAATGGCTCCATTTTGACTTATTATTGTTCCATTAAAAATGCTATAGTCGTTAATTGATACAGCACCTGAAACCAACCAAAACACATTTTTTGCTTGTGTGCCATTTATTAAAATCACATTGGAAAAGGTGCTTGTTGAAAGTGCTCCGTATATTTTAATTAGGAATACCGCATTTGCATTTCCTTGCGCATTCAAATACACATTTCCTGTGAGCGCAGTTGCTGCGTTCATTACATAAGTATGTGGAGTCAACACTAAATCGTTACCAAATTGTGCAGGATATAAAAGTTCAATATCATAAGGCATAATATTAATAAGGTTGGCTGCATTCAATAAGTCTGCTGCGGCGGCGGCAGTTGCCCCATCAGGTATGGGATGAATGGTACCATTTACTAATAAAGGATTAAACCCCGTAGTTAAACCTACATTGGTTCCAACATCACCGGTAACATTAGTGGTTCCTGCATTGGCTAGGGCACCATTACTTGTGAATAAAGTAAAACAAGAGGCCGAGCCCAAAGTTGGCATGATTGGACCTGTGAGGTAAGGACTACCACAACCAATGGGTGTATATGCCATCACATTGGTAATACCAATTGCACCACCGGTAGATAAGGCCCTTCCTTCTAAGGTATCGAGTGCATGCATGTTAATTGCTGCATTATTGGCAACTATCGTTCCGCGCATATAAGTTCCTGATGCTAAATCTACAAGACCTTCCACTTTCCAAAATACATTACAAGCTTGTGCACCATTGATGAGTTTTACTTTAGAGGCTGCATTACTTGAAAATGCTGCCTGAATTTGAAAAATAAATACGGCATTTGAATCTCCTTGCCCGTTTAATATCAAGTTGCCACTCAAAACAGTGACACCCGAAATGCTATACACACCAGGCACTAACGTATCGCCATTACCTAACAATGGTGCATGAAAATAATTTGGTATAGCCGAATTCAATTGAAGGTATGCCGTGTTTAAGTCAGCGGCTGCAATGCCAGTTGTACCATTGGAACTGTGCATTACACCATTCACATTACCAAAGCCGGTACCTGCACCACTATTACTACCAACATGGCCGGTGACATGCGAAATACCTGTATTGGTGATTGCGCCTACCGAAGTAAACAAGGCGAAATTAGCAGCTGTACCTAAAGTTGGCGCTTGAGCAAATAGTGAACTTTTAATCACCAATATGCTGATTATTAATAGTATATTTTTTTTCATTCTATTTTTTAGAACCATTAAGTTTTAGCTCTTGTGTAAAGGAACGAAGCTATGTTGTTTGCCAGCTTACATATTCGCAAACCATTGTTACACAATTCCCACTTTTGTAACTCAATGCCAAATCAACTTAAGGCTTTATCTCTTCCAGTTTGTCAATTAATTCGGTATACTCCTTTGAAAGTTCAGCAATTTCCTTTTCAGATTTTTGCTCAACATCTATCACCGAGTTGTTCGCGCCTTCGTGTGAAACTACCAGCTCATTTACTTTTAAATGCAGTATTGCAGAGAATCGATTAAATGACTTTTGAATAATGAAAAGACTCAAAAAAATAAATCCGTGCATAAAATCGCGAAGGGCATCATCAATACTTTGGGCATACAATAACTTATTTACTAACCAAATGACCACCACTATCAAGGCAATCATAAAGGTGATTGAATTTCCAAGTATATATGTTGCGGTTCCGGCTAATCGTTCAAAAATCCTTTCGGTATGCGAGTAAAATTTCTTTACCATATTCTTTAGTATATTATTTTATTCAACTCAAACAGTAAGCTATTACGTTGTAGCTAAATTGAAGTTTGCAAAGGTGTACTAATGCCGAACGAGAAACTTATACAATTCAATCATAGAGTTTTATAATAATTTACTTGTGAAGCCCAACCAATTAGTTGGTAGCATAATAGTTATCGCATTCATAAAAATAGATACCAGCTGAATATCTGTCAATGAGTGTTTAGTTAAGTCTATTTGGGCATATCCTTCACCCGTCAAAGCACGGGACTCAGGTCGGGCTATCCGCTGCAAGTCCTCGCTGCACTGCATTTCGCTGTGGGCTTTTCGCTATTATCCCTTATGCAACAGTCAATTCAAGATTAACTTAAAACTAGTTACAAATTAAAGAGAAAAAAAACCATAGAGAAAAAAAATAAACAATGCATTGTTTTGAAAGTATTCCGCTACAATGAGAGCTTCAACAAGAATACCTATCGTTCTATCGGTGCTTCACCATCCTTAAGAATAGTAATTTGAATTACATTTTCATTCATCACCATTTCATTGCCATTCCATTTTAATCCGTCGTATGTACCATCAGGTACATAGGTATACTTTTTTGCAGGATCTCCGATTTGTGATTCACAATGATCAAAAATAATTTGACCACTTTCTTTATCATAATTCAAGGAAACTTTTGCCGCCTTTTCATACTCCATTACAAATCGATTCGTTTTTTTTCGCTTCCCTCTTTCTAGTACATCAAAAACCGGTGCACCAAACGAACATTTGCCACGAGTATCAAACTGTAAAACATCTACAATTTTCTTCTCGCTGTTTAACGAATTTCCATTCCAACCCAATAAAAAATAATGTTTACCGGCATCGCTTTCCTTCATTATCAGATTGTAGTATAAAGTACCAAACCATCGCTGATTAGTAAAAATCGAATCTTCAATGCCCCTAATCACTTGATCCGAAATATCGATAAAAGGATGAACTGTACCATCTTCCATTTGAATGACACAGTAATAGCGTCGTTCTACATTATTACGCACAATTTCCCAATTATACATTTTAAACAACTTATCGGGCGAAGGCATAATTACAATTTTGTTTTTCAATTTCGCCAGTGCGGCGTTATAAGAATTTGGTAATTTTAGTAAACGCTTAAATACTTTAATAAATTCTTCATTGCCTGTAATTCTGCTATCATCCAACTGCGAGAAATACATGCTATCAGCTAAAAAAACCAAAGTATCTTCAATCTTTTCAATAGCACTCATTTTTGTGATATCACCACTATGTACTTGTGCTCGTTCAGGACTTACATTTGCAAACTCTTGTGCTTTTGCCAACATCGCCGAACAAAGTAAAAGCAATACCAAAATAGAATTCTTCATAATGCAAAAAATTGTAACCAAATGTAGTGGATTTTGATTGAATACCTAAACGACACACATAAATCAAGCATGAATTCTTGTTAACTTTTATCAAACTCAATTGATTAATTTTTGTGAAATGAAAAGCCTTCTCTGTGAGAATTCCTATAAAATGCATTCAATAGAGCTAATAAATTATAAAGCCAGAAGAATTTGTGGCAACGATTGAACGGTTACCCCGGCTTAAGATAGAACCTATTTTTATACCGAAATTATATTGAAGCCGGAGTAGAAGTGAAAGCGTGTTTGCCACCCAAAAAAAAAAATAAGGATATGAGTAAAGGACCTGTTTCGCAGTTTATCGAACATAATTATCGACACTTTAATGCAGCTGCTTTGATGGATGCTGCCAAAGGATATGAAACCCATTTATTAGAAGGCGGCAAAATGATGATTACACTTGCCGGTGCTATGAGTACGGCGGAACTTGGCATTTCATTAGCCGAGATGATACGACAAGACAAAGTGCAAATTATTTCGTGCACGGGAGCCAATCTCGAAGAAGATATCATGAATTTAGTGGCACATTCGCATTATAAGCGTGTACCAAATTATCGTGAGCTCACTCCGCAAGACGAATGGGATTTATTGGAGAACCATTATAATCGAGTTACAGATACTTGTATTCCTGAAGAAGAGGCTTTTCGGAGGTTACAAAAGCATATTCATCAAATATGGAAGGATGCAGAGGATAAAGGTGAACGATATTTTCCGCATGAGTATATGTATAAAATGTTGTTGAGTGGTGTACTTGAACAATACTATGAAATAGACCCGAAGGATAGCTGGATGCTTGCTGCGGCGCAAAAAAATATCCCAATTGTTTGTCCGGGTTGGGAAGATAGTACCATGGGAAATATTTTCGCCTCATATATCATTAAAAATGAAATGAAGGCGAGCACCATGAAAAGTGGAATTGAATATATGGTATGGTTGGCCGATTGGTATCGACAAAATAGTTCGGGTAAGGGCGTTGGCTTTTTTCAAATTGGTGGAGGTATTGCCGGTGATTTCCCAATTTGTGTAGTTCCGATGATGTATCAAGATTTGGAATGGCATGATGTTCCGTTTTGGAGCTATTTCTGTCAGATATCCGATTCAACTACTTCATTTGGATCTTATAGTGGTGCGGTTCCGAATGAAAAAATCACTTGGGGTAAATTAGATATTCATACGCCAAAGTTCATTGTAGAGAGTGATGCGACAATTGTTGCACCCTTAATTTTTGCATGGATTTTGGGACAATAAAATAAATAGTGAAATGTTTTTTTGATTAAATGAAATCAAAAATTATATTTGCACTCCCAACGCAGTTCTTAAGTTTACAAATTCAATCGCGGAAGTAGCTCATTTGGTAGAGCACGACCTTGCCAAGGTCGGGGTGGCCGGTTCGAGCCCGGTCTTCCGCTCAAGAAATCCATTCGATTAAAAGGATGGATTTTTAGTTTGATATGATACATATCGAATAGTAACCCACCTACCCTGGTGGTGAAATTGGTAGACACGCAGGACTTAAAATCCTGTGGGCAGCGATGTCCGTGCGGGTTCAAGTCCCGCCTGGGGTACAAAAAATCAGAGTGAGAAACAGAGCGAAAGCGAGGTTTTTAACTCTGATTTTTTTTGTTATATCCCGAGAGGAACGAATGAAATTCCCGAGAGGAAAGATTCGGGATTCATTTTCATTCTGTTTCTCGTTCTCATTGCTTCAATATATTTTACAGCTTATATAATTCGTCGCACTATTTAAAGATCAACTTAGGGTTTGGTTATGAAATCAGAGTGAGAATGAGAGTGAGAGCAAAGCTTGAAATCGAATTTTCACTCTGGTATGATAGCTATAAGAATTGTTAACCAAAATACAGGACAATCCAACCCAGAAGTCATTGAAGAGCTTCGTACATTATGGAAAATCAAGATGTATAAGGATGATGTAGTTAACACTAAAAATCTAAAAAGGGAGAAGATTGATATTATGCAGAGGGAGGAACTTTAAGATGAGAGCAAAGCACTTTGGTAATTAATATGATTTGTGTTTGAAGGAAGTTACATAATTAGGATTGGAATCAATACCTTTATAATTAAGTACGTTGAAATTCATCTTCAATATGAAAATTTCCCTTTCTATTCTAATTTTTATTTGTCTCCCAACTTTGGTTTGGGGAGGTAATAAAATTGCTTGGCAGAAATTTGTGAATGATACTACGAAGAGACCATATTCTCCAAACTGGATTGTGCAAAGCTCCACTACAGACTCAAGCAAAAATATTTATTTCAGTGCAAATTCGAACGGAGGAGATACTTCGGTTTCTATTATCTATAAATACTCACCCGATGGCCTTCTGCTTTGGAAAACTGCTGTTTTACCTAACCCTTCGCTTTGGCGTTATGTTACTGATATGGACCAGGAGGGAAAACTCTATGTTGATATTGACGGGAATATAGTTTTTGTCTCCATTGGTTATGATACACTAGGCTCTTCTGTAGGCTGCAGGCGAGAATTTATTTTACTGTCTAAAATGAATCCCTTAGGTACCATTTTGACAACAAAATTGCACTATTTCCCTCTTTATTATTCGGGCCAAGATTTATTAGGAAATATTTGTGTGCAACCTAATGGTGACATTTGTGTTCCGAATATTATTGAGCAACCTGATTCGGATTTGTTTGTAAATATATTCAATAAAAATTTTGATAGCCTTTATGAATTTCGTCAATCAGTAAATTTAAATGGTAATTATTTTCAATCATTTCCTGCAATGGCAATCAAGGATTCATTTCTTAATTTAGCTTATTCAACAGATGGGAATATGGTTAATCACCTATATTTACTCCAAATAAATATGAACTCTGGTGATACAGTTTGGCAGCAACATATTGTCACTTCAGATTACTATTTATACCCACTTCAATTAGAGATGATGGATAATTCACTTTATTTGTGTACTCATCACTTATGGAAATTTTCATTGAGCAATGGTGCAGTCTTGGCAGAAAATTCACCTCAGGATAATTCTCGGAAATTTGTAGTTGATACTTCTGCAAACAGAATTTACTGTATTAACTGGAATTCATCAGAAGTGAATTTGTATGATGAAGATTTAAACAAATTAAACTCAGCTAATACAGCATATTGGCCTATGAATATTATCAAGAAAGACTCAATTGTTTCGGTATTAGGTGTTGCTGTTAATTTAAGTTCCCAACTTGATGGAAGAGCAGTTGAAATTAGTCGTTATGATTTAGGTTTGTTGAAATTGGATTCATTGTTTTACACATACCCAAATCCAATTGCCTCAGTTACATTAAATTTATTGGGGCCAAAAGTAAATATCGACATAAATAATAACTTGATAGTATTAAGTGAAGTGAATAGCGAAATTATTCAGGATACACTTGGGCAAAGTAATTCTGCAAGTCCAATTTTCTTACAAAAGATTTGCTTCAATTGCAAAGAAGATTTAAAGGGAAGGGTATATGTTGATGATATTCAAAATTGCGAGTTCGACTTTGCTGAAAATATCATTGAGAACAATTTAGTTCATCTTATGCCAGAAGATATTTATACTTCAACAGATAGCAATGGGTTTTATTATTTTTTTAAATCAAGTGGCAATGCCACCATTGATTATATACCTGCATTAGCGAATTCGGTGAACTGCAATGGCATTAATAGCTATTCAGTGAACATGGCAAATGGATATAATGATACGCTGGATTTTGGAATACGATTTAAAAATGGGTTGTATAAAGATATTTCATCAAATATTGTTGCGGGCTTAGCTAGGCCAGGATTTCAACAATTTGCGGGACTGAAAATTACAAACCATAGCAACCAAAAACTATATAATTCCAAAGCAAGTTTAACAATTGATAACAATTTCAGTTTTACATCCTCAGTGCCAATGCCAGATTCTATTTCCGGAAATATGTTATTTTGGAATTTAGATTCAATAAATATTTTAGGCACAAAATATATTGACATACAACTTTTTGTTGGCGCACAAATGGGAAATACTTTTTTGCATTCTTGTAAAGCCTTCATCATGAATGATATCGACACCAGCAATAATTCAGATTGGGTAAGCGGCACAGTCATTGGTTCCTTTGATCCAAATTATAAATCTGCTAGTCCAATTGGAATTACGAACCACCACTATATAGAAAATAAAACTTCAATTGATTACTATATCGAGTTTCAAAACACAGGAACCGACACCGCTTTTAATATTAAGATTACTGACCAAATTGATCGGAATTTGGATTTATCTACCTTCAAAATGATAGGATCATCTCATAAGTATCGTTACAGCATTGAAAATAATATGCTGAATTTTTATTTCGATAATGTATTATTGGTAGACAGCAATAAGGATTATTATAAGAGCATTGGATATGTATCCTATTCCATTACACCAAAACTTTGTAATGTCGGAACTGTAATAAATAATACAGCACAAATTTATTTCGATTTTAATGAACCAGTTATTACCAATACAGTTTACCACACCATTGGCAGGCCCGGCTCTTATTTTGATCCATTAGATAAAACAGATTTTAATCTTTTCCCCAATCCAAGTGAAAATAATACAACAAACATCGTTGTGAATCTCGCTGAAGATTCAGATTATACCATATCAATATCTAATTATCTGGGTCGAGAAATTCAACGAGTAAATAAAACTCATATAACAAACGGAAAATATTATCATACAATTAAAATCGAGAATGATTTATGTGCTGGTTTGTATTTTGTAACTCTTAGAACACCCAATACCAAGGTCGTAAAAAAATGGAATATTATTAAGTAATAATTCAAACCGAGAGAAAAGATTCGAGCGAGAATCATTCCTGAATCATTCTTCTCGGGGCAGAAAAAAAACAGAGTGAAAATTTGTTTTCGAGCCACTCTCTCCACTCTCATTCTCACTCTGATTTTTTAGTTACCCGAATTGCAGGATATTTCAACCTTAAAACGATGAAGAAACAGAATGAGAATGAACCCCGAATCGTTTCTCTCGGGGCAGAAAAAAAATCAGAGTAAGAAACGCCGCTTTCACTCTGCTTCTCACTCTGATTTTTTAATTGTTATCCCAAGAAGAACAAATCGAGTTCTTTCTCATTCTGTTTCACTCTTTTTCATCAATTTGAAAATGAGATTTTGACAGCCGAATATTTTCTTCATTCAATCGGATGTATTATGCTAGCTGGATTCTTAAATTCCCTTTAACACCTCCCCTCGCTCAGCATTTGCCTTTATCATTTCCATGCCTTGCTTATAATTTAAATAAGGATAACCTTTAGCATGATTCATTGCGCTAATTTTATAAAGTAATTTCCAATGGCGAATAATTTCCTTCCAAGCAAAAAGTAAAGAATGTTTCGGGTCGTAAATATGGGTGGGTTCGCTTCCCGCACCATTCACTTCGATGATACTAAAATTTTTACCTATTGAAAGTTCATCAAAATTTGCATAGCGAATATCTAATCGACCAAAATAAAAACCTTGTATTTGTGTGCAAATTGAATTGATGGTTTGTACTAATTGGGGATTTGACTGGTAAGAAATATCGGTAAACTTTGAACCCCGGGTATGACTTCCATAAGGGACCAAAATAAATTTTTCATCCTTTGGCAAAATCGTTTGTAGGTAGCTGCCGTATTGCTTCTGCAATACCTCTTCTTGCAGTTGATATCTCGGGTTAAGTTGTATTAACTGCAGTATTGAATGCAAACCTGTGCCGGTTACACTTAAAAATTCCTTACTTACTATTCCGCTTATAATACCATTTTCTTCATCAGGCATTCGGATATAAAAAATACCTATTTCATTTTCGAAAGGAATAAATTCTTGCACCAAATAATCAAATGGCATTTTATGATGATACTTTTCTAATTCCTGTTCATTGGCAATTTTTTCAACTGCATAGGCTTTCATGCCGGTATCAGGTTTTGCAATACACGGGAATTGCATTTCGGCATCGTGCATTTGTTTTGAGATGCCACCAAAATCACCTTCTGGCTTAACTACCATAGTTTTAGGATAAGAACCCATTGGCATTATATCATAAATTTCTTTCTTCGATTCCATCGCCATACCTCCATTTTTTATAGATGGATTAGCCGCATTGAAAAAGAATAAGGTACGCGCTTTTACTGTGTAATAAAACCAAACAAAATAAATTGGATAATAAACCCATGCATAAGGCCAATATTCCCAATGAGTAATTTTATAAAAAGTAAGTTGAAATTTATTCATCCAAAAAATAAAACAAATTAACGAATAGTAATTGCGCTATCATGCTGTTCGTGATTCAATAAATTGTGGTGACTGAATGCAACAAACTTATCTATATACACCGCTTGGGTCACACTAAATGTTTGTGCTTGATTTGGACGATGCATGACAAACCCATTTTCAAAATCATTATCTGAAGTTGTATGAAAGCGTTTGATATGTTCTTCGCTCATATTGGTTTCATTTGCGATAAAAGCATTAAATAATTTTTCTCGGGTTTGCCGTACTTCATGGGTATACAAAGTAGCCGATGACCATATATAATTTCCGTCTTGATCCAACTCATTAAAATACTTTTGAGCTTCGTCCCAACGAAATTCAATGAGTGCATGATGATGATACAGTACAAGGGTAAATGCTTCAATGGTTTGCAAACTTACCATGTGTAGGTATTGTAATGGATTGGGTTGTGAAATGATATCGAGCAAAACTAATCCTCTACTTTTGCTATAGTTTGCTTTAGAGACATGCTTTTCAAAAGCACCATTTAGCAAAACAGCACTTGCTCCATTTTCATTGATTGCAAACCAAGTTCCACCTGCATGTGGATCCTTTGGAAAAATCACTTTGCATCCATTAATCACTTCTTCATTTGGTTTATTGGACTGTGGACGAGTTAGCTTTTCGTCTCGATTTGAAGTAATTACCTTTTTGTTTTGGAGGGAAATATAACTTACTGTGCACATGCATTTTTATATTGTATGGTAGATGCGGCTACCCCGAAAGATGGTGGTAAACTAATTTGCGTAAATTGCTGAATGGCAACTTTAATTAAGGCTTGGTGATGAATGGTATGTTCTAAGTTATACATGAGCTCACGAAAATAATTTGATTCTACACAAACTTCCATTGAATTAATTTCATAGTGTAATTGCATGTTACAATTCGTTTGATCTAATCGCTCTTGAATATCGTTTAATAATTCAATGGCGAGTTGTTTATTCACCTCGATTTGATGATTACGTTTTCGTTTATCGTAACAAACCATGCCATTTTCATACCCCGCGAACAAGCACTGATACATTTCAATACAATGTCGGGTATGTTGACCAATGGTGGCATTTGATAATTCTTTACAAGGCCTACTGTAATCTTCCTCGATGATTTGTTGCAAAACATCAATAAATTGATTGAGTATTTGTTTACTAATGTTGAACATAAATGAATTGAAATTGATTGACGTTTACAATATTGCTTTGATTTTCAATTTGGTGTTACGAGAAGCAGATTAAAATGCTGAACAAACATAAGTATTTTTTTTCTTGGATGTATTGCAGAATTCATCTAAATCCTTGTCGCCAGGCTATGAATTATATAGGTTCTTCTCCATTCAATCCCGATAGAATCAAATTAGCACATAACATTTAGGTTAATACCTTTCGCTTATAATCTTCATTAAAACCGATACCACTCAGAATTTGTGGTATGCACTTCTCAATTCTCGACGTTCGAGTGATAGATTGCTTAGGTGCCGAGAAATGAAGCAAATAGGCCCTTTGACGACCAGGCGTTAATTTATAGAATGCCGTTTTTAAATCTGGCAGTTCAAGTAACTTACTTTGAAATTCATCAGGAATAAAATGGTCCTCTGCTTTCTTTAACGCTACTTTCAACCCTGCATTTTCGATCTCAATAGCTTCAAATATATACGCTCTTACTATTGGTTCGAGTTTAATAATCTCATCAACCTTTGTGAACCTAATGATACGAGTTGATTGTGAATTTTCGCCCGGCTTACTTAATATCTTGTGCTCATCTTGCAATAAAGCGCCTTTAAAAAATCCTATCGAACAATACTCTTTCAAGGCGCCAACAATTACTATGTTCTTTTTATTATATGTATAACAAGGCACTCCCCATTTCAATTCTTCAACCAACATACAATTAAGAAATATACTTCTTAAAAGGTTTAATTCTTGCTGCCACGTATGCACTCTACATTGTGGCGTACCTCCTAAAGAGCATCGACCGCAACCTACTAATAAATAATTATCTACTTTGTAATTTGTTTCCATGTTTCACTCAGCAAAGTTACAAGATAGGATTTGGAATTTATTGAGCAAAATAAATGAGAAATGTGTTCTCGCAATAAACTAATAAATTCATCGAATCAGGTAAGTATTTTCAATATATGCATACGCAAGAACTCTATTTCTTTCGACCTAAAAATCTAATCACTGATCCAAAACCTTTATGAAACAGACCTTCGTTTAATTCAATTTCCTTTTCTTCTAATTCTACTATTTCATAGTTTGGGAAATCTGCTTGTATCTCGTCAATTGAAAACAAACTATCAATATCTTTTGGCCCCCCAACATTTTCATTTTTCGCTTGATAGTGAAGATGATTTTTGCTAAAAGCTTCAAAAATAATCATACCGCCTGGTCGCAAATACTTTTCCATTTGCTTATGATATACTGATTTTATGTTTGCCGGAAAATGCGCATATATGAATGCAATGGCATCAAATTGATTGGGTTGCAAATTGAGAACAGATAATTCGCCGACTTGATAATCGATAGTTACCTGATTTTTTTCGGCGAGTTTCATGGCTTTATTTTTCCCTTCAATACTTATATCAAAGGCAAAAACTTGCCATCCTAAACTTGCCGCATACACCGCATTTCGTCCTTCGCCTTCGGCAGGAAAGAGAATTTTTCCAGGCGGCAATTCCTCTAACTGTTCTTTCAAATAATTATTTGGCAGTATACCATAAGCATACTCATCATGTCTATACCTTTCATTCCAACGATTCGTCCAAGTAGTATCCATACGTAATTTTTTATCAAATGTAAAATGGTATGTTCAATGTGCTAATAATGTTTGCTTTACTATTTATAAAAATAGCAAGTAGAGTTCTTGTTTATATTCTGAAAAATAGAGTAATGTAGGATCCACGCAATATTTTATCCATCTTTCTTCCTTTTGATAATTCATCTACCAACTTATCTAAATAACGAACTTGTTGGGTTCATGCATTTTCAATTTCTTCGATACGATAGCCTCAAATTAAGCCGGTAATAAGATAGGCATTGGTATTCAATGATGTCCTTTGAAAGAAAGTCTCAAAAGTTGCCATTTCGTTTAAAAGGTTTTGTATTTGATTGTTATCAAAACCGGTTAACCATTCTATGACTTGATGTAATTCTTCTTTTGTCCTTCCTTTCTTTCAATTTTTGCGAGATATAAAGGATATACCGAAGCAAAAGTCATTTTTATCATATGCTCATGATGCGTGTTAGAAGTGGTCCTTGTTATACGATTATTTTAACTCAAGATGCCGCTAAGTATAATGCATTTCTTCTGCTGAAAGATGTATCCTTATAATGCCCTCATCTTATTTCCTCTTGCTTCATGTGTAACTTCGGCTAGTCTGAGTTTTTCCATAAGTGGTGGAATATACATGGCAAATCGGCCACGAAAACCTTTCTTTAAACCGTACCAACCCTTTACCGGATTATCGCTTGCACGTGCCCATGCTTCAACGGTTCCTTCCTTAGCCGGTTTTTGTTCATCGGCACTACCCAATTCCATCCAATCGCCATGTTTTAGAAGCATTGCATGCAGATCTTGTAAGCAGTTAAGATTGTAATGCAATATGGTTTTACCAACAGTACAAACCAATATTTCCATACCATCCTTTTCGTCGACATGCATAGTATAATCGCTTGAAAGGGGTGGTGTTTTCAATAACATCGGTGTTTCTTTATTTCCAATATTGTAAGCCATACTATTTGATTTGATAAATTTTCTTAATCGATTTAAAAGAGGTTTGAACTTTGTAGGATTGTTACCATGTGAATTCAAAGATAATAAACGCTTCACAATAGAATCTATCTTTAATAAACAAGTTAGTATGAATTTGCAATGCATAGAATTCTTCATTGTAAGATCATCTCAATGCTAATACGTTCATTTTTACAATATCTATATTGAAAATGTCCTTTCTATTCATTCTCAGTTTGTGGTGGTATATTCGCAGTGTAGAAATTTATATTGCAAACCAAATGAAATTAAAAATAACTTATACCATTTTAGCAACCTTTTTTTGTCTTCAACTGCAAGCTCAAGAAACCAAAGATGCCAGTAGCATTGAACCAAAAACCAATTATGAGATTTTTTTGAATGGAAAAACGTATTTATTAACAGAAGGCGAAGTGTTGAAATTAGATACCACTTTAGTTAATCCATCTATTTCGATAAAATCAACTTCAAGTAAAAAATTTAGCAACCCATCGCTTTCGTTTAAATATCCTAAACATTTATCGTTTGAATTTGAACAAGATTTTGGTTATAAAAACTGGACCTTAAGTGGCAATAGTTTGGTGGTTTTACTTTTTGAAATTGATGCTAAAGCCACTATGGATAATTTAGTAGATGAGATGGCAAAAAAGTTTGGCAAAAAAAATTGCAAAATTGAAGACTTCGAACAATCACTTGGAAGAAAGAAATGTAAATGCAAAAAATTAAGAGTTTCATTAGCTGGCATCAACCTTACTATGACATTTTTTGATGTCAGTGGCGAAGACTATACTTCACGTTTTATTGCTTTTCAAGATACAATGAATGAAGATGGAAGTTCGACTGAAGAATACTTGCAAGGATTTAAAATGATAGACGAAAGTATAGTTTATAAGTAGGAATTAGATTGTTAGTGATTTATTTTTCTATGTAATTACTGCTTATGTAAGACCTACTGCTTTACTACCTTACTGCTTTACTGCCTACTGCCTATTGCTTTACATTGCATTTCAAAGAACGAAATTATCATAGAAAAAGCACTGTGGCAGGGATTAAGGCGATACCCCGCAACCCGCTGCTTTGAGCGGGAGAGGAGTAAAGCCGCAAGCCCGTCTGCCACCCAAATAATCATCTTAACGAGTTCTTGAATGGATGTGAAAAATTAATTTCAAAGTTGTATTACATTCACATCCTAAAAAATAAGTATATGGAATTGAAACCGACAATTACAGTAAAAACTACTGTGCAAGTTTCGCCCGAAAAAGCTTGGGAAATTTGGACTACACCCCAACATATTATGCAATGGAATCATGCTTCGGAAGATTGGCATACGCCGGCGGCTGAAAACGATGTAAGAAAGGATGGGAAATTTTCATTTACCATGGCCGCCAAAGATGGTAGTTTTAGTTTTGATTTTGCAGGCGTTTATACTAAGGTTGAAAAAAATAAACATCTAGCCTATGCCATGGCAGACGGACGAGAAGTCAGTGTCGATTTTTTAGGCGATACAAATCAAACCGAAATTATTGAAACCTTTGAAGCCGAAAATGAGAACTCGATAGAACTGCAGCAACAAGGTTGGCAAAACATTCTAGATAATTTTAAAAAACATTGTGAATCGCTAAGTTGATACACTGATCAAAGAGAATAGTTAATTGTTGTACACTTAGTTGTATTACTTTTTCATGCCTAAGTGATAAAAAATCAAGAAATATTATCTCAAAGATTTACTGAACTTGGTGGGTGCATACAATTCCAATTCATGCAGCATACTATCTATACGCTGATTATAAATTTCTTGCATTTCTATATTTTCACTATGAACCGTAAGAGAATCGTATTTTAATTGTTCTTCTCTATCGGCTTGCATAAAGCGATTGAAGATCGTATTTACTTTTGACATATTTTTGACGGTAAGGCTATCGATGATATACTTTCGAAATCGACGCGCAAAAACTTCACCTAAATCAAAATGTCTTTGTTCATGATTTAAAATATGATCGGTTGTAGTGCTTTTCCAAGACTTCTCTTTATTGAAAACATTCTTCACTTCAAAAATTATACTGTCGCGTGTTTGTGTTGAATTAAACATAATCGCATGTGAACAATAAGCCGCTGCTTCAGAATATGAATATGATTTGCTCGAATCGGGCCTTGCCTTAGGTGCTTCTAAACCATTTGCCAGTAATACTTTTTTATCAAGAACCCCTTGAAAGTCGTCCCAAACTAATTTACGTTCGGGGCTCCATAGTATGGTTTGCGAACGATCTAAGTTAGCACTTACCATTAAACCATAAGATACTATGCTAAGGATGATGGTAATAAAAGTGCGTCCCTTCATACATTATAAATTAAGAACCAAATATAACGGCAAATCAATTTTACTACTTCATCACTCTCCCCTTTAACCTATGTTTATTCACTATCTGGTGTAATGATCTATTTTCGGGTTTACCTGAAACCACACTAATATTTCCATCTACTTCAAGCATGGCTAACATCACTTGTTCAATTTCCTCTAGCCCATGTTCTCTCACAACTGCCTCTAATTCTGTAAGTGTAATTCCGGTAGCCTGTAAGCTATGGTTTTGCACTTTCCCGTCATAAATTAAAACAATGGCCTTTCCTTGAATAAAGTCACTTACACGTGGATTTTTAAGCAAGAAATTTTTAAACATGTAGTTGGTACTAAACAAGGCTAAAGCGGCTACTAAACCTCCTTCTAAGCTGGTATTATTTCCAACCATTGCATTTTGTACACTGTTGCTAATGAGTAAAATAAATACTAGGTCAACAACAGAAAGTTGCGCTAATTCCTTTTTCCCAAAAAGCCTTATGGCTATTACGATAAAAATATATACAGTTATAGACTTCAGGGCAATGATGCCATACTCTGAAAATATCTCATGAATATCTAACATGAAAATTATTTGTGGTTAAACATGGCTAATACCATAATCTAAAGGTAATACTTTCATAAAAAAAGCCACTCGATAAAGAGTGGCTTTTAAAATATGATTGATGATTATCTAGCTTTCTTTTGAGAACCCGTGAAATAATTTCCTGCTGGGCCTTTTAATGAAGGACTTCCTAAACGATCCATGCAACAACGGAAACCAACCGTAGAACTTGTATGGTTACCTTGCATGAAACGGCGGGTTCCCGGACTTAACCAGTATGCTCTGTCATTCCAGCTACCCCCTTTAATTACATGTGCGTTATCATTGATTAAAGTAGTTCTAGAGTAATCATACACAGCACTGCTTAATGAATCACCGTCTAAGTAATTGATCATATCAGCACCACGATAATTAATATATTTGTCTGCTAACTCTTCTTTCGTTATTTGACGTTTCGGTAATTTACCTAAGCTATCTTTTTCATCTAAAGTAAAATCATCCAAAGTTTTGTATGATTTGAAATCGTTACCTCTAAATGGCATGAAATCTTCAGCATCCATTGGCGTATTTGGGCGGTATACATCTAACACCCACTCACTTACGTTACCTGCCATATTATAAATACCAAATGCATTAGGTTTGTAAGCATATACTTCAGCAGGACGATCGGCATTATCATTTAATCCGCCGGCAACACCCATTTGGTCACCACCACCACGTTTAAAGTTGCCTAATTGCATACCTTGATAAGCATTACGTTGACCTTCACGGGTGGAAAGGTTATCACCCCAAGGATAAACTTGACGATCGGTTACCACCTCTTCACCACGACGACGCTTGCTATCAGGTTCAGGGTTTCTTCCTTTATAAGCCAAGGCTGCATATTCCCACTCGGCTTCTGTTGGTAAACGATAATCGGCAGTTAAAATACCATCTTCGTAACGAATATTACGTTTTTTAGTTCCTGTTGGATCTAGATCTCTTTTCTTCACACCGGCCTTACCTTCGTACTGACCAGCAACATATGTTTTTACATTAAAGTTATCCTCAGATACTTGATAAGGATTACGCTTTAAATATCCAGCTTTAATTAAAATCAATTCATTTACACGGTCTGTTCTCCAATCGCAATAGCGATTCGCTTGTTCCCATGTAACACCAACTACAGGATAATTATTATAGGCTGCATGGCGGAAATACATTTCAACCAAAGGCTCATTAAATTGTAATGCCTTTCTCCAGCATTGTGTATCAGGTAATGTTTTATTGATTAATTCAGGATAATCAGATCCGTAGGTTCTTGTAACGGAATAAAGGTACTCACGATATTGAAGATTTGACACCTCAGTTTCATCCATAAAAAATGAAGAAACAGAAACCGTTCGTGGGGTATTATTACTTTCGTAAGTTAAGTCCTCTTCCGTTTGCCCCATCGTAAATCTTCCTCCTTCGACGAAAACCAAGCCCGGCCCAATGTATTGACCTTCGTATTTAGGCACATCAAAACCACCCATTCTGGAATCATTGAAATCCCAACCTGTTTTTGATGAAACTAAATTGCTCGATTTTTTACCCCCGGACGAAGATAATACAACCATCCCGGCGAGTAGTAAAAGTCCGTTTAATCCTAATAATCTTTTCATATTAATTATTATCATGTTTTAAGTATAACCGCAAATATAAATTTAATTCTTATTTATTCAAATAAAGTACAAGTATAAATCAAAGCAATGAGAAATGCAACCTAAAGAACTAAAATGATTTTCAACTTTGTGTATAACTGCAGTAACGAATCGCTCTTTCACCATTCCTCCCTTGCATTGTAGATTCCAAAAAAAAGATTGAAAAATACAATGGCAATGCGCTTACCTTTTTTACCAAACTATCTAAAAGCAAATTTGGCATGCAATTTATTAGCACTTCACATGAAAAATCATTTTAGAACTTAAAATATATTTTATCGGGGTTGCATCTTTGTAGAAGATATTTGTATATTTACCCCGAAAATTTTCACACCTTACTTTTTAAAAACAAGGTGTGTTATGAATAATCATTATAAAAAGAGAAAATGAAGAAACAACTCATAGCTTGTATTGCGTTTGTGTTTTGTATCGGAATTACCGAAAATACATCTGCACAATCAAAGAAAGAAAAGAAAAGTCGTTATTATCAAAACAGCGAACAATCGCAAGATTTTGACGTACAAGGTTTTGTAATCGACAGGGAAAAGAAAGAGGTTGATGGGAAAACTAAAGAAACTGAATACGATGTTAAAATTACCCGTAATGAAGAAGATGGCAAATACAAGGGCGAAAAAAGGGTAATTGAAGAAGATACAGAATATGCTGATGAAGAATTAGAGGTTCGTAGAGCCAAACGCAAAAAGGATAAAGAAGGTTATTATACAACCTATGGAGCCTACAAACCGTATAACGAAAAGCGTGAGAAATACGACAAGTATTACGGGCCAGGCACACCACCTTCTCAAAAAGAAGTTGTGATTCAAGAAGAAATTGTTGAAGTTGAAGAGCCTAAAACTACTGTATCTAAAAAAGTCAAAGTAAAGAAACAAAAAGAGCTTGAAATTAAAATGACTGATCAAGAAAACGAGTATAGAACTACCGTTGTAAAGAGAAGATATACTAATCTAGATGTTTTTTGTGACGATTTAGATCTTGCCAAAATTCAACGTCCTGTATTTAAAGGAATATGCCAGGAATGTGCAGATGATGTCGATCGAATTATCACCAATAGAAATTTAAGCAGTTTAGAAAAAAACTACGAATTAAAACAATGCTATATGATGCGCGATAAACGCCTCCGTGAAACATTGGACGACGATCAATACAAGAAATTTTTACGCATTAAAGATGCCGATGAATACTTGATACTTACCAAGGACTCGGAATTAAAAGACGGCGTCAATAATTAATATCGTAATAAATTAAAAATACTTCTTAAAAATATGCACATGTTGCATATTTTTTTTTCTACCATTGAAACTATACAATAATGCCTGAACCTTCGCGATATATCAACATGAATCATTTGTCGAATTCTCTCGGCGGTAAACTTCAAAATGACAATTAAAAACAACTACATTTAACATATGAAAAATTTAATCTTCAGTTTTATACTCTTTTGTTTTTGCCAAAATCTATCGGCACAAACTTATAATTGGGCGCAAGCAAATAGCGTAGGATATACCTACAAATATGTAACTAACGACCCAATGAAATCAAGATTTTATACGCTTAAAAATGGTTTAACCGTGATCTTAAGCGTAAACAAAGAAAAACCGCGTTTACAAACTATTATTGCTACCAAAGCCGGAAGCAAAACTGACCCTTCAGACCATACCGGACTTGCCCATTACCTTGAACATATGTTGTTTAAAGGAACTGATAAATATGGCTCACTCGATTGGAACAAAGAAAAAGTTTTACTTGATAAGATAGACGCTTTATATGAAGACTATAACTCGACTACTAATGAAAATAAACGAAATTCAATTTACCATGCCATTGATTCAGTTTCGGGATTGGCTGCAAAATTTGCCATCGCTAACGAATACGATAAAATGACTTCGATGATAGGTGCGCGAGGAACGAATGCATTTACAGATTTTGAACAAACTGCCTACATCAATGATATTCCATCAAACCAAATTGATGCTTGGCTGGCTATTGAAGCTGAACGTTTTCGCAATCCGGTATTACGTATTTTTCATACCGAATTAGAAGCCGTATATGAAGAGAAAAATAGAAGCTTAGACAGTGACGACGATAAAGTATATGAACTTTTATTTGGCAAACTTTTTCAAAAACATAATTATGGATTACAAACTACCATTGGTACCGTTGAGCATTTAAAAAACCCATCGCTAAAAGCTATTCGTGAATACTTTTATAAAAACTATGTACCTAATAATATGTGTATTGTTTTAGCCGGTGATTTTAATCCGGATGAAGTAATTGCCAAAATAGACAAAGCGTTTGCATACATGAAACCCAAACCTGTGCCTGCTTATACATTTACCCCCGAAAATGAGATTACTAAACCTATTGAAGGAAGCGTATATGGACCAGATGCAGAATATGTTGCCATTGCATTTCGCTTTCCGGGTGCCTCCTCAAAAGAAGCCTTGCTACTTGATTTGATGAGCAATGTACTGTCAAATGGAACTGCCGGCTTAATGGATTTAAATTTAGTAAAAAAACAAAAAGTATTGAGTGCAAGTGCAGGGGCCTACAAATTAAAAGATTATAGTGTATTATTTTTAGATGGCAAGGTGAAAGAAGGTCAAACCCTTGAAGAAGTAAAAGATTTATTATTACAACAAATTGGCATTTTACAAACCGGCAATTTTGATAACGCAATACTCCCTGCTATCATCAACAATTATAAAAAATCGGTGATACAACAACGTGAAAGTAATTCGGGTAGAGCATTTGGTTTGTTAAGTGCATTTACATCAGAAGTAGGTTGGGATAAATCGGTAGCAAATATTGCTTCGATGAGTAAACTTACCAAGCAAGACATTATGACCTTCGCAAAAAAATGGCTCACCAACAATTATGTATGTATTTATAAGCGTAATGGCAAAGATGAAAACGCAACTAAAATTGAAAAACCAAGTATAACACCGGTTGAAGTGAATCGTGAAGCACAAAGCGATTTCTTGCAAAAAATTGCAAAAATCCCTGCAAAAAATATCAATCCTGTATTTGTCAATTACCAAAAAGATATTGTTCGCAATACTATCAAATCAAAAACACTAAGTATTCCCATGCTGAGTGTTCCCAATAAAACCAATAGCCTTTTTACACAATATTATTATGTAGAAATTGGCTCATTACACAATGCATTATTGCCGATTGCGATGGACTATCTGCAATATCTTGGAACGGATAAATACAATGCCGATGAAATAAGTCAGGCCTTTTACAACCTCGCTTGCGATTTTGGTGTAAATGCTGGTCAGGAAGAATCGTATGTCTACTTAAACGGATTACAAGAAAACTACGAAAAAGGGTTGAGTTTATTCGAACACCTATTACGCAATTGTAAACCAAATGATGAAGCATTGGTAGATATGATTGCAGGAATGAAGAAAAAAAGAAGTGATGAGAAACTAAATAAAAATAGTATTCGTAGTGGATTGCGATATTATGCGCAATATGGTGCTCGCAATCCATTTAATAACGTAATCAGTAATGAAGATTTGGATAAAATAAGTGCTAAGGAATTGGTTGACATTTTGCATTCACTTTGCAACTATCCGCATAAAGTACTTTATTTTGGACCAGCCCAGCCGAGTGTAATTAGTCAAAAACTAAGCACTTTACATACTTTACCTACATCATTTAGTAAAGTGCCAGAAGCTACCAAATATAGCTTTACAACCCAATCTCAAAATTCAGTAATTTTTGCTGATTACGATATGGTGCAAGCCGAAATTCAATGGTTTAGGAATGGTCAATTGTATAATGCTGAAGAAGTGCCTACTATTAATATGTTTAATGAATATTTTGGCGGCAATATGAGTGGCATTGTTTTTCAAGAAATTAGAGAATCTAAAGCCCTAGCCTATTCAACCTTTGCAACCCTTGGCATACCCAAGAAAAAAACCGAACCTTTTTACATGACAGCTTATGTGGGTTGTCAATCAGATAAAATGAAAGAAGCCATAGTTGGCATGGAAGAACTTTTATTAGAATTGCCCAAATCAGATAAATTATTTTCTAATACAAAATCAAGTATTAAAAATGCAATTTCGGTAAACCGTACAACCAAAACCGACATTTTATTTTCGTATTTAAATGCCGAAAAGAAAGGTTTAACTTACGATATCAATGAAAAAATTTATAAAGAAAGTGAGTTACTAAACTTTGATGCAATTAATGCCTATCATCAAAAACACATTTCAAAGCAGCCTTATATTTTAAGTGTTGTAGGTAGCGATAGTAAAATGAATTGGGAGGTGTTGAATACATTCGGACCGGTGAAAAAACTTACCTTGAAGGAGATCTTTGGGTACTAAACTGTTTAAGTCTCTTAGTTTCGGTCGTGTGAGTGGTGGTAATGGAAATCATTTTGTTTGCTAATAGGCTTCATTTTTAGCCATACCGGAATTCATGCCCGATTTGTTGAATATTTCCAAGATTTTCACGGCTGAGATTTTATTTTGAATTTCACTTAGAATCCTTCATTTTTGCAACCGCTCATGAAACCTCTCCACGAACTGGTTGACATATTATCCTCCCCTAAAAAAATAATCATCACGCACCATAATAATCCGGATGCTGATGCATTAGGTTCATCTTTGGGATTATATCATTACCTCACTCAAAAAGGGCATAGTTGTCAAGTGGTTTCCCCAAATACCATTCCTGATTTTATTTTATGGATGCCAGCATCGGAAAACGTTTTAATTTATGAAAAGAGTCGTGTGGAGGTAGATATCTTATTACAAAACACAGATCTTGTTTTTAGTTTAGATTATAACCACAACTCACGTACACATAGTATGGAGGCAACACTTGATGCCTTTCAGGGAGTTAAAGTACTCATCGATCATCATTTACAACCCGATACCAGATTTCATTATGGGAATAGCAATGCAGGCAAAAGCAGTACTTGCGAAATGGTATACGATTTTATTTTAGAAAATAAGGATGAGGATTTAATAACTCTCGATATCTCACAATGTTTATATGCAGGCTTAATGACCGATACAGGATCATTTAAATTTCCTTGTACTACCGAAAGTGTGCACGCAATGGCTGCAGGGTTAATGCTTAGAGGATTAGAACCTGCATCTATTCATACAAAAATATTTGACACTTTTGAAGAAGGTCGACTTCGCTTTTTGGGATTTGTATTATCCGAAAAAATGAAAATCAATACTGATTTACATGCTGCTATTATTCCGGTGAGCATGGAAGAGTTGAATCGCTTTCAGTTGAAGACAGGCGATACAGAGGGAATTGTTAACTATCCTTTAAGTATAAAAGAGGTAATTTTTTCTACCTTTATCAGCGAGCGAGAGAATGAAATTCGAATGTCGTTTAGAAGTAAGGGAAGTTTTGATGTGAATCAATTTGCTCGTACTTACTTTAACGGTGGCGGTCATGCAAATGCAGCCGGAGGACGATCAAAAATGTCGCTACAACAAACCATAGAAATTTACAACAAAGCAATATCTGAAAACGAAATAAAGTTGAAACAATGTTACGAAGAACTAGTTTAACCTGTATAATTTGTGCCACGTCCATACTTGGAATGGCACAAAACAAACCAGCTCCTGCGGTAAAATTAAATCCGCAACCAGCCATGAATGCACCTCGACCTGTGCAAGCGGCTCCTGCGATTACTTATAAAAAAATGAACTCGGCACTCGAATATGCCTTTATTGTTGATAAACCTACATCGCCCAAACCAAAAGAAGGCGATGTAATTAAAGTAAATATGGTATCTGCTTGCAACAATAAACTGTTGTTTAGTTCTTACGAAAAAAATAAAGGGAAGCCAGCTGAATTTTCGGTAAATAAACCCAACTTTAAGGGTGATATTATTGAACCAATTATGTTGATGACGCCTGGTGATAGTATGATATGTTTAGTTGATGCAGATGTTCTTTTTAAAAATACAAAAAACAAAATGCCCGATTTTATTAAAAAGGGCGACAAAATACAATACTTCATTAAGTTAGTCTCTATCAAAACCAAAGAACAAGTTGCCAAAGAACAACAAGATGCTTTTAATAAACAAATGAAAGAGCAAATGGCAAAGCAAAAGAAAGAAGAAGCTAAGACTATGCTAAAAGATGATAAAACCTTGCAAGCTTACTTTACCAAAAATAATATTACCCCCACTAAAACAGCATCTGGCCTTTATTATACCATCCAACAAGAAGGAAATGGCACCTCACCGGTTACAGGTGATACGGCTGTAATGAACTATACCGGCACTTTACTAGATGGCACAAAGTTCGATAGTAATGAAGATACTGCTTTTCATCATGTAACCCCTTTTGAATTTGCATTAGGCAAAGGTCAAGTCATTAAAGGTTGGGATGAAGGCATTGCGCTTCTAAAGAAAGGCAGTAAAGCTACTTTATATATTCCTTCACCCATGGCTTATGGTTCACAAGCCCGTCCGGGTGGCGGCGCAAACCCAAAGGGCATTCCGGCAAATTCAATTTTAATTTTTAATGTAGAATTAGTAAACACTAAACCTCAAAACCAAAATAAATAAATTTAAACAAGCATTATGGTACAAAAAATCACTGTAGCCCTTGCAATTTTAGCATGTAACGTGCAAATGGCAAAGGCGCAAACCCCAAGCTTCAAACAACTCCCAAACGGATTGGAGTATAGCATCGTAAAAGATGAGCCCGGTAAAAATTTCATCGCCGATGGGAGCTATGTAAGCATGCATATTCGCACAAAAATTGCCGATTCAGCCATGTTCGACTCCTATAAAATGAATAATGAGCAACCGATTGAACAACAACTTACTAAACAATTTTTAGGTGGGTTTATGGAAGGATTTCAGTTTTTAACAGCAGGAGATAGCGCTATTTTAAGGATGCCTATCGATTCGGCTTTCCAAGGTGGTCAATTGCCCCCATTTGCAAAATCAGGTGATAAAGTTACCTATACCGTAAAAATTCTTTCAGTAAAATCGAAAGAAGAATTTGAAGCATCAAAATTAGAAGCCGCATCCAAACAAATTAAAATGGATGATGAAATTATTCAAAACTATATCAAGAAGAATAACCTGAAAGATGTAAAGAAAACAGAATCTGGGTTATACTATATGATCGAAAAAGCAGGTAATGGCAAGCATGCAACAGCTGCCGATAAAGTGAAAGTTCATTATAGCGGATTTTTATTAGATGGAACAAAATTTGATTCCTCATTAGATCGTGGAGAACCCATTGAATTTCCATTAACTCAGGTTATTAAAGGTTGGACAGAAGGTATTCCATTATTAGAAGAAGGTGGAAAAGGTAAATTATTAATTCCTTCAGGTTTGGCTTACGGCCAAAACGCGCCTCCCGGATCACCTATTAAAGCCAATGATGTATTGATATTTGATGTTGAACTTATACAAATCACAAAACCTTAAACCACGCTAATATTTAAAGAATGAATGTAAGAAATTTAGGCATCGCCTTGTTGATGCTAACTATTGGATTTGTATCATGCAAAAACAATAAATCCGTAAAATTAAAATCAGGATTAGAATATAAGATTCTGAAGAAATCAAAATCTGGCAAAAAAATTACAGTAGGTAGTATAATTACTATGAATGTAATTACTAAACTTAAGGATAGTGTTTTGTTTGATACCTATAATCAAAACAACAAACAACCGGTTCAAGTGAATGTAACTCTCCCCTCTTTCAACGGCGATTTAATGGAAGCCTTACCAAAATTAGAAGAAGGTGACAGTGTACTTTTTAAAGTGCCTGTTGATTCGATGGCTAGAGGCAGTCAGTTACCTCCTTATTTTAAAAAGGGTGACAAATTAGATTACTATGTGAAAATTGAAAGTGTGAAATCAGTAAGTGAATTCGAAGGCGACCAAAAGAAAGCAGATGCCAAGCAAAATGAAATCGATCAAAAGCTTATTGAAGAATATATAGCTTCTCAAAATTTGCAAACGCAAAAAACAGAATCCGGAATTCATTATATCATTGAAAAGAAAGGCAATGGTACCCATCCTGTAGCAACCGACAAAGTAAAGGTTCACTACAAAGGCACTTTACTTGATGGAACAAAATTTGATTCATCGTATGATAAAGGCGAACCGGTTGAGTTTCCTTTAAATCAAGTTATTCCAGGTTGGATAGAAGGCATTCCTTTACTTGAAGAAGGCGGAAAAGGAAAATTGATCATCCCTTCATCTTTAGCCTATGGGAAAGATGCACCTCCGGGTTCTCCTATCAAACCTCACTCGGTATTGGTATTTGATATTGAATTACTAAAAATCGTGAAATAACGAAGTGAAATATTTTAGAAGTAGGCTGTCATTAAATGACAGCCTATTTTTTTTGCATGTAATGATGGCATACATTTGCCTAAAAAAATGAAGCAAGTATTTACTTTATTATTCGGATTGGTTTGTTTAACCTCATGCCTTTCCAATTCAGCACAAAATGCGCAAAAAGGAAGCACCATTTCGGTACTTGAATTTCAGAAAATGATGAATGCAGAAAAAGGCATTCAATTGATAGACGTTCGAACACCCGGTGAATACGCAGCTGGACATTTGCAGAATGCGATTAACATAGATTATAATAGTGGCGATTTTGCTGCACAAATTCAAAAGCTCGATACATTAAAGAAAACCATGATTTATTGTTTATCAGGTGGACGAAGTGCGAGTGCGATGAAACTGATGAATGAAAAAGGATTTCGAGAAGTATACAATATGCAAGGCGGTATGTTACAATGGAATGCCAGCAACTTACCATTGAGTACTCAAACTGCTACCGACAATACATGGAAAGGCATGAGTAAAGAAAAGTATGATGAATTGATTAGTGGGAATACACCGGTATTAGTTGATTTTAATGCCAAATGGTGCGGCCCTTGTAAACAACTGAAGCCCATACTCGAGGAAATTCAAAAAGAGTATGCATCGAAACTTAAAATTGTAACAATAGACATTGATGAAAATAAATCACTTGCCCAAATGTTATATGTGCGAAATATTCCGCTATTGATTTATCATGAAAATGGAACCCCTAAAATTAATCAAGAAGGATTTATAGGTAAAGATGATTTGATTAAACTATTGCATTTGAATTAAGCATATCCTTAAAAACCACTGATACTTCCTTATTCGAATTTTACAACTCCCTTATTTGGGTAAGACTGAAAAAGGGTGAAATAAACCTTTTCCTCCCCTTTTCCCCCCCCCCCCCCCCCTCCCCCCCCCCTTACCCCCTTATTTGTAAAAGTAAATGCTTCAGATAGCAATCGGAATTGAAATATTCGAAAGCTTTGCCACTGCGGTTTTAAATACATGCGCTTAAGCAAGCAGGTTTATTAAGTAGGCTCAATTGTACTTTGGGCATCAGTATTTTGGGCATCAGCTTTTCCAAATTCGTCGATATACACTTTAACCAATATCACAAACATCGAGATGAGTAAGGGACCAAATATAATCCCTAGAAATCCAAACATATTAATTCCAATGATGACCCCGAAGATGGTAATGAGAGGATGCACGTTTGCAATACGTCTTTGAATCATAAAACGTGCTACATTATCAATTGAACCAATTAAGATAAAGCCCCATAGCAATATTCCCACACCATTGAACGTATTGCCAATAGCAATTTCATACAAGCCCAAAGGCACATACACTAACATAGCACCTACTACTGGTATTACCGAACAAACGGCAGTTAAAATACCCATTAAAACAAATTCAGCTGTGCCAAAAATCCAATATCCTATCAATCCTGCAATACCTTGTACAATCGCAACAATGGGTATGCCTACCGCGTTACTATATACCATACTTCTAAATTCGCTGATCACTATTTGTACATTACTATTTTTAAAAGGTACATTGTTTCGAAGCCATAACTCAACATCACTTGTACCGGTTAACATAAAAAATAAAATAAAATACATGATAAACAAATTACCCAGCGATGATAATGTGCCGCCAATCGTTTGCTGAATCATCGGCATTACCATATTATTCATTTTTGCCATATTCTCAGCATTCAAAATATCAATCTGAAAATTGGTGAGCAAGTAATTATGAATGGTTTCGAATGCTTGATTTATCAACTGTGGCTGATTTATTAAAGGCTTAATTTTTTCTAAGGCTACACTTACCAACCAAATCGATGGCAATACAATCATCAATAAAGAAACAAAAATTAAAAAAAATGCAGCGAGTGATTGCTTCCATTTAAACTGCAAAACGAGTTTTATCATATAGTTTCGTAACAATACATATAAAGTAATTGCCCCCAAAAATGCACCTAATAAAAAATACATTTCGCGACCAATTACCCAAGCCATTAATATAAGTACACTTATAAAAAGTAATTGCCGTATTTTATTTGGATGAAGTTGATGTAACATGTTTCAAATGTACGAAACTGATTTAAAAAATTCCAGCCATCACCAACGTGAATTAAAGCCTTAGAATTTCATTTTTTGAATTTAAAATTTCATCTTCGATCCTAATATGTTAACACATTATTTTACCATTATACGATAGTATTCTAAAAAAGAAATTTACTTTTATAGCCATCATTAAATTAAACATCAAGATTATGAAAAAAATAATTTTCATCTTATTAAGTCTTTTTACCTCAGGCTTACTTTTTGCACAAGATAATTTGCAGATCGAGGTTAATAAAATTATGTCGGAAGGTAGAACTTTATATAAATCAATTAAAACTGATCAAGTTTGTACTCAAATATTCAAAGAAAAATATAAAGGCAAAGAAAAGGCTACCGGTTCAATTATCTACGCTGAGTCAGAGATGTTGAAATGTGTTTATTATGTAGATGGTTCGAAACCAAAAGCAATTGCCATATTTACGTGTGATAGTAGTTTCGATAAATCAAAAATTGTTTCTGATTTCACCGTGAGAGAATTAAACAGTCAGGAAAAAACGTTAGCAAGCATAAAACAAGCTGCTATGGAACTTGCTTCTAAAGATGCTAGCTTTACCAAACCTGAAAATTCTTCATTTTCTTTCATTCCAATGCTTGAAAATGGCATTAAAAAAGTAATTATCCTTTGCTTGTCTAATAAACCGGGTATTGTAATTTTTGGTAACGACTATGAAATTCGATTTAATAACGACAATGAAGTAACAGATAAAAAACAAATTCATCCTAATCAATTGATTGCAAAATATGGCGAAGAAGCTGAAGCAGGGTCTAATCCGGATGGCACTTCTCACATACATTTTCCGCAAACAGGCGAATTGATGACTTCAACAGATGTTTGTTTATTAATGTTGTATGAAAAAGAAGCACACTGGAAACAACATACTGTAATCTCTGAAAATTTTATCAGTTTCTATAATTGCCAAGCAGATGTTCTTTTGCCGATTCCCAAAAATGGAGATGGTAAAAACATGAAGAAATAAATACACCAGGTTATAAATCAATCAGTTTCCACTTCCCGCTACGATATACAAGATACGCAATTAATGCAATCAAGGTTTCTGCCACAGGTATTGCAATAAATGCACCCTGCGGTCCCCAATTAAAATAATTTGCTAACAAATAGGCCAAAGGAATTTGAAATAGCCAGAAGCCAACAAAATGAATAATAGTAGGCGACTTGGTATCACCTGCTCCGTTCAACGACTGCACAATTACCATCCCTAAACCGTAAAAAACATATCCTGTTCCAATAATTCTTAGTGCGAGTACCCCGTAAGCAATCACGGCTTCATCTGTGGTAAAAAAGCGAATGATTGGATTAGAAAAAAGCATAAAAATAATAGTAACGATACCCATAAAAAACATATTATAAATCGCTGCTAATCTTACACTTGCTTCTGCCCTGCCAATTTGTTTTGCCCCCAAATTTTGTCCTACCAAAGTAGCCGCGGCATTACTTAAGCCCCAAGCCGGCAAAATAAAAAACACCACATTTCGCATCGCGATTTGGTAACCGGCTGAGGCTTCGCTTCCTCCGGTTTCGGCCACGATTTTTGCCAAGATAATCCAGCTTGCAGATGCAATCACAAATTGAAAAGTGGCAGGCCATGCCAAGGTAAATAATACCTTAAGGGTAGGAATATGTGGTTTAAAATAATGACTTACCATTGGCAACTGCTTACTGCCTTTATTGAGTTGAAAAATTTGAAAAACTACTCCACTTGCTCTTCCTATTGCTGTTGCAATGGCAGCGCCTTCTAAACCAAAATCAAGGGTATAAATACAAATCGGACAGAGCACAATATTGATAGCGCTTGCCAACCATAAACTTTTCATGGCAATAGCCGCATTTCCTGCACCCCGAAAAATGCCGTTCAATAAAAAAAGTAGCACAATAAAAATACTGCTACCCATCATAATACGAGTAAACCCTGCCCCTTCACGGATAATTTCGTTGTTAGCACCCATAAATCGCAAAATGTCTGCTGCGAAATACATACCAATGATTCCTAAAATAATCGAAATCATCACGCCTAGTAAAATACTTTGCATGGCACCTTGCGATGCAGCTTGTTCATTCTTTTCACCGGTTTTTCTGGCAACCAGTGCTGTAGCAGCAGTAGATAAACCAATAGCCACCGAGTAAATAATGGTGATTACACTTTCGGTGAGTCCAACCGTTGCAATAGCATTTTTACCAAGTTTTCCAACAAAAAACATATCAACTAAGGCAAATACACTTTCTAAACAAAGCTCAAGCACCATAGGCACAGCTAATAAAAAAATAGCCACTTTAATACTACCTTGGGTATAGTCATGGTCCTTTCCTTGCAAGGCATCACGAATCAATAAAAATATTTTTGGAATAGACATAGATGATGATATATGCTATTTAATGCATCATGAGTATTCAGAATTTCATACACAATTACACTCTTCCTTTCATAACATCCAATAGGAAATTTTGTATAAAAGAAAATGTTGGAAAATATTAATTTCCTAGATACGTCTTCAGCAACTTACTTCGCGTTGTAGTTCGCAATTTAGTAATGGCTTTGTCTTTAATTTGCCTAACCCTTTCGCGCGTTAATCCAAATTTTTCGCCTATATCTTCTAGGCTCATTGGATGTTCAACACCTACGCCGAAAAAGAACTTCAGTACATCTTTTTGTCGCTCAGTAAGCGTATTTAATGAACGCTCAATTTCATCGCGTAATGATTCGTTATGTGCAAGTTCGTTATCTGTATTTAATGCATTCGGATTATTTAATACATCTAATAAAGTATTCTCTTCGCCATCAACAAATGGGGCATCCACGCTTATATGACGAGCTGCAACGCCTAAGGTCGTTTCAATTTCTTCGGCATTAATTTCCAATATCAATGAAAGTTCTTCGGCTGAAGGCTCACGTTGATATTCTTGCTCAAGCATAGAATAAGCTTTATTAATTTTATTGGTGAGTCCGACTTTATTCAGTGGCAATCGCACTATTCTACTTTGTTCGGCTAAAGCTTGCAAGATGGATTGACGTATCCACCAAACCGCATACGAAATAAATTTAAATCCTCTGGTTTCATCAAAACGTTGGGCTGCTTTGATTAAACCCAAATTGCCTTCATTTATTAAGTCACTCAGAGACAATCCCTGATTTTGATACTGCTTAGCAACTGAAACTACAAAACGCAAATTAGCTTTGGTAAGTTTTTCGAGAGCCGCCTGATCGCCTTGTTTAATCTTTACTGCCAGTGAAACTTCTTCTTCAGGGGTAATCAAATCTACCTTTCCAATTTCCTGTAGATACTTTTCGAGTGATTGACTTTCTCTATTCGTAATAGATTTAGTAATCTTGAGTTGGCGCATTGACATAAGCTATGTGATACTTTTTTCGTTAATGAATGGGTTTCAATTCTTACAAAATCGGCTAACTGAAAGGCTTAGTAGGGAGTTGACCGATTAGCAAATCTATTGTTAAAGTGAATACAAGCAAAATAAATTTTACGTTTCCGTTAACAAGCTCTCAAAAATAAGCCATCAAATAATTTTGATAATTCAATTCATTTGTTATTATTGTGGCTAGTAATAAGCTCAACACATAAATAAACTAAAGCCGTACATGTCGAAAAGAATCCAATATAGTATCGAATTTGCCATCAAATGTTCACCTACCATTTTGTATGATTTTTTATCCACTGCTACCGGTTTAGGTGAATGGTTTGCCGAGAAGGTAACTCAGAAAGAAAATAAATTTTATTTTCATTGGAAAGGGAATGATGAAATGGCTGAAATGATTGCCGCTGAAGAAAATGAGTATGTGGTTTTTCGTTGGGATTGGATGAATGAAAACGAGTATTTTGAGTTTAGGATTGAAAAAAGTCCGGTTACCAATGAAACCATTTTAACAATTACAGACTACGCTGAAAAAAAAGATATCAAAGATCAGGAGCAACTATGGGAAACACAAATTCATGATTTGAAGCACCGAGTTGGCAGCTAAGTATCATAAAGGGCTTCACTAAATCTTTCAGTTCACAAAAAGCAATTATAATCTTATTGTAATCCATTATTTTTGTGCAAACTCATACGTTTGAAATTACTTCATAAGTTTATTATTAAGTCATTCATTCCCCCATTTATTGGGGCTTTTTTTGTGACATGGCTGATATTCATCATGCAGTTTATGTGGGTTTGGATTGATGAATTCATTGGCAAAGGACTTGACATACTTACCATTAGTCAGTTCATAGGTTTACTTTCAACCACTTTAGTTCCCATTGCCCTACCTCTGGGTATATTATTTGCGGCAATCATGACCTTTGGAAATTTAGGCGAAAGCTCTGAACTTACGGCAATTAAAGCAGCCGGTATCTCAGTCATTCGATTCGCCAATCCATTGCTAGTGTTTATTATTTTAGTTGCGGTAGGTTCCTTCTTTTTCAACAATTATTTAATTCCGGAAGCGAAACTGAAAGCCACAAGATTATTATATGACATTCAAAATAAAAAACCAGTATTAGCCATTAAGCCAGGTCGTTTCAATAAAGACATTCCTAATCACATCATTTACATTTCACGAAAAGATGATGATGACCAAACTATACATGACGTAAGGATATACAACCATAGTGCAGGTAGAGGCAATAGTAATATTACACTTGCGAAAAAAGGCAAGATGTACGTAACCAACGATAAGAAATTTTTAGTGTTCGAATTAGAAGATGGTTGGCGCTATGAAGAAAAAGCCCCCATAGGTAAAGATGAACATGAACAAATTAGACTAGGATTTAAATACTGGAAAAAAATATTCGATTTGTCTGATTTTAAATTACCCTCCACTGATGAAAATTATTTTAAGAATATGCGTGAAGTGATGTCGGTAACGCAAATCATAAAACAACTTGATACCAACCGAATGAATATCAACAAAATACGCCTTTCGACCCAAGAAGCCATGTGTCCAAATTTGTTGATCGTTCGCTTAGATACCGCAAAGCAACCTATCAAACTTCCTCCTTGGCAATCACCAACAAAAACCTTCTGGAATCTAATTCCTGATAGCTTACAATCTACTTTGCTTACACAAGCTGAATCAGGAATTCGAAGTGTGAAAAATATGCTCGAAATTAATACGCAAAATCTTCGACTTCAACGAATGAATATGACCGATTCACAAATCGAATTACACAAAAGATTTAGTATGCCATTTGCATGTATCCTTTTATTTTTAATTGGTGCTGCATTAGGTTCCATCATTCGAAAAGGAGGGTTAGGTATGCCTTTTGTCAGTGCGGTTATCTTTTTTATTATTTACTATTTTATGAATACCATTGGCGAAAAAATTGCAAAGGAAAATGTAGTATCAGTAGTGACAGGCATTTGGTCTCCCTCTATCATTCTCACAATAATCGCAACTTTTTTATTGTATAAAGCAAATAATGATTCACCTTTATTTAATAAGGAATTTTATGGCAAAATTTGGTTTCTACTTACCAAATTCACAAGAAAACAAAAGGGTATATGAATGCATCGAAAAACAAATTAATTCAATGTAAAGATGAACTCCGTGAAACTATTTTGTCACAAAACAGCTATTTCTTTATTCCGTTTTTCATTTGGATAATAATGGGAGGGATTTCACTACTTTTATTTTCAAGAGATGAACTATTTTTTGTAATAAACCACTCCCACACCCCCTTGCTCGATAAACTAAACACTATTTTGAGTGCCTATGGCAGAGGAGATATTATTCCTATTTTGTTGACCACTCTATTATTCATTCCAGCTTTCAGAACAAGACATTATATTTTTACAACGATTAGCTTTGGAATTGTGATTCCGATTGCCATTCACTTTTTTAAATCTTTTTTTAATACGCCGCGTCCATTGAAATACTATGCCAATACAAATATTCATACTGTGCCTTGGCTAGAAAATGCCTTCGAAACAAGCTTCCCTTCAGGACATACCATGGGTGCCTTTGGATTATTTTTTCTTCTTTCTGTATATCTCCCAAACTCCAATAAACCTTGGTCGCTGCTTTTTTTCTTTTTAGCACTCGGTTGCGGCTTCTCAAGATTATATCTTGGGCAACATTTTTTTGTCGATATCTATGTGGGTAGTATTATGGGTACCTTATTAACTTTAATCATTTATGTTACAAGCATTACCTTCATCAAATCCCAAAAACATCATGCGTAATAAAGTGGTCGCTTTAATTCCTGCTCGTTATGCAGCAACCCGTTTACCCGGCAAACTCATGATGCAACTTCACGGAAAAAGCATACTGCTTAGAACCTATGAAGCTTGCAAATCTAGTGGATTGTTTGATGAGGTGATTGCCGTTTGTGATGACACTATATTATTTGATGAAATTGAACTACATGGAGGAAAGGCGGTAATGAGTAAACAACAACACGAAAGTGGTACCGATAGAATTGCTGAAATTGCGGTTGATATTGATGCCGATATTTTTGTGAATGTACAAGGCGATGAACCATTTATTTCAGCAATCGCTTTACAAAAAGTAATTTCATTATTCAACAACCCCGCAGTAGAAGTTGGCTCCTTAAAAATACAAATTGATGATGTGGAGAAAATCAATAACCCGAATTGCGTTAAAGTAGTTTGCGACAAAGAAGGCAAAGCGCTCTATTTTTCACGAGCTGCGATTCCCTATTATAGAGAACAAGGTACAACACAAACGGCCTATCAACATATCGGTGTATACGCTTTTCGCAAAGAAACCTTATTAAAAATAACTTTATTACCGATTTCACAACTTGAACATATTGAAAAACTAGAGAATTTACGTTTGCTTGAAAATGGTATTTCAATTCATCTAGCCGAAATTTCACATGTAGGTATATCGATAGATACTGCCGAAGATTTTGCAAAGGCCAATGAATTTCTTAATCAATCAGATTCTATCTAACAAATTCAAAAAGTGAATTTACATTCTTACGTAAATTATTATAGATTTACAACAAATTATTCGGGATGAAGAAAACAGATGTTTTGATTATTGGTGCAGGCCCTTCAGGAACCATTGCGGCTGCCATAATCAAAAAAGCAGGATATGAAGTTATGATTGTAGAGAAATTGGTATTCCCTAGATTTGTAATTGGCGAAAGTTTATTGCCACGTTGCATGGAGGCTTTAGAAGAAGCAGGCTTTTTAGACGCCATTAAGCAACAAGGTTTTCAAGAGAAATTTGGTGCTAAATTCGTTTTGGACAATAATGAAGTATGCGATTTTAATTTCAATGAAAAATACTCGGGTGCTTACGATTGGACTTGGCAAGTACCTCGTGCAAATTTTGATAAAACTTTAGCCGATGAATGTGAGAAGATGGGTATCGAAGTTTTTTACAATACCGAAGTGAAAGATATTAAAATCAATGATGATGAATCGTCGATAACTACCGTATTAAATGAAGATGGAAATCTAGAAGAAATTCATGCACGTTTTATTATTGATGGAAGTGGATATGGAAGGGTGATTCCAAAAATGTTTGGTTTAGAGCGCGATAGTAATTTACCAACCCGCGAAACCTTATTTACGCATTATATCGACAAAAACCGCAATGCCGTAGCACAAGAACCTAATCGAATTACCGTGTATGTATTTAATCATACCACCTGGGTTTGGTGTATTCCATTTAGCAATGGAATTACCTCATTAGGCTTTGTTGGCTTCCCTGAATTTTTCAATAATTTAGCCGGCACGCCTGAAGAAAAACTTCGCGCTTTAGTAAGCTCTCATACTGCTTTGAATGAACGATTTGGCGATTGCGAAATGGCTTTTGAACCCAAAGAAATTAAAGGATGGAGTGCAACTACCGATAAGTTCTATGGTAAAGGATTTGTACTTACCGGCAATGTAACCGAATTCCTCGACCCCATGTTTTCGAGTGGTGTAACCTTAGCAAGTGTATCGGCACAAAATGCTGGTCATCTTGTAATAAAAAAATTAAAAGGTGAAGAGGTTGACTGGGAAGCCGAGTATATGCAACCGTGTATGCAAGGTGTAAATGTATTTCGAACCTTTGTAATGGGTTGGTACGATGGTGATTTACATACTATCTTCTTCTCAAAAAATCAGAATTCAGATATGCGTAAACAAATTTGCTCGGTGCTAGCGGGCTATGTTTGGGATGATACCAATCCGTTCGTAAAAAATCATACGAAACAAGTAAAAACCTTAGCGAATTTTATCCGACAAACGCAAGAATCCGAAGTTGGTAAATAATTAAGCTATTATGCCTGCATTTATTTCACACTTCGTGCACATTACACAAAATGCTATTTGGCTGAATGGGAAATTATGTTTTTCGGCTCAAGGTAAAATTGATGAATTTTTAAAAGCCGCATACCTTCACCTGCAAATAAATTATCCGAAATTTTACAAAATGGATACCATGAGTAAGTTGGGTATACTTGCTTCAGAACTATTATTACAACAAACTTCTCAAATGCATACTTCCTTTAAACGTGGTATGCTTTTCCAAAATGCATCTTCATCATTAGCGAGTGATAAAAAATATCAAACTAGTATAGAAACCTTGCCTAGTCCAGCTTTGTTTGTTTATACCCTACCCAATATTGTAATGGGTGAAATTGCCATTCGACATCAATTGAAGGGCGAGAATACTTTCTTTATTACTGCATCATTCGATGCAAAGTCACTTGCTAACTATGTACAAATCGTTTTTGAAAAGAATATTCTCACACAAGCCCTGATTGGATATCTCGAATATAATCATGATGATATGGATGTCTTTCTTTGTTTGATAGAAAATCAAGGTGAGATAACGGTTGACGAATCAAACTTAAATAAATTATACAACGAAGTCCAATTACCAAAAGGGCAATTCTAAATATTTCAAATTATTCTTTTGGTTCTATATTTACACTTCATAAAATTGAATACTCATAACTGATGGAAAACGCTTGTTGCATTGTAGGATTAGGTGCTATCTCTTCCATCGGATTAGATGTTGAAGAAAATTACGAATCATTACAATCGTTACAAAGTGGAATTTCGTACCCTGAATTTCTTCAAACTTTGCATAAAACAGATTTACCGGTTTGTGAAATCAAAAAATCAGATGCCGAACTAGCTGCACTTTGCAAAATGCCGCTTGGCTTACCACGAACCGTTTATTTGAGTGCCATCGCAGTTCAACAAACTTTAGCTGTAATTGCAAACCACGATATGAGTAAACTACGAATCGGTTTTATTTCGGGCAATACAATTGGCGGCATGGATAGAAGCGAATATTTTTTTACTGATTATTTGCAAAATCAAAGCCAAGGTCAATTACAAGATATTCGGTATCACGAATGTGGAAGCATTACCGAATTAGTAGCAAAACATTTTGGCATAAAACACTTTGTTACCACCATCAATACTGCTTGTTCATCATCGGCTAATGCTATGATACATGCTTCACGTTTATTAAAAAACAATAAGCTTGATATCGTTATCGCCGGTGGCGCCGACGCGCTATGCAGATTTACCTTGAATGGATTCAATACCCTGATGATTTTAGATAGCGAACCTTCAAAACCTTTTGATGAAAATCGTAAAGGACTCAATTTAGGTGAAGGGGCAGCCTATCTAATGCTCACTAGTGAAGCTATTCGCTCAGAATATAATTTACATAAATATGCCACCCTATCGGGTTATGCCAATGCAAATGATGCCTTTCATCAAACCGCATCATCAGCCGAGGGTAATGGAAATTATCAAGCCATGAAAGAGGCTTTAGCCATGACTGGCTTAACAACCTCTGATATTCATTATATCAATGCACACGGAACCGGTACAGGTAATAACGATGCAAGTGAAGGCATTGCTATACAGCGTTTATTTGGAGAGAATATTCCACCCGTTAGTTCTACCAAGGCGAATACCGGACATACCTTGGGGGCCTGCGGTGCGTTAGAAGCCGTTTACGCTTGCTTGGGTTTGAGAGATCAAGTTATTTTTCCAAACTTGCGCTTTGAAACGCAAATGAAAGACCTTCATTTTTCTCCGGATACAAAATGGCAAGCAACAAAAAATATGCAACACATTATGAGTAACTCGTTTGGCTTTGGTGGAAATTGCACCTCACTTATTTTTAGTAAAGATTCGTAAAGTATGGGCGTATACATTCAAGGGATAGGAAATATTTCGGCTCAAATTTTTGATCCAAGATCACAAGATTTTACACTGCATGCTGGCCATGGCAACCGATTGATTTGTATCGAACCGGATTATAAAGACATGATACCACCTATGCAATTGCGCCGAATGAGTAAAATTGTTCGCATGGGTATAGCATGCGCTAAAGCTGCTATGCAGGATGCCGGTATTGTGAAACCCGATACCATTTCGTTAGGAACAGCTTATGGGTGTTTAGCTGATACTGAATTCTTTTTACAAAAGTTAATTACTCAGGATGAAAGTATGTTAACCCCTACTGCATTTATACAATCAACGCATAATACCGTAAGCGGTCAAATTGCTTTACTACTTAATTGCACCGGTCATAATTTCACCTATGTGCATCGTGGACATTCATTTGAAACTACCTTGCAAGAAGCTTTTATGCTTACCCAGGAAAATGTGAATTGTAATGCATTAATTGGCGGCATCGATGAATTGACAAATAACGCATTCAATATTATTTCGCGATTTGGAACTTATAAAAAAGAAGATGAACATTTTAATAATGAAGGGAAAGGATGTATTGCCGGTGAAGGGGCTAACTTGTTTGTGGTGAATGCAAAAGATACAAAATCATCGTATGCCTATTGTAGCGATATTCATGTATGCAGCACCGAAAACATTGCAGAAGAGTTAGATGGCTTTTTACATGTAAATCAATTACAAGCCAGTGATATAGACACTTGTTTACTTGGCTTAAATGGTGATGAGCGCTATGATACTATCATTGCCAATAATATTCGTAATGTAAAAAATGCCAGAACGATTTCATTTAAAAAATATTGCGGTGAATACCCAAGTTCAGGTGCCTTTGCCATGGCCTTGGCTTGTAAATTGCTACAAAGCAATACTACGCCAATGAATCTTCAAGATTTGAATGCTCCGCTAAATGATGAACCTGCCCAACGCGTGCTCATTTACAATCATTATAAAAATCAGTATCATTCGTTCATATTGCTAAACCGATTATGAAATTCAGAAAAGTACGATCCGCCTATATAGCCATTGTACTGATTTGCATGGTATTGTATTTTGTATTTCGAAATACACATCACTATGTTGTGGATGCATTCAGTATCATAATAAGTATCAGCACTTTGTATTTTCTTTTTCTTTTAATTGATGGTGCAATTCATATTCAACGAAATTTCTTTTTCTTTTCGCATAATCAACTTCCAGACGATACTGAAAAAAAATTAGTCTTGAGTTTTGATGATGGCATTCATCCATTGCTAACCCCACGCATTTTGGATATCTTGCATGCTCATCAAATTAAAGCGCTCTTTTTTATTATTGGAAAAAATATCGAAGGCAACGAAAATATTTTACAGAGGATGTTTAACGAAGGTCATACCATTGGTAATCATAGCGATGAGCATAGTTTTTGGTTCGATGTACAATCAAGCAAAGGAATGTTAGCGGAAATTGTAAGCATGAATAAAAAGGTAAGCGTGGTTTTAGGTGATCCATTCAAACCCAAATATTTCAGACCGCCATATGGAGTAAGTAACCCGGCTTTGGCAAAAGCTATCCATAAAAGTGGTATGATAAGCATAGGTTGGAATTTACGTTCGATGGATACAACCATGCATTCGAAAGAACAATTACTTCAAAAACTAAAATCAGAAACTAAACCCGGATGTATTGTTTTACTTCATGATCGCTGTGAAATAACAGCCGAAGCATTAACAGATTATATAGTTTTTTGTAAAGCGCAAGGCTATACTTTTACAACTATTACTTAATACATGAAACTTTATTCACTTCTTTTACTATTCCTTCCATTTACTTTATTAGCACAACCTACAGGGTTTAGTTCTGTAAAAGATATTACAAGCTTCAAAACAAATTTTACCAAGGCATCGCAAGCACTTGAAAGTGTAAGTAGCGATTTTGTACAGATTAAAAATTTGAGCATGCTTAAGGATAAAATTACTTCAAGTGGTAAATTTTATTATAAAAAAGGAAATAAGGTTCGTCTCGAATATAAAAAACCATTTTACTATTTAATGGTTTTAAATGGTGGAAGTATGATGGTAAAAGATGAACAGAAGCAATCGAATTATAATACCCACTCGAACAAAATGATGCAATCGATTAATAATATTATGATGGATTGTATGTCGGGCAATGTTTATAAAAATAAAGATTTCACCACCCAAGTATTCGAAAACCCGAAAGAATTTTTATTACAAATGACACCAAGCACTTCGATGATGAAGAAACTATTTTCAAAAATTGAAGTGAGTGTAAGTAAAACCGATTATCGTGTATTACGACTGAATATGATTGAAAATGGCGGCGATAATAGTTTGATGACCTTTAGCGGACATGTATTAAACAAACCATTAGATGAAACATTGTTTGCTACGAAATAGCTTTCTTTTATTTTTCATTTTTATTTCGCAATTTGTCTGTGCACAACAGATAAATAGTAATTTACCTTTACCCGAATTTAAAGCCGTAAAGTATCGAGCTACAATTGATATCATGAATAAACATCTCAGTGGCATACTCATCTTTAAAACACAAGAAGATAGTTCGGTAAGAATTGTATTTATGAATGAAATGGGATCAACGTTTTTTGATGTTTCTTTTAGTGAAAACAATTATACATTTCATTCAACCATGAAAAGCTTTGCTAAAAAATCGGTGAAGCGTACTTTGGCTAAAGACCTGGGAATGATATTGATGCGAGGTATTTATGCATCTCAACAACCTACTAAAATTACAGAGGTTCAATTTGAAAAGAAGTTGAAAAGAAAAGGGAAGGTAATGTATTATACCTCAACGAATACTTCACAAATAGACAGCATCGCTAATTTTGGTAAAAGTAAAAAAGTAATTAGCATCCATCAAGGTTTTTCTTCTGTTGATAAAATACCTGAACATATATTTGTGCAACATCATACTTTTCAATTTACGATTCATTTAAGTCGATTACATGTTACTGAATAACTTCTTTTTTATTGATGCAATAGAACATGAAACTGGTTTTATTAAAGCCGTAATACATATCAACGAGCAGCATGAAATTTTGAAAGGGCATTTTCCGACTCAACCCATAGTACCCGGAGTTTGCATGCTAGAAATGTTACGTGAAGTATTAGAACATGCTTTAGCGTGTCGCCTACAAATGCAGACATCACAAGTCATAAAATTTTTAAGCATGTTTTTACCTACACAAAACAAAGAAGCCGAATTTGTAATTCAGTATGTACAAAATGAGCAAGGAAATTATGTGATAGATGCAAGCTTATTGCATAATACCATTGTTTATATGAAATGTAAAGCAGCGTTTGCTATTAAATTATAAGCCCTTCATGACAGCAAACGAAAATTACCATTCTCTTTTTGATAAGTATAAAGTATGTATACTTCTGCCAACTTATAATAATCGACAATCTATTCAAGCGGTTATTGAAGACTCGTTATTACAAACCTCACACGTGATTGTAGTTAATGATGGTTCAACAGATGACACGCTCGATATAGTACATAATTTGCCAGTTCAAGTTGTTAGCTACCATAAAAACCAAGGGAAGGGCTATGCATTGCGAAAAGGATTCGCCTACGCATATCAACAAGGCTATCAATATGCCATTACCATTGATACCGACGGACAACATTATCCTGATGACTGTGAAATATTTTTAGAAACATTGCAAAACAATGAAGGGGCCCTAATGATTGGTGCAAGAAATTTACATCAAGAAAATGTACCCGGCAAAAGTTCATTTGGTAATCGATTTTCGAATTTTTGGTTTTGGCTCGAAACCGGCATCAAAATGCCCGATACCCAAAGTGGATTTCGATTATACCCAATTTATCTTTTGCATGATATGCATTTCTTTACCCGCAAATATGAATTTGAAATAGAAGTGATTGTCCGAAGTGCATGGAACGGCATACCGGTAATTCCTGTACCTATTAAAGTATTTTATCCCGAACAATCGGAACGCATTTCACACTTCAGACCTTTAAAAGATTTTGTGCGCATTAGCATTTTAAACTCAATACTGGTTTTCATTACTTTTTTATATATCAAACCACGCGATTTAATTCTACGCCCTTTACAAAAAAAAGGAATGAAAAAAGGGTTGAAAGAATTGCTCTTCAACCCTACTGAATCTACCTATACTAGAGCAGCCTCTGTAGGCTTTGGGGTTTTTATGGGTATTGTTCCTATTTGGTGTTTTCAATTGTTAGTTGGCATTCCCTTAGCAGTATTAATGAAAATGAATAAGACCCTATTTATTGTTGCGGCCAATATCAGTATTTTCCCACCTATTATTTGGGCCGCCAGTTTAGCAACCGGCAAACTCATATATCGAAATCCAAATTGGAAAATTGATTTTAGAAATTTACAATGGGATCAAGTTGCACAAACCGGTAAAGAATTTTTCATTGGTGGAACAGTCTTAGCTGTGATTGCAGGATTACTTGCATTTGGCATTGTGTATATGTTACTCTACTTACGAAAACGACACAAGCAAACTAGTACTTCAAAATAAAATGTTGTTTTACCATACATTCTTTTTTAAAAAATACAATACCAAAAAAGAAGACATCGATACTTAAAGTAACTTGTTGATGCTGATGAATAAATTCCCATGCCTCATGCATGCCTTTGCTCCAATGAATATCATCAAAAACTAAAATACTATGTTCACCCAAATAAGGTAGTAATTGTTCGAAGTATCTTAAGGTTGCTTCCTTTGTATGATTTCCATCCACAAATATTAAATCAAACGTATCATTTGAAATCAGTACATCATGTAATACCTCATCAAACTTGCCAATGATTTGTTGAATATTCGACAATGACAAACTACTAAAATTTTGGGTGGCTATTCTTGCAATCTGTTCGCTGCCTTCAATAGTTATCACCTTCGCATTTTTATTAGCACTGGCAATATAGGCTGTGCCTAATCCTAAGGAAGTGCCTAACTCAAGTATTTGTTTACATTGATAATGATTTACCATTCGAAATAATAATTCACCAAACTTTTTATTTCGTCCTGCATTTTTTGCAATGTCTTTAATCTTACGTTTTGATGTTGCATGAGTATGTGAACCGGCCCCATAATCTTCAACTTCAATTTCAGCAGTATCATCATGCAAATTCTTTCTCAATTTTTCAATTTCATCAAAAGCGTAATATGCCCGTTGATCATGTAAAATTTGGGTTATAAAATCAAATACAAATGGCGAGTGAATTCCATGTGCAGAATTTGCTTTCATTAGGTACAGCAAATATTGCTTCATCAAAAACCAATGCTTCATTCGCTTTTCGATCGTTTTTGATACACTTCAAATGTATGGTTCAATACATTCTTTTCATCAAGTTCTCCATCAACACTGCTGATTAGTTCCCATTCAATATCATTTAATTTAGGGAAGAAGGCATTTCCGTTGGGAATCTCAATATCTACTTTCGTAAGATAAATTTTAGTGGCTATGGAAAGACATTGTTTATAAATGGTATCTCCACCAATAATAAACACTTCATCATAATTATTTTCTTTGCAATATTCAATGGCATCATCAATGCTATTTTTTACCATAACGCCTTCATTACTAAAATTCGCATTTCGGGTGATTACGATATTCTCACGTTTAGGTAATGCTCTTCCTATCGAATCAAATGTTTTTCTTCCCATCAAAATGGGATGATGTAAAGTAAGATTCTTAAAATACTTTAAATCTGCCGGAAGATGCCATGGCAATTGATTATTGACACCAATAACTTGATTCTTTGATACCGCTACTATAATTGAAATTTCCACTATAAACTATCTTAAACTGCCACATCTGCTTTAATATGCGGATGGCTTTGGTAATTGATTAATTCAAAATCTTCGAAAACAAAATCCTCGATATTCTTTTTGCTAGGATTTAATTTCATTTGGGGTAAAGCAAAAGGTGTTCTACTGAGTTGTAACTTGGCTTGTTCGAGATGATTAGTATATAAATGTACATCTCCGAAAGTATGAATAAACTCGCCCGCTTGCAAATCACACACCTGAGCTATCATTAAAGTTAATAAGGCATACGAAGCAATATTAAAAGGAACTCCTAAAAATGTATCGGCGCTACGTTGATACAATTGGCAGCTCAACGTATTATTGGCAACATAAAATTGAAATAAAACATGACAAGGCATTAGGGCCATGTCAGGCAATTCGGCCACATTCCATGCACTGACTATCATGCGCCTACTATCTTTATTATTTTTCAATTGTTGAATTACGTCTTGCAATTGATCAATGCATTCACCGTGCTTTGTTTCCCATTGTCGCCATTGCTTACCATACACCGGACCTAAATTTCCATTTTCATCCGCCCATTCATCCCAAATACGAACACCATTCTCTTGTAAATATCGAACGTTCGTATCGCCCTTAATAAACCAAAGCAATTCATGAATGATAGATTTAAGATGCAACTTCTTTGTGGTAACCATCGGAAATCCTTTTTGCAAATTAAAACGCATTTGATAGCCAAAACAACTCAAGGTGCCGGTACCTGTTCGATCATCTTTTTGGATTCCATGATCTAAAATATGTTGCAATAAAGTATGATATTGTTGCATGTGGTAAAACTATATTGTACATACTTGTTCAACAAAATTGAATGACGCTTTCTTTAAACCAAGTATCAACAAAAAAAACCATCCGAAGATGGTTTTCAATTTAATTATTGAGTATCCGTCCACCACCGGCAAAATACTTCGACCAATATTCACTAGTTAGGCTTGCGATTGAAACACCTTTACTACTGGCTGAATGTACAAAAAAGTTATTTCGCAAATAAACACCCACGTGCGAAATACGAGAACTATTTACTTTAAAGAAAACCAAATCGCCTTCTTTTAACTCGGCTGGGTTTTTAATAATTTGTGATGAATTAAACTGCATGCAAGCGGTTCGCACTAAATCCGTATCAAATACATATTTATATAAAGATTGAACGAAAGCACTACAATCTACGCCTTTCTTTGAAGTTCCACCCATGCGGTATTTAACACCATACCAATCATCAATAAATCGATATAACATAACATTCGATATTTGATTCGGCAACACTTCGATCATTGTCGAATACTTATCTTTTACCCAATCCATTACCGTTGTTGAAAAAGAAGTTTCTTCCTCTTTAGGGGTTTCTGCAACTTTTTTAGTAGTTGTTGCCACCTTTGTATTTGCCTTTGCTAATAATAGATCATTATTCACACTCCAAGCATTGGGTGCCTTTTTTCGATCCGAAACGGTTACTATAGTTACACATTTCTCGTTTTCACATTCAGGGGCAACTACCTTCTTTGGTTCAACTTTTGCTACTATTGTTTTTGAATCAGCGGTTTTTGATTTTACCGTTGGAGTTTTTACAGCAGCTTTACTATTATTCTTACTTACTGTGTTAGATTTTTTCGAATTACTAACTTTAGCAGTGGTATGTTGTTTTGATTTAGTATTTATTTTGGTGTTGGTTTCTTTTAATGGACGGGCATACGAGGTCACCACAACCAACAGGCAGAGTAAAAGAGAAAGTCCAAACTTCTTTAGTACAATCATGATGTCAGAATTTTTGGTTCGCGCAAATATAGCCAAAGCAAGTTGTAAGGTCAAGGCTAACTTGTTTTAGGAATGTTAAATATATAAAAATCTATTATTTGTGATTTTCAATGAATTCATCAAATAATTAATCATCGTCATCGAAAAATTTCTTTATAATAACAGCAGAAAGTCTTTAAAATCAATAAATTATAAACACATTAGATAAAAAATTTGCAATACTTCATTTTCCGATTACATTTGCAGCGGCAAGTCTTATACGACCAGCTCCTACTAACCCTCCAGGATGGGAACATAGCAAAGGTATGTGGTTGAGCGGTGCGATATAAGTAACTTGCCATTTTTTGTGCCTATTAGTTTCCTTATTGATAGCCTAGAGAGGCGCTTAGACTTTCAAACAGTAATATCTTTCTACCTCAAAATCCTTTTCTTTTTTATCTTCGCCGAAATTTTAAAAACATAATATGAAATTCTTCATCGATACCGCTAATCTAGCGCAAATTAAAGAAGCCAATGACCTTGGAATTTTAGACGGGGTAACCACTAACCCATCACTTATGGCCAAGGAAGGTATTAAAGGAACCGAAGCCGTATTAAAACATTACAAAGACATTTGTGATATTGTAAACGCACCCGTTAGTGCCGAAGTTATTGCAACCGATTTTGATGGCATGGTGGCTGAAGGGAAAGCATTAGCCGCAATCGATAAAAATATCGTAGTAAAAATTCCGATGATAAAAGATGGCATTAAAGCCATTAAATGGTTTACCGATAATGGAATTGCTACCAATTGCACTTTAGTGTTTTCGGCCGGACAAGCCATACTTGCTGCAAAAGCCGGAGCCACTTATGTTTCGCCTTTTATAGGCCGTGTTGATGATGGCAATTGGGATGGTGTTGATTTGATTCGTCAAATTTCTGATATCTATACCATCCAAGGATTTCAAACCCAAATACTGGCTGCATCTATTCGCAACTCACTACATATTGTTCGTTGCGCCGAAGTAGGTGCCGATGTTTGTACTTGTCCGCTTGATAGTATTTTAGGTCTTTTAAAACATCCGCTTACCGACATTGGTTTAGCCAAGTTTTTAGAAGATGCCAAAGGATTGAAATAATTTTTTCGGCTATGAATCGTTGGTTGCTTTGCTTACTCATTATGTTATCATCGCAACTTCTATCTGCGCAATCCATTGATCAGTCTGATACCCTTTCTCGCTTTTACCTTAGTAATTATTTCGAATTTATTGATAAGGATTTCGATAAAACTCAAGTTCCTTTAGATGGTGCAGAAGTTGATATGATCCCTTATCGTGATGGAGATAAATTTGGCTTTATTGATAAGCTAACCGAACAAATCATTATTAAACCACAATACCAACAAGTGCATTGTGTGCATAAAGAAGGTGCCGTTGTAAAATCTGAAAATGGGTATGGCATGGTTGATAAAAATAATAAAGCTATTATACCGCTACAGTTCAGGCAATTGACTAAGACCAATGGAATGTATACCGGATTGCTTTCCATCGTTGATAAAAATATTAAAGAAGAAATGTATAATAGCATCATGCTAAGCATGCATTTTAATAATGAAGGCAGAGGTTTATTTGTAGAAAAATCGCACGATTTCAAACTCTTTCAACAAGCCGATACTTTAGCTTGGTTTAGATACGGAAGGGAATATCATATCAGAAGTAAAACTGGCGCTTTAATGAAAACATTCAAGTACAATGAACAAGAATCGTTTATTGGTATTTGTAATAATTTATTGATTTATAAAGAAAGAAATGATGAACAAAAAGCAAAATATAGTGCAATGGATATCAATGGAAAAACCATTTTTGATATTGTACTCGATGCGCATGGCATTGCCGGTATTTATCAATTGAGTGATAGTTTATTTGGGTATTATGGTGAGGATGGAGATTTCTTTTTTGCCAATAGAAATGGAATCGATAAACCTTATGGAATTGTTTCGAGTTCAGTAGGATTTTTCAGCCATAATGGAGATTTCTTTGCATCAAATCGTTATGTAGCAAAAGATTTTGAGACTGATAAACGAGGTATCGTCAATCGTAATGGCGAAGTAGTTGTACCTTTTACCTATAGTATTTTGCATCAAATCGACGAAGACATTTACCTCTGCGATCATGGAAGATTAATTAACTCTGCAGGCAAACAACTTTATACATTTCAGTATTCACATAAAAGTTTAGAATTTATTAGTTACTCAAATCAAAGTTTTTTGCCGAGTAATGGATTATTTCTTGCGCAAGATTACAAAAGACATACCTCTACAGACAAACAAGGAAAAACCTCACATTATGTTGTATCCGGTGAATTTGAATTTTACTATGCCGATACCAACGGTAATGTAAAATGTAAAGCGCCTGAAGGCACAAAATTCGCTGCTCAATTTTCAGAAGGTCTTGCCGCATTTGTAGATAGCACCGGCTTACTGGGTTTTATTGATACCACCGGAAAAATTATCATAGCACCCGAATACGAATTGTCGATGGCAGGAGCCTATCCAATGCCGTATGTCATCACACCTACATTTATAAATGGCTACGCCTATATCAAATCACATAAAGGCTATATCAATCGTAAAGGGAAGAAATATTTTACAGGTAAGCGATTAGAGGATCATTATAATTTTAGCCATTAGATCTTGGAGGGGTTTGGGGTTCGGGGTTCGGGGTTCGGTTGCAATTGCTTACTAACTTACTGCCTTTGAGGCCTCAATCAGTGGGATTTTCTTATGCCTACTGCTTACTTCTTACTGCCTACTGCCCACTGCATACTCCTACTCCATCTTCATCAGCAAATCATAAAACGTATATACGTCCTGAAAGGTATTATATAATGGCACGGGTGCAATACGAATTACATTCGGTTCGCGCCAATCGGCCACTACCCCATTTTTTTGCAGAAAGTCGAAAACTTCTTTCCCCTTAGATTTAAAAAGCAATGAAAGCTGACAACCTCTTTGCAATGGATCAGAAGGCGTGATGATTTCGAATTTTAAGTGTTTGATCTGACGTAATAATAATTCGGCATATGCGGTAAGGTGCAGACTTTTATTGGCCAAATCGGTCATATTCACTTCATCAAAAATATCTAAGGATGCACGATGTGCTGCCATATTTAAAACCTGTGCATTGCTCATCTGCCAACTTTCGGCGGTACGTGTTGGCTTAAAACCCTTTTTCATTTTAAAGCGGGTCTTCTCATCATGACCCCACCAACCCCCTAATCGAAAGGTATTTTTATCGCGAACATGTTTATCATGCACAAAAATTCCGCCCACAGCACCCGGACCCGAGTTTAAATATTTGTACGAACACCAACAAGCAAAATCGATATCCCAATCGTGCAAATGCAATACTTTATTGCCTACGGCATGTGCTAAATCAAAACCAACCAAAGCACCCACTTCATGGGCAGTATCGGCAATGGCTTCTAAATCAAAATATTGTCCGGTATAATAATTTACGCCACCAAAAAGAACCAGCGCAACTTTATTTCCATGTTCACGAATAGCATCTTCAATATCACTTTGATGTAAAGTATGTTCACCCTTTCTCGGAGCTATTTCAATTACCGCATCATTGGGGTCGAAACCATGCAATACAGCTTGGGTTTCCATCGCATACATATCCGAAGGAAATGCGCCTGCTTCCATAATAATTTTATAACGCTTTTTTGTGGGCTTATAAAACGATAGCATCAGCAAATGCAAATTCACGGTAAGGGTATTCATGGCTACCACTTCACTTTCGTTGGCGCCTGCAATTTTAGCTAATGATTTCGTAAAAAAATGATGATATCCAAACCAAGGTCGTTTAGCCTGAAAATGACCTTCAACACCAAACTCTGCCCAATCTTTCAGTTCTTGTTCGTAATACGAGGCAGCGGCTTTAGGTTGAAGTCCTAATGAATTACCACAAAAATAAATTACATCCTTGCCCTTATGTTGAGGTATAATAAATTTTTGTCTGAAATCAGAAAGCGTATCGGCATCATCCATTTCACGTGCGTAATTACGAGTTGCCTTAAATTGTGTATCTACTTTAGCCATCTGCATTTTACTTGAGTGCACAAAAGTAATAATTTAGGATATTGAAACGAAGGAAATGTTTGCAAGAAGAGAGATAAAAGATAAGAGATTTGAGATGTTAGAATTTTGTGCAGGTTTACGATCTGCTTCCTTATTCCTGACATGAGACTATAAAGTAAATCCTGATTTACCTATTTGGCGCGTGAATGAGCGTAATCCTTACATCCTAATAAAATCCTCGAACCGGGTTGTTGAACCTAGCAAATCAATCGCCCGATTCAACACCATCTGCGTTATCCTTTTGCCCAATTCTTTATGGTTTGCGCGATAAGTTGTGTATTCCTTAACTTCCAATTGCCCAATAACCATCCCCACAATTTCACTTTTAAACAGTTGATCCTTGGTCAGCAGTGAGGTAAGTGCCTCTTTTCTCTTCAATGGAGTAAACGCGATCCAGTCAATTTTCAAAGTTTTTAGTTGGGCACTAATATGCGCCATCAACAAATCGCTTTGCATTTTAATAATCGGACGCAATACACTATTTTGAAAGGCTTCAGCAGGTGAGTTTATGCCGTTCACGATTTCAGTGGGAAGTATAGGTCGAATTTTATTACGATTTTCCATACAGAGCGCCTAAAATTTCATCGTTGAAGGTAATACCTTGGTCTAACTTTCGCTTCGACAATTGTTTATATTCTACCAAGCCCCAAAGCAATAATTCTTTTAAGAACACAGTTTCTTTTTCATCTACCTCATCCGTGTATTCGTCTAAAACAGCCTGCATCGGTTTGATTTTGTTTAGATGGGCCGCATAGTTTTTATCGCTTGCATCATTATGCAATTCGAAGTTGCTATTTTCAATAAACCATTGCACTACTGCATCAAATTCATCGGGAGCACCCGGTTTTTTAAGTTTTTTAATCGGGCGATAGGTAGAGTCGAATAGTGTTTTTACCGCCGACCCAATCAAATGATACGCTACGTTTTCAGATCCCAGTTGCTCGCCTTCATACACCAATTCTACTTTTCCGGTAATAGCAGGCAAAATGGCTTCAAAATCGGCCATGCGGATGGAAGTTGATGTTTCCCCATTTTGCAACATTCGAATTTCAGCCGCCGCCATTAGGTTTTCATACATCGTGATGCTCATGCGCGCAGAAACACCGCTTTTGGCATCTATATATGACGATTTTCTGGCTTCAAATACTATTTGTTCCAAGAGTGTTTTTGCTGTTTCTGGTACAAAAATATTTTCGTTTTTAGCCTCAGCAATAATTTCTTGTTGCGTAATTTTTTTTGCCACTTCGATGCTCTTGGGGTAGTGTGTCAAAATTTGCGAGCCAATGCGGTCTTTCAATGGGGTTACAATACTGCCGCGATTGGTATAGTCTTCCGGATTGGCCGTAAAAACAAACTGCACATCCAAAGGCAAACGCATCTTGAACCCGCGAATTTGTATATCACCTTCTTGTAAAATATTGAACAAGGCCACTTGAATGCGGGCCTGCAAATCGGGTATTTCATTAATCACAAAAATGCAACGGTTTGCACGTGGTATCATGCCATAATGAATAACACCTTCGTCGGCATAAGTTAATTTTTGTGTGGCAGCTTTGATAGGGTCTATATCGCCAATCAAGTCGGCTACGCTTACATCAGGTGTGGCTAACTTTTCGTAAAAGCGCTCGCTGCGGTGCAACCATTCAATGGGCATTTTGGCTCCTGTTTCTTCTTTAAGCGTTTTGCCATAACTTGAAATCGGACAGAACGGATCATCGTTGATAGGCGACCCGGCAATCACAGGAATGTATTCGTCGAGTAAGCTTACCATCGAGCGAGCAATGCGTGTTTTAGCCTGTCCGCGCAAACCCAACAAATTGATGGCGTGTTTGGCCAAAATGGCGTTTTTTAATTGCGGAATTACCGTTTCTTCATACCCGATGATGCCTTCAAAAATGGCTTGCTTATTTTTTAATTTGTCTATCAAATTATTACGCAATTCGTCTTTGATAGAGCGCGACGTATAGCCTGCTTTTTCTATATCTCCAAAGGTTTTAATCTTGCTTACGTTCATGTTATCGGATGTTTCGTTTTTTGTTTTTTTCGTAATCTTCAAATATCATTTGTCCCAGTCCTTTTAAGCCCGTGTAGAAGGCCTTGCCTTGATTTGCTTCGGTGAATTGTTCTACAAAAGTTTGCAAATAAGGGTCGTCGGCAATCATAAACGTGGTAATGGGAATACCAATTCTACGTGCCTCTTTAGCTTTATTTAAACATTTGTCTACGATGAAGGAATCCAACCCATTACTGTTTCTGTAATGCTCACCGTTAGGCAGATTCAAGCAACTAGGTTTACCGTCTGTAATCATGAAAATTTGTCGGTTGGTTTGTTTTTTTCTACGCAAAATATCCAAGGCTAAGTCTAGTCCAGCCACTGTATTGGTGTGGTAGGGACCTACTTGTAAATAAGGTAAATCTTTCACTTGAATGGTCCATGCATCGTTCCCAAAAACAAGAATGTCTAGACTGTCTTTGGGGTAACGCGTCTGAATCAATTCGGCCAAAGCCATGGCTACTTTTTTTGCCGGCGTAATGCGGTCTTCGCCATATAAAATCATGCTGTGGCTAATGTCAATCATCAACACGGTACTCATTTGTGCAGCGTGGTGGGTGTCGTGCATCACCAAATCTTTTTCCGTCAAACGAAACTCGTCGATGCCATTGTTTGCAAAAGCGTTTTTCACACTTTCCGTTACGGCTATTTGGTCGATGCTGTCTCCGAAAGCATAGGGGCGCAATTCGCCGGTTTTATCGGAGCCTGCACCTGTATGTTTGGTTTTGTGGTCGCCGCGTCCCGATTTTTTCAAGTCGCCAAAAATTTGATCTAAGGCGCGTTGCCGAATGGACTGTTCGGTTTTAGCAGTAATTATCAAGCCTTCGCCTGGCGGCTTTTGTTCATCGTCTTTAATATAGCCGTGTTTTTTCAAGTCCTCCACGAAATCGTCTATGGTATATTCATTCGTGAAGAGCTTGTATTCCTCGTCCAATTGTAGCATCCAGTCTAAAGTCTCATCTACATCGCCCGCCGTATGCACAATCAATTCCTGAAAAACTTCTAGCAAACGCTCAAATGGTGTGAGTTCCGGCTCCTCGTACTGATTAAAAACAAAGCCCGATTTATTTTGGAATGTCATGGGGTTCTTACTGATTATTGACCGATGGTTTTCGGTACCTTTTTAGTGGAATTCGAAGGTAAGGCCCCTTTTGAGGAAATCGCTGAAGAATTGAAATAATTCAGTTATAGGGAGTCGAAGAAAGTGATACTTTGGGTTATTAATGAAGAGAACCTATTCGTAGAAGAATTTATTTGCTGCCAAGTTCTTTCAGTTATGTTGTAATTGTTAGATCAAAAATTAGCCTTTACGTATCTTTGAAATTCATCGCTAATTATTTTTTAAAAAGCAGCATTGATATGTGATTGCATTAGGCTAGTTGCTGGGTTTTAAACTTACAGTCAAAATTTTTTAGCTTGGCATTTAGTGTGAAATCGAAATCAACCCGAAAACTTTCGGGACTCAAATTTAGTATTAAAGTGAATAGAAAGTATTTCGAATGTTTTCGAGTTTCAACCTTATATTTCGATAGCTATCAGGACCAAAGCGATGCAAAATCAATGTAAGTGAATATGCTATCCTCAAATTGGTTTCTCTACAAAATACATATCCATTTCACCCTTACTCTTCTTCATAATTTTTCCACGATGCACACAAGTAAATTTATCTTTTCCAAATTTGTCCACTCCTTGTACCACTAAAAAATAATCTACTAACAAAGTAACTCGCTAACAAACTCACACTGAAACATTTACAAATTGCTGAATAATCAAATTCACGAATTCATTTCAACCCCTATATTTGAATAATATTTTTCTCCATGGAATTCTGCTTAATAGATAGCCAATCAACTTATTACCCACAAGTACTTGATTTACGTCAGAGGGTTTTACGGGCACCCTTAGGTCTAAATTTATTTGATGAAGACTTAGCGGCAGAGCATGATCAGTATACATTAGTAGCTAGACAACATGAAAAAATAATCGCTTGTCTGATGTTGAAAATGATTGAACCATCCATAATTAAATTACGACAGATGGCGGTTGATGAAACACAACAAGGTAAAGGCATTGGTAGTTTATTAATGGGCTATGCCGAAAATTTTTGCAAACTAAACGGCTATCAACTCATAGAACTCCATGCTCGAAAATCGGCCATTCAATTTTATATCAAACTTAATTACCAATTAATAGGTAATGAGTTTGAAGAAGTAGGCGTGCCTCATTATAGAATGGAAAAGAGATTAGCGTAAATTTCATTGAATCATAATACGCTAACCTATTTCCTTTACGGATGATTGGCAAAAATGAAATTATTTACATTCACATCCAACAAAGGCTGATCCAGCAAATCAACATTACCATCACCATTTAAATCGGTAGCATAATAACCATATTGAAAGGAAGCGATGTCGGCATCGAGTTGGGACATGTCGAGTAGGTCGATGTTTTCATCTTGATTAACATCGCCAGTATAGATTGCCCATATTCCACTAGCCATTTGGAGTAAATTAGCTCCATAGGCTTGTGAGTCAGAACTAGTAAAATCGTAGAAGGTATTAGTAGTAAGCAAAACGGGGTAACTACTCCATGTTTCAATACTACTTCTATGCGATACGCAAACATAAAAAGCAGTACCATTTACATTTGGTGAAAAATAGGCTGCCAGTGCTCCATTGATATTCACCACCCCTTTAAATGACTCAACTAATTGCAGGTTCACAGAATCAATTAATTTAATTTGCACAGTATCTACATGGGTCGGTAAGGTATTGCTTACACCCTCATTAAAAATCGCCGGCGTCATTTGTTGACTTCCAGTATAATATCCTTGAAACAACATTTTTAAATTTAAAGTAACGGGTGGACAAGCAATAATTTCACCTACACCAGAAATGCTTTGGCCGGTTGCATCATTTACAAGTACTGTATACATACCCGGGGTTCCGCTATAGGTTTGTCCAACATATCCATTGGCCCAATAATATGTATAAGGTGGCGTTCCGCCTAAAATATTAGCAGATAAAGTTCCTTGTCCCAACACGCCGCATGCTGGTGTATTCGAAAACACAAGCGTCATACTCCCTATATTAAAAGAAGTAATATTGTCATCGTATCTGTACTCTACGATAGAAGCATTTACTATTTTTCCAATGATGGTAGTTTTATTGTCGACAACAAACCAAGGAACACTCATATTAACGCTATCATTTGCTGGAACAAAAACATGCACTGTATTAATATAAATTGTATCCATGTAGTCATTTACATAATATAATTCAACATCTGCTTCACAATCCAAATCTCCTGAATTTCCAATCCTTCCCTTTATTTCAACCATCTGATTTATAGGAGGACTCGGATTTAATGTTCTCAATTCTTTAAAATGCATATTCGCCGATTCACCAACTATAAACGACCTTGTGGCAATATTGTTAAGCTCATTGTTTTCACTAATTAAATTACTACTATCTATTTGTGCTTTGATAATATGCATCCCCACCACATTGGTAAAATAATTACCTGGAACAATAATCGTTGTATCAGCACCTGACATTAAACCATTCACTGAACTAATTTTTGCAAATAAAGAATCATCTATAAATACATGAACTGAAGTGGTATCATTTAGATTTGAACTTCCGATATTTTCATAACTAACCACTAAACTCATAGGCTGCCCCGGTTGCGGATTTAAAGTACTTGGTGCAATGTATTGCGACAAGATTCGCAAATCGGGCAAATCGCTTACTTGTACACTTTTAATCATTACATTATCTGTTTCATCACATTCTGAATATTGATTATCTGGATCTACCGTAATGGTAAACTCATAAACACCCGTTTGATTAAAATAATAATTAACTGGACATGTAACAGGATAAGGACAATAGCAATTTTCAAGCGCATTCGTAAGATAAGCATCTCCTAAATTAAGATTACCAATAATACCCGGCCCTGAAACCTTAAAGTTTACTTTAATTGAATTTGCTTTGAAAGAAGAATTAACTGAGACTCCCGCTACCGGAAATATGGATTGAAAAGGTTGATAAACATTACTCCATAAATTACTTCCACAAGGCTCAATGGCTTGAAATGAAGGACAAATATTATCGGTTTGTACATTATCTGTTTCATCAGCTTCATCTATTAAATTTAGCTCATCGATTAGTGTAGTTACAAAAGGCATTGAACCAATAGGAATTGTAATTGTAGAATTGAAAACAAATGGCGAACTGCCTGCCGGAAGATTTACATTTTGCGTAGCATACTGAATTGTATTATCCGAGAAGTGATAAGCTAGCGTAAGGGGTCCGGTATACCCAAAACTTCCTGAATTAATAATTTGCGTTTGAATTTGAGCACTAGAACCAGGAAGGTAATTTCCATTTAAAGTGTTTATTACAGTTGCATTACACGACACAAAAGAAATATTTGGCTTACATGGCGTTACTTCAAATTCATAAGAACCTTCATTATTTGATTCCACCGATTCTGCTATCACAGAGTTGTTATCGCAAATGAGTTCAAAGGTATAATTACCCGGAAGTAAAGGATTAAATGCAATATTGAAATTATACATATTATCAGGAAAATCAATTATGGATGGCACATTACTTATTTGCTCTGCAACCGAACCTACAACTATTCCATCACGTTTTATGGTTACCAAACATTCAAAGGAACCACTTGACAAACCACCTGTATTAATAATATAAAATTCAACATTACTCACCTCACATTGATTGACAGTAGTAGGTAATAGAGTCCAACCTGCCACAATATCCGTAGCATTCGGAACTACATGAATTGTGTTCCAAGATCCATTGTTCCACTCAATGCATTCAACTACATCTTCATCAACATCAATTTGTGCCATGATAGAATAAAATCCTAATTGCAAATTAAGCAAATTGTAGGCCACTGTAAATTGTGCACCTGGCAACAATGGTGGAATTGACATACTAATTAAAGTTGTTTGAGATAGGTTTGGATCAAACGCTTTCACAATTAATATGCTTGAATCAGAAGGTAAATTACCACCATTAAATACAAGTACTGAACCATGGATAGAGTCGCCTACCACTTTAGTTATTCGGGTAGGATAAACCCATAACGACAAATCAGGTCCTGTGCAACCTACGTTTCCGGTTGACCCTCCGCCACCACTACCACCACCACTACTGCCGCCTCCACCTGAAGTATTTGTCCCTAAATAATTTATCACTTCAAAACTGGTATTGAAATTTCCTTGTGTAGTAAAATCAGTTACATAACCTTGAATGTGATAAATTCCAGAGGATGCTGGCTGTGGAATAGCCACTACAAAATTGCCATTTGCATCTGTGGTGCTTGTATAACTTGCACCGGTTTCAAGCACCGTAAAATAAACATTAGCACCGGCAACAAAAGTATTAGGCAAGTAAGCCGAAGTACCTTGATAATCTGCATGTCCGTTTAAAGTTATATTTGAACTACCCACAACAGCTACACTTGGTGATACATTTGCAATAACTGCTATGGCTCCTGATAAATTAAAGTTCCCATTCACAAAAGCTCTTATTGCACTATTGTCTAGTTCGTTAGTTTCAATAATTACATTCGAATAATCAACACTGACTTTCATTGGGCACCACATCGGCAATGAAGGGGTTGTGATAGTCCAACTAACTGTAATCACACCGTTTGGTGACAAGTACGGAACAGTAATATTAGAGAAAGTTGATAAAGTATCATTCATGTTTTGCAAGTGCACAATAAAATTTTGTGCAGGGTAATCAGACTCATTATGAATGGTAGCCGAAACCACTTGCTGTGTTGATACGCCTGGATTGCTTTGTGAAAAAGTAATGTCATTTGCATAAATTTCTAAGTCTGAAGCAATCAACACATCAGGGTAATTTAGAATTGGCGTTTGTATGGTACACAAATTTTGTTGAGACAATACTTTGGTGGTCCAATTTACATTTGGAGGCAAAGCGTTTACTGTAGCCACATACTTTTTCCCATCAGCAATTATCGTATCTGAGATATCTGCAGGCATCATAATAAAAATTCTGTCTTGCGGATCTGTATAAATTTCATTCCCTTCAAAATCTAACATTAACCTTGGATAGGAAGGAGGTGGCATTACATTGTTCATATCAAAGTACATCACCTCAAATTGAAAACTCGTTCCAATACCGCCTGATTGGGGCCAAACTAAACTGTTTGAAAAAGGTAATCCACTGCTAAAAGTAAAATAGGTTGAACCCGGAGAAATGAGTGAATCCAAGTCGTTACAATCGCCATCAAGTGAATCTAATTCAGAAGCTGCATAATAATTGAGTGGTCGAAAACAATCAACTGAATCTTCACCGATACCATATCCATCTCCATCATTATCAACATACCAAACTTGTCCCGGAAACTCGAGTGCATTGGTATCATTACAATCGGTACTATCCAATACATAACCGAGCGGTTGATTTCGACTCATTTGAACAACAGCAGCATTTCCAAAACTATCCGCATCTGCATCTTGATACCAAGGAACGGGAGGTGGACGCATAAACGAATCGGTAGTTGTTAAACTCCACTTCCCTTTTTCATTTTTTGTACGAAAGTGATAGAAATGCATGGTATCATTTAAACTAGCACACGAAATAACAGAATCTAAATGGGCATGTGAAGTAGAGGGTTGGGGTATATTAACTGCTCCTGCGAAATCATCGTTGAACCAATATTGAAATTCGGTAATGGCATTACCTTTTACGGTAACGAATGATTTATTTACTACTGTCCAAATGCCACCATTCGATTTAAACCGATAATATAAAGTATGTAATCCATCTTGTAATCCGTTGGCTTGTATCATCGAATTGAAATGAATAATAGAATCAGCAGATGGTAAAATAGAAGTACTGGCTGTTTGAAACTGTCCATCAAACCAGTATTGAAATTCAGTAATTTGCTTGCCTTTGTAAATTGTTTTTGTAATGGCAGGGCTCCAACGATTAGCCCCATTCTTAAATCGAAAATGCACATTATGCATTCCTAATGGAAAAGCTTGAAGCGGTATCGAACTTAAACTGATATGCTCGGCACCTCCGTTACTGATATTGGTGGTGATTCGCGCTGTATAATTTTCATCATACCAATATTCGTACTGTGTTACTTTACCATTAAAATATTCACGACTTAGAGGCATACTCCATCGTCCTGAATCATCTTTAAATCGAATATGAATCGTGTGTAAGCCACCCGGAAAAGTTTGCAAATTTAAGGCAGTATCTAAATTAAAATGGTTAGGGTTGCCAATACCGGTGATTATTCGCGAAGCATAATTTGCATCATACCAATATTCATACACTGATAGGTTTTGCGCAAGACTTGAGTTTGCATATAAACCTATTAAAACGAGCAAGCGTAGTAATTTTTGTTTCATACAATAATTTGAAATGTGAATTTTAATTACTAGCTCTAACTTTTATATTCACCGGCAAATCGCCATTATTATTGGTGCTTGGATTTATACTTTTATAATAAATATGCGGGTTAGCCGGTAATGCGCCATCTTGGTAAGGAAAATCAACACCACCATATACGCCACGATCGGTTGAATCTGATCCATTACCCGAACCTGCAGAGCCTGGCTTTAAACGATAATTTTTATCGTAGGAGAACGCCAAGGTATCTGAATTTACAAAAAGGCTATCCGCCGAAGAAACGTGCATAGGATTTGAAATCATTACCGCACTTATATTATTATACAAATATTGCCCAGTATCAGTTGAATTAACACTTACGGTTAAATTCGAAATAAGTTGATTGCCAGATGAATTTGTTGAAAATGGCGCTAAATTTCTAATAATATTATTCTTGATGACACAATTATGCAATTGTTGAATAGAATTTGCAATTATACAGTTCGAAATTGTTGAGTTGTCTAAATGGTAAATAGAATGTAAAAAGCAATTTGTAATGATATTATTTACACCATTCTGACATTGCAATACTTGTCTTACAACTGAATTTCGAACAATAGAATTACTTAAACTTCCAGATGAATAATTAAGATGTCTCATATTACAATTTGAAACTACTAAGTATTTTAAAGAACTAGATGTATTATATGCAATATCCTCCGTAAAAAAAATACCATCTATCGTGCTAGTATCTGCACCATTATCAAGATACAAAATACCTGAAACTACCGAAATGCCTGTAGCCACCGTACTATCAGGATAATGCCCTGTACCAATAAAATGTAATTTTTTAGTAACATGCTCAGTAACTGTAAAATTGCCACCCGGCAAATAAATATAATCGCCATGTGTGGAACCAACAATGGCAGCATCAATGTTAGTATACTGCGTACAATTATTACCGCTTGCATCGCAAACCATAATAGGTGCCCACTGTGCACTTGCTAAAAAACTTGTAAAAACGAAACTTAGTAAAGTGAGTAATTTTTTCATAATCCTAATTATTTAGTAATCTTTTAATAACACAAAACTAATTGCGCTATACACTATGCAACGAAGCAGCTATTAGATAACTTTGTTAGTTATGAGATGGCAGCGGCAAATTGCAGATTGTTTCATTGATTTGAGTATGCGATGTATCATTTGCTGCTTATTTCTGGTTTTTTTTACGCAAGATGTAGTTGCTCAGTATCTGCCTTATAAATCATTTACAACTGCAAACGGACTGAGTCAGGCGCAAGTAATGTGCTTACATAAAGATCAACTTGGCTTTTTATGGGTAGGTACTAAAAATGGAATTAACCGATTTGATGGAAAATATTTTAAGCGTATGGATACCGGCAGCTTATTGGCCTCACCCGAAATTAGAAATATTAAAGAAGGCAAAAGCGGTAAGATATATATAAATACTGCCAGTGATTTAGGTTACTTTACAAACCAATCCTACCATGCCCTTCCGGTTAAAAATCCGCTTAAAATATTACCATCGGTTTACCTGCATATTGATAAAAATGAAGGGATCTGGATCATTGATTTTTATGGCATTTATCGATACAATAGTCGCAAGGAAGGATTTGATACCATTTCTTATTCGGCCCCCTCGCCTTCTCAAATGGCATTTACCGAAATATGCGAAAAAGATGGTTACCTCTATTATTGCCGCGAAAACATTCTGTATCGTACCTCAATAAAATCCTTACAAACCGAAAAATTTGCTATACTTGAAAAACCGGCATATCATATTGTAAAACATCCGATTTTAGAGCAATTTATTTTAGCCGACCATCACACAGTATATGCATTAGATCTGAATCTAAAAAAAACGAAGCTAGTCTACGAAAATAAAAATTTAATACTTGAACAAATATTCTTCGATAATCATAATCATTTACTTGTTAAAAACAGTATGACCGATTTCATTTATATCGATAAAAAAATCCCTAACCATTTACCCTTGATCAAAAACTCCATTGTGATATTATGTGACAAACAAAGTAATATCATTTGGGTTGGAACCGAACATGGCTTGAACGGAATTTGTCAGCATGGCATTTACGAATTCAATTCACAAAATAAAATTTTACCAACGGATATCTGGAATATCTACGAAACAAGCGACAGTGCTATTTGGTTTCATTCATACTCGTATGGCATTGCAAATTTTAAGAATAATAAATTAGCCGACAAATCACTTTCGGCTGAAGAAAAGCATAGAAAATATGTTTACTTTCAATCGCAGCGAATACAGAATGATGTTTATTTTAATCATGGGTATGGACTCTTGAAAAACGATGGAAATAGAATTACCCCTGCTGTATACAAATATAGCTTCTTACCCATATGTTCATTCTATGATAAGCAAACTGGTTATATACTATTAGGCACACAAAATGGCATCCAACGTTATCACCCATTTCTTAAGAAGTATGATACACTTTTTATGGAACCCATTGAGCGGATGATACTCTCTATTTGTCGAATCGATTCCAATCGATTATTTTGTACAAGCGCTTCGGGATATTATATTTATTATGAGAAGCAGAAGTTTTTAGAACAACATCATTACCTCGAAAAACAATCACCATTTCGTGGAGCTGTATCTTGTTTAAAAGATTCGAATAATCGTATTTGGGTTGGCGCAAAAGATGGCTTATATGAATACCTACCCAATGCAAAAAAGATCGTGGAACGCATACCCTTGAAGGGTAAATTAATTGGATCGATGTTAGCCTATAATAGGTCAACTATTTTATTAGGAATTGATGATGGCATCTTCATTTTCCGTACATATATAAATTCCGAAAACAATGAAAAAAGTTTGTATAAACTAGATTATGAAAATTCAGGAACAGGCATAAGTTGTAATCAAAACAGTTTCTTCAGAGACAGCAAAAATCGAATTTGGGCGCCCAGTATATCGCTTGTAAATGTTTTTAAGTTTGATGAAGTATTTATCGACACTAACATTCATAAGCCGATTATTAATGAAGTATATAGTTCAAGTACACGCGAAGATTGGATACCCACCAACTTTGAGAATAAACTTGAGTTCGCGTATCCATTTCGTCATATTCGAATTAATTTCCTTTCGGCATCGATGAATAATAGTAATAAAATAGTTTATCAATACCGATTACACAAAAATGATGAATGGAGTAAATGGTCGACTGAAAATAGTATCAGTCTATACGATTTAGTTCCCGGCAACTACCAATTTCAAATTAGGTGCAAGCAACAAGGCTATATTAGTGACGAAATAACTACGTTTTCATTTAGCATTATTCCCAGATGGCATGAAATAGTACCTATACGATATTTGATTATCGGCAGTTCGCTGTTGTTACTTTGTTCGATTGGATTGCTTTGGCATTATCATCGAAAAAATAAACAATACTTACAACAAAAAGAAAAAGACGAATTAGAACTTGAAATTTTAAAGCAACAATTAAATCCTCATTTCTTACGAAATACCTTAAAATCATTTCAACGAAAAATATTGGATATTACTGAAGAAAATAAGTTTCAAGTCGCGGATAATGTAAGTGAACTTTCGAGATTATTTTCATTATATCTCGAAGCCTCTGTAAAAAAGTATATTACCATTGAAGATGAGATAAAATTATTAAGCTATTATCTCGATTTTCAGATTATGCGATTTAAAGAACGATTCACCTATGAAATCATAAAATCGCCGACACTTTCAGGTGAGTTAACTTTAATGCCAATGATTATTCAGCCTTTTGTTGAAAATGCTTCTGAAAAAGCATTTCTAAATATTAACTATGCCGGTAGTATTAAAATAGAATTTAAGGATCTAGATGAATCATCCTTTTGTGTTATCGTTTTAGACAATGGCATAGGACGCACAAAATCAAAGGCGCTAAATCAAACACATATCTCCCACTCTACGCGCATTATAGAAAAAATTCATCAACTATATAATGAAATGCATCGTACAAAAATGAAAACATACCAAGCGCCATTTACCCATACCATATCAGATCTTTACGATGAAAATGGAAATGCAGTTGGCACTCGTGTCGAAATCATTTTCCCAAAACAATCCCAAAACGACAAATGATACGCTACGTAATTTTAGAAGATGAAGATGACCAGGTAGAAGTACTGAATATGTATATCAATCGATATCATAATGCATTACAATTTGCCGGAAGTGCTAAAACGATTCAAAAGGCCATCGATTTAATTCAAAGCGAAAAACCAGATATTATTTTCCTCGACGTGCATTTAGAAGATGGGTCAGGATTTGAAATTATACAACAACTTCAAGGTTTTCAAGGTGCGCTTTTAGTATTCACTGCTTTTGAAGATCAGGCTTTGAATGCATACCGACATAATGCGATTGACTTTATTGAAAAACCCATTAATAGAAAAGAATTAGAAATTGCCATCAACAAAGCGCTTAAACTGGTACGTGAAAAAACCCAAAGTAAAGCCTTCATACTTTCCTTAGCAGAAGGGAAAAGAATATTAGATGAAAATGAAATCATTTTGCTTTGCGCCAATGGATCAGCAACGACATTTTACATTTACAAAAATTCAAAAGTAGAGGAAATTTTTAGTGGCTACTCGTTGGGCAAACATGAAGAAAAACTAAGTTCACCACCATTTTATCGAATTCATGATAAATATTTGTTGAATACAAATTACATTGCCAGAATAGGCATTGAACATAGTATCATTTTAAATATCGAATTTGATATTGAAAAGAAAACCGGAAAATCATTGCATGTTTCACAGCAAAGAGTAAAGGATTTTAATGAATGGATGCAACTCAAAAAATAATAGCCTCTCTTAAAGCTTCATACCCTTCTTTACTCCTTCACCAATTTTTTCGTCACCACCCCATGTTCGCTTATAAAATTTATAATATACAAGCCATCCGATAAATTTGAAATATCAATTTGTTGGCTTCCTGCTTTTTTAGAATATTGTTGAACCCTCTTGCCGGTTACATCATATAAAATAATACTGCCAGGCTGCTTAGAGGTAATTGTTAGCCTTTGTTGCGCAGGGTTAGGAAAAATATCGAAGCTCACCGTATTTATATTTTGATCAATATCATCAATCTCTAAAGGCGCATCACACATACTTGATTTTCGCAAGATATCGTGCTGAAACATAAGCCAATCAGGCCCTAGTCCGTTACCTGCACTAATTAAATAAGCTCTTCCATAATTATTTTGAAAATTAGGATACTCGGTTTTACCACCCACAACAAATACATCAATCTTTCCATCTTGATCAAAATCGGCAATTAATGGCGCATGATTGATATCAAATTCTTTACCAATATGTGCGGCTAAATCTAAACTCCAAATGACAGAACCATTGGCGCCTTTTAACACAATCACTCTTCCCTTACTGGTTCCAAAAACCACATCTAGCATATTATCGCCATCGATATCGGCAACCGCAACCCCACGAAAAGCGGTACCAAAATCAGGAATGGTATAATACCACATCGGTGAGCCTGTTTTCGACAAGGCCCCAACACCATAGGCATCGCAATATAATATATCGCAATTACCATCATGGTTTACATCGGCAATGGTTGCCGGCGCGCCAATATATACGCTAGCCTGATAGGTCCAAAGTTGACTTCCATCTTCAGCATTTAATGCATACAATTTTCCGTTATAGTCGCCAAAAACCAATTCGGGTTTACCATCTTTGTCAATATCCGCAACTGCTGACCCATGATAGATATAATCAGATACTGGTTTCGACCAAATAAGATTTTGATTGTCGCCTCGGTAAGCATTGATACGTGAGGTATCCGGACTAAATGCCCAAGTTCCGGCAATAAAATCTAATTGCCCGTTACCATCTACATCTACAACCGTTGGAGCCGTTTGCACCCATGAATTATTATCAACAGTTTTCGACCAATCTACCGAACCATCATCGGCATGAATGGCCAATACATGACCATCAAACCCACCATGTAAAATTTCTAATCTACCATCCTTATCAATATCGGCAATAGTAGGTGGAGAATCGCTTCCGGCTGTTGGCGTTTGCCATTGTATGGCACCGGTTTTTCCACGAAAACAAAATGTTTTAGCATTACATGAAGAAGGTACAATCACTTCAAGGGTATCATCTTTATCAACATCATATAATAAAACCGCCACATCATTGCAACCTTCGAATCCGGTAGGATGCGTATTATATTTCCATAACAACGTTCCGTTTTCCGCGTTCAAGGCATACACACAACTGTCATTTCTATAACATCCAAAAACGATTTCAAGCTTGCCATCCTTATCAATATCGCCTGCGGCCGACATGCCAAAGGAAGAATCGAAAACATCGTACCACCATTTTATTTGTGGCACTTGCGAAAAAGCAATTTGTGTTACTAAAATAAAAGTGACTACTAAAATATATTCCTTTTTCATTCTTGATAGTTTTCGTAAGTGAAGATAAATAAATAACAATTCATATGATTGAAATTCTTATTGAGATTGCATGTTTGTTTCTTTATTCAATAATGTTCTAAGCTTATTGTACTTAGGGCCTGCTGTTTAATGTGAAAAGTAATGTAAACAAAAGAATGCATGGTATTTTAAGAATAAACTAATGCATGACTTTTTCAATAAATCCTTCAAATCCCTTGCATACAATTGAATGATTTTCACTTGTCATATGCATCTCCAACTTCTTCGTCATCGCTAAAAGGCTGTACCACAGTACTATCCTTTCAACGATTCCTCGAATTTGGAGCGCCTATGACATAACCAGCAGGCCCTACTTAGCGAATATTTTGAAAAGAACATATATCTCAACTTATCAAATGCTTTAGGCAGAAGATTATTTAATCAACTTTTTCTAAAATATAGGCTTTGTGCTTTTCAAAATACGCAATCTGAATTAATAAAGATGGGATAAATCCCTTCAAATCTTCAACCTTACTTGTCAAACTATTTAATATAACAATAGTTAAAGGATACAACTCTAAATTTTGCTGAAACTGCAAATTTTTATCAATAGTTAAAAGAATATCAAATTAAAATTCCGTACATTGTATCATAAGTTTACCATTCTTGATTCCACTCCAATTCATTTCTCTTACCGTATAAACTTCATGCCCTAACAAAAAAGGTTTCAAGTGTTTTGTAACACATTCATCAAGCAATATTTTCATGAAGGATATTTGATGATGACTCTAATAATTTTTTTGACATTTCTAGAAGCTTTATAACCTGCTCTCTGCTAACCGCACTAAAGTCATCCAAAAAATAATCGATTGATTCACCTGTTTCAATATAATCAAACAAGTTTTTAATTGGAACCCTCGTTCCATAAAATACAGGAGTACCGCCAAGTATTTCAGAATCTATATTAATAATTTGGTCGCTCATACAATTGAATTTAAGATATCAAAGATATAATTTAATCTGGTCAATAAATACTTACAAAAGAAAGTACAACATTATGTGTAGGCTCCCCTTTCTTTGTTTCGATTCAAATTAAACTAACCAAATTAGTGGTGAAATAAATCATTAATGATTTCTACATCCCTCCAACCGACCGTACTGCATTTTGCAAATTAGCATCGCCTGGATTATTCTTTAAGCCATTGACCCAATATTCTTTTGCCTTAGCCGGGTTTTGCATGGCAGAATACATCACACCAATATTGTAATTTAATCCGGCATCTTGCGGAATATATTTATAAGCTTTTAAATATTCGTTTAATGCCGCATTATAATTCCGAGCATTCGAAAAATCACCAGCTGCTTTCATATAATTCTGCGAAAGAAACTGTCGAATTTGTGGCACATTCGGATGAACCGGAAAGTATTCAATCACTTTATCCCAATAATGTGCTGCACTATCAACTTGTGATTGCTTCATTTTAATCATCCCCATATTTAAATAGGTGGTTACATAACGAGGATGCATGGCTAAAGCTTTTCGACCGTAGTTGGCAGCACTATCAAGAAACTGTTTTTCGAATTTCTTATTTTTCGGAAACTCACTCATCTCAATTAATCGATTGCATGCATTCCCTAATAACATAATACTATTCGGATAAGTTTTTACATCGGTCATAGTAAGTGTATAATCATTCTTCCATGCAGGATTTCGTGTTATCGTTTTCATGGTATACAAAACCACAATGGGCAAAACTATAAACACGATATAATTTCCATTCAACTTCAACACCTTGGTAAACAAATAGTATAATCCAAATACCATCAATATACAAGTACCTAATGAAGTATGATACACCAAACGTTCGCCCATGGTAGCACCAATATTAAAGAACATATTATTCACCAGCACTAAATGCAATAAAGCAAATGCTATGGGAAATGCCAACCAACTTCTTTTGCGAATGGTATATACTAAACCGGCTGCTGCACCTAATAACATTAATATACTTGCTATTACACCGATATCACTATAGTTCATATACGGTATCACATTATAACTATAATCGCTACTCATAGCATACGGAAACAGCAACAGAATAAAGTATTTTAAATTGATAAATAACTTAGTGGCGGCCGCTTGCGCTTCAGTTGCTAACAAATAAGGATTGTTTAAAAGTTCACTATCCTGTACACTGCTTTCGCCAATATCTAATACTACGCCACTTCGCAATTTGTAATAAATACCAAATACTATAACCAAGCCTCCCATCAATAAAACGATATCTGAAAACTTCAGTTGCTTATAATATACAAATAATCCAAGTGGCACGATCACTAATAAGGTAGCACCATACTCTTTACTTAATAGAGCAATAAAATAGGCTATGCAAGCAAACACTAAGGTCTTTATATTTTTATCGGCGATATATTTAAAACTTAAATGCAGGGTAAGCACAATAAACATAAGAGATAAAATTTCATCCCGGCTTTTCATATTGGCAACCACCTCACTATGTAATGGATGTGCTAAAAACAATAAGGCCGTTAATAAGGCAAGCAATTTATTATCCTTAAAAAAGTAGGTGCTTAAAAACATATAAATTAAACAAACCCCTAAAACATACAACCAAATATTATTAATATGTCGCATAGAGGTGCCACGAACTTTAAAATCTCTATCGGTAAATAATCCATCTTTATTTACATCTTCATTCGCATCGGTTATTTTATTATGATTGATATCCCATGAATCCTTTTGCAAACCATTGGGCAAGGTGCCAATAAATTCTTGTTCGATAGCATAGGTAGCCACCGAAAACGGACGATATCGTCCACCCGCTAATTGGGCAGTTAAGTTTAATGATTTATAATAGCTGTCGAAAACATCTTTGGTCATAATATCCCCCATACCGCCCATGCCTTTTAATACATGTTCGTTTTTACAGATGATGATATCGTCGTCTAAAGCAAATTCGTGATGAATGGTATTTGCATACAATACAATGCCAAGTAATGCAATGATTGCATAGGGTATCCAACCTGTTGTTAATTTACTTAACCAAGAAAATGAAGTGCTTGGATCGGCAATAATTTCAACCGGCGATTCTTTTATTTCATTTCTCTGAGGTATTGATTTTTCTTGTCGTGCTACAGGTTTATTTTTTTTATTCATAAAATCGAAAAATTAAATACTAATACGTAAAATTAAAATTGAAAACTGAAGATTGTCCCGAAAGCTTTCGGGATGAAGATTGTTTAATATTGTGCAACATCTTGTAATGCCTTTTGTAAATTCGCATCTCCTGGTGCAAACGAAATCGCTTTAGTCCATGCTTCCTTTGCTTGTCTAAAATTACCTTGTCTGAACTGCACCATACCAATAAAGTATAATGGTCGATGATCATTCGGTTTTATTTCGTGCGCACGATTAAACTCTTTCAATGCTTCGGCCAATTGATTTTGATTAAAAAAGCCCATGCCTTTATTGTAGTAATGTGCGGCAGCGTTATCTAAAAAAGCCGGTAGTTGCTTTTCGTAAGGCGACATCTCTCTGGCCTTTAACCAATGATACGTAGCACTATCCATATTGCCTTGCTTAGCTTTTACTAAACCTAAGTTGATATGCGTATAAAAATAGCCGGGGTGTAAAGAGAGGGCTTTGTAACCATAGGTAGATGCACTGTCTAATAAATTTTTCTCACGACTTTTATAAACCGGCATATTGCTCATATCAAACAAACTAATACAAGCATTGCCATTCAACATCGTACTATTAGGATAAGTTTTTACATCGGTAGTATACAAAGTAATATTGTTTTTCCATGCCGGATTACGAGCGATAGTCCGCATACTATAAGCAAGTAAGAGCGGTAATACTAGCACACTAATAATTGCAGGATTGCTAACTTTCATCTTTTGCAAAAATTGATGTAACCCATATACTATTAAAATACAAACCCCTAAGGATGAATGATACACTAACCTTTCGCCCATCGTTGCACCGATATTAAAAAAGAAATTATTGATTAATAACATATGCATCAAAATAAAGAGTAATGGAAACGCCAACCAGTTGCGTTTTTTAAGTGTGAATAAAATGGATGCCGCCAAAGTAATTAATACTAAAGCACTCACCCACACTTCAGGATTGGCAAATGTTCTAAACTCAATAACCTTAAAGCTATAATCACAACTTAATTTTACCGGGAACAATAACAATAAAAAGTATTTCAAATTGATAAATATTTTCGTAGCAATCGCTTCAACACCTACAGCATCTTTAAAAGGATTATTGAGCAGTTCACTATCTTGTTTCGCATTTTCGCCTAGGTCTAAAACCACACTGCTTCGCAAAGCATAGTAAATCATGAAGGTGATACCAATGCCAATAAACAAAGTCGCTAAACTTTTCAACTTCACATCTTTGTAATACACATAAATAGATGCAGGTAAAATTATTAATAAGGTAACGCCATACTCCTTACTTAAAAGGGCAATCATATACGAAATGCAGGCATACACAATGAGTTTCATCTTTTTAGTTTCAACATATAAAAAACTAAAATGAAGGGTAAGCACCATAAATAGTAAGGACAAAATTTCATCCCGGCTTTTTACATTTGCCACTACCTCGGTATGAATTGGATGTGCCATAAATAATAAGGCAACTAATAAAGCCAATAATTTTTGATCCTTAAAAAAGAATCTACTTAAAAACATAAACAATATGCTGATACTTAAAATATACAGCAATACATTATTGATATGGCGAAACGACATGCCTTTCACTTTCGCATCTTTATCATTGAATACACCATCGCCATTTGCATCTTCCCCCACATCGCCCACTTTATTTTGGTTTTTATCCCAAGCATCCGGATTATACGCTTCTTGCGTGCCAATAAATTCTTGCTCAACGGCAAAGGTGGCTAATGAAAACGGACGGTATCGACCTCCTGCTAAATTCGCCTCGGCATTTAATTGTTTATTATGACTATCAAAAATATCGCCGGTCATGATGCTGTTGATACCTGCAGTGCCTTGTAATACATAATCGTTACCACAAACAATCAGTTCATCATCAAGCGCATATTCGTGCTGAAAAGTATTAGCATATAAAACAAAACCTAATACCGCGATAATAATATGAGGCATCCAACCATGGGTCAATTTATCCCAAAAAGATAAGTTCGCAACCTTAGGAATACTAGCCTCTGTAACAACTTGATGTGGGTTTGACTGTACTGTGCCTTTCGCTTTTTTGCTCATACCTAAATATTAGGTTGCTAAGATAGAAAAAAAGGGGAAATTAGATGTTAGATGTTAACAGTTAGATGTTAGGACTTAGATGTTAGGAGTCAAGTAGTGGAATTGAATATCATTAGATGTCAGGTATTAGATTTTATTACCCGCTAACATCTGACATCTGAACCCTAACATCTGACTGCTAAATATTCATTTCAATCGTTCCAATACCCCTTTACGTTTTACAATGTTTTTATAATCCCATTGTATGGCAATAGATTTTTTAATCCAGCGTTTTACATCGCTTGTATTTATTTCAGAAATCTGGTTATAGAAAATAGAAGCATCTTTAAATTTTTCACCTTTTATGTGTAAGCCTTCTTCTTCAAAATCGGCACCACTCCAAAACATTAATCTGATACCTGCTTTTTGCTTACTATAACCCACTATAGGATTGCCATCTAAAAACCAGACCGGATGACCATGCCAAATTTTATTTTCGGCTTCCATTAATTCACTATTGCAAATGGTGGTTGCAAGCAAATTACATATCTCTTGATCGGTAGATGCTTGAGCGTTATTGTATAATTGAATATCGGGGTTCATTGACTATTTACTGTTTAATTAGTACTACATATAATTTTCATTTCTAGTTTTTATAGTTTTTGGACGTGCCCTCCCAAAGCATCGGGCCGGGCTATACACTTCAATATTTAGCTTGAAACAAGCTAAATGATTTTCGTTTCTATCCCTCACGCAAACAACATGATCCTAGAAAGCATTTCCTGTTTTAATGCAAAGTTATTTAAGTGAATGCTCAGAACAAAGTTATCATGTGTAGACTTTAGAATTCAAGATTATCGTTGCTTACATTTTTATGCTTAAAATATTCAAGATACCATTCATGTTGATCAAAGTCTTTCGCCAATTTATTGATGAGATGATTAGCATCAAGTTTCGAATATAGTATTTCTAAACATTCATATTCTCTCCAACTGATAATTTTATAACCAGCTTTATGCAATTGTGCTCCACAAACGCCCATGCCAATTTGGTATTTTTTATTTTCAGCATATCGATTGCCATCGTAAATTACGTGGTTACCACAGGCTGCACTAGTGTCCATCATAATGGCCAATTCAATTTCGTTGGCTTTTGCAATTTCCAGCATTTTTTCTGAAGCGCGTATCATTTCATTTGTCCAGTCTATACCTGAAGATGTAATTACTTTAGCTCGTCCTTCTAATACATCCAATCCATTACCACCATGTATATCACACATTTCACGTGGTGTACCAAATACAAACTCTTCAGGACAAAACTGAAAAAATTTCACGTTGTTGTAAGCAAGTAATTTTAGAACACTTTGATACTCACCGTAATGATCTCCATCAACACCACATGTAACACCAAGCAAGCAGGCACTTACTAGAATTCTCAATGGATTATCCTTAGTAGGGATTCTTAAATTTCGAAGGTGATTTTTATCAGGCATATAATTTCAATGCATTTAATTTTTCGTTGAATTTTGTATATCAATATATAATCTTCATTGAATTAGGCGCTTTCATCGAACATAATTTCATCGGCAGTACCAATTTTGTACAAAGGCTTTTCAGTTGGCAAAGTAAAATAAAATGTCGAGCCTTGGCCTTCAATACTTTCAACCCAAATTTCACCATCATTCTTTTCTAAAAATCCTTTTACCAATAATAGTCCAATTCCGGCACCCTTATTTATTTTTCTCGCTTCAATAAGAGTTTTCATTTGCGGTGTAAAAAGTTTTTCCATTATTTCTTTAGACATACCTACGCCGCTATCCTTAACTTGAACAATGATTTTATTGTTTGTGAATTTTGCTGAAACAGTTATTGTGCCACCTTTTTCAGAATGCTTTATGGCATTTGCAACAATATTTTGCAAAATAGAGATTAGCATTTTTCCGTCAGCAAACACCAAAGTATCGGCACTAACTTCGTGGTGAAGATTGATCGTCTTTATTGCGGCGGATTCATTAAGCGTTTGAAAAACCTTATCGATATATTCTCTTAATTGTAAGATGGATGGAGAAAATACATCTGAAGCATATTTTATTCTTGCCCATTCTACTAAGTAGTCGAGCATAGACAATTCATCGGTTGATGATTTATACAATAAATCGAGCATTTCCTGAACCGCCTCGGGTTTCATTGTTTGAAAGTGGTCTTTAAGATATTTGGTGGTACCTATCATAGCCGAAAGCGGCGTTCTTAAATCGTGTGAAAGAATGGCCAACACACTTTCTTTATGCGTATTCAATTCTTCTAATTCTCGTACATACTTTTTAATCGCATCTTCCGATTGTTTTCTTTCAGTAAGATCTCGCAATATTTTTACATAACCTAACAATTCCCCGTCTATCCCCGTAAGAGGAAAAACTAAACCATAGGCATAAAATAAACTCCGATCTTTGGCAATATGCCAGCGATTATCTGTGGCTCGACCTTCCTTTAATGCAGTTTCAATTTCTCCTTTTGGAATACCGCTTTTGAGATCGTCTTCAGTAAAAATGATATCGAAAGATTGCCCAATCACTTCTTCAGTTTCGTATCCAAAAATTTTTACTGCCCCGGAGCTCCAGCTATTAATATTGAAATCTTTATCAAGTGTAAAAATTGAATAATCTTGCAGACTGTCTATGATTTGGCTATAAAACTCAGCCGTAGGAATATATCTGTTTTTAAGTATTTTAGATTTGCCTTGTTCGTCTTCCATAAAGTTCGTTTTATTATGTAAACATTACTTATGTTGCGAAGCTGCAAAATAAATTACGACATACAAAAGCTACGAAGTTAAAGCTATTACATGAAGGAATGAGGCTTAATTATTCATCACTTGTAAATTATTAGATTATACATAGGCATTACTTTGTAATTAAACTTAGTAGTGAATTGAGTATGAACAAAATGAAACAAACAGAGGCTATTTTCTTTATCTCTTTGGTTTCTTGAACAGAAAAACTACATATTTTATTGAGAAGTATACAATTGATATCACACAAAAAATTATTCCGGCCATCATAACCATTTCAAAAATATTAGTTTGGATGTTCTGCACTCTCTCCTTTCTATCAAGTATGAAGCCCATACAGGAAAGAAATAAAGAAAGGATTGAGATCACGAGAATATGCTTGTGAATTTTCATGCTGTAAATAATTTTTAAAGTAACGCTACATGCTATATTTTATTGTGAGAAGGCAAATTGTGAGTGCTAATTGCACGAAAAATATGATTACATACGACTTGCCTACATATTTTCTGCAAACGATATATTTCAACAAAAAAACTATCAAGGAATTATACAATTATGAAACTGAATTGTACAATACACCTAATGCCCTTCCAATGCACCTTTGCATCAAGACTTAAATTAATAAGTCCATAAAATGAAAAAATGAAAAAGAAATTTAGATTATTATTAGTGGTGGTGCTTTGTACTACTTCTATTATGCAAGCTCAAACGGCCTCAACTACTGCCCCACATCAACAAACTAAGCAAGACGTGGTAATGATTGGAGGAAACATTGGAAACTTTAGAACCAATTTTCAAAAAGATGCGAATCAAGTATCACTTCAATTAACACCTCGTATTGGATGGATGCTCAGAGAGCGTTTCATGTGGGGAGTGTATGGTGATTTTGATTTTCAAGCAGTACAAAATGCGCAAACACAAATAAGATATGGTGCAGGATTGTTTGCACGTGCGTATACAGGTAAAGGTGGTTATCCCGATTACTCAAAAACAAGATTATTTGGCGAATTTTCTTCTGGGTTTGGTGGGTTAAATTTGGTAGTAGCAGATAAATCTAAACCCAATTCAACGGTGAATGGATTAGCTGTTGGATTTGGAGGAGGCCTTGTTTACTTTCCGGCACAAAATGTTGGATTTGAATTGATGCCGCGTTACGTATTTAATACAGGTATGGGCTCAGCACAAGCAAGAGCAGCTTTTTCTATAACCTTTGGCGCAAATATTTATCTTTCTAGAGCCGGAGCTAAGCAAATGGCGAATGACATGTAAGTAAATTTTACCTTTATTGAGTCGATAGAAATCAATACTTTTTTCATCTGGCCGTTGAATTACACCTAAACATCTTTCAATTTCGAGGTGCTTGATGTGTCGAACTTCGCGGTAACATATAACAAATGCTCCAATTTTTGGGGCATTTGCTATATACATGGTTTTCATGTTATTTGAATCTTTTTAATGTACTCATCTTTCTATTTATTGTATGACACTCTAAGTTCATTGCGTTTCATTTCATAGTGCAGCGCAATTACCCCACAACGAAATGTTTTAGATTCTAACAGTTCAAGTTGAATTGTTTTGGTTACACCTTTACCTAACGGCATACCTTTGCCAAGTAAAAAACGGATTTACATATAACCAAAACCATTCAATAAGGCCTTCACTCAATAAGGAATGAGAAGCAGATGGACTTCCAAAAATGAGGATATTTTCCCCGTCTTGATTTTTTATTTCATTGATGTTGTCTGCAAGTTGGTCGCTAATAACTATGGTGTTTTCTAACCTATTTTCGTTTATTGTTCGTGATAAAAAAAATTTCGAAACTTTATGATACCAAGTCGAATAGTCTATATCGTATTTTGTTGCGTTGGGTTTGTTGGCTGCATCCGGCCAATAACTTACCATCCATTGATAAATTAGTCGTCCATAAAGTGCCGTATCATTTTTTTTCGGTCATAGTGCCAACAAAGTCAAATAGTTCATCATCTAATTTTACCCAATCTAGTTCTCAGTTAAGTCCCGCAACAAAACTGTCGAGTGAGGTGTGCATAAAGAAGATTTGTTTTCTCCTATTGTTTTTTGATTTATCGAGCATTATTTGTTGATTAAAAAAAATGCAAAAAATATAAAGCTCAGATGAAATCATTAAAATTAGCGATAGGCAAATATAGATATGGATTCCATTTGTGCCATACATTGCAAAAATGGTTTCTAGGTTCAGAAGTATTTGCGACCCATTCAGTTTCCGCAATTTATAAAATGGAACTAACGGTTCGGTGGTTTGCGTTGTTCGGGGCGGCTAACCCAAATGCATCAATTAAATCCTGATTTCCTCAGAGACCTTGATCTTTCTGGAGACCTCAAATGCCCGAATAGGGCTAACTAATGATTAGCAGTAGTTTTATTTCAGTTCTTTAAATGTTTTACCATAATCTTTTGATTGAATCACTAAAATTTTTCCACTTCCTCGTTTGCCATTATCAGGACTTCTAAAAATTATTGTCACGTGCCCATCTTCTGAATATACCTCACTCAGTGCACCTTCAGCATTCATAATTCTGATATCATTTTGGCTAATATTGAACGAATGTTGTTTCCAGGATTTACCTCCATCAAGAGTGAGCATATAATTAAAAACAGGCTCTGAATTCCAATTGTTCACAATAATCCCTTTTGATTCATTGAACATAAAGAAATCTGAACGTCTAAAGGGGGTCCCTATGCCGCCTGCGAAAATTGTTTGCCAAGTTTTTCCTCCATCATTCGTTCTAAACAGAATGGGATAAAAAGCATAAACGGCGGAATAACCATAAATGAAGCCTAGATCCTTGTTTACAAAATGAATATTTAAAGATGACATACTTAGTGGGCCCTTCAGGAATACTAATACCGAATCCAATTTACACATTGAATAAGTTTTTCCATCATCATTAGTATACTTCAATTGTATCTGATATCTCAGATTTTCAATTGTTGAACTATCATCATTCAAATATGAATATTGACTGACCAAGTAGTATGCTTCATTAGAAGACAGTAATTGGACCTGAATTAACTTCTCGGTCGTTTTGTCGCCATTTTGTGCAGACAGACTCCCTATCAATAAAAAGTTCAAAGTTAATAATAGAAAATACTTCATGCCTCTTTAATTTGAATTACTGATGACGGCTGCAAGCAATCGCAGGCGCGAGAATAAAGGTAATCAGTTCAAGTTGCTTCCCCAAGCCTAATTATAGATTCAATGTTGAGTTGTTGAATTCAGCCGCGCTTGCTAGATAGGCTGCTGTTACCGTCAGGAGCTTAGAAATTATTGTCTAAATATCAGTAGATTTTATAGTTCCCATTGTTTCCTTAAAGATGATTTAATCACATATTATTATTCTCGTGGAACTCGGAATTGGCATGATATGGTGCGAAAAGGAATGCTATCGCCTTGAAAGTTACCTGTAAAATTACCTTCAATAAATCCTCCACTCGGGCCATAATGTGTGATATTTACAGGAACTGGCGATATAACAGTATCCTTACTCAATTGATCCCATAAACCAAGTGTTATATAGTGAACGCCTACAGTATCACCCCCATCAATATAAAAGAAAATATTCGGTGTATTAGATGGACCTTGAGCCATCACATGTGTATTAGTTCCTGAATTATAAAAACAATGAAAATAGTCATTCGGTTGATGTATTTTAAAAGTACTAGCAACAGAACCTACGGTTGATGTCCATTGAATGTAACCAAGCTGTGTACCACATGCAGTAAGTATTCCAAAATTGTTTAATCCACTATTCAAAGTTCCAAAATTAGTTCCGCTTACATTAGAATTTATGTCGTATGCTACTATTGTAATAGGTGAAGGAGACGTGCAAATTGCAATTTTCGCATTAAAATACCCATTAATATCAGTTGCAACAAAATAGTTGTTAAAACTTACAAATCCATTATTGACTGGATTTCCCGAGCAATCTATCAAGTTCCCAGTGATGGTTGCAGCATTAATTGATGGTATGGCAACAATAATATTCCCTAGACTCATTGCCGAAGAGGTTGTAGATAATATTTGTGAATATAAGGAAGTAAAGCAGGGAGTGAGAACTTCTAATTTGAGATTGGCATTATCAGGAATTAATCCTGAAATATAACCCGAACTGTTTGTAAAGTCATATTTCATAGTTCCGGTAGACATGTTTGTAATTTTGACCAGCATATTTACTAATGGAATACCAGTATTATCAATTACAGAAAAATCAAGATTGACAAAATTACTCGGCACATCACAATTCCAGAATGTGAAATGACTCACATCACCAACATAATTATTGCCAATTTTTACCGCATTTCCTTCCTCTTCCCATAAGCCAGTAGAGGGATTAAAGTACCAAAGCGGAATAACTGAGGGCGCGTTCATAGAGATTGCTGATGGAATAGGAAAACTTAACTGCGCGGTTTTTGAACCGGCAATTTGTAAAGGCTGGTTGGCATTATCATAAAGTTCAACACCTATCATCCCAAATGTTTGCAAGAGTTTTTCATTTTTTTGTAAGTCTTTTCCTCTAAGGTCACCAGGCATCAGTTGACACAAATTATCACTAATAGGATTTAACCATTTTGAATACATGGTTACTGTTCCATTGTATGGTGTTCCATCTTTGGATACAATACTATTCTCCAGGAATACAATTTGCCCACCGTTTTGGATATTGAATGTTCCGCCTGTGACAGAATTGAACTGAATCGGACTTTTCTTTTCAACTAACATAATTTTTGTAAAGTGATCTTTATTAGCAGAAATTTTTAGAGTTCGATAACCGGTAAAATAATTTATTTTTTTAGAAGTAATTAATGTGGCATTTAATGAAGTTGAAATCTTAAAAAAATGAAACAACCCATTAGAGTCAGTGATATAGGTATGTGATCCAATTTCAATTGTCGCATCCCTTATTGGTATTCCATCTTCAGAAATCACTTGACCGAAAATGGTAGCATTCACAAATTGGCTACTTAAAGGATTTTCGCCAATTTGGTTTCTTTTACATGAATTAAATACGGTTAATATAGTCAAGAATGTTATTAGTAAAAGGCTGGTCCAAAAAGTGATATGAGTTTTCATTGGTTAAATTTGTTTATGAATTCTAAAATATAACTAAGCTAAGCACAATTTTATTTGAAGAATTAATTCATATTTCTTATTTCAAATTTCAACTTTCAAGTTTGTCTATACCTTTTAGCTAAACGTTTATTGTCTTTGGGGCTAATGTCGCCTAACATTCCCACGGTTTGCGATAGGCGGAGAATTCAAAGGTAGTCAGTTTAAGGTTTATTCCATAGTTGAATAGAATTAAATTGTTGAGGACATTACAAATGCCCCGCATGCGCAAATACCGCGTGTTGTGCATTCGATGCTTAGTTAGTTCCTATTGATTAATGTTTCTAAGAATTCTAAATTGCCTTGATGCTCGGACAAAAAGCTCTTCTTGCTTATCAGTTTGCCTTTGCCTTGATTAGTTCCCATACCTGCGGTTACCATAAATAAATATTCATCTCCGAAGTCGATATAAATTTTTCTCTTAGCATATTCCCAGGATTTTCTAGGCCAGCGCCATGAAAAATTGTATTCTTTTTCTGGTTGGGTCACTAATTCTCCAGTTTCTTTGTCTACGATACCATATTCCGTTTGAACAACTTCATTTCGCCAATACCATTGTTCTCCATAAGATAAAGTAGAAGCCTCATATGTAAAATTATTCCTGAAATGGGAACCATTAATTATCCATATCATTTGTTCACGGTAAAATTTCTCTCGTTCGACAGCTGTATGATTAGGCATTGGGGAGTTTTGTAACTCAATGACCACACCTTCATTTGTCAAGACATCGGCAATGTGTTTTTCACCTTCTCTTTTTATGATAATTTCACAGTTGTCTTTCCCAAAAACAAATTTCCAACTCTTGTGCCATGCGGTTTCGGGTTCATACCAATTGTCACAATATTCGTCCTTTTGATGGGCCCAATGCCAAACATTAATTTCTCCACATTTAGAAAATACCGTGCTGTTGCAAAGTGGGCATATCCCAAATGTTTTGGGGGTGGCTTCATGTTTTTGTCCGTTAACATTAGCAAATAGCATAAAGTAATCGTTAATATAATCTTCTTGGTATTTTTTGTCAAATTGAGTTCTGGATTTGCAATGACGCACAACGTTTTAGTACCAGCAATTACTTCATCACAATCCAATTCTTCCTATAAAAAAGTAGTTAGCCTTTCAAATATAAACCAAGCATGTAAACAATGCATCAATTTACAAAGTACAATATGATAACCCACTACGAAACGGAGTAATGATCAATTTGAAAATTGAAAATTGAAGACTGAAAATTGAATAAGGGTCCTCCGAACGGATTATCAATTGAGAACAATTGATATGGGGGGGCAAAATAAAACACTGCAATAGAATCACTTCATACAATGGTAACCATCATTAGCAACTTCTTCGCATTTGCTAAATATCCACAACTTACATTTGCGCCTTATTAGTTCTTACCAATTGCTTATTAACTAAAGGGCTTGTCTAAAACCCTCATCTACTTCGTTACTTCAACTTTATAAATTCCTCATTTACTATTGTAAACTGCGGATTTAAAAAATCGAAAAGCCTCGTAAATGTGGATTTTATAGAAGCCCTAGAAAGATAGCTGCACAGATATGGGTCATGCTCTTTTAAAGGAAAGAGAATTTTCATCAGTATGTTTTCGTTTACATTCAATCAAAGTGCCGGCTATGCCTTATTTAATAGGCTTTGAGGGATTTTTTTTAATGATTAAACAAAAAACAACATGACTACATTTAGTACATTGGGTTTGCACGACGATATTGTAAGTGCAGTAACCGAACTTGGCTTTGAAACGCCAACCGAAATTCAACAAAAAGCCATACCGGTATTTTTAGGACGCGAAAGTGACTTAGTTGCACTCGCACAAACCGGAACCGGCAAAACCGCCGCATTTGGTTTACCAATTTTACATCATCTCGATACAGAGAAAAAATACACCCAAGCCTTGATTATTTCGCCTACCCGCGAATTGTGTATTCAAATTACCAACGACCTTAAAAAGTATAGCAAAAATATGCGCGGTGTGCGTATTACTGCCGTATATGGTGGCAGCAGTATATCCGAACAAATTCGTGAACTTCGTCAAGGTGCACATATTATTGTAGCCACTCCGGGTCGATTAATGGATTTGATTGATCGTAAAGCAGTGAAAATTGAACAAGTTGAAACCGTAGTGTTAGATGAGGCCGATGAAATGCTTAACATGGGCTTTCAAGAAGATATTGAATCGATACTTTCGAACACCCCCGAAGAGAAAGTAACCGGATTGTTTAGTGCTACCATGCCGAAAGCTATCAGAAGCATTGCCAATAAATATTTAAAAGAAACGGTTGAAGTTTCATCAGGTAAAAAGAATTCAACTTCAACAGATATTACGCACCAATATGCCGTTGTACAAGCTAAAGAAAAATTACCTGCCTTAAAACGTATCATCGATTTTAATGAAGATTTTTTTGGTATCATCTTTTGTACAACGCGTTTAGAAACGCAAGAAATTAGTGACTCCTTAGTGAAAGCCGGTTATAATGCCGATTGCTTACATGGTGATCTTTCGCAACAACAACGCGATAAAGTGATGGGTAAATTTCGTAAGCGTGTAATTAAAATACTTTGTGCTACCGATGTGGCTGCACGTGGTATCGACGTCAATGATATTACTCACGTAATTCATTATCACCTTCCGGATGATATTGAAAACTATACGCACCGTAGCGGACGAACGGCTCGTGCCGGTAAAAAAGGAATTTCGATTGCCTTATTGCATATTCGCGAAGCCTACAAAATGCATCAGATTGAAAAGATCGCAAATATGAAATTCGAGAAATTTATGATACCGAAAGGTGAAGAAATTATCGACAAACGTATTAAAAACTTTGTTACCGAATTCGCCGAATTCGATTACCAACATGCATCAGATATTCAACCTCGCAACGAATGGATTTTTCCGTTAATGCAAATGGAGAAAGAAGAATTGGTAGCGCGATTAATGGCAAAAGAATTATGTAAATTAGATACGAACTATACTGCCCACTCAGACTTAAACGTTGATGAAAGTTCACGCTCACGTGGAAGCGAACGTAGCAGCGACAGAGGCGACAGAGGCGACAGAAGAAGTTCAGATCGTGGTGATCGTAGAAGTTCAGACCGCAGCGAAAGAGGTGAACGTAGTAATACAGGCAGTAGTCGCAGAGATAAATTTGCCGATGGCGAACCTACCACTCGATTGTTTATTAACTTAGGTAAAAAAGATAATCTTCGTTACGATGAAATGCGTGAAATGATTTTCAAGAATACTAAAGTAAGCGGTCACCATATTAAGGATATTGAAATGCAAGGTGTGTTCTCTTTCTTTGAAACCGATGCACAAAGTGCAGAACGTATTTTAACCGGCTTTAATAATGTTGAAGTGAACGGACGTGAAGTTCGCATTACCAAAGCCGAAGGAACACCTAATCCGGAAGCTCGTATGGCCGAACGCTCAGGTGGTGCTCGACCAGAACGTAAAGGTCCACGCGAACGCACTTACTCAAGTGCACGTGGCAGTAATAACAGCAGCGGAGGTGGCGATAGAAAATACAGCAGCTCAAAAGGTGGTAATTCACGCGCGGCTTCATCAAGTGCATCATCGGCTCCTAAACCACGGTTTAAGAAAAGAAATGATGATACGAGTTGGTAGAAGAATGTGATCCGATAGCTATCGGATGTGATGATATGCGAATGTGACAATGAGTGAATTAGTAAATTCGGCATTGGGTGAATGGATTATCAAACGACTCATTTTTATTTTTCTCCTTCTCTTCATCCAAAATCACTTTCTTTTTTTGGGGGCTAAATTTTTTATTGCCAAGGCATAAGCTATTTGTTGCTTTCTAATGCCTATTTCTCTTTAATCGATTTCTCAACATCTACGGTGAGTAGATCTTTGAAATTGAAAATTGCTTTACAATGCAGACAAGTGATTTATGTTTTTATATGATTCCGGTTTGAATTCCATTGTAATAAGACTAACCTATGTAACTCACAATCAGAAATATTTTTTTATTCGATTCAATAGTGAGTCCACCATGTAGATTAATCCCTATTTTATATCCTAACTTGAGCCATCTACTGTAAATAAGAAGAACACTGGAGTGCGTTTGTTTTTAACGAAACAAAAAAATGGCAAACTTGATTTTGCGTTTCAGTTTTTATTCTAAAATTCCAATATTTTCTATAACATTGCAACTCAAATTTCTCTTCAAAATGAAAAAAATATTATTCAGTATTTGCATAGTAAGTTTAATGTGTGCATGTGGTAAAAAAAGCACTACTCCATCCAATTCACTAACAACATTACAAAAGTTACAAAATAATTGGAATCTGATTAACATCAGTGATATTCAATATGTAGGTTCTTCAACTACAGTAATTGATACCATTATAAACTATGGACTCAGCGGCGACTATGTGAATTTTAATTCAAATGGCAAAGCTTATTATAGAATTGCAGGATCGTATGACACAGTAAACTACAACTTAATTAACGACACACAAATATTATTTGATGGTGATACATTCACAGTAAATTCATTAACTACTACCGATATGGTCATGACTTATTATGGAAGAGAAACGAGTCCTGTGAATAATTGGGACAATGTGCTTGTTTTAAAAAGATAATTTTCGATTGACTTCCTTGTCGGCTTACATTAATTAATTTTATGAGAAGAAATAGATACTTCCCAAGTTGAAATGAATTTATAAAACAAGTTGAAGATTTGGTTTCAAATGTTACGGGGGCCTTTGTCATGCACTTCACCATAACTAAAGATTTTAAAAAGTTCTAACTTGCCTTTTAGTATAGTACTAAATGCGTATAAAGGTTTAACAAACCTTATAGAATAATCATTTGCCTTTAAATGCCGAAACACAAATCAATTCAATTTATCTTCGGTTAATTTTAAAATCGCGCATGAGGTTCACAAAAATAATAAGTCGGCTTAGGTATTATTTGCAGTTCAATCCATTCCGACTGAATTTTTTTCTTTTCATCCTCCTAGTCTGGTTAGCCAAAAAATATCTCCTCATTCCAAATATTGATACTAGTTCATTTTCGGGTATTATTATTTTAATGACCCAAATTGCTTTACTATTTTCATTTATTGTAGTGGCCATTTCATTTTGTTCTGCTTGCTTTTGCTTTCTACATTTTTTATATCAAAAAGGCAAAGGAAATCAAGCTATTCTCAGCTTACAAATGCATACTGCAAGTAAAGATGCACATATTATGCAACTCGAAAGTAAACTACCATCAGCCATCAAACCCATTTTAGGTTTTATAAAAATGCAATTAGTTTACGATAAACATTTGCTCACCGAAAAAATGATACTGACTGAACGTATCAAAAGAAATTTCTTTTCGTTTAATAATGGCGTTCGCGGGCTCAATACCTTATCCTTACCTGACATCAAAGAATATCATTTTTCGGATGCGCTTATTTCTTTCGAGGATATGTTGCAGTTTTTTTCTTTCACCATCAATATTCCTCAATCTAAAAGTCTGCTTAATCTACCACAATCTTCCGATCCTGTTATTGAAGAAATGAATCCAAGAAAAACTGAAGAAGAAAAAATACGCATCACCACATTGCGAAAAGTACAAGGCGAATATTTAAATTATAAAAAATTTGAAGATGCCGATGATGTTCGTCGCATTGTATGGAAAATTTTTGCTAAACATAAAGAGTTAGTGGTTCGCGTGCCTGAAATTATGGATCCATTTGCCTCGCATATTTATATGTATGCAAGTTTCTATGTTGATAAAAGTTTTTCAACACAAGGCGAGTTTCAACAGGAGATGAGCAACTATTTTAAAAATGCGGTATGGTCGGTATTTGATGTTTTACACGAAAAAGAATTTGAGGTAAAATATATCAGCGATCAACACAGCAACTCACAATCCACAACACCGGATGAAACCGGCTTAATACTTACACGAGCCAATTGGCATCACCATGTTGAATTGTCTGACTACTTTAAAGCACAACATGCCTCAGTATTATGTTTACACTCCTTATCATCTGTTGTAGATATTGAACGAACATTCAATGATTCAGCCAATCATGTTCGGGTATTTTTTATACCTTTAAGCAAGGTGTTTCATAGTCAAGTAATACTAAATTGGTTAATGAAAATCATTTTTAAACCCAAACCAGATCGATTGAATGCATTACGAAGTAAATGGGTATTTCATCCTTTAAAATTCAAACTTCAAAAAAACGAACAAGCCATTCTTAAAATATTAAAGCAACAAAATATTCAGTTTGAAATAATGTAATGAAAGTATTAAAACACATATCACCTTCTCGCTTTTTTGCCTCGGTACTTTTTTTACTACTACCAACGGTAATGGTGATTATGTTTATTTTATGGAATAGCAATCAGTATTTTAGTGTGTTACAAGATCAATGGTTTTCACAATCATTATATGTAGGTGCAGGTATGTTGCTTGCTTTTTTTATAGCACAATTCAGGTTTCGATTTTTGCCTTTATTTGCCGCAAGCATTTTTGTCTTTTATTCTATTTATCAAATACTCGACCGCTATGCAGTTGGAGAGTTAGATAGTTTCTTTATTTCAGTGCAGTTTCTCATTTTTAGTTACTTATTCATGGCTGGATGGTTAATTGGTTGGGGCTTGCAACGGATTCATTTTTTCCCTTTATTGCTTTCAGGTTTTTTATTGACATTGTGTATTTTTTTAATTGCCAAAACGGGTGGACTCTTTACGCCCGAAAAATTATTAAGCTATTTAACACCGGTTGTTTTGTATAGCATTTATTTAATGTACACCTACGAAGCACTTCGCAATACTGAACATACACATGGTATATTTTGGTGGCGATTTAGTAAGCGCCTCATCATGTTTTGTGCAACGCTGTTGATTACATTGGGTATTCTCATTTATTTCATGTACCCGCAAATTAAAGAACGAGTGGAGGCTTATGGAGGTGGTGCAAAGGATGGCGAAAACCAAATGCTTGAAAACAAGAAAGATGGCTCGGTTGAAAATAAACAATCGATGGGTATGGGAACCAATAATAGCAGGAATAAAAACCCTGAACCCTTATTTTGTGCACATATTAATAGTTATTTACCTGGTACCGAAATTCCAAATCCTCTTTATCTTACCTGTTGGCATTTCAGTAAATTTGATACACTTACCGAAACCTTCGAACGTGATACCACTTTAGCCTTTAGTGATGAGTTTACACCTAACCCATCAAGTATTCAACTTTTTTCAACCTTTGTAGATAGTAGTAGAATCGAAAATGGACTTAGCAGAAAAAATCGTAAAACCATTGAAATCGAAATATATAAAAAGAGGTTATCAGCAACCGCATTTCTTGCACCAAGCACTGCATTTTGGGTACAACCTATTACGGTTGAAAAAGAATATCAACAGGAGTTTAAATATGCCTATCGAACCAAAAGCTATGTATCAGATTTAAATAGTGCCTACTTTATTTACAATAGTGATAATCCTGAAATAAAAGCTTTTCAACAATTTAGATTCGAAGAATTACGTAAGGCAAAAGGCTATACATCTGTTGAACCTGATTTTTTAAAATATTATACTCATTTTCCCAATGCGCGTCAATATGCCCGGATTCAAATGCTTGCCGATAGTTTAGCTGAAGGAAAAAAAACAACCATTGACAAAGTACTCAGTATTCGGGATTACTTTTTACAACGTAATGCATTGGGCGAAAAAGTGTATTCCTATACCGATAATCCTGGCATTCCAGGCCTACCCGGCTCATCAAACCTAATGTACTTTTTATTTGAAAGTAAAAAAGGATACTGTGCCTATTATGCAGGTGCTACTTTATTTTTATTGCGTGCTATGAAAATACCATCGCGCATAGTTACCGGATTTTTAACGGTTGATAGAAGTGATAAAAACAAAGGTTGGTATTGGTTTTACGAAGATCAATCGCATGGTTGGGTGCAAGTCTATTTTCCTGAATATGGTTGGATAGATTTTGATACAACGGTTGGCAATGATGAAGCCGAGCAGTCGCCTTCGCCCGATGGCACACCACCAATGCAACCACCTAATCCAGTATTGGCCTTAGGCGGCGAAATACTAAGTGTTGATACCTTACAAAAATCGGCGAAACTATTAACCTATAATTTAATTTTTAAAGATTGCGAGTATAAAAACATGCATGACACACTTGAGCTTAATTTACAAACTGCAAATATTTGGAAGGACAGTCTGCAGGTACCCATAACTTCTTTGCATAAAAGTGAAAAAATAATGGCGGTTTCGTATAGTGAAAAACTCAAAGCTTTCTCGCCAGAAAAAAATAGCAAACAATTACTCAAGAAGTTACCCAATACTTTACCAATTGATGAAGTATATATTAAAGATTTGAAAAAAGATCTTGCCGTAAAAAATAAAAACAATATTGAGAATGAAAACAAACCTCTTTCATACTATCTTATTGTGATGTCATTGATCATAGGAGGTATCATTCTACTCATTTTGTTGACGCCTACCTTAGTGTATTATTATTACAAAACACGTATGCGTTATAGTAAGTCTATAAAACAAAAATCGTATTTCATGTATCGAAGCAGTTCGCTTTACTTAAACCAATTAGGCATTCAACGAAATTCCTTAAGTGCTTATAAATATGCGAGTGAAATAGTAGACCCACAATTTGACGCAAATTATGTAAAATTTATTTTACTCTATTTGAAATTGAAATATAGTGAACAAGTATTATCTGTTAGTGAAACAAATTTCATTCATGCATTTTACAGCACCTTCATCGAAAGAATACATAAACAAACCAAGCTAGGCAAACGCATACTTGGGTTTTTGAATATCAATTTATTATTACAATTTTACACATTATCAGAACCTGAAGCAGCAACAAACTAAATATGGAGAATCAAAACCAAATGTCAAGCAATGAGCTTATTGAAAAATTAATTACAAATATGGAAACGGTAATTAAAGGTAAGCGTGAACAAATTATACAAGTAATTACCTGCTTATTAGCGAAAGGTCATATTTTAATGGAAGACAATCCCGGCACAGGTAAAACAGTATTAGCTAAAACTTTAGCGGCTTCCATTGCAGGCTCGGCAAATGAAAGTGCACTATTTAAACGTGTTCAGTTTACACCCGATTTATTACCTATGGACTTATTAGGCACCCATATTTTTGATGATGTGCAAAAGGAATTCATTTTTAAAAAGGGACCTTTGTTCTGCAATGTATTATTGGCTGATGAAATAAATCGAGCATCACCCAAAGTACAAAGTGCCTTACTTGAATGTATGGCCGAACATCAAATTACCATGGGGGAAATAACCTATAAACTCGAGCAACTATTTTTTACGATAGCCACACAAAATCCTGTTGAAATGGAAGGTACTTATCCCCTACCCGCTGCTCAACTCGATCGCTTTTTTATGAAAATTTATTTTGGCTATGTGGATGAAGAAACCGAATTATCAATTTATAAAAACTATGTACACATCGATTCGAATTTAGATCGCATGAAACAGGTATTGAGTTTACAAGAAGTACTTCAGTTGCAACACGAGGCAGAGCAAATTTTTGTGCATGATGAAATACTGAAAGCAGTTTCGAATTTAGTAAGAGGAACAAGAGCCCATGAAGGCATTAGTTTAGGCGCATCAACCCGTTGTGGAATTAATTTTATTAAATGTTTAAAAGCATATGCCCTAGTGAATGGCAGGAGTTTTGTGATTGAAGATGATGTAGAAGCCATAAGCCTATCGGTATTAGATCATCGCTTACTTTATAAACATAAAGAAGCTAAGCAAGTAGCCTTGAAACAATTGCTTGGCAAAGAAATGGACAGGCTTAGTAAATTAAAATTGTTTTAAGTTCGTCGAGTGATGGATTCATCAGCATTAGAAAAGCTAAAATATTATTGTGCATATCAAGAGCGCAGTCATAAGGAAGTACGTACCAAACTATTATCCTTAGAAGTCTATGGTTATGCCCTTGAAGAAATTATTGCTTGTTTAATTGAAGAGAATTACTTGAATGAAGAACGCTATGCGGCTGCCATCGTTCGCGGCAAATTTAAGTATAAGCAATGGGGCAGAAACAAAATTTTGCAAGCCTTAAAGTTACAAGGAGTTTCTTCATATTGTATCACTCAAGGCATGCAAGAAATTGAAGAAGCTGAGTATGTAAAAACGATTCAACAACTATCCGAAAAAAAACTGGCCACGTTGAGTAAAGAAAAAAATAAGTTTACTAAAATGAATAAACTTAAGAATTATCTTTTACAAAAAGGATTTGAGTTTGAGTATATTTCAGATGTAATGAAATCGATGTAGTATTAATAAGCACCACTAAAGATGCTTAACAGTTCCAAAATAATTTAAATAAAAAGTACCATGAAAAAATCATTCCTCATATTTACTATTATTGGTTTCATTTCGTGTCAATCAAATACACAACAAAAGGATATAGCCAAAGCAAATCCTAATGCCATTACAGAAACTTCACTTATTGTTTTAGGTACGGTTCAAGATGGAGGTTCGCCGCATATAGGTTGTAAAAAAACATGTTGTAGTAAATTATTTCTTCAACCCGAACTTCATCGAAATGTAGTTTCATTAGGCATCATCGATCCGCAATCACAAAAAAAGTATTTACTAGAATGCACTCCCGATTTTCCGAGACAAGCGAAATTATTACATCGGATGGCATCATTTTCAAAAGCAGAAATGCCTGATGGTATATTTCTCACGCATGCACATATTGGGCACTATAGTGGATTAATGTTTTTAGGTAAAGAAGCTATTAATGCCAATTCGATACCGGTTTATACCATGCCAAGAATGAAACAATTTTTAGAAGCAAACGGTCCTTGGAGCCAGCTAGTGAATCAGAAAAATATTGCTTTATATCCTTTACAAAACCAAACGAAGATGGCCCTTTCTGAGAAGCTTTCACTTACGCCTTTACTTGTACCACATCGCGACGAATTTTCGGAAACCGTTGGTTTTATTATTGAAGGTCCAAACAAGAAAGTTCTTTTCATTCCTGATATTGACAAATGGGAAAAGTGGGATGAAGAAATTACCGACTTAATTTCAAAAGTAGATTATGCATTGATTGATGGCACGTTTTATAATGGCGAAGAAATTAATACTCGAAATATTTCCGAGATTCCACATCCATTCATTATTGAAAGCATGCAGTTGTTTCAACATCTTACCGCAGCAGAAAAACAAAAAATTCATTTCATTCATTTTAACCATACTAATTTAGCACTTGATTCTAGCAGTAAAGAATTTATATCAATTCATGATAATGGATTTCGCGTGGCACAGATGAATCAAGTGATCAAATTGTAAGTGCTAGTCTACAATTCATAAGGAAACAATTGCTTTTTCAGTAATTTGTAAAGAAACTGAAGATTGAAGATTGAACATTGAAGATTGAACATTGAAGATTGAACATTGAAGATTAAACATTGAAAATTGATTCCTATTTTTAAACCTTATAAGTAACTATGTCTACCCTACACTTTACACTTCTACAAAGTCCTTTACATTGGGAAAACCCCAATGAAAATTTAAAGATGTTTACTTCAAAAATTGAATCTATTGAAGGTAAAAAAGAAGTGCTTGTGTTACCGGAAATGTTTACCACAGGATTTAGTATGCAAGCAGCTGCCTTAGCTGAAAACATGGACGGCAAAAGCATTCGATGGATGAAGCAAATGGCAATGGAGCACAAAATTATTCTCACAGGAAGTTTGATTATCGAAGAAGCCGGCAAATATTTTAATCGATTAATTTGGATGCAACCCGATGGGAATTTTGGTTATTATGATAAACGTCATTTATTTAGCTATGCAGGCGAAGATGTAGAGTTTACACCGGGAACCAAACGACTCATTACACAAGTAAAGGGTATTCGAATTTTGACTTTAATCTGTTACGATCTTCGCTTTCCGGTTTGGAGCAGACAGCATCAGGCAGATGAATATGATGTTATTTTATATGTTGCCAATTGGCCTGTAAAAAGAGTGCATGCATGGAAAACTTTATTACAAGCGCGCGCCATCGAAAATCAATGTTATGTAATAGGCATGAACCGAACCGGCGAAGATGGGAACGGACATCAATATAGTGGCGAAAGCTGTATTATTGACCCTTTAGGTGAAATTCTCACTCGCTCAAACGCTATGCATGACATACTAAATTATGAAATTGACCAACAAAACGTAAGCAGCCTGCGAAGTACATTACCCTTTCAAAAAGACAAGGACGACTTTCATATGCTGTGAGTTTTCCCCATTAAAGAGCATTTATGACATTAGAATGACAAAACTTAGTAGCCCGATTGCCTGATTAAATAATTAATGCCGGAAATTTGCTGCTGATATGAAAACGCATTTTTTATTATCTCTTTTTGCCATTATCACTTTTGCTTCTTGCGAGAAGAAAGAATTACCGATTACCTTACCTGCTAAAGGTGACGGACAAGTTTTGCAAGTGGATATGGGCGAGACTTATGACAATCAGTTTTTTATTAACCTCGAACAACAAAAAGTGGTTCATGTAAGTGAAGTTGAAAGTTGGGATTTGGCATTTTCAAGTAGCGCATCACAACATGGAATCTATGTAAATGGCGGTAAAGGCATGGCAGCCTATAATACTAATAAAACAAAATTTGAAGATGTTGGATATACCGATACAACGATGGCCAAAACTAGCTGGCGATATGATGCCCCTAATGGCAGTATAGATTCTTCGGCTATTGGAGATTGGAAAAATAAAAACAATGTGTATATCATAAAGTTGAATGAAAACGGCACCAAAATTCGTAAGATTCAATTTTTACAAGAAGATGCATTTGAATATAAAATTGCCGTTGGTGATATTAACTCAACAATTCCTGCAATGATTACGATTACCAAAAATGCAATTTGTAATTATACTTATTTTTCGTTTGAATTATTGAAGACAGTAAGTGGAATTGAGCCTGATAAAAATACTTGGGATATTGTAGTCACTCGGTATCATTATACATTTTATGATCAAAGCCCCGCTTTACGATATATCGTGAATGGTTTACTTTTAAACCCTTACGGAAGTTCAGCGTATAAAGATTCATTGACAGATTATAATACCATAGATGAAAACTTTGCCACCTCGGTTCCTCTTTCTGAAAGTAGAGATGTGATTGGTTATGATTGGAAAACGTATATTATTGATAAAGGTATTTACACCATTGTAAAAAAATATAATTACGTAATTAAAAATCGTAATGACCACTATTTCAAACTTCACTTTTTAGATTTTTATAGCAGTACCGGTGTTAAGGGTAGTCCGAAGTTTGAGTTTAAACAATTAATGTAACGGAGACTTGCGTAAGGGATAGAACGAAAAGCCCCAGCCGCTTCGGATGGGCTTGAAGAGATAGCCCGACCCCTGTAGTAGTCCCGAAGCATGCAACCAATTGATTTCAGAGGTAAATACACATTTGCTTTCGGGGCACCACAGGGGATACGCCCAAATATTAATGAAGTTTATCATTAAATAAGAATGAATTTCTAAAGTAGTAATAAGTTCTGTTTATGCTTCTTAAATTTGCCCATTATGGAAAGAATCTATTTTGATAATGCAGCCACGACATCCTTAGACCCGGAAGTGCTAAAAGCAATGATGCCCTATTATACCGAACACTTTGGTAACCCATCATCGATATACTCATACGGACGAGAAGCAAGAATGGCGATTGAAGCGGCGCGTAAAACAGTCGCTAACTTATTACATGTAAAGCCAGGTGAAATAACATTTACAAGCTGTGGAACCGAAAGTAGTAATTTGGCTATCAACGCTGCCATTCGAGATCTTGGATGTACACATATCATTACTTCTACTATCGAGCATCATGCCACCTTGCATACAGTACAGTTTTTACATTCGATGGGATTATGCGAAGTAAGTTATGTGAACCTTACACATGATGGACATATTGATGTGGTGCATTTGGAAGACTTATTGAAATCATCTCATCAAAAAACGTTAGTGACTTTAATGCATGCGAATAATGAAGTGGGTAACCTGAGTGATATCGTTTATATCGGTGAATTATGTGAACGATACGATGCCATCTTTCATTCGGATACCGTCCAAACTTTAGCGCATTTTTTACTTGATTTACAAGAAGTGAAAGTTCATTTCATGAGTGGGTCGGCGCACAAATTTCATGGCCCGAAAGGGAGCGGAATTTTATTTGCTCGTCAAGGCTTACCTATTAAACCGATTTTGCATGGAGGATCGCAAGAACGGAATATGCGAGCCGGCACCGAAAATGTAGCAGGTATTGTTGGGTTTGCTAAGGCGTTTGAATTAAATATGCAATCGCACCATGAAGATGTAGTATATATACGCTCGCTAAAAAATTATGTAATAGAGAAACTTACAGCAGCTATTCCGGATATTATATTTCATGGGGATATTGGAGAACGAAGTTTGTATACGGTTTTAAATGTTGGTTTTCCGGTGAATGATAGAAGTGAAATGTTGAGTATTAATTTAGACATTGCGGGCATTTGTGTATCTGGTGGAAGTGCATGTAATAGTGGCGCGCAAGGCGGAAGTCATGTAATTAAAGGAATTTACCCACATGAAAGCAAAGTGCCGATTCGCTTCTCATTCAGTAAACACAACACTTTCGAGGAAATTGACAAGGTAGTTTTAAAAATTTCAGAATTATTGTAAGATTTTTTTCAGAAAAATATATGCAAACTATATATTTGCGCTCGAATTGCCTGATGGTGTAAAGGTAGCACAGCAGTTTTTGGTACTGTTAGTCTTGGTTCGAATCCAGGTCGGGTAACACAACTGGACTTTTTAGATTTTATTCTAAAAAGTCCATTTTTTTTTGCGCTGAAATCTGCATTCAGCTTATATATCAGCGAAACGGCAGGGTTCATTATTTGAGTTCGATAATTTATTTCGTTGAAAATTAATTTTTCAGGAAATATCGAACTAATTAAAGTTGTCTTTAGGCTCAAATCCGCTTCAGCGTAGTATTTGTCTATATTTTGAAGCATTTCCAATGTGTGTTCCAGGTAAGTTGCCATATTCTCGTCAGTCGATTTATAAAGCGTCAAATCCTGTTTTAATTTGAGCATTTCAGGCTCAAATTTTGACTTCATTTCTTTGTAATCATCAATGTCAATTTTACCATCTAAAAGCAGTTGTTGAGCATTCGTTAAGCGTGTCTGAATTTTCTCAATTTCAACACTCTTCTTTTCGATTTCTAATTTCTTATTTCCTTCATTGGTTCTGAATACATCACTATTGACTTGTTTCATTAATGCCACAAATTCGTCAGTAGGCTTCATTTTTATTAATTCTATCAAAGTCCATTCGGCTCCTTTTTCAGCTTTGTATCTTTCATTGCATCCATGTTGGCAATGATAATAATAGTATTTCTTCTTTTGCCAATTTTTAGAAGCACTCCCTGTTAACGTTGCTCCACATTGTTTGCATTTGAGGCTTCCTCTTAATGGTAATTCCTCATCCTTTGTTTTCAAAGCATAGTTTGGACGTTTACGATTGTACAACACATCCTGTACGCTTTCATACAATTCTTTTGAAATGATGGCAGGATGTTTCCCTTTTACAACTTCCGCAACTTCGTCTTTATAGGATGTAACTAATAAGCCACCATAATAAAGTGGATTAATAAGTATAGTCCAAAAACTGTTTTTACTTGGCTTAAATCCCTTTTGCTTTAATTCTTGATAAACATGAAAAACTGGTTTTACTCCTTTGGCAACTTCTTCAAATGCCTCTTTCACAAGCGGTGCGCCAGTTGGGTCAGGAATAAGAATTGGTTTATCTTGCTCGTCACGTTTGTTCAAAAAGCCATAAGGTGCTTTACCCAAGAATCGTCCATCCTTTCTTGCTCTTCTCATACCTGCAATTACATTCAATGCCCTTCTATCATTTTCAACTTCAGGCGAAGCCAAATAGAAAGCAAGCATGATTTTGTTTTCAGGTATGTTTAAGTCCAATGGTTGTTCGATGGCTTGAGGTTCAACATTCATTTTATTGAGTGTACTTATCATACCATACGCATCACCTGTATTTCTACTAAACCTATCCCACTTAATAAACAGCAATAGATTTGCGTTCCCTTTATTTTTCTTGATAAACTGTAAAAGCTCGATGAACTGAGGTCTTTCAAATGTTTTTGCTGAATGGTCTTCTCTAAAAAGTTTGACCACTTCAATATTTTTTAACGCACAATATTTAAGAAGTTTATCTTCTTGGTAAGCCAACGAATGTCCTCTTTCAGCTTGCTCGTCTGTACTCACTCTGATATATAATATTGCTTTCTTCATTTTCTACGATTTGTTTATTAAAATTTTGTTCTGTCCAGTTTTTATATAATAGTTCTCCAAATAGATATGCAAATTCTCGTATGTCACTTATTGCATGTTCACTTAATTCCTTGTCATTCAAATATTGTCGTACTTCATCAAGAGATATTTTTGTAGGTTGAATATATGGCTTTTTAACATGGCTTATTTTTAGTGTCGGTTTTATATTTTCTTTCATATAGGTTGCTTTAATCAGCAAACCTATCATGGCTTAAAAACCTACTTACCTACATTTGATACTAATGGATTAAGGTGTTTACCAAAAGGCATCAAATAGCATCAATAGGCTATTCTATGTCAACAATGTTTGATGGCATACCCAATGCCTGAAATATTGCCTTCACTTGTGTTATACTATAATACCTCCCTATCTTATCTCCTATTAAACTCTCATGCGGTTTTAACCAACGAGAAAACGTCTTAGGACTTGTTTCATACATTTCCGATAATTCTTTTTTAGTATAGAATTTGATTTTTTTAATTGTGCTTACTGTCTTTAATTGTTCCATTGTGCGCTAATTATATTGTGCTTATTGTTATGAGTATATTTCGATAAACTCGGATAAACCCAAGTTCAGCCTTTCAGCCAATTGTGCATTATCAGATTTATATTTTGTTTTGTATTTTACTATCATGTTTTTCAATAATGATGGTGCTTCCTTGGCTACATCAAATTCTTCGGGTTCTCGCTTTCGTATTTTCATTTGGTTGAATTGTGTAAGGATGTATCTCTTTTGGTTATAGGTTAAATAACCCAAATCATCGGCTCGGTATAATAAAGACTGCATACTTACTTTCCATTTCTTTTTTAGTTCGCTTAATGTGCTTATGGTAATTCCTCCTTCAAAGTCAGGACGAATGGCGGTTTCAGGCATAAGGAACTCAGCAGAAAACAAATTGGCTTCATGGCTTATATCTCGCTCAAAATTTGGCGAAGTGGCAAGGTGCATGATTAAATGCCCTAACTCGTAAGCCAATGAAAAACGAAGCCTATCTCCTAATAAGGATTTGTTGGTAAAGATGATGGGTTGGTTGTTTTCTGATAGCATGGTTCGGCTATCAACTCTATCTGTTCCGAAAGTGAATGAATCAATGATAACGCCTTTGCTTTCTATGAGTTTGGTAATGTTATCAACTACTCCCTCTTTCATATCCCAAAGTTTACGAAGTTTAATAGCGCACTTTTGAGGTGTGCCTATTTTTTCAGGGTTTAAGATAGGGAGTTCAGCCGAGTTGAATTGTAACTCCTTCATTAATAATTCTACATGCAATCGTAACACATTCATTTTGGCATCAATTGGTGTTAAGAGTTTTGGAGAAACGATTTGTCGTTTACGATAACTCATAAAGGACTGCTTTATTTCTTGTTCTTGACGGTAGAACGATTCAGGATAGCCTAAAATATTTACGAACTCATTTATATAGCTATCATCAATGCTTATCATGCCTTGTTCTATCTTGGATAGGTTGGCGGGTGACATGCCTAATTTAGTGGCAAACTCCACTTGCGATAATCCTCTGCTCTCTCGTGCAAGTATAATGTAGTTTCTATTTATTTGTTTTTGCATCTTGTTGATAATCAAGAGGCAAATATAAATAACATTTGCAAATTATAAAACATTATTTCATATTAAATTATTTTACTTATCATAATAATCTAATATCGGTCATTACAACTTCAACAACTTAACTGTACTTGCCTTTCTTCCTGAATGTAATTTCAAAAAGTAGTTGCCACTTTTCAATTGGTCATTAGAAATGGAATGTTGGATAGAAGTGTTAGGGGGGAGAGTTTTTGAAAACACTATTTTACCATTTACATCATAAAGCTCTAAGGCTGTATTTTCAGTTTGTGCGCTTAGTACTACTAACCATGCAGATGAAGATGGATTTGGAGAAATGCTTATTTCATTTGCTTCAAAATTTTGAACGGCTGATGCACCATTCATATCGAAGGTTCTGTAATGCACCATACCACTATTTGACTGCCATGCAATATGAAAAACATTGTTGGCATAAGCTATGTCAGGGTTTGAAGACAAGTCGGAACTATCATTCACCATGATGGCATTGCTTAAACCTGCCACTCCATTTTTTGAATATGAAAGCATAACTTTATTATTTTGTTGCCATACAATACCAATTGTATCAGCATTCCCTGCTATTCGAGGAAATTGTTGCATGTCAGAACTTATAGAAACTACTTTGTGAGTGCCAACTTGTAATAATGAAGGATGTGTAGCCGATATAAAAACTTTCATGGGTGATGTTGCACCTGTTGAAAAAACAGTAAATAAACTGTCTGTTCCGAAATGTCCATCGGGTCCGGTGGAAGGACAAGCATTCAATACCCAATTATTAAAATCTACTTTTACAACGGTATCAAATGAAGCACCACCATTATATGATAAAACCGATTTAATATCACGTTGGTTGCTATCATTATCTCTGAATAATACCGTTTGCATGTTGCCTTTGCAAACAATAGTGGCAGGGCAACAGTCGCATACATGATTACCAGTAGTGTTTGTGGAGGCATCAACGTCAGACATGAAACTCGCACCACTATTCATTGAATTGCTAACTACATATTTGGGGTCAGCCCAAGTAGATAACATTCGCATAAATGCTACCACAGGTTGCTTGCTTCCATTTATAGCTACTGTTGGGAATCTTGATTTGTCTGTACCAATATTGGACACACGAACACTATCAGAAAAGGTATTACCACCATTCACAGATTTATGAATAAACACATTTGATTCAGTACCAATTAAACTTGCATACACAATATATACGGTGTCTTTTATTGAGGCTATTTCTTGCCCTGCCCAAGTAAATACATCGGCTTGTAAGCCAGATGGTGTTAAGGTAATTGGTGTATTGAATGAGGAACCATTCCATACAGAAAACGAAATAATTTTATTACTTGATTTGTTCCAAGTGATAACAGGATAGTTCATATTGTTTAATGCAATTCGTGGTCTTATGTTAGAAGATGAGCTACCGCCAGTCATTTTAACTGATGAGAAAGAGCCACTTTGTGCGGTGGCTATGTTTATTGTTGCCACAAACAATATAAAAATGGAAAGTTTAATTCTGTTCATAATGAAATTTAATTTCTAAAGATACGGATTTAATAATTTAAACGAATGCCTGCACCCAAACCCATATCACTATCATAATGGGTAGAGAGTGAGAACCATTTGTTGATGATGTAGCGAAATCCTGCCATGTATTCATAGTCTGAATTTGCCATAAAACTGAAACGCAAACGACTTGAAATGGGTACATCTTCTCGCATTAATTGTAATCGGAATTTTGCTAATTGGTCAAATCGAATATCGGCTACTATAAGCAATGGCATAGTGTATTGCACACCAATACAAATTGCTTTTCTATTGTTTATGTTATTGGTTTGCCCTACAAGATTATTGTCAATACTTTCTGAAGTGCTGTATCTATAATCCCAACCAATGTAAGGAAACAAAAATTGGTTTCTGCCAAAGTATCTACCAAAATGGCTTTCGCTTTCCCACCCATGATGGGCGTTAATTCCTAATCGCCATTCGGTTTGCAATTTATATCGAGTGTTGGCAAGCATTGCCTCACCATCACTTCCATTAGATTCTAAACCGATGTTTGCCATGAGGTGTAGTCGTCTGTCGTCTGCAAAAAGTTTTCGTTGAAATTTTTTAGGGTTCGTTATTTCAGGATTCGTTGGTGAATTTTCATACGAAAAAATTCGCCCCATACCACTCATCATGTGGTATAAAATATGACAATGAAAAAACCAGTCGTTTGTTTCGTTAGCCTCAAATTCAATAGTGTCTGTTTCCATTGGCATAATGTCTAACACATTTTTCAAAGGGGCATAATCGCCTTGCCCATTGAGTAGCCTAAAGAAATGTCCATGCAAGTGCATAGGGTGGCGCATCATAGTACCGTTGTATAAAACAATTTTTATGTTTTCACCTTTCTTAATTAAGATTTTATCAACTTCTGAAACTACTTTATTATTCATACTCCAAACATATCTATTCATATTTCCTGTTAGGTTGAATCGCAACACTCTGCTTGGTAGCTGAGGCAAGATAGTTTTGTTTGTTGCTTTAAGCATGGCATAGTTGAGCGTAATTAAATCAGCAGTTGAATTATCATACATGGTCATGCCATCCATCGTGTCGTTCATTTTCATTTTGTGCTTTGCATCTCCTGTAATTTCAGGATACATCACTGTATTCATATCCATTTTTTGATTACTCATTTTCATACCCATATCATCCATCGTACCATCATATCGCATCATACCATTCATCATTTTCATCCCTTCAAAATATTTTAGCCTTTCTTGCTTATTTGCTAATAAACCAATTCCTTTTCCTAAAAACAAGGAAGCGAATTTGGTTCTATCTTCTGAGGTGGCTCTAAATTCGTAACGAACACTATCGTTTGGAATTGTAACAACAACATCATACGTTTCTGCAACTGCTATCAATAATCTATCTACTTCCACAGGCTCAACATCTTCTCCATCATTACCAACTACTGTCATTTTTCCACCTGCCCAATTTATCCAAAAATAGGTAGATGAACCTGCATTGACTATGCGTAATTTTATTTTATCGCCTGCTTTATACTTTGGTTCAAAATTGTTTTCTTTTCCATTAATTAAAAACTTCTCATAATAGACATCACTCACATCCATTGCATTCATACGCTTCCATTCGTTCTTAAATTTGGTTTTAGAATATCCTTCCTTTATGGCTTGATACCAGTTCTGTGTTGAACCCTTTTTAATAGCATACCAGTCTGTTGCATTGTGCAAACGCCTATGTACTTGGTTTGGATTTTCGTTTGTCCAATCGCTTAATACAACAGGAATTTCCTTCATTTTAGATTCTTTTTTCTTATGAATAATCAATGCCCCATACATGCCACTTTGCTCTTGCAATGAAGTATGAGAGTGATACCAATACGTTCCATTTTGTCGAATACGAAACGTATATAAATGCGTTTCTCCAACCTGAATCGGTGCAGTAGTTAGATAGGGAACACCATCGTATTGATTTGGCAACAACAAACCATGCCAATGAATTGAGGTTGTATGTTTTTTAAGTTGATTATGTACATAAATAACTGCGCTATCACCTTCGGTAAATTCTAACACAGGTCCTGGAATCGTTCCATTGATGGCTATAGCAAGAACTTCTTTACCTGTAAAATTTACAGTTGTATCTTTTACAAAGAGGTCGAAACGAACTGTTTTTTGAGCAGATGCTACGCTACCATAATAAGCAATAGTTATTATTGACAGCAGGACTTTTTGAAGAAGATTTTGTACAGCCATTTTAGGAATTTCATGTATTATTTTTTGATAAGATAAGAATTAAGTATGCAGTCAATGAAATCAGTAAGAATGTGAAACAGTAAGCCAATGCCTATGAATCTTGTTTTTGGAATAAATAACAGAATTATATAAACACCTATTGCAATGTATGAATGTAGAGGATGATAACCAATGCTGCATCGTTGTGCATCGAAAATGGGTGTTGCTATTAGGTGGTCTAAGTCAATGAGCATTGTGGAAATAAGTATTAAATAAATACGCTTATAATCACTCTTATTAATAGCGTAAGCAATACCAAGTGGGGCTACAAAATGTAAGCCATAGTGTATGATATATTGTAGCCAAAATATTTTCAAATCATTAGTATGTGAGTTCCTATTTCTTTACTGCCTCTGTTAGTTCCATTCCGCATTTTGAACATTTGTCGCCTTTAACACCTGTAATTTCAGGGTGCATAGAGCAGGCATGGGTATTCTGATGCAGAACCGCATCATGTTCCGAAGTTGAAGTTTCTGTTTTTCCAGTTTGGGAATCACATGATGTAAAGATGAAAGCCATCATAATGGCTGAAAGAATTAAATTTTTCATTTTGTTTTTTTATTTAAATTATTGTTTGTAAAATTTTTATAACATTAGTAATAGCATAGTGCCACTCATTGCTATCATTAGAGCATCTTCAATAATGGTCACTGTACTCATAGGTAAATTAAAGACTGCACCCAAACAAGCACATTGAATTTTTCTTTTATTGAGTACACTTTGTAGCACACCAATAATGCTAATACCCATTACAGCGACTGCAACCAAGTTTGTAATTATCGGATTAAAATTGATGAGAAAGGCAATGCCAAGTGCTAATTCAATAAAGACATACAAATATGCCCAAGCAGGTAAACGCTTCGCCACTATATCATACATCATATAACTTTCTGCAAAACCTTTGAGATTTAAAAACTTGAAGAAAGAAAATACTAAAAAGAACCCTGCCATAAAATGCCTCATCCATTCCATATAATCGAAATGATGATTTTTAAATTGAACTATGAATGATACTAAGAGTATATAAAAAAGGATTAATAGAAGTGGCTTATATGTTTCAAACCATGTCCTTGCAATTTCTGTTTCATCATTCATTGTTGTTTCTAATTCTAAAATTGCATATTTACTACCTGCCTTTGCGATAGCATCTTGAATTAGCATAAACGGAATATGTTTCTGCATTTCAATAACTGCTTCTTGCTTATCTTTTGAAACATCAACAGAAAGCACATGCGGTATAATGAGCAATTCGCTTTTTACTTTTGCTTCACAGCTCGAGCAAGTCATTCCGGTAATTTTATAAGTATGTGTCATTAATATCAATTGTGTTCATTTTTAAAAAGTAATCAGAGGAATAGTAATTCTTCTGATTACTTTAACGATGTTGTTATGCACAGGCAGTAGCACATGCTTTACAAGCCTCTGCACATTTTTTGCAATGTTCGCTGTGTGCAGAATGGTTGCCACATTCTGTTGCACAAGCATTACAAATTTCTACACATAATTTACAAAGAGCTTCAGCGTGAGCTGAACCTCTAGCACAAAATCTGGCGCATAGCGCACAGATGTCTGCACAGTCTCTACAAAGGTTTGCACATTTACTGTGTTCTTGTCCTTCGTTAATACATTCAGTCGCACACTTTTCGCAGTCAATGACGCAGGCAAGGCAAGCCTTAATACATTCTTCTAAATTCATTTTTTTATGATTTAAAGTGATACCATATTGGCGTATAAATTTACTTCTCTCATTGGCTATCTACGTTACATTATTATGGTCAGTTATTGCATAATTCTTTCTCTTAATTTTGCATTCATTTTAAAAGGCATTGAAAATATTGTATTCTAATTTTAACCATATTCCATTGGGTGCTGTTCTCACGCAATGACTATACAGTTCACGCTTGTAGGCAATATCAATTCTTGCTTTGCTATGAATAATAAATTGCAAGGATGGTACAAGGTCAATAAATCCTTTATGCTCTTTGTTAAGATATTGTGCAATTAACTCAACCATTAAATTCACGTTGGTTTGTCGATAATTTTTATACTTTTTTGGCAATATTAATTGACCTGCTGAAAGAGTAAAATTAGTTGCATTATTACTTTGTGTTATAGGATAAATATATTTTGAAGTATTGTTCAAGGCTTGTTCAAAAGATAAAGAACCACTAATGGCAGTTTTATGAATAAGTTGAGTTGCTATCATGCCAATTTCTATACCTGAATTATGTCCAACGATTTCTATTTCTTCTTGATGAATGTCTGCTCTATTGAAACTGTATCTGCCATAGGTAGCTAAGCGAAAATGTTTGTGCAAATCATCAGCACTATAAAACCGATACTTTGTGTAAAGACTACCACCTTCTAGAAATAATGATTTGTTACTCCTTGTGCTATTGAAACCTTGCACATGTACCATCCATTTTGTACTAATACCATACATCAGTTCAGGCATAAAGTGATAGTTTATTTTTCCTGTACTACTATTTTTCATAAACGTATTCATTAAGCGAATACCCAATGAGTTTGCAGGCATGTTGCTTGCGGGTTCAGTAGCTACAAATAGTTCTTGTGCGTTTGATACAAGCGTTTTTAAACAAATAAAAGTAATTAAAATGAAACGCATTAATTGATAGGATTTACATGATACAACTCACCACTATTGGTCACTTTAGACATATACTGCAATTTTTTATTCGTATATTTTTTGTATTCTTTACTTGTTACATAACCTTTATCCATTATACGCACTTGAATTGTATTACCAACAATTTCAAATTGTTGATTCATCAAAATATAAGTAACATTTTCTGTTCTTAATTCAGTACGATAATATTGAGTGAAATTTTCTTTAGGGAATGTAAGAATTAGAGAGCCGACAAAAAAACCAGCCTTCTCTACACTTTCCTTTAGTTCACTTGGTTTTACTTTGCTATCTTTTGCAAGAAAAATTGTAAATAGGTTTTCGTTTAAATCAATAGCTACGCTATCCACTCCTTTGATGGCAGTTAGCTTTTTATAAATAGCGTTACTACACATTGAGCAAGTAAGTCCTGTAGCAACTAATTCAGCCTTTTGTATTTGGGCATTACTTGATATAGAAAATATCAAGTAGGATAAAATGATGATTAGCTTTTTCATATTTCTATTTTATAGTTTCTTGTACACTTCCACAATTCAACATTTGCGAACCATAGTAAGGGTTTTTAATTTCTTTTTCTGCACTCAACCAATTTGCACCTTTGCCATCGTTGTACATAGGGCAATGTTGGTAGTAAACAGGTTTGTCAGGGTTAGAAACTTTTAAGATGGCATACATATCTTTTGAAACAATGCTAAATGTGCTTCGTTGCTTCTCGATATTCGTTGAGTTCGCAATTAATCTCGTTTGCTTTACTAAGTTGTTCATTACCTTCATAAATTCAGTATGTACTTTGGTTTCCATAGTTGACATGTCCGAACTTTCAACTGATTTTAATAAGTCACTTGCATATTTCTTTGCTGTGTTTGCATTTGTTTTTACCAAAGCATCTTTTAATAATAAGTAATTGGTGTAAATGACTTGAATACTATTTGATTTGACTACATCTACTTTGCCTGTCTTTGTGGTATCTGTTTGGGTTTCATGGTTAGCATGAGAGTTATTCATATTGCTTTCAACCAATGCAGTCTCAGATGTGGGCTGTTGTGTATTTGCTAATTTGGTAATTTCAGGTGAACGTTCGTATTTGCAACAAGAATGCAAATTGTCGTAGGTATTTGAAGTCGCTAAAAATTTTTCATTATCATAACCCACATCGGCAATTCGTTTAAGAATTGCATCAGTATTTGTAATGATGCTATCATAAGTGAGCGAAATAATTTTGGTGTCTTTATCCCATTCGCCTTTTGCTTCGCCTTTTACTGCAACTGCTTTTTCAATTGTCTTTTTGCACATACCGCAGTTGCCATATACCTTAAAGGTTTCTGTTTTGATATTATTAATTTTAGCAGAGCAACCTTGCAATATGGGTAATAGTGCTAAACTAATTATTATAATTTTTATAAATTTCATATTTGTTTGATTTGTTTTTAATGAATTAGTATGTGATGCACATTATGCAATGAATCGTGATGATGATGTTGTGTGGGAGTATGATGCCAACCTGTGTGATGATGTGTTGTATCCCCATGATGATAATTGGTATGATGATGGTGATAGACAGAATCGTGATGATGAAAAATACTATCGTAATGATGAACATGCGATGGATTATGCGTTTGAGCATGTATAACGGAATCGTGGTAGGTGTGCAAGTTGGTAATAGCACTATCCATGCGAAGTGCATCATACATACTTTCTTGCTCTTCGAGTATAATAATATCCGGTGTTTTTTGTTTACAGGATATAATTATCATAAAGCAAATTGAAATAATTAGTACTATGGTGGAGATAAGTGTTTTGGGTTGCATGTTTTATTTTTTTAAAATTTTAAATATTTTAGTACGATTAGAAGTTTGAACTGTAAGCATGTATTGTCCTGCGGCAAGATTTGTGATATTGATTTTATCTACCGATAAATAAGTATTTAAAATTCTTCCGTTTATATCAGACAGGATTATTTTATTAATACTGACATTTGTACTATGTTGAATATTGACAATATCAGAAGACGGATTGGGGGTAACTGTGATTGTGCTATTCTCCTCAATTTCGTTTAACGCATTTGGTGTGGTAGGTTCTATTTTGATGACTCGATTATTACCGTAATCTGTCATGTACAATTTTCCATCTGGTCCTATTTTTATTCCCATAATACCGTTTGTGTTTGGAACAGTTACTCTATATAATTCTACCGCAGGCATTGTAGTTATATCATAAAAAATAACTTGGTTTGTCGCATAATCTGTAACTATCATTCTTTTATCGATTACATCAATTCCACATGGTTTGTCTAAGCCGGCACTCACTACAGTTTCATAAGTATAACCTGTTACCATTGAATATTCATGTGTTGTTTCATGAGGTCCCCAGATTGGTATGCCGCCTACAATTCCGGTTTGAATATTGATACGCATTACTCGCTTATTGCCATGATCTACAATGTATAACCACTTTTTTTCTTTATCTAAAACTACATGACTTGGAATCATATCATTAGGGTCTTTAGCAACAGCAAAGTCAGCATATCTTCTTATAATAGCATCACCATGATAATCTTGTCCTGGTTCATGGTCTTGCGCAAAATCGTATCGAACAATATCGTTATTGTATCCGTCAAATACCCAATATACATTTTCATTATCCCAAGCAATTCCTTGACTGTAAGGGCTTTCATGCAGCATGTCTAAATGGTCGCCATTGCCTGAAGCGGGTCCTCCATAAATTGCTAAATCACTCGTCCACAATGAGGGTCCTGTAAATGGTGTGCCTCCATTGTGGTTTGCATCAAATACACCCGGACTTGTTCCAAAGTTTTCATTCTCACCAAAAGCCATTGCTGTTGGTAATGACATAAAATGCCAATTATTTCCATCTTCTTTATATACAGATGTTTGAGTAGCTGTTCCTGTGTTAGAAACAATAACAGATGTACCGCCTATAGCTTCTGTATTTCTATTTAATACCCACATTTCATTTCTGCTAAGGTTCGGATGAAAATCAATATCGGTTGGTGTGCTTACCTGATTTGCACTGTTTACTATAGTGGTATCTTTTACAAAATAACCGATGTATGAAGAAATAATATTTGGTATATCATTACCGACAGTAACAAATTTAGTGGTAGTATCATTGCTATGTATGCTATCAACATTAGAACCGTTAAAATCGCTATACCACATTTTAATAGTGTAATTGCCATTGGTGGTAGAGCTAAATGGCATAGTGGATGTTAATATAGTATCGCTATAATTTAAAAGCGAAAGCCCTGTAATTGTATTGTTCACTATTGAACCGGCATTCACCTGATAGTTAAACTTCATTGAGCTAATTGTTTGTTTACCCCAATTAAATGCTTTCAATTTTAAATTTAATGGAGTGCCATTGATAACATAATTTTTTTGCAGCAAAGTGGTATTATCATATTTCGAAGATGCAATATCAAAATTAGGAGGTTCATTAGCGGTAAATGTAAAAGTGTGCGTTGAGCCACTACCGGTAAACTGCTTAATGATGTATCCATTTACTTTTACTCTAAAAATAAAACCGCCATCGCCATAATCATCAATATACTTAATATCATATTGCCCGCCTTGTGTAAGGCAAGTGAATGGCACATTGACGGTAGTGTTATCGTTATATCCATTACCAATTGAAGAGGTAATAGGTGTGCCGCCACTTGTACAGTTCAATTGCACAGTGTTACCGCCCGAAGTGATAGTGCCTACCCCACAGACGTTACCCACAGGTACTAATTCCCAATAACCTTCCATAGCATAGTCATCAGTTATGATTTGAAATGAAACTTCTACTTGCCCAATGGGGCATTGAGCATAGGATATTTTTGAAATGCCTCCTAAGAAAAGCATGATTGTAAATATTAAGATTGTGTATTTCATTGTATATTTTTTATTATTTGTTTAATGGTTAAATTAGTTTTTATTAATTTTATTTTTTTAAAAATTTTATTGTTTGTAATTGTTTATTAATTTCTACACTCAAATAATATTGTCCAGTAGAGATTTTGCTTGCATCAATAGTTGTTTTACTTGAGTTTATTTTTTTCTTTTCGATAATCTGACCTAATGAATTATGAAGTGTAATACTTGATATAGTTTCATTTTTAGCATCAATTTTTATTTCATTCTCTATCGGATTCGGATAAAATGAAATATTTGAAATTTGCAATTCTCCTGTGGATTGAGGAGAATTCTTTTTGGGGTTTACAATAAATTGTCCCATCATGCCAAGGTCTTCATGGCTACTAATATGGCAATGGTACATATATGGCATAACAGAATCGGAAAAATCAATATATTTCATTATTAATGTTGCCGTACCTCCTTGAGGAGGAACTACCACGACATCCTTTTTTCCTTGAAATTGGGGAGGAGGTGCGGAGCCATTTATTGTTTGAACATAAAAATGATTACCATGTATATGCCAAGGGTGTGGCATCATACTTTGATTGGTAATACTCCAAATCATAGTACTATCCTGTGTTACATTAAAGTTTATAACATTCTCTATGTACTGAACGCCGTTAATTGTAAAGTTTGTCATACTATTCATGGGTTGCCCTTGCAATTGAAAATTGCCTGACCCTGCACCTGTAGATGGTGTGATAGAATTATTGACTAGTGAAGTCGGCAATGCTGTAATTGGTGTTGGCACAGTAGTAACAGATGTAACATTGAATTGCAATAAATTAAAATCTGTATCATCTAATGGTCCCGGTGTTCCCATCATACCGGCAGGACCACCCGGATAGCCACTTGGTAATTGTGTGCCTAATTGTTTTAAATAATATGTGTTCCCATTCTGCCCCGAAAAATCTACTACAATTTCCGCTCGTTCACCGGGTGCAAGTTGCAGTTTATTTAGAGTAACAGGAGCATTTAACAAGCTTTCATCTCCACTAATAACTTGGAAATTTCTATTGTCATTAATGGCAAACATAAAAAAACGATGACTACTTCCGTTTAATAAACGAAGCCTAACCATTTGAGCAGGAACATTCAAATAGCCATTCACATTTCCATTTATCATAGTTGCATTATCTAATTCATCGTCCATTACGATTTGTTTATTGACATCAAATGTTTTCCATTGACAAACTAAAGGAAAATCATCAATTCCATAGGTTCTTGGCAATGCCAATGCGCTCTCAACAGCATCCCTAACTATTATCAAACCTGATGCACCTTTTAAAACTTGCTTCATTGTCTTCATGTGCAAATGTGGATGATACCAATAAGTTGCTGCGTCATCCATGCTTGTAAACGATGGACTCCAAGTAGCACCTGCCATAATTTGATTATGAGGACTGCCATCATTCATAGGTGCAACATGTAAGCCATGCCAATGAGTGGTTGTCGTGTCGTTTAGCTGATTATGAACATTGAGGGTAATACTTTGCCCTTTGTTGATTATAATTGTCGGACCCAAATAGCTTCCATTATAACCAATGGTTGCAGTATTTATGGATGGGTAAAATTGTGTTGTGCTATCTTTTAAATATAAATTGATAGTACTACCCGACAATGTATCGGGTATTATTATGGGTGTTTGTGCTTCGCATATCGAAACGACGAAGAGCAAAGCAATTATATTTGATACTGTTTTTTTAATCATTTTTTAAATTTTTATGTTGTTAAATATTGTAAATCATTTACAGGTTTCTGAACATAAAAAAATGGTGATATTTTGAGTTGATGGTATTTTATAAAGAGTCTATTCTGTATTTCAGTATATTCTTCATAAATCCGCAATAAAAGAACAGGTAGTTCAACCTGCACATAACCTTTACTATTTAAGGTATAAGATTGTTGTTGAGCAAAAGCATTTTCATGATGCAGTGGCTTGCATTGCATTTCATCTTTATAATCAGGAATAATAACCTTTGCAGAAATACTATAAATATGTATATTATTAGAACGAAAACCTTTAATTATTTCGCAAAGAGGGCATTGGAAATTTTCTTTTGCATACAACAAATACGAAGCACATGCATTACACTCTAAAAAAACAGAGAGTACAAAAAGGATGTGCAATACCCTTTTGCCAATTAAATTTGATATGTATTCAAACGTCTTCAATAATTACTGCTTAATAAGTTTAAAATTTTGAGTGTTATTTTTTGAATGGATGGTGAGAATAAATTGACCTACTGGCAATGATGAATTCTGAATTGTTATAGTTGAATTATTTTGATATAATGAAACATTATTTATTAAGCGTCCATCTATACTTGAAAGCGTATAAGCAGTTATTACAGTATTGTCATTTGCCTTTATTATCCAATAGTTTGAGGAAGGATTGGGATAAACAGAAAAATTATTCTTATCGGAAATATCAATTGTGTTTAAAGGATATTCAAGCACTAAAAAACTACCCATCATGCCGTCATCTTCATGGTGTAGCAAATGACAATGGTACATGTATGGAACGCTATCATTTGAGAAGTCATCAAACTTTGTAATAAATTTTACGCTATCCTCTGGCATAACTAAAACTACATCCTTCCAACCTCGTTCTGTTGCAGTTGGTGGCATTCCACCTTTTTCAATAACATTGAATTGAATATCGTGTATGTGAAAAGGATGGGCAACTAAGGTTTTATTTACTAAAGTCCAAACCTCTGTTGTATTGAGATATACTATTTCATTGATACTATCCATATCAAACGACTTGTTATTCATGCCAAAGGGACCCTCTGCTCGGTTGGGTGCATCCGCAGGTAACAAACGGATGGTATCAAAAATGATAGTCCTGTTTTTTGTGGCATTCGCAATATTAAATGGTGTGTATGTAACTAATGAATTTGGTATCGTGGTAATTGGAATTGGTGTAGGAGCAATTACATTTATTTTTAATAGCGTAAAATCTGTACCGTTTAAAAAATTACTATTGTACTCAGGTATGCTATCTATTCCTGTGCCAACTGAATCTGCACCATAAATACCATTTGTCATTTCAGAAGCAAAACTTTTCAAGTCCAAATTTTGTCCTTGCATACCTGTAAAATTTACTAAAATTTCTGCACGTTCACCCGGACTTAATCGTAAGCGTGTGAGCGTAATAGATGTATCTAATAACCCTCCATCGGTTGCAATTTGATAAAAAGTTTGCCCGTTAGAAAAACCAAAATTATAAGAACGCAAACTACTTCCATTTAAAAGTCTGAAACGTATGACCTGTGCGTGAGCATCAAACGTAGGATTTAAAGTTCCATTCACAAATAAAGCGGTATCCATTTCACCTGCAATAGCTATTTGTTGCAATACATCAAATTCTTTTGACTGAAAAGCCAACGGAATATCATCTATACCATAAGAGTGAGGAATGTTTAGTGCTAATTCCTCGGCATCATGCACAATAAAAAAACCAACTAAGCCTTTTGAAACTTGTGGGTCTGTTTGCCCTGCCCCATGAGGGTGATACCAAAAGGTACTGGCATTATTTCGAATTTTAAAACTCGGACTCCAAGTGCTTGAAGGATTAATTATTTGATGCGGACCACCATCATGTTGTGGGGCAACATGCAAACCATGCCAGTGCATCGTAGTTTTTACAGTCAAATTATTTATCACATTTAATGTAATACTATCATCTTTATTTACAACAATAGTAGGCGACATCCATGTTCCATTAATACCGAAGGTGGGCGTGGTAGTGCCTGTATAAAAACTTTGTGTGCCACTTTGTACAGCAAGATTAAAAGTAGTACCAGTCAATATTGGCGGAATGGCTAATGGATTTTGAGCATTTGCACAAATTGAAATTGCTGTGGTGAATATGAAAACAAGTTGCTTCATCTTATTGAGTTAGAATAGTTATTTTTTGTTGGTGCGGAATTTTATTTCCTATCAGTTTCACAATAACGAAAGGGGAATTTATATAAGGAATGTAGTGTTGTTCCTTGTTACCCCCTATGGTAGTTTGATAAATGATGTTACCATTCAAATCATTGATGTAAAGTGAAGTAAATTGTTTATCAATATTGTTTAAGTAGAGTGTTTGGTTATTGATAGAAATGGTAGGTTGCAAATAATCAAAATTTGGAATACTCGTTGAACCTGTTGCAGTAATAATCCATGTGAGGGTATCAACTTGCAAAGGCGAGATAGTCGTATAAATAGAATACTGAATTATGGCTGTACCTGATTCAAAATGGGGGTTAAGGTGCAAGCTCATTAAACCAATGTCGCCAATATAAACCGGATCCATTGCACCGCTATCAACCAATGAAGTATTGCAATGTCCATTATCGCAAATACTTACTTCCCATGTGGAAGGTACACTTGCGCTTATCTTATTCCATTTGAAATACAAGGTATCATTGGTTGGGTGTAATTGAGTAATATTAAAAACACTATAAAAGTCAAGGTTTGCATTGGCTATAATAGTATCATTAGGGCTATGAGTATAGCTTTGCCCAAAGGAAGAATTGATAGTCGCACATAATACGACTATCAAAACGATTCCTTCATGTATTTGTTTTTTAGTGAACAACATTTAATTTTTTATTTGTGAATTTCCCATTGGCATTAATGCGTATCGTATATGTACCATTGGCTAAAGCCTCTGTATTAAAATGTTTCGTAATAGAGCCTTGATTGCTTTTTTCATTACATATAACAGCTACTTGTCTTCCTGTAATGTCAATTACATCAATAACCAAATTGGTTGCTTCATTCAAATCCATCACTATCATAGCATGATTTGTAGCAGGGTTGGGAAAGATGTTTAATGAATTGATACTTGATGGTAAATGATTGTCATGTATGCCTGCCGGAGCAACTCCAAATAATGCTAAAATACTATCTCTCATAATAGTTGTATCGCTATCGTTGAAAGCAAGTGTCGAAAACATTACTCTATGGTCAATGCCTCCTAATAAAACAACGGTTGGCATTCCAAATCCACCATAATAAGCCACTTGGGTAGCACCACTATCCATTGGAGAATAAAGTGATAATCCGTTACTTGAAGTCCAAGTAGATGAATAAGCGCAAGTTGTAGAATTTTGAAAAGGAAACGCATACGCTGTAATCATATTTGGATAAGAAGCTAAAATATTATTAGCCATTGTTTGTATTTTTTGTGCAGGGGGTGGACAACTACCACAACTCGGCATGTAGAAAAAAAGCACCACTGCTTTTCCTGCATCCAATTCAGAAAACATGTTGTGCATAGAACCATTGCAATCCATACCGTAAAAATCCATTGCAGTTAATTGTGCTTTAGAAGTAGCTACTGAAAGCATCAAAGCCATAGTGAAGAATGAGAATATTTTTGTCATTTTTTTGAATTTTAAAATAGGATATATGAATTATGCCATACATCCTATTAATGAATATTTATTGTTTTGTAAATGTTCCTTTAGAAACCAATTTTGATTTTGAGAACAATTGAATGGTGTAATTTCCTGTTGCCAAATTGCCGACTAAAACTTCTTTAATTGAGGTGTTGGTAAGAGTAGAAACTGTTTTACCTTCAATATCTTTAATTATTACTTGGTCTATTTCGTAACTACTTTTAATAGTAAGTAAATTAGAAGTTGGATTAGGATAAACGGCAAATGTTTCTAAAGATTTATCATCTACACCAGCAGGTGTTAAAGCCTGATTAATGGCATTTGTTATTGCAGTTTGGTTATTAGCTGCACTATTAAATAAATTTAAAACTATTGTTTTATTTGGAGCAATAACAACTATATGAGGCATACCGCTACCTCCAAAATTGGCTTCGTCAATAGCAACAGGTGAATTTCCGAATGGAGTTAATTTAGCTACATCCATTCCATTAGTTGTTGCCCATGAAGTTAAAGAGGCGCATGTTGTGTTACCTGCATCATCAACTAAATAATTAACTACTTTTCCGGGATGTGAAGTGGCAAAACTTTGTACTGCATTGTAAGCGGCAGTCGCACCACCAATACAAGCACCGCATGGCATTACCCATTCGATTACTACCACTTTGCCTGCATTCAGTTCTGTGTAAAGATTATGGCTTACTGAATTACAGTCTGTTGCCGTAAAATCTGACGCTGTTTGAGCAAATGAGGCAGTCGCCATTAAAAATGCCATTGCTGTTAATTGAATTTTTTTCATGTTTTTGAAATTTATTTTGTTTAAAAATTATTGAATAAAAAGAGTTTATTAAAAAGGGCTTGAGAATCGAGTATCAGTAGTAAGTTTGTTATCTGTCAATGTTTTTAGAAAAGCAACTAATGCTAATTTGTCGGATGCCGAAAGTTGTAACCCTCCATTTGGTAATTGCTGTTGAAATGAGCCATCTAATGTTGCCGAATTTTTTACTAAGTTATAATGGTCTATAACTTGCTCTAAAGTCTTAAATCTTCCATCGTGCATATAGGGTGCTGTGATGCCCACATTTCTTAATGATGGCACTTTGAATTTAGCTTTATCAGCAACAAGGTTAGTTACTTTCTCTCTGCCAATATCTGTAACACCTGCATCATCATCTAAACCATTATTCATATACTTATCGTTTTCAAAATTTGCTCCACCATGACAATGCTGACAGTCTGCACCCGATGCACTTGGAAAGGCAGGATTATATTCTGTAAAAAATAAGAATCTTCCTCTTTCTTCTTCGGCTGTAAGGGTTACTTTGCCAGCCAAATAATCATCATATTTAGAACTGTTTGAAACAATAGAGTTCATAAATTGTTCTAAGGCTTTTGAAATTAATATAGTATCAACTTGGGTTGTTCCAAAGGCTTTTCTAAATTGGTCAGGGTAGGTTGAACTTGACTGCAATTTGCTTACAACATTTGCTAAAGTTTCGTCCATTTCTAACACATCTTGTATAGGTTTTAGCGACTGGTGTCGTAATAAATGTGCTCTTCCATCCCAAAAGAATTCGTTACTATTCCATGCCATATTAAATACACTCATAGCTTGACGTTTACCTTTTAAGCCTTGCACCCCAATTGAAAATTGAGCAGTATCATTAAAAGCGAATTGTTGCATGTGGCATGATGCACATGCTTGTGTATTGTTTTTAGAAAGTAATTTTTCATAAAACAACATACGTCCTAACCTTACACCTTCACGAGTTAATGGATTATCGCTTGCAATATCTGGTTGTGGAAATTCGCCAATATCAAGTGTATAAGGTACATCGGGTTCTTCTGTAAGTATTGGGTCTCTGCGACAACTATATACAATGAGTATAGCGCAAATAGTTATGAATGTGATTAGGATTTTACTATTATTCATTTTTGAAATTTTTATTATTTATAAATTGATAATCTGTGAGTGATTTGAGAAAAGCGACTAAATCATTTTTTTCTTGTTCACTTAGTCCAAGGGGTTTAATGAAGGAACTTTTATTGGCATGAGAGTAGCCTCCCGAATTATAATGATTAATTACTGCTTCTAAAGTTTTGAATGAGCCATCGTGCATGTAGGGTGCTGTTACTGAAATATTTCTAAGCGTTGGAACTTTAAATCTTGCCCTATCGCTTTCTAAATGCGTTAATCTCATGCGTCCACTATCTGCATAAATGGGGTATAGTCCATTATTTTCAAAGGCATAATTGCTAAAATTAAATCCGCTATGACATTGAGAGCAATTTGCTTTTGAGCTATTGAAAAGTTGTAAGCCTCTTAATTCCACTTCATTCAATGTCTTCTTTCCTTGAAACGCATATTGGTCATACAGAGAATTTCCACTTATAAAACTGCGCTCAAAATTGGCTATGGCACGAGTAATTGAATATGGGTCTGGCTCTCTATTATAGGCATCTTTGATTTGTGCAACGTAGCTTTGGTCTTGCTTTAGTTTCTCTACAATATCTAAAATATTGGTATTAAATTCATCATGTTCTTGAATAGGAACTAAAATGTGCATTTCTAAGGTAGGCACTCCTCCTGCTCTTGTAAAATATGGATGATAGGCAATATTTGTTAGTGTTGGCGCATTGCTTTTGCCAACTAAATTATTATCTCCAATACTTAAAGCCACAGTATCACTAAAAGCATTTTGTGCATGATGGCATGAGCCACAACTTATCGTATTTTGCTTTGACATTATTTGGTCATAGAAAAGACGTTTGCCTAATTCCCACCTTGCTTTTGTGTATTCATTTCCATCAGGAAAAGCAATAGAAGGAAAGCCCACAGGAATATCTATTTTACTTTCTTCCTTCATAATTGAAGGTGTTTTTTTACAACCAAAAAGGATGAGGTTGATAAAAAGAAAAAGGATGATATATTTTGCCTGTGGGTTTTTCATTCTTATTCGATAATTAATTTGCGATTAGCTACATTAGCATTGCCCTTATAAAACTTTACTACATACAAACCTTTTGCATGATTACTTACATCAAAATTATTTGTTGAAGTCAGATTAATTTCTTTAATCACTTTTCCAAATACATCACAAATAGTAGCTGATGTAATTTCTATTTGTTGCTTGTCGAATTGTACATGAATAGTTCCTGTGCTTGGATTAGGATACATATTCACTTTTACATCTTTGTAAATATCATCCACAGATAATGGAATTCCTGTACCTGCTTTGAATACAAAATCACGGAAGTTTTGAATAACTGTCAAATCAGTTGCATTTACACCGTGGTCTATTGGACCAGCATTAATGTTGATACCTTTCAATGCTTGGTTATAGTCAGCATCTAAATTGATAGTTACATCATTTACATTATTAACACCTGCTACCATGATAGTTTGTTCAAAATAATTGGCATTACCTAAACCGTGCATTTGAAAATTGGTATTGAATGTTGCACCTGACATTCCCTCAATAGCAATAAAGCGATAACCAGCACTCCAACCCCAGTGCATAGAAGGTGATTGTGGCGATAAAGGATGTGGTGCTAACCAAGTGCTTGGGTCGGCAGTATTTACGGGCGACTGCACACCTATTGAAAATTTAATCCCTTCTACATTAGTGACATTAAAAGTGCCTAATAAATCCACAACATTATTATCTCCTTTGGCAAGAATATAGTGATTAGGAACGGGCATTATCATACCGCCATCATGTATTATTTTGATGCTTGATATGTAATAATCTACACGAGTGATTTTAAAGTTGTGAGTAAGGTCATTTTGACTTGCTACATTGAAACCAAATTGATTTGCCCCTAATAGGTGTTTAATGGTTAGGGTAACTTGTTTTTGTGCTGATAGATTAAAAGCTACCAACAATACGAAAATGGATAAAATTGATTTTTTCATTTTTTAAAATTTATTTGTAAAGTAAAGAATACGAAAATTGAATGATGTTTATACTAAAGGCATAAACACAAATAGCCATTGCGCATTGGCAATAGCTTAAAAAACATTAATTGAAAATCAAATTAAAAATACATTGTACAGAAGGTACAAAGGAGGAGAATGGTCTGGTGGATATTCAGTACCAAAAGCAAATGATTTAGGCTGAGTTAATGCCTGAGTTTCCGAAACAAAAAATTGTTGTTTTGGTAAGATAAATACATCAAGGAAATGTTTTTGATAGAATGCTTTTACTGTAATTTTATCTTTATGATCTGCCTTAACCTGTACTTTTTTATCCTTGCAACAATTATCATCATGTTTATGACTATCGTGGTCGCACTCGCATAAAGAGGTTAAAGAAAGTCCAAAAATAGAATACGATTTTTCACCTGCACATTCGTGTACTTCCATAATAAACCCAACTGTTGAAAACAGATGAGAGAATATCAGAAAGAATGAAATAAGTGCCTTCATTAAGGAAATAAGTTAAACAAATATATAAATACATTGAATAAAACAATTTTATTTAACATCTACGCTAAAATTTTGCGGTGAACATTTCTATTTAATTGGTAGGGAAATATATGAATAACAATATAAGATACTTCTCATTTAACCTATCACTTACCCATGAAATTGCATGACTTACCCATGCTATACACATGACATACGCATGGCTATCACATTGTCTATTCTGACTACCATAATCCATCAAGGTAGAAATCATAACTCAACCTCCCTTATCCTCCCTTAATCTTACTGAACCCTACTTGAACCTTCCTTAACTAAACGTCATCCATAATTTAATGCGGTTTGAGTTCGGGAAATTACACAAACAAACCCAAACTGGACTAAACGGGACAAAAATCGCCCATTCAATTCATTTCAAGCATAACCGAAATAAAAACAGAAATGTTAGGGAATGTTTGGGAGAAATGCGGAATTTTTTGTCCAACAGTACCCAACACAGCCCAAACAAGAATTCTCGCTTTTGGGCTGTCACATCTTTGCACTCTCAATAATAAACAATTAAAAAATAATAGAGATGCAAACGAAAAAAAGCAACCCCAACAAAAGAAATCCAAATGTAAATGACCTTGCAAAAGCAGGTTGGAATTTATGCCACACATTACTTTGGAGTAATCAAGAATTCAATGAAAGCGAAATTGAATTAGCCCAAGACCTTATTGAAAAACATTTACAAAAAGCTATCAACGTGAACAGACGATTTGTTTCATTCTGTGAGCGTGTACAAATGGCGTATCAGTATTTGCAGCAAAATCCAAACCGATTTGTACCTCATCCCTTGAAGTGGTTAAGTCCATTTTATGAATTTGGTTTTTGTGGAACGAAGGACTGGTATTTGAATATGGTGCATGAGAGAACACTCATACCTGTTCATCGTTTTGAATTAAGAGTAATGGCAGAAGCCTATTGGCAGTATGTGTTAGAGCCAACAAAGGAACAATATCAAAATGGCAAGAAAGCTATCATGCACTACAACACCACCGACATTTTACAAGCATACAACAATACTATTTTAAACTTCAACTACAATAATTAATTATGGGACGACCAAGAAGTACCGCTTTGACAAACCCATTGATTAATACCAATGGAAGCATAACAGCAAGACCATGTTCGGTCAGAGATTTGATGATGGTGTATGGCGTGAGTTACAAAACCATGCGCTCATGGCTTATGCCTTTTGCCGAAGAAATAGGCATGAGAAACACCTACCTGTTTACCATTCTGCAAGTGGAAATCATTTTTAAAAAACTTGGTACACCGAAGTTTTTTGACTTCGATAAATTTTCAGAAAAGGCATAGTTTCTTTTCCTTTTGATACCACTTGATGCCCTTTCATTCCGACTTTAATCTTACAATAAGTAATGTAGGTAAGTACACTTTCTCATCATAGCATCTTTGCCCTCTCACAAATAAAAACAACAAACAATGAAACCTCAAACTCCAATAGATAGTGGCTCAAATATGTTCCTCACAGGTGCAATACTCCTTGCCAATTTTGATTTTAATGGATTAACCGACTATGCGCTCAAAGCAGTTATCGGTGGTGCAATTTGGATGACATTCCGATTAGCAAGCGATTATTTATCGAACAAAATAAAAAAGTAAAAACCAATGAGCGTGAATAAATTATTAGTCGGTGTAGGCATTGGTGCAACAGCATTAGCAACGTATGTGTATGCAAAAAAGTTGTCGCTAACCTCTGCACATCTTGAAGTTATACCAAGTGCTATGATACATAAAATCAATTTGGCAGGTATAGCTATCAAAATGGATGTGCGTTTGAAAAACCCTGATGGTGGCTCATTCAAAATAAAATATCCATTTATCAAATTAGTACATGAAGGCTCTACACTCGGTTCATCACAAGCCATAGACAAAGACATTAACCTACCTGCATACGGAGAAGCAGTTATCAATGGAATAATGATTCAAATCCCCTTGCTCGGTATTTTATCAAGTGCATACAAAATGTATCAAGCCTTACTAAAAGGTAGCGAGATAAAATTAATAGCAACAACAATTACCACTATTGATTTGGGATGGAATAAAATACCCTTTGAAAAGAATGATGTAATCACACTTAAAAAAGGAAGCAAGTAATGGAAGCACGATACCAACGAAAATTACAAAGTGGCGAAAACTTTAATCACTTTTTTCCAACTGCAAGTGGTGAAAACAAAACGATTAGAAGCAATGCCGAAGTAAGCCATACACTTGAACTCATTCCAAAAGTAGTGAAGGAAACATTACACCATACTTCGCAATTAGCGCAACATTTAAAAGGAAACAATATCAATGAAACGTGTGAAAACGTTTGGCAATTCGTGTATCAGCACATAGCCTACCAAAAAGATGAAGATGGTAAGGAACAAGTACGAAGTCCAGCAAGAGTGTGGCGAGACAGAAAACAAGGTGTGGACTGCGACTGTTATACCACTTTTATTTCAAGCATACTTACCAACCTGCATATCCCTCATGTATTAAGAATCACAAAATACTTCAAACCTCATTACCAACACATCTATCCAATAGTTCCCTTACCTAATGGCAAACATATTACGATAGACTGCGTTGTAGAAAAATTCAATTACGAAGAACCATACTCTCAAAAACAAGATACCAAAATGGACTTACAATATCTCAATGGAATAGAAGATGAAACCACACTATTTGCCGGAGCCGACAATGTGGATGTACAAGATTTAATCGGCTTTGATACTGATTTTGAAATGGGCGATTTAGGCAGACGTAAAGCCAAAGCAAAGAGTAGCTATCAACCCAAAGGAAAGAGTAAAGTTGGCAACATATTAAAAAAAGTTGCTCATGTGGCTAATAAAGCCAATCCCGCTACGGTACTCCTTCGCAATGGTGTATTGGCTTCCATGAAGTTAAATCTATTTAAAACCGCTCAACGATTAAAATGGGCTTACCTATCTGATGAAGATGCTAAAAAGAAAGGTGTTGATATGGCAAAGTTTGAACGACTGAAAAAAGTGAGGGCAAAACTCGAAAGCATTTTTTATGGTAGTGGAGGCAAACCTGAAAATCTAAAGAGTGCTATACTGAAGGGTAAAGGGAATAAAGGCAAAGAAGTAAATGGCTTTGATGGTATGGATTACATGGATGAAAACACACCATTAAGCGATCTATTGGGTGATGTGTATGATAATGATTTTGGTGAATTAGGCGAACCTGCAACAGGTGCGGCTATTGCCACAGCTACAGCAGTTATCTCCACCATTGCAGGACTATTAAAAGGAATCGGTAGCATTTTCCCTAAGAAGGAAGAAGGCTCACAAGACTTTGAAAACACAGAAGGGGGTGAACAAGGAGCAAATTCATCAACAAGTATGGATGCAAATAAAACAGTTGCTCCAAGTATTACAGAAGAAGGTACAGCAAATCCTGAAAGCAATGTTACACCCAATGGAGAAAGTAATTCAACAGCCATGATGAAAACTGCAAACCCTGAAAGTAAAGATGCGAAAACGGAGGAAGATGATGAGGGTAAGAAAGAAGGCATGTGGGAGAAGAATAAAAAGTGGATGAAGCCGACTTTAATTGGTGTGGGAGGTATTAGTCTTTTGGTTCTTGGTTACAAAGCCTTTGCATCACATAAACCACCCAAACCAGCTTCAAGAGCCAAACCGATGAATGGTGTTCGTAAGCGAAAGAAAGCAACGCCAAAAAAATCCACCACTAAAAAACATACCATACATAAACAATCCCTTTTTTAAAACAATCAAAAATTAAAATACAATGGCAAAGAAAAAAAGTAAAGTACAAGCCAATGCCAAGAAGAAGAAATTTCTGCAAAGCATGACCCAACCGCTCAATACAAAAAGTAATGTTCAAAATTCATTAATAGAAACAGGTAAAGACCTTGTAATAGGTGTGGTTGGTGGTGGCTTAGTTGGTGCAGGTATAGGCAAACCCTCACTCCTAATTGGTATCGCTATAACAGGTGTTGGACACTATATGGATAACCGCTTAATCGCTTCGTTTGGAATGGGTATGATGGCTTCCAATGGCTTTCAAAGTAAAAGTCTGAAAGGGGTAGATGGTGTGGAAGATATGAAAGAGCGTTTGAATACCTACAAAAAATCCTTCATGGAAAAAACGTATATCGACAAAATCAAAACCTTGAAACAAGGTAAGACAAAAGCAACGGATGGTTTTGGCGAAGTACAATATTTCACCTACCCTCAAAATTTATTGGAAGGTGCAAATGATGATTTTGATATTCTAAACCGAATTGAAAATCATATTTCAAATCAAGGTTTACAACTCTCACAGGTCAATGGCATAACCGAATTTGAAACGCCTTTAGAAATGGGCGAATTAAATGACTACCAAGACGCAATTTATTAAAATTCCATACTTCGACTTCGCTCAGTATGACAAACAACAATTCAATTAAACAATTCAAATTTTAAAAACTTAAAAATTACAAATTATGTTGGGACTATTAGAAAATATCCAAGAGTATAACAATGCAGGTGCTTTACTCGGTATCGATGGAAACGATGATGAATTACTAGGTGCATTAAAACGTGTAAACCCAATTCAGCGTCAAAGAATAATGAATAAAATTGTGAGTGGTGGCTCAAGCAGTCGTGGTTCTCGTGGCGAAATGGAAAAGCATTTTGCAGAGTTACCTGCTCATATTAAAGCAGGGCTTTCAAAAGGAGAACTGCGACTTGCTGATAGCGTGATTTACTCAATAAAACCAGTAACAAGCAAGACCGTAAAATTGTTTGAAACACAGGACGACAAGGAAACAGGACTTCGTAATATCTCCAATGCGAAGCTACCTAAGAACCAGTCTATTTTAGTAAGTGGTATTGTGTTGTTGGTCGGTGTATCTGCATCGAACGCAAAGGATAAAATCATTGCCACTAAGTTTGAACATATTGAAGCATACCCTGCTATTGCCAATGGAGAATTTTCACTCAAATGCAATAAAAAGCAAATCGTACCGGAAACACCCAATTTGATTTTCAAAACAGATAACCAACACAATATACCGGTCGGTTATTACAAATTAGCCAACCCTCGATTAATCCATGATGATATGTTGATAGAAATGGTTATCGAATTAGGTACAATGGATGGCATACCTGAAAACACATACATCTATGCAGGTTTGCATGGCACAATAACCACTCCTTAATTGATGTCAGATGTTCGATGTTAGATGTCAGGAATACAGCTTGACATCTTTCATCAGAACACATTTAAAATCGCAAACACACAAATAAAATGAAACAAATAATTAAAAAACGCTTTGACATTATAGTTAGCGAAGCCAAGCAAACAGTAAAGGAGCAATTTGAGTTGGATAAAAATGTAACACGCATTACTGGCTTGATGCTCACTTCGGATAGAGAGGATTTATTGTATCACAGAGGCAGTCAAAAAATCGAAATCAATAATGAAGAAATCGTACCTGAAAAATATGAAAGCAAATTATTGTTATCAGGAATGAATGTATCTCCCAATGAACGCTTTTATAAAATCAACAATACCGCCACAGGAAACAGACTATTGAAAATGGAATATACAGATACCGATGATGGACGTAGCTATTTCTCAATCTATCGTGTTAGCATCTATGTTGAATGTGAAATAGAAACCATTTAAAAAAAATAGAAATGAAAACTCAAATTGTAACGGAAGTGGTTAGCATCAACAGCATAGGCGAAATCAAACATTTTGAACTTCGCATTCCTGAAAATACAAACCAGCTTACAGGCATAGAATGTAGTGTGCGAATAACGGATGCGGTTGTTGTTAATCCTTCCTTACAATATGATGCCGACTTTACTACGCAATTTAAAATAGCCGATATACGCTTACAAGGTGCAAAACAACAAACATGGTTTTATGCAGTTAGCATTAAGGATAGTTTGAAACCAATAGACAATCTTGATTTTTTCACAGAGAATATGGATATGAATTTGCCATTTGAATTTCAAGCCAAACATGAAAAAGAAGTGCTAACTATTTTTCCTACATCCACACGCATCAAAGGTTTTATTAAAGATGCAATTGGAGCAACCCTTAATCAAGCCATTCATTATTCTATTACCATTTGCCTTCATGTCCAACTCAACGATTAGAACTATGTTATTCATTCAAGAATATATCAAGCAACGGATTAAAGAATACACGCAAGTTCAAAATCTAAGTCTGCACTTTCGGCATTTGGCTTTACAGCCCAATGAAAAAATAAGCATCAAAGCAGGTACAGATATTTATCTATTAACCGACTTGATAGATGATGTAAGAGTGGAGAGCGACACAGGTTTGTTTGACTTTGGCTCTAATGAAACCAATGAGCAAGTGTATGAACATAGAGGCGAATTACTCATCGAAAATTTATCAAGCAATTTCAACCACATTCCATTTATCCAATTCACAGAAAAAAATAAAACGCATGGCAATACAAACAGTTTCAGGGAGCATTAGAAAAGTAGAACGGTACAACCCTGACCAAATTGAACTCATCAAACAAAGTTTACAACAATTAAAAGATGCAGGCAAACCACGCTTTTATGAAATCAAAGTGGATGGTTTACAAATGGTAGGCAAGACAACGGACTTATCACATTTTGATTGCTACGAGCAAAATATTTCAGAAGATACCGAAGAAATAAAATTCATGTTGTATCAAGGCACATCACATAAGTACGATTCATTCACACATGTTTTTAAAGAAGATATTGCACCAGTTCCAACACTACTCCCTTCGCTCAATGACATTCCTGAATTATTGGAAGACAAGGTAAAACAAGCCTTGAGGGAACGTGATGTGGTGGATTATAGAAAACGCATTATAGAAATAGAAGAAGAGTTAGAAGAAAATAAAGATTATGTGGAGTTGTTGGAAAAGCAAATAGAAGGCTTGCAAAGGCAAGTAGAAATTCTAACCCTTGCTGAAACCTCTAAGAACCGCAACCATGATTTGATTTTAGCTCTACTTGCCAAAGGTGGAGAATTCATCAAACGTAATCCACAGGTGCTAAATAATATCCCACTACTTGGAGAAACCTTAGCAGGTGATATGCAACGACAAAACAAAGAAGAAGAACTACGCATTCAACAAGAATACATTTTACTCAAACAGCAAGAAAGACAAATGCAGGTAGAACAACCTGAACCAAACGCAACCTTTTCAGAAAAAGAATTATAAACAAGCTCAAAATAAATAACGAAATGAATAAATACAATTACGAAGTGCAAGTGGAAGCCAATTCCAAAGAAGAAGCGGTAGCCAAGATGCGAGCGATATGCGACTTGCTGAAAAAACTAAACCAAAAGGAACTCAGCAAGCTGGCTCATGTGGTTATGAATGACCCAATAAAAACAGCATTAGCAAAAAGAGCTTTAGGAGTTTAATCAATGTGCTAAGGTGCTAATGAATACAATAATTAAAACAAGGAAATGCAAAACACGAAACAAAAGAAAGGAATGTCTAATAGAGAAATCGTACTCTATTCGATGGGAAGTATTTTGTTAGTTGGAGGAACATTTTTTGTTGGTCGCAAATTAGTTAGAGATGCAGTTAAAAAGCATGAGGAGAATAATAGTGTAGAAGATGGAAGTATTGCTTCGTATGCCAAGTCAATTAAAATGGCATTTGATAATGATGGTTGGTGGGGAGCTGATGAACAAGCATTGCGAACTACATTAATTTCAATTCCCTCAAAGCAAACCTTCAATGATGTTGCTAAATCCTATCAACGATTATACAACAAAAGTTTAATGACTGATATGCAAAGTGAGTTGAGTATTTCTGAATACAATGAAATGGTTTCTATCATCAATGGCAAAGCCGAAAATAAAAATTCAAAAGTTGTCAATTACTCTAAGCAATATGAAACATGGGCAAGAAGATTAAAATCAGCCTTTGATAAAAGTTATGGTTTTATACCCGGAACGGATGAAGAAGCTATTAAAGCAGTATTCATTGAAATACCTACACAGTCTGCCTTTGCACAAGTAGGAACTGCCTACCAACTTCTATATAATACGAATTTAATCACAGTATTAAAAAGTGAATTAGAGTTTTGGGAATATGAACCCATGATGAAAATTATTACTTCCAAACCCAAATAATTAAAATGAAAAGTACAAGCAAACGAAAATCGAAAACACCAACCTCACAGAAGAAAGAGAGCAATAATATGAAAAATATTATGTTGGTTGGTGCAGGACTTACAGCAACAGGCATTGTTGGTTACTTCGGTTACCAATACATCAAAAAAATGAAGGAGGAACAGGAGCAACAAGCAAAGAGGACATTACCAGTTTCAACCTTTACGCCACCAATAACAGAAACTACGCCACAGTACACACCACCCCCTGAAACAAATACTACATATAAACCACCACCGTATCAGACACCAAAAGATACCAATACTTACACTCCGCCCAAACCTAAATCAGACTTTCCATTAAAGAAGGGAAGCAAAGGAGTGAAAGTGAAAAATTTGCAACTCGCTTTGATAGCTACTTATGGCAAAAGTATTTTACCCAATTATGGAGCCGATGGCGACTTTGGAAAAGAACTTGCCAATGGATTAAAGAAATTAAAATACCCTGCAACGGTTTCTGAAAGTCTGTACAATGTGATAACTGCTGGCAATGCTTCGCAAGCATCACTCGCAAAAAAACTATATGCAACGCTGAATAAATACGATTATCAAGGTACGATGGCTTTGCTCAAACAACTAATAGATAAAGCAGATTATACAGCGGTAAGCAATGAGTTTAAAACTTTTCGTTTGCATGGTGGAGTACGTCAAACATTGGTAACTGCAACGCTCAATTCATTTTCTGATAACGCCCAAAAGCAAAATATCCGTTTAGAATTTATCCGCATGGGGTTAAAGTACAACGGCAAGAAATGGAGTTTGGATGGCATAGGAGGAGCAAAAATAATCACTACCCAACCCACACAAATTTGGCTCGATGGCTATAGCAGTATGCAAGTGCCACAAAATATGATACTCGGTATTGCTCATGCAGAAAAATTAGACTTTACCCTTTTTGAAAATGAGAACAAATTCTTTTTAGTCAAAACAAACACTATCAAAAAAATATAACAACCAACATGAAACGAAACATTAAATACATCGTGGTTCATTGCACCGCAACAGTAACCACAGCCACCGTAGAAGGTATTAAAAATTATTGGAAACATCATTTAGGTTGGACACATAATGGCTACCACTATATCATACTTCGTGATGGCACAGTTGAAAACATTACACCCGAAGCTGAAATAGCCAATGGTGTTGCAGGGTTCAATTCATCTTCAATTCACATGTCTTACATCGGTGGTATAGACGCAAAAGGAGTTCCACAGGATAATAGAACACCTGCCCAAAAGGAAGCCATGTTTAATCTCATCATGGAACTTTCGCACCGTTACCCAAATGCCGAAATCAAAGGGCATAGAGATTTCCCACTTGTTAAAAAAGCATGTCCCTCCTTTGACGTAAAACAATGGCTTAAAAATTATGAACCTACAATTCTCAAAGTCGCCTAAAATCCTTGATGTGATGGAGGGAAACGGATTAAAAATATTTAACCGACCGAATGAATTAAACATCATAGGTATTAGAAGTAGCAATACCGTTTCCAATAAGTTTGATGATGTATTGCATGTTTGTTATGCAACTGAACTCGGCACATGGCATCAACATATTTTTCATTGCACCACAGATCCTGGCACTTACTTTCTAAATCATCCGATGAATAAAGCAGGTTCTGCTTTACTCAAACATGGTCAGTATCTAAATGCCTACCAGTTAGGATTACACAGAGGAAAGTATAAAGCATTAGTTCAACGAAAAGCAGTAACTGTATATCGAAGTAAAAACAATAGTACCGACATTGATAGTAAAACAGGGCATACGCAAACAGGATTATTTGGTATCAATATTCATCATGCTTCAGGCAATGGAACAACTGAAGATGTGAACCGATGGAGTGCAGGTTGTCAGGTAATAGCCAATATTAACGACTTTAAAGAACTCATTGGATTAGCGGAAAAACATGCAAAGAAATATGGTAATCAGTTTACTTATACACTTCTCGATTATAGAACAAAAGGCTATGTGCCAATTCCCTTTCAAAACGAAAACAAGGCTATAACAACTTCTAATGAAACAGGAATCAAAAATCAAACATACGAGGATATACCCAATGCAAGTACAAGCCATTCAAAGAAAAAGGCAGGGATAGTGCTTGTTGGATTAACAGCCTTAGTCGGACTTGGAACAGGAATATATTATTTAACATCAAACAACAAATAACATGAGTAATCAAAACATCAGAGATGGCACAACATCAGAAAACGAACAACAGGTAAGCGACTTTTTAAAAGACAAGAATGGAAATCATTCCCTCAGAGAAATAGTCATTTTAGTTTGCTTGGTCTGTGTCATTATTAGTTGGATAGCCCATCAGTTTTTCCAACGTCCAATTCCAGAGTACATGTTTTATGCCTTTATAAGCCTTATTGGTGCAGGGTGTTTCGGCTACTCTCTTGAAAAGAAAACTATTTAAAATCAAAAAAGAAAAAATAATATGAACAAGAAAACCCTTTTACTAATCCTTGCCTTTGCTTCACTTATAGCAGTTGGCACTCATCTACTTTTTAAGCCAAGTAATGAAATGCCACAAACCCATTCAGTTCAGGATGTAAAAACAGTTGCCAACAACTTGAATAAATTGGATGCAACGCATACGAGCGAACTTAAAAAATTGAAAGCGAACAATCAATTTTTAGTTGTCAAAATTCAACAGTCTAAAGGACAAGTTCATGTCGCTCAGAAACGAGTAAGTACCCTACGAAATGAATTGCAACAACTAACGAGTAGGCAAACACTTATTACCAAAGCTGATACCAATAACTATGTAGCGACTTGTGATAGTTTGCAACATGAACTCATCTATTTTATTAATGCCAATTCATACAAGGATAGCATTGTGAATGAACAAGTAGGATATTATGAGTTGTTGATTATTGCAAAGGATAGCACCATTGTTTGTTTAGAAAGTGATTACCAAAGTATGAAAGCCAATAGCAATGCCTTGCTAAAATTGAATACAGTATTAGTCAATGAGAACAAGAAAACGCAAAAACTATGTTTACGCATTAAGCGAAAGGATAGGCTTGTCACTGGTTCAGCTTTTTTATTAGCAGGTATCGTTACAGCTACACAATTGCGCTCCACTAATTGAATTGCAAGAACACAAAATTCGATGGACTTAAAATCCTGATGAATGAAAACTCGCAAATCATAACGTAAAAAAAGAAAAAATGAAAGAAAAAACTATTGTATCAGCCCTTGCTTTAATTGGCTCACTAACTGCCTACTATTATGCGAAACACTACGCCAAAGACCCGACACCCTTGCTTATGCTCGGTGGATTTGTAGGCGCATTTGTAGGAGAGGTATTATCACAAGTTGTCATTAAAGAAATTCCTACAAATAGTTCATCCAACAAAAATGCAAGTCCGAAAGAAATCGAATAAAAATCAAAACAAAAAAATAAAGTAAATAAATATGGCAGCTATTCAAATCACAAACACAAATACGAACTTGGTTATTACCAATGGTGCTAATGTTCGTACCATTAATAAACAAGTCATTCGTGAAATTTCCATCTTACGAGGAACGACTATCAAAATTGACATTGGAGGTGGAGCTTTGAGAAATATCTTCATACTGATTGCAGATATTACACAACCTGACCATGTTGATGGTCCGACATTGCTTACAGCTTTGAACGCAATGTTAGAGCCAATTGATGTTCAGATTGAAGCTGATTTAACAGCTTTATCAGAAAGCATCAATACCATGCAAACCAGTATTGAAAACATTCTACCTGCCTCTATGCAAGAACCATCATTAATTGATGAAGCAAGAGAGAATGTAATCTATACAGGTTTTGCAGACCCGGGTGCAGATACTGCTCAACCACGTTGGGCTATTATGCGAACTACCATCCTTGAAGATGTTATCATCAATGATTGGTCAAATGGTTTGCAAACTATGACAGCCGTTTGGGATGACCGAACTCAATTAGCTTACTCATAGTCTTTTTAAGAATACCCTCTCTGCATTTTGTGGAGAGGGTGTTTTTTTTTAATGAGATAATTTTTTTTGAAAAAAATGTAATCGAATTATCACGACCGAAAGTGTCGGGAACAATAAAATGAAATCAATAAAACCACATATCAACAATTCTATCTACAAAGCATTTGTAGAAAAAGTGCAGTTTGAGTTACAGCTCAAAACAAAACACAATAAAACTTCCATTGAAAAATTAGCCAAAGGCTATTCCATTTTAGATAAAACCGAAGTCAAGGAATTAACGGAACTCGCTATTGTAAATGAAGCAAGAAAGATAGCACACAAGGCAGGTCGGACAACGGAGGAAAAGTTTGATGCTATTGTGGACTTGTACCATAGTCAAGTAAATTTATCACATAGGACAAGTCAAAGTATTTTATTGCAACAATATTCCACCCCTGCACCGATTGGATATTTAGCAGGTTTGTTTTGTGAAATAGATAAACTCGAAACGAAAGGTGGTTATGCGTTTGAACCAAGTGCAGGGAATGGCTTACTTACCATTGCAGGAAATCCATCACGCATTTATGTAAATGAAATAGACGATTTTAGAAACCTGAATTTACAAACACAAGGTTTTGCAAATGTTTGGAAACGTGATGCAACGAATGATTTTTTTGACGTGCATCGGCATTTTCAAGCCGTAATGACCAACCCACCATTCGGAAAGATTAATCCGAAAATTGCATTCAATGGTTTTGAATTTAATACCCTCGACCATGTGATGGCTTTACGAGCATTGGAAACAATGTTAGATGATGGACGAGCAAGTATTATTATTGGCGGACATACTGAATGGGACGAAAGAGGCAGAATACAAGCAGGGAAAAATAGAATATTCTTTAATTACCTCTATCATTTTTATAATGTAGCCGATGTGTTACAAATTGATGGACATAAATTATACTCACGTCAAGGAACATCATTCAATGTTCGTATGATATTAATTGACGGACGAAAGGAAAACCCAAATGGAGCTTCTCCAATTTACAATGAATACAATGATAAAGTGATACACACTTTTGATGAATTATATGAAAGAGTTACCAGCGCAATGAAACAAAATCGACCAACAATGATAAAACCCACTTTAAATCATTTAGAAGATGAAGCAAACGATTTATTTAATTTATTAGGCGAAATTGGCGAACTCGGTATGCCTTACAAACCTGCTTCTCGCTCATGTGTTGTACTTGATACACAAGTGCCTGACAGTATGGGTTTTGAAACACATTCAGCCTTAGAAAAAATACGACAAGAAATTGGAGGCGATGTGGATGCCTTTGTTCGTCACCGTTTGGGTTACAGAAGTCATACAGAATTGTGCAAAGCACTATCAGCAGAACAAATAGATGCTGTTGCGGTAGCCATTTACAATATTGAAGCAAGAGGGCAAGGAATGATTATTGGCGACCAAACAGGTATAGGAAAAGGGCGTATAGCCTCTTCAATGATTCGCTATGCAGTTCAACAAGGTATGAAACCTATTTTTATCACAGAGAAGGCAAACCTCTTTTCGGATATATATAGAGATTTGGTTGCTATTGGTAGTAGTCATTTAAAACCATTTATTGTCAATGGAAATGAAAGCAAAACTGATATTAAAGATGAAGATGGTAATGTGGTTTATGAAGCCTTGAATACCTCAGCACAACAAAAAATATTTCAGGAACAGAAAGTGCCTCATGGTTTTGATTTTGTCGTAGGTACTTATTCTCAATTTAATTCGCCTGATAGAAAACCTGATAAACCTAATTTTTTACGAGCCATAGCAGAAGATAATATTATTATCATGGACGAAGCCCACAATAGTAGTGGCACAAGCAATACTGGTGCGTTTATGCAAAGTGTGGTTGGTAGTGCCAAAGGTGTAATATTTCTTTCAGCGACTTTTGCAAAACGACCGGATAATATGCCCATCTATGCTATGAAAACAGCCATATCCGACTGTAACATGAGCAAGGATGAACTTGTAGAGGCTATTACCAAAGGTGGAGTTGCATTACAAGAAGTGCTATCGTCACAACTCGTAGCAGAAGGTCAAATGATGAGGCGTGAACGAAGTTTTGAAGGTATAGAAGTAAACTATATTACCCTTGACGATAGAGAGCAAGAACATAAAGCCGTTGCAGATAATATCACAGATATACTTCGTGACATTATTGCCTTCCAAGCTAATTTTATAGATGCACAGGTAGATGAATTAGATAAAATTGCAGTAGCTGAAGGTAAAGGTACAGGTGCGTGAAGGCACTTCACAGGCAGGGGTAGATAACCAACCTTACTTTTCAAAGGTGTTTCAAGTGATTAATCAAATGCTCTTCTCTATCAAAGCTGATGCAGTTGCCGAACGTGCGTTAATGAGACTTCGAGAAGGCAAGAAACCCATCATTGCTTTTGCTTCCACAATGGGAAGTTTCATTGAGCAAATGGAAAACAAAAATGGAACTGCCGTTGGCGATGGTGATACTATCAATGCAGATTTTGCCGAAGTCTTAAAACGTGGTTTAGAGAGTATCATGCGCTATACCGAAAAAGATATGAATGGAGAACCCGTTTATAAGAAATTTGAAATAGCTGAACTACCACCCGAAGCCCAACATGAATATCACAGAATAGTAGATAAAATAAAAGAAGTAGCCACAGGCATTACCATTAGCCCAATTGATATTATCATACAAAAAATTCAAGAAGCTGGCTATTCGGTGGCAGAGGTAACAGGTAGGAAATATGGTTTACAAATCAACCCTAAAACAAATCAAGGATTAATCCTTTCACGCAAACGTATCAATACCAATGATGCGTTTCGTCAATTCAATAATAATGAAGTAGATGTATTAATGATAAATCAAAGCGGAAGTACAGGTGCATCGGCTCATGCTATTGTAACTGCTAAAGTGCCTAAAGAAGAAGTAAAGACAAGGGTAATGATAGTCTTACAAGCAGAACTTGATATTAATACCGAAGTGCAAAAAAGAGGGCGTATTAATCGTACCGGACAGATATTAAAACCAATATACGATTATGTGAATTCGGCTATACCTGCCGAAAAGCGTTTGATGATGATGCTACAAAAAAAACTAAAATCTTTAGATGCCAATACAACTTCTAACCAAAAACAAAGCACCAAGATTTTAGATGTGCCTGATTTTTTAAATAAGTATGGCGATAAAATAGTGAAGGAATACTTATTGGAGAATATGGACATCAACGATTTATTAGGTGACCCTCTAAACCTTAAAAAAAGTGATGAAGGTGATAGAGAAAATATTATAGAGGATGCGGCACATAAAGTATCAGGTCGTGTTGCAGTTCTCTCAACAAAAATGCAAGGAGATTTTTATAATGAAATTGCGGAACGCTACATTGACTATGTTGAATACCTCAAACAAATTGGTGACTATGATTTGGAAGTAGAAGCTATGAATTTGGAAACGGAAACCTTGAATACAAAAATTGTAAAAATGGGTAAAGGTGGAGATAGTGCTTTTGGTGATGATAGTATTTTAGAAACGGTTAAAGCCAATGTATTACGAAAACCATTTACACGAACTGAATTGGAAAATTTACTCAAAGAAAGTTTAGGCGAAAAACTAACTGGTGATATTCAAACGGAATTACTAAGTAATTATAACAAGTTTGTCTATGATAAATTAGATAATGACAAGTCTGCTACAATGGAAAAATATAAGCAGTTGGTTAGTGAAGTTGGAACTGAAAAGAAATTGCTGAAAATAAAGGAAAAGGACGGAGAGCAAGCTTATCAGCAAGCATGTAAGGAAAAAGAGGATGAGCTTTGGGAAGCTGAAAAACTAACCTTACAGAATTTAGAGAAAAGCCATAACAACCGAAAGGGCTACATGGAGCGTTTGTTTAAATTCTTTACCATCGGCAAACGCTTAGAATATCCGATGCAGTCCTACAATGAAGGTCAGGAACTAATCCTTTCAGTTTTCTTAGGATTTGTTATTGACTTTAAAAAGAAAAACCCTTACGCTCCATCAGCGTTGAAACTCCGTTTTGCATTAGCCAATAGCAATAAGTATTTAGCTATCCCTGCCTCCTACTCTGATGATATTATGGCTATCATTGGTGCAAGTTCCAATAGTAGTCAACCAAACAAAGACGCACTTTTAAATGAATGGGAAGAGTTCACGAAAAAGAATATCGTTGATAGAAAAGTGCGCCACATTATTACTGGCAACTTGCTACAAGCCTTTAGCGACTTTAAAGGAAAATTGGTTAGCTATACCACCTTACAAGGCGAAACCAAGAAAGGAATTTTAATGCCTGAAAATTGGCTACCTGCTGAAAAAGGTGCTGAAGAAAAAGTAGTTGTCCCGATTAGTAAAGCCTTGCCACTCATAAAGAGTTTGCAAAATGGTCAAGCCCTGAATTGCAATGGCAGAATGAGTTTAATGAAAAATGGGTACTCTTATAATTTATACCTACCAGCATCACGTCAAAAAGGTGGCGACATTTATTTGGATAAAGCCATTTTGGATTTGGTGGACAATAACATGTTTGAAAAGGTATCAGATAAAATGGTTGCCAAAATGAATGGCGACAGTATCAATGAATTGGTGCAGATACTTCAAGCCAACCACAGCTTGAGTATGGCTATTCCCCGACATCAACTCTCGGTCATTGAAAAAGAAATGGTGCGTATGAGTACAAGAAAGAAAATCACATTGCCACCAAAAGAATCAGACAATAACCAAACAGATATTCTCGAATTGGAAGCCGAAGCCCTCATGCTTGAATTAGAACTTGCTTAAACTAAAATACAAACAATAAAAATACACTTATGCTAACTTCAAATAACTACAACGAACAAGTCGCATTGATAGACTATACAGCCCTCCCTTCTAACTTACAAAAGGGTTATGACTTTGTAAAAAAATCAACACAAAATTATTCCAACTGGGATGTTTATTACAAAAGTGAAAAAATAAAAGAGGTTATTGATTTATACTTTTCTAAAGTCAATGAATATGTGCCAAAATTATCTACACCGAAAGTGGTTGCCACAAAGAAAGAAGTAGTACACAAATCTGCAAAAGTGGTTAAGCCAAAAACTGAAAAGAAAATGGCTGAACCAAAACATAGTGAACCACCTGCACATTTGGTAGAACGATTAGAAGAAGAGATTAAAATCATTAAGCGTTTTGTAAACCTGAATGAAAAACAAAAAAGTCAAGAGGATATACTTCGCTTTATTAATGCTTTGCAAAAAGCAATTGTAGAAAGGAAGATTCGCAAAACCTCTGCCTATGCTAAAGAGATAGAATACATACAAAAGGATTTGATTATGGTTTATAATCGAATGTCTTCTAAAACAGTTTATTATATCCCTCAAGAGAAGTTGGCTAATTTAGAAAGTATAATCGGTGGCGAAAAAATCTATCCTTCTATTCAGTACATCAAAAAGTATTTGAACCTTGTTGGCAAGACTGGCATAAAACAAAAAGCCACAGCACTAATCAAACTCATGGAAAGTGCAGTTGCTAAAGGTAAGGTTACAAGCAATGACAAATACTCTGATAAAATGAATGATGCGTTTAAGACATTAAGAAAATTCATTGATAATCCAACTGAGAAAACGATAGAGATAGATAGCCAGGAACTAAATGGTTTACAAGGAATAGTGGATGGTTGTAATTGCACTTCACTAAGTGGCGTAGATGGCGAAATGCCGGTCGTAATGAATAGCATGGAATTTGCGAAGCTCGAATTTAATACAATTGGGCTAACAGGTAAATGGCATAACCTAATTGGCGACCCTTCACCCAACTTTACAGCAATGGTATTTGGTAAGCCCAAAATGGGTAAGTCGTATTTGTGTATTGACTTTGCAGGGTATATGGCTCGTAATCATGGCAAGGTTTTGTATGTAGCCAAAGAAGAAGGTTTAGACTTTACACTCCAAAAGAAACTCAATGACAAAGATGTAAAGCATCCTAACTTGTTCGTAGCATCCACTTTGCCCAATGATATTACTCCTTATGACTTTATCTTTTTAGATAGTGTCAATAAATTAGGTTTACTACCTGAAGACCTAACCGCACTCAAACGAAAATACCCTACCAAATCATTCATCTACATTTTTCAAACAACCAAAGAAGGAAACTTTAGAGGAGCGAACAGTTTCCAACACGATGTTGATGTGGTTATTGAAATACCGGAACGTGGAAAGGCAGTTCAGTTTGGAAGGTTTAATCAAGGGGGTGAGATGGGGATATTTTGACAAGTTGGCATATCTGTGTGTTGGCATATTATTAGAGCTAACAATTACAAATTCATTTTATGGCAAAAGCTTCAAAAGCATCAAGTCCAAAACCCGCCCCGAAACCTAATCCGAATTATCCTGCAAAGACAGGAAATAAATCGGGGAAAGACAGGGGTAACATTCCAAAGCGATAGCTTTGGCTCCAAAGGGTAAAAATATTCAAAAAAGAATATTTTTACCCTTTTTCTATTTGAATAAATTGTCACTTAAAGTACCCAAAAAGGTGATACATTTTCTCAAATCCATCCCTCACACTTTGGGTAAAAAACTCGCTTTGGAAGTTCGAGAAAATCTCACTTTGGGTAACTAAAAAATCAGAGTGAGAATGAGAGTGGAGAGCGAAGCTCGAAACCGAATTTTCACTCTGATTTTTTTTATGCCCCGAGAGGAACGATTCGGGGTTCATTCTCATTCTGTTTCTCGCTCTGTTTCTTGATTAACAAAAAAACTTTACTTTTGCTCAAATGTTAAGTGAGTATGCAAAGAAAATCATTCAAGATATCATTTCAGGAGCTGTCGTTGAGGAACCAAAAAATTCTCTCACAACAACCCGAAGTCTCCTTTGCTCAAGCTTTGCAACAAATACAAAGATTACAAGGGACTTCGAAGGTCAGCAAAGAATTAAAAAAGAGCAGGAGCAATTAATACTTCGTTTTATTGAAGACAATTCCTATCTTGAAATTAATGCGATAGATGAAAAATATTATCTTACAGAAGGAGGTGAAGCAAAAGTCTTTTTCAGCCTTGATAATAGGCATGTATTAAAGTTAAACGATGCTGTTTATTATAACAATTGGCTAGACTTTTTGAATAGTCTTATAATTCATAATCAAATTTTTCCCGATACATCTTATGAGCTAAAAGGATTTATGGTTGCGAATGGAGTTTTATTAGCCGTCTTGGAACAAAACTTTATCGTTTCTAATGAAGATGTTGACCTGGCAGAGGTTGAAACCTTGCTATCTTATAATGGGTTTGAAAAGATAAAACGAAATGATTTTTACAATAAGGAATTAGGGCTTCTTTTGGAAGATATTCATGATGAAAATGTTATCAAACAAAATGGTAGCTACTTTTTTATTGATACCGTTTTTTACTTGAATGTTTTTAAAAATGATGTTTGAGAAAAAGTAAGGTATTACTCATTAACATAAATAATTCTATGAGTTTGCAGTAATTTACTTTCATTAATACCAATTCGAAATGGTAGATAAACCATTTCTTATCCCGTACCTACGGGAGTAAATGCCGATAGGATAGATGTTTAGCCCAAAAGGTTTGGTCTATTACATAAATCACGGTATAAAAAGTTCGATAAAGTTTCACTTGGGGTAACTATTCCGATAATTATCGGAACAGAGTGAGAATGAGAGTGGAGAGCGTGGCTCGAAACCGAATTTCCACTCTGATTTTTTTTCTGCCCCGAGAGGAACGATTCGGGGTTCACACTCACACTCCTACTCACACTAGAATGATGAAAACATGTTCGACTTCCAAAAGCTTGAAGTCTATATGTTTGATGTGAATGAAGAGAATTGATTTTTTGTAGGTGTTCATTAGTATTTTTTATTTCAGAATGGTGCTTGAATCACTTGATTTTAATTTGGATATTTTATTTATTTATCGCAATATTGCAATTAATAGATTATGAATTGAAATGGAAATGATAATTATTTTCACAAGTAAGCAATGTAACCCCTCATCATTTTCACATTGGTAAGAATTAGTAAAAATAAAATCGAATGAAAAGTTTACAATCAATTTGGACATCCATAACGGGTAGCATCAGTTCGGTAATTCCATTATTATTTGCTTGCTGTAAAAGTGGGGCTTGTGTGGGAGTTTGTGCAAGTCCGATTACCTCATTATTTGGTATATCAACCGCAAGCTTCGCGGCTTCGCCATGGTTTAATGCCATTGAACCTATACTGATTGCTTTGAGTGCGGTTTCATTTACGGTATCGTATTATTCATTGTATGTACTTCCAAAATTAGCTGCTTGCAACGGGGCATGCGATTGTAGTCCAACGGAATCAAAAAACACAAAAATATCTAAGGTCATTTTTTGGATTGGCTTGTTAGCGAGTTTGTTCTTTTTTACTTATTTTGAAGTACAGAAATTTAAGGTGAATCATGCAGCTGCAAGTTGTTCAACACTACCTACAAAAGATAGTTTAAACACCCATGGTATCATAGATACTTCGGCGGATTGTTGTGGTGAAGGTGAAGAGTGCAAGTAAGAAGATTGTATAGTATTCTTTAGCCGTTTATTACCTCTATTCAGAAATTAGGAGAATCATCATGAATATTTTTTGATATTCAGCGGTCTTTAGGTTGAGGTAGTAAAAGACTAAAAAGTTGAATAAGGGAGAAGATTGATATTGTGGAGAGGGAGGAGGAAATAGCTTTTAACTATTGCTCTAATTTCTTTATCATCGTAAAAAGAATTCTGGAAGGTTCATCGGCAGATTTTAAGTGAAGTATGGATAGTTCATCTGTAATGGTTAGTTCGTCATGAAGTATATCCAAAATAGCAACACATTCATAAACAGATGCTCTTGCTGTGATGAAGAAATTTCTTCTATCCGATTTGGAAAATTTGCCTGCACCTTCTGCAATATGTAAAGCAATACTTAACGAAGCTCTTCCTAATTGATTATTGGTATATGATGGGAGTTTATAATTTTCAATTAATTTCCTACAAGCAGTATGGAACCCTTTAGCCTTTTTATAGAAGATGTAAAATTTCAATTACCCCTATTGACATTGCAATAGGTAGTTTCTACTTTTGCATTAACCTAAATATATAATATCATGAAAAAATTCCTCAAATGGACATTTATTGTCATCATCATTCTGTTAATCATTGCCATTGGATCAGGTTTTTACTTAAATTCTGATTTCGAGAAACGGTATACAAAAACCTATACGCTAACACCTACCTTACTTCCCATTCCTAGCGATTCATTTTCTATTGCTCGGGGTAAACATTGGGCCGATATTCTTTGCAGCGACTGTCATGGTAATGGATTAGGCGGTAAAGAATTTTTTAATGTGCCTGATATCGGTTGTATCAACACACCCAATATTACTACCGGAAAAGGCAGCAAAACTATCGATTATACCGACGAAGATTGGATACGTGTATTGCGACATGGCATTAAAAAAAACGGACAAGCATTATTCATCATGCCATCAAAAAGTATTGGTAAGCTTTCAGATGAAAATCTTGCCCAACTCATTGCGTATATGAAACAAATTACGCCTGTCGAAAAAGAATGGGCTGCTCCTACCTTAACTGTAAAAGCTAAAGTATTAGCCAGCTTAGGCGCCTTTGGTAAACTCTTTGATGCCGAAACTATTGATCACCAAAAGGTTAAAAACGTAAGCGCTCCTCCGGTTGAAGCGAATATTGAGTATGGTGCTTATATGATAAGTATTTGTGGCTGCAAAACTTGTCATGGCGAAACCCTAAATGGATTTAAAGACCCTAACCCGGAAGCCCCCTTCTCGCCAAATATTTCACCGGGTGGAAACTTTGGCAAGTGGACCCTCGAACAATTTATTACCACATTTAAAACTGGAAACACGCCTGAAGGTAAACAACTCAATAATTTGTTCATGCCATTTTCATCGTATAGCAAAATGGATACGCTTGAATTTAATGCACTGTACAATTATATTAAAGCACAAAAAGCGCTGCCAGATGCGAAGCATTAAAAATGCTTACTATAAAAACCATGAGAAATTGCGCTAAGTTGATAGCCTAACCATCAACAAAATGTTTTTACCATCTTCAAGTAGTACTCATTAATTTTTGGGGCTATCAGCTTAGCATCTTTATCAAACAGTTGTTCGGGCTATTTCGGGCTACGCTTCACTCCGGTGCAAACTAGGCGCTATGATTTATTAAACAGGTGTATGCAAGTTTGCACCAAGCCCTACCTATCCCGCAGCCCTTCATCAAATTAACATAGCGCGGCAAGCTCAATAACAAAATGTACCAATGTAAACATAGTACCTTTCATCGCGTACATATCATCAGCACCGCGAGTAGAGTTAGGTGCTGCTAATCTAGCACCGACCCATTTAATATTTTTAATTTACACGTTCGCGATTCAGGCTAATCTCATCCAAAATTTATTTCTTAATCACTGTATACTGTGATGATTTTCCTTCTGCCTCGATAGAAAGTATATATTGCCCTTGCACTAAATTTGAAATATCAAGCTTCATTTTATTTGCATTGATTATCGAAACCGGCATCGCTAATTTACGACCACTGATATCAAATAATAACAACTTGGCTTGTTGCAAATCTAAGTCTGAAGTGATCAATAATTCAGCATCACTAGGATTTGGGAATACTTTAAATTCCGAAACCATTCCTTCTTCATCAAGCAAGCCATTTGGTATCGCTTCAACAATTATATTTTGTGTGGTATTGGTAACTATCGCAGCATTAAAATCAAAAACAATAGAAGCCGTATTTTCAATGGCTGTTCCATATGATAAACCTGCTTTAGGTTGAATGGTATAACTCACTGCACCATGACTAGCAGGTTCGTTACTTACGCTATCAGGTAAATTAATATTAGCAAATGTAAAGGCTAAATTACCCAAACTATTTAGTGTATAAGTAACAGGATGTGTCATGCCTAAAATTTTAAAAGTCGACACATCCAAATTCACATCTAAAGTATCATATAAAAAAACATTTTGCGCCGGAGCTGTGCCGGTATTTTGAAAGTGTATCGTGTATTCTAATTCTTGTGTTTTTGAAATATTACCTTCGGGAACTACTGATTTGAAATTCGGATCAAAAGAAGATATACATGGTTGATGATGTGCAAAATAATTATTCGTGCTTAATGCATCGCCACTAATAGGTTGTATTGTCCAATACGAATGAAGTGTATCACCCATCGCTACCGTCGAATCGGCTTTTAATTGCATGGTAATATTTCGATATTCATTCACCAATAAATTCGAATACACCCAAATCAATGAATCTCCATTCATAACATCAGGTGCCGGTGTTGCCGAAATAAAAGTAAAGTTACCATCCATTGAAAAGAAAATAGAATCGCCTGCTTCAACTACCGTACCGGCATTATGAATGGTTGTATTAAAATTAATATTTGCATTTGGCCAAGGAACATTTGATGCGATTGAATGAATAGTTACATCATGAATATTGGGTGTAGCATACAAACCAAAATTTACATTCACAACCGGTTGTGTAAGTGGCGACACAGTTTGAATAGCCGGTGAACTTGAAACATTCCAATAGGTTGGAGCAATCGCAGTGAGTGAATAGGTAAGATTTGAATCAACAAACAATAAATTATACACTCCATTTGCATCACTCACTGTATAAAAATTTTGAACACTTTCATGGAGTAATACATTTGGCATCGGCAACTCACCAACATCTTGCGTGCCATTGTTATTGGCATCGTTAAATACTTTTCCACTAATATATGAGAAAGGAATACCTACAGTCGGACAAGTTCCAAATGAAAAAGTGAGTCCGCTTGGAACCGTATTTAAAGCGTTTAAAAACATGCCGCTACCTGGTCCACTCCATGCACTTGTTTGCATACTGGTTAACCAATTGCCTGTCGAAGTTCGCAAATTATGATCTCCAACATTACCACTTAAACCGACCTGAAAAGTCTTTCCCGTAGTACCCGACAATGCATTATATCCATACACCAAACGTATACAATTAGAAGTTTCATATAATTGAACTTGTACATTTAGATGACAATAGGGTAAAGAAAAAATACCATAATCTTTCCACTGAATAATACAAATTCTATTAGGCGCACTGCCAATGGTAACATACTCTATACTACCGCCTGTGTTCGAATTGCGTAAATCGGCCATTAAAGCCCATACTTCATTCACACTACTTGTAGTTGGCATCCATAATCCAGAATGCATCAAGCTATCCATAGCAATATACCCATTGGTACAAACCCCAAACTTATGAGTTGAAACCCCATTATAAACAAAACTAAATCCTATGGGTAAGTTGGGATGAAAGATATCATCTTCTAGGGGCATATCAATTTGTGTTCCATTGATTACTTGAAAAGAATCCATAGATTGAGTAAACGGCACTAAGCTAACTTGAGCTTTAGAAAGAAACGACATGCAAAAAACAAGCATGCCTAAAAGTAAATTTGATTTCATCGAGAAAAGTATTTTACAATAAAAGTATACTAATTATCCAAGTTTGCAAATGTGTTAACGAAAGCGCTTCCTGGAAATACGTATCAAATTAATTTTGAAAGTATCATATTCACTTACCAAATTAACATTCTAGAATTGGTATAGGTAACTATTCCTTAGTTCACACTATCTATTCTATTCTTAAAAAGTACCTACAGTAGTTGTTAAGATTATCCGCGCAAACTATTGCAAATTTTAATGAACAAGCAATTACTCAGTGTTTTTAGTCTATCCAATGCAAACTAACATGATACAAATCATATAGCACACTTAGTGTTTGATGCTATTTATACACTAATTTACATCGCAGTTATGAACCTTAAAAATATTCAAACAGAAGTAGATGCAAGCTACTTGTACAAAGTACTAGCCGAAAACGAAGAGGATGAACATGTTGCTTTGATATTTAAGCAGATGAGTGAAATTGAAAACGGACATGCGATTGCTTTTCTCAAGAAAAATAATTTCCAAGCTCATCAACTTCCGGCGCCCTCAACACGTGCAAAAATTTTACACCGCATTGGAAAAATATTTGGATATGATTATATTTTGGGCATACTACTCGATACAGAAAAAAGCATATCATCTTCCATCTTAACGGCAAGAAGAAAAACAGCCAGTATCGAATCTTTATCAGACACGGCACATGTTACCATACTTCAAAATATTCTGAAAGGAAATACTAAAGTAAGCGGAACCAATGTGGCTCGTTTCGAAAAACGACATCGTTCGGTAGGTGGTAACGCCTTACGTGCAGCAGTTTTAGGAGGCAACGATGGCTTGGTTTCGAACTTTAGTTTGGTAATGGGCATAGCAGGCGCTACTAGTGGCGATAGTGAAGTGTTGCTAGCCGGTATGGCAGGTTTATTGGCAGGTGCCTTATCGATGGCCTTAGGCGAATGGATTTCGGTAAAGAGCTCACAAGAATTGTACGAAAACCAAATGGAACTTGAAATGGAAGAACTCGAAACCAATCCGGAAGGTGAAGAACAAGAGTTGGCATTAATCTATATTTCCAAGGGCATACCCGAATCGCAAGCAAAAGAAATGGCACGTGAAATTATGTCGGATAAAGAACTAGCCCATACAATTCTTATCAAAGAAGAACTAGGTATTGCCCCCGATGAACTTAAAGGTTCTGCTATGGAAGCTGCCCTTACTTCGTTCTTCTTATTTGCAATCGGTGCCATTATTCCGGTAATACCTTTTCTTTTTACTACTGGAATGCAAGCCATTTTATTGAGCACCTTATTTAGTGCATTAGGTTTGTTTTTAATTGGCTCGGCCATCACTCTCTTCACCGGAAAAAGCATTTGGTTCTCTGGTTTCCGACAAGTACTATTTGGATTATTGGCTGCAGCCATCACATTTGGTATCGGTAAACTCATCGGTGTTTCATTAAGTGGGTAAACAAAAAATGTACGCCACGTAAATATCAAAATAACCCACTAACAAAATAACCTGATAACACCTTAACCTAAAACAAAAAACTCTTCATATGACACAACCCCATTTTCATTTACTAGTTAACCATCTTCCTATCTTTTTCCCAGTGGCTGCTTTATTAATTTTGGTAGCAGGCATAGTATTAAAAAACGAAATTATTAAAAGAGTTGCCTATGCACTCCTTGTAGTAAGTGCTATGGGTGCTTTTGTTGCTTCTTCAAGTGGTGAAGGAGCCGAAGAGGCCATTGAACATACAGCCGGTATCAGTGAAAATCTCATTCATATTCATGAAGAAAGTTCGGAAGTTTTTTCATTGCTATCCTATATATTAGGCGCTTTTTCATTAGTAGCTATGTGGGCTAGCTTTAAACAAAAATCATTTGCTAATCTAATGGCATTTGCCATTCTCATTTTTGTTGCAGTGAACTTATACTTTGCAAAACAAACAGGCACAAGTGGTGGTGAAATCATCCATCAAGAAATTAGAACCAATGCCACTCAATCAAATTCCAATAATTCAACTAACGAAGACGACTAAGGCATACTCTTTTTTTGCACACCAAGCTTCATTATCTTTACCGGGTGTTCAAAATTTTTCTTATCCTTCTAAGTTTTTTTAGCCTGCAGTCGCTTGCGCAAAATCAAAAAAAAGTTTCGCTTTTTCGTAATGCTGATTCATTGAACAAAAATCGTTTCGCTGCCGTTTGTGCAACGCAAGGCATTGTTTGGGGTGGAAGTTTAGTTCTCTTAAATAAAGCTTGGTATTCACAATATCCACGATCCACTTTTCATTTTTACAACGACCTTGGCGAATGGAACCAAGTAGACAAAGTGGGACATGCATACAGCGCATATTGGGGCGCACAAATTAGTAGTGCCATGTTTCGTTGGGCTGGTGTATCACAAAAAAGATCTGCAATTTACGGTGCCGGTATGGGTATTGCTTATGTAAGTGTAATTGAAATATTAGATGGCACGAGTCAGAAATGGGGATTTAGCTGGGGGGATATGGCAGCCAACTTAAGCGGCTCATTATTATTTGCCTCACAAGAATATGCTTGGAAGGAACAACGCATTCAATTTAAATTTTCGAGCCACCCGGTTCGATACGATTCCCCACAACTTGAAAACCGTGCAAGAAATTTATTTGGCACCTCATACTCCGAAAAAGTACTTAAAGATTATAACGGTCAAACCTATTGGATAAGTGCTAATATTCACGCGTTTTGTAAACAAAGTAAATTTCCGGCGTGGCTAAATGTGGCTATTGGTTATGGCGCCGAAAATTTATATGGCGGTTTCGATAATGTACAACGCGATGACAACAATCAAATTGTATATCAAAATGGGTATCCTGCTTTCGACCGCAGAGATATTCGCCGCATCCGACAATTTTATCTTGCACCAGATATCGATCTCAGCAAAATTAAAATTAGAGGCAAAACACCGGCCTTATTTCGTGTACTTAATGGGCTCAAACTAAAATTCCCAATGCCAACAATTGAGTTGAATAGTGAAGGGAAGTTGAAATTTCATCCGGTGTATTTTTAGTAGGCCGGGGTCATTTGGCACTAGCCTTAGTAGGCAGTAGTATCATGACGATAAAGTATATTCAAGCCGTATTGTAAATGAGCAAGCAGTTCCATAGCGTAAGCGTCTGCTTGTGCTTCCTAATCATTGGCGTCCGCCCAAGTGTTGTTAATATAACAAAGAAGAAAATATTTGATTCACTGCTAACACCCAAAGTAATACCTTCGTCAATAGGTTCAAACAATCATTTAAAAATAAAATTATGAAAACAAAATTTATCCTCTTCGCATTGTTGCTGATTACAGCCTTCCAATCCAAAGCACAATTCCCATGTGACACCTCCTTTACTTTCACTACCTCCCCCACAGGCTTAACCACTTTTACGGGTGTATCCTCAGGCAGTATGTCGCAAAGTTTTACTTGGACCTTCGGTAACGGAACCGCAGGATATGGTGTTACCGCAAGTACAGTTTACACTACACCCGGCACCTATACGGTTTGCTTAGTTGTTCAAGACACATCATTGTTAACGCCTTGCATCGATTCAAATTGTGTTAGTATTACCATTTCAGGCACAACTCTTTGTAATGCTGCATTCAATACATTTGTTGATACTTCATTAGGCGCACCGGCCAATAGTTATGAATTTCATAATCAAAGTGTAGGTACCGGCTTAAGCTATATCTGGGACTTTGGTGACGGCAGTCCCAACAGTACTGCACAACATCCTTTACATACTTTCCCAACATCGGGTTCTTATAATGTTTGTTTAGTTATCTATAATGGCGCTGGATGCACCGATTCAACTTGTCAATTAGTTTCAACAAGCACAGGAAGTTGCTTCGCAGATTTCTACTTTTTACCCGACAATACAGTAGGCGCTCCGGCTAACACGTATAATTTCACACAAACTAGTTATGGTTTTGGACTTAGCTACTCATGGAATTTCGGTGATGGCAGCCCATTGAGTACCTTAGCAAACCCATCTCATACTTTTCCAACTGCAGGTATGTACCAAGTATGTTTAACCGTTACGAGTAGCGTTACCGGCTGTGTTGATTCAAGTTGTTTAATTGTTTCAGGCCCTCCAAGTCCTTGTAATGCAAGTTTCTATTTGTATCCTGATAGTTTAGCCGGTCCTGGAGTTTATATTGGAATCAATACAAGCACAGGTGCGGGTTTAAATTATACATGGACATGGGGTGATGGCACAAGCAGTACAGGTCCTTACCCTTCACACACTTATGCATCGCCAGGATTATACACAATTTGTTTAATTGTTTCGAGTGCCTTATGTGTTGATTCATTTTGTTCTACACAATGGTTAAACAAAACAAGCGGTATGGTAAGTATTAATATTCAGGCACCAACCGGTTTAGCAAGTGTCGAGAAAACAGAAGCAAGTATCTACCCTAATCCGGTTGAAAACCAATTGTATATTACAGGAGAAAATAACCAAGTGTACGATGTAGAGATTTATACTTTAAATGGAACCAAAGTGTACACAACAAGTACAAAAGCTAATGTGGCTATAGATATTCATACTTTATCGGCTAATTTTTATATGTTGAAGGTGATTGATAAGGAAGGAAAAAGCAGTTATGCTAAATTTATTAAAGAATAGATCATTAATTTATTGCTTCTTTAAAAACGTCTCAAGATTTTTACTTGTATACCTTTTTTTGGGCTAAATCTTTTGCTCAAACTGCTTCCCACATAGGTATTTTTGCCCTAGCATTGATCTTGAATCTTAACGCTTCATAGGCCATCAATGACAATCACTTTAAGGGATAAGCATAATTCTTAATATGAACGTAGCTAGCAGAAAAAACTTATTCTGTTGAACGGTGCTATCGCCAATCAAGCCAATGAAAGAAAAAGACGATGAGCCATCAAAAAAAATACATGTACAAGATGTGTATTGCGAGCATACAACATTGGTTTACTTGCCAAACTTCAACAACTTACCCGGGTAAAAAGCATTGGCACCCAGTTCTTCTTCGATACGCAAAAGCTGATTATATTTCGCCATCCGATCGCTGCGTGATGCTGAACCCGTTTTAATTTGTCCGCAGTTTAATGCCACCGCCAAATCGGCAATGGTCGTATCTTCGGTTTCGCCGCTTCTATGACTCATTACGGTATTATAACCTGCATGTTGCGCCATAGTAACCGCGTCGATAGTTTCGCTTAGAGAACCAATTTGATTTACCTTAACTAATAAAGAGTTGGCAATACCGCCTTCGATACCTTGTGTAAGTCGGTTGACATTGGTAACAAATAAATCGTCGCCAACTAATTGCACTTTTTTACCTAAAGCATCCGTCAGCATTTTCCAACCATTCCAATCGTCTTCTGCCAAGCCATCCTCAATGGAAACGATGGGATATTGACGACACCAGTTTTCCCAGAACTTCACCAATTCCTCGCTCTTCATTTTTTTTCCACTCGATTTTTTAAAGACATAACACTTTTGCTTTGCATCCCACAACTCGCTATTGGCGGCATCCATAGCTATGGCAACTTGCGTTCCCGTTTTGTATCCGGCTTGTTGAATGGCTGTAAGTACCGTATCAATCGCCTCTTCGTTACTTTGAATATCAGGCGCAAAACCACCTTCATCACCAACATTCGTTGAATAGCCTTTCTTTTTCAATACTGCTTTGAGAGTATGAAAAATTTCGGTTCCCCAACGAAGACCTTCACTAAAACTTTTGGCACCGATAGGCATTACCATAAATTCTTGAAAATCGATTTTATTATCGGCGTGAGCACCACCATTTAAGATATTCATCATGGGTACCGGTAAGGTTCGGGCATTGGTTCCTCCAATATATCGATACAAACTTAAACCCGATTCTTCGGCTGCTGCTTTGGCAGCGGCCATACTTACCGATAAGATGGCATTAGCACCAAGTTTACTTTTATTATTTGTTTGGTCGAGATCTAACATCACATTATCAATTTCACGTTGCTCGGTAATTTCGATACCAATTAAGGCATTGTGAATTTGCGTATTCACATGGTTCACCGCTTTTAAAACGCCTTTGCCTAAGTATTTCTTTTTGTCGCCATCGCGTAATTCTGCGGCTTCGTGAATTCCGGTACTAGCACCTGAGGGTACGGCGGCTCGACCCATTATACCACTATCGGTATAGACTTCGGCTTCTACGGTAGGGTTACCTCGGGAATCTAAAATTTGTCGTGCATGAACATGTGTGATAAAACTCATAATTAAAAATTTGTGGCAAAAGTAAGGGTTTGGGTTTAATGTGACAATTTGTTACCCTTGAATAATATGATAATGAGATAATTTGCTAATAAGATAATGGAAATACGACAATCTTGTAGAATTCACCTATTGGCATATTATCATATTCGCACATTGTCGTATTATATTTGCCCCTCTATGCCCACAAACATTCTAGTAATATATTATTCACAAACCGGTCAGTTAAAAAACATCATCGACCATGTTTTTAGTAGCACCCATTCGTGTAACATAGATTATTGTGAAATTAAACCTGTAAAAAAATTCCCATTTCCATGGACTTCAGCTACTTTTTTTGATTGTATGCCCGAATGTGTTCAACAAATTCCGGAAGAAATTGAACCTTTGGTTTTCCCTGATAAAAAGTATGATGTGGTCATTCTTGGCTATCAACCTTGGTTTCTTTCACCTTCAATTCCTATCAATAGTTTTTTACAAAGTAAATATGCCGAAATACTAAAAGGCAAGGAAGTAATTACCATCATTGGCTCACGAAATATGTGGTTACATGCACAAGAGAAAGTGAAGGAAGTATTGATAAAACAAGGTGCTAAACTGAGAGGAAATATTGTATTCTTCGACCGCAATCCAAATCTTATTTCAATACTAACCGTAATTCGCTGGAGTTTTAAAGGCATCAAAGAAGCCACACGCTATTTACCTGAAGCAGGGGTTCAACAAAGGGATATTGAGTTGGCTAATCGCTTTGGCAGTATCATACTGAAAGCGATAGAAGGAAATAAATTAGATGATTTACATAAAAATCTATTGAATGAAAAATCGGTGGAGTTAAGTCCTGCACTTGTAATTTTAGAAAAGAGAGGAATTGCTAATTTCAGAAAATTTTCGAAGTATATTTTAGCAAAAGGAAATCGAGGTGACGCGCAAAGGCAAGCAAGGGTTAAATTATTTAGTAAACTTTTAATTATAGGCGTTTTTATACTTTCACCCATCAGTTCACTAACGGCTAAAATAAAAGTCATGTTAAACAAAAAATCCTTAGAAGCCGAGGTGGATTATTTTAAAAATATCACCTTTAAAATAAAAGCAATTTAAGCGATTCGTTATTTTTAAGGTGAACTTTGCTAAATTGCGCACTTATTGCGCCTATTGATGAGTGAAGTATATATTACCCGATTATCGAAATTTTTACCTAATAACCCGATCAGCAATGATCAGATGGAAGATTATTTAGGACGTATTGACGGAAGAGCGTCAAAGGCTAAAGGTATTATTTTGCGTAACAACCAAATTAAAACTCGGTATTATGCGATTAATAAAGAAACAGGCAAAAGCACACATACAAATTATCAGCTTGCATCAAAAGCCATAGAAGGTTTATTGGATGAAAATTTCAGGAAGGAAGATATTGAATTATTAGCTTGTGGATGTGTAGCACCCGATCAACTTTTGCCAAGTCATGCTGCTATGGTGCATGGTGAATTGAATTGTCCGCCAACGGAAATAGTATCCATTAGCACAGCTTGTTGCGCAGGTATACAGGCCTTTAAGTATGCTTTTATGAGTGTAAAAAGTGGCAATAGCAAAAATGCAATTGCAGCGGGATCCGAAAAAGTATCTGGTTGGTTAAAGGCCGATAAATTTGATGATGAAGCCGAAGATTTAAAACATCTGGAAGACAATCCCATCATCGCCTTTGAAAAAGATTTTTTACGCTGGATGTTAAGTGATGGTGCTGGAGCTGCTTTGATGCAAGATAAACCTAATGCCAATTCGCTTTCTTTACGAGTTGATTGGGTGGAAGTGATTTCCTATGCAAATCAAATTGAACCATGCATGTATGCCGGTTGCGAAAAAAATGAAGACGGAAGTTTAACCGGTTGGGCTGAAATGAAACCTCACGATTGGGCAGCGAAAAGTATATTTGCTTTCAAACAAGATACACGTTTATTGGGCGAAAATATTGTAAAGTGGGGCGGAGTAATGTGGAAGAAAGTTTGTGATAAACACCATATTGATTTAGATAAAATCACCTATTTTTTACCGCATCTTTCATCCGAATATTTTCGTCCGAAGATTATGCAAGAATTAGCAGAAATAGGATATCCTATTCCAACTGAAAAATGGTTTACCAATTTAACTCGTGTCGGCAATGTAGGTAGCGCCTCACCCTATTTGATGTTAGAAGAATTATTTAACACAAACCAAATTAAAAAAGGGGATGTGATTATTTTAATGGTTCCTGAAAGCGCTCGATTTAGTTATGGGTATGTGCAATTGACTGCCGTATAAGTGAGAAATACGAAACGCTAAAATCGAAGGGAGACATTCATCAGTAAAAGCACGAAACGCTAAAATCGAAGGGAGACATTCATCTTTACAATATCAAGCAATCAAATTAATTCGCGAACTCCGAACCTCTAACCCCGAGTTCCGCTACTAACTGACTCCTAACATCTAGCATCTAAATCACCTTTGCCCTGGACATTTATAAGTAGGAAAACGAAATGATAAAGTAAACTGCATCATCATATATTTATCACGCGTAGTACTAATACCACGCTGACGGCCTTCGATACCAATTGGGGTATCACCAATTTCAGTTGAACGATCTTGCAGAACAGCTGCAGGGGATGGGTAAGGACTTGGCACTTGATCAACAAACTTATCCTTTCCTACATAGGTTGTACTTACATCATCAATATAATCAGTAGTGGTGCTTCGGTTGGCAATTTCAAAACCAAAGGTCATACCATGATTTATCCAATACTTAAACCCTAAACCAATCGGAAAACAAACTGCAGTGTTTTTATATTTTCTATCGGCATAATCACCATAATTTTGACCTTCGGTACCTAAAGGCCTCAAATAATAACGTTCATCGTTATACATAGTGTATGGATTATACCAAAACATACCCATACCAATCGTTACATACGGTGTAAATCGATGGTCGAAATCACTAATATCGTACTGAAAGAAATTAAATTCTGCTTGAATAACCGTTTCATAAATATTTGATTTGAAATTCAGATTTCGGGCTTTTTGAAATGAATTAGATGAAAATTTATCATCGTAACCTACAAAGGCATAATTGCCAGCCAACTTTAAAGCGATATAATTAGTAAAATTATATTTTAAGAAAACGCCCCCACTATACCTAACTTGTTTGAACCCATAATTTTGGTTTAAATCCCCAAAATAGTTCGAACCTCCTAATGCAAAACCATATTCGGATTTTCGATAGTAAACTTGCCCTTCTGACAAAAAGGAAGTGAGTAAAAAAATAAGGATAAGGATATTCTTCATATGCAATTACGAAAACGTAAATGTAGGATAAAATATTTTAGGGTACTTTAAAAACAGGCTCATTTCACATATTCGCTGTATAATGAAATACTTGATTGGCCATATCACTGTATATCCATATTGTGAAAGTCTTGAAGGAGCAATGATTTGAACTACTTCAACGAGTTCATCTCAGCTTTTAATTACTTAGCCAATACTTTGATCATATCCAGCATATCATTAGGCAATGGTTTTTGCAACTTAATACACTGAGCAAACGGCGTAAAGCAAATTTCTTGATTTACAATTCCCACCATTTCTTGGGAACGTGCGTTAACGAGCGCATGTACTGCCGCATACCCAAGTCGACTTGCTAAAATTCTGTCATGACAAGTGGGTGCCCCCCCTCGCTGTATGTGTCCTAAAATACTAACTCGGGTTTCAATTGTCGGAATTCGACTTTCAATAAGCTTGCTTAATTCAGCGGCCCCGCCAAATTCATCACCTTCGGCCACCACAATAATATTGGTTAATTTTTTCCGCTTTCTATCATCTTGGATTGAGTCTAAAATTTCATCCAACATTTCTTTTTGTTCGGGAATAAAAATATATTCTGCACCGCAGGCCAATCCGCTATGCAGCGCGATATAACCTGCATCCCGCCCCATCACTTCCACCAAAAACAAACGATCATGTGCCTCTGCAGTATCTCTTATTTTATCGATAGCCGAAATGGCAGTATTCACAGCCGAATCAAAACCGATTGTATAATCCGTACCCGTTAAATCATTATCAATGGTTCCCGGCAAACCCATAGCAGGAATATTATACTTCTCAAAAAATGCAACAGCCCCGCGCATAGTTCCATCTCCGCCAATCAATACTAGGGCATCTATATCATTTTTTTTAAGTTGATGATACGCTTTTTCCATTCCTTCATCAGTCATAAATTCTTTGCTACGTGCCGTCTTCAATATAGTACCGCCACGATGTATAATATTAGAAACGTCGGTTGTTTTCATTTCATGCACATCCCCTTCTATCATTCCTTGATAACCACGCATAATTCCAAATGATTTTATTTCTAAGGAAAGTGCGGTTCGCACAATGGCCCGAATCGCGGCATTCATGCCTGGAGAATCACCACCGGAGGTCATAATGCCAATATTTTTAATTGGTTTCATAATAAATTTTGAAGTATAAAGATACACTTCAAGTTCAAAGTAAATTAGCTAGATTCCTCTCTTCGAAGCTTGTGGCTTTGAAAGTTTTATGTGCTTTCAAGAATTTGCCTTGGTATTAAAGGATGTGTAACTTTCAAAAACCTGAACGTCATAACATTGTATCAACATAATAACCTCATATCAAAATGCTATAGGTTTGGGTAAATGATATTTCTACAACAAAATTCCCCTCAGAAACAATAAAGCCACGCTAAAGTATATAACCAAGCCGGTTACATCTATTACAGTAGCAACAAATGGAGCTGATGACACCGCAGGGTCGGCGCCTAAACGTTTTAAAAACATCGGAAACATTGACCCGATAAGCGTTCCCCATAATACCACTCCCAGCAGTGAAAAGCCTACCGTGAAACCGATGGATAAAGTAGAATCACCATAGCTATGAAAAGCCATATTCCAAAAGATTACTCTTATCAAACCTATTATCCCTAAAACCGTCCCGAGTACAACACCTGAAATCAATTCACGTTTTATTACTCGCCACCAATCGTACAAAGTAACTTCGCCTAATGCCATGGCTTGAATAATAAGCGTAGAGGCTTGTGAACCGGTGTTTCCTCCACTTGAAATAATTAATGGAATGAATAATACCAATACCATAGCTTTTGATATTTCATCTTCGAAATACGCCATGGCAGTGGCTGTAAGCATTTCACCCAAAAACAAAATCACTAGCCAGCCTACTCTTTTTTTAATAAGTTTGGGCAATGGGATATCTAAGTAAGGTTCATTCAATGCTTCGGTACCACCAATTCGTTGAATGTCTTCTGAATATTCTTCTTCTGCAACCCATAACACATCATCGATAGTGACTATCCCTAACAAAACGTTTCGATCATCAACCACTGGCAAGGCCACACGATTATTCATCTGAAAAGTGTTCATAGTTTCGCGCTGATCGTCGTTTACATGCAGGGCAATAAATCGTTCATCCATTAAATCTTGAACCTTGGTCTTCACCGGATCTACCAATAAAAAGTCACGAATACGGATATCATCCAATAGGGTTCCGTGCGCATCGGTTACATAAATTACATCGATAGTTTCAGAACTTTTACCATAATCACGTATGTAAGTTAAAACCTGTTCAACAGTCCAATCGGGTTCAACATCTATATAATCTGGTGTCATCAATCGCCCTACACTTTCTTCGGGATAGCCTAAAAGTGAAAGGGTGATTTTCCTTTCTTCAGGATTGAGTTTTCGAATAACTTCTTTAACGGTATGACTAGGCAATTCGGCCAATAAAGAGGTACGATCATCGGGAGGCAATTCATTAAGTAGTTGCACCATTTGGTGAGGTGCCAAAATAGTTAGTAAATCTTCTTGAATATTTCCGTCTAAAATTCTAAAGACTGCTAAGGCACGTTGAAAATCCAGATGATTAAAGAATATCAAGGCATTATCGGGATATTCATTAATCAGCTCACCTACATCGGAAATATTTAAATCATTAATGAACTCGCCTAATTCGTCAAGGGCGTCAAGCTCAATGAGCTTTTCAACACGTTCGTTATAAATTTTTATTTCTTCCACAATTTTTGAATGATTGCAAAAGTAGTTTTAATATTGTGAAAGAGAGATCGTTTAGCTATAAGTTTTCGTTACCTAGCTATAAGAAGTGTAAGCAGAAAATATTTCAGGATAAGCTCAATAACCTAAGAAATTTGACTAATCCATTAAATTTAATCTGTATAATATTTTTTACTTAGGATTTTTTGTTTACTTTCGCACTTCCAAAAAATATTTGAACAATGGCTCGTATTTGTCAGGTTACCGGAACAACACCACTTAAAGGGAATAAAGTTTCTTTTTCTAACAAGAAAAGCATACGTCGCTTTATGCCAAACTTACAGGTGAAACGCTTCTTTTTAGCCGAAGAAGACAAATGGATTACGTTAAAACTTACTGCAGGTGCTATGCGCACAGTAAACAAGCGTGGTTTATTTAATATTGTAAAAGAAATGCGTGCAGCAGGTTCAAAAATCTAATTCGTTTAAAAAAGCAGAACAATGGCAAAGAAAGGAAACAGGGTTCAGGTTATATTAGAGTGCACGGAGCATAAAGATTCAAATATGCCCGGAACTAGCCGATATATCTCCCAAAAAAATAAAAAAAATACGCCTGAGCGTATTGAATTGAAAAAATTCAACGCAATCTTGAAGCGTTACACTATTCATAAAGAAATTAAATAATTAAGTCATGGCAAAAGCAGCAAAAACCGCACAGAAAAAAGATCTTAAAGCGTCGGCGGAAGCAAAAAACTGGACCAAAGTAATTCGTGCTGTACGCAGTCCGAAGTCGGGTGCCTATTCTTTTAAAGAGAATATTATCCATAAGGATAAAGTTGCCGATTACTTAGCTGGGAAATAAATTCCTATCTATATCATATTGAACTGCACCGGTTAGTCCGGTGTTTTTTTTGTTTACTTAGCATTCAATTAAGCCTCTACTTTAAGATATCGAAGTATTTGTTATAACAAACTCAGAATTTGATTCGAATGGCTTACTTATCGGCAATTCACCGTAAGATTTTCTTGAGATTGGGTGGCAAAAAGATGAATGTATGTACATTTTACTGATTAGCTGAACTAAGCTAATTTATTTTGATCTTTCAATCCTACTTATCAAGCCATGACTTAAAATCTTGGGTTCTTTCTCTGCTTACGATACATGCTTCTCCTTCAAGCGATGGTGCTTGCACAATTAAACGACTGTTTGTATAGATACTCACCTTATTAATACTCTTCAAACTAAGGATCACCTTTCTATTGATTCGAAAAAACATATCAGGAGAAAGCAAACTCTCTAATTGCTCGAGTTGATAATCAATCGAAAAACGTTTACCCTGACGATTTACTAAAAAGGTGAGTCCATCGCTTGACATAAAATGCAAAATTTCCTCAACTGGAATGGAATCTATGGATTGGCCCATTTTCACCAAAAACCGATTTTTAAAGACAGGCTTCGCTTGTTGAAATGCACTTTTTAATTGAGCTAGCAATTCGTCGTTCGGCCTCGCGTTTAGTTTTGCAAATTTATCTAAGGCTCGCTTCAAATCTTGCAACCCAATCGGTTTCAATAAATAATCGATACTATTTACTTCAAAGGCTTTGATGGCGTAATCGCTGAATGCAGTGGTGAATATGATGGGCGTCGAAATATCGATACGATTAAACAAGTCAAAACTAATACCATCAGCTAAATGAATATCTAGAAATATGAGATCTGCCGTGAGGCCATTGCTGAATTGATTGACACATTGCTCAATCGAATCGATCACAGCAAGCACTTCAATCTTAGGATCAAGTTTATGCAATAAACGAGCGAGATAATCAGCCGACAATTTCTCGTCTTCAATAATAATTACAGTCATACAAATTTTAATAAAGGAATACGTACGATAAATTTCTCACCTTCTCGAAGGATATCAACACTTTCTTCTGTAAAAAAACGATAGCGATCCATAATGTTCTTCAATCCTGTATTAGATGAAGGCTCTGCTTGTTTTCGATCACGAATTACATTGCTCACAACGAGTTTATTACCTTCGGAATACAAATGAATATGCAAAGGGTGATCGTGAGAAATTTCATTATGCTTAATGGCATTTTCACACAGCATCTGCAAACTCATAGGTGGCAAGAACTTTTCTTTTGAGCTGGGATCAATATCTAAGTGAAATTCTATATTCTTATCGAATCGAATCTTGAGTAAAAAGATATAAGATTCAATGAATCGAATTTCATTTTCGAGCTGCACCAATTCTGTATCTTTTTGCTCAAGCACATAACGATAAACTTTTGATAACTGATTAATAAAATCAACTGCTTTATCGGCATCATCATACACCAAAGATGAAAGTACACTCAAATTATTGAATAAAAAATGTGGGTTAATTTGGTTCTTCAGGTTTTGTAATTGTGCACTGATACTTTCGGTTCTGTATTTTTCAACTTCAAGCAAGCTTCGTTTCCATCCTTGTAATAACTGTCCGCCAATTTCAAAACTCAATATGATGACCGTAACCAATAAGCCAATCAGCAAGGACCCTTTCATGAGTTCGCGATGATGAGTATCTAATCCACAAACGTAGGTATTAAACAACAGCATCAGCAGATACAATGAAATTGAACTATACAATATAGCTAACAGAGGATGAATTAATAATCGCAGTTTAGTTTTATCGACCCAAGGATACTTTCGATTCATTTGGTCATCTATAATCAAATTCCCTTCCCAAACCACGATAGTAATTATGATAGAAGCCACAAAATCATACCATATAGGATGCCCAGATGGTTCATCATAGATTACAATTTTCAGCAGTATGGAAACTAAAATTCCCACCACAACCATGTAAATAAATCTGAGTTTATTGCTTTTCACTTGAACAAGATAAAGAGAATCTAGAAATAGTCTTCTTATTGTTTGTATTTATTAAAACTGAACCTTGTAAATAAAGTTAGGAAATACACCAATTTGATAGGCTGTATTTACCGTTTCAGTTACCGGATTATAACGTTCTGCAAACACATTTTTGTGGTTGGTTATATTTTGCACATCAAAATAAAATGAATGCGATAATTTACGTTTCTTACTATTCACCGTCATTCCTGCCTTTAAATCCATTCTAAAAAAATCAGGATTTCTTTTACTAAATGCATATTCATCTCCCATAAGAACTTGTTCATTACTTGCTTTAGAAGCTTCTAGGTCTACAGGTGTATAATACCTTCCTCCGGCCTGAGTAAGTTTGCAATCTATGGTGAAGGCATTACGTTTTGCTTTACCAAACTTAAATTCTTTTCCAGCCAATAAATTATATACATACTTACCATTAAATGCAGTATTGCGTTCTACCTTATCGCTTCCAGTATATTTAGACTCGTAGATGGTACCTGTCAGTAATCCATAATACCCTCTGCTGAAAAATTTCTCAACAGTAATTTCGGCACCATAGTTTCGGCCTTTCCCTGTATTTTCTAAATAACTCTCTTGATTAGGATAAAAACTCGAGCCTGTATTCAACATCGAGTAGCTGCCAGGAAGCATAGTAACTGGCACATTACGCAATACTTGATAATACAATTCAGTTTTTATGCGCCAGTCTTTTATAGGTAATATCTCATATCCTATTACGGCTTGATGACTACGGGTAAAACCTAGATCTTTATTCGATTCATTATAAGTCCCATCTAATTGCATGGTTTTGAAGAAATACACATCCGTTGGTTGCATTTGGCTATGCAAGCCATACCCTGCACTAAGGGTACTTTTATCGGTTAATGCATAACGTAATCCAGCCCTTGGTTCAATTGAATATGAACCATTGAGAGTAAGATACTGTGCATGCATACCTGCATTCATGGTGAGCTTGTTCGACAAATTATACTTTGTTTGCGCAAAGGCTTGCACAAGTGTAGTGGCATCATCAAAATCCCATAATTGTTTCCAATCAACGGTACTAAAACTTCGGGTGCGATAAAACAAATCGAGTTGCATGATTTCAGCTTGCACACCTGCTTTAATTGACCATGCTGAATTTACCTTCATATTAAAAGTAGATGCGATATTGTAATGCAAGCGTTGTGTACTATTTTCAATAATTCGTGCCGAAGGCCCCTCATTGATGGCTATAGAATCTTGATCGTATTTTGAAGCAGCATAACTAGCACCAACCATGGTATTCAAAAATGATTTTTCACTGGTTTTTATATAATGCTTTACACCAACCACTGCAATATCACTGCGAAAATAGCTATCCATAGTAGGGTCGGCAAATAAATCAGAAGTATCAATTTCATCATGCATAAATTTAATATTGCTTTTTCCGCCTAATCCAAACAATGTAAATCGTCCTAATTTTGAGTTTCCACTCACTACTTTAAATGAAAGGTCTTGATAAAAAGGGGTTGCCGTGGTACCAATCGGAATACCTAAAGCCTGAGCAATTCCTGTAAATGAATATCTATAGGCTAATAAATAGGATGAACCATTTCCCTTTTTAATCGGGCCTTCTGTCATCGCCTCTAAACCGGTAAGCATGCCAAATTGTAAGGTATGCTCACGCTTATCAGAATTACCTTTTCGAAAACCTAAATCAAATACACCCGCATTGGCATTACCATATTCTGAAGGGAAGGCAGAAGTGAAAAAATCTGAATTTTTAAGCATATTGGTATTTAAAGCACTTACCGGACCACCCGTAGTACCAATTGTAGCAAAGTGGTTTGGGTTTTGGATATTCATACCTTCAATACGCCATAATACTCCAGCAGGTGAATTGCCTCTGATTACGATATCATTGCGAGAATCATCGGGTGAACTTACGCCGGCAAAATTAGCTGCAAGTCGGGCTGGGTCTGATCGTCCACCTGCATAGCGATTCACTTCTTCCATCGAAAAGGTTCGGGCACTTACGGTACTCATTTCATTCAGCACACGATTCTTAGAAGTGCCTTTTACCGTTGCAGATTTCAAATGCTTAACGGTCTCTTCTATACTAATATCCAGTATCACTTCTTTTCCTGAAGTAACCACAATTCCCGGTATCACTAATTCTTTATAACCCGAGTAGCTTACCTTCAGTTCATACCTTCCAGGTTTCACTTGAAGTATAGTGAATTGCCCATTTACGTCGGTGGTAGCGCCTTGCAAAGGGTTGCTTGCCAATATTATTATGGTGGCGCCAATTACAGGGGATTGCGATTGTTTATCGAGTACCTGACCTTTAATGGTTTGTGTGTTTTCGGCCTTCGCTTGTCCAACAAAAAATGCGAACAATAATAAATGAGCAATGTAGAGAATGGTTTTCATGATGGTATGTATATTTTGATGCAAGAATAGAATCATTCGTGTATTCAATCCTTCTTAAAACCCTTGAATTGTAGAATTTCTTAGTTGAGTTGTCATAAAAACATTTTATAAACCCCTATTTTCGTTGCAAAAATATAACATATGTTCAAAAATACATTGCTCAGATTTTCTCTTGTATTACTGTCGCTTAGTATAGTAAACTGCAATAAAAATAAATGCGATCTTGTAGCTTCATCCATTGTAGCCAGTGCTGCAGAAATTACTGCGATTCAAAATCACTTAACAGCAAATGGACTTACGGCTACCCAACATAGTAGTGGGTTATTTTATGATATTACCAATGCCGGTAGTGGCGACAATCCAAATTTATGCTCTAGTGTTACCGTAAAATATAAGGGCACTTTATTAAACGGATTCATATTCGATCAAAGTACAAGCAACGTCTCCTTCCCATTAAAACAACTCATTGTTGGTTGGCAACTTGGCTTACCACTTCTTAAAAAAGGAGGTTCTATAAAATTGTATGTTCCACCAAGTTTGGGTTACGGAAGTGCTTCTCAATCGGGCATACCCGCCAACAGTACATTAATTTTTACGATTGATTTAGTTGGTGTTGAGCAGTAATTAGATTATTTTTTCCATTTAATTGAACAACCAATCGCTTTCGTAAATGGCAGCGAAATTTCTTGCCCGCTCAAAATTTCAGTAATTGCTTGCTCAACATATTTCTGTTTTACCAATTCGGGTTCATTGCTATTGTCATCAATAGCACCAATATAGCGAACAATAAATTTATCTTTTACTTTCAATAATAAATACACATGAGGTGTTTTGGTTGCCCCATACATTTTTGCAATTTCTTGGCTTTCATCGTGTAAATACGCAAATGGGAATTTTTTATCTTTTGCTCTTTCTTGCATATTCTCATACGAATCTTCAGGATAGGCAATTGCATCATTTGAGTTTATAGCAACCACCGGAAACCCTTTTGCTTCATACTTGTTATGTAATGTAATGATACGATCTTCATATGCTTTTGAAAAAGGACAATGATTGCAGGTGAAAATTAAAATAATTCCTTTTGCCTTGGAATAGTCTTTCAGTGCCACATATTTTCCATCAACATTTTTCAGACTAAAATCCCGGGCCGCATCATTTATTTGATAAGCATTCGGTTCAGGCTTTGTAAAAGAAAGTAATGCTAAAGTAAATAGCGTTGCTAGTAAGCATGTAATGGTTTTCATCTAATTATAATTTTATTTTAATGATTGAATAATTTCTTCAAGTTCTTGCTCACTTACTTGGCGTTCGATAAGTTGGTAAAATTTTTTAGAGGTATTAAAAATTACGGTACATGGAATTGAGCCTTCCCATTTTTTATCAACTAAATCTATCCATGAGTTAAAGTCCGGCTCGTTCAACAATACCACTTCTGTTGTAATTCCTTTTTTATCGATATAAGGTTGTAAGGTGATATCCATTTTTTTAATGTGGTCGAGACTTACCAAAATAACTTTCACTTTTTCGTTTGTGAATTTTTTATTGATGTCTTCAAAAACTGGCAACTCTTCAATACAAGGCATACACCATGTTGCCCAAAAATTAAGTACATACGTTGTATCGGTTTTGCTATTGCGTAATAATTTATACCATGCAAATTTTTCGACATGCACTTTATTAGTAGCTGACATTGTGTGAGACATACCAAATAAAATCACTAAAACTATTCCGATATATTTTTTCATGATTGTCAAATATAGTTAGTGTAAGCAAGAAAGCGCGCATGCCTGAAAATAAAAGGTCAAGTTCAAGGCTTACGAAGCAAAATAAAATAGAATTTACTCGAGTAAATGAACGTTTATTTTGCAAGCATACCGCAGAAATTGGCGTTTTCTTACTAGCACTTCTTACTAAACCAACATCAAACTACAGCCTCGCAAATCTGCTTGATCGAGCCTACCCTTTACTTCAAATGATGCATCCTTATGAACAACACCTATATCTTCAGAAGCAATAAATGAGCAACTATTCACATTCGCCAAATCGATGATATTTAAAACCCCTTTTCCTTCTTTTTGAACGTGAAATGGATCATACTCATCCCTCACTAAAACTTTCATCCAGGCAGGTGTTCGAAAAATTCCGTCACCTAATGAATAAGCTTGTGATAACAATTCAGTCATTCCATACTCAGAATAAACTTGTGTTAAAGCAAAAGCTTGCTTCAATGCATAATGCACTTCTTCTCTCGACAATTCTACTCGTCGCCCTTTCATACCGCCTGTTTCTACAATTTTGGTGTATTGCAATTGTTGAGGAAATTTTTCGGCATAATCTAGCAAAGCATAGGTTACACCAAATAATAAAGTAGCTTGCTTCTTACCTTCAAGTTCACTAATTACTTTGTGCAATTTTTCGTGTTCATACAAATAAAACCCACTTAGCGGGTTTTGGCTTGCCTCTATCAAATGTGCCATCATATATACCAACGATGATGAACTACGTTCGAGATAAGATGGCAATAAGGCTAGAATACAATACTCATTAGGGGCTGCGAAAAAATGCTGGAACCCTTTCTCAAATGAAGTTTGATATAAACTAATATCTTGTATAATATGCCTGCTTTTCATTTCAGAAGTAGTTCCGCTACTTTCAAAGCAAATAAATTCATCATGGGCATTCTGATGTCTATTTGAGATGACTTTATGCGATTTAAAAAATTGAATGGGTAAAAATGGAATGTCTATAATTGAGTGAATTTGATTCACATCTTTGCCAATCATATCTATATAACTTCTATAAATATCGACATGCTTATATTGCTCGTGAAAAATTTGCAATGCAAACTCTTCAAATTCAGTCTCTGTACCATCAAATATTTGGCTTACTAACTTCGTTATACTCATCTGAAATCCCTTACTTTTGTTTTATGAACCGGTTGATAATAATTTGCTTATCGCTTTCACTTTTTGCTTGCTCTCGAAAATCCACCCTTTCGGAAGTTCCCAAAATTACGTACAAATCCATGCAACCAAAAATTGTTCAAGCCGGTTCATCAAATGGTGGCACTATCATTTCATTTATTATTGAAGATGGTGATGGAGATATTGGCTTTAACACAAAAAATTTATATTTAAAAGATAGCAGAGATTCAACTGAAATTATCATGGAAATCCCGGAAATCCCATCGGATTACGGACCAAATAAAGGCTTAAAAGGCACGGTTACCATTTCATATTTATCGGCTTGGTTATTATTGCGTAGCGATACAGCACATATCAACTCTGATACCTTGCATTGGGATATTTTTATCAAAGACAAAGCAGGACATGTGAGCAATACCATTCAAACCGAAGATTTGATTTTAGTAAAATAAGGGAAATTTTACCACAGAGTTTGTGTAGAAAGTTTAGCTTCTTATTCAAATCCTACATGACCAATATGTCAAAAAAAAATACGCTAAACTTCATAACACTGGCACAATTTCAAAATCTGTATGACCTCTGTGGTTGAAGAAATTACTTCAAACTAAGTACAGCAAGCTCGTAAACTTTTAGTCCAAAACCGCTTATTAATCCATCGCAAACAGCGCTCAAAAATGAATGCTTACGATATTCTTCTCGCGCAAAAATATTTGAAATATGAACTTCGATCACTTTGCATGGAACCGCTTTCACGGCATCGGCAATAGATACAGAGGTATGTGAATATCCTCCGGCATTCAAGATAATTGCATCTACAGTAAAACCTTTGGCTTGAATTTCATCTATCAATTCACCTTCAATATTACTTTGAAAATAACTTATTTCTTGATTGGCATATTTGTTCATTAATGAGTCAATGTATTCATCCATACCTACCTTTCCATAGATTTCTAATTCCCGTTTTCCTACTAAATTCAAATTCGGTCCATTGATGATGGCAATTTTCATTTTCTTTTACTTTGATGCTCAAATATAGTGCAGCAAATTACGTTGACAAACGCCTAATGCTTAATAAAATTTATTTGGGTGGCAAACATGCCTGTTTGCCCAAGAGGCAGGTTTTTTTATTGCTACTCCTCACCCTGCTAGGCTTAAGGTTTTTGGTATCCGCTTACCTGATATTTCGGCATTGCCACAATATTTCTATCCTATGAAGTTTTAATCCTAGGTTGAAAAGATTCAGTTAGGTTCAATAATCTACATTAAATAATCTGCTCATAAGTCGATTATAACTTTATTATCCATAGAGAATTCACAAGTTTTACTATTTTTACCCCGATGAAGTACCCTTCTTATCTTTTTACTACTGCGTGGCTATGTTTAACTTTCATTTCTTGCGATGAAAAGGTTACTGAAACTAAACCTATTGTGCTAGGCGATTCGAGCATGATAGTAACCGAAAAGGAAAATCAATATCTTGTAAATGTTACGCAAGATATTTCACCAACAAAAAAGAAAAGTGCAGAAGGTGAGATTACTGAAATGATGACACAAATTGATAGTGCTAAATCAGTAAAAAAATTAGAAGACAAAAACACCTCAATACCTTTACGTGGTTTCACTATTCACTTTACAGAATGTGATGTAGTTTTTGATGGACTCAGTGCACATGCCTTAAACACTTCGCAAGATGAAAGAAACTTAAACAGCGTTTCCTACGTTCGAGATGCAGGAAATATGAACGAAATGAGTTTGCGTGTGAGTGGTTTAGAAAATGTAAAAGTTGAACAACGGACTTTTACGCGCTTATTGGTTGATAATGGCACCGAAGCATTTGTATTGCATGATCTTGGAAAATTTATTTCACCATGGTCGACCTTAGCCGGAAAAAATACCACCTATATTTCATTAGGAAGTAATAGTTTACAATTTTTTGCAACTGATGCCTCTAAAATAAAAAATGCCCTCGATCGTGAGTTACGCAAGAAAAAGAAAAATCGAGAAGCTATTCAACAATGGATGAGCTTAATAAGCAAAACAAAATCATATACCGATGCTCCTTGCAAACTCACTTTGGTTTCATCTCAATGGAGAATTATTGGTACGAAAAATGGGAAGCGGGTGCAGAAGCTTATTCAATTTGACATACCATAGAGTTTGTAACTCATGTCCGATTTCTGCGTTAAGCTCGATTTAAAATCCTGTCATTACTATTTTTAAACACCGCAACAAACATCGCATCCCCACCCTTAGTATAAGCATTTATAATTTCGGTTGTAACTGAAAAATGAGTTGTCAGTTTCATCACATCATAAATTACTTCTTCATTTTCAGCTACAAAAACACTACAAGTAATGTATACCAAACTTGTATTGGGTTTTACATTTAATAACAGATTGAGTAAAATAGATTTTTGCAACTTAGCAAACTCCTTCAATTTCTCTTCGTTAAAAAAATAAAAATTTTCAGGAGATCGTGCCCATGTACCGGAACCACTGCATGGCGCATCACAAAGAATATGATCAAAAGATTGAATTGTATTAGAACCCGAATCTTTACTTGCATCTACAACACTTGCACGGTAAAAGTCATCATAACCATAGCGCTTCATTCGTTGCTTTAAATTGGCAAGTATGGAAGAACGAATATCGCTTACTTGCAATTTTACAGACTTACATTTATCAAGCAACATAATCGATTTGCCACCGCTGGCTGCACAACAATCCCACCAGGTTTCGCCCTTACGGGGAAATAAAAATTCACCTGTACTTTGCGAGGCATAATCTTGAATCACGTAATCTTCGGGTGCTAACAAAGTTTCAAGATTCACCTTATTTTGTAAGGCAAAGCAATTTGTTCCGTAAATTTCAAAAGCAATATTATTTTTAGTCAAGATCTTTTTCACTTCGTCGATATTCTTTCGAACTCGAATAAAAATCCTTGGTTCACTATATAAATTCCTAATAAAATGCTCAGTTGTAATTTCCTTGCTTAAGGAAAATAGCAAGGAAAAATTGCACTTGAAATATGATTCAACTTCTTCGCGTTTCTCATCAAATGTTTTATCATAAAGTTCACTTAATTCAAATCCAGATTTTTCGAAAAATAATTTGGGCAATCTTCCACCTAAAAATGCACCAATTAACATGCGATTTCTGAGTGATAAAAAATCATTCAATTTACCCAATCGATAAACACCATATAAAAGTTCACTTATAAATTTTCGATCACGAGAACCATACTTTTTATTGCTTCGAAAGTAATTTTTCAGATACTCTGCTAAAGGCATCTGTAATTGGTATTGTTCAAATAAATGAGTGGCTACCTGAAAATAAGCATCAACAAACATAGGTACTAAACGCCTAATAAAAGTTTCACCGGATCTTTACCCGCAAGCAATAAATTCGGTTGCTCAAGTAATTCTTTCACCCTTACTAAAAATCCAACGCTCTCTCTTCCATCAATAATTCGATGATCATAGCTCAAAGCCAAATACATCATTGGACGAATAACTACTTGTCCGTTAATTGCCATTGGCCGATCTTGAATTTTATGCATCCCTAAGATAGCAGATTGCGGAATATTAATAATTGGGGTGCTCATTAATGAGCCAAATACACCTCCATTGGTTATGGTAAATGTACCGCCGGTCATTTCTTCAATGCTCAATTTATTCTCTTTTGCTTTGGTCGCTAATTCAATAACCTTAGTTTCGATTTCAGCCATATCCATACTTTCGGCATTTCGAATAACAGGTACTACCAATCCTTTTGGTGCACTTACGGCAATTGAGATATCACAATAATTGTGATAAATAATTTCATCACCATCTATATAGGCATTTACGGCCTTCCATTCTTGCAAAGCAATACAACAAGCTTTGGTAAAAAAACTCATGAAGCCTAGGCCTACACCATGTTTTTCTTTAAATGAATCTTTAAACTTCGTTCTAATTTCCATGATAGCCCCCATATCTACTTCGTTAAACGTTGTAAGCATGGCTGTACTATTCTTCGCTTCAACCAATCGTCTGCTAATTGTTTTGCGAAGATTGCTCATCTTCTGGCGATCTTCGTTTCGCGAATTGAGTTCAATATGTTCAGGCACACCCGGCTTTTGCAATGCATTGAGTACATCCAATTTGGTAATTCGTCCGTTTGACCCACTTCCTTTTACAGCGCTTACATCAACATGTTTATCTACAATTATTTGATTGGCTAGAGGCGTTGCTTTGACTTCCACTGCAGGTAGAGTTGCTGCAGTAAACAAATCGGGCGATTTTGTTTCAAGTACAGGTGCCTTCGTTGGCGCGGGTATTTCAACGGTAGCAGGCCGAGCTGCGGTTTCATCAATTTTACAAGCTAAATCGCCAATACTTAAATTATCGCCTTCTTTGGCAACCTGTATTAAAAGACCTGCTTGCTCGGCATTTAATTCAAAAGTTGCCTTTTCACTTTCTAATTCACACAGCACCTCATCGCGCTCAACCCAAGCCCCATCAGGTTTAGTCCATTTAATTAAGGTTACTTCATTTATACTTTCACCTACCGGTGGAACTTTTAATTCAATCATCTGCTTTTATATAAAATAATGTGGGCAAATTTCGTGCAAAATATTGAGATTAAAAACAGAGATTAATTCTTATCTTAATACCCTTCCGATAATACAAAAACAGCCACTGAGTTTAAATCAGTGGCTGTTTCAAAACATAAATTTCTATGTATTAATCTTTCAAGAATTTAATAGGAATCAGCTTGCCATTCGATGTTACTTCAGCAAAATACATGCCCTTTGCTAAATGATTTACCGGCAAAGAAATTTCTTGACTTGCCGTTGAATTGGTGAATGACATCACTTTTTCGCCCATTTGATTTCGGATCACTACTTCGTCAATTACTTGGTTTGTAAGACTGATTTGTAAATTATTTTGTGCCGGATTCGGATAAATTGAAACTTGTATGTCCTTATCAATATCATTTAAATCTGTTGCCCAAACATTAATCACCATAGTTATGGTATCATCATTACATGAAACGCCGGTTACAATAAGTGTAACGGTATAGGTTCCTGGTGCTGAATAGGTATACACCGGATTTTGGTTTGTACTACCATTACCATCTCCAAAACTCCAAGTCCAGTTTGATGCAAGTATTGAACTATCACTGAAGGTATACGTGGCACCATTGCTTGTGTATCCAAAATTAGCTACTGTTGGATCAGTGGCTACAATCAGTGCTGAATCTGAATTGCTACATCCGGCTGCATTGGTAACTGTCACCCAATAGGCAGTAGTTGCATTTAAAATAATAGTATCTCTTCTACTTGTAATTCCATCACTCCATAAATAAACATTTCCTGTTACACCCGTTGGTACTGAATTCAAAATTACTTGCGTACCTGCACAAACGGTGTCATTTGGCGTTGCAGTGATATTTACAGTTGGCCCGGCATTATAAGAGATATTTATCATGGCTGTATCACTACATCCGTTTAAGTCGGTACCGAGCACTGTATATTGTGTATTTGCTGTCGGCGATGCATACACAGTATCATTATTATTTACATTTAAAGTTGCAGCCGGTGTCCATAAATAAGTATCAGCTCCACCTGCAATTAATTCAACGCCCATTGAATCGCCAGCACAAAATACATTAGTAGTGGATGCAATGGTAACCGTTGGAGGTGTATTGCTTGAAACGACAACACTATCAACCGGCGTAGTATAACTTAAACTCGAAAACGAACAATTGACAGTACATTGATAATATGTGGTAGATGTAATAATGCCTGTATTATACGTTGGATTTGTACCTACACCAGTCCATGGACCGGTTGAGCTTGCTGAACTTTCCCAATTATAAGTAATACCTAAAACACCATTGATTGGTGCACTTAAGGACAATAGAGCGCTACCTGAACCTCCACATAAAACCGGACTCGGTGTTACAATATTTCCCACACTAGGTGTTCCAGTGCAGATAGCTGGATATTCATCAAAAAAAACATCATCGATAAAAATGTTTGCCCCACTATTAACCACGGCCGATTCGCCCGTTCCTTCAAAAATAAAACGTGTAGTTGTTCCTGTAAATGATACCGGTATTGAGTACACATATAAATACCAGCCATTTACAGATTGAGTATCCGGAATGTTAATCGTTCGGTTTCTTGCAATGGTACCTAATTTAACTGCACCCGCATCTAATGTATCAGTTGAATTCACCCAAACTGTTAAACTATCTAAATTGCCAACTAAAAAACTATCACGAAACATCCAAAAACTTAAGGTCGCTGTGTTGGTTCCGCGATTGGTATAATCGATAGCACGTGTTACTAAAATTTGTTTGGTACCCGCTGCAACATTTCTGCTACGAAAACGAGAAACAGCTGCACCACTATGAGAGGTAGTAGTTGGGTTAGTGGTCGGACTCGTTTGTCGTATCCAAACATTATTGGCACCGAGAGCCGGTTTAATGCTCCATCCGGTTGGAGGATAAGTTGTTGCATCGAAACTTTCGGTAGTTACTACTACTTGTGCAAACATATTTAGACAAGTAAGACAGACTAACAATAGGGAAAAGAGAATAGATTTTTTAGTCATATGAATTTTTGAACTGATAAAATAATTGAATTTCAGTTCAAATGTAGAGTAAGATTACAGACAGTCAAAACCATTTGGTGAACTAACATACCAATCATCGCTTATTTGCTATCTACCGCCCATATTAAGAGGTTAATTACAGAAGGGTATTTTTAAAACCTCATGAATTAACGCTCCTATCGATTCAAGAATGCTTCGATTTCGGGTAATGAATTATATAACTGCTCGAATGAGTCTATCACAAAATATTTATCTTGCAAGATATCCGTTCGATACGGAGTGCTCATCAATACTTCAACATCAAACGGAAGATGTGTGGTAGCTTCACTTAAACAATGCTTCGTTTCACCCATAGAGGATATAATACCTGCACCATAGATTTTCAGCTTCCCATTTTCGCGAATCATACCAAATTCGATGGTGAACCAATATAACCTTCCTAGCAGTTCAATTTTTTCGGGATTATCCATATGTTTCAAAGCCAATTCGCTCATACCTTTAAAAAAATCAACATAAGCTTGGTTGCTTAGTAAAGGAGCATGTCCAAACACATCATGAAACATATCGGGCTCTTCTAAATAGTCGAGTTGTTCCATGGTACGAAGCCAACAAGTGGCAGTAAATTTCTTTTTGGATAGAAAAGTAAAAAACTCGGGGGTAGGACTAATCTCAGGTACCACCTGTAAACTCCATCCCGTTAAAGGCGCCAATCTTTCTTGGAGTTCGTTGAAATTTGGAATTTTATCGTTGGTAAAATTCACCACTTTAATTGCATCCAAATAAGCCGCTGACACATTAGGTTCAAGAATTTGCATTTGACGATCGAATAAGGTTTTCCAAACCAAAAAGTCGTGGGGTGTATAATGCGTATAAATTTGCTGAGTAGGTCGAAGCTGTGGACTTAAAGTACTTGATTGTGTTTGCATATTGGTTTAGTTTAAGGTAAAAAAAAACCGTTCGATGAAGAACGGTGGAAAGTTATTTTATAGCTTTTGCAATATAATTATCAACTGACTACCATTCGGTTGGCTGTATAATAATAGTAATAATAAATATTGTTTAAGCGATTGTTCATATCGTAAAAGTAAAATGTATTTTTGAAAATCAAAATAAATCTTACAAAATCATGCAATATTTTTCAACTGCATTTATTTCCTTTTTCAAAGACTTAAGCAAAAATAATAGTACTGAATGGTTTCAAGCAAATAAGAAACGATATGAATCAGATGTAAAAAAACCATTTCAACTTTTTATAGGTGATTTAATTTCAGAAGTAAAGAAAATTGATCCTAGTATTCAAATTGAAGTCGCAGATGCCATTATGCGTATCAATAGAGACATTAGATTTTCGAATGATAAGTCACCTTATAAATTACATGTTTCGGCAATTATTTCATCTACCGGTAAAAAAGACAAAGTGATGCCAGGCATGTATATTGAATTAGCTGCCGACAAAATTTCTATCTACGGTGGTGCCTATATGGTAGATAAGATTATGTTGCAAAAAATTAGAACGGCTATTGCAGCAGATCTTAAAAAATTCGACAAGCTAATCCAACAAAAGGATTTTGTAAATTGGTTTGGTGAAATACTAGGTGAGAAAAATAAAATCATGCCTCCTGAATTTAAAAGCTTATTGGAAAAACAACCCTTACTTGCTAATAAGAATTTTTATTTCTATGCCGAATTGCCCGTATCAAATTTAGTGAAAGAAGATTTATTGAATCAAGTTATTACCTATTTCAAAACTGCCAAACCAATAAATGAATTTTTAATAACGGCGATGAAATAATCAAATTAAAAATAACATAAAAAATAGTAGTCGTGCAGCTGATTATAATTTGTAAAATATTATTTCTACATTTAGGTTATTAAAAACAAAACCTATGTCAAAACTTCTTCAATCAAGCTTGCTTTTAGTAGCAGGTATTGCAATTGGCTTATTAGCGGCTAGTATTATTGATAAACTCACTACTGTTGAATTGGGCGGCGGGGTGATTGTAGTAGATACTCGAAGCGAAGATTCGGCAAAACTTGTGATGATAGACAATTCGGCTAACTTCAACGAAACTGCCAAACAAAATAATTTAGAGGTTTTTTCTTATTCATATGAAATAAGCGGAGAAGCTTTATTACAATTGATGCGCGACAATAGCGTGAGTTCTGTTTGCGTTTTAAATGGATTAAGAGATTCTACTAAAATGGATCCAGCGGATAGGGTATTTATAATTGCACCGATAAATAATCAAGGACATATTCTTCGCTCAGGAAGTTCATATGTATCTAATACAATAAATACAACCCCATTTAGTTTTTTTAATACGCCAACTGTTTTACCCGAATTTAATGCTGATGAGTTCCATCCATTTGATGAGTCTATAACCTTGTTCAATAATTTTGAAATTTTCATCAATAATAATCAAGGCATTGATCAATTGAATTTAGATTCTATCAAAGGATTTATTATTGACCAAGGGGATTTAAGGAGATTATTACCTAGCGATAATGCTGGTAAAGCACGATATGATTTGCGAGCTCGTTTTAATTTGTACGTAAATGACGAAGGCGAATTGGTAAGAGGAATTACCTTAAATAGTATTGAACTTGGAACTGGCAACGATATTTTTAGTTACCCAATGGCACCTCTTACCGATAGAAGAATTTGTCCGAATAATTGCGATTTCTTTTAGGGTGATTCAAAACTTCATCATCTAAATAATACTGATAAGGTTTAGTAAGGACTGAAATTCCATTTCAAGAGTTTGTTGTATTGCCTTACTTTTAGCCCATGGAAAATGTGCACCCAGCCTTAGTAAAATTAATTGAAGGTTTACGTTTAGAAGAGAAGGAGCAAAAATCGAGGTATCGTATGGATAAAGAGCATACCTTAAAATCTTTAAAGGCAGAAGGTGCCGCAATCCATCCAATTAGTATCACGCGAAAATCGTTTGGCTATGCCGATTATCCTGAAATAGCTTTTCGAATTCCTTACCCTATTGACAATAATTTATTTAGAGATGGTGCCGCCATCGAATGTTTTACGCATGAACAAGAAAGCATTAAAGGCATTTTACTCAATTTAGAAGGCAAATCGGGTGAGTTTAGATTATATGCCCCCGACTATCCCGATTGGCTTGAGGATGGAAATGTAGGTATTAAACTTACGCCAGATGATAGAACACTTAGCATCATGAAAAAATGCTTGAATGAATTACCCAATTCGCCTAAACAATTTAATCTTTTCAAAAGAATACATGGCGAAAAAGTCGAGGAAATCGAATCCTCTACAGAGGCTCAAAAAATATCTTTAAGTAATTCGCAATTAAATGGTAGTCAACAAAAAGCCATACAGGCTATACTCGAAAATCCTGAAATCGCAATTGTTCATGGTCCGCCGGGTACGGGTAAAACCAGTACTTTACTTGAGGCTACTTTTCAATTAGTAAAGCAAAATAAAAAAGTATTGGTGAGCACGCCAGGTAATGCAGCTGTAGACCATTTTGCATTAGGCTTACTAGCTAAGGGAATAAAGATACTGCGATTAGGCAATACAACTAAGGTGCATGAACAGGTTTATCCATTCACGCCTGAAGGCAGATTATCGGATGATAAAATTAGAAAAGAAATTAAGGAACTAAAAGTGCGTGCTGAAGCCTTTCGGAAAATGGCTTTAAAATACAAACGAAGTTTTGGAAAATCGGAACGCGAGCAACGAAATTTATTATTTCAAGAAGTTAAAAATATCCGCAACGAAATAAAAAAGATTCAACACTATAATGAAGAAAAATGCTTTGAAGAAGCGGAAGTTATCTTAGGCACTCCCATTGGTTTGTATGATGCAAATATGAAAGGCATACAATTCGATACATTGATTGTTGATGAAGCCGGTCAATGTTTAGAACCATTAGCATGGTGTATTTTTCCGTTGGCTGATCGCTATGTTTTAGCCGGCGATCCGTTTCAATTACCACCCACTGTTTTATCAAATGAAGCGGCTAGAATGGGATTAAACCATTCAATACTTGAAATGGCTTGTAAACATTTACCGGCTGTATATTTATTAGATACACAATATCGAATGAAGCAACCCATAGCCGGTTTTTCAAGTGCTTGGTTTTATCAAAATTTATTGCAAACAGCACAACACTTAAAGAGCGATGAAGCGCATATTTATTTTTATGATACAGCCGGTTCGGGTGCTCAAGAAGAAAGAGGTAGTAATGGAATGAGCTTACAAAATCGTGCAGAAATTGATTTGGCAATAAAACTGATTGTTAGTGAAAATATAAACCCAAAACATTGTGCCTTTATATCACCCTATTCGTCGCAGGTTTTACTTGCCAATGAATTATTACCCAAGGGAATTCGAATTGCCACAATAGATAGCTTTCAAGGTCAAGAACAAGAAGTTGTGTTGATATCCTTAGTACGTTCGAATGACGATGGTGATATTGGATTTTTAAAAGACTATCGGCGTATGAATGTGGCGATGACGCGCGCCAAAGAGAAACTATATATCATTGGCGATAGTGCAACTTTAGGAAGAGACCCGTTTTATATAAGTATGTTAGATTACATTGAAAAGCTAGGGACCTATAAAAGTATTTGGGAATTAGCCGAGTAATACAATTCAGGAAAAGTGGCAACGATTAAGGCGGTACCCTGTTTTGACGCGTTGCGATACTTTTATCATTTAGCCGATTATTTATAATGCGGCGAAACAGCGTATGAGCCGCAAGCGTGTCTGCCACCCAAATGCATTTTTTAAAACCTTAGTCATTGAATCAATTTAAATAAATTATTTTTTTTAAATTGATTATCAATATATTAGAAAATTAAAAAAATAATATATTACATTTATGATACTTTTCATTTTTCATAAAAAACACTTATCATGAAATCATCTTTACAAGGCAGCATCGCCAAATTGAGGCTATCCATTGGTACATTATTTACCATGGTAAGCATAGCTTCTCAACCATTGCAAACCATTGCCCAAACGGCCATGACCGAGAATAGTCCGGGCATAACTGCTCGTTCTCTGTACGAATTCGAAAAAATAAAAGATCCGAGTACAGGGCAAATTCCATTGAATGCACAATGGCAAGCCTTACTTGAAACGAAACAAGCCGCTGAGTTTTATATGAATACTTCAGCAAGAAGTACAGCATTAAGTTGGATAGAACGCGGACCAAATACCGATGTAGTTGGACCCAGTAATGGAAACACAAGAGCCAACTCGGCAGTTACAGCCGGAAGAATGAGATCGATTTTAGTGGATGCCTCAGATGCTACCGGCAAAACCGTTTGGGTTGGTGGTGTTGACGGTGGATTATGGAAGACTACTGACATTACAGTATCACCGGCAAACTGGATGGTGATTAATGATTATCTTAGCAACTTAGCCGTTTCAGATATTTGCCAAGATCCTACAAACCCAGATATCATGTATTTCTGCACTGGTGAATCGTATGCAAATGCCGATGCAGTAGCTGGTGTAGGTGTTTTTAAAAGTATTGATCATGGCGTAACGTGGAGTCAGCTTACGAACACAAGTGCCTATACACGATGTACCAGAATACTTTGTGATTATCAAGGTAATGTATATCTCGGTACACGCAGCACCGGATTACTACGTTCGAATGATGGAGGTGCCACTTGGGTTGTTATAACCCCAAGTGGAATGAATAGCAGCATTTGTGACATGGAAATAAGTTCTACCTCAGCAGCAGGCAGATTACATGTAGTATCCGGAATATTTAGTACACAAAGTTATCGTTATACTGATTTGCCTTCATCAGCCACAACCGCCTCAGGTTGGAATGCACCAGCAACCGGCTTTCCATCATACGCTATGCGTGCCGAAATAGCTTGCTCAGGAAATGTATTGTATGCGTGTCCTGCAGATGCAAGTTACCAAGTGCCAACCATTTATAAATCAACCGATGGCGGGGTTAATTGGGCATCAACTGGAGGACAACCAACGAGCGGTTGGGCTAGCGGACAAGGCTGGTATTCCTTAGCAGTGGGTATAGATCCAAGCAATAGTGATATTTGTATAGTAGGCGGATTGGATAATTATAAAACTACGAATGGGGGTACATCCTGGACAAAAATTTCGAACTGGGTAGGCACTACCGGTCAGTATGTGCACGCCGATATGCATGATATTACTTGGTACGATAATGGCAATAAATTATTATTTGGCTGCGATGGTGGCATTCATTACTCGGCCGATAAGGGGACAACCATTCGAGATAGAAATATTGGACTTCGCATTAAGCAATTTTATTCAGTGGCAGTGCACCCAACTTCTACCGATTATTTTTTAGCTGGTGCACAAGACAATGGAACTCATAAATTAACGGCAGCCGGTTTAGGCGGCAGTGTTGAAGTTACCGGAGGTGATGGTGCTTTTGTGGCCATTGATCAGGATCAACCACAATATCAATTTGGCGCTTATGTGTATAATCAATATCGAAGAAGCACAGATGGAGGAAATAGCTGGAGTAGTGTAAACTTTTCGAGTTCGGCCGGTAATTTTATTAATCAATTCGATTATGATAATACTAATAATAAACTGTATGCTTCACACAATGCCGGATCGTATTTACGTTGGGATAATCCACAAACCGGATCAACCACTGCAATTATTTCAGTAAGCAATTTTAATGCTTCACAAGTAAGTGCCATTAAGGTTTCGCCATTTACTGCAAATCGCGTATTTTTTGGAACCGAAGGCGGAAGAATTGTAAGAGTGGATAATGCAAATCTTGCAGCACCTAGCAGCGTAAATCTAACAAGCGCCTCTATGCCAGCAGGAAATGTATCGTGTGTAAATACCGGCACATCTGATCAATATTTAATGGCCTGTTATTCTAATTATGGTGTAACAAATATTTGGATTTCATCGGATGCAGGCGCGACGTGGACAGGCATTGATGGCAACTTACCAAATATGCCGGTACGTTGGTGCATGTTTGAACCCAATGATAATACCCGCGGAATTATTGCTACAGAAACCGGAGTTTGGGAAACCTCATTATTTGATGGTGCCAATACGATTTGGATTCCAAGTTTAAATTTCCCAAGTGTACGAACTGATATGTTACAATATCGTGCATCGGATGGTTTGTTAGCAGCAGCTACTCATGGAAGAGGAATTTTTAGCACGGTAGTTACTAACTCAACGGTATGTAATAATCCAGCCGGATTATCTACTTCAGCCATCACATCTACAGGTGCAACCTTAAACTGGTCGGCATCAGCAGGTGCATTAAGTTATAATGTTGATTATCGAATAAATGGTGGTATCAGTTGGACGAATGCTGCCACCGCAACAACAAATACCTCGGTAAATATTAGCGGATTAAATGCAAGTACATTATACGAATGGCAAGTGAATGCAAATTGTGCGTCAGGAAATAGTGCTTATTCAGTTGCGCAATTTACCAGTTCGGCACCACCCTCTTGCAATGCGCCAAGTGGATTAAACTCTACGAATATTACACCTACATCTGCTACCCTAAATTGGTCGGCAGTTTCAGGTGCAATCCATTATGATGTTGATTATAAATTAAATTCGAGTTCAACTTGGATTAACGCTGCAACTGCAACAACGTCAACTTCTGTAAATGTGAGCGGATTAGCCAACGCAAGTACTTACGATTGGCAGGTTAGAAGCAATTGTACTAGTTTATCAAGTACTTATACCGCTGCACAATTTACTACCACAACACCAAGTGTATGTCCGGGTAGTTTAGATGTAAGCACCAATGGAACTTCTAGTGGAGCGGCAACCATTCCATTTAATACTGATGTATACGGTTTAATCAATCCGGCAAGTGATAACGATTTTTACAAATTTGTAATTACCACAGGCGGAAGTGCAACCATTACCTTAAGTGATTTACCTGCCAACTATGATATTTATTTATACAGTAGCAATGGAACAACCCTATTGGCAAGTTCAAAACGAAAGAATCTAAATAGTGAAACTATATCAAGAACCTATACTGCCGGAACCTACTATATCAAAGTACGATCTGCCGGAACAGGATTTAGTGCAAGTTTATGTTATACGCTTCGTGTTCAACTAGGCACTGCATCTACACAAGACATGCTTATACCAATGTATAATGAAAATAGTATCGTGAAACTATATCCAAATCCGGTAACCGACATGTTGCATATTAGCACGTCCATTGAGCTTGATGCCAATTCATACTTCAAGATTTATGATGCAAATGGCAGAGTTTTGATCACAGATAAATTTGTTATTAATCCACAAAGTATTGATGTAAGTAAATTAATTCCAGGCCTTTACTTGATAAGTGTAAAAACTGCTGAAGGTGAAGCCACATATAAATTTATTAGAAATTAATTCTAACTATAATCCATTCAAACGCCTCCAAATATTGGGGGCGTTTTTTTTATTATCAAAAATTTCAAATGTCAAAGCTGATATTAAGTCATCTATAAAAAAATGTATCTCATGTCAGTTTAATAAAAATGTTTGAAACCAAGCAAACTATGCTTGACTGAAATATGAATTATATAAGATTATAGCCCAAGAGTATAACATCCATTCTTTTTGTGAAAGACATCTTTGTAATCTTGATTATCACCCATTAATAAAAATAACAAAATGAAGAAGATATATTTTATTCTGACCTTAGTAATGATAGGCGCAACCATAAGCTCTTGCAGAAAAACTACAGACAATACACCTTATACCTATTCTGTTCGAATGACCGATGCACCGGGACCGTTCAATGCCGTATATATTGATCTTCAATCTGTAGAAATTACCGGTGGGGATGGTAAGACTGTAGTCATGAATGTAAATGCAGGGATTTACAATTTACTTAATTTCTCGAATGGACTGGATACGCTCATTGCAACTGGATCATTGAATAATGCTACTGTGCAACAAATACGACTTATACTTGGCCCCAACAACACAGTAGTTGTGAATAATGTGAGTTATCCTTTAAGTACACCTAGTGCAGAGCAATCGGGATTAAAATTACAAGTACATCAAACCTTACAAGCAGGCGTGAATTACGAAGTACTACTTGATTTTGATGCAAATGAATCAATTATAGAAACCGGAAGTGGTACTTATAAATTAAAGCCGGTGATAAGAACTATTGAAACAGCAATCAGTGGATCTATTAAAGGGAAAATAACACCAATTGGTTCATTAGCTTTTGTAAATGCTAACTCAGGTATTTCCTACTCATCGAATGTAAATGCAAATGGCGATTTCATCATCAAAGGTTTGCCTGCTGGAACGTATTCAGTTACTGTTACCCCATTGGCGCCCCTAAGTCCGGTTACTGTAACTAATGTAATTGTTACAACAGGTGTTACTACAAATGTTGGCGTGATTAATTTGTAGTAAGGATATCACATCCATACATCAAATTTCAAATTGAAATTAAAAAATGCATACATCTAGCTGAGCACCAAGCGCGAGGGATAGGAGTGAAAAGCCCGCATCACGGCGCTTTGGCCGGGAGAGGACTTATAACGAATAGCCCGGCGCCAAAGTAGTCCCGAAGCAATACGATTGTATACTTTAAGATTAAATGCGTGCTTTCGGGATACTTTGGCGCGCGCCCAAAAGAATGTATACTTCATCTAAACACTTTGATGTTTGAATAATAAATAATCTTCGTCTAATTTTAACCGTAAAATTTTAGACGATGAAATCTCTCTCTCTTCTTTTATGCTTATTATGTTGTGCGATGGGTTTACAAGCACAATCGTTTTACGAAATGCAATACACAACATTTAAAGGCAACGAACCTATTGAATGCAAAGCCTTTTTAGTAAAGAATGATGATGGAAGTGGTTTTGTTCGCATAAAATATAAAGCCCTTGATGATGGACAAGAAGTGTTACTGCAAATGAATGTTGAAGATGAGTATCGGTTAAATGGCGATGGCACTGTTGATACCATGGCTATGTTTGTAAAAACCTCTAATCCAGAAAGCATGAGTGATAAATTTGAACCGAATCCGGAGTTGCCGGCTTTTGGGTTTATCTATGATCCACTTTTAGGCTATTATGAACCAAGATTGCATGTCAATGTGACTCATACCGGTGAAAAAGTAATTAATGGACGAGCTAACTTCAAGGCCACCACTTTAGGACTAAAAGATTTGCATAGAAAATTTTTGATTACCTATTTTCATGAAGAGGATGAGTTTGTAAAAAATATTTTACAACCTGTAACCCGCAGCATAAGTGCCGCAGAAAGAAACATAAAAATGCATGTAATTATTGTTGCCAATACCAACGATAAAAGTATCGGATCATCTTGTGCAAAAGATATTACCCGCATGGTTGAAACCTTTACCGATTTGGTAAATTACATGGGAATGCAAGCACTTACACCCCAAATTATTTCAGGAAACGGCTTTAGTAAAAAGGCCGTAGAAAAGGCATTAAATGCTACTAAGCCGGCGCCTCGCGATATTGTTGTTTTTTATTATTCAGGTCATGGATTTAGAAATAAAAATGAAAATCGAAAATATCCGTATATGGATTTGCGAGCCAATGAAAATCAAGATCATATTAAAGAAGCTATGAATATTGAAGATGTGTATGACATCATTAAAAAGAAAGGTGCAAGATGCAATTTGGTTTTAAGTGATTGTTGCAATACGGAAGTACATTTTACAAATGCCATTGGTAATAAGCCCATTAAAACAAAAACTAAGGGCAAAGTACCTTTTAGAGAAAGTAATATTCGTGAATTATTTTTCAATTCTGAGCAAGTAAATATATTAGCCACTGCTGCCGATACCAATCAAAAGGCAGCAAGCAATGATCAATTCGGTGGATTCTTTTCGTACTATTTTAAAACCGCCTTAGATAAACGATGTAGTATCTTAAGTAGCACACCAACATGGCAGCAAGTATTTGCCGATACCAAAGCATCAACTGTTTACAAAGCAAAATATACGTATTGCGATAAGCCTTTTATTCCGGCTAATATTTGCGAGCAAGTGCCCCAAAAAATTATTGAGTAAGCATTGAAAATGAAGTATGAATGGGTGCTTTATTGACGTGTATAGAATTGAATCAAAATCATACGAGTGCTTTGCCATTTAATACAAAAGCATGCTGTATGCCTTTTACAAAAAAAATTGAGAGCGTTACCGAAACACAAATGACACAAATGAATCGGAAAAGCATACTCATTTGCATGCTAAGAGTACATACTGCCAATTTGCAAACATATCATTGTTCATGTATATTTGAAGAAACTTAGTATATAATGCATTTTGCCAAATCGTATTCTAAAACCCTTCTGAACTTATTTTTTATAGCTTGTTTACTACTGTTTGCCGAGCGCTCACTTGCCCAATGCTGCATGTACAAATTGCATATGCAAGATAGTTATGGTGATGGATGGAATGGAGGCAATCTTAAAGTGTATTTAAATAATTCATTGCTTGGGAATTATTATGCGTTAAATTTTGGGTCATCCGATTCGTTTCAAGTATGCACTAACGATACGGTTGAGCTGGTTTATACCGCAGGAACTTATGAAAATGAAAATACTTATCAATTATATGATGCAAGTTGGAACTATGTATATGGTGCAGGTCCGACACCTCCAACCGGCAATGTATTTGACACTTTAGGCAATTGCACCTCCGTATTTTGGCCAGGCAATAATCCATGTACTGCCATTCCAATTGATACTGGTCAATGTTTATTCGCAAATAACACCGGGTATCCAAGTTCAGGTAAAAATCCGGGTTGCGCAAATTTTCAAGGTAGTGATATTTGGTTTGCGCTTGTGGTGCCTCCTTCTGGTAATTTAAGTTTAGTAACCGATAGCGGAACGATTAATGATACCGGGCTTGCAGCTTGGAAAGGAAATGATTGCACAAACATGCAAGTAATAGGGTGTGATGATGACAATGGAAATGGTTATTATTCATCACTTGCCTTATATGAACTTACGCCAGGACAAACCATTTTTATACAGGTATTTGGATACGGCACTGCACAAGGTTCATTTCAATTATGTGTTGAAGATTTAGGTACAGTTAATTTAGACAGTACTGAATTGCCCTTAGTAATGATAAATACCTTAGGACAAACTATTATACAAGACACCAAAATTAATTGCTTGATGGATATAAAGTATAATGGTGCAGGCTCAATTACCTATGTAAGCGATAGTGCCAATATCTATCATGGAAATATTGGCATTGAAATACGAGGCGCAAGTTCATCAGGGTATCCTCAGCGTCCGTATGGGTTTGAAACCCGAACTTCAACAGGAGCTAATAACAATGTTCCCATTTTACATATGCCTGCCGAAAATGATTGGACTCTTTTATCTAATTTTAATGACCGATCGTTGATTCGAAATACATTGGCTTTCAGACTTTTCTCAGACATGGGTAATTATAGTCCGCGTACCACTTTATGTGAAGTACTTATTGACAGTACGTATAAAGGCATTTATGTGCTGAGTGAAAAGATAAAACAAGGAAATAATAGAGTGGATATTGCGAAACTAAATTATATTGATACGGTAGGTGATGAACTTACAGGCGGGTATATTTTACAGCAGAATTATTGGAATACGAATAATAGTTTCCAATCGAATTATTCACCCATCGACCATCCGGGTTTTGATGTACATTTTGTTTATGAATATCCAAAACCGGATTCAATACGCCCTTCACAGAAAGCTTATATTGCCTCTTTTATTGATAGTTTAGAGGACGCCTTTTATAGTTCTAATTTTAGCGATACAATACAAGGTTATCGCAAATATTTGGATGTAAAATCATTTATAGATTATTTCATCATCAATGAATTATCGCGAAGCAATGATGGTTTTAAGAAAAGTGTTTTTTTTAATAAAGATAGAAACTCAAAAGGAGGCAAGCTAAAAGCCGGTCCGGTTTGGGATTTTGATTGGGCTTGGAAAACCATGGCAACTTGTTCTCTATTCGATAAAAATGATGGTTCTGGATGGGCACATCATATCAATGATTGTCCTACCGACAATTATTCATGTGGATATTATATCCGTTTACTACAAGACACCACATTTGCCAATGAATTACGCTGTGCCTATGATGATTATCGCAAGACTATTTTAGATACTGTTTATCTTTTTAACTATATTGATAGTATAAAAAATCGTGTTGAGTTTGCTCAGGCAAGGCATTTTCAAAAATGGCCATTGCTAGGTGTAAGCGGACCGGCACCAGAGGTAAATGCAATTGCAACCACTTACGCAGCAGAATTAGATACTTTAAAACAATGGATTAAAATTCGCTTGAATTGGTTGGATGCAAATATTCCAGGGCATTGTATAAAAATTAATACAGGCTTACAATCGTTGGCAGAGTTGAATACTTTGCAATACTTTCCGAATCCAAGTTTGGGCGAAATTCATTTTATGGGTACTATACAAAGTGAGTCTCCTATTGAGATGCAAATATTTGAAATGACTGGGAAATGTATTGATCAGTTTGCTATTACCAACGGGAAAATTGATTTTGTATATCGAATGCCCAAAAAGGGTTTCTATTATTTTACATTATCCAATCATCAAGGCATCATTCAATATGGGAAACTGGTTGTGATGTAGAACAAGTTGATAATTTTCTTTGTACTCATCGTTTCTTATGCCAATTCGATACACGCATACCAAGCCTACTATTTAATACCGATTACGTTTTCAATATAGTCCAATTTTGGCTGTGCCTCATTGCCCTATTTTCAAACTGTGTCGACACTTACCACTGCAGCACTCAAATAGTCTTTGGACTATTTATCGCTAACATGGGTACAACGGAAAATTTTTGAATTCTTCTTTTGGCAACTTTACAGAGTGTATTTCAAAGCTTATTAAGGATTTACTGTAAAATCACTTCGATATTCCTTTGGTTTTATTTTAGCAGTCAATTGTTTCCATTCAAGTAAATTATGGTATTCATTCCAATTCGCATCATGCAAAAGTACCCATCCCAAATTAAATCCTTCATCAATGGCTTGTTGTAGATATTGGATTGCTTTCGTTTTATCTTGAAGTTGGACATAGATTTGTGCCATAGTATAGGAGGTAGTCCATTTTGAAGGATACCTTTTTGCATAGGCCTCATAATAAGATAATGCTTTTTCGGGTTGCTTCGCCATAAAATGCATACGCCCTTTCCATTCATTCATTTCGGGATGAGAATATGGATGAATTTTTTCTGCATGTTTGAGTAAGGAATCTGCTAAGCTAAAATTACAAGCATGAATATTATATCGTCCCAAACGTAAAATATTATCGTAGTTCAATCCACCACTTGCATTCATCGTATCTAAATGAAGTATGGCTTCCATGAAGGCATAATTTCTGTCTAAACTCTCAACTAACTTGGTTCTTACACCCGCATTAGTGTTTTGTAAAGCAAGTGATTTACGATAATAGGGTGGTGATTTCTGGTACAGTCCCTTCCAAGTATAGATATCACCAATTTTTTCATCAACATCTGCCAAGATTACTTTATCACTGATAAAAGTATCTGCAACTTTTAAAAATTGAAGTCCTTCACTAAATGGATGGTTAATGCGTATTCCTAAAAAATATTCTTCCAAAGTTCCGGGAATATACCCACCAAATTCATCCATTTCATGCATACGTCCTAACGTATAATCTATAGTGAGTTCTTTCCCTTTCAAGGATGTAATACCTTTACCAAAGAAGCCTGTATCTTCATTGGATGCAATGGATCTCAAATTATAATCAGCTATCCGATACGTTTTATCTTGACTAAATTTTTGTGGATTAGCCGCGGCTTTATCATACATAAAATTACCGGCTTTATAATGCCATGCCCCTGATTGTGGGAATTGCTTAGTTACACGATGATACAATGCGTGTAATTGTTTATCCCTAACTTCAATTTCCGGATGACTCATAATTGTATTTTCGGCTTCCTCATATCTACCTATAGATTCAAATAATTTCCATAACTTATAATAGGCTTCTATACTAGGTGACGACAATGTAACTGCCTCACGATAATTGACAATGGCTTCATCTATATGCTTCCATTTTTCAAATACAGATCCATGATAAAAATAATCTTCAATCAATGGGTAATGGCTCTTTTCAAATTCTACTAGTAAACAAATCTCATTCTCAGAAAGATCATTCTCATTCATAAGTTTTGCTATCGAATCACTATAATGCAAAAACAATGAATCCCGTAAATAGTACTTCTTTGCAAATCCAAACATAATATCAGCCTCTGCCCAACGATGCTGTTTCCAATACACTTTTCCTAGCTCATGAAAAGCAAGTGGATTTGATGTGTCGATATCTATTACCTTTTTCAGGTATCGTTCTCCATTTAGGGTATCCTTTTTCTGCAAATAAATTAATCCCGCCATGAAATTTACGATAATATCTCGATCATTTATTTTCGTTGGTATTTCGCAGGAAATTACTCTTTCTTTAGGAAGTTCACGACGATAAAGGCCTTCAACCGCCATAAGCTGTTCATGAATATAAAATCCGCGTTTTCGCAAATCAGCCTCAAAGAAAAAAGAATCGGCTAATGCATATTGGTTTGTGTTTAGATAAACAAATGCCAATCGCTCGAAAGGCAAATAATGTCGAGAATTTAAATCTATGGCTTTTCGAAATCTATCTTCGGCATACAAATAATTTCCTATGCCTTCATAAAGTATACCGGTATTTACGTAAGCAGATGAATAATTTTCGTCAAGATTGATAGCCCTTTGTGATGCAGTTAAACCCTTTTCGAATTGATTGGTTTTAGCATACACTGACACTAAGTTTGTCCATGGCATTGCCCAAGTAGGGGCAATTTTTCGTGCTAATAAAAAACACGAATCTGCTTCTTTATATTTTTTTGTGGCATGAAATAAAATACCTAATTCATTATGAATATAGGCTACATCCTCTTGAAATTCATTCGCCTTAAATTGTTCTGCAAATGCGATACTAATTAATGAATCAGGGTTGGCAACCAAAGCCGTTTGAATTCGCGCTACCACTCCTGAAAAATAGTGATACTTGCTTTGTAGCATTTTATACAATGGTTTTGCGGGATTGCTTAAGCGACAAGCTAATCCTAACATTTTAGGATACACATCATAATTACTATTCAGCATACTGTAATATCTTCTACGTTCAAGTTCGGCCTCATCTCCGCTTAAGTAGAGTTCAATAATATGCTGGCTTCTCTGATCGAGCATGTCAACAATTTTATCTACAAACCTTCGATTCGCATCAGGATTTTTTAATAATACAAGATTCAGCTTATCCACTTTTTGTTTTTCATCAGGATATTGTTTTAAAAACATACTTAACATCGTTACCGGAATCTGTTGTGCCGGAGTAGTATCTAGAATATAAAAGTCAAAATTGTTTTCAATTTGTGATTCAGTGAGTTTATCGAAAAAAAACTGATATGCCGGTGGATTTGATGTAGAAACGGTTTGCAATTGAATGGTATCAGCAATTAATTTCTGTAATGCTGCCTCATTGATATGTGCCAAAATCAACTGGTCATTGCCTTGAATGATTGGATTTTGTTTGGTTCGTTTCGCTTTTAAAATGGGGTCTTTGCGTAAGTTACTATCTAGATATTGACGAATTTCATGTACACTTATTTTTTGATCCTTTTCACTATCAGCAAAACCTAATAAACCATTCAATAAATAATAAGAGAATACGCCTCTGCCCCCACCCCATTCAGCATCTTCATTCGACAATTGATCGGCAGTACATGAGTTTAACCTAATTTCATTATTTACAATGGTTCGTAGTTGTTCATCAACTAAAAACTTCCCTCTAATTTCATTGCCTGCCAATACACCTGCATGACAAGCATCTGTGATCATAATCACTTTGGCTTTTGTTTGCAGAGATAAATAATTCGCATAAAAATTTAAGTCTTCTACACTGAGTGAAAAGTTGATATAATTCAGACGAGGTGTATTATAACTTAATAAAAATCCTTTTTTATACACATCTATATTCTCAACATCACCATGACCAGAGAAATAAATATAAACAGTATCGTTTGTTTTGCAGCTATCCGAAAACCAATCAAGTGCCTGATACATGGCAGTATGTGTAGCCTGCTTATTTAACAGTAAAGTGATATTTTGTGCAGGAATCGACCCACCGGCAGGAGATTGAAGATAAGCTGCAAAAATCTCGGCATCTTTATCTGCAAAGTTTAAATCTTCTATCCCTTCATGCTCATAATCAGAAATACCAATAATTAATGCATAGGAATTTGAGCGAACACTTTTTCTATTCTGTGAAAAAACATGCGTGCTTATTAACATAAAAATCATGCCAATAATCATCGGCATACGATTTGTTTTAATAAAGGTAAATGTTGAATATAGCATGATATGAAAATGAAACGTGCGTAGATTTAGAATCAGACGAATCAATCAAAGATAATATGACAAATACAAGCTTGTCAGTCTTTGCTGAAAAACTTATGAGATTCAAGTAACGAAGCGCCAAAGTATTTTTTAAATGCTCCTAACTAGTCTTTTGCTTAGTTACAAATTTTTCTAGCACATCGCGTTCAAAGTAATACACCAACGACAACCAAATAAATACCACTAAAAATCCATTCAATCCCATGCCATGGTTAATTGAACTATTTAAGGTATCTATACAAGATTTCATACCAGAGCCCAAATCTTGATACATTTTAAGCCAGGGAGTTTGTATGTATTTATTCAGAATGAGTATATAGAGAAAGCATAATAAAAAAATATCTAATAGCACAAATCCAATGCCCATCAGCAATAATCGTTTTTTGAGTTTTACAGGAGTTGCTGCAAATAATGATATTAATAAAATGTTGGGCAAGTAAGCTAAAACTCGGATGCTCATATTGAATGGTACCGATTCAACATCCCCTTTTTTGTTGGCTAAATTTTTATTCGCTTGATACACTCTCGTATCGTCATTTTCCGAATCTTCACGCTCTTCAAACACAACGAATCCTTGGGATCCAAAATTATTAAAAAAATAAAATGCTTGCTTGCGATAGAAGTCGGCATATACTTTACCTATTCCTGAAAAGGGAAGTAATAAAAATAAATATACGCCTAAGAAGATGCCAACAGATTGTAAAATGGTTTTAGGTTGTAGCATGTTCAATGGTTTTATTGGGTTGACTTGCCTTTAATACCCATAGTACCCATAGCACAATGGAGAGAATGATAAAAAATCCTTGCCAGATTTCGAGATGAAATAAATCAAATAAATCATGGTGATTCAATCCGATCCAAAACAAACTTATAAGTCGTATCAAATTAAAACCAAAAATAATGAATGTCCCAATCAACAAGCCATATAATTTTACTTTTAGATTAGATGGAAATGCCATTACACCGCAAACAAAAATAGCTAACGCCTCCATACTATCACATCCTTGTTTTACCGTTATTGAAAATTTTTCATTGGCAATACTATCGGCCATACTTTTAGAAGGAATACCTAATAGAGTGAGGGACTTAGCAGTTAAAAAAGCGAAGGACTTATTGATAGCCAAAAAGAAATGGTTATAGAGAAAGTCGTTAAAATAGCATAATTCGAATCCAATAAAAAGCAAAGCAAACAACCCAAGAAAACGAACTAAGACTTTCGATTTTGGTATACTTTTTTGATGAATCTCTTTTGTTGAAATCTTGGCTTTAGAACCTTGTGTGGTTTTATCTTTCATTTTTACTAGGTTTCATCAAACCATAAAAATGGCTTGTTTAATTATTTGATGAAGTGAATTTCGATTGGTTGTATAACGAAGATAAATATACAAAGTATGACCTCAAAAGAAAATTTTATCCCATAATTTTTCTTGCATTTGCTTTTGCTTTTTATCTATAAAAGAAAATACACGATAACCTTACATACTTTGGTTAAAAAAAAATCAGGAGTATCTTTTTAGACACTCCTGATAAAATATTTATTCTTTGTTTTTGAAATTATTTCTTAGCGAAAGAAAAACTAGTTTGTCGGCGATAGATAAATACCATACCGATGGCTAAAGAAAGTAATGACAAAATTATCAATGACCATTCAGACATAGTAGGTACGTTTGATGGTGGTAATACATTTACGGTAATATCTACAACTGTACTAGCTGGTGTGCCGAAATTATCAGTAGCTGTATAAATGATATGATGTGTTCCAACATTACAAGCATCTCCTGTTATAGATACACTTGTGTTTGAAACAGCACCTGATGTATTAAAATTCACAACAGTATTGCATAGTCCGCCTGTGTTAATTAACGTAGATACCTGTTGTGCAACTTCTGGAGGTAAGAATGATAATAATAAAGTAGAGGTTGTACCGTAAGGAATATTAATTACATTTCCTGCAGGCGCGCCGCTTACTGATGGAGGAAGGTTACCAGAACCAGATGCGTTAAAAGTGAAACACTCATAATCAAGGTAATTTACACCATCATTATTTCCGCCACCACCATCATAAGATCCATTGTTTGCATCAAAGCGACCGATTTGCACGTAATCAACGCCATTTCCTGCGTTAATTCCCGCAGTTGCCGGTACACCACCAAAGCCACCTGAACCACCTGAGGCACTGCCGGTAGTCCATTGCATATCTCCATAATAAAAGGCTACATTATTGCCTATTCCAATTGCTGGATCGGTACCATCAGAAATAATCATTTGAAAGGTATTCAATAATGCACAACTGGCAGGAAATACACCTACGCCTGGCCAAGAAACGATTAAGCGATTAGACTCCACTTTATAATGCATCAAAGAACCGCATCGTGTATCCACATCAGCCCAAAATGGTGCTACCATTGGAAATCCAGTGGTTGGAAAGCCAGATGAAGAGAAAGCACCAGTTGGACCTCCAAAAGTTATATTACCATTGTTATTAATATAGCATGAAGTGTAAGCTGTGCCATACAAATTAAATGTAAATGGCAATGCAATTAAACCTGTTGATCCATCATCGTTACCAGCTAAGGTTGAATAAGAGGCATCCGGCGCAAAAAAGCATCCTGGTGCTGAACCTGTTGGAGCGTTTACGGTGCCGCCTAATGGAGCAGAAGGACCAGGAGCTACTTGTGACATTTTCCAAGCATCATATGCTGGAGATCCAGGTGCTGGTTGTGCAAACGAAGAAATCGAGCACAGTGTAAGCAACGAAAATGCTGCTACCTTTAAAAAATTGTTTTTGTTAGTTGTTTTCATTGTGTTTGTTTTTATATTTATTATTTGGTGAAAATTGATTTCTATTAATATCCAACCGAGTTATCTGTTGTATAAACAATAATTCGATTGGTTTATTTCAAGTAGTTTTGGTTTAAAATGTTGAGTTCAAAGCAATTAATTATTTTCAATATTTGTTTAAATTCGAGAAATATATCCGTAAATTTAATAAACATAAATCGGATTTTCAATTAAATTAACAAAAATATTAAGGATTTTCTAATTTAACTTCAATTTGTATATATATCAATCCTATATAAATGGCTTTTAAGCAAATGGAATTCGAATCGCAAACTTAATTATTAATTAAAATGTATGCGCTTTAACCCTTCTTCATATCCCAATAACTTAGTAATTCTTTCTGTTCGTCATTATTTAATTTTATAAAATCATAATGATGCGCTAATTGTTTTTGCCGAAAAGCCTCGTACAAGCATACAGCACAAGCCACTGAAACATTTAAAGAACTAATCATGCCCACTTGAGGAATCATAAAATTCGTATCACAAAAAGCTAGGGTTTCTTCTGAAATTCCATCTTTTTCATTTCCAAAAACTAAGGCCATTGGTTCGCAAAAATTAAGTTCATATAAATCTCTGGCATCATTGCTTAAAAAAGTTGAGTATACTTTATGATATTTCTTCTTTACTTCCTTAAAGCAAGTTTCCGCATCGGTAAATTGATGTATCATCATCCATTTATGTGCGCTGGCACTTTTTCGCCGATCGAAATTGCGAAACAGATTTTCTTTGGTATTCAAAATAAAAACCTCCATAATGCCTATAGCGTCGCAACTTCTTAAAATGGCTGAGACATTGTGTGGATCATGAATATTTTCTAATACTATGGTAATATCATTTTGACGATGACTAATTACATTCACTACCTTTTCTTCCCTTGCCTCATTCATTGGCAATCCATACTGTGTTAGAAGTTTCATCGAATCTTAAGCTAATTTTAATAGTTTTGCCTTCAAATGTCGAAAACTTTTTACATACCTACCCTAGTAATAGCCATTTTTATTTGTCTGATTACATCTTCTTATAAACCAAAAGATACAGTAAGCACCCTTACAAAGGAACACTTAGGTGAGAAACTTTTTTTCGATAAAATACTTTCCTCCGATTATAGCATCAGCTGTGCAAGTTGTCATAAACCCGAATTTGCCTTTGCAGATACTATGGCATTTAGCAAGGGTGTAAACGGAAAATTTACCGCAAGAAATACTCCTTCAGTGATGAATATGGCGATGCGTGATGAATTTTTTTGGGATGGCAGAGCAAAATCGTTAGAAGCACAGGTAGTTGGTCCGGTTGAAAACCCAAATGAAATGAACCTTCCATTTAAAGAAGCAGTTAAACGAATTCAAAGCAACCAGGAATATTATCTATTATTCAAACAACTTTATCAAAAAGCTCCGGATAGTGCAAGTATTGTAGACTGCATTGCTGCATTTGAAAGAAGTTTGGAAACCGATCAAACACCTAATGATAGATGGCTCAATGATTTGCCAAACGGACTTACCACTCAGCAAATGCGAGGAAGAGAATTATTTACAAGCAATAGAACGCGTTGTTTCGACTGCCATTTTACCCCTGATTTTACTTCGGACGAATATCGCAATATTGGATTATTTGACGGGAAAGTATTCAATGATAGTGGGCGATATCATGTCACGAAAAACTTGCTTGATATTGGCAAGTTTAAAATACCAGGCTTAAGAAATGTTGCCATCACTGCACCCTATATGCATAATGGCATCTTTAAAACCCTACGAGAAGTTATTGATTACTACGACGAGCCGAATAAGTTTATGAAGCAAACTTTGTATCGAGATACCATCTTGCCTTTGCATATTGGTTTAACAGAACAGGAAAAACAAGATTTAGAATCTTACCTCCACGCATTAACTGATGATCGATTTACAAAGACATCTTCAAAAAAATAAGGATTTCTCTAAGGATCTCTTTTGCATCACGACAAGCATGCCAATTGAACATGACCTCCTTATTTGCCTATGGTAAGTGCTCACGATAGCCCTAGGGTTTGAAAAATATAAATACCTCGATTATTTAGTCATTAGCCGTACTTAAAAATTTATTGAGATAATACTTAAAATATCCCATATCAGCATAGAGGTAAAACCAAGGATTTACTTTTATAAAAATATTTTGTGTTTCTGATATTCTGGTGTATTCTTGCATCGGAAAGCGAGCTGAGGTTTTTAACATTGTATACAGTTTTATCGCAAGTTCCTTTCTACTTCAAAATAACTCCCTCTTTATTTTTTTATTTTGTTCGTTACCGACGAAAATATTCCTTACGTATGAATTTTGACATTCTTCAATTGAACGAAATGATCGTTCCAGAATTACTTGATATTGCAAAAAAACTTGACATCAAAGATGCCAAGGAAATTGACAAGCAATCTTTAATTTATAAAATTTTAGATGCACAAGCGATTTTGCCTATATCGAAGCCTAAGAAAGCCGCCGCGCCAAAAGTTGCAAAATCTGAAGCCATAGAAAAACCGGTAAAAGAGAAAAAACCGGTTGCTAAAAAGGACGCAACTAAAGAAGTTGCAAAAGAAGTAACAGAAAAACCGACTAAGTCTGCTAAGGCAAAACCTGCAAATGCAGAAGTTGCAAAAGACGAAACACCTGTTGTGGTTTCTGAGAAGGTAAGTGCTCCTGAAAAACCTGTTCGCGCTAAGAAATCAGCAACAAAATCTGAAACACAGCAAACAGAAGTTCCTGCAAAAACCGAAGCACCACCTGCAGCCAAAGCGGATGCAAAAGTGCTGAACAATGTCGAAGCGATTATTGCCCGTATGAACGAAAAGCATCAAGCTGAAGTGGCGGCTCGAGAAGCAAAGCAAGCTCTTGCCTTAGCGCAATCACAAGCCAATGGTAGTGAAACAAAAAGCGAAGAGTTATTAGATAGCTCTTCCAAAATAACCGAAAAGCCATTGCCAAAACACCCACATCCTCGAGCACCGCATGCTGATAAAATAGCACCAAAACCTAATATTCAAGTTGAACGCCAAAACCCTGTTCGCGAAACAGTTCAAGTAACAGCCACGCCGGTAATTGAAGCTGAAGTGAAGGTAAAACAAGTACCTAAATTCAATCTCGAATTTGATGGCCAAATAGATTCTGAAGGTGTACTTGAAATGATGCCTGATGGCTATGGCTTTCTTCGCTCAAGTGATTATGATTATTTAAGCTCACCGGATGATGTATATGTGTCTCCATCGCAAGTAAAATTATTTGGATTAAAAACAGGTGATACAGTTATCGGAAGTGTACGCCCGCCAAAAGAAGGTGAAAAATATTTTGCACTTACTAAGGTTACTTCAATCAATGATAAATCACCTGATGAAATTCGTGATCGTGTACCCTTCGATTATTTAACTCCCTTGTTTCCTTACGAAAAATTAAATTTAACCACTACGCCAAATAATTTCAGTACGCGTATTATGGATTTGTTTTCACCTATCGGGAAAGGACAAAGAGGATTAATTGTTGCGCAACCCAAAACAGGTAAAACGGTTTTATTAAAAGAAGTAGCTAATGCCATTGCTGCGAATCACCCCGAATGTTATTTGATGATTGTATTGGTTGATGAACGTCCTGAGGAAGTTACCGATATGGAACGAAGTGTAAAGGCTGAAGTTATCTCATCCACTTTTGACGAACCTGCCGAAAAGCATGTAAAAGTTTCAACCATTGCCTTGCAAAAAGCAAAACGATTAGTAGAAGTCGGACACGATGTGGTCATCTTATTAGATAGTATCACCCGTTTAGCACGTGCGCACAATACCACTGCCCCATCATCGGGTAAAGTATTAAGTGGTGGTGTTGAAGCCAATGCGATGCAAAAGCCAAAACAATTTTTTGGTGCGGCTCGTAAAATTGAAAATGGCGGCTCATTAACTATTTTAGCAACTGCCTTAATTGATACAGGAAGTAAAATGGATGAGGTGATATTTGAAGAGTTTAAAGGTACCGGTAACATGGAATTACAACTTGATAGACGTTTAGCCAATAAGCGTATATACCCTGCTATCGATATCATGGCTTCATCAACTCGTCGTGATGATTTATTATTGGATAAAGAAATCATGAATAAAATGTATATCCTTCGTAAGCATCTTGGTGATATGAATCCTGAAGAAGCCATGAATTTTATTTTAATGCAAATGCGATCAACCAAAAGCAATGAAGAGTTTTTGGCAACGATGAATAAGTAGATATCGCTTGATTAAACGTTTTACTTTGTAAGCTTGAATCAGGTTACAACTCATTTTGCAATGAACATTTGTTTGAAGTATTCAATTCATTTGTTGCTTCAATAAAAGCCCTCTACATTTGAGCACAATTATTTTTTATGTTTCAACAAGCCTATCTTAAAGCAACGCGTTATACCCAACCTTTCATAATTTGTATGCGATATATGGATGGCACCGTGGATAGTGGATTGGGGTCGTTTGTTATGATTAACGCTGAAGGATGGGCAATGACAGCTGCACATAATTTTAGTGCGGTTTTTGGATACAATCAACATCAATCACTGATACAAGATTATCATAATCGAGTGGCCATGATACAAAATGGTGCAAGTTTGAATGAGAGTGAGAAACAACAACAAATAAAAGCACTTGAATATAATCCGAAATGGATTACGCATTATGCTATTTTACTAAGCGGAAGAGTAATTCAAATTCTTGAAAATTTTATTTACGGCGAACACGATATCGCCTTTTTTAAAATGGACCCAAGTGGTATTCCTGAAAATACACTGTATCCTAAAATAATGCAGACCGCCGGCATTAATCCAGGCGTAAGTTTATGCAAATTAGGTTATCCTTTTGTTGAGTTTAAGGCAAACTTTGATGTGGCTACCCAGCAATTTATTTTGCCCCCGAATTTATTACCCATCCCTTTATTTCCAATTGAAGGCATGTATACACGTAATTTTTTAAAAGGGAAATCATCAGATGGCATGGATATTTTATTTCTCGAAACTTCATCTCCCGGTTTAAAAGGACAAAGTGGTGGACCCATATTTGACACGCAAGGAAATGTATATGCCGTGCAATCACAAAACCTAACTATTCATTTAGGTTATTCAGGCACGGTGCAAAAAAACGGTATTGGCATCGAAGAAAATCAATTTTTAAATTTGGGAATTGGTGTGCATCCATCTACACTTGAAACGCTAATGAATAAGCATGGCATTGCACATGAAGTTGCCTTTGTAAGCAATACTTGATTCTGCATATAATAACATTGATAAGTCTTAATTAAAGGCGGTCAGAAATGCAGTTTGATTTAACCTCTTATTTCGCACTATTCAACAATCACCTTTCTACTTATCTCGCCACATTTCAAATAATAAACCCCTTGCGCGAAATGACTTACATCAATGGTTGCTGCAAATTGATGCGGAGGGATTACTGAAGTATAAATAAGTTGTCCCATTACATTATACAATTTTAAAGTAGTAGACTTGTTGCTTACAAAATTCCAATTTACATGAATTGTATTTGATGCTGGATTTGGGTAAACTATTAAATGACCATTCATGGCAGACAAATCTTCTAAGCCCACATTACTCACGGTGAAACAATTTGAAGTATCGGTACAAGCATTTTTGTTGATGATTACCGCATAATCACCATTTGCGGTTGCGATAAAGTTTTGTCCGGTTTCGCCAACTAATATAACATCCGGATTGCAAGACATCCATTGATACGTTGCACTGGTTTGGTTTGCAGTAAGGGAATTACTCACTTGAGTTATGGAGGTATCGATGGTATGTATGGTTAGGTATAAGTTGATGATGCTGTCGCAACCATTTACATTTGTGAAGGTATTTGAATAAGCACCACTGATTGTGTAAGTTATTCCATTCCAATTGTAACTAGCACAAGCGCTTACATTTAAGAATATGTAATTACCCAGATTCACTATTAGATTTAAGGTATGAATACTGTCGCAACCATTTGCGTTTGTGAAAGTATGTGTATAGATTCCGGTGGTGGTGTAGTTAGTTCCACCCCAATTATAAAAATTACATGCAGTGACCGATGAATTTCCGCTATTAGTACTGTTCAAAGTAACATTTATCGTATCGTATCCGATATTGGTTCCTTGGTCGGTGATTGTAACAGTATAAGTAATACTGCTTGTTAAATTTGAAACTATTGGATTGGATATATTGGGGTTATTTAAACCGATAGTAGGTTGCCAACTATAAGTATAGGATTGGGAACCCCCGTTTGCATAAAAACAAGGATTACCACCAATTTGAATATTTGAGTTTGGACAAATGTTTACATCTGGAGCAGGGCTAATACTAAAAGCTTGCACAGCACAATTTGCCTGGCAGCTTTTACCAATTGTATTATTACTTCCCATACAAAAGGTTCCATTAAAACCTACACCGCTAGTATACGTTTGCCCATAATCTAAATTCTTCAATTCAGAAACATTTGTACTCAAATTCAATGTTGCCGAATAATAATCTGAACAAGATATGTTTGAGGTAAGATGTGTTTGATAAAGTAAACCATAAAGCGAGCCATTGAAATAATTTATTTTCAAGGGGGCTCCATATGTTCCAGCAGGCGGCATTGGATTTGAAGATAAGTTAATTGGCAGATTGGTAAAATTTGCAAAACTAGTATCGCCTTTTATCCAATGGTTATAATCGCTTACGGAAAGAGGCCAATGAACTCGGTCTGAAAAATAAAAATCGCCGTTAACTGGGTTTGTGGCCAAATCGTAAATCCCTGATACATTCGATGGGGCGCATCCGTATATTTTTTTAGCAAAGCCGTTGAGGTTGGTTTTGCATAAATAGTATCCATTCACCCAGCCCCATGAAGGACTCGCAAAGATGGTTGCATAAAGACTTGTATTGGATGAATGGCAGATAGAATAATATGTGGTGAGGGCGCTTCCACTATAAAAGCCTCCTCCAATGATAAGTGTTGAATCGTAATCTGAGTATTTAATTAAATAAGTAGAAGCCGAAGCCGGTAGTCCGACCAAACCACCTCGCATATATTGCATAGAAACTTCAGTTCCGCTCGATGACCATTTAAGTATAGCATTATTATAAGCATTATTTGTTGCGGCAAAAATTAGGTTATTTGTGTCTTTTCTTCCTACTGCATAAATATCATTATTATAATCGCAGGTAATATCATATCCTTCATCATAACCTAAAGTACCTACATTTTTAGCTAATAAAACATTACCTACTGAATCGCATTTTATCATCAAGATATCAACTCCTCCAATACTATTTAAAGTAAATGGACTAACATTCAGAGTTCCTTGCATTTTACCAATAACTAAAACATTATCATTATTATCAACATAAATACTATTCAATGATTCGTTGTTACTACTTCCAACATGCTTGCTCCAGATAATATTTCCTAAGGTGTCCATTTTACAAATAATAATATCTGTATCTCCTGCATTCACATAAGTATTCGATCCTAATGTAACTGAGTCAGCGGTAAAATTTCCAACCGAATAAATAAAGTTGTTTTTAAATTCAAGGTCCTGATATGAGATATTGGTAACATTTTGCCATTCCCAATTAATAAGGGTTTGTGCCTTGATATGATTTGAGAAATACATGGCAAAACAAAAAAGACATATGGCTACATGTTTTCTCATAATTTTTAATTTAAAAAAAAGTAAAACAGGATTGAAGTTAGCTATAATAATTGATAAGTTATAAAGAAAATCAGTGATGAAGCCTGACATACTTTACTCAGTTTCATCTAACTCATATCCCATATCTATTTTCTTTCCTGCATATCCCATTTTTTCTAACGTTCCATTCAACATATATTTAATAGCCTTTTTTCCTGAGGTAGTTTTAAAATACATCTCTCTATTTCTAGCATCTTTTTCAAATAGATAAAACTCACAAAAAATTAATTCCAAAGGTCTTCTAGATGATGTGCTTTTTGTACCCCCAGCATTATGGCTTAGTAAACGATTTTGAATATTTGTTGTAAAACCAATGTATAAGTATAAATCTTTTTGGCTGAATAGAATATAAACGCAGAAGGGAAGAGGCATGTTTCAGTACTTTATGCAAAATACAATTCCAAATAGAAATATTTTTATGTAGAAAATGATTCTGTGGTATAGCAGATGTCGGTATAAAGCAGACTTCATTCTTCAGTCGCTTTATCCCCCATCGCTATACCCCCGTATAGCGATGCGCCCGACGAAAAACGCCCCAAATTAACGAATCAATTTGGGGCGCATCTGCTATACGGGTGGAGGATAACGGGGTCGAACCGATGACCTCTTGCATGCCATGCAAGCGCTCTACCAACTGAGCTAACCCCCCATTAATTTCAAAATCCAATGATTCATTTTCATTGGGCAGCAAATATAGAATCAATCACTAAATAAAAAAGACTAATTTTGAAAAAACATAAATTCTATGTGGAATCAAATTCTGCGTTATCTATATCTCAAGAAGAAAGACCCAAATGCACCGGTAAATACCAATATTAAATTAATGCATGGCATGAATCGTATATCTATACTCATGTTTCTTTTTGCATTATTAGTTATTACCTATCGATTGATTTTCAAGAACTAGTTGATAAATTATATTTGCAGTTTGCTTAGCCGCATTGCCTTGTTGTAACATGTCAGTAAGATTGTTGTAATCTGCTGCAAGCGCCAACTTCCTATCTTCATCAAAAATTAATCTTTGCAATTCATTTGAAACATTCAACACAGTCATGTCATCTTGAATTAATTCAACAACACTAGGCTTATCTAAAATTAAATTCACTAACGAAATGTATTTAACCTTAACCAAGCGTTTGGCAATGGCATACGACACTGAGTTGGCTATATAACAAACTACTTGAGGCACATGAAACAAGGCCGCTTCTAGTGTTGCCGTTCCTGAAGTAACCAATGCAGCATCGGCAACTTTTAAAATATCGTAAGTTTTATGTTGAACCAATTGAAAAGGATATTGCTTTAAAAAAGGTTCATAAACTTCTTTAGATAAATTAGGTGCTTGTGCAATAATCACAACATAATCCGGAAAATTCTTGACTGCCTCCAACATGAAAGGAAGCATTTTATGAATCTCTTGTTTCCGACTGCCGGGCAATAAGGCAATTACTTTTTTATCAGGAATACTTGACGGAATCTTTTTTTCTGCTTCTACAATATCAACTGTAGGATGGCCAACATAAGCTACCTCCAAATTTCTTGCTGCATAAAACGCTTTCTCAAACGGCAATATGCAAATCATACGATCAACATACTTACGAATGGTTTCAATTCGATTTTCCTTCCAAGCCCAAACGGTTGGTGAAATATAATAGGCTACTTTATAACCTTGTTGTTTACACCACTTAGCCATTCGCAAATTAAAACCTGGATAATCTACTAATACAACTACATCCGGTTGAAATGCTGCAATTTGTTTTTTACACAAATCGAAATTTTTAATGATCGTTGGCAAGTTCATTACCACTTCGGCAAATCCCATAAAAGCCAATTCATTGATATGCTTTTTTATTTGCACGCCAGCACTTTGCATTTTATCACCACCCCACCCTACAATATCTGATTTGTTATCAAGTAACTGCAATTCTTTCACCACATTACTTCCATGTAAGTCGCCGCTTGCTTCGCCTGAAATGATAAAATATTTCATCTATAAAAAACGGAATCGGTAAGCAATAGCTAATAAAGCATACAACGCAATGGCTATAAAAATCCCTTGTAAGGTTTGATATAATTTCCGGTTTCTGTAATAAGTGATTAAGGGAATACAAGCAATCAGTCCTAAAGAAATTACTTTTGAAATATTAGATTTATTATTCTTTAGCAAATACAGAAAATCAGTTAATGAAACATTTTGCGGCATGTATTTGAATGTATACAATAAGAATATACCTAGCAAAGGCACAATACTTCCGGCTATGAATCCAAAGAAAATATGATTTTTGTTCATGCGACAAATATACACGAACTCAACAATTGATGTATGGCAACTTTTAAAACCCCTGATGCTTCGTTATTAGAATCCCGCACGTGCGTGACACTTTATTTACATTAGTAAACGCTTCCGATAGCTATCGGAATTGAAAAATCCGAATGCCTCGCTTGATAGTTTTTTAAAGATACTCTAATGAAATTGTATACTAAATAGGATTCAGCCAAGGTGTCTATAAAAATTTCATATACGAGGCGCTTTAATTTTTTAAGCTATGAGTTTACTTTGGTAAAGAGGTGATTATCCCGAAAGCTTTCGGGATTGAAGCAATGAAGTAGATGAGTTTTTAGAGATGCCGCATTTACCGAATCTCGATTTGATAAGGTAATATCGCTTGAATTTGATTTTGCTGCGCTCTTACTTTTTGTATCTCTTTATAAATTTTATAATCCTCACCAAGAATCTTTTTGGTGATGGCTTCCTCGCCTTTTCCTCCACTAAGGGTAGCCATAATCTCATCAATTTGATTCATTGGTTTTGGATATTCAACTAAACGATAGTCCTTTATTTTTGCCATACTAGCAGCGGCTAAAATGGCCCGGTCTTTATTTCCAAAGGCATCAATTAATTTTAATTCTTTAGCTAATTTACCGCTATACACATGTCCTTGTGCTAATTCTTCAACTTGCTCCATACTTAAATTTCGTGCAACGGCAACCCTCGTTTTGAAAAGTGTATAAATACTATCCAAATACGATTGAATCCAAGCTCTTTCAATATCAGTCATCTTGCGCGACATGTTTGGAAAATCGGCATACTCGCCTGTTTTTACATGATCAAAGGTTACGCCTAATTTATTCTTCATCATGTTTTCGATATTAAACATCACACCAACAACGCCAATTGATCCGGTAAGTGTATTATTATCGGCAAAAATGCTATCACCTGCACACGATATATAATATCCTCCACTGGCAGCATAATTTCCCATACTAATAACCACAGGTTTCTTTTTCTTCAACTGCATCATTTCATGATAAATAATTTCACTAGCTAAAGCACTTCCTCCCGGAGAATTCACGCGTAAAACAACAGCCTTGATATTATCATCAGCCGCAATCTTTCGTATATTTTTTATAAATGTTTTTGAATAAATACCATCTCGCCCTTCACCATCATGTATTTCGCCTGCAGCATACAATACGGCAATTTTATTTTTTTCATTAAACGATTCGCTGAACGTACTTGCATACTCACTGCTACCAATAAACTTAATTTTATCTTTTGCCGATAAACCCAATTTCTTCTTTAGAATACTTTCTACAGAATCTCCATAAACTAACCCATCGATGAATTTATATTGTAATGCATCTTGTGGAAATCGAATGCTACCATTGTTTGCCATCTTCGCTAAGGTAGCCGTATCTAAAGATGTTTTTGCCGATACCGTGCTGAGAAATTCACCATACATATCTTGTAATAAAACCGATAATTGATAACGATTGGGGTCACTAAATTTTTCAAGCTTGAAAGGTTCGTAAGCTCCTTTAAATTTCCCGCAATGGAATGCTTCAGAAGTTACATCTAATTTATCTAATGCCCCTTTGTAAAAAGTACCGGTAATTGATAACCCTTTAAATTCTATCATTCCAGATGGATTCAAATACACTTGATCACCGACTGAAGCTAAGTAGTACGATTTTTGATCGCTAACTTCACCATATGAAACCACAAACTTCTTACTCTTTTTAAATTCAATCAATGCATCCTTAATTTCCTTCAAGGTTGCCCAACCATTATTACACATGCCGGTTTTAATATAGATCCCCTCAATATGATCGTCTTTAGCGGATTCTTGAATCGAACGAATAATTTCATTTAATCCGGTAATTTGGGTTTCATCGCCCGAAATAGCCCCTAAGATATTATCTTTCCCTTGTTCTTGAAATTCTTCGTTTAAGTCGATAGTCAATATTGTTTTTTCTTCTACACTTACTTTATCATCTCCCGACGACAATCCCGCTACTATACCGGTTAGCGAAACAAAGGCAATAAAAATAAATAGAATCAAGGCACAAAGGCAAGCGAATAGAATTTTAAAAAACTGTCTCATTATTTTAGCTAATATTTGCAACGAAAGTATTTACACTCAGCAACGAACAAACTATTTTTAGTATGAATGGCGTTTATCTCATTACAGGTGGCAATCTCGGAAATCGACAAGAAAATCTGACGAAAAGTAGCTTGATGATTGCCAAATTGATAGGCCCAATAATCACCCAATCTGCGTTCTACGAAACTTCTGCCTGGGGCAAAATGGATGAACCCGCTTATTTAAACCAAGTTCTGTATGTGCATACCAATTTATCGGCCATGGAAGTTCTCGAAAAATGTTTAGCCATCGAACATAACATGGGCAGAATTCGGCATGATAAGTGGGCATCGCGACTCATAGACATTGATATTCTTTTCTTTAATGATGAAGTATATAAGCTTGCCAATTTAAAAATCCCCCACCCTCATATCGCTGAAAGGAAATTTGTACTAGTTCCCTTGCATGAAATTGCACCCAATTTTGTTCATCCCAGTTTACATCAAACGATTCATGAATTACTAGTTATTTGTGCCGACCCACTTGAGGTGAATCTGTTTCCTATGCATTAATTTCAGTATAAATGAGTGTAGGGAATTACATTTCCATAAAATATTTTCTTTGCTACCTTTGCGCTCTAAAAAAAACAGTATGAGCAACGGAATTTTCAATCTTCCTCAACCTATAAACGAGCCAGTTTTAGCCTTTGCGCCTAAATCGCCCGAAAAATTAAAATTAAAACAAGCCTTGAGTGCTGCCAAAAAAGCAAAACTCGATATCCCCATGTATATCGGTAGTGAAGAAATTCGTACCGGCAAAAAAAGTGAAATCCGTCCGCCCCACGAGACTAAACATCTATTAGGTCACTTCCACCAAGGCGATGCCTCACATGTAAAAGCTGCTATTGATGCTGCTTTAAAGGCCCATGACCAATGGGCACATATGCCATGGATGCAACGTGCTTCGATATTTTTAAAGGCTGCCGATTTATTGGCAACCAAATATCGTTTTGATATGTTGGCTGCTACTATGCTCGGACAGAGCAAAAATGCTTATCAAGCAGAAATTGATAGTACTTGCGAGCTTATCGATTTCTTGCGTTTCAATGTACATTTCTTAAACGAAATTTATAGTCAGCAGCCTATTTCCGGCGCAGGCATGCATAATCGTGTTGAGTATCGATCGCTTGAAGGATTTGTGCTTGCAGTAACACCATTTAATTTTACAGCCATCGGCGGAAACTTACCTACTTCGGCTGCCATGTGCGGAAATGTAGTGGTTTGGAAAGCGGCAAATACCCAAATCTATTCGGCTAATTTATTTATGAAAATTTTGAAAGAAGCCGGCTTACCGGATGGTGTGATTAATTTAATTTATGTGAGTGGTCCTGTTGTGGGTGAAATTTGTTTTAATCATAAAGATTTTGCCGGCGTTCATTTTACAGGTAGTACTGGAGTTTTTCAAGGTATGTGGAAGAGTATTGGCGAGAACATTGCAAAATATAAAACCTATCCACGTATTGTAGGCGAAACCGGTGGCAAAGATTTCGTACTTGTTCATCCAAGTGCGCAAGCAGATGCCGTGGTTGCAGGTTTAGCACGCGGTGCTTTTGAATATCAAGGTCAAAAATGTAGTGCGGCTTCGCGAGCTTATTTACCTGACAATTTATCGGCAGAAATAAAAAAGAAATTGGTAGCCGAAATTAAAACCATGAAAATGGGCACTACCGAAGATTTTACAAATTTCATTAATGCAGTGATCGATGAAAAATCATTTACTACGATTAAGAAATATATTGATGCCGCTAAGAAAGATAAAAGTTGTAAAATTTTAGTGGGTGGTAAATGCGATAGTAGCAAAGGTTGGTTTATTGAACCTACTGTGATTGAAACTACCGACCCTAAATACAAAACCATGTGTGAAGAAATTTTTGGACCGGTATTAACGATTTATACTTACAAAGCTGATGAGTTTGAAAAAGTTTGCAAATTGGTAGATGAAACTTCAGAGTATGCATTAACCGGCGCCATTTTTACACAAGATCGCTATGCATTAGAAAAAGCCATGAAGACTTTAACACATAGTTCAGGCAATTTTTATATCAATGACAAACCAACCGGCGCGGTTGTTGGTCAGCAACCATTTGGTGGTGCACGAGCGAGTGGCACAAATGATAAGGCCGGTTCGATGTTGAATTTGTATCGTTGGTTAAGTGCAAGAACAATTAAGGAAACATTTAATCCGGTAACAGATTATAGGTATTCGTTTTTAGGAGAAAAATAAATTTAAATTTATAGATAAAATCGCCTGCTCATTATAATATGACAGGCGTTTTTTTTTGAAAATCATTTTCACGACTCATAAAACGATATTACTCACAAGCAGTATTTGTGGCAACGATTGAGCCGGTACCCCGACACGTTGAGCATTCAATTTGTTTTCAAAAACATTACTCAATAACGTGGCGGCGTATGAGGCGAAAGCGTGTCTGCCACCCAAAACAATAGCTTAATTCTAAGAAGCTATTTGCTAGTCGTGTTGCGCACCAACAGCCACTTTAAAAATATGCAACAAAGCAGGAAAAACTGCCTCCATAGATTGTTGCGCACCATTGGTTGAACCCGGCAAAGCAAGTACCAATGTATTTCCTATCATGCCGGCTACACTTCGCGAAAGCATAGCATAAGGCGTGCGTTGCTGACCATAATTTCGTATAGCTTCTTCGATACCCGGTATTTCTCTATCTAATAATGGCCGAACCGCTTCTGGCGTAATATCACGTTTCGATAATCCAGTACCACCCGTAATAATAATTAGGTGATTGTTTGCTGCAACGAGTTGTTTCACCTTCGTTTGAATATCCTCTATTTCATCGGCGACAATGCTGTAATCATGAATATGCACTTGATACTTTTCGAGCACCTCAATAATTTTTTTACCTGCACGATCTTCTTTCTTCCCACTCGAAATAGAATCGGAGCAAACCAATACCGCCGCTTGTAATGTATGGTTTAGCTTATCATTAAAATCTGATTTCCCTCCATGCTTTTCCAATAATTTAATATGCTGAATTTCGATGCCCTTATCAATCGGTTTCAACATATCGTAACAGGTAAGTGCTACAACCGAAACGCCATGCATAGCTTCTACTTCAACACCGGTTTTGTAAATCGTATGCACTTCCATATGAATCTGAATTTCTAAATCAACGATGTTAAAAGATACCGAAGTAAATTCAATCGGAAGAGGATGGCAATCCGGAATCATATCTGAGGTTCGTTTCACCGCAAACAATCCTGCTGTTTTTGCCATCTCAAATACATCGCCTTTAGGTACTAATTTTTGAACAATGGCATCAATCGTTGCTTGCGAACTTACTTTTACAATCGCTTGTGCAATGGCTTTTCGAAGGCTTACTTGTTTTGACGTGATATCTACCATTTTTACAATTATTTATTGATTTATTTTCCATTGATAATTTTCATCGGCAAAAATTTCCTTACCCCAAACCGGTGCTTCCTTCTTAATACGTTCAACCAAATAATTACAGGCTTCAATAGCTTGTTGTCGATGCATTGATGAAGTAAATACAAACAGACAAATTTCACCAGCCGCTACCCTTCCCAAACTATGATAGATATGCATACATGTTACATCGAATTGAGAAAATGCATCTTCACGAATTTGACGAAACACCTGATTAGCCATATCGGTATACGCTGAATACTCTATGGCAACAACCTCTTGCTGATCGATCATATCATTTCTAACCTGACCTAAAAAAATACTATGCGCACCAATTTCTTTCTTTGTACTATGCTTTGCAATTGCATCACTAATAAACGTTGCACTGATTGCGCCATCTACAAAAACTGATTTTATTTTTTTTGCTTCCATTTATAAAGCGCAAGTAAGTGAATAATCTTTAATCAAAAACTCTTCACTACTCATTTTATATTGCGAAGTAGGAAATACTTTTATTTCATAGAATTGATTCTGTAAAAAATTCATGACTAATATTCTATTTGCCAGTGGGTTTCCAATACCGGTAATTATTTTCACTACTTCAGCAGCTTGCATACTTCCAACTATACCAGGATAAACACCTAGAATACCAGCCTCGTTACAGTTTGGGATTTCATTTGGTTTTGGTGGAATTGGAAATGCATCTCGATACGAAGTAGATATATCATTCTGCAATAAATGAAATACTCCAAGCTGTGCCTCATAACCCGAAACCGATGCATATACTAGTGGTTTACACAAAATCTCGCAAGCATCATTTACCATGTATCGAGTTTCAAAATTATCAGAGCCATCAACAATCACATCGTACATTGATATTATGGATAAAGCATTCTGATTGTTTAATCGAATAGGATGTACGATGATTTCAGTATCCGGATTTTGAGAAGTTAATTTTTCTTTAGCCACTATCACTTTCAATTTTCCAATATCATCAACTCCATATAAAACTTGGCGATGCAAATTCGACAATTCAACCTTATCGTCATCAATTAAACCTAATGAACCAATACCCATTGCATTGAGGTATAGTAATGCAGGACAACCCAATCCTCCGGCTCCAACCACTAATACTTTCGATTGCATTAATTTTTGTTGTTGCTCGATTCCAAAATCTTGCAACAAAATTTGCTTTGTATATTTTGCTAAATTTATCATGGTTTAACCGCCTGAAAATGGTGGCAAAAGTGCTAGCTCGTCACCATCATGAATTATCGTATTTTGTTGAATAATTTTTTTATTGAGTGAAACAACATATCGATGATTCTGTAAATCAGGATACTCACTTTGTAAATAATCTATGAGTGCATCTGTATCTAAAATATCATCTATCACCAATAATGGTTGACGAACGATATCGGCAAGATTTCCAAAAACAAGTACAGTTACTTTCATAAATTTTGTATAAGCAATTGATAATCTTCTATGGTATTTATATTTCTAAGCTCTTGTGAAAACTCATTCATATCAATGCAATGATAAGCATGCTTTTCAATTAATCTATATATAGCTAACTCATTTATTTGGATAGCGGCTTCAATCTCTGATAATAAACTTTTGTGATACATCGCAAATAAAGGTTGCAAACGATTATTGGCGTTTGCAATATTTATCACCGACTCATTTGTGTTATCAATAAAATAATTGATTGCATCTGCAGTAATACAAGGCATATCACAGCTTACGATAAAATTGTATGGCGAGGCTGAATGATATAATGCGGTATAGATTCCACCTAAAGGTCCTTTATCATAAACTCTATCTTTAAATACAGCTATCCTTGCATCGTGAGCCAACTTTTCAATATTCAAATTGGATGAAACAATATGAAGTTGAAGTCCGCAACTTTGCATAGCATCAATTATATGTTCAATAAAAATTTTCCCATTCCATATAAGTTCGGCTTTATCTTGTCCCATGCGGGAACTTTTGCCACCGGCTAAAATAAAAACAGAAATATCATTGCGTGCGATCATGCAGTTATAAGAAGTTTACACGAAGCCAGTAAAAGTACAGCCGACAAAATAATTCTGAAGGTGAGTGTATTAAATTTTTTAGCCCCAAGATAAGCACCTGCTAATCCGCCTGCTAGGGCTATCGATACAATTAAATAAAAGGATGGGTTAGAAATTATCGTTACGTTTTTTTGTGCTGCTAAGCCGGCTATTGAGTTCACCGTAATAAATAGGGCACTCATTGGCGCAGTTTCTTTGATGCTTGTCCAACTTAACAAAATTAAAAAAGGCGACAAAATAATACCGCCACCAATGCCAATTAAGCCCGATAAATATCCGATGCCAGCACCTATGCATACTACAATTAAGGGATTAAATTCTTTAATAGTTGTATCACTTTTTTGTTGCATAAAGATCAATCGCAGGGCAGGAATCACCAATAAAATGCCTAGTATAATTTTGTAAGTGCGAGGATTTACAATCATACCTCCGCCTAAATAGGCCATTGGCATAGAAGCGACAATTAGCAAGAAGAATAGTTTCCATTGAAAATTTTCACGACGATAAAAATGAAGAAATGCTATTAAAGAAACCAAGATATTTAAGAGCAATGCAGTGGGCTTCATAAACTCGGGTGAAAAACTAAACAATGCCATAAGCATCAAGTAGCCGCTCGCCCCGCCATGTCCAACCGAGGCATATAAAAATGCAATGAGTGGTAAGAGTATAAAAAAATAAATAGAAATGGAATCGTTCATGCTAACATAAAATTGCAGCTCCTCAATAAAAGGAAGCAAATTAAACACATTTATTTTGCTTACCAACTGCGGGCAAAAGAATGTACTTCAACCACATCACCCACATGGCAATTATTTATATTATCTTCTATAAGCACTAAACAATCGGCTTCAGTAAATGCTTGCAATTTGTACGATTCTTGTCCGTCCAAAATCAAAACCCCTTGCTCCTGTATTTTCCCTTTTAAAAAATGGGTTAATTCACCCTTCTTATTATAAGTATTCAATAAGGGTAGCATCAATTTCCTATTTCCTTGAAAATCCATTCCACCTAGTATGCTCAAACAAAGAACTACATATTCATAAAAACAAGTGAGTACCGCTGCTGGGTTTCCGGGAAGGGCAAACACTAATTTATTTCCTTTTGAACCGAAATACAAGGGCTTTCCTGGCTTTTGTTTAACCTTATAAAATATTTTTTCAACTTTGTTGGCTTCGAGTGCTGCCTGCACAAAATCGTAATCTCCAACTGAAATGCCACCGCTAATTAATAATACATCACAATGTTTCAATACATTAGAAATGCTTTGGGTACTAGCTTGCAAATCATCATCAACAAATTTAATTTCTTGTGGTGTTATTCCAACTTCATCTAATAATGCCGCGAGCATACTCGAATTACTTTCATAAATCTGTCCAAATTGTAAATCTTCACCTGCTTGAACTAATTCCTTACCTGTAACTAAAATTGATACTTTGGCTTTGGCGTAAACCTGCATAGTATGTATACCCAATGAAATTACATACCCAATGATACCTGCATTCATCAATTTCCCTTTTTCAAGAATTCTCTCCCCAATTTTAGTTTGGGAACCTTGTAATCGCACATTCTGACCTTGTGTAGGGATTTGTAATAAAGAAATTTTATCTCCATTGATTGCAATATGTTCTTGCATAATTACTGTATCGGCATTCATTGGCAATGGCGCACCGGTAAATATTCGAAAACAATACCCCACTTCAAGTTGATAGCGTTGGGTATCACCGGCTTGAATAGTTCCTTGTAAAATCAAGGTTGATTGCGATTCAATATCCGCAAAACAAAATGCATAACCATCCATGGCTGATTGATGAAATGGAGGCGAGTCGATGGGTGAAAATAAATCTTCTGCTAATACAAAACCCAAAGCATCTTTTGTTCTCATCGTAATACTTTTACTTCGACTTGATTTTTTTTCAACCAATTCTTTGGCTTCTTTTACACTAATCATATACATACAATTTATTTTCTTAGATGTGCGTGACCTCTATCTGCTAACATCTGACATCAAATTCACCCTCCAATCTTCACCATACTTCTATTCTGCATTTCATCCGCTTTCATGCTAAAGTAAGCTTCGTCAAATTGGCCACCACGTTCTTTAAATTTACTGAGCAAATTACTTTTAATGATAGGAAGTATGTCATCCCCGTTTCTATAGGCACTAAGAATATCAGATTCAGACGAAGAAAATAAACAATTCTTCATTTTGCCATCTGCAGTTAAACGCATTCGATTGCATCCTGCACAAAATGGTTCGGTAATAGTTGAAATGATAGCGAAGGTGCCGACATGATTATAGGCAGTAAACTTTTTAGCGGTATCATGTACTTCATCCTTTAATTTTAAAATTGAAAATTTAGATTCAACTTGCTCAAGAATCTCTTTATAGGTTAGCACATTTGCACCTTGCCAATGATTTCCATTAAAAGGCATGAACTCAATAAATCGAATATGTAACGGTAAGTCTTTCGTAAGGGCAACAAAATCATTGATTTCATTTTCATTAATGCCTTTCATCGCCACCACATTCACTTTTACATGAAACCCATTCTCAATTAAAAGTTTAATATGATTCCAAACCAATTGAAAGTTATCACGTTTGGTAATCGAAAAAAATTTGTTGGCGTCTAAAGTATCTAAACTAATATTTAATGAGCGAATGCCGGCTTGCTTAAAAACTTCTATATACTTATCAACTAAAAACCCATTTGAGGTAAGCGTAAGTTCAATAGGTAACTTCGATAAACTTAAAATAATTTTATCGGCGTCCTTGCGTACCAGAGGTTCCCCACCGGTTAGTCGGATTTTGGTAACACCCAATTTTACATACTCAGTAGCAATTGCCTTGATTTCTTCATGGCTCATGAGTTGATTGCTTGGCATAAAACTCACATCTTCGGGCATACAATACAAACATCTAAAATTGCAGACATCTGTAAGTGAGATGCGCAAATAATTATGTTCTCTTCCAAATGTATCGGTTAACATCATGACCAAAATTCAAATTATAATTTACACCGAAAGTGATAATAAGGTAAACATAAACTTAATAAGTTTTAAGATATGCTTTTTCACCAAATTTTATTTATCCTACTCTATATAGGGTTTTTCTACAGCAGATGTCCCTAACGAATTAACATCACATCACCATGTAATTGATACTTTTTGCCTGTTGAATTACATCTATAGCGTATCATGTAATAATAGGTTCCTATTTCAGCATCAATTCCTTTCATATGTCCATTCCATGCATCATTTATATTTTGTGCCTTAAACGCCAGTTCACCGTATCGATTATATATTAAAAAATCTGTTAACTCAATGGCATTCACATTCTTCATCGCAAACTCATCATTCTTTCCATCATTATTTGGCGAAAATGCATTCGGCACAAAAACTTCATCGCAACATGGACCTTCTAGTGCCGGCAGACTAATTGCAGCACTATCTGTACACAAATTTTCATCATAACAAGTAAGTATATAATTTCCTGCCGGCAAATTTGAAAACGAGCCATTCTCATTCAAATAATTTCCTGGCACCAACGAAAAAGTAATGGTTCCGGTTCCTCCTTGTGCATCCGTTTGAATAACACCATCTTCTCCGGTTGAACAACTTACCGATGAAACATTCACCAACTTCAACAATAATTTTTGAGGTTCGATTATCATAAAAGTTGAATCAATTTTACAACCTTTACTATCCGTTACTTCAATGGTATAATTCCCTTGCAACAAACTTGTAAATTCTCCATTTGTATTATTTACATTTCCTGGCATGAGTAAATAGCTTTCATTTCCATTTCCACCAATTGCATTCACTTTCAAGGCACCATCATTCAAACCATAACAGCTAATATTTTCATGCTCAAATACACTCCATACTAAATGCCATGGTGCCATTAAAGTTTGGATTGACGTATCTACACATCCTAATGCATCCTGTATTGAAATAGTATAAACACCTGCACCTAAATTATTAAAAACATTTGTGGTTTGTTGTATGCTACCTGGTTGCAAATAATAATTTATAGAACCATTTGTATTGAAAGTACTCACTCCTATCTCACCATTATTATCACCAAAACAAATTGGGTGACTTAGGTTTGATGTAAAACCAACTGTAGAAATTACTTTAGTAATCGTATCACTTGCATTACAGGGGCCACTTGCAATTAATCTTACAGTATACGTTCCGGGTGCTGAGAATATATGGGTTGGATTTTTTACACCACTTCCATTTGCCGTTCCAGAAGCCGGATCACCAAAATTCCACACAAAATTATCAGGGCAATCCATCGACAAATTGGTAAACACATACTCTCTTATTTCATTTCCGCAAGTCAGCGAAAAATCAGCAACTACCGGTGTGCTATTTTCAATTTTAATTTCATCAAAAGCAAATCCGTCGTAATTGTTGCATGAAGTTCCGGCACCAAATGCAAATCGTAACAATACACTAGGTTGTCCACCTAAATTGTTTAAACAATGTTTTGCCAATACCCAACCATTGCTTCCTCCACCACCTTGACAAGAACCTGAAGTTGACATGGCTGAACCGGCCCATCCTGAACGAGGATTGGCTAATGAGTTAAGGTTAATAATATTGCCGCTATTAAACCAATTACTGCTCATACAAGTAGTAACCTCATTTTCAACGCCAATATTATTCCATGTGATGCCATTATCAATAGATGCTTGAAATGTGGCGCCATCATAGGTACTTTCACATTCCCAATAAGCTAAAAACGAAATGTATGGGTTCGGCAAATTGGTAAAATCAAAACATGGACTCACCACATACGATCGTTCGCCATTGCTGTAGAACGATCCTGTTAATCCGCCAGTCACCCAACATTTTGTACCTGCCCCTGCGTTATTGATGAATGCTTTATTTGGATTACCCCAAGTCCAATCATTGCTTGTGCCTCCACTTATCCATGCGCCCATACCGCTTTCGAAACTTTCGTTATACGGAAAACTATTCACGCATTGCGAGTTGGCTGCAAATACAGAAAAAAGTAAAAATGTGTAAACAGTAAATAATTTGCGCATTGTGGGGGAACAACTGAAATGTAAAAGTAGACATTCAATTGCTACCATGGAGTTAGCATTACATTATTTTTGCCCCCGAGTAAATGGTTGTCACCTCATAATTTTCGGCGGGGACCCTCTTTCAAATTATCAATCTACAAACTTCAGTCTTCATTTTGATAAATCTGTATTGTGGATCTAATCTTTTAACTACACAATTGAAGACTGAAGATTAAAGATTGAAGACTGAAGATTAAAGATTGAAGACTGAAAACCGAAGATTGAAGACTGAACTTAAAGCTTCCCCCAAACTTCCCCTGCAAACTTCTCTAATCCCGGATCACGTGCGCCCATCAATAAAATAACCGTATCTTTTTGTAATGTAGGAATCATTTGATCAAACAACGCATTTCGATCGGCAACAAAAAAAGCATGAACGCCATTCTGCTGCAAATCACCAATGATATCAGCTGCCGAAATATCTTTTACAGCCGTTCCGCCTGCATAATAAATTTCACTCATCCACATTTCATCTTGTGGTCGAAGTGAAGCTGTAATTTCCTCAACCAGTTCTTTTCTTATAAAACGGGTGGGTCCATATCCATGCGGCTGAAACCAAGCTATTAATTTATTGGCAATGGGTTGACAAGCTCTTATAGAAGCGGCAATTTTAGCCGGGTTATGGGCATAATCATCAATTAATGTGATGCCATTTTTTTTACCAATACATTGATGTCGTCTATAAATTCCTTGATAACTACCTAATGCACTTGCACTTTGCTGTATGGTAATACCTAATAAATTGGCAATCGACATGGCAGCTAACGCATTTTCCATATTATGCTTCCCAATGGTTGGAATTTTACAAACAACACCTTGTATTTCAAAATTAATTTCAAATCCTTGTTGTACAAAATGTGAAACTACCCAATCGGTTCCTTCTCCAAAATCATGTTCACTACCTTTCGAAAATTTACGAGCTAAGGGGTGTGCGTTATTTACAACAAAATATTTTTGGGTATTTTGCTGAAAGGTTTCAAAAATAATATCTAATTCTGCAAGCTCTTTATGGTCTTTATCAATATTCAACAATACACCTATTTCAGGATGGTACTTTACTAAAGTGCCATCACTTTCATCGGCCTCAATTACCAATACATCACTTGAGCCACAATATGAATTGCCAATTTTTCCTTGCTTTTGCAGACTTACCAATCCGGCACCACTAATTAATGACGGACTCATTTTGTTTTCGTGTAAAATATGAAACAACATCGCCGTAACTGTCGATTTACCTGAAGTTCCTGCAATGGCAATGGTTCTTTTCGATGCACATATATCAGCAAGCAATTGCGCCCGAATAACAATTGGGATATTCAACAATTTAGCTTTGGCAACTTCCGGATTGGTATCCTCAATGGCGGTAGATACAACTAGCACTTGCGTATTTTCATCAATGCCACTTCCATCTTGTAAAAAACATTGTATCCCTTCTTGGGTAAGTTGTTGCTTTATAAAATCATTTTCAAATGAAGCAAAAAGTCGATCACTACCTTTTACTTGTTTTCCATTACCGGCTAGATACTGTGCAATGGCACTCATGCCTGCGCCACCAACTCCAACGAAAAAAAAATTGCTATTAGATAATATATCTTCGCCCATACTCATAAAATGATACATTGATTAAGGTGTAAATAATACACGTTTAGCTTCTCGATTTATGGTTTCAAGAGCAATTTTCGTTGGCAATTCAGTTTCATCGGTCATTACAAATTCCGATAAGGCTCTCACTAAATCACCGGCTGGTGCACCCATTGGTAACGAAGCACCAATTCGATTAATCATGGTAATTTCTTGTTCTTTAACCGCTACTATAGTTTGCCATACTTCGCTACTAACATATAATTGTTGCGAAAGATTGTGTTCAAATTCAGAACGTATACTCTGCAACATAGCCAATTGCATGTCTTGGGCCGTTGCATCTTTAGTATAAAAACGATGTATCATACTATTTGGATGCATACGTTCGATAAATATCGCTAATCGTTCATACGCTTGTAGTCGCATTTGAATGGTCAGGTTCGCATTTTCTTTAAAAATCGAAAGTTGTTTTCTTTCAATTTCCTTTACCAAAAATTTATTGACTATAAGTGAAGTGGCGATTAAAACGACAACAGCCGGTAACACATATTTCAATATTTCTAAAATTTCTTGCAGCATGTAGGTTCACTTAAAATAATGGCGACAAATATACGTTAGAATAAAATGTTTAAATATTTTTACTCCGGTGATGAAATGTAAAATTTTGCTGTGTTTGATATTGATGAGTTCGAGTTGCATGGCAATCAACTTCACGGGTACTTATCTATTTTCGAAAGGTGTAAACAAAGCTAGCAGCACTTTAATGCTGATTCAGTTTAAACCCGATAGTGCATTTTTTATTTTGCATGCTGTATCAGGCATGCCCGATTTTTTTACAACGGAATTAAAAGGGTTTTGTTCAATTGATCAAAATATAGGAAAATACATAGGAAAAAGTAATGCTTCTTTGCAATTCAATTTTACTTCTTATACTTGTATCATTTCAGAAAATACTGAATGTAAATTTGATTGTTCAACCGCTGGCAAATACCGAAAGGTTTCTTCTACCATAAAAAAAGGAAATGATTTTATGCCAGCTTTTAGTGACAAAATGGGTATCATCGTACATGATAGTATTTCATCTTATCCAATTCCTCATGATGCAATGAAAAGCAAACTGATGCTGCATAAAAATACATTGGTTATGATACATGACGAATACAACGATTATTACTTAATTGAAACAGATAAACTTAAAAATGAATTCCTTTGGGTAAATAAAAAATATATCCAATTGAAAAAAAGGAAATGAGTCATGAGGCCGATCACGTATAGTTTAGTAATTGGCCATTGAAAAGAAAAATTTAACCCATGAAAAATCTACTTCTCACACTATTAAAATATGCCTCTTTGCCATTGGCATTGTTGTACGGCATAATCGTATCCATTCGAAATAAATTTTATGATAGTGGTGTTTTTTCATCTATCGAATTTTCTTTACCTGTAATTTGCGTAGGCAACTTAACCGTTGGTGGCACAGGTAAAAGCCCGCATATCGAATATCTCATCGAATTATTGCAATCACAATATCAAGTCGCTACCTTAAGTCGTGGCTATAAAAGATTTACTCGTGGATTTAGAATTGCAGACTCAAAGAGCAATGCCCGTGATATCGGCGACGAACCCTATCAATTCAAATCAAAATATCCAAATATTGAAGTTTGTGTTGCCGAAGAACGCATGACTGCCATTCCTCAACTTTTACAAAAAAAACCTCATATTGATATTATTTTATTGGATGATGCCTTTCAACATCGAACGGTAAGGGCCGGATTAAATATATTACTTACCGATTATTACAGATTATATACACGAGATTATATCATGCCATTTGGATTACTTCGTGAAAGCAAATCGGCGGCTAAACGTGCACAAATTATTATTGTTTCCAAGTGTCCTGAAAATTTAGGCATTGCTGAACGTGATCAATTAATTACAGAAATTAATCCCTTACCCGAACAGCAACTCTTTTTTACAACCATTGCGTATAAACCTATTTATCCTCTTACACATCATCAAGTTGACATAAATAAAGACACAGAAGTTTTATTGGTTTGTGGCATTGCTAATCCTGAACCGTTAAAAAATCAACTCGAAAAAAGTTTTTCAAAAGTATACACACTCATCTTTCAAGACCATCATTATTTTACAACCGATGATGTTGCAGAAATCAATGAAACTTTTCAGCACATTTCTTCGTCCAATAAAATAATTGTGAGCACTGAAAAGGATGCGGCTAAACTCATTTTACAACAAGAAATTATCACTACTCATAAACTTCCAATTTACATTCAACCTATTGGCATTGAATTCTTGTTTGATGGCGCTTCTGGTTTTAATGATACTTGTTTGCAATACATTCATTCTGTGCTACCTCCTATAAGTGAAGAAGCTTATGCAGATGACGAACAAATTGAATATACAATCATTGAGTAATTTAATTTGAATTACCTTTAAACTTGTGCTTGCATAAGCATAGAGGAATTCTACTTAAAAAATGAAAAAAACGAAACCCAAAAAAATCACTCGAACAAATTATGGAGCAACCTATATTGGCAAGCTCGACATTTCGAAAAATGGAATGGGGTATGTAACGGTTATCGGACGCGATATTGATATTGTGATTAAACGCGATAATTTACGAAGTGCCATGAGTGGTGATACCGTTGAAGTGCAATTAATAGAAAGCAAGAAAACTAAACGAGAGGAAGGTACTATAACGAAAATCGTTAAACACAGCCAAACAGAACTCATCGGCACTGTGCAACTCAATACCGGTTTTGCATTTGTAATCCCCGACAATGAGCAATTCACCAAAGATGTGTTTATTGCCGAACGTGATAGCAAACCATTAAAAAACGGCGATCGCGTTTTAATACGAATAACAGATTGGAGCGAGAAAATGAAAAACCCTCAAGGTATTGTGTTGGAGATCTTAACTGCCGATAAAGCGAATGATATTGCGATGAAAGAAATATTGTTACAAGCCGGCTTTTCATTACAATTTCCTACTGAAGTGATTGAAGAATCTAAACATTTAGTTTCAGATTTTGAAGCCGAATGTAAAAAAAGAAAAGACCTCCGCAACCTTTACACTATTACTATCGACCCCTATGATGCCAAGGATTTTGACGATGCGATCTCGTTTAGAATTCTAGAAAATAAGAATTATGAAATCGGTGTACATATTGCTGATGTGGCGCATTATGTACAACCTGATACTGCATTAGACAAGGAAGCATTCAATAGAGCTACCTCAGTTTATTTACCTGATAGAGTGTTGCCGATGTTGCCTGAAACTATTTCAAATGAACTTTGTTCATTAAGGCCACATGAAGACAAACTCACTTTTTCGGTTTTATTTGAAATAAATCAAAAAGCTGAAGTGATTTCATCGTGGATCGGGAAAACGATAACTCATTCAAATTATAGATTTACGTACGAAGAAGTACAAGATATTATAGAAAGTGGAAAAGGTGAACATGCTAAAGAAATATTGATTTTACACGGCATTTCTCAAAAGCTTCGCAAAAATAAGTTTGATCAAGGTGCGATCAATTTCTCTTCCGAAGAAGTGAAATTTATTTTAGATGAAAATGGCATTCCTATTGATGTGATGGTGAAACAAAGTAAAGAATCACATCAATTAATAGAAGAATTGATGCTAATGGCAAATCGCACGGTTTCAGAATTTGCATCAAAGTTCAGAAAAAATAAAAAACCGGTTCTATTTCCATATCGTGTACATGATAGTCCGGACATTAAAAAATTAAAATCCTTTGCACAATTTGCGGCTAGGTTTGGACACAAATTTGATTTATCATCGCCTGAAAGTATTGCTAGGTCATTTAATAAAATGATTATTGATTCTGCCGATGACCCTGAACAAGAAATATTACATACGCTTGGCATACGAACTATGGCAAAGGCTATTTATACCACCGAAAACATTGGACATTATGGTTTAGGTTTCGAATTTTATAGTCATTTCACTTCGCCAATTCGCCGATATCCTGATGTACTTTCTCATAGAATTTTATTAGGGATTTTAGAAAACAAACCAGTTCATATTGAAAATCTTGAGGCGCTTTGTGTGCATTGTAGCGATAAAGAACGAAAAGCCATGGAGGCTGAACGAGACGGAAATAAATATAAACAAGTAGAGTTTATGCAAAAATTTATTGGCGATGATTTTGATGCTGTAATAAGTGGGGTTTCTGCATATGGTTGCTGGGCGCAAACGCTTTTACATAAATGTGAAGGTTTTGTTTCACTAACAAATCTTTCGGAAATTGATGATTTCGAATTCTCAGAGGAAGATTATGCTTTGGTTGGCAGATATACAAAAATGAAATTTCAGATTGGGCAAGCTATTCGTGTTAAAATAGTTTCGGCCAATTTAAGTAAGCGACAATTAGACTATGATTTAATACTACCGGATAAGAAATTAAATCCGTCAACGCCTACCAAAAATAAAAAAAGGACTACCAAACGGTAGTCCTTTTTTTTAGATTTTAAAATTCTGAATTCTATTTCTTGATAAACGTTGCATTCGCATGCTTAGTTCCATTGATCATATGAATAATATAACCACCTTGAGCAAGACCATTTATATCTAAAGGGATATTATTATTTCCAGCCATCACATCGTATTTCAATGATTTGATTAATGTTCCTGTCAATGAATAAATTCTAACCATTACACTTGATGATGAAGTAGCTTCATAGGCAATGTTTACTTTGTCGCTTGCAGGATTTGGATACACATTAATCACTTCGGTATTATCATCTACGTGTTTTGTTCCAGTTGGGAAATATTGTGCCATGCTAGTTGATCGGAAAGTTCCTCTACCATGTGTTCCTGTATAAATGATTGAACCACGATATCCACCACCTGCAACATCTGCGTTAGCGAATTCATTCTTTTCAATCACTTCATAAGTTGCAATACGTGGATGCCATTTTGCAGGATCTGAATTCATTAAATTTAATTCTGTCCAGCTTGTACCACCATTATCTGACCCCCAAATACCTAATTCTGTACCAATAATGTACTTATTAGTGCTTCCATAAACACAAATTGAAGAATATAGAGGCATTTTCGGCAAGTTAGAAGTTATGTCTGAAAAAGTTGGCGTTGTTGCCGTTGCTGCGTCGGTTGACTTATAGATATAAGAATTATTCCCATAATTACCCAAGGTAACTAACAAAACATCACCACTTGCATCACACGATAAATCGGTAATAAAACGACCAGGATAACTTCCAATTAATTTTGATGAGATAGAAGGATACAAAGGATAAGTGTAAGGTCCTGGTGCACTACCAACCTTAGGTGGCATATTGGTAACTGTATCTGCGTATTTGTAGGTAGAATCCCAAAGGCTTGGCACTAAAATTCTGTACACATTTCCTCCTTGGGTTCCTGCATAAATCGTCTTCCCATCAGAGGCCATGGTTAAAGCAGAAAAACCTACATTACCCGGGCTGAATAATCTAAACCAAACCGGATTGCCTTTCAAAGCACCTTGCGTCATCCAAACAGATGCTAAAGTTCCAAACAAAAAGGTAGTTTTTCCTTCACTACCCACCATCTTTTCTTTGTAATCAATTGGTGATACCCATAATCCTCCTTCATCAGGAGCACCATCTGAGCTACCACTTGCATAATCAATATTTTTATCAAAAAACGATTTAAATGAAGCACTTGATTGCCCACCATCACTTGCTCTGCGCAGTTCTCCTTCTACTATCGAACTAAAGATAAAATTAGAGGACAAATCACTCATTGCACATCTTGTTCCGTCACCACCTGTTAAATCGCGCCCTTCTTGTGGTGAATTGCTTGATTCTCCCATTAAGCCTGATCCATTATCTTGTGAACCAAACATTACTCGACCTAAATAATTGGCTGCAATACCATAGCATTGTACAGTACTATAATTTTTATTTCTTTCACCAAAGAATGGTAAAGTGGGTGCAGGTTCTGAAGCATTTTGGGTGCGATACAAGCCACCATCTGTAGCCACGTACATAGTTTCGGCATTGTTTGCATTGAAAGCGATACAATGCATGTCTGCATGCACTAATCTTCCGCTTGAAGGGTTATTTGCCCACCAAGCAATCGGTTTCCAACCCTCAACCGGCGTAAACCGATATAAATCTAGCTGTCCGCCAAGAAAAACAATATCCTTATTTAATGGATGAACACCAAATGCAATATCATAAGGACCTTGATTTCCAAAAGGATTAAAGATTGCTGAACCTCCGGTTGCAATGGTAACCCAATTAGTTCCACCATCTGTTGATTTATAAACACCTTTACAAGAGCCATTGGTTGCAGCTATAGTTACATAAATATAATTAGCGTCATTTGGGGCGATGGCCACCTCAACTCGGCTTGAAGTACCTGAGGCAGGTAATCCATTTGTACCCATTTTATTCGTACTAAATGTAGCACCGCCATCAGTTGAAATATACAAATTAGCACCTGTACTTGCTGCTACTACATTTCCATCAGATGATACTTCAGCATCTAAAAAGTTGCCACTTGCCGTTAATGAAGCAGGTTTAGCCCATGTAGTTCCGCCATTGGTTGTAACTTTAAAACCGCCATACGTTGCCGCATAAATTTTATCAGGGTTAATAGGATCTGCAACTAATTTGTTTACGTAACTCCATGGATCCGAAGGACTATTTAAATTAGCCGGTTTAGTTGAAGCTAATTGAGAAAAGGTATTTCCTCCATCCGTAGATTTAAAAATCCCTTCGCCTAATTGAAAAATCTGAGCAACCCAGCTACTACCTGCCCAACCGCCAACACCTTCACCAGTTCCGTAATATATATCTCCATTTGCAGCTTGGGCTATTGAAGTTACTGCTATCGCCGTGGATGAATCATTACCGGCACGTTTAGTCCAACTATCACCATTGTCTGTAGACACCCAAAAACCACCACCAACGGCACCCATATAAAGTTTATTCGGAACATTTTTGTCGGAGATTAAAATTCGTGAACGACCACCTATATTATTCGGACCGGTTTCAGACCATTCCAAATTAGTGAAAGCACGCGTTTTTTTGAAATTGGAGTTAGACATATTATGAACTGCTGCTTTAGCGGCATTTACATCTGCTAGGCTGATTGATTTAGTGATTTGATTGGCTGATACAGATCGATAATAATCTATTGCCCCAGCAATTTCTTGCTTTTCTTCTTTTCCTTTTTCATCACGAAGTTCCAGATAAAAAGGATTATAGACTGTATGACTTTTCACTAAAACTGCCGCTGTGGCAATTCCTGTCAAAGCAATCGTTGATAATAATACTTGTAACTTATTCATGTTTTCTTGTTTTTCTTAACAATTAAATATAGTTTGCTAAGATAATTTTAATTTCCATTCTAAAAAAAATATTTGCAGCTAAGTACAAGATATTGTCTATTGAAATTGTCTATTAGAAATAAAAAATGCCAAGAGTTTTGACAATTTACAACTTATTGTATATTTGAAAAACATTTACAACTAAAAAACTTAATCTGTGCCTTACGATAATTCTAACGAAAGAAACAACGAAACGATATTTAGCAAGCGATTGAAAGCCGGCAAATTGAGAACTTACTTTTTTGATGTTCGCTCTACACGATCTAACGACTATTTTATAACCTTAACTGAAAGCAAAAAGCGTTTTCAAGATGGGGGCTATGATAGGCATAAAATTTTTCTCTATAAAGAAGACTTTAATAAATTTCTTAAGGCGCTTAGTGAAACCATCGAATATGTAAAAACAGATTTGATGCCCGACTTCGATTTCGATGCCTTCAGTCATGAACAATCAGAATTCAACGAACAAATTGTAACTGACGACCATGTGGTTACCCCCGTGCAAAGTGAAGCTATTGAAGAATCAGAAGAATTTCCGAAAACGGTAACGGATTTCACTGCCAATACAAATCTTGGTGATGTAGATAAGTGGTAAGCCATTCTGCTAAAATATGTAAATCCTGCCGTTCCTAAAGGCAGGATTTTTTTTACTGCATTTACATCCCTACTTTTGCCTACATCCTATACGGATTATTTTAGCGAATGAAGAATCTTAGAAACTTTTGCATAATTGCACATATCGACCATGGAAAAAGTACTTTGGCCGACCGACTAATTGAATATACACAAACCATCTCTGAACGAAATATGACCAATCAAGTATTGGATGATATGGATTTAGAACGTGAAAAAGGCATAACTATTAAAAGTCATGCTATACAAATCGACCTTCCTTATAAATGGGTAAATTATACACTTAACTTAATTGATACCCCCGGACATGTTGATTTTAGTTATGAGGTAAGTAGGGCTTTAGCGGCTTGCGAAGGTGCGTTACTATTAGTTGATGCCTCGCAAGGAATTCAAGCGCAAACCATTTCCAATTTATACTTAGCTATAGGTAATGACCTTGAAATTATCCCGGTAATCAATAAAATTGACATGGAAGGTGCGATGATACCCGAAGTAAAAGACCAGATTATTGAATTGATCGGCTGCAAAGATGAGGATATTTTATTGGCAAGCGGAAAAAGTGGAATCGGTATCGAAGAAATATTTCATGCGATTGTAACGCGTATTCCTGCCCCAAAAGGAAAACCTGAGGAGCCCTTACAGGCCTTAATTTTTGATAGTGTTTTTAATAGTTTTAGAGGAATCATCATTTATTTTAGAATATTCAATGGCTCAATTAAAAAAGGCGAAAAAGTAAAATTCTTTAATTCTGGACAAGAATATTTTGCCGATGAAGTAGGTATTTTAAAATTTGGAATGGAAGCCAAAGGTGAAGTAAAAACTGGTGATGTTGGATATTTAATTACCGGAATTAAAAATGCAAAAGAGGTGAAAGTAGGTGATACGATCACCAATGCAATTAACCCTTGCACCACAGGAATTCAAGGATTTGAGGAGGTGAAACCTATGGTATTTGCTGGTATTTTTCCGGTAAATACCGACGAGTTTGAAGAATTGAGAGATTGTATGGAGAAGTTACAATTAAATGATGCCTCTCTCACTTTTGAATTGGAAACATCTCAAGCCTTAGGCTTTGGTTTCCGTTGTGGATTCTTGGGCTTATTGCATATGGAAATTATTCAAGAAAGACTTGAACGTGAATTCAATCAATCAGTCATCACCACAGTCCCTAACGTTAGTTTTATAGCGCACACCACTCGAAAAGAAGTGATACAGGTAAATAACCCTACCGAAATGCCCGACCCAAGTAGGATTGAACGAATTGAAGAACCATATATCAAAGCCCAAATAATTACTAAACCCGATTATATCGGCAATATCATGACCTTGTGTATAACCAAACGCGGCATGCTAGTAAATCAAGGCTACCTTTCGCCAACGCGAGTTGAATTAATTTTTGAAATGCCTTTAACCGAAATTGTATTTGATTTTTATGATAAGCTAAAAAGCCAAACGCGCGGTTATGCCTCTTTCGATTATACGCCTATAGGCATGCGAGATGCAGATATTGTAAAAATGGATATATTACTAAATAGCGAAAAAGTAGATGCCTTAAGTGCTTTAATTCATAGAAGTCGAGCTAATGATTTTGGACGTAAGCTTTGCGAAAAACTAAAAGAGCTTCTTCCACGTCAACAATTCGTAATTGCCATTCAAGCTGCAATTGGTGCAAAAATCATTTCACGAGAAACCATTTCTGCTATGCGTAAAGATGTAACTGCCAAGTGCTATGGTGGTGATATCAGTCGTAAACGTAAATTATTAGAAAAACAAAAAGAAGGTAAAAAACGTATGAGACAGATAGGGAATGTAGAAGTTCCTCAAGAAGCCTTCCTCGCTGTGTTGAAATTAGATTAATTTGAATGTGAATTAGTTGTCAAATTATTCGAATTGTTTGGTGCATGTCCTTCTAAGGGCGATTATTGCTTCAAATTAAAAAATATAAAAACATGAAAAACATTAAATCTATTCTTTTAGCTTCATTGCTAACCGTGGGCACTTTTGCAACTGTACTTTTTTCATCTTGTGACCCAGACGCTTGTAAAGATGTTATTTGCGCGAATGGTGGCGCTTGTACTGATGGCACTTGTGCTTGTCCTGCTGGCTACGAAGGAACACTTTGCGAAACATTATCAAGAGACAAATTTTTAGGTGTATTCACCGGAACAGAAACTTGCACGATTGGAACAGATGCTTACTCAATTACGTGTACTGCTAACAGCGATAAAACAAAATTCAATATCCAAAATTTGTACAATCAATCTTCTGTAACTGCAATTGCTTCTGCTAATGGAAATGCATTTACAATTCCTTCTCAAACAGTTATGGCTGGTACAACAGGAAGTGGTTCTGGAACTATTACTGGTAATTCAATCACTGTAACTTATACAATTACAGATGGTATCAATACCAATACTTGTACATTTACAGGAACTAAATAATTGTCAACATTGTTGATTAAGAAGCCACCCATGAGGTGGCTTTTTTTTATGCATATATGATGAGTGCGTTCCTTAAGTTCTATTCATTCTTCGAATCAAGGTGATTCTTACACCGAACTCATATTCACTTTAAGTTTGAGTATAAAAACTTTCAAGAAGGTTTCCTTTACAAAACCCTATCATAAAAAATGATTTATCTATTGTGATATAGGCAAGTTCCATTGTACTTCCCTAGTGATAATTATGCTATTATTTTCCACTTATGAATATGAATATAATGCATTTTTATCGCCGAGCATTCAATGCATAATCATTTGGTTGTGACCCAAATTATTTACCCTCGAGAACGCAAAATGCAGAATACTGTTGTTTGCGTTTATTGCCGGCTTACAAAGTAAATACTATACCCCTTGCAAACTCTTAAGCAACGTTGGCAGCTTACAAGAAGCATAATTCCATAAAAAGATGTAATGCTTTTTCTCTAATTCAGAAACAAGAAAAGCTAAAATCAAGATTTAACTCCAAACGTATTGCTTTTTATTCATGAGCATCGCTTCACCGCTAATGGTTTGGTCGCCAGAACTTACTTCGTACACAGAACAGTCGTAAAGTACACGATTCTTTTCCGGGAAGATTTCTTTTACAGTGATTACCGCTTTATAAGTAGTATCAACAAACATGGGTTTCATCCACATCATACTTTGCTTCATATAAATATGACCGTCGGCATACCAAAGTGCACCAAAGATTTTAGTAAATACACTTGCACCTAAAAAACCATGCATAATACATCTGCCGAAGATGCTGTTTTTTCCGGCTTCTTCATTCGTATGCAATGGATTCGTATCGCCACTTACTTGCGCATACATATTAACTTGATCTTGTGTGTAGCTATATTCGTGCTCAAATTTATCGCCAACTTGTATCATATATTATTACAATTTAATAACATCTAAGAACACCCTGTTCAAAGAATAAGTTTTACTTTTGCACCCGGAAATCAGATGGTATTTTGGTTTTCAGATTAAAACAGAATATTTTAAATCCACCGCAAATAAAAACAAAATGGCAAACAAAACAAATTCTTCGACCAATTTTTTTGAAACTCTTGTAGACGCTCAAAAAAATGCATTTGAAAACATCGTAGAAAACACAAAAAAATTCACCAACGGAAACGCTGTTGTGAATGAAACAATTGAAAAAACTACTGATTTCTTTAAGAAGTCTGTTGACGCAACAAAAGAAAACGTAGACAAAGCAACTGCTTATTCAAGCACCATTCAATCTGAAGCAAAAAAAGGTACTGAAAAAGTAAACGAGTATTTTGCAAATTGGAAAAACCAACAAACAGATTGGGCTAAGCAAATGCAAGACATGAACACGAACTTCATGAAAAACATTTGGAATCAAAACCATATGCAAAATCCTACGGCTCAATTTCAAAATATGTTCAATAATATGAACACACAATTTGATATGAACAATATGATGAATCAAATGAACCCTGCAAACTTCCAAGCTCAAATGGATAAAGGCACAGAGCAAATGAAAGCATTTTGGAATCAGTTTCAAACAATCTTAAATAATAACTATACCGATTTCACTAAGAATTTCCAAAACGGAACTTTAGCTGATACCTATAAAGGTATGTTCAACACATCTGAAGGTTTTTCTAAATTCTACGAAATGTGGATGCCGATGATGAAGTCTATGCAAGACAAGACTTTCAACATGGATTCTTTCACTAAGAATTTAAACATGGACCAGTACAAAACTTTCATGGATAAATTTTTCTCTTTCATGCCTGAAACTTCTCAGGATTATATGAACCAAATGAAAAATTTATATTCTGAAGCTTATAAAAATTCAAGCGCTCAATCAAAAGAAATGATGAATGCATTTAAAGGAAGCATGAACAACATGATGCCTGAAATGATGCAAAATCCTTATACCAATTTATTAAATGGCTATAACACTGTGTATGGTCAAATGATGAATGCTGTAACTCCTTTTGCTAAATTGATGACGCCTAACAACGACACTAAAACCATGCAAGAATGGATGTCGATTTTCAATAACATGAATATCTACAACATCAAAAATGCAGAATTACAACAAATGGTGTATGAAACAGGTATGCAAGCTATGGAGAAATTAGCTGAATCTGTTATGCACAAAATTGAAAATGGTGAAGATGTAAACAGCATGATGAAAATGTATCAAGAGTACTTGAACCTTTCAGATAAAATGTATGTGAACTTATTTGAAACCGATGAGTACAGCAAATTAATGGCTGAAGTAAGCTCAATGAAAATGAGTATCAAAAAGAATGTTGAAACGCAAATGGAAAAAATGTTTGTGAACATTCCTTTAGCTACTCGTAGCGAAATGGATGAAGTGTATCAAACCATTTATGATTTGAAAAAATTAGTTCGCAGTTTACAAACTAAACTTGAAGAAGTTGGTAATGTAAAAGCTACACCTGCTGCAACCGCTGCACCAAAAGCAACGCCAGCTGCTAAGCCGGTTGCTCGTGCTGCTGCAACAAAAACAGTTGCTAAAAAAGCAACTAACAAAAAGAAGTAGTCATTAGTTTTTTAGTGAATATAAGAGAATCGTCTGCGTAATGCAGACGATTTTTTTTGTGCCATCCCATTAAATCGAATTATCATTTGGGTGTGCCCCCGAATGCGAAAAATTAAACCTCGTGCCTCGGTGTATTTTTCTGCTTCGGGGTCGGGCTGTACATTTCAATCTTTTGCTTGAAGCAAGCAAAAGGATTTTCATTGCCATCCCTCACACAGTCATAATTCAAATTTAGCTTACTACAAGTAAACCATATTTATACAAACTATTCATCGGTTTATTATACCAAAACAAATCAAAATCTAACAAGCCTTCCTGTGATTCATAATCGACTTGCAATTCACCAAAACTTACTATAATTTGATTGGCAATATTTGCTTGATTAAGAATTTTCATCAACCACGCCCCTTCTAATTTACCTAATACAATTTCAACAGTTTCTGATTTTGCAAAAATCTTAATAGTTGCCATTTCCCATTGTTGTCCTTTTTTTGATTTTGTAAAATAGCTTATGCTAGTCTGAGCACCTAACCAAATCACACGTTCACTTGGTTTATGATTTCGAATGATATCATCTTCTAGTATTTTTTGAATGCTCTCATTTGGCACTGCAGTTTTAGGCACTTTAGTTTCGAACCAGGTCGACAAGGGGTCATCCAAACATAGCTGATTCATATAATTGAACAGCGATTTTTTTAAGCCAAAACTAAATACCTCAGGTTGTGCACCTTTAGGGTCAACATGATCAATATCATTATTGGCAAAAGTGCCTTCAACATCATTTACTTTTTGTACACCAAATTTTTCAGGTTCCAAACCAACCGGACTATGAGCTGTCATGGCAAACTGATGCCAAAACGCAGATTTCAAAATACCCGTTTTAAACATCTGTCGAACAATCTCTAACGAATCGATAGTTTCTTGTGCAGTTTGCGTAGGAAATCCATACATCAAATAGGCATGTACCATAATACCGGCTTGGGTAAAATGCTTATTTACCAAAGCTACTTGATCAATCGTAACGCCTTTATTGATCAATTTCAATAATCGATCAGAGGCAACTTCTAATCCTCCGGAAACACCAATGCAACCTGAAGCTTTCAATAAAAAACAGAGGTCGCGAGTGAAGCTTTTTTCAAAGCGAATATTGGTCCACCAACTTACTGCCATATTTCGTTTAATAATTTCAATAGCCACTTCCTTCATCAACGAAGGTGGTGCTGCTTCATCCACAAAATGAAAACCCGACTGACCGGTTTGTGTGATAATTTGTTGCATTCTATCACAAATCAATTTTGCAGTAAGTGGCTCATAATCTTGAATATAACTTAATGAAATATCACAGAAAGTGCAGTTTCGCCAATAGCATCCATGTGCCATCGTAAGTTTATTCCATCTTCCATCACTCCATAACCTGTGCATCGGATTCGCAACTTCCAACACAGAAATATATTGATCTAATAATAAATCCGAATAATCGGGCGTACCCGTTTCGGGCTGTTTATAATCGCGTTGTAAACTTCCATTACAATATAATACTTTGTCTTCATGCAATACAAATGTGCGTTTCAAAAGATGGATATCTCGCTTGCTATTTATATGTTCGATTACATGTTCTAATGGCGCTTCTCCATCATCCAAACAAATAAAATCTACAAATTCAAAAACACGTTTATCTTGTAAAGAACGCAATTCGGTATTGGGGAAGCCTCCACCCATTACCACTTTAGTTGAAGATGTATTTCCCTTTACCCATTGTCCAATTCGTAATCCACTATACAAATTTCCTGGGAAAGGTATACTTAAACAAATTAGGTCGGGTTGCAATTTCTCAACTTTCTCGGATAATATTTCGATAAGAATTTCATCAATAAAAGAAGGTTCGTTTTGTAAGGCTTCATACAAAGTATCGAATGAATTGGCACTTCTAGCCAAGCGTTCGGCGTATCTGCTAAATCCAAAATGTTCGTCGAGACATTCTTTCAGATAATCAGATAAATCTTCGAGAAACATAGTACACAAATATTTAGCTTGATCTTGTAAGCCCATGGTTCCAAAGGCATGATGCATATCAACTTGTTCAGCGAATCTTGAAGCGTGAGGCAAAAAATGACCTAAACACATGGTGTGAGCAAGCATAGGATTTTTACCTTGCAAGAAAGAAATTACCGGTTCGATTGCTTGTACATAACTTGCTTGCAATGCATGAATCCGCAGAGAGTTTTCTGAACATGAAATTTCATTCTTCTCTATTTTATTTTGTACAACTTGAAAAGCAAGTTGAAGTTTTTCTTTCGTAAATAATTTAAGAATTACTTCGATACCCAAATCGCATTGATATGAATGTATAGATTTTGTATTCAAGAATCCTTTTAAATACGCAGTGGCAGGATAAGGCGTATTGAGCTGTGTAAATGGAGGTGTAATGAGTAATACTTGCACGTGAATAGCTAAGAAGTTAATGTCGTAAATATAATACAGAGAAATGGAAGGCTTTAAACTTCTACACGGATTGACAATGCTAGAGCGAGATAAAGAACAAGAAGAATAAAAAAAAAGAGCGAAAATCTGTTTCGAGCGTCGCTCTCTACTTTCATTCTCACTCTGCCCCGATAGCTATCGGGGGTGTGATCCGGATTGGATTCGAACCAATGGCCTACAGCTTAGAAGGCTGTTGCTCTATCCAGCTGAGCTACCGGACCTTTTTGAAGTCGCGCAAAAGTAAATTATTTAACTTACAATTCTACTCCACAACCAACTTTTATTTAAGGGCACCAACCATTCCGTTTCTAGTCGGGCTTTAGTATCAACCGTATTATTGAATAAGAGTGAGTCGGTTTCGATATAGCCTTTCTCCAATGCATACTTCACTTGTTGTAAAGGCAAAGGTTGAGGTTTTTCATCGATGAGAAAGGTAATGGTTAGTCGGTCAAATAAATCGACTCCATATTGCCTTTCTACACTTTTAATAATCCTTACCATACTATCGGTACTGCAACCACCCACTCCACTTTGCGTTTCATCTGCCATCACCACTATAAACTGCTTAAAAATTACCTTCGCCCACCCTTTTACTTCCGCACCATGCGATAACCATTGCACATAAAAATTATGTAATTGATCATCAATCTCTTTTTCCTCTTGATCGGTAAATTGCCTACTACTTTGGTAAATCCATACCCGTGATTCGTCGGCAAAGTCGCTTGGTAATATTTGCTTAAGTTCTACTATCAAAATATATCTATTTATTATTACGTTTACTGCTTATCAATTGATTTTGCTATCATTTCAGCAATATCTAAAACTTGCACGTCATCCTCCTTCTCATTCTTTTTAATTCCATCGCTTAACATGGTTAAACAAAACGGGCAATTACTCGCAATTACCGTTGCACCCGTTTCAAGTGCTTCTTCACTTCGTTCCCAATTTACACGTGTATTCCCCGGTTCTTCTTCTTTAAACATTTGTGCACCACCTGCACCGCAACATAATCCGTTGGTTTTACAACGTTTCATTTCAACTAAGTCGGCATCCAATACTTCTAACACTGCACGTGGTGCCTCATACACTTGATTAGCTCTACCAAGGTAACAACTATCGTGATAGGTAATCTTTTTGCCTTTAAATTCACCACCTTCTTTCATAATAATTTTACCTTCATTAATGAGTTGTTGAATTAAAGTAGTATGATGAATCACATCGTAAGTTCCACCCAGTTCAGGGTATTCATTTTTTAAGGTATTAAAACAATGCGGACAAGTAGTGACAATTTTTTTTACCGCATACATATTCATGGTTTGAATATTATTATACGCCATCATCTGAAATAAAAATTCGTTGCCGGCTCGTCGTGCAGGATCTCCGGTGCACATTTCTTCTTTACCTAAAATGGCAAAGTTGATGCCAGCATGCTGAAGAATTTCAACAAATGCTTTCGTAACCCGTTGGGCCCGTTGATCAAAACTTCCTGCACATCCAACCCAAAAAAGTATTTCCGGTGTTTCGTTATTTGCCTGAAACTCGGCATAGGTTCGTACTTGCATATTAGGTGTATTTAGTATAAAGTAGGTAGTATAAAGTAGGCAGTATGCAACTGCAATAATCTTGATTAATCATGGGGTTTAAGTTCGTTTTTTTGTTTTAAGGTTAAACATTTATTTGGGTTCATTATCATATAATTCAATAATTTACCAACTTCAATTGTTTGAGCATAAAGTATTTCATGTTTGTCTACTGGCAAGTAATTACACGCTAAACAAAAATCTAACCATGTTTGAGTTTCTGTGTTTTCCATATTCCCATCAGAAATCTTAGCAACAAAATGAGCAGGATAGATTCTCTTTCTATATGCTTCAGCCAAATTTGCACAAACAGCTCTCGACGATCTTCTAATTTGAGAAGTCAATGCATATTTCTCTTCCGCAGGAAAATCTTTTGCTATATAAAAAATCTCCATTGCCAAGGCGAATGCTTTTTTGTAAACTATCAAATCTTTTACTCCTTCCAATGCTAATACTTATTTATATCTTCTGCTTACTGATTAATGCTTACTACCTACTACTTACTGCCTACTACTTACTGCCTAATGATTCCACCCATCTCTATCATCCGGACTAAACTTCCAAGGTGCCATATTATTTTCAATATTACCAAACATTTGATTCCATTCTTGCGGTGAATTACTTTCTTCCATTACCAAATTTCTACGTAGTTGCATAATAATATCTAATGGCGATATACTTACCGGGCATTCTTGCACACAAGCATTACAGGTTGTGCAAGCACGAAGCTCTTCTACTGAAATATAATCGTGTAATAAAGCCTTACCATCTGTGGTCCAATTTTTATCTTTATTTAATTGCGTACCAATGTCCTCTAATCGATCACGAGTGGCCATCATGATTTGTCGTGGTGATAATTTTTTGCCGGTTTGATTGGCTGGACACGCTGCAGTGCATCTTCCACATTCAGTGCAACTATAGGCATCCATTAAATTTTTCCAACTTAAATCTTGTACATCTCTTGCGCCAAATTTCAACACGGCATTTGCCTCTGTGTGAGCGGGTGCTAATTCGGGCTGCATCATATACAAGACTTCATTTTGAATTTCCTTCATATTACTAAGTGTTCCTTTTTCAGCTAGAGATGCATAATATGAATTTGGAAATGCTAGAATTACATGAAGATGCTTACTGTAAGGAAGATAATTCATAAATACAAAAATGCCGATAATATGTGCCCACCAACAAAATCGTTCGATACCTATCAATCCGCTCTCTGAAACGCCACTTAGCATAGGGGCAATAAATTGGGATATCCAAAAACTACCGGTTTGTGTATAGTGTGATGAGTTGCCTTGTTGTAAGTTTATATCGGCCGCATTCATAATTAAAAAGAGACTCATGAGTACAATTTCAAAAGTCAAAATATAATTCGCATCACTTCGTGGCCACCCCCCTAACAATTCACCCTGATTTAATCTTTTCACTTTGGTGATATTTCTACGCAGTAAAAAAACTACACATGCTGCTAATACTAAAAAGGCTAGCACTTCAAAACAACCGATTAAAAAATTATACAATGAACCAAGTACAGGAAAAAATAATCTATGATGCCCTGTGAGCCCATCTAATATTATTTCAAGAATTTCTACATTGATAATTATAAATCCGGCATACACAAAAAAGTGCAATACCGCGACCATAGGATTGGTGAACATCTTTTTTTGACCGAAAGCATTCAACAATAAATTCTGAAATCTTTGTTTAGATGTTCCTGACATTTCGAAATCCTTTCCGAGCAGAATATTTCGCCTGATTTCACTCATTTTTTTCCAAAAGAGAAAAATGGATGCACTAGCAAGAATAACAAAAAGTATTTGTTGAATAATTTGCATATCGAATAATTAAAAGATGAAAACCAAATAGTTGGCAAACACACTCGCGACAAATTTACGCAAGTAGTTTACATTTTTGAGTACCCTACTATGATTTGTAATAACTATTTTTACACCAAATTGTATAACATGACTCAAAAAATTGCCTTACTAAGCGCCTCAGATGCTAATATTCGTTTAACTCGCCTTGCCTATGAAATTTATGAACATAATATTGAAGAGGAGAATATAGTACTTGCAGGTATACGCGGACAAGGTTATGATATTGCCTTGCAGATAAAAAAGAAGCTGGAAAAAATATGCAATTTACAAATCACCTTGCTCGCTGTAAATATTAATAAATCAAACCCACTTGAATCGGCACTTAGCGAAGATTTTGATGCCAATGGCAAAAATGTTATTTTGGTTGATGATGTAGCCAACTCGGGCAAAACCTTATTATATGCACTTAGACCGTTTTTACAGGATATTCCAAAGCGAATTCAAATTGCCGTATTAGTAGATAGAAAACATAAACAATATCCGGTATCACCCGATTTTACCGGGTTACAAGTATCAACCACCTTACAACAACACATTATTGTTGAGATTGAAAAAGGCAAAGTTGCTGGAGCGTATTTGAATTAGTGATTTACAAATTATCCCTGAAATCTTTTCGCCTCACCAATTTCAAATCTTGCAATACCGTTGATTTTACATTGAGTGCAAAATTGTAACTTTTACGTTGTCCGAAGGGAATTAAATTTAAACGCATCTCCCAACAATGTAAATCACGAAAAATATTGAAGGAAGTATACGTAATTTCTTTCTGCCTAAAGTCATAACCGCTACTCAAACCAATTTTCCATTTTTCTGTTAGATTCACATCACCTGAAAAATTCAAATTCTGATTAAATTGTAAGGTATCTTTTTGCGATTCAACTAAATAATTTTTGGTAAGTGAAACCCCATAATTAAAATCTAAAGTCCAGGGAATATTAAAATCGGCATATTTCGCATAATTATTTTGCAGAGTTTGCAATTGCATTTCGTCGGCTTTTTTGAGTGCGCTATTATTTTTTTTCAAGGGTAAGCTGGCTCGAATAGCTAAATCTGCCGAACGAAATCGCAATAATTTACCGGTTGTTTTATAATAGGTTTCTTTTACTCGTTTTCCACTCGCTTTGTCAATCGCATAAGGATCATAAAGTACGCTGCCCGAAATATTAATATTCTCCATCAAGCTTGTTCGATAACGCACTGCAAGATTGCTCAAACGAAATGAATCAACTGCCAAATTATAGGAACCACTAAAATCTAAACCATCAATTAATCGTACTTTTTTTGTGCCGGTGAGTGTATCCTTTTTACTACGTACTTTCATTTGAAGCGTATTACCTAAAGCAAAATTAATTCCTCCAAAACGACCATCTGGCGGCACACCATAAATACTTCCATCATAGTAAGAGTATCTACTTTGCGTAAAATTACTATCCGAAAAAGTATTGTAATAGTATTGTGTGATGCCCGAACCAAAATCGGGATGATAACTTAAACTTACCGAAGGCGTAAGTACATGGCGAATGCCTCGAATTGCGCCTTGTTTAAACACTTTTACCCCGTATATTCTGGTTGATAAGGTGGCCGAAGCATCAAAAAATCTGGAAGCAAAAAAACCATTTGTTGTAAAAGTATCCAATTGATTTACATCAAAATTGTATTGCTTAAAATTTCGTTGTGTGTGCCATCGTTCGGTATAATTAACCGCTGTAGTTAGGTTAATATACTTCAATAATAAATAACTGGCCGATACCGGAATATAATGTTTAAATCCGTTTTGGAAATCAGAAAAACGAAGGGTACTTAACCTAAAAGTACTGTCGTTAAATTGAATGCTATTGGATGCATTAAACTGATAACTCATACCAATTTTTTCGTACCAACGCGGCTTGATAATATTCTTTCGAACTTGTAATGGAAAAACCTGACTCACTGTAAACGCAATTTCAGGTAAGGTTACCTGCACACTATGGGTTTGCGTATTTTGATTATGCCTAAGGGCTGCCGTAAAATTATAAGGCTTCCCAACCCAACTTTTTGAATACGAAATATTTGAACTGTAATTATTATTCAAATATAAATTGGCATCGTAGGTATTGTAAATCTGGTAACTTCTATTATTAATAATATTAACGCTAGCCGAAAAACTACTTCCCGGCATTACATTTTGATTAATACTATGATTCCAATTTATACTATAACCTTTAAACTGCTGACTACCTTGTTCGTAAGGCTCACCAATTTTTGTGTATGAATAGTTGAAAGCTAAGCCACCATTAAAACGATAGCGATATACATAATTGCTATTAAATCCAACGCGATAAGTACCAAAGGCATAAATATCTGAAGTCATTAATAAATCTACATGATCATTAATCGCGAAGTAATACCCCAATTCGCGTAAGCCAAAACCCAATTGCTCACTCATATCATACGTGGGTAATTTAAACCCACTTCTTTGTCCTTTTTGTAATGGAAACATACCAAATGGCAAATACAAGGGTGTAGGAATATCTTCGATTACTAAATTTGCTGAACCTGTAACGGCAACACGATTTGGAACAATTTTAATTTTTCGGGCTGCAATACCGAAATGTGGATGTTCATCATTGCAAGTTGTGTATACATTTCGATAGCCACTTATGGCTTCATTACTATTTCGTTTTACTTGTTCACTAAAAATAAAACCTTCGCCATATTGTGAATATGCATTTTCAATGATGGCACGCTTCGATTTAAAATGATAACTTAACGAAGTGAATGTAGAAGATTCTTGACCTTGCGTGATACGCGACTTTTGTGCACTATCTTGCTTACCTTCCTTCCATTCAATGGCATGCAAAGTGGTTGAATCTTGATTATAGCGAATAATATCGGCATTCACTTTTACTTCATCATAACTTATTTCGGCTTCGGTGAACAAGTACAATTGCTTTTGTTTCGCGTTATACACTATCGAATCTTTAGCTTGATAATTAACCGGAAAATCTAATTTGTCTTTCGAAATCAGTAGGGAATCTTTTACGAATGTATTTGTACTTATGGTCAATGTATCTTGTAATAAAGTATCATTCACAACTTGTGCGCTTGTTAAAGAATTCAAAAACAGCATACAGATGCTTAAAATAGAAACGATATTTCTTCTGTTTCCTTTGAATTTATATTTATTTTTACGCGATACGGGCATGAACCCGACAAAACTAATTAAACTATTTTATCTGCCTTTACATTAAAAGGTTAAATGAAATAAATTACCCCAATGATTACAAGAAAATACACCCTATATATACTGAGTGCCTTACTTAGCTTATTTTGTTTAAGTAGTTCAATAGATGTAAGTGCAAAGAAAAAAGTTCGAAAAATAGTGATAGACGCTGGACACGGAGGTAAAGATCCTGGTTGCCATGGTGTTTACTCATTTGAAAAAGATATCACGTTGGCAGTTGCTAAAAGGGTTGGACAAATGGTTGACGAGCATTATAAAGACGTAAAAGTGGTTTATACCCGAGATTCAGATGTATTAGCCGGAGGCGATTTACTAACGATAAAACAATCCTTGGTGTACCGAACTGAAGTGGCTAATCGCGAAAAGGCAGATTTATTTATTTCGATACATGTAAATGCTACACCCAAACGAAATTCACCGGTAAAAGGCACCTTGGTATTAGTTTGCGGACCAACCCGTGTGGATGAAAAAGAAAATGCCATTGGTAGTCATACCGAAAACATAGACGAAAATGAAGGGCTACTTGATCCAAGTGATCCGGCAACGCAAATTATTATTGCTCAATACTCACAAGCTTTTCTAACACAGAGTATAGTATTAGGTCAAAAAATTAATGATGGGTTTGTTGATCAAGGACGAGTTACTGAAGGTTTACGTCAACAAAGTTTACAAGTTTTAGCTAGCAGCGCTATGCCCGGTGTATTGGTAGAAATAGGTTACCTCAATAACCAAGACGAAGAAAATTATTTAAACTCAGAAGTCGGACAACAAGAAGTGGCAACTACACTCTTCAATGCGATTAAGGCTTATAAAGAAGTTGCTGAAAAAGAAACCATTCAAATTATTAAGGAGAATTAATAGTATACATTACACCTTCTTATTTAAAATTTATATCGCCCATGTCATTTATCTCTAAAGAAATAAAAATTGCCTTATTGGGTATTTTAGCAATTGCCGTGTTTGTGATTGGATATAATTACTTGAAAGGAACCGGCGTGTTCTCCTCTTCGCGTACACTTTACGTTGAATATGATAACGTACAAGGATTAACTCCTGCGAGCTATGTACAAATTAAAGGATTTACCGTAGGTTCTGTGAAAAATATCAGCATGTCTAAAAAAAATCCGGGTAAGGTTTTAGTTGAAATGAATGTTGAAAAAGAGATACAAATACCTATCGACTCAAAAGCCATTATTGTTTCGCTTGATTTGTTAGGTACTAAAGCGGTTAACCTCATTCCAGGCATAGCAGATAAAATGATAGAGGAAGAGCAATATGTTAATGGACAAGTTGAATTAGGCGTAATTGAAAACCTAGGTGCTTCGGCAGGTCCGGCGATTGATAGTGCAAAAATTGCCATTGCTTCTTTAAATCAAACAATACGCAGTATTAATAATATTTTGGATGTGAATACGCAAGCACATTTAAAAAGTTCAATGGCCGATTTAAGTACTACGATGAATGATTTTAGTCAATTCGCTAATGAATTAAATGCACAAAGGGAAAAAATTAGCTCCTTAGTAAATCATTTAAATTCATTTGCCGGCAATCTCGATAAAAACGGAAATACCATTACCAATTTGCTAAACAATGCAGAAGCCACTACAGCAAATTTAAAGAAGTTAGATTTTGATGGTACGATGCTTGAATTAAAGAACACCATGCATGAATTGCAAACTACGCTTGACAAAGTAAATCATGGAAAAGGCAGTATGGCCATGCTAATGAATGACGATAAATTGTATCGCAACTTAAAAAACACTTTATCAACCGCAAATAATTTATTAGCTGACGTAAATGCGCGCCCTTCACGATATATCAATGTTGCCATCTTTGGCAAGAAAAATAAAAACGATTGTCCGCCACAATCTGCACCCAATGCCAATGAATAATAAATCAGGCTTGTTGTATACATATTATTTACCGATTGAAACAACTGAATTACCCACCCCTACCCTTCCCAAAATGGCCTGCCTTTTGCAGATAGGGAAAGCTAAATTGTTCATGATAATTAAAATTGTATTCGTTCTGATTTTTACCATCGGATGTCAACATAGTTATGCGCAAATGGATACCGCAGGATTACGCATGATCAATATTATGGGTGATACCTTAAAAGGTTTTAAAAGTGAAGCCGCATCGTACCAACGAATTATAGGCAATGTGGTTATCACGCACGAAAATTCACGCATGACATGCGACAGTGCCCATTTTTATTTTGACGAAAATATGGTAGAAGCTTATAGTAATGTCATCATTACCGGAAGCAATGGAACGCAGGCACAAAGTGATTATATAAAATATACTGGCATGAATAGTACAGCCCTTATGACCGGCAATGTTCAAATACATGACATCAGTAATACTTTATATTCAAATGTGGTAACCTATACATTGAATACCAAAATTGGAAAGTACTTTGATGGTGGCACGTTGCAAACCGAAGAAACCACTGTAAGCAGCAATGAAGGCACTTATAATGGAACTACAAAACAAGCTTACTTTAAAAATGAAGTGCTGATTACCAATCCAAAATATATTATCGAATCGAAAGAATTAACGTATAACACTAATTCAAAAGTGATAAAATTTTTAGATGAAAGCCGTATCATGAGCGAAAAAGATACGGTGATTACATCGGCAGGCGTGTACGATTCGAAAAATGAAGAAGCCTTTTTTACGAAACGAACAACCATACAAAATAAAGACCAAATTATTGCTGGCAATACCATGCAATACAACGACAAAACCGGATTTGCCAAGGCAAGCGGAAGAGTGGTGATTGAACAGGAAGGGGGCAAGCAATTGATTATTGCTGACGAAACCGAGTACAATAAAAAAACAGGTTATGCTAAAGCGATGGGTAGGGTTGTGATTTTAGATACCGCCGAAAAAAGTAGATTGATTTGTGGTAAGGTTGAATTTAATAATCACTCGAAATTTATGTTGGCAACGGTTGACCCCAAATTAATAACCTTAGTTGATAAGGATAGTTTGTATATGCGCGCCGATACCATTATGTCAATACGAGTTAGGGATATAAATAATTTAAAACGAACTGAAACCTACACGATAGATAAAAAACAAAAGACAAAATTAATTACCTATAACTTATTACTTGCCGATTCTACATTTATTCGTGAAGATTCAATTGAACCAAAATTGATGATGGCCAATCATCAAGTAAAAATATTTTCAGATTCGCTGCAGGCAGTTTGTGATAGCTTAACCTATTCGCAAACCGATTCGAGTTTTAGTTTGTTTGTAAACCCTGTCATGTGGAATCAGAAACAACAAGGCAATGCCGACACCATTTACCTTCATACCAAACAAAATAAATTGAGTGAGGTGAATTTGCGAAATGCTTCGATGTTGATTATTGAAAGTGCCCAACATAAATATGATCAAATGGCCGGAAAATATATCGATGCTTATTTCACCAATAATCAAATAAATTGGGTTCATATCGATCAAAATGCCGAGTGTATTTATTATGCCAAAGATGAAAAAGGCGCATACTTAGGTCTAAACAAAGCGGAAAGTGCCAAGATAAAAGTGTTTTTTGAAAACAAAGAATTAGATCATTTGGTATTTATTGAAAACCCAAAAGGCAGTTTTATCCCTATTGACAAAATTGGCGACAAAGATAAATTGCTCGAAACTTTTAAACTATTTACTGAGCGAAGACCACAATCGAAATCAGTGATTATGGAGGATTAGAATTTTAATATAGTTCTATTGTTTATTCAATGAGAAAGGTGAAATTATTTGATTAATGCCTTGCAAAGTAAATTAATCCCATTTTACGCAAGAGGCTTAAACGAAGTTAAAAGCAGATAGGTTCAAACTCATTCTTCAACACCTCGTCATCTCAACGATAAAAACTTCTCCTTCTCACATTCTAGCGTAAAAAAGTAGCTATAAATTTTTAAAATAATCGTAGTTGCCCAGGTTTCAATCGAATAAACTCATCTGTATTATAGGTAAACGTATTTTCATTCAAATGAAATTGCCGGCAGTATAACTTGAATTGCTGTTCTATCATCTCGGCTAAATTGCCTTCTCCTTTCATGCGGGTTTCAAATCGACTATCATTTACGTTGCCTCCATGAGTATCAGCTATCATATTCCATACTTTTTGTGCCCTATCAGGAAAGGTCAGCGAAAGCCAATCTTTAAATATTGGTCCGATAGCGCCATTCAAACGCACCATTGTATAACCTGCACTCTGTGCTCCTGCTAATGATGCTCTGCGCAAAACCTCAAACATGTGAGTATCATTCAACCCAGGAATGATTGGCGCATTCATAACTCCACAATGAATACCCAATTTCGATAGTTGTTCGATAATTTTAATTCGGTCTTCATACTTGGAAGTACGTGGTTCAAGTTTTCTGCGCAAATCTTCATCCATAGATGTAATTGACGTGTATACTGAAACCAAATTATGCTTATACAACTCTTGTAAAATATCTGCATCACGAAGTACTAATGCATTTTTTGTAATGATGCCCACTGGATTTCGATATTCTAAACAAACTTCTAATAGTTTTCGAGTGATGCCAAGTTTACGTTCTATTGGTTGATAACAATCGGTATTACCTGAAAGAGAAATTGGCACACATTGCCATTTTTTACTACTAAACATTTCGCGAAGTAATTCAGGCGCTCGCTTTTTTATTACTATTTTACTTTCAAAATCTAATCCAGCGCTAAATCCCCAATATTCATGAGAATTTCGAGCATAACAATATACACAACCATGTTCGCAACCTTGGTAAGGGTTTAATGAATATGATAAAGGAATGTCAGGACTTGTAATTTTATTCAAAATTGTTTTACCATTCTCTTGATAATAGGAGGTCTCAGTTTTATTTTTCTCCCAATCATCGATGGCTTCTGGATGTTCAATAGCATAGGCTTCAACCGCAAACCGATTGGCAGGATTTAGTTGCGCACCTCTGCCTTTTATATAAGTATTTGGGGTTCCTTCGCTATTCATGAAGTAAAGGTAAGAAATGGAATGCGTAATGAGTTTACGTAGAGAAAGCATAAAAATTTATCGTAGCTATCTCATCAATGAGTAGCACTTCAAATAAAAATTGACGGGCATATCTATTTACGTGTACACTTAAACAATGGCAACTCGGCTTTAATAAGCATACCCAAATTAAAGGCACAATCTAAAAATATTTAAAATGCTTTGTTACATCAATCATTTCAACCAGAGAGTAAGTAAAAAAGTCATTAGGTAATTCCCTTTCGCTTTTTGCAAAGAAACTGTCAAGAATAAGTTTGTACTTTTCAATCGCCTGTTTGTTACAAAGTTGTTCAGTCAATTTGAATAAAGTAGTAGAATACAATGCAATCGTTATGAAGCAGATTACTCAATACCCTATAGATTTACCAATTCATTCTTAGTGTAAGCAAACTGTACTTTTGTAAAAACAACTAAATAGTTTCAAATGAAAATTTTCATCATCCTTTCTTCAGTCTTACTATTTCTTTTTATCTTATTCCAGTACCTTACGGTCATGGCTACAAAAAAGACAAATGCCCAACCCTATACTATCATTAAACATGAAAAGGATTTTGAAATTCGATTTTATCCATCAGTGCCAATTGCTACCATTCATTCTTCGAGTAAATCCTATAAAGAATTAGGAAGGGAAGGATTCAAAAAACTAGCGGGCTATATTTTTGGAGGGAATCAAGAAAATAAAAGCATATCCATGACAAGTCCGGTAAGCATGACTATTGAAGATTCAGCTTCTTCAATGTCATTCGTAATGCCCTCCGGTTTTACGCTTGCCAATTTACCAAAGCCAAATGATGAGGATGTTAAACTTACGATGTCAAAAGAGGAATTTGTAGCTGCCATTTCATTTAGCGGTTTCGCTTCTGACCGCGATATTCAATTAAAAACAGAAGCCCTTAAACAAATGCTCATTGAAAATAAAATAACCTATTTCGGAAGTTTTAAATTTTTAGGTTATGATCCACCTTATCAACTTGTTGATAGACGAAACGAAATTATGGTGAGTATTCAATGGGACAAAATCTAACTTAATCTTTCAGTCATTTGCTTTACAGAATATCCTACAATGTAATTACTTCGTTAGATTGGGCGGAAAGAAAATAAGCAATACAAAACGACAGAGTGATTATCATCCTATATTATCCTTCCCAAATTTTGGTAAGGTATCGTAAAGTCGCTATAGTGGTTTGTAATTATAAGAGAAGGCAAATAAGCCAAGAAGTAATTTGGTTTTAGATTACCTTTTTCCTCCAAATTGTTTCAAAACCTACACTTTCTCTTTCAAGAAAGGATAAACCCACTACTATCCAAACTTACCCAATTATGTATAGGTTATAGTAGTAAATGCCGAAGCTTAAAGATGTTTTTATGGATTATAATTTCCAAATTGGTCTATTACATATTTCCTTTCAGTATTATCTTTACGCAATTGAAAATGAGTTACTCAATACCGAGTAGCTTGCAAATTCAATTTCAGCCTCGGGACCAAAGCTATCATTGTAATCAATCAAATATTTGAACAGTGACTAGGATAAAAGAATTACTATTGTTTTATTACTTTAGTATGATAAATACCCTCTGAGTTTTTTAACTCTACAACATAAATACCACTCGGTTGATCCTGCAAATCAATTTCAATTTGCTTTGTTTTTTTTTCGATCCCGGCAAACACAAGCTTTCCTGTTAAGTCAAAGACATTTACTACATTATTTTCTGTATTATCGCTTAAATTAACTGTAAATCGATTGTGTGTCGGATTTGGAAATATTTCAATGCTTATCATTTTTTGCTGGTTAAAAATACTGGCAGGTACTACTGTCAAAACTAATGTAAGCATAGAATCACAATTTACGTTATTCGTAAGTGTATCCTTGTAAATACCGGACGTTGTTAGAAATTGGCCGTTGAAAAAATAACTTCCACCACTTGCAATTGTTCGATAAATTGTATCATAAGGTGTTGTACAGCCATACCTTGCGACGTATCGTTTCCCGTTTATATTTTTAAAATCGCCACCTGCGTATACTTTTCCATATACGTCACAATGCAATGCGTAAATTGAACTGTCGGCCGATAAGCTATTCGCACCTCCTAATTCCGACCAACTTGAGCCATCCCAATGTGCAACATATTCTTGTCCGGTTGCATTTTTAAATTCTCCTCCCACATAAATTTGATCATAATGGTTACCAGTCATACAAAATATGTTACCTGAAGCTGCAAGTCCATTCAATCCGCCCAATTCACTCCACGAAGTTCCGTCAAACTTAGCGACGTATCGCTTTCCGCTTGTATTTGTGAAATTTCCACAGGCAAGAGTACCGTTATTATCACGGTAGATACATGTGATTTTGTTGTTTGCGTGTAATGCATTCCATCCACCCATTTCTTCCCAGCCTGCACTACCTATTTGGGCAACATAATAACTTCCATACATATTCGTGAAATTACCTGCTGCATATAAACCTCCAAGATCGTCTACGTAAACACAATATATAGCTCCATCCGAACCAGATGGATTTATATTCCCAACTTGCGACCAACTTGAGCCATCCCATTCCGCTACGTAATGTTTACCAAACGCATTGGTAAATGCCCCAGCGGCATAAACCTTTCCCCAAGAGTTGCAACAAATTGAATGTATAGTATCATTTGCGGCCAAACTGTTTATTCCACCTAATTCACTCCACATTAATCCATCCCATTTCGCGACATATTGCTTTCCACTCGCATTAGTAAAACTTCCGGCAGTATAAATATTACCCCAAAGGTCACGACAAACTCCACTGCAATAAGAATTTGCAGCCAGTGCATTTAAACCACCCACTTCACTCCAAGTTGCATTTGAATAATTAGCAAGGTACCTATTACCTAATGTATTTGTAAAGAAACCAGCTGTATATGCACCATGTATAAAATCACCATAAACCCCTCTAATAGTGCTGTCTGCTGCCAAACTGTTAATTCCGCCCAATTCTTCCCAACCTTGTGCTTCGGTGTTCCAGGTAACTGCTATAAAAGCAATATAGAAAAGCATTTTTTTCATAATGTTAAGCGTTGATTTTTAAATCCATTTCGAATTTAATACTTTCTTTTGCCAATTCCCACTTTCAAACTTTTCTTCTTCTCAGGTCCTGTGTTAATTTCCAAATGTATTTAAAATTTATTTTACTTCTCTCCCAACAGAGTCACGGCATTAGTGAAGTATAATGATGTTATTTTTATCTGTTCAAAGCCTGTGGCTTTGTAAGCGTTATGTTCTTTCAAGAATTTGTCTTGCGTTTTAATGAATACAATTGCTGTCAACAAAATAGCACCTTAACTAACAAAGTAACCCGCTAACCCACTAACCCGCTAACAAAGTAACTCCTTAACTATCTTATAAATTGAGCTATTACATATTTCCTTTCAGTATTATCTTTACGCAATTGAAAATGAGTTACTCAATACCGAGTATCTTGCAAATTCAAACCTAAACTTATTTGTATGTCGTATACCCCACAAAATAAAATTAGAATTGTAACTGCTGCTTCCTTATTTGATGGGCATGATGCTGCCATCAATATCATGCGTCGTGTAATGCAAAGTAGTGGCGCCGAAGTGATACATCTTGGTCACGACCGCAGCGTACAAGATGTTGTTGATTGTGCCATTCAAGAAGACGCCAATGCGATTGCTATGACGAGCTACCAAGGTGGACATGTTGAATACCTAAAATATATGCACGACTTATTAAAAGAAAAAGGTTGCGGTCATATTAAAATATTTGCCGGTGGTGGTGGCGTAATTCTACCTTCTGAAATTGAAGAACTTCATACTTATGGGATCACTCGTATATACTCTCCCGATGATGGTCGCGCTATGGGATTACAGGGAATGATTGATGACTTATTGGAAATTAGCGATTACCCAACCGGTAATTTGTTGAATGGCGAAGTAGGACATTTACAAGAAGGTGATTTCAAATCATTGGCACGTTGTATTTCGGCAGCCGAAAATTTTCATGATCTGCCCGAAACGCAAACCATGCTTAAAAAAATTGAAGAACAAGCTAAACAAATCACCACACCGGTATTAGGTATTACCGGAACCGGTGGCGCAGGCAAAAGCTCATTAGTAGATGAAATGGTGCGTAGATTTTTAGTAGATTTTAAAGATAAAAAATTAGGGATCATTTCTGTTGACCCTTCGAAGAGAAAAACAGGAGGTGCATTGCTTGGCGATAGAATTCGTATGAATGCAATTCGAAACGAAAGAGTTTTTATGCGTTCGATGGCAACACGACAAAGTAATTTGGCCGTATCAAAATATATTAGTGATGCAGTAAAAATGTTGAAGGTTTCGGGTTTTGATTTAATTATTTTAGAAACCTCAGGTATCGGACAAAGTGATACACAAATTACCGAACACTGCGATGTTAGTATGTATGTGATGACACCTGAATATGGCGCTGCTACGCAACTCGAAAAAATTGACATGCTCGACTTCGCCGATATCGTTGCGATAAATAAATTCGATAAACGTGGTGCTATGGATGCCTTGCGTGATGTAAAAAAACAATTTCAACGTAATCATAAATTGTTTGATGCGGCTGCCGATGATATGCCGGTATATGGTACCATCGCTTCGCAATTTAACGATCCGGGTGCCAATACTTTATATAAAGCTTTGATGGATAAAATTGATTCGAAAACCGGATCGAAGCTCAAATCTACATTTCAAATTAGCGATGAAATGAGTGAGAAGATATTTATTATTCCTCCCGCACGTACTCGTTATCTAAGTGAGATTTCTGAGAATAATCGTGGTTATGATAAACGTGTTTTAGAACAACGCAATGTAGCACAACAACTTTTTGGGATTCGAAAAAGTATTGAAGCCATTAACGCAACCGAAATCGAAGATAAAGATCGTTTAATTAAAAGTTTGCAAGAAGTATATGCAAAAGTTGAATTGAATTTTGAACCTAAAAATAAATTATTGCTCGAGCAGTGGACAGCCAAGGTGCAACAGTATCGTGATGAATACTATACTTTTACAGTGCGCGGTAAAGAACTAAAAATTAAAACGCATACCGAAAGTTTATCACATAGTCAGATACCCAAAGTAGCCACACCTAAGTTTGAGGCTTGGGGCGAAATTTTGCAATGGTCTTTGCAAGAAAATTTTCCAGGTGAATTCCCATACACCGCCGGGATCTATCCTTTTAAGCGCGAAGGGGAAGACCCTACCCGAATGTTTGCGGGTGAAGGCGGACCAGAAAGAACGAATAAACGATTCCATTATGTGAGTCAGGGTTTACCAGCAGCTCGTTTAAGCACTGCCTTTGATAGTGTAACCTTGTACGGACAAGACCCTGAGCATCGATTGGATATTTACGGAAAAATTGGAAATAGCGGTGTAAGCATTCCAAGTTTAGATGATGCAAAAAAATTATATAGCGGATTTAATTTAGCCGATCCAAAAACTTCTGTGAGCATGACGATTAATGGTCCTGCCTCTATTATTGCTGCTTTTTATATGAATGCCGCCATCGATCAACAATGCGAAATTTATATAAAATCTAATGGTTTAGAAACCGAAGTGCAATCAAAAATCAATCAATTGAAAGCTAAAACCCCGGATTTATATCCAAGGTATAATGGGGTTTTGCCTGAAGGGAATGATGGTTTAGGGTTAATGTTATTAGGTATAAGTGGCGAACATGTTTTACCTGACGATGTGTATTCAAAAATTAAAGCCGATACTTTAAAGCAAGTGCGAGGAACAGTACAAGCAGATATTTTAAAAGAAGATCAAGCGCAAAACACATGTATTTTTTCCACTGAGTTTTCGTTGAAATTAATGGGTGATGTACAACAATATTTTATTGATAATCAGGTACGCAATTTTTATAGTGTATCTATTAGTGGTTATCATATTGCCGAAGCAGGAGCCAATCCGATTTCGCAATTGGCCTTTACTTTAAGCAATGGATTTACGTTTGTTGAATATTATTTAAGCAGAGGCATGCATATCGATGATTTTGCGCCCAACCTTTCTTTTTTCTTTAGTAATGGAATTGATCCGGAATATTCGGTAATTGGTAGAGTATCACGTCGAATTTGGAGTAAGGCAATGAAGTTGAAATATGGTGGGAATGAAAGAAGCCAGATGTTGAAATATCATATTCAAACGAGTGGAAGATCATTACATGCGCAAGAAATAGATTTCAATGATATACGAACTACCTTGCAAGCCTTGTATGCGATTTACGATAATTGCAATTCATTGCATACTAATGCGTACGATGAAGCCATTACCACACCAACCGAAGAAAGTGTGCGTCGAGCGATGGCGATACAATTAATTATTAATCGTGAATTAGGATTAGCGAAAAATGAAAACCCATTACAAGGTTCATTTATTATTGAAGAGCTAACCGATTTAGTAGAGGAGGCGGTACTCAGCGAGTTTGATAGAATTAGTGAAAGAGGTGGTGTATTAGGAGCGATGGAAACCATGTATCAAAGAAGTAAAATTCAAGAAGAGAGTTTGTATTATGAAACCTTAAAGCATACCGGTGAGTTTCCTATTATTGGCGTAAATACATTTTTGAGTAGCAAAGGTTCTCCTACGGTTTTACCGCAAGAAGTGATACGAAGCACCACCGAAGAAAAGGAGTTTCAAATTCAAGGCGTGCATAATTTATGGGCACGCAATGGCGACAAGGGCACTGAAATGTTACATCGTTTACAACAAGTTGCCATACACAATGGAAATCTTTTTGCCGAGTTAATGGAAACCGTAAAGTATTGTAGCCTAGGACAAATTACCAAAGCCCTTTTCGAAGTTGGTGGGCAGTATAGAAGGAGTATGTAATAAAATCAGCGCGACGCAGAAGTGCTAGATTTTATTATCCCGAGAGGAACGATTCGGGATTTCGTCGAGCAGGATTTTCTCCGACGCAGAAGTGCTAGATTTTATTATCCCGAGAGGAACGATTCGGGATTTCGCTGAGCAGAATTTTCTCCGACGCAGGAGTGCTAGATTTTATGCCGAATAAGTCGGCATGTCATCATAAGCAACTCATACTTCGTTGTGATGCTGATCATTAACCCGAGAGGAACGAATGAAATTCCCGAGAGGCACGATTCGGAATTCGGGATTTCGCTGAGCAGAATTTTCGCTAACGCAGGAGTGCTAGATTTTATGCCGAATAAGTCGGCATGTCATCATAAGCAACTCATACTTCGTTGTGATGCTGATCATTATCCCGTGAGGTACGAATCGGGATTTATTCGACTCAAATCTCCTGAGGCACGAGCATAATTGTAATATGCTAATATGCGAATGGGCTAATATGCGAATGGGTGAATGTGAATCTCTACCCTGTGATTTGACAATTAGTAACTCGTACTTTAAAGGCATAATCCCAATTATCTTATTAGCTTATTATTTTGTAATCATATTATTACCCGACTGCTAAACTCCTTATTTCGCTCAAAGGCTGCCGGATAGAAATGAAAAGCCGACTCATTCGCAATAGTAGGTAGCTACCAAAAATAAGGCTTGCAATGTATAGCCGGAACTATGATGATAGAAGCTTAGTTCGATGATAGCCCCTATGAAATAGATCCTAAAAAAGGAAATAGATGTTAGATGTAAGATGTAAGGGTGTTGAGTTACTTTGTTGGTGAGTTAGCGTGTTGGGGCATTTACTAATCACCGAATTTTTAAATTCACAAATTCACAACTCCTGACATCTAACATCTGATCCCTAATATCTATGCATGCAAAGAAGCCCGAATAATATTTAATGCACCGCCTGCTTTAAACCATTCAATTTGTTGATCATTATATGAATGTCGCACTTCAATAGATTCGCTTGTGCCATTCGCATGATTCAATACTAATTGTAAATTTTTGCCGGGTGTCATTTCGGTTAAACCTATAATATCAATTGCATCATTCTCTTGAATTTTATCGTAGTCTGCTTTGTCATTAAACGTAAGCGCCAACATGCCTTGTTTCTTTAAATTAGTTTCGTGAATACGAGCAAAAGATTTCACCAATACTGCACGAACCCCTAAATGACGAGGTTCCATGGCGGCATGTTCACGGCTACTACCTTCTCCATAATTTTCGTCGCCAACAACTATACTTCCCATACCGACCGCTTTATAGGCGCGTTGCACATCGGGAACAGCAGCATATTCACCAGTCAATTGATTTTTGACAGAATTGGTTTTTTCATTAAAGAAATTCAAAGCACCAATCAACATATTATTACTAATATTATCGAGGTGTCCACGAAATTTTAGCCATGGTCCGGCCATAGAAATATGATCGGTTGTACATTTTCCTTTTGCCTTAATTAAAAGTTTCAAGCCTTTTAAGTCAGTTCCTTCCCAAGCTGTAAATGGATCGAGTAATTGTAAACGCTTGCTTTCGGTAGATACTAAAACTTGCACTGCACTTCCATCTTCGGCAGGTTGTTGATAGCCTGCATCTTTTACATCAAAACCTAATGGAGGCAATTCAAATCCAGTGGGTTCATCTAATTTTACTTGTTCGCCTTTATCATTGGTAAGGGTGTCGGTAAGTGGGTTAAAACTTAAATCACCGGCAATAGCCATGGCGGTAACTAACTCTGGACTACCTACAAAGGCCATGGTATTTGGGTTGCCATCGGCACGTTTTGCAAAGTTGCGGTTGAATGAATGTACGATGGTGTTGCGTTCTTGTTTTTCGGCGCCAACGCGTTCCCACATTCCAATGCATGGTCCGCAGGCATTGGCAAATACGGTTGCTCCTACTTCATCATACAATTTTAAAAAGCCATCTCTTTCGATGGTGTATCGTACTTGTTCACTACCGGGTGTAATGGTAAACTCAGAATGGAGTTTCAATCCCTTTTCTTTCATTTGTTTTACCAAACTAATACTACGCGAAATATCTTCGTAGCTCGAGTTGGTGCAAGAACCAATTAAACCCACTTCAATTTTAGTAGGCCATCCATTTGCTGCTGCAGCCTCTTTCATTTTTGAAATCGGTGTAGCTAAATCAGGTGTAAATGGACCGTTTAAATGAGGTTCCAATTCGTTTAAATTAATTTCAATTACTTCATCAAAATAGGTTGAGGGATTTGCATAAACCTCTGCATCGCCGGTAAGATGCTCCTTAATTCCATCGGCAAGTTGAGCGATTTCAACGCGACCGGTTGACGATAAATAACGACTCATACTAGCATCGTAACCAAAAATTGATGTCGTTGCACCAATTTCGGCACCCATATTACAAATGGTTCCCTTTCCGGTACAACTTAAGGCTTCGGCACCTTCGCCAAAATATTCAACTATGGCATTGGTACCACCTTTTACAGTAAGTATGCCGGCAACTTTTAAAATTACATCTTTGGCACTAGCCCATCCACTTAATTTACCCGTTAGTTTAATGCCAATTAATTTAGGCATCATCAATTCCCAAGGCAACCCTGCCATTACATCACAAGCATCAGCACCGCCAACACCAATTGCTACCATGCCTAATCCACCGGCATTTACGGTATGCGAATCGGTACCTATCATCATTCCACCAGGAAAAGCATAGTTTTCAAGAACCACTTGATGAATAATTCCTGCACCAGGTTTCCAAAACCCAATACCATATTTATTGCTTACAGAGGCTAGAAAATCATATACTTCTTTGCTTTCATTATTGGCAAATTCTAAATCAGCGGCTGCATTGGTTTTGGCCATGATGAGATGGTCACAATGAACGGTTGATGGAACAGCAACTTTTGGTCGGCCGGCTTGCATAAATTGCAATAAAGCCATTTGAGCGGTTGCATCTTGCATGGCTACACGATCGGGATTAAAATCGACATATGAATTTAGACGAGGATAATCCATGGCTTGCATACCTGCATCGAGGTGAGCGTATAATATTTTTTCGGCCAAGGTAAGTGATCGGCCCAAAGTTTTACGAGCTGCTTCAATTTTAGAAGGAAATTGTGCATAAACCTGTTTAATCATGTCAAGATCGAAAGCCATGGTGTGTGTATTTGAATAGTTGAGGAAATAAAATTGAAGAGTTTGCAGGAAAAAACGGGTAATTGGAATCCAAAAAATCTGTGTTACCGTAATGCGAATTCGTTTTTTCTGCTTTTTTTGCCATTGTGGCGAAGGTAATGCATGAAAAAGAAAATGCCAATGAAGAATGTAATTAGCAAGAAAGTTTTTTATTTTTTTAACTTGATGAGAAATTTCAATAATCTCAAGCTAAGATGTTTACTAATTGTTAGCCAATGAAAATAATTTTTTAGTGAAGCTACTTTGGCTATACATTTGGGGAAATTTAAAGAAATTATGAGAAAAATTATTTTAAGCGCGGGCATACTTTTAAGTTTAGCCGTGTTGCAATCGTGCGGAGGCGAAGCACAAATGGACCCTATGGCGGTACAAGCAAAAGTTGATTCATTAGCTGCAAGCAAAATTGAAGAAGCTACTGCAAAGGCAACTACAGACTGCGAAACACGCATGACTACAGAAGTTAAAGCAATGGCAGATTCGTTATTACAAGCTAAGCAAGCCATTCAAGCAGCACAATAATTATTCAATTTAAAAATAAAATGAAAAAAATGAAATCATTAAAATATATTTTAATACCGGTTTTAGGCGGTTTATTATTTACTGCTTGCAATAATGCACCAGCAGGACCTACGCAGGCTGAACTTGATACACAAGTTGAAGCGAAAGTAAAAGCAGCTACCGATCAGTTAGCTACAGATTGTAATACACGTATTTTGCAAGCGGCGCAGTTACAAGCAGATAGTATGTTAGCGAAACTTGGTAATAAACCAACTCCGATTGCAACGAAACCAAAAACTACAAAACCTACACCACCGCCACCGGTTAAGCCAACTCCGCCAACGATTGGAAATGGTAAACCACAAATGGGAGGTCAAGATCCAAATAAAGTAGGAACAGGAAAGCCTAAGATGGGTGGTTCTAAAAATGAAGAAGGAAAAGTAGATGATACCAAAGTAGGTTCAGGAAAACCTAAGATGGGCGGAAAATAATTCTACATCTTACAATAAATGAATGGCTGTTAGAAATGACAGCCATTTTTTTATGTAGGATATTTAAAAATGAGCATAATAATCGGTTATGTAACACCAATTATATTTGCCTGATGATTCTTGTCAATTCCCCCTGTTGTAGTCTTGATATTGCTTGCCCCTTGGTTTACATTTTCGGACGTGCATTGGAATTAGTTAGTGACTTTGTTTTTTTTGATTTGTGGGTATCTACCAACAAAGTATTTCACACCTTACGGCACCAATGAAATAAACATTACGCAAAAATCTTACTGAAACAATAATTTGATTTTGTTTTGCAACCAAGCACAATCTCATTATGTATTCGCATCATGTAAAATATGACTCTAAGCCTTAGGTTCATTCCATAATCAATGGCTGCCAATTTCATTATATTAAACCTACTAAGAAGCTATGAATCACGAGGCGCCTCACGAAAATTTACGCAATTCAAAATTGGTGCGGTAGTGGCTCTCATAAGAAAAATCAAAATCCCATTAAGCTAGGAATTATTAATCCAAAGTCAGCTTCTTCACAAATATTTTCCCTGCTGTAGTTTTTACTTTCACTATATACATTCCTTTGGCAAGTTCTGGCAAGGAAACGTTTAGTTTGTTTTGAATAGAATGGCTATAAACAATTTCACCTAAAGTATTCATTATGCTTATTTGTGCATTTGTACCACCCGGCAATTCAATATTAAAACTTCCATGCGATGGATTTGGATAAACTAAAACACTTGCTTCATCAATTTCTGTTAGGTTATTCGGAGAAACCTTCTTAATAATTTTTATCCACTCATCATTTAAATCAAAGTAAACATTGCCTGTAGCTTTTACCTTTACCCGCGCCCATGTTGCATCTACATTAGGCACACCAATAACTTCCGATCCGTCGTTAGGTGTATTCATAACTAATGGGTAAGTAAAGGTTTTACCACTATCAACCGATAAATAAATATCTACCGTTGAACTCGAAAATGGTGCAGCGCTTGTACCGGCAACATCCCATGTAATGGTCTGTGATTCAAATCCATTCCACTGCTGGGCTACTGTATTCTGACTGCTCACTCTAAATAATGAAGTTGTTTTTCTTACATCTAATTTAGTGGTATCTATGCTGGTATAAAAAGCACCTTGTCCATTATGTATGTCACGTACTGTACATCTAAATTTCATAATTCTATTCGTATCTGGCAATCGCTCACCTAAATAGCTAACGGTATTTTTTATCAACTCACTATACTGCGGAAATACTCTAGTACCACTTTTTGAAGGATAAAATGATCGGAGAAGAGGTGCTACAGTTGTTGGTGCATTCCAAGCACTTCCACTACCACCACGATCATATTCTTCCCAACAAAAGGTAAGTGTGTCATTATTTGCATCTGTAGCTGTTGCTGTTAATTCAAAATCTGTTTTGTAAGGAATAATATAGGATTTAGCAATAGAAGTTAAAACCGGTGGTGTATTTCCTGAGATGGTTTTAGTTGCACAAGCCTTTACAGTATTTCCGGTCATCTGTTCTAAACTACGAACATGATAATAATCGTCGCTATGCGGTTGAATATCATCACTACCACAAATTCCGGCGTAAGCCTGAATGGTTGTTCCAGAGCCAATTTCGAAGGCACTCGAGCTTGAACGATTTCCATTACATGAACCAGTAACAGAATTAAATGTATGACTACCACCAAATTGATGCCCCATTTCGTGTGCCACATAATCGATATCAAAGGGATCACCCACCGGATTTGAAGAACCGGTTACTCCATTTGCTTTAGAGCTACCGCAAACCGAACCAAGCGAGGCAATACCCCCACCTCCGGTACTAAACACATGTCCGAAGTCGTAGTTTGATGAGCCTATTAGATTATTACAAGTTGTTTGGTTTTGACCTAACATGGTTGAGCCCGAACTATTAGTATAAGGATCACCAGAACCCGGTAAAAAAATCAAAGTGTCATTGTTGCCAACTAAGTTAGCATGCATCGAAAATTCTTTTTCAAAAACGCCATTCACTCGATTTACAGAAGTTACCATAGCACTCAGTACTGAAGCTTTGGTGGGTGTAGAACCTCCAACCGCTGCACTATACTCTTCGGTACAAGCTAAGGCTAAACGATACGTTCGTAAAGTATCTCCACTCGTTTTATAACTCATTACTGGCAAATCTTCTGATAAACTAATAGGCTCATTACTGATTAAAGAACCGGCTTGTTCATCATCAACTTCACAATGCATTTTATTAAGCAACGATTTCTTATAATCCTTTTTATAATATACAACATACCATTCGTCGTTGAGGTTTGAATAAGGATCGATATAATACGTTTCATCACCATTAAAAACAGCCGCATGAAATCCGAAAATGGTAAAATCTATTTTAGCAACGATACTTGTATTTGAAGTATTGATAGCCGTATAGGTTCGTATTTGAGGATACTTACTTGCCAAAGCAGATTCCATCATCGGGTATTCAAAAATTCTGAATTCGCTTACATTACCATCCGGACTAGGCAAAGATATTTTCACTGTACTTTCCCAGTTCAAAGGAATAAAGGCTTGTATTGCTTTGAATGCGTTCACATCCAGCTTGGTTAAAAGATATTGCTGAGGAATAATTTTTCTTTCTCCAGGAATATGAATGGTTTGGTCGTCGGTGATTGTCCAAACTTGTGCATTGGTTTGAGCCATACATTGTAAAGAAAGAGATACAAGTATGCATACGAAAATAGACTTCATGATAGTATAATATTTGAATTAAAATAGGGAATTAGCGTTCGAATCTTTCTTTAACAAAATTCACATCATCTTTCGCATAACAAGCATAATATGTTTTTTTATTGAAGTTTACAGGGGTTACAAAATATTGCTTACCATCGAATGTGATAGAAATTTTTACTGCTGTTTCATCACAATCTATTCGTGCCGCATTTAAACCGTTGCTAGCCGTTCGCGCTTTAAACGACATTAATTTAGGATACTTTGCTTGTAGTGCTGAATCCATAGTTTCAACACGGGTAATTTGAAACTCATGGCATTGAACTGTTTGATTAATATAAACCGGCAACATCATGGTGCATTTACTTTGCTCGTATGGAATTCCGATTAAAAAATTCATGAAGCTGCTATCAATTACAGTTAATAAACGATACGAGGCAGGAGCTTGAAAATTAGCCGGGAATTTAAATCCAACCGGATTTGCTAGAAACCAAGTAGGTTGTGAATTGGATGATTCGCACATACGCATAGTATTGGTTTCTATGCTAGTTGATTTGGTTACTACCTGAACAGGTATTGCTTTTTTAACCGCTTTCTTTTTCTTTTTTGGTCTTGCGTCTGATGGCATGAAAGCAACCATGATAGCAAATAAAAATACAATTCTTTTCATGTATAAGTATTAAGTGTTTTTCAATTAACGTCCCAAAGTTAACAGTTGGGTCAATTCAGCATCAATAACTACCTCAAAGTAGAAGAAATTTCAATGCCTCATTTCATCGGCTAAATGTAAAGCAGATTATTGAAAGTCGCTAAAAATTGCGGTAAAGTTCGCCATTTCACGGGATTTTGAAAACACATGCCAATTACCTTTATAATATACTTCATAGGGCACAAGATGTTGTTTGAATGGCTTCAATTTCACTTTCATCACCACATCAAAATCATAAAACAGAGTTTTAAAAGAAAGAGAATAATCACGAGCCATAATGGCAAAATCTGAAACTCGAAACCAAGTGCGAAGTTCATTAATTACCACTTGCTTTTTAAATGCGGCTTTGGGTTTAGCCGTAAAAACATAGCAATCTTGTTGTAAGTAAGTAGTTCTCGACAAATAAAAATTATACCTGCTGAAATAAGGTTCTTCAAAAATGGCTACATTATCACCGATACCGGGTATTCCAGAAATACGCTTTCCTGGGTTGAAAATCAACATGCGAAGTTGTTCTTCATATTTCGCTGTGCCTGAATACACTTTGTTACCTACAAGATTAGTTTCGTTGCAAATGCTTCCTTGTGTAAAAAACAAATGGGCATACAATTTGGCCGTATTATAACGATATTGTTTGTTTCGTTTATAAAAATCACCACTTACCTTTTCGTGCTTCACGTGCATGCTTCTGCAATGATTTTCAATTTTCTGATGACTTACCCCTTGATAAGATGCCTTCTGATTTTGTTGCTTATCTTCAATAATAATATCACTATACAAATCAAAACTTACAATACGCAATGTTTTAAATGCCTTGTAATAAGTGGTATCATTTTTTACTTTTTGAATGAAGGCTTTTACATCAAAGCCTGTTTGTACTGCCTTCACCATCACTTCATCGAGAATTAAGCCTTGATACAGTTTATCCTTTACTTTAGGTTGAGCAAATTCATCAATTGGGAAAAATAATAGAATAGCTACACATAAGAAACAACTTGCTGTTTTTATGATTTGACATTTCGCAAAAAACGAAACGAATTTCATAAGTACTTCAATCCATTTTTTATTCATGCTACTTACTTCTTCTTTGTTCTATCATCCAAGCCAAAAACATCGTTAGCATACTTCCTGATAATAAAATAAGCAAAGGTTGAAATATGCTCATCCAGCCACCATCACGAAGTAAAATATTATTAACGCCAGCAAGTGCATACCGCATAGGTGAAATAATCGAGATTGTTTTTAGCGAATCCGGCAATACATCAATGGGCACCCACACGCCCCCAACAGCCGATAAAATAACAACCGAAATAGCGCCTACGGGAAGGGCTTGATGTGTTGTTGAAAATAATGTGCCCACCAAAATTCCGAATGTGGAGGCGCATGCAGAAATAGAAAATATCATAGCAAACAATGCAAAGGGATTATTGCCAACGACTAGTGCCGGAAGTTTTAATAATGGCATGAGATACATTCCTATTAAGATCATTACATAAAACTGTGCAATACCTAACACAATATAAAAGAAAACCTTACCCATAAGAATATGCGCGAAAGAACCAGGAATCAATTTTAAGCGAGTCCAACTACCCCCCGTACGTTCTGAAATAAGATTATCACAAATTACAATCACCATAAAAAACATTCCGAAGATGGCCCATGCAGGTACATTATGCTGAACCGAATTCATTTTACTCAATAACTGCTTTTTGTTACCCGGCATACTTTCAATGATACCTACCGAATGTAGAAGTTTTGCAATATCTACAGAAGATGTATCAGCGGTTTCACTTTTAGCGATATTAGAAACTCTATCTAAAACTATATCTGACTGAATTTTGGTATTGAATTTATCTACTGCATTCATTATCGCCATTCTAAAATCGGGTTTAGTAACCGGATCAAACATCAAATGAATTTGAATACTATCTCTACCTTCACGATGTGGAAGCGAAGCACCCATACCCATCTTTCGTGCAATTTCGTTAGCTACTAAATTAGCGTTATTTACAACTTCGGCGCTAACTCCTTTCGGAATGATGATAGCCAATTTATAGTTCCCACTTCGAATTTGTGATTGTGCTTTTGAAAGAGTAAGCACTTCATTATTAATAGTTTCAATAAGTTTAAATTGCTTGGTTTCGAGTAAACCCTCCTTCATCGAATTAGCAACTCGTCCACCATCTTCATCTACAAACAAGGCTTCAAACATATGATCTTTATAATCTTTGAACGGACCGTCTTGTACTAAGGTCATTATCACTATCAATAATATGGGCATCAAAAACAACAAAGCCAATCCGCCTAAGTCGCGACGAATCAAGTGCCATTCTTTAATATACGTTGCCAGTATTCTTTTCATGAAGCGATTGTATTAATATTCATTTTTTGAGATTCGATGAATATGGATTCAATAATATTTGCTGAACAATTCTGAATGCACACAGAATAATTGCTTATCACAAAAAGTGAAAAATAAATTGGTATCTTGAATAAAAAATGCGGGTTCATAAAGTATCTCTTAATTTATACCCAGTAAGTTTCAAAAAAAGTCCTTCTAAATTTTCGGTTTGATACTCGGCAACCAATTTAGCCGGATGACCTTGCACAACTTTTTTACCGTTATCGATAATCAATACTTCATCACACAATGATTCTGCCTCTTCTAAAATATGGGATGTATAAATAATTGAATTTCCGGCTTCATTGTATGATTTCAAAAAGCCAAGTATCATATTACGCGAATGCACATCTACACCAGCGGTGGGTTCATCTAAAATTAATAAACCCGGATTGTTAAGTAGGGATGCAATTATATTTGCCCTTCGTTTCATCCCTCCCGAAAAATCTTTAATCAATTTATTCGCATGTTCATGTAAACCAAATTGCTGTAATAAGCTTCTTATCTTTTCATGTAATGTGCTGGCAGGGATATTATACAGACTGCCAAAGTATTTTAAATTTTCGATACAAGATAAACCTGGGTATAAAGCGATTTGTTGCGGCACAATTCCTAATTTCATTTTCAATGATTCGGCATTTGATTGAATGGGCAATCCTAAAACACTTACCTCCCCTGAATAGTCCTTGATGAGGCCACATAAAATTGAAATCGTAGTGGTTTTGCCGGCACCATTTGGACCAAGCAAACCCACAATTTTTCCGGCTTCGAATGAAAAACTTAAATCGTTCACCGAAGGATGTTCTGCGTTTTTAAATTGTTTAAACAAATTTTTTACCTGAATCATACGAATAGATTAGGATTTAATTTTTTTATACAAATCATAATCCGTTAAATCGTATTGTACCGGAACCATCGAGGCGTATCCATGCTGCAAAGCCCAGACATCCGTATCTTTTCCTTTATCTCGATTTTGGAATTCGCCCGTAAGCCAAAAATATTTTTTACCGGTTGGATCAACTCTTTCTACAAAATTCTCATTCCATTTTGCATTGGCTTGTCGGCACACTTTTATACCCTTAAATTTGCTAATTGCCACTTTGGGAATATTGACATTGTACAAACCTTTTTGCGGTAATTGTTTGGTAGTGAGTTTATGAAGGACTTCACTTACTACTTGCTGCGACAATGAAAAGTCGGCTTCGAAGCTATAATCTTCATAAGAAAACCCAACGGCACAAATCCCTTCAATGGCGGCTTCCATCGCTGCCGACATGGTACCCGAATAAATGATATTGATGGATGAATTTGAACCATGATTAATACCACTGAAACAGAAATCAGGTTTTTTATGGAGTACTTTATCGACAGCGATTTTTACACAATCAACCGGAGTGCCCGAACATTGGTAAGCTTCGACATCACCAAAAACATGCACTTGATTTAAACGTAATGGTTTACCGATAGTGATCGCATGTCCCATACCCGATTGCGGTGCATCAGGTGCAACCACCACTACCCTGCCAAAAGGTTTAGCGGCTTCAACCAATGCAGCGATTCCGGGTGCAGTAATACCATCATCATTGGTGATGAGTATAGTAGGTTTTTGATCAATGACCGCAGCCTTTTTAGATGATTTTGTACTTTGTTTGCTCACAGATTTGTTTTGTGGCAAAGCTAAGGACTAGGCAGGGCTAATACAAATTGAATATGAAGAACTTGATGGGTTTGTTTATGGCGAAGTTTAGTGTAAACCCTTTTTTGGGTGTATCGGCAACTTTGTTTTTAGCTACTCTTTTGAATATTTTCTTGACATCTTTTTTATAGAAATGATAGCTATAGTTGTGGTAAAGCACTTTCTTGTTTTCAATATAAAAACATGAATTTCTTTCAACTGGCTTAAAGTTTGTATATCTATAAATCATGTTTACATAATCATCAAGTTGCAGTCCCGATGAAATTATATAGTTGACAAAATTTATTTTACCATTGTTGATCAAATAGACGATACGTCCTACTTTTAAAGAATCTAACCTAAAATAATCTTGATCAAATCTTGAATCTGAAATTAAGAGATATGTAATTCCTGCTTCATTACATGCATTAAGAAGAAGCTTGCAATTTGGAATTGTATATTTTGAACCTTTACACCACGGCTGCCAAAATTCAATAATTATCTTTTCTTGATTTTGGAGTATGCTTAAGAATTGAGAAGTATCCATTCGTTTCACAACATAATTGGAATCTGTACTTTCGCTTAACCCATCTTCAACAGACCAAGATTCAATGAGTGATACGGGTTTAAATCTGCTTTGTGCTTGACTATTGATAGTTATAACGACTAAGTAGAAGCATAATAATATTTCTTTCATGATTTATTGTTTTGAGGTAAATAATTATTTAAAAGAAACGGCTGTCGTTAAGATCTAACGACAGCCGCTATTAAATTATCTGGCACTAACTCTTAACACCACACTTCCATAATTTCCTTTGGAAGGTGGATTAATTCGATAAGTACCGGGAATAATTTCTATGCTACTGTAACCAAATTTTTCAGCCAATTCTACAGGGAGTATAAATTTCTCATCAACATCCCCGTAAAATTCTGTACTTTGCTCAGGCAATTTTGTTTGAAACTCTAATAACATTGTACCATCCGGATTCATGGTAACTAAAGAACTAATTGTTCGAGGAGTAACATCTACATCCGCATCAATACCTCCTTTCATATTACATATCCAAGTACCTGATAAGCACTTATATTTTGGCCGTGCCAATTCAAATTCAAGTTTAATTGTCACTTTTGGCACCGCTTGTGAACTTATAAACCCCATTGCCATCACCATCATTAATATTAACTTTTTCATTTTCATAGTAGCTTAATAAGGTAAGCCATACCTTTTTGGTTGTAAATTATTTAGGCACCTACTCTTAAACCCGTTTTCGGTTTCCCGGGACAGACAACCCAGGCTGCGCGCCGCCTGTATGTCATCTGTAATTCAAATATAGTATGGTGGCATAGCCATGTGCAAGCGATATCTGGTATCTAGGGAAATTATCTTGTAACTAGGGAAATTTGCCTGTAGTTAGGATTTACAGGCAGGGTAAATGATGTCCATTTTTTTGTAATAAGCAGTAATTATACATAAAATGCTTACTCTAACAAAAACCCATCAACCCGCTGTAACGTATAATTTGTATCGGCTTGAATAAACTCGATACTATTGAAGATGATTTTCCGTCCGGCTGTTAATAATACGAGTGAATCCTTAGGCAATTCAATATTTTGGGCATCGGCATTCACAACTTGTAATGTATTGGATACACCTAATTTGTTTTTTTCAAGTATGCTTTGTTGCTTGTAATAATTAATCAAGCTGATGAACTTTTCGGCTAAAGGCACACTGAACAAACTATCTGAATTGCTTTGGAAATACAAGGTATCTCTTTGAATATAGGCGGTAAACCTTGTGCTATCTATTCCTTCCTCCAAATCATGAATGGTGCAACCAAACTGTGTAATACGTTTAAATCCTTCTACCGATATCGCATGGTTATACAAATTATTTTCTGCTGCATTAAAAAACTTGTGAACCACATAGGGCGAATTGTCTACGGGCCCTAAATCTGAAAAAATAGAATGGATGTAGAATAAATCATTGTGGGCTATGGCAGAATCGAGTTTCGTTTGATCGGCTTCGTTTAACCATGGATGCAATAAATTAATTTCACCTCGCTTATTTAAATAGGTAAATATTGAACGTATACTGGCGGCATCTTTTGTAGAGACTGTATAACGCTTATCGAGTTTCACCAATTTATGATCAACCAATAAATGATTTCGTTTTAATAAATGTTCAAGGCGCATCAATTGATTTCCAACACTGAGCTGAAACATCCCCCAAGGACCAATGGCACTGATGGCTAACAATATAAACAAACTCACCGGAACCACAATAATATTATCGAGCTTAGAAGTAATAATATACATCGAAATAATAATAATCCACACGCCTAACATAAAAACCAAATAACGATCTTCTGTAATACCATACGGCAAAATTCTTTTCATAATACCAATAAAGTATAAAGAAAGCAATGGCAACAAAATATAAAAGAAGTACTTAGCAAAAAGGTAAATGAGTCGGTAACGCTGTTCAAGTCTGATGGGATAAATTAATAAATACGCTAAGATACCAACCATCGAAAAAATTAAAATCGGAATACAAACATAGCCATTTGGCACCTGACCTGTCATCACAATTTTAAACATATATACATACAAAATGCTGATATAAATGGCAATGATTGGTAACAAAACATATTGTACAAAAATGCGCACCGATTTTTTAAACTCAACCGGTCGATTAAAATCTTCGTACGATTTTGGCATACCCATTAAAAAGAAAATTGTATTGAATATCAATAAAATGAATGCGGCTAGGTCGACATAATAATCTGGATTAATAAGAATCGAAAACAAATTATCAATCGCCCACATTGCACTAGCCAAACCCACAAAAAGTGTAACTGAATACAATAAAGAGGTTACCATTCGTTTCAACAAAAAATAATTGTATTGCCAAAACGCATTGATTTCAGATACATGGTAAAATGCCATGAAAGAAATCATCAAATGAAAGCAAACTATAAAAATGAGATAGCGAGAGATGAATACCGTTTCCGAATCGAACATCCCTGGTGTAATTGAATAATAGTGCAATCCCAAAATACTAAATCCTAAAAGATATAATCCTAAACGTTTGCTATTCTCGACTTGCTTCGATTCTGAAAAAATATCGAATGCAATAAATATTGAAATTCCTGAGAGACACTCGAGAAAAAGCTTTACAAATCGATAATCATGAATTAAATCGTCGCCAAGATTAGCATAATGAATTTCGATGAATAAAAATACAAAAGCAAGCAAACCGGAAACAATGGGAACCGGATAGCGCAATAATGTGGTGAGAAATCGTTTTAAAATGATTTTTAATGCAATCACAAGTAAGTATTGGGGTTAAAAATACATTATTGTTCGACAACAACAAGCATGTTCTAAACACACCCATCAAACCCCTCTCGAGAGAAGAAGATCCTTCTCCTTACTTTAATTCCTACAGGTTCATTGAGTTTACTTACTACGGTAGGTAAAATCTATTTAAAATAGTCTATAAAAAATTCATAACGCAATTAAAGCATATTCTACTAATTTTGATTTTCTAAGTTTTTAATATGAAACGTTTACCCTTTTTATTTGCCCTGATTACTATGGTGGCTTGTAAACCCGACCCGTCATTTACAAACAACGATGGTCATTCGCATAATCATTACAATTTAAATATGCCGGCTGGTTTACCACCCATGTTCATCCCAGCCGATAACCCGATGACGGTTGAAGGTGTTGCATTAGGTAAAAAATTATTTTATGAACCACGCCTCTCTGCCAATAATGCCATGAGTTGTGCAAGTTGTCATCAATTTAAAAATTACTTCGTTGATTCGAATAAACAATTTAGTACAGGTGTAGATAATATTGCAGGCACCCGAAATTCGATGCCTCTATTTAATATCGGTTATGCAAAAAAGTTTTTTTGGGATGGAGGCGCAACCGACTTAGAATCGCAAGTGATTGGCCCCATCATGAACCCCATTGAAATGCATGAAACCATGGGCAATGTAATTTCTAAATTACAAGCTGATGCCGAATACCCTAGTTTGTTTAAAAAAGCATTTGGTAGCGATATAATTACTTCGAAAATGATTATGCAAGCCGTTGCTCAATTTGAACGGACGATGATTTCGGCCAACTCGAAATATGATAAATATAAACGAGGAGAATTATCACTCACTGCACAAGAAATGAGAGGCTTAGCTGTATACCTTGATGATACCAAAGGCGACTGTGTTCATTGCCATACAATTGGCAGCACTTTCACCGATTTTGATTTTAGAAATACCGGATTAGATAGTATCCCGATTGATAAAGGCCGTGGTTTAATTACTTTATTACCATCGGATGATGGCAAGTTTAAAACCCCTTCGTTACGCAATATCGAAATGACCTCGCCTTATATGCACGATGGGCGATTTACCACCCTTCGTCAGTGTATTGAACATTATAATAAAAACTTCAAGTATACCGCTAACCTCGCCACCGAATTAAAAGTATTGCCTAAAAACCGCATGACCGAAGCCGACATTGACGACTTGATTGCGTTTTTACAAACCTTGACTGATACGGAGTTTTTGAATAAGATCGAATTGGATAAGGAATAGATGTTAGATGCAAGATGTCAGATGTTAGGACTTTCTGCTGACATCTAACATCATTTCTCTCATCTCATATCTCTCATCTAACAAAATCAATCATACAAAATATAATTTCGTTTACTTTGCCAGATGAAGCTTTTGCTTACCACGCTGAACTCGAAATATATTCATAGCAATTTAGCCATTCGAATTTTGTATCAATTAAACAAAGGATACAATGGTTTAGATTGGAAAGAATTTGTAATTAAAGAAGACCAAAATGAGGTAGCGAAATATTGTAGCCAGTACGATGTAATTGCTTTTAGCTGCTATATCTGGAATATCACCCAAACTTTAGCTGTAGCACGAAACATTAAAAGCATCAACCCCAAAATAAAAATTTTATTGGGCGGACCGGAAGTGAGCTATGAATGGCAAGATATGATTGCTAAAGATGAAGTTGATTATATTATAACCGGTGAAGGCGAAATTCCGTTTGAAGAATTTTTACGCGATTATCCTAACCTGCAAAATGTAAGTAGTTTGGTGCGTAAAGAAAATAATGAAGTGTATTATAACCCCAATGCACCTACTTTTTTATTAGAGCGATTGACCGACATACAACCTTATGCCGATGACGACGTAAATACTTTGGCGAATAAAGTTTTGTATATTGAAACCTCGAGGGGTTGTCCGTACAAATGCGAATTTTGTTTAGCAAGTTTAGATAATAAAGTGCGTTACTTACCGGATGTAAGCATCAAACGTACTTTACAGTTTATGATGCAATATGGCAAGGTGATAAAATTCTTAGATCGAACTTTCAATATCAAAAAAGATTTTACGATTGGTATGTTCGAATATATTTTGGCAAATCATCGTAAGGGCAATGTATTTCAGTTTGAGATAACGGCCGACATTGTACATCCTGATATCATCGCCTATATCCAAGCCCATATTCCGCCGGATTTATTTCGATTTGAAATTGGTATTCAAACTGTAAATCAAAAAGCAAATTTAGAGGTCAGCCGTAAACAAAATTTCGATAAAACAAGTGCTATCATTAAACAACTCGATAATAAAATTGAGATGCATTTAGATTTGATAGTAGGCTTACCCCTCGATTATTATGAAGATATTAAATTCAGTTTCGAAGAAGTTTTTAAACTCTTTGCGCCCGAATTACAATTAGGCTTTTTGAAGTTTTTGAAAGGCACACCGGTACGTGATAAATACGAACAGCATGAATACAAGTTCGATCCGATGCCACCCTACCAAATTATTGAAAGCAAATATTTAAGTAAAGAACAGTTGAATGACATTGTGATACTTGAAAATGCACTTGAAATTTATTGGAATCGAAAACGCGCTTTTCATACATTAAAATATGTAACTGCCAAGTATAGTATCTTTGATTTTTTACAAGGTGTTGGAAATTTGTTCATTCAAAAAAGTAATTTTTTTAAACATACCCTCGAAGAAATTTATACCATACTGTATGAGTATGCGCAAACACATTTCGCCGCCGATCGCATTTTGCATCAATTGATAGCCCTTGATTATTACAGCTATTATAAAGTAAAACCTAAAATGTTGTTTTTAGCAAACTACGATAAAAAATTAGTTCAACAACAAATAGAAAGCTTGCAATTAAATCATCATAAGTATCGCTATGTTGCCATTGATCTAGATTTCAATTTTAATGAATTTAAAAACGAAGGTCGAATAGTATTAAACCCAAGCAAGGTTTGGTTACAATATGATGGCGATCAACAAGCAGAGATAATTATGCCTGAGATGCAAATGGCGAATTAGATATTGAATAAACATATATTGAAATCCATGATGAGTTTGAATTTCAATAATACTAATTTCACTTATTACTTCTATAGAGATTCAGACTTTCGATAAATTTATAGTCCTTTAAATTATAGGTAAACAATTCTAATTGCGTTATTCTAGCTGTAGACGCTATGATGCAATCTGGAATAGCTAATCCATGACTCAGTCTGTATCTTTCAAAAAGTGCCAATGCATCCAATGTTATTTCAGAATTTATTAATGATGTATTGAATCGAAGTAATTTCTTTTTAATTTTAGATTCTTCAGATTTATTTCTTGCTCCCATTAGTAATTCCATTTTAGTAATAGCAGATATAATAATGTTGTCTATTTCAATTTCATTCTCTAAAACGAATTTAGTTGTTTTATGCCTACTAGATGTAATATCCCAATATTCAATCATTACATCTGTATCACAAATTACTTGTTTCTTTGCCATGCGGTTCTACGAAGTTGCCGTGAATCAATGTTTCTATTTGTAAAAATCTTCTCTAAATCTGAAGTATCAATAGATTTGTCAGCTTGAATAAGCGTAACTCCATTGATTTCAGAAACGCTAGGTTTCGTTTTTTTAACAGGCATTACAACTGAATATTCAAAGTACTTTGCAAAATCAAGTAAGGCTTCTAAAGTCTTCTTGCTTTTATATTTAATTACTAATTCAGGCATGAGAATTTATTTAAAACAAAACTAAGCATATAATTTGATTTTTTTCTATTGGGAATTAAAGCTGCTTTGTTGATTGCGAATTGACGGAATGATTAAAAATCCAAAGCATTAGCTTAGATTTCCAATTACACCTAATTGATACTCTAGTAACAATAAATTGGAAATTTTGAAACCTTCGATAAATAAACAAGTGCATCTGAAATTGCAATGTGATTTACATCTTCCCTAAATATATAATTGTAATGTGTAAAATTTAGATCTCTCCACAATTCATGTTTAATTCCCCAAATTTTTAAAAGACCATCGCCATATTGCCCATTAAATCTTTTCAAACCCCAAAAGTCATTTTTTTTCATGATTGCTTGAAATGCAATCCAATGTGAATAATCTAAATTTTCTGTTTGTTCTTTTACTATTTTACATTTCTCTGTTTTTGTAGATTTTTGATAAATCAATGAAACCAATTTTATTACACTATCTTTTTTATAAATCGTAAAATGAGTAAAGTAAGGACATGATCCATTTGGATACCTTTTACTTTCAACAAAAATATTATAATTACTATATTCAAATCTATACGCTTCATCGCAATCAATATCTTTTATTTTTGTTTCGCTGATACAGGTATCGATTCTATCTTCATAATGATATTCATTTGATTCAAGAGAGTACACTTGAATTGAACGCTTCAATTCAGTTGTATCACTGTTGTTTAAATCAACTAACAATCTTATTTCCCTCGTTGAATCAATATAACTAAATGAATTGAGGTACTTTATATAAGATTGAATAGCTGAATCTTTAATTACTGATACCCTTGATTTAGGTATATTAGAACTACAAGAACAAACGATTATGAGGGTAAGAAATAATACTAAATAGTACATTTTAGGTTGTTTATACACTAAAGATAAGGAATGTCAGTAAAAATAGGAATTCAACTTAGCCTCATACAAGCATACCTTATTCAAATAAACAAGTACCGAAACTTTAAAATCACACAACATTTATCATTTCATTAAAAAATAAAGCCTACTACTTTAAACGACAAACTTTACATTTGTGACCAAATTTTTTAATATGAGTCAATACCCTTATGTACCTTATGGTACTACCGTTCACGGACAAGAAGAAATAGATGCCGTAGTGAATGTGTTGAAAACAACTACCCAAATGAGCAAAAATGTTCGTGAACTCGAAGAAAAGGTAGCCGGCTTATACGATAAAAAATATGGCGTGGGGGTAAACTCAGGTTCAAGCGCATTGTATTTAGCTGCCGACTTATTAAATTATGAACCAGGTGCTGAAATTATTACACCCGCCTTAACCTTCTCTACAACGGTTGCACCCTTAATTAAAAAAGGGTGGGTACCTGCTTTTGTAGATGTTGAAGAAGGTACCTATAATATTGATGCCAATAAGGTTGAGGAAATGATTACTGAAAAAACCAAAGCTCTTTGGATACCCAACCTCATAGGTAACTTACCCAATTGGAAACAACTTCGTGAAATCGCTGATAAACATAATTTGTTTGTGCTTGAAGATAGCGCTGATACCTTAGGTGCCGAAATTAATGGTGCCAGCAGTGGACGATATACCGATATAAGTACTACGAGTTTTTATGGTTCTCATATTATCAATTGTGGAGGTAACGGCGGAATGATTTGTGTGAATGATGATGAACATTTACGTAGGGCTAAATTATTACGTAGCTGGGGACGTTCATCTTCTTTATTTGTAGAGAGTGAACTTATCGAAAATCGTTTTAATGTTGAAGTAGATGGCATTCCTTACGATGCAAAATTTGTATTTGAAGAACCAGGTTATAATATCGAACCTTCCGAAATGGGTGCTGCCTTTGGTTTAGTACAATTAGGTAAGCTTGGTAAAAATATCGATTTACGTACTGTGCACTATACTCGTATGCGTAAGTTTTTTGAACAATTCGAAGAGTACTTTATTCTGCCAAACCAATTACCCAATTCACGAACTCCTTGGTTGGCCTTTGCAGTAACCATTAAAGAAAGCGCACCATTTATTCGCCGCGACTTACAAATATTTTTAGAAAAAAGAAATATACAAACCCGTACCGTATTTACCGGCAATATTTTACGTCAACCCGGATTTAAAAATTGTGCGCATAAAGCAAGTTCGAATGGTTATACAGAATCTGACAAAGTAATGCGTGGAGGTATGCTCATGGCTTGTCACCACGGATTAAACGAAACACAAATTGAACATGTAATGGAAAGTGTTACCCTGTTCATGAAAAATTATCAGTAGTATCGAAATGCCAATACCTGTTATCGCTACCTCTGATTACGATTATGATTTACCTTCAGAAAGAATTGCCAAACATCCTTTATCACAACGGGATGAAAGCAAATTATTGATTGCGCTTGATGAAACTATTGAAGTTGATTTTTACAAAAATATCGTCGACTATTTACCTGAAAGAAGCTTGATGGTATTCAATAACAGTAAAGTAATTCCTGCACGAATTTTATATGTCAAAGATACTGGCGGCATCATAGAGTTATTTTGTTTAGAACCCATTGAGGGAACTCCTTACGAAGCACTCCAAGACACACAAAAATCTACTTGGCTTTGCATGGTAGGTGGTGCTAAAAAGTGGAAACAGGATTTGGAATTGCATTGGCAATTAAACGATTCGCAGCAGATGACTGCAAAAATGCTAAACAAAAATGAACAAACATGTACCATCGAATTTTCTTGGCAAGATACCCAAACGACCTTTGCAGATATTTTAGAACAATTAGGGCAAATGCCCATTCCACCCTATTTATTACGCAAGGCCGAAGCGTCCGATAAGCAACAATATCAAACAGTATATGCTAAAGTTGAAGGCAGTGTGGCCGCGCCCACTGCAGGCTTGCACTTTACAGAAAGCGTTTTTCAATCCTTTTCCCAAAAAAATATCAGTACAAATTTTACAACCCTACATGTAGGTGCCGGAACATTTAAACCGGTGAGCGCCGAGTTTATTCATGATCATGCGATGCATGCCGAATGGGTAGATATTGATATCGATTTAATTGAACAATTAAGCAAAGCAAATGATATCGTTTGTGTAGGCACAACTAGTTTACGAACCTTAGAAAGTTTATATTGGTTTGCCTTAGAAAATTTACATGTCTCAAGTTTACCAAATAAGGATTACGTATTATCTCAGTTCACGCCTTATAAATTCGAAGGAGAAAAATTGAAAAAGACTATCGTATTCAAATCTCTTGTCGAAAAAATGAGACTACTATATACTACCAAACTTATTTTTAGAACTGAATTGATGATCATGCCGGGTTATCAATTACAAGTAGCCAATTATTTAGTAACCAATTTCCATCAACCCAAAAGCACCTTATTAATGTTGGTCGATGCCTTCACGAAAGGTCGTTGGAAATCAATCTACCACTACGCTTTGAAAAATGATTTTCGTTTTTTGAGTTATGGCGATGGGTGCTTGTTACATTACTCGTAATAACTGGTAGCCTAGTAACAAAAAAACATAAAAAGGAGAGAAAACAAAATATCCTGAAACCTTACAATCGGTTATGAAAAATGAAAAAACATTTTGGCTTCATCCCCAAAGTATATACTCTGCCTTTATTCTGTTCTTTTAACCAACCCATTAAAGGTGAAAAATAGTCGAGCATTGCCTTGGCGTTTAAATCGTCGCCGGTAGTTTCTTTCAATACTTCTCGCCAATCTTTGCTAGCTCCTGGATACATGATACTTTTCAGAAATTTACCTACTTCTTTATTGCCAAAATAATTACATGAACGTGGATCTTGATGTAAAATATTTTTAGCAATATGTTGATGCATTTGATATAAAATCACATACGATAATGCATAATCATAATATTGAGCGGCATCATCATTAATATGCGTTTTAGTTGCCGCATCACAATACATTTCACTTCTTTCACCTGGCGGAACAACACCTTGATACTTTTTAGCATTCGCCCACCATTGTGCATTCCACTGATTAGCAGGCAAATTATCCGCATACAAACTTTTTTCAAACTCGGTCATGGTACCACTCGAAAACGCAATAAACACCACGGTATTCATGGCTTCCTTCAACAGGGTTTGTATGGGATCTGTTTTTATACCCGTATTTAACAAACCTGCTTTTTCGAGAAAAGGTTTTTGCATAGCAGCCAACCCCATCAAACTTCCCATGGCTTCGTGATAAGCTCGATTCGCACCTGTTCGTAATAAAGGGGGAATATCCTTATTGGTGTAAGTCATGTAATAATAAATATGCCCTAATTCATGGTTGGCAGTTTCCCACCATTCGCTATTGGCTTCAACACTCATTAAACTGCGCACATCTTCATTCAAATTCATATGCCAAGCGCTGGCATGATTATTCTTTTTTACATTACTATCGGCTTTGTATGGGTATAAACTCGACTTGTTCCAAAACACACTTGGCAGCGGACTAAACCCGATACTCACGTAAAATTTTTCGGCTTGCTTGGTGATCCATTCTGGTCCTTTTGTTTTTAATATACTATCTAAATTTATCCCTTTCACCTCTACCTCACTGCTCCAATCTTGCGCCCAACGATTCGGAATCCAATCTGCCGGAAGATAATCAGGCACATTATCCTGTTTATATTTTGCGGCTAATTGATAACGCATATAAGTATGTAACTCGCGATACAGTGGCCACATCTCGGCAAGTATTTTTCGATTCAATTTTGCCATCTCATCGGTGCTTAAGCCATACTCAGAAACTTGGTATTGAAAAAAATCTTGATAGCCTAAAGCTTGCACCGTTTGATTTCGTACATCACGTAAATGCAACAAACCACTTTTCAATTCTTTGCCTACTTCTTTGCTGGCTTCCCATGCTTGCCGGCGTTTAGTTACATCAGTTTCCGATTTTAAGATTTCATCGATCTCGTTGGTACTTACTTTTTTGCTTCCAATTTTATATTGAAACCCAAATAATTTTTCCGTTTGTTCTGTCTCAGCTTTAATTCTGTCTTTTACTAAAGCATCAACCGTTGCTGGATAATTTGCTGCTTTGAACAAAATAATTTCAATTTGCTTTTGTTGATTTTTAGTAAGCTCATTTTTATGTTGCATAAACATTTTTGCTTTTTCAATCACATCTTTATTGCCGGTAAATGCGGCAAGGGCTTCACCGCTTTTTCGCGCAGCTAATGCGTTGGTACTATCGCCTTCCTTTATTTCAATATTCGATTTCCATTGTGCCTCATTATCGACCGTTAATAATTTCACATAGGTTTTTGAATATTCATCAATAAATTTCTGCGCATCATTTTTAAGGTGATCGTTCGAGATATTACAAGCATATAAAAAGCAAAGCAATATAAGTGTAGCTAGTTTGTTCATAAACAATTTTTGAAAGTGCTAAAATAAGATAGCCTTTTAATTACCTGCTTGTTTATGTTGAAGAACGGCACATTTCAGTGATAGGGTAATCGTTCTGAAATATCCCGTCACCTTAAATAAAACTATAAATCAACAAATTCATTGGATTAAATAAACCATTAAACCTTTTACTCTTTCACAAATTTTAAAACTTTGTATTCATTCCCATAAATTACTTTCATGATGTATATACCTGAGGGAAGTTGATGAATATCAACTTTTGTTTGCTTAGTTAGTAATTGCACCTGTTTTACCAATTGATTGTTTAATGAATAAAAGGTCACATTACCAAGTTCATTGCTCATTGATTCAATTTGTATAGAAAGTTCATCTGTGGCAGGATTAGGATATACTAAAATTGAAGACTGATTCCCAAAAATTTGCATCGAACTTGGATTGGCTAAGGTGTTTAAAGTGGTATTAGTAACAATAGCAGGGTTAGAGTCAAAATAGATGTGTGCTTTATTTTTTATTTGAGTACCAAGTGGCAAGCCTGTTTTCAAATTCACACTGAATCGAATTTGTCCATGACTCTTAGCTTCATCGGCATTACTATCCGGCAACATAATATTAGAGAAATTAAATTTCACCACATTAGGTGCTAACCATTGTGGACTCATACTATGAGATGCCCCTAAAATTCGCAAGCTGCTTGGTTCGATATCTATATCTAATGTATCTATAATTGACACATTAAAAGCTACTGCATTGCCTGTGTTTTGGAAATGAATTGTATAATCGAGATGATTGGTGTTAAGTGGAATATTACCAGCTATACCCTCCCCTTTAGGCATAACTTCTTTTGCATTTGGATCATAAGAATTTACAACGGGTATACAAAAGCTATATTGGTTATTAATCGGGTTTACATCACTGGACAATATTGTTGATGAAACTTGGAAACATAAGGTGTCACCAATATTCACCGAGGTATTTGGTGTAAGATGAACTCCTGCAAAAAAGCTAGTCCAATATGCACCTGTACTTAAATTACTCAGTTGATTATAATTCCATTGTAAGGTGTCGCCATTTACATAAGTTGCCGGGTTGGTACTTAAACTTGCATTGTAGTTTGTGTTGGGATCTTTAATTAAAGTAAGAATACCTGATGCGGTATCGCAGCCTGTGTTGCTGACATACGGGTGCACTATAAATGGAATGGCCGGCCGCGCAGATGCCGGTGCAGCGGCAGATGATTGTACATCAACATTGCTTGTACATTGTAATGAAAAGTCGACACCGGTTTGAGGTAATGATGTGAATGTATAAGAGGCAGGTGAACATGCAGTAGAAGGGAAAATAAATTGGTAATTACTTGGTATAGAAACTGAATAGTTGGTCATCCAAGATTGTTGTAATTGCATTGAGTAAGCACCTGTACTTCCTGTATATGCACTTTGTGAATTGGAGCCGGTACTAAAATTAATTGCCGCTGAAACAGGAATTGATTGTAGAGCTATATCACCTGAATTGTAATTACAATCACTATTATTATCTATGTAAACTTGTCCAGAAACATTTCCATAAATACATGGATTGGGAACCGGCAATTGATAAAAACTAATCACATTAAAAATCGTATCAGAGCTATTAATAAACTTCATTGGAGTGCCCCCAAAAAATGCCATTCCGCCACTAAGCATAAAATCGGGAACAATAGGTGGCATCGACATCGGCATTAATGTGGTAGTCCATGGATTGGCGCCGGTGGTATTTACATCAGAAGCGAGTACCATACCCGACGACATGTCTTTAATTATGATTGAATCACCTACAAATGAGTTTGTGATTGTAAACATATACATCTCTTGTGCCAAAGACATACAGTTGGTTGAATCGTGAAAACCACTTAGGTTAGCCATGGCTGTAATATCGCCCTGCACATAAATTTGTGATTTTGTTTGATGATAAAACATCAAGAACACGATACTAAGAAGGAAGGAGAATTTTTTCATATACATATAATTTAACACGCAAATGTATATTCATTAAAAACGGGCGTGCGCGAATCCATGTCATTTTACTGCAATATTTGCATCCTACTTGAGAGGCAAGTATGCAGAAATTTATCCATGTTCAGTGTCTCCACTCACCACTCTTGTTTATTAGTTATTGGAAAAGCTAAACAAGAACAAAATACTACATGCTAAAACTTCATTACGCAGCTCGCTTCTTCAAATAATTTAATCCAAAGCCAATAAAATGTAAAGCTGCAAAGCCCATTACAAAATAAAAGAACGCTTCTTCTGATTTATAACTCGAAAATAATTCACCTAAATCTTTTGCATAGTGAAAGCATGTCATCGCCAATAATAACGCAGCTGTACCTAATCCAATTAAGCTAATTAGTTTTCCTTTTTTGCTATCAGTGGCAGGGTCGGCATAATGACTGTTCCTCAAGCTATACATCAAATAAATATCAAAGCCTATCAATAACCAAGCAATCAAACGACTCCAGTTTTCCCAGCCTAAACCAAAGATCATAAAACCACAAACCAAAATACCTAAAATAGGAATTAATGGAACCAATGCCACACGAAACGGACGAGGTGTATCGGGGTTAGTTTTACGCATAATGATTACACCTGCCGAAACTAGAATGAAGGCAAATAAAGTTCCGATGCTCGTCATATCACCTACTATATCACCCGGAACAAAGGCTGCAAAAAATCCAACCAACACAAATAACCACATATTGGCTTTTGCCGGCGTTTTAAATTTAGGATGTACCTCTGAAAATGATTTTGGAAATAATCCATCCTTACTCATAGAATAAAAAACACGCGACTGACCTAACAACATCACTAGAATTACAGATGAGAAACCGGCTAAAATGGCAATGGTTATTAATCCTGCAAACCAGCCATAACCCGGCATGTATTGTTGAATGGCATAGGCAACTGCAGCTTCATGGCCAGGACCGGTAACACTAAAATCTTTATAGTTGGCAATACCGGTTAACACGTATGAGAATAAAATATACAATATCGTACAAAATGCCAATGAGCCTAAGATGCCAATTGGCATACCCTTTTGCGGATTCTTAGCCTCTTGTGCTGCGGTACTTACCGCATCAAAACCAACATAAGCAAAAAACACAATCCCTGCACCACGTAATACACCACTCCAACCAAAAATGCCAGTCTCGCCTGTATTATCAGGAATAATTACCGCATGATTTTCAGGCATAATAAAATGCCATCCGAAGGCAATAAACATCAATACAATAATTACTTTAATGATTACAATGATACTATTTACATTGGCCGACTCTTTAGTACCACGAATTAAGACTGCCGACAAAATACCCAAGATAATTACAGCCGGAATATTAATAATACCATGTACGCCGGTTTGCGATATTTGAAAGGGTGAGTGACAGAGTGCATACGGGACCGTAAAGCCAAAATAATACTCGCACAATTTATTTAAGTATTCGCTCCATGCTATAGCCACGCACGCGGCACCCAATGCATATTCTAAAATTAAATCCCAGCCAATAATCCAAGCCACTAATTCGCCCATAGTAGCATACGAGTAAGTGTAAGCGCTACCTGCAATTGGAATCATAGAGGCAAATTCAACATAACATAAACCGGCGAAAGCACAACCAATACCGGCGATGATATAACTAATCATAACGCCAGGCCCGGCATGATTACCGGCAGCTGCTGCGGTACGAACAAAAATACCTGCACCAATGATAGCACCAATTCCGAGGGCTAGCAATGCGCCCGAACCGAGAGTACGTTTGAGGGTATGTTCGCCTAACTCGGCTGCTTCATTTAATAATTTATCTAAGGGCTTCTTTACAAATAAGCTCATACTTGTTCTAATTTCGGAGTAAGATAATGATTAAAATGAAAATGGCAAATTTTGTAGGGAGAGGATTGAATTTAGCAGGCAGATGATAGGCATTAGGATCAATCGAAATACGAAGAGGTGATTAACGAACACCGATTTTACAATTGCTTGTAATAGAATTAAAAGAAATATTGCAGTGGTTGGGCTTGGTATAATGCTATTTCGTACATGAATCAATGGGTACATTGCTATTATTAGCTTTCGATAATTCTATAGATTCGTTGATAGAATACTTCGGCGACAACAAAAAATTTGAATAGGTATTTAAAAAGACTTCCAATCTCTTTAGTTGGTGATAATTCATTACATTCGTTATTGCTTTTAACCTAAGCAAAGACCTAAACCAAAATCAAATCATTATACTCTATGAAAGGATGGATGTATATTTTGTTATGTTCTGATGGATCATATTATACAGGAAGCACAATTGATCTTGAGCGAAGAATTGAAGAACATCAACGAGGTGAAGGAGCTAATCATACCAAAAAACATTTACCGGTGCAATTAGTTTATTCGGAACAATTTTCTAGAATAGATGAAGCATTTGCCAGAGAAAAGCAAATTCAAGGTTGGAACCGAAAAAAGAAAGAAGCCTTGATTTTTGGAAATCCTAATTTATTGCCAGCATTAGCACAAGCTTATAGAGATTTGGAACGATGAATTTAGAGTCCTATTTGGTGACTTCGAGAGCCTCAGTCACCGGGATTGTTCTGGTGATATGATTAGTACTACTACCGATGCCTGAGGTTCAAATAAAATAGGTGACTTCGAGAGCCTCAGTCACCGGGATTGTTCTGGTGATATGAGTAGTAATACTGCCGATGCCTGAGGTTCAAATAAAATTGGTGACTTCGAGAGCCTCAGTCACCGGGATTCAAATAAAATAGGTGACTTCGAGAGCCTCAGTCACCGGGATTGTTCTGGTGATATGATTAGTACTACTACCGATGCCTGAGGTTCTCGAAGGCAAGGTTGATTACTACTACTGCCGATGCCTGAGGTTCAAATAAAATTGGTGACTTCGAGGGCCTCAGTCACCGGGATTGTTCTGGCGATATGATTAGTACTACTCCGATGCCTGAGGTTCAAATAAAATTGGTGACTACGAGAGCCTCAGTTACCGGGATTGTTCTGGTGATATGATTAGTAATACTACCGATGCCTGAGGTTCAAATAAAATAGGTGACTTCGAGGGCCTCAGTCACCGGGATTGTTCTGGTGATATGATTAGTACTACTACCGATGCCTGAGGTTCTCGAAGGCAAGGTTATTACTACTACTGCCGATGCCTGAGGTTCTCGAAGGCAAGGTTATTACTACTGCCGATGCCTGAGGTTCTCGAAGGCATGGTTGAAGAATTGCCCTAAACCCCAAGTTCCTTCTTAAAATAATCTAAGGTGATTTGTAACCCTTCTTTACGATCGACCTTGGGTTCCCAATTTAAAATTTGTTTTGCTTTGGTAATATCAGGCTGCCTTTGCTTTGGATCATCTTGTGGTAAAGGTTCGTACACAATCTTAGAACTTCCTCCTACCAGGCGTTGTATCTCTTCGGCAAAATCTTTTAACGAAATTTCATTGGGGTTACCAATATTTACCGGCAAAGAATAATCACTTAATAGCAATCGATAAATACCTTCAACTAAATCATCAACATAACAAAATGACCGGGTTTGACTACCATCACCAAAAACGGTGATGTCTTCACCTCGTAAAGCTTGTCCCATAAATGCCGGTAATGCTCTTCCGTCATTGAGGCGCATACGCGGACCATACGTATTGAAGATTCTTACAATACGGGTTTCTAACCCATGATAGGTATGATAAGCCATGGTGATAGCTTCTTGAAATCGTTTTGCTTCATCGTATACGCCGCGAGGGCCAATTGGATTTACATTGCCCCAATATTCTTCATTTTGCGGATGCACTAAAGGATCGCCATACACTTCCGAAGTTGAAGCAATGAGCATTCGTGATTTTTTTTCACAAGCCAAACCCAATAAATGATGAGTACCTAATGAACCCACTTTTAAAGTTTGGATGGGCATTTTCAAGTAATCAATCGGACTTGCCGGTGAAGCAAAATGTAAGATATAATCGAGATTGCCTGCAACATGCACAAACTTACTTACATCGTGATGGTAATATTCGAAATTAGGATGGGCAAATAAATGTTCGATATTTTTTATATTGCCGGTAATTAAATTATCCATGGCAATTACATGGTATCCTTCCTTCACAAATCGATCGCATAGGTGTGATCCTAAAAATCCGGCACCTCCTGTAATTAAAATTCTTTTCATCTGTTTGTTCTAATTGTTTTTTAATTCTAATTCCACAAAATTTCGCATGCTATCGTTTCAGAATGTATGATACCTCATATAAGGCATTTTTATTCTATTGTTTTTCTGCCTATCGAGTTATAATAAAATCCTGCATCTTTCATATCCTGCATATCAAATAAATTTCGGCCATCAAAAATTACTTTCGCTTTCATTCGCCTTTTCATTTCATCCCAATCAGGTGTTCTGAAAATACTCCATTCGGTACAAATTGCCAAAGCATTTGCATCTTGCAGGGCATCGTATGCATTATCAGCAAACGATATCTGTGGCATAAATTCAGGAATCTCCTTTTCGAAATAAGCTTTCGTATTTGGCATCCCTTCCGGATCATAACACACTAATTTTGCACCGGCTTGTGCTAATTTTTCAACTATATATAACGCCGGTGCTTCGCGAATATCATCGGTGTTAGGTTTAAAAGCTAATCCCCAGATTGCAATTGTTTTACCTTTTACATCATCACTAAAATAATGCAAAATTTTATTCGCTAAAACTAATTTCTGTTCGTCGTTAACGCTTATGACAGCATTTAAAATACTATAATTATAATTATACTGACTAGAAGTTTGCACCAAGGCTTGTACATCCTTTGGGAAACACGAACCACCATATCCGATACCCGGAAATAAAAATCGTTTTCCAATTCGATTATCACTACCCATACCTACACGAACAGTTTCAACATCGGCGCCTACTTTTTCGCAAAGATTGGCTAACTCATTCATAAAAGTAATACGCATGGCAAGGTATGAATTTGCAGCATACTTAGTAAGTTCTGAACTACGTTCATCCATAAAATAAATTGGATTCCCCTGTCGAACAAATGGCGCATACAATTGTTGCATCATTTTTTTTGCACGTTCGCTGCTGCAACCAACCACTACTCTATCGGGTTTCATAAAATCATCCACTGCTGCGCCTTCACGTAAAAATTCCGGATTACTTACCACATCAAATTCACCTTGATAGTTTTCTAGAATTTTGTTTCTCACCTTTTCGGCAGTACCAACTGGCACTGTGCTTTTATTAATAATGACCTTATACTCTTGATGCGAAACTAGAATCTTTCCAATTTGTTCGGCAACGCCTAAAATATAACTTAAATCGGCCGAGCCATCTTCGCCCGGTGGTGTGGGTAAAGCTAAAAATATTAAATCAGATTGCTTAATGGCATCTTCCAAATTAGTAGTAAATCGTATCCGATTTTCTTTGATATTACGATGAAACAAAACTTCTAACCCTGGTTCATAGATTACTATATCACCGGCAGATAAACGTTCAACTTTCTTTTCATCAATATCTACACAAATCACATGATTTCCGGATTCGGCAAAACAAGTGCCTGAAACTAAACCTACATAACCTGTACCTACAACTGCTATTTTCATATATTTTGAATTCTATTTTAGTGCATTAATTATTTCAAGAAAACTAGAGGCTATATACTGCATTTGATCTTCTTGCATCTCGGTATGTATAGGTAATGAAATTACTTTTGTTGTTAGCAGGTCAGTAGTTTCTAAAACCACATCTTCGGCACCGGCGCCTTGAAACATTTGTTGCTTATGCGCTGGAACCGGATAATAAATCATGGTTGGAATTCCTTTTTCTTCGAGTTGCTTTTTTACCGTATCTCTATCAATTCCTTCAAGAACCAAAGTATATTGGTGATACACATGATGCGAATAACTTGCCCGATGCGGTGTACTAATATTTGGATGATTGGCAAATTGTTGGTCATAATAATCGGCCACTTTTCGTCGTGCATTACAATAGGTATCCAGGTGCTTCAATTTTACATTGAGAATTGCCGCTTGTATAGTATCTAATCGAGAATTACATCCTACAATCTCGTGAAAATATTTTTTTCGCTGACCATGATTAGCCACCATTTTAATTTTTTCAGCTAATGCAGAATCATTAGTTGTTAATGCGCCACCATCACCATAACATCCTAAATTTTTTGACGGAAAGAATGACGTCGTTCCAACGGTTCCAATCGTACCATTGGCCTTTTTAATTCCATTCTTACCCGTATAATAACCTCCAATAGCTTGTGCATTATCTTCTATCACAAATAAATTATACTTCTTTGCCAAATCCATTATGGGATCCATATCTGCGCTTTGTCCGTACAAATGCACTGGCACTATCGCTTTTGTTTTTGGGGTAATCAGTTTTTCAATGGCTTTTACATCTATGGTAAAGGTAAGCGGATCTACTTCGCAAAACACAGGTTTCAGTTTTAAAAGTGCCACTACTTCAACCGTTGCAAAATAGGTGTATGAAGGCGTTATTACTTCGTCGCCTTCTTGAAGATCGAGTGCCATCATCGCAATTTGCAAGGCATCGGTTCCATTGGCACAAGGAATTACATGTTTTACATCTAAATATTGCTCAAGATTTCGAGCCAATTCAGCAACTTGTGGTCCGTTTATAAAAGCAGTCGTATTCAATACTTCCTGAATAGCCCCATCAATATCATCTTTAATACGTAGGTATTGACTTTTCAGGTCAACCATTTGCAATTTATCCATCTGTTTTGTTTGAAAAAGTGCTGGCAAATATAGCAACATCAAGGTAATAAATATCTTGTATTTTCAGTTGTTTAATGCAACTTTACAAATTCCTAAAAAACCACCGTTTACGAATGAAGATTCGAATTTTCCTTTCCCTACTTTTTATCGCATGCATTTGCAATCATTTGCAAGCTCAAAATACACAAAACAAAAACGAGCAAGATGATAAAAAAACCTCTTCAAAAATCATTGGCAAACAGATGTTTAATTTTAGCATATTGGGTGGTTACGACATACCTGCAGCTGACATGGCAAAACGCTTTGGTAAAAGTTATCGACTAGGATTAAGCATAAATTACAAATCGGCATCTAATTATTTTTTTGGCGTAAAAGGTGAATTATTAACCGGTAATCAGATTAAAGAAGATAGCTTACTTTGGAATATAAAGACCAGTCAGAATGGTGTAATCTCGCAATTAGGTGAAGTACTCAATGTAGGAACTTTTGAGCGTGGTTATATGATTGGATTGCAGTTCGGCAAAATTTTTCCAATCCATAAAAAAAATCCAAATTCGGGTTTTACAACTACATTTAGTACAGGTTTTATTCAACATAAAATTAAAATGTTTGATAAAGATTTGAGCTTTCCTCAACTACGAGATGAATATGTTAAAGGCTATGATAGATTAGCGAACGGACTTTACTTTGAAAACTATACTGGCTATACACATTTTTCAAAAAACAAGTTAATTAATTTTACAGCCGGATTGGATTTTGTTTGGGGCTTAACCAAAGGAAGGCGAGACTATTTATATGATGTAGCTCGTAAAGACGATGCTAGTAGAAATGATATTTTAATTGGTTTTAAAGTAGGCTGGATAGTTCCCATTTATAAAAAAATGAGCGAAGAAACTTATTATTAAATGTCGCAATTACTGTATAACCTTTTTATAAAAATCTATGTAATTTCATTGAATATTGCTGCCTTATTTAATCCGAAGGCAAAAAAATGGATTGATGGCAGAAGAACCGTTTTTCAATTACTAGAACAAGAGAAATTCAATAACCCAATTTGGTTTCATTGTGCATCCGTAGGTGAGTTTGAGCAAGGTTATCCTTTGCTGAGTAAACTTCAAGAAAAAAATAAAGAAAGCGATTTTATCATTACCTTTTTTTCTCCTTCGGGATATGAATTCATTCAAAAAAAATATCCTGAGCTTAAGATATTTTATCTGCCAATAGATGGTAAACGAAATGCAGAAAAATTTATTGAAATTGTACAACCAAGTGCAGCCTATTTCATCAAATATGAATTTTGGCTTTATTATTTGAAGACCTTACACACGAAACAAATTCCGACCTTTTTAGTATCGGGTATTTTCAGGAATGAACAAATATTTTTTACATGGTATGGTGGTTTACATCGCCAGATGCTCAGCTATTTCTCCTATCTTTTTGTACAAACCCATGAAAGCAAAAAGCTATTGAATGAAATTGGAATTACGCATTGTGGTGTGTTTGGAGATACCCGAACCGATCGTGTTTTAGCCCTTAAAAAAACGATTCTGGAATTTGACATTATCAATGAATTTTGTGGTGATTGTAAAGTTTTTATTGCAGGTAGCGTTTGGCAGACAGATCATAACATCTTGCAGAAAATTATTGAAAAACTACCTAGCAATTGGAAGATCATTTTAGTACCCCATGAACCCGATCATTATGATGCCAGCGAGTTCGGAAAGGATATCACTTTGTATACCCACTATACCGGCCCGAATCATAAAATTTTAGTTGTTGATACCATTGGAAAACTTGCCTTTCTATACCGGAAAGCACATCTAGCATATATCGGTGGTGGCTACGGAAAAGGGATTCATAATATGCTAGAAGCCATAGTTTATAACATACCAGTGCTCATCGGCCCCAAATTCAAAAAATTTAATGAAGCCGTAGAATTAATCAATTTAGGAGCAGCATTTTGTACAGAATCGACTGATTTCGAAAAAACAATGGATAAACTTTTGAAGAATAAAGAATTTTACAATTCTGTTTGTGAAAAATCGGCAAAGTATATTTCGGCAAATACCAACGTTTCAGAGCGTATTATGGTCTTTTTGGAGACACACAAACCCTTTGAGAATACATAATATTGAAGATAATATTTAGTATTTCGAAGCTTATGTTTATATTAGCGAATTAAATTTGGTCACTTTACAGACAGATATGAAACGAATACAACTAATTTTACTATTCACCCTCTCTATTTTCGTAACAAAACAGTCGACTGCCCAGTTGATTTTAGGTCCGGATACACTCTGTGCCGAGAATCAATTACAGTTAACAACTACGGTTACAAACGCCTCGACTTACTATTGGGGATTTTGTTCGGCGTATTTGAATAATATCCCAACAGGAAGTAGCATTGCTGCGGGTACCGGATTGAGTTCCCCATCGTCGATCTCAATGGCAAAACAAGGAAATAATTACTTTGTGTTCGTTGTAAATACCAATGCACCTCGCGATATTATTCGTTACGATTTTGGAAACAGCTTATCGAATGTGCCTTTAGCCACCAACTTGGGCGATTTCTCAAATGGCGTACCTGTAAATGCCAAAGGTTTTGAATTGGTAAATACTGGAGGTAATTGGTACGGCTTTATTACCGGTGGAAGTACAGCTGCAAACTCAGATATTGTGCGATTGGATTTTGGAAATAGCTTAACCAACATTCCAACCTTGGTAGATTTAGGAAATTTAGGTGGATTATTACTCAACCCTCAAGATTTATTTGTTTTTAATGAAGCAGGAAATTGGTATGCATTTACGAATAATGGCTTTACAGGAAACTTAATTCGTTTAGATTTTGGTGCTACCATTACCGGAGTACCAGCAGTTGTAAATTTAGGCAATCCGGGTAGCTTAGCATTTCCTACCGGCTTATGGCCAGTGTTCGATGGAACGAATTGGCACTTATTTGTAGTGAATCGTTTGAGCCAAAAATTAAGTCGACTTGATTTTGGCACGTCACTATTAAACGCAGCTGTCGATAACGACTTAGGAAATCCGGGTGGCTTGTTTGATGCACCTCGAGATATTTCTATCATCAAAGATTGTGGCGCATATTATGGCTATGTAACTAACGAAAATAGCAATACCATGACCTTGCTAACTTTCAATGGAAGTATCAGTAATATCCCTGTGGCTGCCGATTTGGGGAATTTCGCAGGATTAAGTGCACCACGTTATTTAACTCGTTTTATTCGCGACCGTGACAATGTTTTTGCTTTCACAAGTAATAATACTAGCAATTCAATATCGCGATTAGAATACAATAGTTGTTCGGCTTCTGCACCTCCCACTTCCACATTACAAACACCTCCTCCTGTAACCTACTCAACGCCTGGTTTATACAATGTATATTTTGCTTCTGATGAAGGCTTGCCAACTATGCAGGTAGATTGCAAACTGATTCGTGTGTTGCCAAAACCGGTTATCGAAATCAATAATGATACGTTGATTTGTCAAGGCGATACCATCTTATTAGTAGTGAACGGACCTGGATTATATTACAACTTGTGGGATCCGGTTTATAATGCATTACCTAATTACGATACCACCTCAATTTTTATTTATCCTCGTGAAGATTATCGATATCATGTTCATCTTGAATTTACCGCCGGTGGTGGATGTGCTTATGATTCTTCAGTAATGGTTAAAGTGAGTCGTGTGGTTGCTGATGCTGGCGTTGATAGATTTGTGGCTGATGGTGCTTATACAGTTTTAGGTGGACCGCAAATTTCAACCGGACAAGAGTATTCTTACTTATGGCTGCCGTTTACGTATTTAGATAACCCAACGGCTGCACACCCTACTTGTACACCGTTAGATGTTGAAATGTATATTGTAACGGTAACCAATGATAGCACAACTTGTTTTGCAAAAGATACTGTATTTGTAAAAACAGAATGTACAGATATTCATTTACCCAATGCATTTAATCCGGTAAGTGATTTAGCCGTAAACAGAAACTTTGGATTATTGAATCACAATATTACCAAACTTGAGTACTTCAGAATTTATAATCGTTGGGGACAATTAATTTTTGAAACCAAGGATCCAAACAAAAAATGGGATGGCACTTTTAATAATATCGAAGTAGCACCTGATAATTACGTTTGGATGATAGACGGACTTTGTAATAATGGTAAACGAATTAAAAAACAAGGAACTGTTCTGTTAGTGAAATAAATAATCGGTCTTCATTCTATAATCTCAAATTGATACCGATGAAACGTCTGTTTGTTACATTATTAGTTAGTATTTTATTTAGCTGTTTAATGACTATAGCACAATCTGCTAATGATTATGTTAGTCAAGCTAAAAAAATGGAGCAAGCAAAAAACGAAATGGCAGCCTTAGAAAAGTATAAGCTGGCTTTATTAATCGATAAAAACAATGTAGAAGCACTTTGTGGTGCAAGTTTCATGTGTTCGGGGGTTGGAAATCGAGAAAAAGAAGATTCTAAGAAAAAGGCGTTTTTTAATACCGCAAAACTATTTGCTGAACAAGCACTGAAACTCAATGCAAATAGCTCACGAGCAAACTACGTAATGGCAGTTGCCATGGGCAGAATGGCAATGATATCAGGATCGAAGGATAAGGTGGCGGCTTCGCGTGATATTAAAAAATATGCCGACCACGCTATAAAAATTGACCCCAAGAACTCGAGTGCTTGGCATGTATTAGGCAAGTATAATTACGAAGTTTCTAATTTAAATTTTGCAGAACGCGGTGCAGCTAAAATATTATTTGGAGGCTTACCCCCTGGCGATAATAAAACAGCCATCAAGTGCTACGAAAAATGTAAAAGTTTGGATGGAACTTTTATCATGAATTTACTTGACCTAGGCATTTCATATCATAAAAATGATCAAGTAGAAAAAGCCAAAGAAACATTGAAGCTAGCGGTTAGTTTACATGAACGATTTCAAGATGATGCATCTATCAAAGCCTCTTGCCAGAAATTGCTGAAAGAATGGAAGTAAAATAAATTACCTCATTTATTTTTCTTGTCTGAGACCATCTCAATAATAGACTCATATACCTTTTTCCATCCTTTCCATAATCTATCGCTGCCCAAAGAAAAATTATGCCATATCATAATATAGTTACCGCCTACTTTTTGTATTTGAGCGTGATAATGTAGCATTTCATCAAGAGCTTGCGTTGATGAATAACGCTGTTCGAAAAAAGAATTGCATTCCATAAAACAAAAAGGATGCAGATTTAAATTTGTTGATTCGTTTTGTTCAAGATCAAACCAATTATGTGTATATGAAGTACTCGCTCGAAACCCATTGATACTTCCATAACCCATAGAATAATCATCACGAATACCACAAGAAATTAAATTTCTAAATGTTGTAGGCAAAGAAAACCGAATATAATGTTGTCGACTTTTCGTACTTCCTAAACTATCTATTTCATTCCTTAATATTTCTACATCATCATGGCTTTTAAAAGAAGGATGAATACCAATCACATACTTCTGTTGTAATTCACTTATCAATTTTTGCATGCATGCCGAACTCGGCGACAAGTTTTTATCATACTCCCCACCCTTTCCAAGTAAAATAAAATAGATAGGTTGTAATTGATACTTTTCATGCAAAGTATCTAAGAATTCGTATGAATCAAATGGGTCGTTTTGCTTACTAAATAATACGGCAAGTCGTTCTTTAAAAATTCCCCATCTTCCGAAAATCAAATCGCGAAAAGCACCACCTATATTTCTAATCAATCCTTTCCCCAAATAACTATACGCAATATCAATATCATAAGTAGGAATCAACTTCGCATGCATTTCTGTAAACTGCAAAGAAGGTATTTTGCTTTTCATGCACTCTTTCAATTCATATATCCATGCATCAAGCAATGGTATTTGTAAAAACCCTTTGCGAAAAGCTAAACTTTTTTCGTGTGGAAATCGATGATACAAATCTGCCTCATATGGCAAATACTCTTCGTATCTGCTTATCAAATAAAATGCAGCAGAAAAAATATCGAATGGGATTTCTGTAGTTTCTTGTAAAAAAAAACAAGGCAATTCTCGCCAAATCCCCATCTCAATTTGCTGTTCATGAATCGTGCTTTCATTTAATAATCCATGTGGCTTAATATGTAAATCAGCATTTGGAACTTGATTTTGAGAATAATTTAATTTAAAGGCAATTGATTTTTCTAGAGAGTGTACATCACTACTTATTTCTAATTTCAACCCTAAAACCTCTTCGAAAATAAATTTTGTGATATAGTTGAAACGTGCACTTTGATGCTCGCAATAAATAACTAATGATGACTTGTTACTCATTCGGCATTTTCTCTTTCCTTCCAAAGTTGTTTAAACGACTTATGAAAAACCAATCCATCTCGACGCTTACCCCAACTATCTTTAAATAAACTATTCACTACTTTGGTTTTCATTCCGGCACCTGCTAAATCCACCATGCTACGATGTGTCATGGCTAACTTCCATAGTTTCCAAGCTGCATTTTCACTAAAATCTGTATCGTACTTTTTAATTTTCAATGTGCGATTATAATGCAGCATATTGTGTAAATTGATTTTAAGTGGACAAACCTCTGTACAATTACCACACAATGTTGATGCATAACTTAAGTGATTAAACTCATTAAAATCTTTCATGTGAGGTGTTATTACTGAGCCAATAGGACCACTGTAAGTTGAACCATAAGTATGACCGCCAATATTTTTATACACCGGACAAGCATTTAAGCACGAACCACAACGAATACAATACATGCTTTCGCGCACATTGGGATCGGCTAATAAATTAGTACGTCCATTATCGAGCAAGATCACATACATCTCTTTGGGGCCATCACTTTCATTTGCATTTCTTGCACCGGTAAAAATCGAATTGTAAACCGTTACATTTTGTCCGGTACCATAGGTTGATAATAAGGGCCAAAACAAATTGAGATCTTGCACCGAAGGCAACATCTTTTCGATACCTACAATCGCAATATGTACTTTTGGAAACGCAGTCGTGAGTCTTCCATTGCCTTCATTTTCGGTAACACAAACTGCGCCAATATCGGCTATCAAAAAATTTCCGCCGGTTACACCAATACCTGCACTTGTATATTTTTCGCGCAATTTTTGACGGGCAATTAAGGTAATTTCACTAGGCGACAAATTGGGTTCGGTACCTAATTTTTCATGAAACACACGAGCACAATCTTCTTTGCTTTTATGCATGGCAGGCGTAACAATATGGTAAGGGGCTTCGCCATCAAGCTGTTGAATATATTCGCCTAAGTCGGTTTCAACACTTTCAATTTGATGTTTCTCTAAAAAATCATTCAAATGAATTTCTTCGGTTACCATGCTTTTGCTTTTCACCACTTGAACCGCTTCATGTGCTTTGCAAATTTCAAGAACCGCTTGATTGGCTTCGGCAGCATCTTGTGCCCAAATAACTTTACCGCCATTACGGGTAAAATTTTGTTCAAACTCAATTAAATATTTATCAAGATGTTCAATCGCACGCCACTTAATATTTTTAGCCTTTTTTCGTGCATTGTCTAAATCCGAAAATTGTTGCTTCCCTTTTATCACCGTTTCGTTATACTTACCAATATTGAAGGTGAGTTTACGCTTATGTTCAATATCAAGGGCTTTGATTTCGCTTTTGTTTAGAAAGGTCTTTTTTAATGTGGGGTTACTCATGGAGTGTAGTTAGTTGCGTGCATTCAAAAATAAAATAGAATCACCAATTTAATGAAGCTATTTTGCTAAACTACATCTTTTATTTTACCCAGACAGCTGACTGATAAGTTCGAGAACCAGTTTATAAGGCCCGCAGAAAGAAAAATCAGAACGATTTATCAAATTTACTAGTATCCATTTTCACCAAGCTTATTACTTTACATTTCATTCCATTAAATCCGGCCTACGCTCTTGCGTTCTCAATACCGATTGCTCATGACGCCACTCTTCAATCAATTTAAAATTTCCATTCAGTAATATCTCAGGCACTTCCATGCCTTCAAAATTTGCTGGACGGGTATACACTGGTGGTGCTAATAATCCATCTTGGTGCGAATCGGTAAGTGCCGAGGTTTCATCATTTAAAACACCGGGTATTAAGCGGCCAATGCTATCCACTAAAATAGCGGCTGCCAATTCGCCACCACTCAGTACATAATCTCCTATCGAAATTTCAAGGGTAACATACTTATCACGAATACGTTGATCGATGCCTTTATAATGACCGCAAATCAACAGCAAATTTTGTTTCATCGAAAGCATATTCGCTATACGTTGATGAAAATTTACACCATCAGGCGTGAGATAAATAATTTCATCATAAGTTCTTTCATCCTTTAATTTTTCTATACATCTTGCCAAAGGCTCGCACATCATTACCATACCTGCGCCACCACCATATTGGGTATCATCAACTTGTCCGTACTTATTAATTGCATAGTCGCGAAGTTGATGAACATGAATGTGTAGAAGTCCTTTTTCCTTAGCGCGTTTCATAATAGAATGGTTAAGCGGACTTTCAAGTAATTCGGGCAAAACGGTAATGATATCAATGTGCATAAAAATCGAATTATAAATCAAGCAAACCTTCAGGGATATGCATGTCAATTGTTTTGTTGTTTGTGTTTATGGTCAACATCAATTCTTTTTGTGCCGGCAATAAAATTTCTTTTCCTTGGTAATCCACCAAAAACATATCATTCATATTGCCTTCAACGGTATCTATTACTTCACCAATTTTTTGCTCGTTGCTATAAATAATATAGCCTTTATACTTGCTTAAATTATTCTCAACTTTTAATTGGATATTATAATTGGGTGAAGCATAAATATTTTTCCCACCTAATACTTTGGCTTCTTCGCGCGAATGAATTTCTTCGAGTTTACAAATACATTCATCATCGGCAATAGATTTAATGCTTTCAATAAAAAACGGAATAAAACTTCCCGGATTTAATTCCACCATCAAACAGTCCCATTGATTAAATCTGGTTTTAGTTTGAAGCTGATGTATGAAAGAAATTTCACCATGAACACCATGTGCACCCGTTATTTTTCCGATTTGTTGCATAGCTATATAGAGAGGGCAAATATAAAGGCAATTTGCCGAACCACTTTATAACTTATTGTTCTGAAGTAACAAAGTAAAATATTTGTATTTTGCAGCCCCAAGCGTGTACCTGAAGATGAACGGAGCGTCGCCTATTCGACACATTATTGCAGTTTGCCGATACCCAAAATATACCTTGGTTTGGTTACTGCTTTTGTGTGCCCTGCACTGCCAAGCGCAAAGTTCGATTGATACGTTTAAACAATTTAGAAGCGGATTTAGTGAATGTGAAAACTTATTACAAAAAGGTAAACTCAGTAAAGCGATTCAATGCTATGAAGAGGTTCAATCTAAATATCCAAAATATATCAGGTCCTATGTTCGTCTATCGGAACTTTATTATTTAAAAAAAGACAAATCTCGAACGATATATTATGCCAATAAAGCTATCGATTTAAACCCGAATGAAGCCTATGCCCCCATGACCTATTTAGCCAATAAAATGAATAGCAATGGTGACGTTGAAATGGCAGTTTTAATCATGAATCGACTATCGGTTTCGGAAGTTGAAGGCAAAAAGAAAAATCGTATTGAAGCACAAAGGTTGAAATATGCCATGAAAGATTATGCCGACAAAACGCCGGTTCCGGGTATCGAACTTTTGAATATGGGTGATAGTATCAATAGTCTAGAACATGAATATTTACCATCCTTGAGTTTGGATGGAAACACCATGGTATTTACTCGCCGTGTTGATGGAAATGAAGATTTCTTTATTGCCCAAAAAGACAGTTCAGGAAATTGGTTGAAAGCCAAAAACCTTGGCTACCCGCCAAATACCGGCATGCCTGATGGTTGTGCTAAACTAAGTGCCGACGGACATTATTTATTTTATACAAGATGTGATATGCCAAGTCCGGACGGCATTGTTGGTGGGGGTTGCGACTTAGTTTTTAGTTATACCGCAGATAGTGTTTGGAGTTCGCCACAATATTTCGGATTCACTTTAAATACTACAGCTTACGAAGGACAACCTTGTATAAGTAGTGATAATAAAGATTTGTATTTTGTAAGTAATCGCGATGGTGGTTATGGTGGAATGGATATTTGGGTTTCGCGATTCGAAAATAATTATTGGACCAAACCTATTAATCTTGGTCCGGCAATTAATACTATAAAAGATGAAACTTCACCGTTTATTCATCCAGATAATGAAACCTTATATTTTGGTAGCGATGGGCATCCCGGATTAGGTTCGACTGATTTATTTATCAGCCGAAGAAATAAAAACGGAACATGGAAAAAACCAATCAATTTAGGAGCGCCTATCAATACCGAAAAATTTGACGGATCTTTAGTTGTCAATGCAAAAGGCACCAAAGCCTATTGTGCCTCCGATCGGAATGATACGAAAGGGGGATTGGATATTTATGAATTTGACACCTACCCTGCTATACAACCGGTGGCAACTTTATGTGTGAAGGGCTTTGTCATTGATAAATATTACAAAACTAAATTGCACGATCGGCCGATTTATTTCACGTATACTTTTAATAATACGAGCATAGGCGAACAAAATAGTAATGAAGGCGATGCTAGTTATTCGCAAGCCTTACAAATGGGTAAAACCTATTTAATTTCGGTTATTGAAGATGGGTACCGACCGTATTATAAAACCCTGAAACTTACTAATGATTTATTACCTGATATATTACCTATGGATATCAAGTTGCGGCAACCCGGCTTAAAAGATACTTTATATAATAGTGTAGTTCGAATGGATAGTACCCATTTTAAAATAGATAGTCTTTCATTGTTTCAATTGGATACTTTACTCACACATTGGCCTGCATGGGCAGATGATAGTGCAGATGTGAAGGTATATTTAACGGCTCATTACTTTACAAGTGATTCTACAAAAATTGCTGAGCAAACACAAGAAGCCAAGGATGCACAATTGAAAATTAATCTTATAAAGAAAAGATTGTTTGATGGCGGCATTCGCTTTAATTACATGTTTCAAAAACAAGAGATGAGATTAAGTTATGAGGAAGGCGCTTATGATAGAATTGACATTTTAATTGTTGAGGATTATTAGGTTTAAATGGATAGTTTCTCCAAATAATCTTTTAGAACTGCTAATTCCTAATTGAAAACTGAAGATTGAAAATTGAAGATTGAAAATTGAAGAATTGGAAATTACTAACTGAAAATTGAAGATTTGAATCAAATTGCTTTGTTTATGACAGATTGCTTTTTACAATACAATTAATTCAACTTGATTTTTACATTTACAGCATGGAAAGTCAAGGAATTTATCATTTATCGTATGTGAGTACAGGTTGCGACTGTTTACGATATGAACAAATCAGTGAAATTTTAGAAAGTTCAAAAAAACATAATGCTGAATTGGGCGTTACTGGCATTTTATTGTATTGCAATAAACATTTTTTTCAAATTTTAGAAGGTGAAAAAGAGGCGGTCGAATCCATATTCGAGAAAATTGCTATCGATTGTCGGCATGATAATGTTATCAAGCTGCAAAGTACGTTCATTCCTAATCGTCAATTTGAGCATTGGAGCATGGGTTTTAAAAGTTATAATCGCGAATTGTCTCCTCTAGATAATTTCAACAATGAAGAATTTTACAATTATGTTCATAATCAACTGATAGAAAATGAGGCTGTATCGTTGAAACTCCTGGCTAACTTTTTTGATTTAAATGGATAAGTAAAATCTAAACTACAATTCTATTTTTATAGTTTCTCAACAAAGCATTATAGCCTTACTTTTACACTATGATGCTAACCCTAAAAGGCAAACAAATTTTTGCTATCATTCTTGCGTGTTTAATTGGCTTAGTATTTATTTTTTCGGCAATTTCTAAATTACCCACGCTTGAAACATTTGGCTGGACTATCGTTGAAACAACCATCTTACATTGGACGATGGCTGAATGGTTTGCACGTCTATTAATAGGCTTAGAACTTGGCATTGGACTCCTTTTTTTACTACAAATTCAAATTAAAAAATGGCTCGTACCATTATCTTTTTTTATATTGGTAACATTCACTCTTTATCTTGTTATGGTGATAAAGCAATATGGAAGTGATGGGAACTGCGGATGCTTTGGCGAATGGATTCCGATGACGCCATTACAATCTATCTATAAAAATCTAATATTGATGTTGATGCTGGTTATGATAAGTAAGCTTCCAGTTCTTGATTTCAAATTTAAATTTATGAAATTTATCATTCCTACGCTTATCGCTTCGATGATCCTTGTTCCTTTTTTCTATCATCCACCTGAAAGTATATATATTACTGAAAAAGAAAAAACTTTACACAAACCGATTCCTCTAAGTTTATTATATCAATCAACTCATAATGTAGCACCTAGTGTTGAGCTTAGAAAAGGGAAACACATTATTGCGTTTTTGAGTTTAAGTTGTAGGTTCTGCCGAAAAGCAGCGAAGCGACTACAAATAATGAAACATAAATATCCTGAGCTTCCCTTCTATTTTATTATAAATGGCAATCCGGAATTGCTTCCAGCATTTTATGAAGAAACCGGTTGCAAATCTATTCCGCAATCTATGTTTAACGGGGCTGAACAGTTTAGTTTGCTGAATGATGGATACTCATTACCAACCATAAAATGGGTAGAAGATACAACCGTTATCAGAGAATCAAATTACCTATCCTTGGATGAAAAAGAAATTCTTAATTGGTTATCGAAATAAAAAGTGTTTACTATGTGAATAACCGGCAATATTCATTACCCATAGAAGTAGAAATCAACTCAGGGAATTAATCACCTTTTCAACCTATTCTTTTTGTTTGAACCAAACTTTATCCTCACTTTTGCGAATGAATTTGAAACTGAGTCGCCCTATCGCTTGCGTTGACCTTGAAACCACCGGGGTAAGTATTACACAAGATCGTATTGTAGAAATATCAATCATAAAACTACACCCCGATGGCAAAAAAGATATCAAAACACGACGCATAAACCCTGGTATACCTATCCCTAAAGAAGCTTCAGCGGTTCATGGAATTTTTGATGAAGATGTTGCTGCTGAACCAAGTTTCAAAGAATTGGCCAATGGCATAAAACAGTTTTTAGATAATTGTGATTTATGTGGTTTCAATTCTAACAAATTTGATTTCCCCATTTTAACGGAAGAATTTATTAGAGCAGGTTTAGATGATGTAAATTTCAGAGATAGACATTTGGTGGATGTACAACAAATATTTTTCAAGAAAGAACCTAGAAGTTTATCGGCAGCCTACAAATTTTATTGTGGTAAAGAATTGATGGATGCACATAGTGCTGAAGCTGATGCTTTGGCAACCATGGAAATTTTATTTGCTCAAATTGACCATTATGCAGACTTAAGTGATTCTGTTGAAGAGTTGGCCCAATTATCTAAAGGTGACGACTTTTTAGATTATTCGCGACGAATTAAATTAGCAAATGGTATTGCTGTGTTTAATTTTGGAAAGTATAAAGACAAGTCGGTAGAAGAAATTCTACGAAAAGAACCTCAATATTATGATTGGATTATGCGTGGTGATTTTGCTTTAGACACTAAAAAAGTACTCACCAAACTATTCCACGAAATTTCATTTAAAAAATCTTAAGATAAAATAGTAAGTTGCATAATTGGTTTATTATCAAAGTGCATGTAATTTTCCAATCCCAAAGAAATTTCCTTGAATAAAATTGTCATCATACCAACGTATAACGAGATCGAGAATATCGAAAATATCATTAAAAAGGTTTTTTCACTCGATGAGATTTTTCATGTTTTAATTGTTGATGATGGATCACCGGATGGTACCGCGGATAGAGTGAAAATTTTACAAACCCAGTTTCCTGAACAACTATTTATGATTGAAAGAGTTGGTAAACAAGGATTAGGAACTGCATATATTGCCGGATTTAAGTGGGGGATCGAAAAAAAGTACGATTACATTTTTGAGATGGATGCTGATTTTTCGCATAATCCTAACGACCTCATTCGATTGTACCATACTTGCCATGATGGTAATTTTGATGTATCAGTAGGATCAAGATATACCTCAGGCGGCAGAGTTGAAAACTGGCCTCTGAATCGAATCTTCATATCATATGGCGCTTCATTATATGTTCGTTTAATTACCTGGATGAAAGTAAAAGACTGTACGGCAGGTTTTGTATGTTATAAACGAAAAGTTCTAGAAACGATTAATCTCGACGCGATTCGATTTATTGGTTATGCTTTTCAAATTGAAATGAAATACAGAGCTTGGAAAGCTGGGTTTAGTATTAAAGAAATTCCCATCACTTTTGTCGACCGAAAGGAAGGCGCTTCAAAGATGTCGAAAGGCATAATTAAAGAAGCGATACTTGGTGTGTGGAAGATGAAATTCACTTAGTACAATCTTCAACCTCCAGTTGACAATTTTAAAGCACTTAAGACATGCAATTTCCCTTAACATCTTTTATTGAAGATTGCAGATTCATAATTGATAATTGAAGATTGAAGATTCATAATTGAAGATTCAATAAAAAAAGCCCCATATTTCTACGAGGCTTTTAAATTATTTATAGTTAGTTCTTATCGATCGTTTCCAACTTGACTTCCTGGTTGGATATCTGCATCTGGCGGTGTTCCATCATCTTCGGTATCTGTGTTCATTCGTAAGTTATTATTCCTTCCATCAACACCAGACTTATCAATATAATCAGGGCGATTCATGTCATAGATGATACGCTTTTCAGGTAAATCACCAATGATTCTAAATTCTGTACGACGATTATATTGACGACCAGTAGGGTTATCCTTTCCTTCGATCATATTAGGCTGAAGTGGATTTTTCTCTCCTTCACCTTTTGCAATCATTCTTCCACGATCAACGCCTTTATCACCCATGTAATTCATTACAGCTTGCGCTCTTTTTACTGAAAGTTCATCGTTATAAGCATCTTCACCTTTGTTATCCGTATAGGATCTAATTTCAACACTCACTGAAGGATTATCCATCATGAACTTCACTAAAGAATCTAAAGCTCCGTATGAATCTGGTTGGAAATCTCCTTTATCAAAGTTGTAATAAACATTTTGTACATGAAACTCAAAATCGTTCGTGATTTTATGCATGAAAATGGTCACCATCGTTGTATCATCTGGATCCATAACTGATTTCCCTGATGTACTTACGGTAGTTCTTCCTGAAATATAGCCTTGCTTATCAGCAGTGATTGCATAATTATTTCCCATAGGGGTATAGAAAAGGAATCCACCTTCTTTTGAAAAATTTGTGTCAACCAGAGCTGAGGTTCCTTCGTTGCTCATTTTTACAACCACTTCAGAAATTTGCTCGTTACTCACTTCATCAACTACGATACCTTTTACATAAAAACTAGGTTCTTTGATTACTCTCCAAATATCATCGCAACAAGTTGGGTTTTTAACATAGTAGCTACCTAAACGATTTGATACTACATAACCATTATCTTTTTCACCTTCGTCTTGCACATAATACATATCATCGGCAGGCGAATTAATTGGAAAGCCTAAGTTAGATAAATTTGTGTAACGCGATGGACCACCATCAGCCGAAAAGATATCAAATCCTCCTAATGTTTTCCAGCCATTACTTGCAAAATAAAGCTTACCTCTTTTTGTATCGTAATATGGTGTGATATCATCATAAGGTGAATTTAATTTTTTACCACAGTTTTGTGGACGACGATAGGTTTTACGAGCTGAATCATAAACAGAATACCAAATATCAAATCCGCCTGCGCTTTGAAGCGTACGATTAGATGAAAAATATAGGACTTCCTTCTTCCCTACCATGGCACAATATGGGTTTGTATTTGATGATCCTTCTTCATTAATGAATGGATCAGGACTTACAGCAGGTCCCCAAACACCAGTTTTCTTATTAAACTCAGAAACATAAATCTTACACATAATACGCATAGTATCTTCTTCACGACATTTAGTGAAGTAGAAACGCGTTCCACCCGGACTCCAAGATCCATTACCAACATGATATTTTGGATCATTGAACTTACCATCTTCAAATTTCATTGAAACCTCAAAACTATCCTTTACACGTGTATTGTCAAACTCTTTTGGCGACCACATAAATCGAGATACAAAATCTTTACGCTTATCTTTATTTACCACCACAATCTTATTTTGTGCCATGGTAGAAAATAATAAGGCCGTATCGCCCAAAGGCAATGGAGCCGATTCGGTATATGCGCTATTTACATTCGGACCTGCATTTTTTACAAATGCACGACCCGGATTATTCCATGAGTTAATGGCCATAACACAGCCATCAATTTCACGTTGAGCATACAATTTCATTTTTTTATTCTTGCCCTTGTAATTTTTAATATACAATTTGAAGCTTTCAATTGAATTCTCGTAATCGCCGTTTTGCTTACGCATTAATCCTTCCTTGTACGGACAATCAGGATAGGCTTCGGGAGCTAAAGAATAGGCCTCAGCATAATAAGTTGCTGCCGGTGGATAATCTCTTTGCTTATACAAACACTCTGCGAGCATATAAGTTACATACGGGTTTCGAGGTTGCTCCTTTTTTAATTGAGCATAATACTCTTCCGCCGAATAGAAACTTCCTTCTCTAAACAGTCCGTTCGCCCAGGCTAATTTTTTCTTAAATGGCAATTTTGCAGCCGGGTCTTCTTTGCCAGCCGCAAATACATTAAGGGTTCCTAATGTAATAAATGCGCTAATCAGTGAAAATAACAAAAATTTTCTTCTCATTCCTTGAATGTTATATGGCTGTAAATATAGAAGTAATAATTTGAAAATGGAAGCGTTGCAGATTTTTTTTTAAAATCTTGCACAAGGGAAAATTATTTTCCTCGCAAAGTCAAGCGCATTGGGCTTTACATAACGTAAAGTAATTTCAAATCCGCCATTCCCTTTTGATGCAACCTTCAAACCGGATGTATTATAATCGTATGCTAAACCTAAACGAACACCTTCAAATTCTAGTCCGCCGGTAATGATCGTAGCATCTCCCATACGAGTCCATCCTCCTAAAAATACTGAAGTAGCAACCGAACGAATTTCAGGATCCCCAACAACATAACCTAACTCTAAACCTGCAATCAATTCAGACGCTGCAGATTGTGTTTGATACATCACGGCTGGGCGAAGTGCAACTCGCTGTCCTGCTAAAATTTCAGCACCTAATTGTGCATTAATACGCATACCTAAACCAACTTCATTGTTCTCTTTTTTCTCGAACGATTCACGTGGTTGATTTAAATTATGACCTGCAACACCTAATTGATAAGCAAACTTTTCACCTAATCTATGACCTAATGAAACGCCAGCGTTTGCAGTTAGATATTTTACTTTTGGATTGATTTGCTCGCCGGTTGTTCCCGGTTGAAATCCGCCATTATAAAATTCATCTTGCCAATATAAACGTGAAAGGTCAATTGATTTTTGGGTATATCCTCCTTGTAAACCAACAGACAATGATACATTTTCATTAGCCCCTAAAAACTTGTGATAAGCAAGTGATGCTAAGGCAGTTAAATTCGCAAGATTACCATCGCCAGAACGATCGTTATAGATGGCTAAACCACCTCCTAAATAGTCGGCTATCGCAACATCTCTAAACAATTGTGCATCCACCGAAGCACCAAAAGTTACATAAGGTGTAGTTACACTCGACCATTGATTACGGTATATTCCGGTTACCCGATATTGTCCGTTAAAGTTTCCGGTAAGCGCTGGATTTAAAATCATTGGCGCTCCGTTAAACTGCGAAAAGTGCATGTCTTGGGCTTTTGCGCTATTGAAACTTGCGATTGACAATACAGCCACTGCTAGTTTTATCGTTGCTAATCTTAATTTCATTGTCGTATTTTTTTATCTTAATAATGTAATATTTCCTTGTTTGTAAAATTTCATTCCGGTAGATGAAGTTGCATCAATTAAATACACATAAGTACCTAATGGTTGCGGAACTCCTTTAAATCTTCCATCCCAGCCTTGATTAATATCTGTGCTTTCAAAAATTAACTGCCCCCAACGATTCCAAATTCTGAAATAATTTAAAGTAGCCATTCCTTTCACAATAATATGTAACTCATCGTTTATACCAGTACCAGAGCCCGGACTAAACGCATTGGGCAAATCTAATAAGCTTTCGGGAGAAACTCTAACGGTTATTGAATCTATTGCGCTGCAACCAAATTCGGTAGTTCCGCTTACAAAGTACTTTGTGGTAACCGGTGGGGATGCAATTGGATTCTTACTATTCTTATCACTTAAATGATAATCGGGGAACCAAGTAAAAAATGAGCAATTCCCTGAAGGCATTAGCTCGACAGTTTCACCTGGATAAATCGTAACATCATCACCTGCATCAAGCACTGCATTGGGTGCAACCGCAATTCTTACAATGTCAGTATCAATACATCCTAAAGCACTTGTTGCATACACTGTATACTCAGTGGTTGCTAATGGATGGCCAACAGGATTTGAAATCGTTGAATCACTTACATAAAGACCAGGTGTATACACATAACTCACACCGCCTATGGCATTAAATTGAACCGAATCGAGCGGACAAATTGTGGATGTTTCTGGTGTTACGGTTGCAAACTCACTTGGAAATACGGTTACTAAAACAAAATCAGTATCGGCACAACCAATTGGCGTACTTACTATCACTTGTAAATTCGTTGTTGCATGTCCACTAAATACCGGGCTTTGAATATTTGGATCACTTAAACTACCGCCTGGTGTCCATGAATAAATATATTGATTATACCATTTAGGTTCTACATCTACTGATAAACGAACGGTATCCCAATCGCACATATCTCTATCATTACCGGCACTAATTACTGGAACCGGTTGCACCTCAATATCGAATGATTTTGTCATAGGTGCACAACCAGGGAAGGTAGCAACTACAGTATATGATACATTGGTATCAGGTATAGAGATTGGATTTTGTAAAGTTGGATTATTTAAGAAAGTTGCCGGAAACCAGTTATAGGTAAATAATGGATGACCGATGACTACAACTTGCACTGTTGATCCTTCACAAACGGTAGTATCTCCATTAGTAAGTGTGATATCATTTGGCAAGGTTAATACATTCATGGTATCATCGCCTTGACAACCTACAGCTTGAGGTTCAACATGTAAAATAATTTGTGTGCTACCGGTATTATTAAAGGTGGCAACCGGATTTATAATTGTAGTATTTGATAAAGTTCCAACACCGGTAATAGTCCAAGTATACGTATAGGGTTGGGTAGGCGTGATAATAGGGTTAAATGGAATTTGCATTCCCTGGCAATTAATGGTATCGTTACCAATAAATACGGTTGGCGGTTGATTGATAATAATTTTTACGGTATCACATTTCGCGGCACAACCCGATAGTGGTAAGGTAGCACAAACAACATAATCGGTGGTAAAATTCGGACTCACCATCGGTTCTTTAATATTTGGATTGCTGATATTCGTAGTGGGTGTCCAAGTATAATCTAATGAATCGGAACCATAAACTAAAATGTGTACGCTGTCTTCTCTACAAACCGCTGTATCAGGCGTAAGGATATGCATTTTGATGGTATCACTTATAAATAAACTTACCGAATCTATTGGTGTACCCGTACAAGGTGCCAATTGATAAATTTTAATTTCTTCATCTGGCTCAGCAATTCCATCTTGAATAGCAGCGATAGCAATATAGGCAACTGAATCGCCTGCTGCAATAGTTACTGAACCAAAGGGTGAACCTGGAGGGATAGTTGACACCGCATAATCGGCCGGATAATTGGCAACGCCACCAACTAAGTAATTAATAGTATAAGGCAAAGGACCTGCAACCGGACGAGTAACTTTTACAAAACCCGATGCACATCCTTCAACAATATAAGGGTAAGGATTTAATAAATTGGAGATTGGCGTAAAGCTAATGGCATTAGATGATAAACTACCGGCTTTAATCCAAACACCTGAATCAAGCGTATGGTCGGATGCGTCCGCAACTGCTAATTTTAAATGATGGGGTACACAAGGTGTAACTTCAGATATTGCGGTGAGTACATGTGTAAATCCATTATAAGCAACCGTTGTACCCCCAATATTATTCGTAAACAACGCATTATTGGGTGGAGCGCAAGGTGCAGTTACCGGTCCGCATGGATTTGCCGTTGAACCATTGATAGTATTTACACCTACCGGGCAATTTGTACCGGGCACTAAGGCTATATTTTTGGAACCTCCGGTAAATGGCCCGGTTATGGCAGGTCCACTGATAAAAAATCCGAAAACATCACCAAAACTTGAGCATGTAAAACTTTGGTATTCGGCAGAAGCAAAAACATATTCGAATTTAACCGTATCCCCTAATGGCAAAAAATCAAACTCAAGCACACATGCATCAAAAGAATTATTTAATGCAAGCGCGGTTAAATCAACATCACCCAAACCAGGCGAAAAAGAAGTAGCCGGCATTGCACTAGCAGGTCCATTTGCACCATTTAAAGCGCCTACCGTTTGTGCTCTTCCTGAAGTAAGAATTATTCCACTATCTAATCCTAAATTACTGGTTGTTACTGTAAATGTGCCATTGCCAATCGAATCACATACAAGCGTTGGATTAGAAATGGTTACACCAGAACCAACTAATTTTTGCGCTAATATAGCTGCTGTTTGATTACCATTAATAGTAATTTGAGCACGCATAGAAAGTGAACTTCCGCATACAAGCAAAATTAAAATCAAACCCTTGAGGCTTAAATTTATACTCATTCTTGAATTATTTAAATATTCGAGATTATTCATCTTACGAATTCTCAAATGTATAATTTTTTTACTGATTTCACAATTTCTTTTCATCCTGATGTATTTTCTATTTAAGGCTGGTAATCTGTTTCGGTTACGATAGTATTTGAAAAATTAATATTAGGTTTGTGGCCATGGCGAAAAGTGCGAATTCAAAAAACACTCAGTTACGAAAAAAATCTTCAACACCGGCTGCAAAATCTGAATCTAAAAGGCAATTTTCCTTTGTTACAGACGGCAGGTTGCGCAAAATCGTTGGACTTTTATCAATTTTTATAGCCCTCTTTTTGGCAATCTCTTTCATTTCCTATTTTACAACTTGGAAAGATGATCAGGATAAAGTGTTTAATGCCGGCTCGGCTTTCAGTTTTCTTTTCCAAAAACATGAAAATATTTTAAATCATGGGGGGCGACTAGGTGCTTACATTTCTCACCAAATCATTTACAATGGTTTTGGAATTTGTGCCCTTTTATTTGTCATTGTTTTTAGCGTTTGGGGTATAAACCGCCTCATGCCACAAAGATTATTTTCGGGTTTACGCACATTTTTTTATACCACCCTTTTCATTTTAATGTTGAGTCCGGTAATTGCTTACATACTCCCTGCATCTAAACATAACTTTCCGTTTGGTGGCGCCATGGGCGAGAAGGTAATTGAATATCTCAAAGAATTTACCGGCGAAATAGGCACTTTAAGTATTATTGTTGCGATGGGTTTAATTGCTGTGATTATGTTTTTTAATCCGATATTTAGTTTGTCTTTTTGGGGTAACCTTTTCCATACTAGAACCGCTGATGATAAAATATTACCTGATGATACGGCTGTTCATACTGAATTGAACGATGTTATAGAGTTAGATTCTTTGCATGAAAAGGAAATCATTCCAGTTGTGCTTAAAGAAGAAGTGATTGACATACCAGAAACTTTTTGGGAAATCAATAATGCGCCAGTTGAAGAGATGGCTATCGAACCAATTCAACCCGAAAAACCCATCGCATCAAAACCTAATAAACCAAATAATGAACCTGACCTAACTCTTGAAGTTACTAAAATTGAAGAGAAGGTGAAAATTGTTTCGGATGCACATATTTCGGTTGGTACCGACGAACCTTATGACCCATCACTTGAACTTCGAAACTATAAATACCCAACCCTCGACTTATTAGATCAACATAGCACCGACGAAATTTCGATTGATAAAAATGAACTCGAACAAAACAAAAATCAAATTATCAATACCCTAAAAAGTTTTGGTATTAGCATCGCAAAAATATCGGCTACCGTTGGACCAACCGTTACCTTATACGAAATTGTGCCCGCTGAAGGTGTTCGAATTTCTAAAATTCGTAACCTCGAAGATGATATTGCCTTAAGTCTTTCAGCACTTGGCATTCGTATCATTGCACCTATTCCGGGCAAAGGCACCATTGGTATTGAAGTGCCTAATTTAAAGAAGCAAATTGTGTCGATGCGCACACTCATTTCATCCGATAAATTTATTAATAATAATTATAGTCTGCCCATAGCACTCGGTAAAAAAATCGATAATGAAAACTATATCGTCGATTTAGCCACCATGCCACACTTACTCATGGCGGGTGCAACCGGACAAGGAAAATCGGTAGGTATTAATGCAATTTTGGTTTCATTGCTTTATAAAAAACACCCTTCGCAAGTAAAATTTGTAATGGTGGATCCTAAGAAAGTAGAGCTGTCGATTTACAAGGTCATAGAAAAACATTTTTTAGCTAAATTACCGAATGAAGAAGAGGCGATTATCACCGATACTAAAAAAGTAATTAATACCCTCAATGCTTTATGTATTGAAATGGATAATCGTTACGATTTATTGAAAGAAGCCGGTGTACGAAATATTAAAGAGTATAACGATAAGTTCATAAAGCGAAGATTGAATCCAAATAAAGGACATCAATATCTACCCTTTATTGTTTTGGTGGTGGATGAATTTGCTGATTTAATTATGACAGCAGGTAAAGAAGTAGAAATGCCGATTGCGCGTTTAGCACAATTAGCTAGAGCCGTTGGAATCCATTTAATTATTGCCACACAACGTCCATCGGTAAATGTAATTACAGGAACCATAAAAGCAAACTTCCCTGGAAGGATAGCCTTTAGAGTTTCCGCTAAAGTAGATTCGCGAACCATTTTAGATACCGGTGGTGCCGATCAATTAATCGGACGAGGTGATATGTTGATATTACATGGTAACGATTTAGTTCGAGTTCAATGTGCCTTTGTGGATACACCTGAAGTGGAACGTATTGTAGATTTTATTGGTTCGCAACAAGGTTACCCTTCAGCCTTTGATTTACCAGAGTATGAAGGCAGTGAGGGTATGGATATAAGTTCAGGAGGTTCAGCAAAATCGTTGAAAGAAGTAGATCAGATGTTTGAACAATGTGCGCGTTTAGTAGTAAGCTCGGGCAGCGGTTCAACATCGATGTTGCAACGACGATTTAATTTAGGTTATAATCGCGCCGGACGAATTATGGATCAACTTGAAGCGGCCGGAATTGTGGGGGCAAGTGTTGGTGGTAAACCCCGCGAATTGATGGTGCATACCGAGGTGGAATTGGATGGGATTTTGGAAGTGATTTCTCGGAGGTAGAATTTATAGTGCAAGCGTCCGCTTGTACTTTCTAAAATTTGGCGTCCGCCAAGTGAAAATTATCATTTTATTTTTATCTGAATAGCGCTATTGTCAGCTGATGCGGGCTGATTGGAAACACAAGCTGACGCTTGCGGGATTGATCGATTTTATAGTGCAAGCATCCGCTTGTACTTTCTAAAATTTGGCGTCCGCCAAGTGAAAATTATCATTATATTTTTATCTTATTAAGATTGAGTAACTTCTGGTGCTCCCATCAGTACGGATAGTTGATGCTTCCTGATTGGATTCTTAAACACAAGCTGACGCTTGCTGGGATTGATAGATTTTATAGTGCAAGCATCCGTTTGTACTTTCCAAAATTTGCTGTATCCGCCAAGTGAAAACTATCATTATATTTTTATCTTAGCAAGGCTATTGTCAGCTGATGCTGACTGATTGAAAACACAAGCTGACGCTTGCGGGATTGATAGATTTTATAGTGCAAGCATCCGTTTGTACTTTCCAAAATTTGGTATCCGCCAAGTGAAAACTATCATTTTATTTTTATCTGAATAACGCTATTGTCAGCTGATGCTGACTGATTGGAAACACAAGCTGACGATTGCGGGATTGATAGATTTTATAGTGCAAGCATCCGTTTGTACTTTCCAAAATTTGGTATCCGCCAAGTGAAAACTATCATTTTATTTTTATCTGAATAACGCTATTGTCAGCTGATGCTGACTGATTGAAAACACAAGTTGACGATTGCGGGATTGATAGATTTTATAGTGCAAGCATCCGTTTGTACTTTCCAAAATTTGGTATCCGCCAAGTGAAAACTATCATTTTATTTTTATCTGAATAACGCTATTGTCAGCTGATGCTCACTGATTGGAAACACAAGCTGACGCTTGCGATATGTGAATTAAATTAATTTTAAATCCAGTAATCCTTTTTCATCCGAATAATAATCAATAGCGCTACTATATTTCCAATCAATAGGATTATTTACAAAACCAGCTTCAACTGGATTATTATGAATGTAGTCGAGTTTTTGATCTAACCATAATGGGTTATCGAGCAATATTGCATGATAATTCTGTTGCCAAAACTGAAAGCCTTTATTGCTGCTATTCCGTTTGCCCAAATACTCCATCTTTTGTAGCATCCAACTTCTTCTGCTTTCGAAACCGCCTTCATTCTCTTCAAGAATTTCATGAATGCGTCGAGAAGTATATGCTTTTGTATCGCGCACTATTCCTTCCAAAGGCATAAATCCAGAACTTGAAATAATCAAATGAACATGACTTGTCATTAAACACCATGCATGCACATTTAGACCCTTATGTTTTTGGCAAAAACTTAAACTTTCAAGAATCACCTGACGATATTCATTCCGAATAAAAACATCCATCCAATCAATGACTGTGAATGTAACAAAATAGGCATACTCCTGCGAATGAATTTTGTAACGAGAACTCATACTTGTTGAAATTGGTTATGACAAATATAAGTATAACCGATAAATTAATTTATGCTGAATAGTTGTTTTGGCATCCTAAATCAAATTACAAATTTTACAGGGAATTCTTAATTTTTAATTCGTAATTAAAGATTGATTATCGCAACATATTTCTACTAATCACAATGCGTTGTACCTCTGAAGTGCCTTCGTAAATTTGGGTAATTTTTGCGTCACGCATCAAACGTTCAACATGGAATTCTTTTACATAGCCATAGCCGCCATGTATTTGAACCGCTTCGGTGGTTACAAATTGTGCAATTTCAGAAGCATATAATTTAGCCATGGCAGAAGCTGTATCGTAGTTAAGATGTTGATCTTTCATCCATGCAGCTTTAAAGCATAATAAACGTGCAGCTTCAACCTGGGTTGCCATATCAGCCAATTTAAATTGAATGGCTTGATGATTCATAATTTCGGTACCAAAGGCCTTACGTTCTTTCGAATATTTAAGTGCTAATTCTAATGCACCGCTAGCAATACCAAGGGCTTGTGAAGCAATTCCGATTCGACCTCCACTTAATACTTTCATAGCAAATGTGAAACCAAATCCATCTTCGCCAATACGATTTTCTTTTGGCACTTTCACATCCTGAAACATAATTGAATGTGTATCACTTCCACGAATACCCATTTTGTTTTCTTTACCGCCTACTGTTACACCATCCCAAGCCTTTTCTACAATAAAAGCATTAATTCCTTTATGTTTTTTCGCAATATCCGTTTGTGCAATTACTAAGTAGTGAGTTGCTGAATTTCCGTTGGTTATCCAGTTTTTTGTACCATTTAATACATAATGATCTCCTTTATCTTCGGCGGTTGTGCGTTGCGATGTGGCATCACTTCCTGCTTCGGGTTCGCTTAATAAAAATGCGCCTATTACTTCGCCACTTGCTAAGGGTACTAGATATTTTTGTTTTTGTTCTTCAGTTCCAAAAGTTTCTAATCCCCAACAAACCAATGAATTATTTACACTCATACAAACCGAAGCCGATGCATCTACTTTAGAGATTTCTTCCATAGCCAATACATATGAAATGGTATCCATACCGGCACCGCCGTATTTAGGATCTACCATCAAGCCCATCAAACCAAGCTCACCCATTTTTTTAATTTGCTCAGTGGGGAATTTTTGGTGCTCATCACGTTCTATTACACCCGGCAATAATTCGTTTTGGGCAAAATCGCGTGCGGCTTGTTGTATCATTAATTGCTCTTCGGTAAGCTGGAAATTCATAATCGTACATTTTAAGAAGCACAAACATAATGAAGTATTTCAATTGTAGCAAATGGCTTAGCAATATGATGATGAGATAATATGATAATTTGCTAATTTTAAAGGTTCAATTCTTTTCACATTCGCACATTCGCACATTCGCACATTCGCACATTCGCACATTCGCACATTCGCACATTCGCACATTCGCACATTCGCACATTCGCACATTCGCACATTCGCACATTCGCACATTCGCACATTCGCACATTCGCACATTCGCACATTCGCACATTCGCACATTCGCACATTCGCACATCAACTTTATACACACTTATCTTAATATTTTAACAATCTCGTGCAAACGCAATCTTTTACATTTGCCACTATGCCAAAAAAGTTACTTCATATCCTTTCTATCAATATATTGATTTTCATTTTTGTATCGTGCGATTTCAATAATGGTTCGCAAGCTGCAACACCTGAATCTACTCCACAGTTTAGTAAGGTTGTATTGAGTTATAACGACACCACCGACCCAGTATGCAAACAAATGATTTATAGCTTGGATACCTTTTATCAGCGACAAGTATTAGCCGGATTTAATGGAAGCGTTTTAATTGGCTACAAAGGAAAAATTTTATACGAAAGATATTTTGGATTCAGTCAGCTAGAAAGTGGGGCTAAATGGACACCCGAAACCCAAAGCCAATTAGCCAGTACATCTAAAACCCTTACCAGTGGCGCTATTTTATTATTAAAAGATAAAGGACTGTTGGCGCTTGATGATTTGATTACCACTTACATTCCAAAGTTTCCGTACAAAAGCATGACGATTCGCATGTTGTTGAATCATCGTAGTGGTTTGCCGGATTATTTAAAATTCGCACCTAAACCCGTTAATAAGAGATATTTAGATAATGATGATATCGTGAATTTATTTATCAATAAAAAACCGGCATTGAATTTTCCTAGTAATACCGCTTTCAGGTACAGCAATTCTAATTATGCCATTTTAGCTTCAGTAGTTGAAAATATTAGCGGAATGAAGTTTGCTTACTTTATGAAACGATTTGTTTTTACACCTATAGGTATGGATCAGACATTTGTAATTGACCCTAATGAAGAACGAGTTTGTACCGCTTCATTTTGTTATAATTATCGTTGGCAATTGGAACCCGAAATGCATTTTGATGGCATTGCCGGCGATAAAGGGGTGTATAGTACAGTTAAAGATTTATACAAATGGGATCAGGCATTGTATTCGGGAAAGTTTATTAAGCCCGCAAGCCTAAAAGAAGCTTACAAACCTTACAGTTTCGAAAAGCCAGGTGTAAAAAATTATGGTTTAGGGTGGCGCATGTTAAATTATCCTGATGGCTTTAACGTGATTTATCATAACGGTTGGTGGCATGGTAACAATACTTGTTTTTATCGTTTTATCGAGGATAATTTTACTATCATCGTATTAGGAAATAAATTCAACAAAAACATTTACAAACAACCTCAACAAATTTTTAATATTGTGATGGGGAAATCGAATGTTGAAGAGGGTATGGAACCAGATGAGTAAATTGAACATTAAGTTCGTGAGTTTTTTACCGCGGAGACGCAGAGAAAGAGAGGAAAATTACTCGTTGAAGAACGCAGAGGAATTTTGTTCAACTATGAGATTTTACAAATAGAATGCAAGCAATCTTTTTATATTTGTTCTGCATAACATACTATTTCAAAACCAATTATTCAGTGTAGATTATCGTCAAAACCCTATTTATTTCGTTATTTCAATTTTTGATATCTCTAATTCGTGCAATTGTTCAAACTTAGTATTAGCTATTTCTAATTCAACTATTGGAATACCAATGTGATATTCACAAAACAAAGTGAGTTCACTTTTAATCAAATTGATATGATGCATTTTAATGATACGCATCACTTCATTCATCAATGTATAAGGAAACTGAAGTTTGAAATTCATTTCAATATTCTTTTCAATAATAAGTGATTGTTGTAAAGCATCATGTGTAACTGTTTTATAGGCATTTATTAATCCTGGAACACCTAATAAAGTGCCACCAAAATAACGAACCACTACCACCAATACATTCGTAATTTGCGTGCTATCAATTTGACCTAAAATGGGTTTACCCGCACTACCCGATGGCTCTCCATCATCATTCGCTCTAAATGAATTTCCATCGATGCCTATCCTCCACGCATAACAATGATGCACTGCTTTTGGATGCAATTCTTTTAATGTATTTAATTCCTTTTTGATATCCTCAAGTGTTTGAATTGGAAAGGTATACGCTATAAATTTACTGCCACGGTCTTTAAACTCCGAAGTGGTGGATTGGGATATGCTGCGGTATGTGGTTGGGCTGCTTTGCAATTAGTGAATTGGTAAATTCGACAATGAGGAAATGAGTTAATTCGGCAATGTAAAAATTCTTGGAAAGTAAACATGGGAAATGCTACATTAATTTGCAAATTCACAACTTGCCGAATCCGATAGCTATCGTGTCACATGGTTTTAATCACTAATTGTCACATTCACTAATTGCTCCCATCTCCAAAAAAAATCAACACGATGGCAAATATAGTAAGGGCTAATCCTGCGTAATTGATTTTTGTAAGCTTTTCTTTAAATAAAAAGATACCAAACAAACTCACCACAAATAATACACCAATGTTATTAATAGGTATAATGGCGGAGCTGCTTAATGAATGATCTTGCAAAGCCTTTACCAAAAAATAGATCGAAAAATAATTGGGAACACCTAAGGCAATCGCAGCAAGTAAATTCTTGGCTTCAAATTTTTTCTTTCCCCGAATATACATCAGCAATAAAAAAATGCAACCAATTACAAATGCAGAAAAAAAGCCTGATATCAAATAGGCATTAGAAATTTCTTCAGATTGCAAAAATGCTTGTTGCACATATTTAGTCATGGCATCAATGAAGCCGCTTCCGATAAAAATACTAAGTGGTAAAATATAATCCGACAAAGAAACTTTTGAATTGCCGTCTTCCTTAAGCTGATTAGTAACAAATACTATCGCAAGTATCGCAACTAAAATACCCGAAAATTTTAATATCGAAATTTCTTCATGATATAAAACATATGAAAACAATACCGGAATAATTAATGATAGCTTGTTTGCCGTTTGTGTTATAGTAACACCTACCCGTACCGATGAAATAGCAAGTAGACTAAACACCGCAATAAATAAACCTCCCATTAATATGGCCCATGGAAAATAAGCTTCGTACAAACTATGGCTTTGAATTGGGAAATAGCCTAATACCATACAACCCGTGATGACACATACGGCATAATTATAAACAATGGTTTGAAAAAGATCTACCTTACATTTCTTGAAAAGAATAAATGCGATTCCAATATAGGCATTTAATAAAATGGATAAACCTAAATATATCATAGTATCCTTTCTGAATTAAAATAATACACGATTTCATCAGTAGCGATAATTTCATTTCTCAAGGTTTTATGATTACGCATTTCCGGTACCTTGATACCAGTACCTAAAAGAGTATTTGTTTGAATGCACCTTGCTTCATCCCACAAATTTTTATCGATAAACTGTTGGATTAATTTTGAACCTCCTTCAACCAATACCGATAAAATATTGCGCTGATACAAATGCTGCAGAATTTCGTGTATGTAATTTTCACCTAAAACGTCAATCCATTCTACATTTCCTTTGGTTTCGGATTTCAAATTATTGAAACATATGGTGCTTTGCGTATCCTTAAAAAAATTGAGTTCGCTTGGCAAACTCAAATCTCTATCATAAACGATTCTTATCGGGTTTCGGCCTTCAACATGACGAACATTTAATTTCGGATTATCTGTTTTTGCAGTCTGCCAACCTACCCAAATAGCATCTTCTTCGGCCCTCCATTGATGAACGATTGTATCAGTTGCATCCTCCGACAATTTAATTCTCTCATCTAACTTACCAATAAAACCATCTTTAGATTGTGCCCATTTTAAAATAATAAAAGGCCTTTGTTTTTGATGGAAAGTAAAGAAACGTTTATTCAATTCAAGTGCTTCCTTTTCTAAAACATTTTCAATCACCTCTACCCCATGATCTTTCAATTTCTGAATTCCTTTTCCATTTACTGTAGATGAAAAATCTTTACATCCTATCACCACTTTTCTAATTTTTTGGGCAAGAATTAAATCTACACAAGGAGGTGTTTTGCCATAATGCGAACAAGGTTCTAAGCATACATATAACACAGAATCCGGAATATGTATTCTATTGTCAGCACTCACAGAATGAATACAATTTACTTCGGCATGTGCTTCACCGTATTGCTGATGAAAGCCTTCACCAATTATATTTTCACCAAATACTAAAACACTGCCAACCATCGGATTGGGTGAAACTCTACCCGCACCCTTTTTAGCAAGTTCAATACAACGCGACATATAATATTCATGCATTTTCATACTTACTATTTAAACAAATAGAAACTGGGTTACACAAGAACGATAATTTTTCATTGAAGATGTATTGCGGTCCCGTAAAAACGGGACAGTGGAAAGCCCGCAACACGCGCTTTGGCGTGAGAGGACTTGCAACTAAAAGCCTGTATGCCGCCCAATTAATTTGCATGATGATTGTATGATTCAAGAAGTTTGAGATAAAAAATAGTGTACCACAACTCCTCCAATATTAAAGAATGAACAAACCCATTTCGACTCACTTACTTCACGGCATACATCAATTCCTTCACGGCTTTAACCGCTTTTGGAACCGATGGCAAATACTCGGCAACTAAAGTTGGTGCATAGTGCATGCTCGTATCGGCGCTACATAATCGGCGTATCGGCGCATCTAAAAAATCGAAAGCTTCGCGTTGCACTTTATACGTAATTTCAGTGGCAACTCCGGCAAATGGCCATTGCTCTTCTATTATTAATAATCGATTTGTTTTCTTAACCGATTCAACCAAAGTGGCTACATCCAGCGGACGAATCGTTCGTAAATCAATCACCTCGGCGCTAATACCTTCTTTTTGTAATTCTTCAGCCGCACCTAAAGCAACCTTCATCATTTTATTATACGACACAATGGTTACATCTGTGCCTGCACGTTTAATATCTGCCTTCCCAATCGGAATTAAGTATTCTTCTTCTGGCACCATGCCCATATCGCCATACATTACTTCACTTTCCATAAACACCACAGGATCATTATCGCGAATGGCGCTTTTCAATAAACCCTTCGCATCGTAAGGATTTGAAACAGAAACTACTTTTAAACCCGGAATATTTGCATACCAACTTTCGAATGCCGTTGAATGTTGCGCACCTAATTGTCCGGCCGAACCATTTGGACCGCGAAAAACGATGGGGCAACTAAACTGTCCACCACTCATGGCTAACATTTTAGAGGCATGATTTAAGATTTGATCTAAGGGAAGAACCGCAAAGTTCCAGGTCATAAATTCAACAATTGGTCGCAAGCCATTTGAGGCAGCACCTACTGCAATAGCAGCAAATCCTAACTCGGCGATGGGTGTATCAATAATACGTTTTGCGCCAAATTCATCGAGCATACCCTGACTTACTTTATAGGCGCCGTTGTATTCTGCTACTTCTTCTCCCATTAAAAACACACGCTTATCGGCGCGCATCTCTTCTTGCATGGCTTCTCTCAGGGCTTGTCTAAAGGCTATTTCGCGCATATATATAGTTTTAAGGCACACAAAAATAAGTAAGCGAAGTCTTATTTCTGCCTTTTTTTAAAATAAATAAAGTGCTTGTTTTAAAATTACGATTACGCATTATCATTTTCCTAACATTTGGGGCTTTCTATTTCGAGCTTTAATTACTTTCTTTGCGACACTTTCCAAGTTTTTGACCTTATCAAATTATTATCTGATTGTTGTATTTACGTAACCATTTTCGAAATATTATTCCCGCTTGGCGTGAAGCCCTAAGCGAGCGTAGTTTTGCGTTGAAATTATTACTAACCCCCGGATTGTTTTTTTTATACTCGGCCATCACCCAACATTTAGGTAATTACGTTGAAATGCGAAAAGGCATTCAACTCCAAGACAAGTTGCTTACCTTATTGCCAAGTATCGATTTTTCGGCACCGGTATTTTTTTTACTATACACTTCTTTAGCCTTAGTTATTATTACCCATATTGATAAGCCTCGAATTATTCTACGAATTATTGAAATGCATTTTGCTGTAGCGGTGGTTCGACAAATTTGTATCTTATTGGTGGCACTTGATCCGCCAGCAGGCTTGATAGTTTTACGCGATTTATTTTTAGAGAATACAGTCTACCCACGACATTCGCCACTTACTAAAGATTTATTTTTTAGCGGACATGTTGCTAGCATTTGGTTATACTTTTTATGTGCCGAAAAAAAATACATCCGTTATTACATGATTGGCGCCGCATTATTGATGAGTTTTATGATACTTTGTATGCGGGTTCATTATAGTTATGATGTATATGGCGCTTTCTTTTTTACTACCCTAATTTATTTTACACCGGGTTGGATTAAGAGCTATTTCTTTTCAAAGGAATTGGCAAGCGAATCGAGTGAATAAATTAGAGCAATTTTGCTTTTCCATTTTATATAGGTTCTCAACCCTTCATATTTGCGCCAAGCTAAGAATTTAAATTTTGGGGCTATCATCTTTTGAATCTATATCAACATAAGTTCCTGCTGTTCGCTTCAATACCCGCCTCCCGGAGTCCGGGGATCGGGTGATTTTCGCTTCCATCAGGCAGCCTCTCATCTTTTATTTTTTATTCATCATTTCACAGATAAAAAGTTAGCTAAAATTATTTACAAGTTTGATCAGACAAATTGCTTCAACAAATACTAGTAATACATACTTGACATATTGGGATTATACTTTTAGCAAAGGATTCATGACCTTGAACAGGTCAAATGTTTATAAAATAAAAATGCAGCTATTATATGCGACCCTATAGGGGTCGAACCCATTTTTATCCAATTTAATATTCCACAAACATTGAAAACCTTCGGATTTGCTTAACTAAATGATAGTAAAGAATCGGTCTTCAAATAACGAAGCATCTGAAGTTTAATGAGATACCCTTATTTTCTACTGCACTTACTATGTAAATACCAATGAATTTCTCTTTTCATTTCCGGATCCCCCCAAACCTTTAATAATTCGGGATATACAATTTCTAAAGGATTTCGGCCTTCTTGCCTAATGTAAGTTTGTACGCCACTCCAGCTAAACATATAATTCATCACTTCATCTAAAGTGTAATTTGCTTTGGCTATAAAATTGGGTGTTTCAATGTTTGTAAAAGGCAATTCGATAGATTGATATTTATCCTCCCAATTCATTTTAGCACCCTCGTGCCAATAGTTATACAAAAACCTAAAATTAAATTCATCCATCACCTTATCAATATCTGGCTCAATTCTGCAACCACCATAACTCCATACAAACATTACCCCATTCGGTTTTAAAACTCTATCAGCTTCTGCATAAAACTTAGGTTGATCGAACCAATGTAAAGCGGTGGCAACGGTAATTAAATCAACACTTTCGTTTGCAAGGGAACTGCTTTCAGCCGACTCTAAGTGATAAGAAATGTTAGGTGCTTGCTTTGCTTGGGCTAATTGTTCGGCACTAAAATCGCTTGCATACACTGTATCGAAAAAAGCAGACAAAGCCAAGGCTGCTTGTCCGCTACCGGTTGCTACATCCCAAACCAATTGTCTTTCATTTACATGATGTATAATAAAATCATACAAATCTTGTGGATATACCGGACGATACTTTGCATAATGTGCAGATTGTACCGAGAAAAAATCATTCTTCATTATGGCTTAAATTTAATATTTTTGTTTACACATGCAGCCATCAAACCAAGAAACTTTACAATTTCAATTAATCGTTTGGAACGATGACTTTAATACGTTTGAATGGGTAACAAGTACCCTCATCGAAATTTGTGATCACGAAGCAGAGCAGGCCGAACAATGTACTTTGTTGATACACTTTAAAGGAAAATGCGTGGTAAAATCCGGCGCTTATGAAACCATGAAAAACATGTGTGAAGGCATTACAACTCGAGGTATTAGCGCAAGTGTTGAAGAATTGGTTGCATAGAATTAAAACGATGCAAAACCGTCATCTACTTCGTTACTTCGATTTTTTAAAATGCCTCATTTACTAAGGTGTAGCACATACTAAAAAAACAGACTTTTTCATTTCCGCCTAAATGCTTTCAACATCAAATAAATGATTACACAAATTAGAATCGCTAAGGCTTATTTGTAATTCGAACTGCTTAAAATAAGAGATATCCTAGGATTACTTTATTTGTTCATTGAATATTAAAAATCTTAAATAGCTAATTTCAATTCCGATCCCAAGCGATATATTGTAACTCGTGAAATTTGGGTTTAGATAGGAATTATGCAACCATTTTATCAAAGTTCATACAACAAGAAAGGGCAGCTACTTTCGTAACCACCCTATCTCTCTTGTTCACCCAAAAACAAAAAAACAAAACAACTATCTTAAACCCATCAGATGCAAACCTAATCAGGTCGCTTACCATTTAAAAAGGTATTGAGGGTACTGATATGAGAACCATTTGCCCCACCTTCATTAACATTAATATTTGAGTATACATCATCGCCTGAAGCCGGATGTGTATCTAATACTTTATTTTGACGGAGATAAGCCGGAATATTACTTTCATCCTTATCGATATCGGCATTATTCACATTAAAACTCATCGAACGTAAACGTGAAGCACGCTCATCAAAGGCACGTTTTTGTAATTCAAAAATTGCCTCGGCTTCTAATTCTGTATCGCTTAAATAACGATTTCCTTTTTTACGATTTAAGGTAATGCCTTTTATCGTTACATAATCATCTTGCATTTGTTGCTCAGTCTTTTCAACTTCCTTCATCACAATAGGTTGAGGTGGTGTGTTGGTTACCAACTGTTCATCATTCGAAAACAATGCATCTAATTCGGCTTGTACATTTATATCACTATTGTCTACTGCAATTTCATTTTTTTCTTCTTCATGTACCATTTCGATTTCAGGCGATAATTCAAAAACAATTTTCTCTTCTTGTTGAACGATCTCCTTTACCGGTTCGATATTCATTTCCTCGGCTTGTAATGTAAATACTTCCTTTGTTTCATCTTCTGTTTGGTAAATTTCCATAGGTACCGATTCAACTTCAGGATACTCGGGTAATTCAAATTCAGCCATAAACGATTCAGTTTCAATGCTAGCTTCAGGCATTAATAAGGTTAACGTTTCTACTTCGCTTTCTGTACTTGCTGGTTGCATTGGTTTTCTGTTCGACATGCCAAAACCAATCGACATAAAACTTGGGATAGCAGGTTCTTCAATTTCAATCATCATGGGCGCTAAAGGATCATGTGAAACTTCAACTTCTGCTTCCACTTTTTCGCTAACTACTGAAGCCATTGGTGTTGCATTAGCTTGATCGGTTGGCGTATCAAACAGTTTATTTTCTTCACCTTCTTTACCCAATGTCATGGTTACTTTCGTTTTATCGAAATGCGGTTTCATGCGTTCGGCTGTATGCTCGTGATTACTTTGCTTATATTCGAAACCTGTGGCAATAATGGTTACACTAATATTTTCACCTAGATTATCATCAAAGCCGGTACCAAAAATTACATCGCAATCTTCACCGGCTTGCTCTTGAATATAGGCTTGTATCATTTCAACTTCATCAAGCGTATGCTCGTAAATTCCATGTGCCGAATTAATATTTAATAAAACCCATTTTGCACCGCTGATATTACTATCATTAAGCAAGGGAGAATTTAATGCTTGCTCGGCTGCTTCGTAGGCACGATTTTCGCCCGAGGCGGTTGCATTCCCTAAAATAGCAACACCCCCATCACGCATAACTGTGCTCACATCGGCAAAGTCAACAACTATATGTCCTTGCGAATTAATTACATCAGTAATACATTTTGTGGCGGTTGCTAAAATATCATCTGCTCTACAAAATGCCTGCGAAGCCGCAATATTTCCAAATTGCTGACGAAGTTTATCATTTGAAATCACAAGAATCGTATCTACATTTTTACGCAATGCTTCGATACCTTCTTCCGATTGACGCATTCTTCTTTTGCCTTCATACGAAAAAGGTGTAGTAACAATTCCTACGGTAAGTATGCCTAAATCTTTTGCCGCTTTTGCCATAATCGGTGCGCCTCCGGTTCCGGTACCACCGCCCATGCCAGCGGTTACAAATACCATTTTGGTATTATCAACTAATAATTTTTCTATTTCTGCTATACTTTCCTCACAAGCTTTTTGTCCTATTTCAGGATTTGCACCGGCACCTAAGCCTTGTGTGAGTGAAGGTCCTAATTGTATTTTCACGGGTACCGGACTACTATTTAAAGCTTTTTTATCGGTATTGCAAACGATAAAATCTACACCATCAATACCTAAATTGTACATGTAGTTTACGGCATTACCGCCGCCACCGCCAACACCTATCACTTTGATGATATTGGAAGGATTGTTTTGTGGAAGATCAAATTGAATCATTGTTTTGAATTTTAGGGTTTTTATTATTTGGGTTAATAAGAATTTCTGTTTGGATTTTAGTGTCTATCAATAGGTTGGTCATCAATATTTTCGAACCAATAAATCACTTTGGTTTGTACGGTTTTAAAAATATTGGAAATAGTTGCTGAACGAGATTTTACTTTTTCTTGATGGATACCTTGAGGCGCCATTTGCATTTGAGGTTGAGGGTGAAAAAGACTGGCACTTTTGCTCTCAAAATTATCGAGGGTGAGTTGTCCATTTGGCTCAATAAAAACTGTTGAAGTTGGTGTTGAATTCACGCCATCCATATTCCCAAATTCTTGTTGTAATAATTGTTCAACCGAAGGTTCAAAAGTTTTCGCCATGGTAGTAAATACCCCAACCGGTTCAACTTCCTTATCTGTATTTTCTTCAGAATTGTTTGAAATAAAACGCATACGATTGTTTTCAAAATCATCATATCCACGAAGAATCAATCCAATGCATGTTGCATACATAGGTTTCAATAATTCGGTTGTATGTCCTGCAGCCAGATGTTCGTTTGGCAAGCCAATACGTGCCTCAAGTCCGGTTCTATACTGCGTTAATTGAATCAAATGCTTTAATTGACTTCCGCCACCGGTTAAAATAATGCCACCATGAAGTTTATCATGCAGATTTTGCTGTTTGATATGATACACCACATATTCAAGAATTTCATCCATACGAGATTGAATAATATTGGCTAAGTTTTTTGCGGAAATTTCTTTAGGTTGCTGGCCTTTTAAACCAGGAATCGTGATGAATGCATTGGGTTTAGCTTCCTCGGCTAATGCCATTCCAAATTGTACTTTCATTTGCTCGGCTTGCGAACGCAGTACGCCTAAACCTTGACGAATATCATTAGTAATATTTACCCCGGCAATTGGAATCACCACGGTATGCTTTAACATCCCTTCATGAAAAATAGCCAAGTCGGTAGTACCACCACCAATATCAACGATGGCCACACCCGATTCTAAATCTTCGGTACACATAACAGCTGCTGCCGAAGCTAATGGTTGTAATACTAAATCTTTCGTTGAAAGGTTTGAGCGATTTACACAACGATGAATATTTCGGATAGCCGATTTATCGCCGGTGATGATGTGAAAGTTGGCACCAATTTTTACACCTACCATACCAATCACATCTTTGATGGTTAAATTACTAATCGTATCCACGGTAAATTCTTGTGGAATAATATCAATAATTTGATCGCCTGCCGGTAAAAATGTTTTGTATTGATCTTTGATCAAAGCATCAATGTCTTCTTTTTTAATTTCGTCTTCGGTACTATTCAAAACACGATCGCCACGGGTTTGAATACTTTTAATATGGTGACCTGCAATACCAACATACACTTCTTTAATGCTAAGGTTGGGATTACTTGCCATGCAACTATCAAGCGCAATTTGAATTGAACGGATACACTCTTCGATGTTGAGAACCATACCATGGTTTACACCGCTGCTATCCGACTTACCAAAGCCCAGAATTTCTAATTTCCCGTATTCATTTTTACGCCCTGCTATGGCTACAATTTTTGTTGTCCCGATATCGAGTCCGACAATAACTGGATTTTCGTTTTGCATTTTCTTTTTTGTTTTGGATGATGAATATTGTTTATAATTGTTTTGTTTGTTTTATTGTTTGGTTGTTATCGTGTTTTAATGTTTAGATGTTGATGATGTTTGTTTGGTATTTTTTACTACCACAGATGTAGTAGGTTTATTTTTTTCTAATAACAACTTCTCTTCTTTTTTGGCTTCTTCAACTCGTGATGGCAATACGGCCACTTTTGTATTTCGAGCTACAACTTGTCGGTCGAAACGCAGATCAATTTCATCATACTTAGTCCAATCGAGTGTATTCATGCCCTGTTGATAAAATAGCAATAAGCGTTTCATTTTATTATCGAGATCATTTATCCGACCTAATAAAATCAAATGTTCACCAAGTGTGGGTATCAATTCAAATTCTTGCTTTTGATTGAGATGGATTTGCGAAACCATGGCATTCCAAAATGAATCGTTCTGTATATACTCTGCTAATTGAACTGCCTCGCGTTTCAATTGCATATCTTCAATGGAATAATTCAAACTTGTAGCAGTTAACACAGGCACTTTTGCAATGTATTGTTCTGACAATTTTAATGGATTTGCCTCTTCATCTAAATAATATGCATGATCGCTACTATCAACTAATTGAATTCGAACCATCGCCTTTTTTTGCGCCACCTGCACTTTCAACGAATGATCAGCGGCTACAAAAATATCAACTTGCTTTACCCATGGATTGGTACGAATAGCCTCTTCGAGTTGTGCAATATGAATTGCACTTACTAAAGTCTCGTCAACACGTATATCTTCATTTTCAAAAATTTTACTGATATCATCGGTAGTTACAAAACTTAATTCGTTGTTTACAATATGAATATCAATACCACTACAAAATTCATTTTGCTTATTTGAATTCGCAAATACAAACGCACCAATGATGGCCGGCACCGAAAGCAGGAATAAAATATTTCGTCCTATTTTTTTTATGCGTGGGTTCATGATTTGTTTTCTAAAATTTGTTTAATAGGTTCTACCATCGCATCAATATCTCCTGCACCCGCTATAATTAACACTTCATGCTTCGAAGCACTTACCCATTGCAGTGCACCCTCTTTCGATAAAATATGTTTATTGTTTAACGACATTTTACTTAAAATCAACTCACTACTAATACCATCAATTGGCAATTCACGCGCAGGGTAAATAGCAAGCAAAACCACTTCATCGGCGAGGTCTAAACTTTCGGCAAAGCCATCGGCAAAATCACGCGTTCGTGTAAACAAATGGGGTTGAAAAAGTACACTTACCTTTTTACCGGCAAATAAACTTTTAGCACTCATAATCAACATACGTAGTTCTTCAGGATGATGTGCATAATCATCAATACAAACAACTTGCTGATTTTTTACTACATATTCAAATCGACGTTTAACGCCTTTAAAATCAGCAATTGCCAGCTTCACCTTTTCAAAATCGATATTTAATAAGTTACATACCGCAATAGCTGCCATTGTATTTTCGACATTGTGCATGCCACCCATAAACAAGTTTACTTCGCCAAGACACTCATCTTTTTTGTGAGCTAAGAAGGTATAAGCCCCATCATGCATTCTAATTTCAGACGCATAAAAAGTTGCTGCATCATTTTGAATGCTATAGGATACTTTTTTCGGCGCATTAAAATTTCTGCTTTCTTTTAATCCATGCTTATACACTAAAGTATCTTTTACTTGGGTAATAAATTGGAGGTAACAGCGTTCCATTTCTTCAAGCGTTCCATAGATATCTAAATGATCAGCATCCATGGCAGTAACCACAGCGATAGATGGAAACAACTTTAAAAAACTTCTATCATACTCATCGGCTTCGATTACTGCATGTGACTTTTCACTACTCCAATAATTAACGCCATAGTTTGCCGAAATGCCGCCTAAAAAAGCATTGCATCCATAACCGGTATGTCGAAGTATATGTGCAATGAGTGTAGAGATCGTAGTTTTGCCATGTGTTCCTGCAACACAAACGGCTTGCATACTTTCCGAAATAGATTGTAATACATCACTTCGTTTTACTACTTCAAATCCATTTTCACGATACCAATGTAATTGTAGATGTTGTGCCGGAATTGCCGGGGTATATACCACCAAATTTGCCTCTTTATCTAAGGCATTTATTGATTCATCAAAATGAACAACAATACCTTCTTTTACCAATTGTTCGGTTAATGGTGTTGATGTTTTATCGTAACCCGATACATAAATCCCTCGCTCATTAAAAAATCGAGCAATTGCACTCATACCGATACCACCGATACCAATAAAATAAACCCTATGTAAGTGCTCGGTTCTCATGCTTGAATAATTTCTAATACCTTGTTTACAATTTTTTCATCGGCTTTATGAAATGCTAATGATTTAATATTTTCACGCATGCTTTTACATTCACTTTCATTACGCAAAAGCAATATCACCTGCTGAATGAGTTTGGATTTAGTATCACTATCTTTCACCATCATTGCCGCTTTATGATTTACCAATGCCATTGCATTAAAAGTTTGATGATCTTCGCTGGCAAACGGAAATGGCACAAAAACTACAGGCTTACCTACCAAGCAAAGTTCAGCCACCGACAATGCGCCTGATCGCGCAATGATTACATCTGCAGCCGCATAAGCATATTCCATTTCACGAATGAAATCATATACTTTCACTGAATCTTTATATTGAGCCGCAACGCCAATGGCTTGCTGGTAAAATGAGGTACCGGTTTGCCAAATCAATTGCACATTTTCATCCTTCAAGTTGGCTAATGAAATTGCCAAAGTATCATTGATACTTTTTGCACCCAAACTTCCGCCAAATGCAAAAATGGTTTTATGAGTTGGTTGCAATCCAAAAAATGCCAAACCCTCTTCGCGACTTATTTGTTTGCTGATAATACTTTCTCGAACAGGATTACCAGTAAGCAACAATTTCTCCTTCGGAAAATATTGATCCATATTTTCATAGGCTACACAAATTGAATTTGCTTTGCTTCCTAAAATTCGATTGCTTTTGCCGGCAATTGAATTTTGTTCTTGAATTAAAGTCGGAATTCCTTTTTGTTGCGCCATAAACAACACCGGGAAACTTGCATATCCACCCACACCAATAGCTATATCGGGTTTAAAAGTTTTGAGTACGGATGATGCTTGCAAGAAGCTCCTTATCAGTTTAAATGGTAGCAACACATTTTTGATTAAAGAACTTCGATTTAACCCTGCTATATCTAATCCAATGATCCGATAGCCTTCTTTAGGCACCTTCTCCATTTCCATTTTACCCTTAGCGCCTACAAATAAAATATCGGCATCAGCACGAAAACGTCGCAATGCATTGGCAATCGCAACCGCCGGGAAGATATGCCCCCCGGTACCGCCACCTGCTATGATTACTTTTATTTGTTTTTGTGCTGTCATGTTATGCTTCTTGTTCTTCCTTTATTTCATCAACAATGGTATCCTCGTTTTGTTCATTCTTTTCATTGGATTCAACAAAACGACTTACGCTGAGTATGATACCAATTCCCAAACAGGTAAACCAAATTGAGGAACCTCCCATACTTACTAAGGGTAACGTTAAGCCGGTAACCGGTACCAGATTTACATTGACCGCCATATTCAATAATGCTTGAAATACCAAGGTGAAACTTAATCCAACTGCTAAAAATGCTCCGAAGGCAAATGGACATCGTCTAAAAATGATAATGCTTCGCCATAAAAATAGTAGGTATAAAAAGATGAGACCAGCCCCACCTAAAATCAATCCATATTCTTCGATGATGATTGAATAAATAAAATCTGAATAAGGATGAGGTAAAAAATTTCGTTGCGAACTATTGCCCGGGCCAACTCCTGTGAGCCCCCCCTTAGCTTGTGCAATTTTTGCTTGCAATACTTGATAAGGAATATCCTCTTTATTGTCAGAAAAGAAATTTGTAAAACGAGCTTCCCAAGTTTCGGCTCTACCAAATTTAAAAACCTTGGATGCTCCAAATATCACTCCAAATAAAAGTAAACTACTAGCTGCAAGTATCAATAAATGTTTGATTCGAATTCGACCAATAAAAAATAATACGGAGCATGAAATCGCAATCATTAATGCAGTAGATAAATTAGCCACTGCGATTAATCCACAGATAACGATTAAGGGTAAAAAGATATTGATACAAACACGTTTAAAGTTATCGAGGTCATTCTGAATACGCGATAACTGACGAGCCATAAACATAAATAAAGCAAGCTTAGCTAAATCAGATGTTTGAAAAGTAAGTCGGGTACCTGGCAATTTTAGCCATCGTGAACCTTCGTTAAGTGTGGTACCAAAAAACAAAGTATAGATTAGTAAGGGAATGCTAATGGCAAAAAACAGCACCGCTATTTTTGAATAGATAACATAGTTTACTTTGTGAGCTAGATAAATAATCACTAATCCTAAAACCAATTCAATCAATTGCTTAATTAAATAATATTCGGCATGACCTTGACGCATACGATACGCTAATGAGCCCGTAGAACTATACACAGCCATCAGGCTTATCATTGAAAGCACTATGACAATGCCCCAAATGATTTTATCACCTTGTGTGCGTTTTAGTATATGTTGAACTTTAGTGTACATGTATGCTTTACTTAAATAATTCTATTAGAGTGATTTAACGGAGGTTTTAAACTGCTCGCCACGATCTTCATAATTTTTAAACAAATCGAAGCTTGCGCAAGCCGGAGAAAGCAATACGCAATCACCTGTATCGGCTAACGAATAAGCTGCATGAACGGCTTCGTCGGCGCTGCGCGTTTCAATCATTTGTACAACACCATCGAAGAAATTTAAAATCGGCGTGTTATCTATACCCAGACAAATGATTGCCTTTACTTTTTCTTCAACCAATGCCTTAATTTCATTGTAATCATTTCCTTTATCTAAGCCACCAAGAATTAAAATGGTTGGCTTTTTCATAGTTTCGAGGGCGTACCAAACACTATTCAAATTGGTTGCTTTGCTATCATTAATAAATTCAACACCACGAATATTGGCAACTAATTCAAGTCGATGTTCGATGGAGGTAAATGTTTTTAATGACTCTTTGATAATTGAGGTACGCAATTCGGCCACACGTGCAGAGATACCGGCAGCCATTGAATTGTATTGATTGTGTTTGCCCTTCAAGGCTAAATCATTGATGGATATGGCTAAAGATTCGTTACCTACATTAACAATAAGTTCTTCTTCATTGATGTAGGCGCCTTCGTCGAGTAATTTTTCGTTCATCGTAAAGAATAGGGTTTTAGAATGTATAGGGTTAGATTGAATAAATTCTTGAATGGTTTTATCGTCTTTGCAAAGTATCAATACATCTTTCTCATCTTGGTACTTAGCGATATTGAATTTGGCCTTTGTATACTGTGAGAAATCGTAGTTATATCGATCGAGATGATCTGGTGTGATATTGAGAATAACAGCGATATCAGGTTTGAAAGTTTGAATATCATCTAATTGAAAACTGCTGATTTCCATCACATACCAATGGGTAGGTTGTTGTACAATTTGACGAGCAAAACTATTACCGATATTGCCAACTACTGAAACATCATAGGCGGCATGTTGAAACATATCGAATACTAAACTGGTAGTCGTAGTTTTTCCATTACTACCGGTAATACAAACAATTTTACTATCCCCTTTATATCGGTAGGCAAATTCAATTTCACTGATGATTGGAATTTGTTTTTCACGAATTTGTTTTACCATATCAGCCTTCTCAGGTATACCGGGACTTTTCACAATTTCAGTTGCCCCTAAAACTATCATTTCGGAATGCATACCCTCTTCAAACGGAATTTGAGCTTGCTCTAATTCGGTTCTGAACTGCTGTGGGATCATTCCTTTATCGCTTACGAATACAGAAATACCTTTTGCTTTCGCAAGCAAGGCTGCCCCTGTTCCGCTTTCGCCACTACCCAGTATTACTAATTCGTATTGCATGTAATTTCTGTTTATTATTTATTGAAGTTTTAAGGTTACTACACTGAGTACGGCTAATACAATTCCTATAATCCAAAATCGAATGGCAATTTTACTTTCGTGATATCCCAATTTTTGATAATGATGATGTAATGGCGACATCAAAAAGATTCTTCGACCTTCACCATATTTTCGTTTCGTGAATTTGAAATAACCAACTTGTATCATCACACTTACATTCTCGATTAAAAACACACCACAAATAATAGGTATCAATAATTCTTTACGAATGATGATAGCTAAAGAAGCGATGATACCACCTAAGGCTAAACTGCCTGTATCGCCCATAAAGACTTGTGCAGGAAAACTGTTATACCAGAGAAATCCAATGCATGCACCAACAAATGCACCTATAAAAATCGATAATTCATCGAGGTTAGGAATAGGCATGATATTTAAGTACTGTGCAAACGTAAAGTGTCCGCTTACATAAGCAAACATGGCTAAACAAATGCCAATAATTGCACTGGTACCTGTGGCTAATCCATCTAATCCATCGGTGATATTTGCACCATTTGAAACCGCAACGATAATGAAAATCACAAAAAGAATATAAATAATCGGTGTTAGCATTTTTACATTCGATTCGCCAAACCATGAAGCAATTTTTGCATAACTTAATTCATGATTTTTTGCAAACGGGATGGTAGTTACCATACTTTTTACACGAGCATATGTACGTGTACGACCCTTTTCATCTACTCTAACTATGCCATCCTTAATCACTTGATCGGCTACACTGTATGATGCCGGTGTACCACCAGTAGTTTCACGAATGATATACACGTTTTCGTTGTAGTAAAGGGTAAGTCCTACAATAATGCCTAAACCAACTTGACCTAAAATTTTGAATCTACCGGCTAATCCTTCTTTATTTTTTTTGAATACTTTGATATAATCATCAACAAAACCAATTAATCCAAGCCATAAAGTTGAAATTAACATCAATAAAATATATACATTTTCAACACGCGCAAACAGCATGGTAGGGATCATAATGGCTGCAATAATGATAATGCCCCCCATGGTTGGTGTTCCGGATTTTTGCTTTTCACCTTCTAATCCCAAATCACGAACAGTTTCACCAATTTGCTTTCTATGTAAGTAGCGAATTAATCGCTTTCCATAAACTAGGGATATGATAAGAGATAGCATAATGGCCATCGCTGTTCGAAACGAAATGAAATAGAATACACCTGCTCCGGGTATATTAAAATGGGTCTTTAAATAAGTAAATAAATGATAGAGCATGGCTTACTATTTTTCTAAAAGGTTAAACATGTCCATTAATATTTGTTTATCATCGAAAGGATATTTCACGCCTTTGACCTCTTGATACTTTTCATGGCCTTTTCCGGCAACTAGAATAATATCACCTTCCTCGGCAATACTGCAAGCGGTTTTGATGGCTTCCTTTCGATCGGCTATACTCACATATTTTTTTCGTTGATTCACTTGTACACCCGCTTCCATCTCTTTGATGATCTCGGTAGCTTCTTCACTTCGTGGATTATCGGAAGTAAATACTACACGATCACTATGTTCGCAAGCAACTAAGCCCATAATAGGTCGTTTGGTTTTATCTCTATCACCACCACAGCCTAACACTGTAAATAATGTCTCGTTTCCTTTTCGAAGTTTATTGATGGTTGCCAGTACATTTAATAAGGCGTCGGGTGTATGCGCATAATCGATGATACCCATAATATTCTCGACCGGGGAATTGAAATAATCAAATCTTCCTTCAGCTCCTTTTAGCATGCTTAACGCTTGCAGAACTTCTTGTTTATCTTCATCTAATAACATAGCTGCGCCGTATACACATAAAATATTATATGCATTAAATTCACCTATCATTCTAAAAATTACATCTTGCCCGTCAACATTCATCATTAAACCGTTGAGTGTATTCTCAAGTATTTTTCCTTTATAATCGGCAAGTGTTTTAACCGCGTATGTTTTTTTGAGAGCAGATGTATTTTGCAACATAATTAAGCCTCTTCTATCATCGCTATTGCATAAGGCAAACGCTTGTTTAGGCAAAGCATCAAAAAATAATTTTTTTACGCGTATATACTCATCGAAGGTTTCATGATAATCTAGATGATCATGCGAAATATTTGTGAAGCATCCACCAACAAATTGAGCGCCAGCAATTCGATGCTGATGAATAGCATGCGAGCTTACTTCCATAAATACATGTGTGCAACCGGCTGCATACATTTGAGCAAGCAATTGATGTAAACTAATTGCATCAGGAGTTGTATGAGTTGATGGAAGAATAGTGTCGGCAATTTGATTTTGTACCGTTGATATTAATCCGCAGGTATAACCTAATTGCGTAAATAGTTGGAACAATAAAGTTGCGCAAGTTGTTTTACCGTTTGTTCCCGTAATACCTACCAACTTTAATTTACTGGATGGTTCATCAAAAAATGCTGCGGCTAAAACACCTGCTACTTGTGCCGAATTTTTTACATGGATGTACGTGATATGTTGCTGTTGTACTTCAGGTATTATTTCACAAACAATAGCGCAAGCTTTTTTCTCAATCGCCTTTTCAATAAATGCATGACCATTTACATGCGTTCCTTTGATAGCGATAAAAACATTTCCCTCTTTTACCTCGCGAGAGTTCATACATAGTCCGGTAATCTTCAACGAAGTATCACCCACTACCGATATCGGTTGTATAGATTGTAATATGTTTTGTATCGTTTTCAATTAGCTTAACTGTAATGTTATTTTTTGTCCTTTATAATACATTGCACCCGGTGCAATAGATTGTGCAATTACTTTTCCTTTGCCTTGTGGTATTACTTTTAATCCAGCCTTTTCTAAAACATAAATAGCATCGCGCATGCCCATTCCATTTACATCAGGTACCATACTTTGGCTATTTTGCATAGCATGATAAGTCAAATTTCCGCTTGAATCGATATGTATATTTTGTAACCACGAAGGCGAGTTTGGTAATTTTTTAGCCATCACTAATTTTGAGGCAAGCACATTATATTGTGCCGATTGAATACTTTTTACAGAAAGAGGAACATCTACTTTTTTCGACTTAGCCAATCCATCTGCCGATTTCATTTTGGTAGCATACAAACGATTGGCAACTTCTTTAAATACAGGTAAGGCAATTAAACCGCCATAATAGTTTGATGAACCTTTACGCGTTCTTAATACAACACAAATGGTATACTGTGGATCTTCCTTCGGGAAGAAGCCAACAAATGAACCATGATACACTCTATCAGAATATCGAATGCCTTTATCAGCAACTTGTGCCGTTCCTGTTTTACCACAGATTTTATAAAAAGGATTTTTGAGTTCTTTGCCTGTTCCGGTTTCAACCACTTCGTTCATCGCTTCTTTTATTTGCACGAGTGATTTTGCATTGAGTAATTGATCTTGCATTACCACAGGTTTAAAATTGATAATATCTTTCCCATATTCACGAATGCTATTCACTAAATAAGGTTTCATCATTTTACCTTGGTTGGCAATCATATTATACACCATGCAAGTATGTAAAGGCGTAATCATCACACTATAGCCTTGTCCCATAAACGCCAACGAGTACTTGGTTTTAGTTACTGTATCTCTTGTAAATCGTGGCAATGATTCTCCATCTAAATCAAGTCCAGTTTTTCTATCCAAGCCCAGCATATGTAAATTCGTCCAATAACTTGCCGGACGATCTTTATAATTTGTATAGATCAATTTTGCAAAAGCAACGTTCGATGAATGCGCGAAGGCATCTTTGATAGATAATACACCTAAGCCGGCATGACTATCATGAATAGTATAAGGACCTACTCTCCACTTTCCACCTTCACAATTCACTTTATCATCAATCTTAATTAATGAATCGCGGAAAAGTGAAATCAATGAAGTTAATTTAAAGGTTGAACCTGGTTCTATTCGTTGATAAGCATAATTATAATCTTCACCATATGTACCATTCGGACGTCGACCTAAATTAGCGATGGCCTTAATTTTTCCGGTTTTTACTTCCATCACAATACAAGTTCCAAAAGTGGCTTGCTCTTTCTCTACTTGTTTAAGTAAAGCATTTTCGGCTACGTCTTGAATATTTACATCGAGTGTGGTAATCACATCCTTTCCATTTTCAGGGTCAATTTCAGAACCATCAATAGGCATCCAAGTTCCACCGGCAATTTTTCGTAAAATGCGCTGCCCTTGTGTACCTTCTAAATATTGATTATACCTGCGCTCGATTCCAATATTCTGCGCATTTTTACGATATAATCCAACCGCACGATTCGCTAATAAACCAAAAGGATTAATGCGTTTGGTATTGGCTTCAGCAATAAATCCACCTTTATTTTGCCCTTTATCAAAAGGTTTCATTGTTTTAATTTCAAGATATTCAGCATAGCTCGCTTTTCGTTTCAACAAATAATATCTATTTCCATTATTATATTCCTTGCTAAGCATTTCCTTGTATTCGGTCCAAGTATATTCTTTCAATACAATGGATAAACTTTTTGATAATGATTCAATATAGGTATCGAATGTATCTTTAGGAATTGCCTTCATATCGATACGTAAATCGAATTCGGGAATTGATGAAGAGAGTAGGCTTCCATCTTCGCTGTAAATATTACCTCTCTCAGGGTGAAGGGTTTCAATTTTTGTATGTAAACTATCGGCCAACGATTTAAGCTCTTTACCTTCTTTCATGTAAATCACACTTCCTTTATAAAGTATCATAGCCGCAAAAAGGCACATGGCCATAAAGCTGATATAGACTCGGAATCGTATTTGCTTACTATTGTTCATTATTGTGGGGTACTCGGTATTTGAATTTTATAGGGTGGAAGAATGGCTTTTTCTAGTCCAATTTTTAAAGCCCCGGTTTCTAGCTGACTTTCCTTAGTGATAAACATGAATTGCGATTTCTCATCGATATAGCGCCAACGGTCTTCTTTCAATTCCCGAGCGGTTGCATTTATATTTCTGATTGCATTTTCGGCATAATGATTCATGGTGATATAAATCAATGCAAGCGCAGAGCAGTATAATATAAAAGGTAAATTATGTACGATGCCTTTATGTCCGGCTTCGTGAAGCATAGTTCTCCAATTAGGCAGTTTTTTCAATAAAGGAAGTTCGGGTAAGTTCATGTGGGGTGTTGCTATGGCTTATTCTTAGGTTTATATTTTTTCGGCCACTCGAAGTTTTGCACTTCGTGACCTGGGGTTTTGTTTTTGTTCTTGCTCTGAGGGAAGAATCGGTTTTTTTAATATTTGTTTTAGTTGTTTACTAATTGGTTTTGTTAATAATTGCATTTCGCTTTGCTCGAAGGATTCATTTTTCATCCATTGTTTCACTAATCTATCTTCGAGCGAATGAAAAGTGATGATGCAAAGCCTGCCATTTGTATTGAGTGATGTTGAAATAGATGCAAGAAATTCTTTCAAAGCATTGAGCTCGTCATTCACTTCGATACGGAGGGCTTGAAATACTTGAGCAAGATATTTCTGCGGGTTACCGTAAATCAATCCATCAATTGCCTGTTTAAATTCATTAATGGTTTTAAATTCCATTTTTGTCCGTAAGCTTGTAATTAATTTTGCCAAAGTTTTCGCATTGGTTACTTCACCATATTGTTCAAAGAGCGTACTCAGTTGTTTTTCCGAATAGGTATTCAAAATTTTTGCAGCGGTGAGTGATTGCCTATTATCCATTCTCATATCTAACTCTGCATTAAATCGAATCGAGAAGCCACGTTCGGCGGTATCAAACTGATAAGAGCTTACACCCAAATCGGCTAATACACCATCCAGTTTCATTCGGTATAAGCGTGCAAATCGAGCAGCATACCTAAAATTCTCTTGAATAAAAGTTACGCGATTGTCGTTTGGGAGATTTCGTTTGGCATCTTCATCCTGATCAAATACGATCAGTTTGCCTTTTGGGCTAAGATGTTTTAAAATCTCCTTGCTATGTCCGCCACCCCCGAAAGTTGCATCCAGATAATTTCCATCCGGAATAATTTTCAATTGGTTGATACATTCATGTAAAAGAACTGACTGGTGGTAAAAAGTGTTGCTATCCATCTTATATACCATCAAATGGATTCATAAATTCACCTCCCAAACCTTCACTTTCGATTGAATCCATATCTTCATTATATCCTGCTGTTTCTTCATTATGACTATCAGCATCCCATAATTCAACTTTATCTATCAAGGCATTAAACATCATATCCTTAGTAATACCTGCATATTCAAGCATTTTTTTAGGAATCAACAAACGACCGGCAGCATCGGGTTCAAGAAAAGTAGCACCATTTAAAAATGCCCTTTTAAACATTCTGGCCTTTTTATTGAAGTCATTCAGTTTCATGACTACACTTTCAACCTTTTTCCATTGCTCCATGGTATACAGGGTAAGGCACTTCTCAAAACTTCGGTTTAGGACAAACTTCGCACCTTCAGCTTCGGTAAGCTGTTTTTTGAAGCCTGTCGGAATCATGAATCTTCCTTTAGCATCAACGGTAACTTCAAATTCTCCTAAAACGTTAGCCATTTGTTACAATAAATCACATTTAATGACACAAAGTAACACAATTTCCCATTTAAGATACTAATTTTTAACAATTCTTATTTATCCACAATTTTAAAAGGCATTGTGACATTATACTCTAGGCCTAAAAGATGCTACTATAAAGGATTCTAGCTAATTAATACCTTAATTAATTGTGTAAAACTAGGAATTAATGTTAATATCCTTTAATATTTGTTAATAGGACGTGCAGAACATAGTAATAACACGATATGCATAGGGACAAAGCATTGATATATGATTATTTTTAAATATTTCAGCCTCATTTCATTCGTAGAAGTAAGTTCTTTGTTGATTAGCTAATTCCTTACAAATTTCAATTTCAGTCTTGCTCATTCAATAAACTTTTAGTATCTAATTTAATCCTCATATGAAAATAAATCTGTCAACATATGATAAGCAAATTGCAAGTGAAGTAGTACAACCTGAAGCACAAAAGCCGGCTTACCATAGTCATAATCTTCAAAATAAATTGACTCTTTTAATTGTAATTAGGTTCACAATGAGGCATGAACCTTCATCTTGCTCAGGATAGATTTAACAAGCCTCTCAAATGATAGTTGACAATTCTATAAGTTGACAGAATTAGTTCAAAGCGCTATAGAAAAATCTGAATAAATAGGGCATGGTCAAAAACGCTTAAACTTAGCAAAACCTTATAACACATTTTACTATATTAATTTTACTGCAAGTTTTTCAATTCTCGAGTGCTGAAAAACCAATAAATTGATTTGCTAGAAATTGTATAAAATTCGCTTTACGATAACGCGCATTCTCTTGGGTGGAGCTTGATCACTCTATGGAAATACATGTTCATTTCAGAATATGCATTCACTTGTCATTCAACAAAATAATCAGTAAAAAAATAGTATTCTAGGTTCAATGTGTATTCACAATCTACCAAACGGGCTATATGGTATTAATAGTCTGTTTTCATTTTATCCCATAACTCCGGAATGCGTTTAACCCAAACTAATTCTTCCATTTTGTCTTTGGCATCTTGTACCGGAATACCAAACCAAACTTTACCACCCGGTAATGATTTGCCTACACCGCTTTTTGCTAATACAACAGTATTACTTTCTATTACTAAATCCTTTGAAACACCAACTTGTCCGTATAATAGTACATTATCACCAATAATTACTTTACCTGCCACACCAACTTGTGCGGCAAATAAACAATTCTTACCAATGATGGTACCATGTCCAATATGAATAAAATTATCAAACTTAGTTCCCCGGCCAATAATTGTTATACCACTTACACCTCTATCAATTGTACAGCAAGCTCCTATTTCAACATCATCTTCAATAATAGTTGTTCCGCAACTTTCTAGTTTCAAATAACGCAATTCGGCATTATCACGCTTATTAAAATAAAATGCATCACCGCCAATAACGCTATTCGATTGAATAGTTACATTATTGCCAATTGTAGTTCCATCATAAATGGATACACCCGGATGTATCACACAATTCTTTCCAATAGTACAATGATTCCCAATAAAAACACCGGGCTGAATAATGGTTCCTTCACCGATAACAGCTGTATCACTTATCATTTTGGTTGCCGGTTCAAAAGGATGAAAATGCTTTACTAATTTTACGTAGGAACCAGCAGGATCTTTGGTAATCAATAAAGCCTTTCCCGGTGGACATTCAACTACCTTATTCATAATCACCACAGAGGCCTCACTACTTAATAAGCGTGCATAATACTTTTCAATATCAACAAATGAAATATCACCCGGCGTAATTTTATGAACTTCATTGATGCCATCCGCATTGATACTATCGTCACCTATCAACTCAGCGTTAATAAAATTTGCTATCCATTTTACATTTACAGGCGCTTTCAATTTCATATGCAGTTTGTATTAATTGTTACAAGTGATAAATACTTGGGGCATTTTTAAAAATATAAATTTGTATAAAAGTAGTAATTAAAAAGAATAATCAATTAAGGAAATTCATTTTTCTATCACTAGTTTTTAAATCGCATTTCGTCAATTAAAAAATAATGTCGCAAATTATTCTAAGTAATTCATAAATTATAATTGAAATTCGTTTATAAAATCACAATTTTTAACAGCGAAATAAATGACACTTGTATACAGGGTATTAACATGAAGTGAATAACTTTTTTTTAAAAAAGTTTTTAGCATCAAAAAAAACGAACTATACTTGTGTTGGTTATATCGCTTACTAACCCATAAATTCAAAAAACCCGAAAGTTAATCCTTTCGGGTTTTTATTTTACATCCCCTACAACCCTTTATTCATCGATATTTGAAGGAAGTGAATTGATACATACGATTCATTCTTGTATCATTATTATATTTCATGCTGTCACAAATCATTTTTGTTTTTTTCTTCCTTTTTTACAATCATCCAAAGAGTGATAATCAAATTTCAAATTTTATTTTTAATCCTATTCTCATGAATTGAATTACTTTTAGCCATCTAAAAAATGTTGCATGTTATACTCGATGACCGGCTTTGGACGAATAGAATTTCAGCTCGATGAATTTACTTGTTCAATTGAATTACGATCGCTTAATGGAAAACAAATGGAAATTAATGCAAAGCTTCCAGGCTTATTAAAATCATATGAAATTCAAATTCGGAATCAAATTCAACAACATCTTTTACGTGGCAGTATCGATATCACTATTTTTATAAAACAATATGGATCCTCTAAACCTCTTAGCGTAAATCTTGAATTAGCACATTACTATCATCAAGCTATGATAAAAATTGCAGATGAACTTGAACTCGAAAAAAAAGACTTATTACCAACACTCATGCGTCTTCCTGAAATTGTTTCAACTTCAACTGAAACTCTCAATGAAATACAATGGAAACAACTTTCTGAAAAAATTAATGAAACTTGCATCTTGCTTAACTTGCATCGTCAAACTGAAGGCATTATGTTAGAAAAGCATATTCGTTCTAATATCGAAAAAATAGCCACTTATAATCTAGAAGTAAATCCACTTGAAAATAAAAGAATGCAAAAATTACGCGAGAAGCTAAGTACTTTAATGTCTGATTTTTCGCAATCAAATCAACTCGATAAAAACCGTTTAGAACAAGAAGTAATTTATTATGTTGAACGATTTGATATCGCTGAAGAAAAAAATAGGCTACAACATCATTGCGAATATTTTTTAAACATGCTTGATGAACAAGAAACATTGAAGGGGAAAAAATTAGGATTTCTATTGCAAGAAATAGGACGTGAAATAAATACTATGGGCTCGAAAGCTAATGATGTTGATATTCAAAAATTAGTGGTGGCCATGAAGGATGAATTAGAACAAGCTAAAGAACAACTATTAAATGCCTTATAAGAAATTATGAACCGAAGTAGTCTAATTATTCTAACACTCTTGCTGATTATCCAATCAGCTTGCTTGCATTCAGATATCTTTGAAAAAAATATCGCCATACCAGGACATGCTTGGCAAGAAAATTTTAAACCCGAATATACTTTCAATATAACCGATACTTCATCATCTTATGATCTTAAACTTACTTTCCGGCATACCGATGCCTATCCTTATGCAAACTTGTGGCTAAAAGTAACTATGCAACAACCTGGGGAGACTAAAGATTCAACCTTAAAAATTGAAATTCCCTTGGCGCAAGAAAATGGCAAATGGTTAGGTAAAGGCATGAATGAAATATGGGAACACGAATTACCATTAAGTAAAAATGCAAATGTGATTCGATTTAAGAAAACCGGTATGTATAAAATTAAACTTCAACATATTATGCGTGTAAATCCTTTACCTCAAGTAATGAGTATTGGTGTTCGCCTGGTAAAAATTGAAAGCACTTCTCATAACCTCTGATACATCGCTATTCGAGATTACTTTACATCCCAATATATTAATCAATAGAATCATTTAAACATGCGATCCAGTATTCAAACAACTCAACTTGTAAAACGCTATGGCAAAAGAACCGTGGTAAAACAAGTTTCGGTTGAAGTAAACCAAGGCGAAATAGTTGGATTGCTTGGTCCGAATGGTGCCGGCAAAACCACTACTTTTTATATGGTGGTAGGCTTAGTTAAGCCCGATGAAGGAGAAGTGTTTTTGGATGAAATGAATATTACGAAATTGCCAATGTATGAACGAGCCAAACTTGGTATTGGTTATCTCCCTCAAGAAGCATCTGTGTTTCGTAAGTTAAGTGTAGAAGATAATATTGCAGCGGTTCTTGAAATTACATCACTCACAAAAGCCGAGCAAAAAGATAAACTAGAATCTTTACTTTCTGAATTCAGACTTACCCATGTACGAAAAAATATGGGTGATGTATTAAGTGGAGGCGAACGTCGCAGAACAGAAATTGCCAGAGCCTTAGCGGTAAATCCAAAATTTATTTTATTGGATGAACCTTTTGCAGGCATCGACCCTATTGCAGTTGAAGACATTCAACTGATTGTTGAGCAACTTAAATTTAAAAACATTGGCATTCTTATCACAGATCATAATGTACAAGAAACCCTATCGATAACTGACAGGGCTTATTTATTATATGACGGCAATATTTTAAAATCAGGTACGGCCGAAGATCTTGCCAATGATGCCCAAGTACGTAAACTCTATTTGGGCGAAAGCTTTGAGTTACGAAAGAAAACTTCTCCAATCACGACTTAAAAACACCCATTTGCCCCCATTTCATTTTTAAGATTATATAATTAACTTTACCGCCTACTACTATTTTTTCGAATTCCTATTTAGTAATATTTTACATGATTATATTAAGTCCGGCATTAAAAGGTTTTATCAAATTGCGTTGGAGCAGTATCGATAATTTTCTGCTGAACCCGGCTAGTACTCAAGCCATGGTTTTTAATTCGCTTGTGCATAATGGACAATTTACTGAGTTTGGCAAGAAATACGACTTTCAACATATTAATGATGTCAAAGAATTTAAGAAACTAGTTCCCATTAGTGAGTATGAAGACCTTAGACCCTATATCCATAAAATGATGGAGGGTAATCAAAACGTTTTATGGAACTCACCCATCACCTGGTTTGCTAAATCAAGTGGAACTACTTCTGACAAAAGTAAATTTATTCCGGTAAGTAACGAATCACTCGAAGATGGTCATTATAAATCAGGTAAAGATGTACTTGCTTTATACTATCGAAACTTTCCTCAATCCGGCATCATGTCGGGCAAATGCCTTACACTCGGTGGAAGTCACCAAGTAAATCAACTCAATGCCGATTCGTATTATGGCGATTTATCGGCCGTGATGATACAGAACATGTCGTACTTCACCCAATTGATTCGAACCCCAGATATTTCAATTGCCTTAATGCAAGAATGGGAAGAAAAAATTGAACGCATGGCTGAGAGTACCATACTCGAAGATGTAACAATGATTGCCGGTGTTCCTACTTGGACCATCGTTTTAATTAAAAAAATCTTTGAAATTACGGGCAAAAAAAACTTGCATGATGTTTGGCCTAATCTTGAATTATATATGCACGGAGGTGTAAACTTTACACCCTATGAACAACAGTTCAAAAGCTTAATACCATCCAACAAAATGCATTACTTAGAAACCTATAATGCGTCGGAAGGTTTTTTTGCTTCGCAAGATATTATAGGTAGAGATGGGATGTTATTATTTTTAAATCATGGCATCTTTTACGAGTTTATGCCCATGGAAGAATATGGTAAACCACAACCAGAAACCTTGCAACTTGAGGAAGTAGAAATCGGCAAAAATTATATTTTGGTGATAAGCACTAACTCAGGATTATGGAGGTATATCGTTGGAGATACGATTCAATTTATTTCAACAAATCCTTTCAGAATAAAAGTATCAGGTAGAATTAAAAGTTTTATCAATGCCTTTGGCGAAGAGGTGATTGTAGACAATGCCGATTATGCCATCGCAAAAGCATGTAAAAAAACCGGTGCCGAAGTAAATGATTATACCGCAGCTCCTGTATACTTTTCAAATGAAGCTAATGGTTGCCACGAATGGGTAATTGAATTTAATAAAGCACCTTCAGACTTCAATCAATTTATTGATGTATTAGATGCAGCTTTGCAAGAAATTAATTCAGATTACGAAGCAAAACGTTACAAAGACATTGCGTTAAGTAAACCTAAAGTGCATAGCTTACCTGAAGGAAGTTTTAATGCATGGCTAAAACAGAAAGGCAAATTAGGCGGTCAACATAAAATACCAAGATTAAGTAATGACAGAAAATTACTAGAAGAAATACTAGCGATAACCAAAGCAGAATCATCAAACTAATGCATCTTCTTAGCAACTAAAATATTTATTGACTACTTTTGACGTTATGGCAATAGTTACTCTGACTTCTGACTTTGGACTTCAAAACCACACCTTGTCGAGTGTAAAAGCAAGAATTCTAGGCGTAATACCCAATCCAATTTTACTCGACATTTCGCATACTTTAAGTCCGTTTAATTTACAGCAAACCGTTTATGTGTTCAAAACGGCCTATCGCAATTTTCCTGACGAATCTTTTCATTTTGTAATGAGCGATTTATATGCGCATCCCGGAAAACAATTATTGTATGCTTACGAAAATCATCAGCATATTTTTTGTGCCGATAATGGTTTTATGACCATGTTGTTTGATGATAAGCCCATTCAATTATTCAAACTTACCGATAAAATTTATCCGTATCATGCTATGTCGGTTGCAGATGCTTTTGTTTCGGCAACAGCTTCATTGCTGAATGGTCATCGTGGTGGACTGGAAATAATCGATGTAAAAAATACGGTAATGAAGCGAGCAGCCTATGCCTATTATAACAGCGATACTTTGGAAGCACAAGTTTTATATATCGATCATTTTGGCAATGTAGTTTTAAATGTAACGCATGCACAATTTGAAGAAGCCCGCCAAGGGCGAAAATTCAAAATTTTATTTATGCGCGATGAAGAAATTCATACGCTCAGTGAACATTATCATGATGTTGTAGAAGGCGAAAAACTTTGTCATGTGAATTCATCCAATCATCTTGAAATTTCTATCAACAGAGGAAATGCATCACGATTATTTGGCTTTTCTGAAACAGGTGAAAAAAGCTTATTTTACAATACCATTAAAATATTTTTCGAATGATACGTATTGTCAAACTAAGTTTTAAGCATGAGCATGTTGATGACTTCAAACAATTATTTGAAGAGAGGAAATCAAGAATAAAAAATTTCGAAGGATGTTCTTTACTCGAATTATGGCAAGATCATCATACGTCTTCTGTGTTTTATACCTATAGCATTTGGCAAGATGAAGATCACTTAGAAGACTATCGTTTATCGGCACTTTTTGAAGATACTTGGTTTACGGTTAAGCAATGGTTTAGTGAAAAACCTATGGCATTTTCGGCCGACAAATTGATGCAAGTATGTTAAGTCCTATTTTTTATGCCGGGGAAGAAGAGAATCTGTTAGCGTTTCTTTCAGATCAAAAAGCAACCCAAATTATTTTATTGGCCGATGCAAACACCAATGGATTTTGTATCCCATTATTTCGTTCACTATTTCCCTCACTTTCAAATTGTTCGCGTATCATTATTCCTCAGGGCGAAGTAAATAAGAATATTGACGTCTGCAATTTTATATGGCAAGAACTCAATGTTTTACAAGCTGATACAAAAACCATTGTATTGAATATAGGTGGCGGCATGTTGAGTGATATTGGTGGCTTTGCATGCTCAGTATACAAACGTGGAATCGAATTTATCAACATACCTACTACCCTATTAGCGATGGTTGATGCGGCTTATGGCGGAAAAACCGGCATCGATTTTCAAGGATATAAAAATCATATCGGAACTTTTCATGCTGCAAAAGCAATCTATTGCCAACCGCAATATTTTGATACCTTAAACGAACGAATTTTATGGAGTGGAATTGCCGAAATGACAAAACATGCTTTATTAAGTAATGAAAAAGATTGGCAAAATTTAATACACTTCCAACGAAATGATTTCCTTTCAATCGAGCAAATCAAGAAATCGTTAGCTATAAAAATGAAATTTGTTGAAGGCGATGAGCATGATCAAAGTAAACGTCAATGTTTAAATCTCGGACATAGTTTAGGACATGCTATCGAATCGTATTCATTACAAACTGCATCGCCACTATTACATGGAGAAGCCATCATATTAGGGCTATATTATGAGCTTAAGTTGAGTGAGCAATATTTTGATTTACCGGCTAATATTTCAGCCCTGACCAAATCATTAAAAGAAAAATTCTTTGCGCAACTACAATTCAATTTCAATTATAGTGATATTGCTCCATTCTTACTTCAAGATAAAAAAAATCATGAAGGAATACGCATGAGCTTACTGAAACATATTGGTCATTGTGAACATGGAATTATTGTTCAAGAAAATCATATTCAAGCCTTATTTTCATGATACTTTCGTTCGCAAATAAAAAATCATTAGTTGAAGTTGAATTGCCTGCGTCAAAAAGTATAAGTCATCGTATTTTATTGATACAAGCATTATGTTATACAAAATTTTCCATCACAAATATTTCAAAAGCAAATGATACGATTCTGTTACAGAAACTTCTTGATGAGGTAGGTGCAAAAACTTCACCTTTACATCTTGATTGCGAAGATGCCGGAACACCTTTTCGTTTTCTCACTGCATTTCTTTGCTTGCAAGTAGGAAAAGTATTTGAATTATTTGGTGATGAACGATTACATGAACGACCAATCAATGATTTAGTAGAGGCCCTTAAAAGTATGGGTGCAAAAATCGAGTATATCGACCAAGAGGGATTTGCGCCGCTTCGCATATATGGCAAAAATGTAAAGGGCGGAAATATTTCTATACGAAGTGATATCTCTTCACAATTTATTTCAGCACTTTGTTTAATTGCCCCTGTTCTTGAAAATGGATTAACGATACAACTCGAAAGGAAATTAGTTTCTTCTCCTTACATTAAAATGACTTTAGCATGTATGAAATCATTTGGTATTCAAAGCTCCATCATCGAAAATAAAATTCATATTCCTCATCAAATCTATCAAGCCCAAAATTATAAAATTGAAAGTGATTGGAGCAGTGCTTGTTTTTTTTATGCGATGATGATGATGAGTGAAGAACTTGAATGTACCATGCATGGATTATTTAATAATAGTTTGCAAGGAGATGCTGCTATTCAACAAATTGCGATTGACTTTGGTATCGAAACCAATTTCTTACATGATAAATGCTTTATCAAAAGAATAAAAGCCTTTGCCCCATCCTTTAAAAAACACTATGACTTATCTGAAACACCCGATTTAGCTATCCCATTTATTGTTGCATGTGCAGTTAAATATCCAGAAGTTTCTATAAGTGGCGTATATCATCTTGAATGGAAAGAAAGCAAACGAATTACAGCCTTACAATCTGAATTGAAGAAAATCAATATTCTATTACATTATGATAATGATATTCTTACTTTCGAACATCTTGCCCAAATTGCCTTACCTGAAATTATTTCATTCAATACCTATAACGACCATCGCATTGCCATGGCATTAAGCATGCTTACTGTACAAGGTTATACAATTGAATTAGATAATTCAAACTGCGTCAAAAAATCATTTCCAAATTACTTTGAGGAGGTCAGTAAAATCGGGATCAATCATCAATGATTAATGGTTAATGATTAATGGTTAATGATTAATGGTTAAACTACAATGTACTAATTGAAGATTGAAGCCTGAAAATTAAAGATTACACTCCCAACGTTTCCAACACCGCATTCATACTTCGAACCGCTTCGGCTGATTTATTGAATGCAGCTTGCTCTTCGTCGTTTAGTTTGTAATCAACTATACGTTCCCAACCATTTCTTCCAACTACTACCGGTACGCCTAAACATATTTCTGATTGTCCGTACTCGCCATCCAAAGCAACACAACATGGAACAATACGTTTTTCATCACGTAAAATACTTTCTACCAACATAGCACCTGCTGCACCCGGCGCATACCAAGCGCTAGTACCTAACAAATTAGTTAAGGTTGCGCCACCTACCATGGTATCGGCTGCTACTTTTTTCAAAGCTTCTTCATCTAAAAAATTCGAAACCGGCATGCCCATATAAGTCGCTAATCGAGTTAAAGGTATCATGGTTGTATCTCCGTGTCCGCCAATTACCGATGCTTGCAAATCGTTAGGTGAGCATTTCATGGCCTGACTTAAATTATAACGGAATCGCGCACTATCTAAGGCTCCACCCATTCCAATGATTCTATTTTTTGGCAAGCCTGTACTTTTCAAAGCCAAGTAAGTCATGGTATCCATCGGATTAGAAATCACGATGATGATCGCATTCGGTGAGTGTTGTAAAATATTTTGTGCTACGGTTTTTACGATACCTGCATTAATACCTATCAATTCTTCACGGGTCATTCCTGGCTTACGTGGAATACCTGAAGTAATTACCGCAACATCTGTATTTGCCGTTTTGGTATAATCGTTGGTACTTCCTATAATTTTAGTATCAAATCCTTCAATTTGTGCCGTTTGTAATAAGTCCATTGCCTTACCTTCGGCAACGCCTTCCTTAATATCAACAATTACTAATTCGTCGCAAAGTTGTTTACGAGCAATATTATCTGCACAAGTTGCGCCTACGGCACCTGCACCAACTACAGTTACTTTCATGTGTATGTATTTTAATTTTTAAAGTGGCGCAAAGGTAGGGAAGGAGAATTAAATTTGAGAAGGAAATTTTTACGGAAGCGCGGTCTAGAGTTCGAGGTTCGGGGTTCGGAAATTATTCTAGTTTAGGAAATAGATGAAAGGAACACGGGGTTTGATGCTTGGGAAATTATTAACTCGTCTTAACCTCCTTCGAATTAATATTTTAGCATGTCGAATTTTATCCGAACCTCAAACCCCGAACCCCGATCTCCGAGAAATTTATTTCTTCGGATGTTTCAATAAAACTTCATCAATCATACCATAATCTTTAGCCTCCTCAGCGGTCATCCAATAATCACGGTCGCTGTCTTTTTCAACCTTGGCAAATTTTTGACCACTATGCAAGGCAATGATTTCATATAATTCCTTTTTCAATTTTCCGATTTCACGGGCCGTAATTTCTATATCACTAGCTTGTCCTTCGGCACCGCCTAAGGGTTGATGAATCATCACACGTGCATGTTTTAATGCCGTTCGCTTTCCTTTCACCCCGGCACACATCAATACAGCAGCCATACTTGCGGCAATACCTGTACAAATAGTACTTACATCGGGCTGAATAATTTGCATCGTATCGTAAATGCCTAAACCGGCATACACTGAACCGCCCGGACTATTCAAATACATTTGAATATCACGCGTTCGATCGGCACTTTCTAAAAATAAAAGTTGTGCGGTTACAATATTGGCAACATAATCATTAATCCCTTCTCCTAAAAAAATAATGCGATCCATCATTAATCGTGAGAATACGTCCATAGATGCTACATTCATCGGACGTTCTTCGATGATATAAGGTGTAAGGTTTGTAATTTGTTTACTCATGTGCGAACTATAATTATGTAAAGTTGCACTGCTAATGCCCACATGCTTGGTGGCATACTTCTTAAATTCGTTATGACTCATATTTTCGTTTGCTTTTCGCCCTCAAATCTATGCTAAAAGTTTAAGTATGACAAGATTACCGAATCTTTATAAATTATTTTCGTGAGGTACTTTTTTTGGGGGGCCAGCAACACTACTTTCATCAACTTGGATGGCGATGGCACCGTTCATCCAAATAATTACTTCAACAGGTAAATCCAATGTATTTAACTCATATTCAAAACTTTTTTTGCAATTCTTTATTTACATTTTGCAATTCTCTATTTAATTCTATATTTGCAGCCGATTCTTATGGATGGTGTAGCTCAGTTGGTTAGAGCATCAGATTGTGGTTCTGAGGGTCGTGGGTTCGAGACCCATCACTATCCCTTAAAATGCTTCCAATTTGGAAGCATTTTATTTTTTAAAAAACGTAAAATAATATTATGGCAGAAAAAATCAGCATGCTCGAAAATGGCAAACTACATGTACCTAATTATCCTATCATTCCTTTTATAGAAGGTGATGGCATTGGACCCGATATTTGGAAAGCTAGCGTAAGGGTTTTAGATGCTGCTGTTGAAAAGGCTTATCGTAGTGATAGAAAAATTGAATGGATGGAAGTGCTTGCCGGCGAAAAAGCCTTTACCCAAACCGGAAGCTGGATGCCCGAAGAAACCATGCAAGCCTTTAGAGATTATTTGATTGCGATAAAAGGTCCGCTCACTACCCCTGTAGGTGGCGGTATTAGAAGTTTGAATGTGGCATTACGACAAGAGCTTGATTTATATGTTTGCCTTCGACCGGTTCGATATTTTGATGGTGTGCCTTCTCCGATGTGGCATCCTGAAAAGGTGAACATGGTTATCTTTAGAGAAAATACCGAAGACATTTATGCCGGTATAGAATATATGACCGGTTCACCGGAGGCAAAAAAACTGCTCGACTTTTTAACGAATGAACTACAAGTGAAAAATATTCGCTTTCCCGAAACTTCATCATTTGGCATTAAACCGGTAAGTAAAGAAGGTAGTGAGCGATTAATCCGTTCGGCTATCGAATACGCTATCACCCATAAATTACCTTCACTAACCTTGGTTCATAAAGGTAATATCATGAAATTCACCGAAGGCGCTTTTAAAAATTGGGGTTACGAATTGGCCGAACGCGAATTTAGCGATAAAGTATATACCTGGAATCAGTGGGAAAGAACTAAAAAAGAAAGTGGTGAAGCCGTTGCCAACGAAGAAATGAAAATTGCTCATATTGGCGGAAGAGTCATCATTAAAGATGCTATTGCCGACAACTTTTTACAACAAGCTTTATTAGCCCCTCAAGATTATAGCGTGATTGCAACCTTAAACTTAAATGGCGATTATATAAGCGATGCTTTGGCTGCACAAGTGGGTGGTATTGGCATTGCGCCGGGTGCAAATATTAATTATCATACCGGACATGCCGTTTTTGAAGCAACACATGGCACAGCACCTCGATTTGCGAATACCAATACAATGAATCCTTCATCAGTTATTTTAAGCGCAGTCATGATGTTCGAATATATGGGTTGGCAAGAAGCAGCAGACCTTATCACGAACTCTATTGGCAGAACCATCAAAAGCAAGCGAGTGACTATCGATTTTCATAATTTGATGGAGCATGCAACCCTTCTTAAAACCAGTGAGTTTGCAGATGAATTGATCAAGAATTTGTAAATCTCTTAGTCAAGATTATAGGTTAGTAAACAGGGCTTTCGAATTTTGCATTCCTGATGGCTAGGTAGCGTTTACGATTGTCAATAAAAGATTTGCACAATTCGAGTAACGAAGCATCTGTTTTTAGAGAAGCACTATACTGTATAATTAAGAATTAATTTTCGTTCACTTCATGCACTTATCTTTGCTAACATGTCATATTCCTCGCTTGAAGCTTGCTTACTTGATCTAGAAAAAAATGGAATGCTTGTGCGCATTACCGATGAGGTAGACCCTTATCTCGAAATGGCAGCCATTCATCTTCGTGTTCATGAAGCTGGCGGTCCGGCCATACTTTTCGAAAAAGTAAAAGGAAGTAAATTCCGCGCAGCGAGTAATATTTTTGGTACGCTAGAACGAAGCAAATTTATTTTTCGTGATTCCCTACAGCAAGTACAAAAATTAATTGCACTCAAACAAAACCCGCTCTCGGTTTTAAAAAATCCATTCAAAAATATAGATGTTGCTCAATCGGCTTTATATGCCTTACCCTTAAAAAATCCGTTACAAAAACCGGTTCTTTATGAAGAAATAAAAATATCAGATCTCCCATTAATTACCCATTGGAAAAAAGATGGAGGTGCATTTGTTACTTTACCTCAAGTATATTCTGAAGATATTGAGCAACCAGGCATCATGCATGCTAATTTGGGCATGTATCGAATACAATTGAATGGAAATGATTATGAAAAAGATTCCGAAATCGGACTACACTATCAGTTGCACCGTGGCATCGGTGTTCATCAAACTAAAGCCGATGCTGCCAATAAACCTTTCAAAGTAAGTTGCTTTGTGGGTGGTCCTCCAGCACATTCGGTAGCCGCTGTAATGCCCCTTCCTGAAGGACTCAGCGAAATGACTTTTGCCGGTGCACTTGGTAAACGACGATTTCATTATACCTATGAAGATGGCTTTTGCATTTCAACCGATGCCGATTTTGTAATCACCGGAACCGTTGAAAAAGGACAAACAAAAACAGAAGGTCCTTTTGGCGATCACCTCGGATATTATAGTTTGCAACATCCTTTTCCGATAATGAAAGTGCATAAAGTGTATGCACGTAAAAATGCGATATGGGCATTCACTGTGGTTGGTCGACCGCCACAAGAAGATACAAGTTTCGGACAACTCATACATGAAATTACCGGCAATGCCATTCAACATGAGATACCCGGTTTAAAACAAGTACATGCAGTTGATGCAGCAGGTGTACATCCATTGTTATTAGCCATAGGCAGCGAGCGATACACGCCTTATGAAAAAACTAAACAGCCATCTGAATTACTTACCATAGCCAATCGCGTTTTAGGTACCGGGCAGTTAAGTCTGGCCAAATATGTATGGATTACTGCCGATGATACTGAACAATTATCGACGCACGACATTCCTGACTTTTTTCAATTTATGCTAGAAAGAATCAATTGGCAACGCGATCTACATTTTTATACTCAAACCTCTATAGATACTTTAGATTATAGTGGTGATGGATTAAATACAGGCAGCAAATTAGTCTTGGCAGCCTACGGAAATCCGATTCGTAAGTTAAGTACTGAATTGCCTGAATGCCTTCAACAGCTAAAGGGAATTCAACATATAAAATATTGTATGCCGGGTGTAGTGGCTATACAAATGAATCCATTTCAATCATACGAACAAGCAGCGATCGATATGGAATTTATAAACGCCCAATTGCAGAATAAAGTAGATGAATTGCAATCCATTCCCCTCATCGTAATGTGTGATGATGCTGAATTTTTAGCCGCAAAATTCAATAATTTTATATGGACCACCTTCACTCGAAGTAATCCGGCTAAGGATATTTATGGCATTGACTCTTTTACGAAGTTCAAACATTGGGGGTGCAATGGACCGCTCATCATCGATGCACGAAGTAAACCCCATCATGCACCGGTATTAGAGAAAGATGTACAAACGGAACTAAACATTGATAGGTTCTTTAAAAAAGGCGGAGCTTTAGAAAAGTTTGGATAAGCGGTTTGACCTTCTCTTGTGTCGACTAAAACTTATTTTCATCAAAACATATTGTATACTTTTGTTGCTCATGAAAAATAGTATCCGACTTACCCTTTTTATTGCATTTCAATTACTTTGCTCCAACACAAAGGCTCAAATGGCCTACTCTATTTGTGGAAGGGATTTGGCAATTACACCGTGGACCGATATCCGACTGGTAAATCTACAAAATGGAAAATCTGAATTATTATATGCTGAAGCCACTAAACTGTATGAATTAAATTCACTCGACCGAAATATTACCGAAACCATTTTAGATGTAATTACCCCCATGGGAATTGGTGTGGCCTCATGCGCTTTCGATGCCAAACGAAATCGACTGTATTATTCAACCATGGAATATGCCGATTTACGCTATTTCAATCTCGATTCTGCCAATCCGGTATTTACAATTGTACAAGCAGGATTAATTCCCGGCGCAGGATTTGGAAAACCCGAAACCCAATTTTCACGTATGACTATCGCCGGAGATGGTATGGGTTATATGGTGAATAATGATGCTCGTCAAATATTTCGTTTTTCAACAGATAAAAAACCTCGTATCGAAGCCTTAGGAAGTATCGAAAATGAACCATCGCGCAACGATTCTCTGTCGAACATATTTGTAAACCAAGGTGGTGATATTATTGCCGACGATGCCAACCATTTAATTTTAATCAGTGCCATGCAAACAGTATTTCTTATCAACCTCGATACACGTAAGGCTAAATATATCGGCAAAATAAAAAATTTGCCCGAAGGCTTTACGGTAAATGGAGCCTGTGTATTCAATGATAATGAAATTATGGTAAGCAGTGCGTTAAGTTTAAGTGGTTTATACAAGGTGTCGATCAACAACTTACAAGCCCAACCTATCTCAAATTCAGGAATAAAATTTACCTCCTCCGATTTAGATAATGGCATTTTATTATCACAGCAAGCCATACAAAATTTAAATAATTATATTGAATCCAAACCATTGCTTAAACCCATAGAACCTCAAAAAACAGAAGAGGAAATTTCATTAGGATTTTATTTTAGTCAGACCGATAAAAAAAATATACAACTCGTTTTTAGCAAAGATGAACTCGGTGAATTTCAAATTACCTTAAGTGACAATAACGGAAAAACGGTGCTTGAACAAAAAGCTGATATCAGTATTACATCACTACAAGTTAAACTTTCACTTAACGCGGCATTGCCTAAAGGGATGTATTATTTAAAAGCAAAACATACTGCCAGCGGACATATTTACTTGAAGAAGTTGGATGTAAACTAGAGACCATACTTTCTCATTCCAACTGAATCCATTTCTTCATTTTCTATTGAATGTATCCGGCATTGCTTTAACCATGAAGAAGATAATTATCAAGATGTGAGGCACTTTCCCCACTTGGGAGGGACAAGGGTGGGCAGTTTATTATTTTTAAACTTATGTCAGCCAGGCTATTTCTTTTCCCAAAACCATTTATATTTGAAAACCTAATCAAACTGATTTGCAAATTTTATCTCCACTTTTTAAACTTCTTACCATGCGATCTATTTACAAACTGATGCTTTGTTTCGTTCTTTTTTCAAGTTCACAATTGAGTGCGCAAGATGTCTATAAAGATGTTGCCCCCATATTCATTAATAATTGTACAAGCTGTCATCATGATGGTGGTATCGCTACTTCGCTTACATCTTATAGTAAGGTATATGCATTAGGTAACACGATAAAGTCTTATGTAAATTCTAATACCATGCCACCTTGGCCTCCCGATCCTGCTTATAAAAGTTATGTACATGAACGCGTAGTGAGTGCTGCCGATAAAGCCAAGTTGATTGCTTGGATAGATAATGCCATGCCTGCCGGCGATACCACCCTTGCACCTGCTTTACCCGTTTATGGTGCTACACAATTGTATGGCACGCCCGATTTAATTTTAAACGTACCGAAATTTACTAGTACCGCTTCTACTGCCGATCATTATTATTGTTTAAATGTACCAAGCGGTTTATTGCAAGATCGTTATATACGCGCCTTCGAATTTGTACCGGGTAATGCGGCCATTATTCATCACGCCGTAATTACCATAGATACAACCGGAACCGCCGTTGATGATTTAAGTGGGGGGTGTTTTAATTTTCAAGGACAAGTAGGTATTGGAGATTATGCACCGGGTATGGGACCAACGGTTTTGCCCGGGGTGAGTCCGACGAAGTTTGGATTTAGAATAAAAGCCGGTTCTAGCGTATCCTTTCAAATGCATGTACCCGAAGGAAGTGCTGGCGAAAAAGATAGTTCTCAACTAAGAATTTATTTTTATCCGGTGGCAGAAACTGGCGTTCGAGAAATGTATTTCGAAACACTTATACAAAATTGGAGTTTTGTTGTTCCTGCAAATGACAGCATAACCGTTACGCAAAAATATCCCCCAAGTGCGGCAGGCATACCGGTGCCTTTTTCCATTTATGGCGTCTTCCCACACTCACATAATACTTGTACCAATATTTTAAATTTAGCGTATAAAACAACTGATACCATTCCGCTGATTTGGATACCCGAATGGGATTTTCATTGGCAAGGACAATACACTTTTAAGAACATGGTGAAAATGCCGCAAGGGTATCGTTTGTTTTCATCACACAAATTTGATAATACGATCAACAATCCGCACACACCCGATCCAAATGTTCCGGTTTCTGCAGGCACCAATACCTATGATGAAATGTTGTTCGATAGCTATTTATTTGCCTTGTACCAAACCGGCGATGAGTTAGCCGATATTGAAGCCATATTAAATAATGATCCGCTTTTTTATCCCACATCAGCCGCAAATGTGCAAAGCCTAATTCCATTTATAAATGTGTATCCAAATCCATTTCAACAAACCATACAATTCGAATATGAGTTGGCAAGTTCGCAATTTGTGAGTCTGCGCATTTACGATATTTTCGGAAGAGAAGTAAGTAAGGTAGTCTCACATATTCAAGGCATGGGCTTTCATACCTGTTCGTGGAATGGAAGATCAGAAAATGCACAAGCATTACCTTCAGGAAATTATATGTATAAATTGCAAGCAGGTAAGTCAACTAAAAGTGGGTTGATTAGCAAGCAATCTGATTAAGGGCATCTCAAAAAGATGGTCTAAAGTTTCTCAGATGATGCATGTGAATTTTTAATTCCGATAGCTATCGGAAGCGCTGACTAAGGTAATTAAAGTGTGCCGCGCGTGCGGCATTCACATAACGAAGTATAAGGGATTTAAACCACCTTGTATTTTCTTTGGGCGTGGCAGCACAAAGGCTCACCGGGCTTTACACTGCTAGTCCTCACCCGCCGTGGCGTCGGGTTGCGGGCTATCCGTTACAATCCCGCACGCGGTGAGTGCTTGCTACAATTAATTTACTCAAATAATTTAAAACTCACCCGCCTCATCATCCTTCTCCCACAAAAACTGAATTTCATATTCTAAACTTGCCATATTACATTTGCCCCACATTTAAAAAATCCTAAATCATGGCTAAAATAGTAGTAAACAATCCGGTAGTAGAAATTGATGGTGATGAAATGACCCGTATCATTTGGAAATTCATCAAAGAAAAATTGATACTTCCTTATTTAGAAGTTCCGATTCAATACTACGATTTAGGTATCGAAAGCCGAGATGAAACTAACGATCAAATTACCATCGATTGTGCCAATGCCATCAAAGCCTGTGGCGTTGGTATTAAATGTGCCACCATTACACCCGATGAAGAACGTGTAAAAGAATTTAATTTAAAGCAAATGTGGAAATCGCCTAATGGCACCATACGTAATATTTTAGATGGTACCGTTTTTCGTGAACCGATTGTGATGAATAATGTACCACGTTTGGTTACTAATTGGACAGCCCCTATCATCGTAGGTCGTCATGCTTTTGGCGATCAATATCGTGCAACCGATACTGTTATTAAAGGAAAAGGAAAACTTACCATGACCTTCACACCTGAAGATGGCGGTGACGTACAAACCTTTGAAGTATTTAATTTTAAAGGCGATGGTGTTGCCATGAGCATGTATAATACCGACGAAAGTATTATGGGTTTTGCACGCAGTTGTTTTAATATGGCACTTAGTAAAAAATGGCCTTTATATCTTTCAACTAAAAACACCATTCTTAAAAAATACGATGGTAGATTCAAAGATATCTTCGAAGAGATTTATCAAAACGAATTTAAAGCAGCTTACCAAGAAGCAGGTATTACTTACGAGCATCGCTTAATTGATGATATGGTTGCCTCGGCATTAAAATGGAATGGTAATTTTGTTTGGGCTTGTAAAAATTATGATGGAGATGTACAAAGCGATACAGTAGCTCAAGGTTTTGGCTCCTTAGGTTTAATGACTTCTGTACTCATCACTCCCGACGGAAAAACCATGGAAGCCGAAGCAGCACATGGAACCGTTACCCGACATTACCGCGATCATCAAGCAGGCAAACCAACCAGTACAAACCCTATCGCATCTATCTTTGCTTGGACACGCGGACTTGCCTTCAGAGGTAAATTAGATAATAACCAGCCTTTGATTGATTTCTGTAATCACCTCGAAGAAGTTTGTATCGACACAGTTCAAGGTGGTATCATGACTAAAGACTTAGCCGTATGTATTCATGGTAATAAAGTAAATCATGGCGAACACTTTGTGTATACCGAAGAATTTTTAGATGCTTTGGATAAGAATTTGCAGAAGAAGATTGGGTAAAAGCGGGGTTCGGTGTTTGGGGTTCGGGGTTCGGAAATTGTTGTACTTCCCTGAATATGGTTGACCGTTTTAATTGTTTTCGTTATCAAATATAATTATTTCAGGTATTGTTTTTAGTTTTTGATTTAGGTACAGGGTTTCAAATTCTATTGGGGTACGTTTGTTTAGATTTTTATGAATACGATTACTATTATAATGCTTAACTGCTTTTGATAGTTGCTTCCTTAGTTCTTGATAATTTTGAGGTTTCCATTTATCCAAGTATTCCTCTTTGATAGTTCTGTTTATTCTCTCAGCATAAGCATTATCTTGGCAGCTATTCGCCATACTTATTGCACATTTGCTATCTAATAATAATTTGATATAGCTTCGGTAAATGTATTGTGATCCCTTATCAGAATGATGTATTCTGGGTGGTTTGTGCTTTGCTAATGCACTCTTTAATGCTTCTACATTTGACGAAGCACGCATATGATCAGAAAGACAATAACCTACTATTTTTTTTGTATACACATCTAATATAAAAACGATATAATAAAATCGAGTTCCCGCATAGTAGTAAGTGATATCGGATTGCCAAATTTCGCTTGGAGCATTAATTTTTAACCCTTTTATCAGATTCACATATTGGCTCTGAACTGGACGTGTTGTTCTACGATAATTCTTACTCCGTTTTAAACGAAACCCCAGATTCATAAAGGCTTCTACAAACCGATCTCGTCCTATAAATTCCGGTTTTAAGGTGTTATACATCTTTTCAACTCCACAACCTGGATGTCGACGGCGTAATTGCTCTGCCTCTGCAAGAAGATTCTTAAGCTTATCTTCAAATTGAACTTGCTTGCAGGCATACTGATGCACAGACTGACGACTCACGCCAACAACACTATATAATTTATTCAAAGAATATTTCATTTCTTCTTTCCTTTGTCTGAACCAGTTGAGGGTAGGATGTCGTAGTTTTTTTTTATGTCAATGTCATAATCATTCTTGGCAATTTCAATCATTTTTTCAAGAAAGTCAATCTGAATCTGTTTTCTACCAACAGCTTGTTCCAGTTCCTTAATCTTGTTCTCCATTTCTTTTATTTTGTCCATATCGCTATTTTTAAACTCAACTACACGTACACCGCAAGTATTAAATTTTGAATACTTATAAACCCATCGATAAATAGATGTGTCTCCAGCACCGTATAGCTTCTCTAACTGTAAGATACTATATTGACCGCTTTCAAAGAGACGAACCATCTCTTTTTTAAAATCCTCAGAATACCTCCGAGACTTCTTTAAATGTTTAATTAATGTCTGCATGACTCACTTGTTAGTGGTCAACCTATTTCAGAGACATACATGTACTTCCCTGATGTATTCTCCTTCGTATTTCTATTTTAGTATTTAGGATTTTTTTCGAGGTTCGGAAATTTTACTTTCTTGAAGTTTCACACTTCGAATTTCGATTTTAGTATTTCGAATTTTTCGCTTTGCGCTTAGCAGGTTTCTTAAAACTTGAACTTGGGAGAAATCTTTGAAACGGATGTTTTACTTTTGGAAGGCTAATTATATTGAGATTAAAATTTGGAGGATATAATTGGGGGGATATAATAGTTATGCGGCAGCTTAAAAGACAACTAAACAAACTAAAACTAATCGACATAGAATATGATTCCAGACTATCAAACAATAATGTTGCCCTTACTGGAATTTATTTCGGACGGCAAAGAATATAAAATGCGATATGTTACTGACGAACTTGCTGTAAAATTTGGTGTTACTGAAGATGAACAAAAAGAATTATTGCCCAGTGGTGTAGCTCCAGTATTTTACAACAGAACTGCGGGGCAAAGACTTATTTAAAAAAAGCTGGCTTAATTGATAGCCCAAAACAAGGAATAGTTGTTATTTCAAATCGAGGACTAGATGTCCTAAAGAAAAGGCCAAGTTCAATAAATGTCAAGTTTTTAAAACAATTTTCTGAATTCGTAGAATTTCAAACTACAAAACGAGAGGACGAAGTTGAAACAGAAACTAGTGAAGAGCAATCTAAACAGACACCCGAAGAATCATTAGAAACAGCCTATCAGAAAATTAGAAAATCATTGGCATCTGAACTAATTAACAAAGTTGTTGAACTTTCGCCAGCCTTTTTCGAAAAACTTGTGGTTGAACTCTTAGTAAAAATGGGTTATGGCGGATCAATTAAAGATGCTGGAAAAGCCATGGGGAAAAGTGGAGACGAAGGAATCGATGGTACAATAAAAGAAGACAAGCTTGGTTTAGATATAATTTATATTCAAGCTAAACGATGGAAACCAGGCAACGTTGTTGGCAGACCAGAACTTCAAAAATTTGTAGGTGCATTAGCTGGACAAGGTGCAAAAAAAGGAATCTTCATTACAACTTCAAACTTCACAAAAGAAGCAATAGAATACACACCGAGAAATGAAACTAAAATTGTTTTAATAGATGGTCATCAATTAGCTCAGTTAATGATTGACTATAATCTAGGTTGTACTCCACAGCAAGCATATGAAGTTAAAAAAATAGACAGCGACTACTTCGATGAAGAATAATTATTAAGTAATAATGGCTAATCGTTGGGGCATACCAAAAGACGTTGAAGAGTTAATAAGGAAAAGAGATACAAGTTGTGTTTACTGTGGAATTTCATTTATCAATTCCGTTTTTTCTCACAAGACAAGACCAACTTGGGAACATATTATTAATGACATTAGAATTAACGGAGTAGACAACATAGCTATTTGCTGTGGATCATGCAATGCGAGTAAAGGGGCAAAACTTTTGAGTGATTGGTTAAATAGCAAATACTGCAAGACATATAGAATAACAAGAGATAATGTCGCTTCAGTAGTTAAAGAACATTTAAGCGGACAATAAAGCCCACCGCATAATATGTGGCAATTGCTCTATAGCGGCTTTGTAGCTTTTCAATCATCTTTTCTCCTTTCATCTTTTCTTTCTTAACTCAATCGAAGTACCTTTACTTCCGCTACTGAGCAAGCCACCGATCGTTAGTCAGAATGCTATCAGCCACCTAAACAATAGCATCATTATTAAAAAATTAGATATGCGTTTATTCATTTTCATTTTAGCTACTTGCTTTACTCTTTCATGCGAACAAACACCATCCTCGCATTCTATTTCCATGGCTGATTATTTTAACTATGGAGATTCAGTTGAATCGGCAGGTGTAAGAATGATTCCCATTAAAACACCTTCGGGATTTTAAAGTGTGGACTAAACGTTTTGGTAATAATCCAAAAATAAAAATATTGTTGCTGCATGGTGGCCCTGCTATGACACACGAGTATATGGAATGTTTTGAAACCTTTTTTCTGCGACAAGGTTTTGAATTTTATGAATATGACCAACTAGGTTCATACTACAGCGATCAGCCAAAAGACAGCAGTCTTTGGACCACTGCCCGTTTTGTTGAAGAAGTAGAACAAGTTCGCCAGTCTATTGGTGCAGATAGTACAAATTTTTATGTGCTTGGTAATTCATGGGGTGGTATTCTAGCAATGGAGTATGCCTTGAAATATCAAAGGCATTTAAAAGGTTTGTTGGTGGCAAATATGGTTGCAAGTGCACCGGAGTATGGAAAGTATGCAGCGGAAGTACTTGCTAAACAAATGAAGCCGGAAATTCTTTCCGAAATTAAATCTATCGAAGCGAAAAAGGACTTTAATAACCCGCGTTATATGGAATTACTCATTCCAAATTTTTACCATGAACATTTATGTCGTTTAAAAGAATGGCCTGATGGCTTTAACCGTGCTATGAAACACGTAAACGGCGAAATTTATACAATGATGCAGGGGCCAAGTGAATTTGGAATTAGTGGCCGTCTTGCAAATTGGGACATTAAAAATCGGTTGAAAGAAATATCTATTCCTACGTTAATGATAGGTGCCAAACATGACACAATGGATCCGAATGCTATGGAAGAACAAAGCAAATTGGTAATGAAAGGTCGATATCTCTATTGTCCCAATGGAAGCCATTTGTCTATGTGGGATGACCAACAGGTTTTTATGACCGGTGTTATCAAGTTTATAAAGGATGTTGATTCTGGAACTTTTTAATACATAATTGATGTTAGGAAAAACGGAGCTAGGGGTTCGGGGTTAGAGGTTCGGAAATTGCTCTTGAATTGATGTTAGATGTCAGGAATCAGATGATGGGGAAATTTTACTCGCCTGAAGAATCCTCCTTCGAATTTAGTATTTTGAATTTTTGAATTTGCGTAGCGGGTTTCTTAAAACTTGAACTAGGGGTAAACAGAGTAAATGGATATTTTCAATAATATCTTGATGACGAATAAAAAAGCAGGTAAGATGGGCATTATCCAATTCATTTACAGAACTTAAATGCAAAGTAATATTTCAGAAATAATCTATAAATTTGACGAATGAAACACTATTCGGAGATTATTGCAATAGACCCAAACATAAGATTTGGAAAACCTTGTATCCGAGGAATGAGGATTTCAGTTTATGATGTACTAAGTTGGTTTGCCTCAGGTATGACTGAAGAAGAAATTATTGAGGATTATCCTGAACTAACTAAAGAAGATTTATTGGCGGTGCTAGCGTATGCTGCAGATAGAGAACATCGTATAAAGGTTGCGTAATGAAATTGTTACTCGACCAAAACATTTCATTTAGAATTGTCAAGAAAATTCAAGATTTTCTGCCTTTAGCTAGTCAAGTTAAATTATTAGGCTTAGAAAATAGCGATGACTACGAAATTTAGGAATACGCTAAATCAAATGATTATACCATAGTAACTTTTGATACAGACTTCTATGATATGTCATTAATTAAAGGAACTCCGCCTAAGATAATTTGGCTTAGAATAGGTAATACTTCAACGAAGAATTTGGTAGTTTGTTTGCTAAACAACGTTGAACTAATAAAGGAGTTTGTTCAAAATAATGAGTATAAAGATTTGGCTTGCTTGGAAATTGATACATAAGCATTGACCATAACAGTTGCTGAGTATAACAGAAAGAAACAAGACTTACAAATTAATTTAAACAAACACTGATTATATGAAAAAATTACAATTCAAAGTAATCATCAATGCACCTGCAAGCAAGGTATATGATATTATGCTTGGCATCAATGGCAAATCAACTTATGAGCAATGGACTGCTTTGTTTAACCCAACATCGACCTATGAAGGAATATGGGACAAGGGAAATAAAATTTTATTTGTTGGCGTAGATGAGAAAGGTGAAAAGGGAGGTATGGTTTCTAGAATCGCTGATATTATTCCCAATCAATTTGTTTCAATTCAACATTATGGTCTTTTTAAAGCCGGCGAGGAAATTACAGAAGGACCTGAAGTGGAAAAATGGGCCAACGGATTTGAAAACTATTCATTCGAAGAAAATAATGCCCGCCTGGACGAAGCAGTTGGACAGGGAACCACAACCCTTACTGTTGACTTAGACACCACTGAAGATTTTGTAGATTATATGAACAAGACCTACCCTAAAGCACTTGAGAAATTGAAAGAAATTTGCGAATAATAGGGATGTGAATTTAGGAATATACAATCGGAATTTGGGGCTTGAGGTTCGAGGTTCGGAATTAGATGTTAGGAAAGCGGGGCTAGGTGTTCGGGGTTCGTGGTTCGCAAATTTTACTTGCCTGAAGTATTCCCCTTCGAATTTCGATTTTAGAATTTAGAATTTAGTGCTTTGCGTTTAATAGGTTCTTGCTTGCATTTAGTAATTCCATACTTGCGTTTGCTAGTTCCATAATTCCTCTCTCTACATTTATCCTTGCGTTTGCAAATTCCATCGTTACGTTTAGCAGGTTTATGCTTTTACTTGGCATATGTATGCTTGCGTTTGCTAGTTCCACGTTTGCGTTTAGGAGGTTTATACTTGCGTTTTGTAGGTTTGATTGTGCGTTAAGGAGTTCTATGGTTAGTGCGGTTTTAAACCACAATAGGGACATAGAAAAACCGCTTACTTTTGGGTTCGTGCATGTAAGCGGTTTTAAAATGAGAGTTAAGCTAAGTTAAAGGCAGAATTAAGCTATCGTACGGAAGGCAATTTTATTGATTCCTTTATATTGAGGAGAGTTTGACCCGAAGACAGATTTTACATATAGTTTTACCGACAAAGCAATATCAACCAAACCAACTAATGTTTTATACAAAATAGTATTACGAGCAATACGCTCATTGCCAATAGCAATATAAGCAGCACTTACTTGGCTATTTAGTGAATTTAATTCGCTGATATACGTTTGCTGTGTATCTAATTTCAAATCATTTTCGGCAGGTTGATAGCTTGGTACCGTTTCGATTAAATTGACAAGCGTTGTAAAATGTTGTATCAGTTGATCGTAAGAGAGTTGACTGGCAGAAATAGATTTAGGAGCTGCTGCCCCTTCAGCAACGGGGGCAATATCAACTGCTCGTCTACCTTGAATTTTGCGGTTGATGGTTTTGGCATCTTTAAGTAATTCGAAATTAGCGTCGGTTGTATGCAAGGCTGCTAATACGCGCGTTGCCAATGGACGCATTTTACTAAAGCTTTGCATACGTGCATTGACTGCATTATTGTATGCATTTTTTTTGGAGATAACCTCGTTTAAACTGTTAGCACCTGCCGTTGAAATTGCATTGAGTGATGCCAATTTAAGGCTTGCCTTTGCAGGGGCATAGGTTGCACCCAAAGCTGTTACAGCTGTAATAAGTTCATTGAAGTTTGCCACGTTAATTGCATGGCCGGTTTCTGATGTTGATTTCATGATTTTTTGTTTTTAAGAGTTATTAAATAATACGTTTATAACTCAAACCTAAAAGCAATGTACCTACCAAAAAAGCGATATCTGGTAACTAGGGAAATTATGTTGTAACTAGGGATAATCGCCTTTAGTTAGGAATTTGAAGGAGGCGAAAAAGGGTAATTTATGGGTGGGCACTTGGAGAAAAACCAAATGAGGTATGGTTTTATTTCAAATTCAATAATCTAAATCAGTCTTTTTAAACTTGGGGTATACATGTGGGATGGTTGTTATACATCTTGAAGGCTAGTAAATTTTTAGATACAGATTTGAGAGATAAAATGAATAGTATAAAGTTGTTACAACAATACCAAGGTTTAGCTAAGAACCTATTCTTTTACCCGCCATTGAATTGGAATAATAGTTTTAAAGATGAAAATTTGTATCTTACCCAACTAAATATTGTATTGTATTAAGCAATGGCAAACCAAAACCCAGAGCAAATAGCAAGAGATAACATTGACAAGCAATTGAGGGCATGCGGCTGGGTTATACAGAGCATTAAACAAGTAAATCTGAATGCTGGAATTGGTGTTGCTGTTAAGGAATATTTGACGGATGTTGGTCCTGCAGACTATGTATTATTTGTTGAAGGGAAACCTTGTGGAGTAATTGAAGCTAAACGCGAGGAAGAAGCCTATCGTATGACTTCGCATGAAGACCAATCTGAGGCCTATGCAAACGCCAAACTCAAACATCTAAAAAATGAACCTTTACCTTTTGTTTATATCAGTACAGGAGAAGTAACAAGATTCACCGACTTTACAGACCCCAAACCAAGAGCAAGAGAAGTATTCAGTTTTCACCGACCTGAAACATTAAAAGATTGGGTAAAAAGAGACCAATCGCTTCGTAAAAGTTTATTCGACTTGCCATCATTGCAAACCGAAGGTTTACGAGATTGTCAAATAAACGCCATAACCAAACTAGAAACTTCCTTTAAAGAAAACCGACCAAGAGCCTTAATACAAATGGCAACTGGTTCGGGGAAAACATTTACTGCCATAACCGCAATTTATCGTTTGCTGAAATATGCAAAAGCAAAACGAGTATTATTTTTGGTGGACACCAAAAATTTAGGAGAACAAGCGGAGCAAGAATTTATGTCATTCGTTCCTAATGACGATAATAGAAAATTTACTGAATTATACAGCGTTCAAAGGCTGAAATCAAGTTACATAGCTACCGACAGTCAGGTTTGCATTAGTACAATTCAGCGTTTGTATTCCATTTTAAAAGGAACTGAACTAGAAGAAAGTGCCGAAGAAACAAACCCGAACGAATCCCGATGGCTATCGGGACAACCAAAAGAAATTCCACCGATTGAATACGATGGAAAAATGCCCATTGAGTTTTTTGATTTCATTGTAATTGACGAATGCCACCGAAGCATTTACAACCTTTGGAAACAAGTACTGGAATATTACGATGCTTTTGAAATTGGCTTAACCGCTACACCCGACAAAAGAACGATTGGTTACTTCGACCAGAATTTAGTAAGTGAATATTCTCACGAAATGGCGGTTGCCGATGGCGTGAATGTAGGTTACGAAGTATTTATCATTGATACCAAAGTAACCCAACAAGGTGCTACACTTTGGAAAGGCGAATACATTGAACACCGCGAACGATTGAGCAGAAAGAAACGAATGGAATTGCAGGATGAAGATGAAAATTATTCTAAACAACAATTGGATAAAGATGTAGTAAATCCTAATCAGATAAGAACCATCATCAGAACATTCAAAGAGCATTTGCCAAGTATTTTTAAAGAACGTTACGATAAAAACGGAAATTTTGAAGTGCCTAAAACTTTAATCTTTGCTAAAACAGACAGCCACGCCAATGATATTATAGATATTGTAAGATCAGAATTTGCCGAAGAAAATAAATTCTGCAAAAAAATAACATACAAAACTGACGAGGATCCAAAATCGGTTTTATCACAATTCAGGAATGATTATCATCCAAGAATTGCAGTAACCGTTGATATGGTTGCAACCGGCACAGACATTAAACCACTTGAATGTTTGCTTTTTATGAGAGATGTAAAAAGCATCAATTATTTTGAGCAAATGAAAGGCAGAGGAACACGAACTATTGATTTAGATAGTTTGCGAAAAGTTACGCCAACAGCAAAGTTCACTAAAGACCATTTTGTAATTGTAGATGCCATTGGTGTAACCAAAAGTTTAAAAACAGATAGCCGACCCCTGGAAAAAAAGCCAGGCATTCCGCTAAAGGATTTATTACAAGCAGTTGCCGTTGGTGCAAGAGAAGAAGAATTATTTACTTCTTTAGCCAACCGACTGACAAGATTAGATAAACAAATTACCGAAAAAGAAAAAAAACAATTTGCCGAAAAAGCTAACGGCAAAAGTGTTTCACAAGTAGTGAAAGAATTATTGAATGCTTTTAATCCGGATGTACTTGAAGAAATTGAAAGCAAAGTAAGAACCGAAATGGCAGGTGCTGCACCTATAGATATTGATGCTGCGATAAAAACAAAAACCGAAAAATTGCAGAACGAAGCAGCAAAAGTATTTACAGGAGAATTAAACGATTACATTGAAAATGTTCGCAAGGCTCATGAACAAAAAATTGACTTGGCTAATCCCGATGAAGTAATTCACGTGGGTTGGGATAAAGATAATGCCTCGGCAAGCTCAGCACGAATTGCAGAATTTAAAGCTTGGATGGAAATGCATAAAGATGAATTAATGGCTTTGCAGATTTTTTACAACCAACCCTTTCGCAGACGGGAATTGACTTACACTATGATTAAAGAAGTGTTGGAAAAACTTCAAAACGAAAAACCAACACTTGCACCAATGAATGTGTGGCGGGCATACGAAGCATTGGAACAATGCAACGGTTCGCCAAGAAATGAACTAACCGCAATTGTTTCACTCATTCGTAAAATAAGCGGAATTGATACAACGCTTACGGCTTATGATAAAATAGTAGACAAAAATTTTCAAGATTGGGTGTTTAAAAAACAAGCCGGTGCAATAAAGTTCAATGAAGAACAAATGCAATGGCTGAGAATGATTAAAGAGTATGTTGTCAATAGTTTTCATATTGATAAGGAAGATTTTGATTTGAATCCGTTTAATGCAGCCGGAGGATTGGGGAAATTTTATTCGTTATTTAAGGAGGATTATGAAAAAATATTAGAAGAGTTGAATGAGGCGTTGGCAGCGTAATTGAAATCTATCACTATGCTATTTTTAAATTAGGTTAAAATATTATTCACAAATATGTGAATTTTTATTACCTTCGCATAATCAGACATCTATGGAAATTACGTTTAAAACACAACTGCTTCAGGATTTGTACGAAAATAAAAAGGTTAAGGACAAAGAATTCAAATCTAACCCTGCCTTGGTAAAACAATATATTAAAACTATCGGAAGACTTAAGACTGTTGAAAAAATTGAACATTTATTTCAATTTCATGGGTTGAGGTATGAAAAATTAAAGGGGAATAGAATAGGACATAGTTCAGTAAGAGTTAATGAGCAGTACAGAATAATTTTTTTGGAGATTGGAAATACCGAAGAGCCACAAAATATTGAGATTTTGGATATTCAAGAGCTCAGCAAACACTATGAATAACAAAAACTAACTATCATGACAAGATCAAAAAATATTAATGAATTAACGCCTGGATTTGCCATACACCCAGGTGAGTATTTAGCTGATGAGCTAAATTCAAGGCAAATATCTCAAAAGGAGTTTGCCATTCAACTAGGTATTGCAACTTCACAATTCAATGAAGTGATAAAAGGTAAGCGAAATTTAACTGCCGAGATGGCTCTGCTTATTGGTAAAAGCTTAGATATGGAACCTAGTATTTGGCTCAATTTACAAGCGAACTACGAGTTAGATCTGGCCAAAATACAAGAAAAGACACAATTGCGATTTTCTGCCATTGACACTTGGAATCATATTAAGGATTCAATTCCTGTAGCTTTTTTTAAACAGCAAAAAATTATCACTGGAGATCCAGTATTAGATTTACCCATAATAAAATCTGTCTATAACGTACAGCATACTGATCAGATTATTTCTAAATACAGTGAACCTAGGTTTGCGTTACACAGAAAGTCAGAAAAACTAGAAACAGATAAAATAAATTTATTGGGTTGGGAACAATTAATCATTTACAAAGCATCCCAAATAAAAGTGAACAAATTTGATGCGAGAAATAATACTGATTTAATTACAGGTTTGAAAAGCGTATTTGTCAAGAATAAAAATACCGTTCAACATACCGAAACATTATTATCAAAGTATGGTATTAAATTAATTGTCCTTCCAACGCCTTCAAAATGTGCTATTGATGGTTTTGCATTTTGGAGTAATGGAAACCCTGCCATTGGTTTGAGTTTAAGACATAGCCGTATCGATAATTTTTCATTTACCTTAATGCATGAACTAGGACATGTTTATTTACATTTAACTAGCGATAATCGAGCCCAATTTTTAGATATCGAAAATCAAAAAATGGATGACAAAGAAAAAGAGGCTAATGAGTTCGCTTCTAACAATTTAATACCCAACGCTGAATGGAAAGAATTTAAAGCAGATTATATAAAACCTAGTGACGCCGATTTTGTAAAGTTAGCCAAAAAGAATCATCTGCATCCGGCTATTGTATTAGGTCGCTACTCACATGAACAAAATAAATTTAATATTAGAACCAGTATAGATAAAAATTTAAATTAACCTTGCTTAATTATGATATACCCGTTTAACATGTACGATAGTTTTGGGAAAATATGGCAATTGTTTTGTGCCCAGACCGAAGTAATTATTAATGAATTAAATGAAGCATTAGTGGCATAAAATATCATTATTGAAAATCAAAACTAAAAACTAATGACTACAGATGAAGTAATATCCAAAATAAAAGATGCCACTGATATAAATTGGTTCAATACTAAAACTAATAGAATTGATTTTACTCACCAACAATACAAACCTGAAATAATATCGGTTACAACGTTACACAAATTTTTGGTTGAACAAGTTGATGGGTGGGATTCGCTTGACCAAAACTTTAGTAATAACCTTAACAACTCAAGAAATTTATTTAATTCTGCAAAAGAACAAGTTGAATATTTTATAAATAATTTTCAAAATTTAGAAGGTGAGAATTTAACAAATCATTGGAATTCCCATGTTCAGCCCAACCTAAACCAGCTTTACAATTGTTTTACTTTCGATAGTCCCGAAACCCAATTTTTATATAAAATATCTACCGAATTTTCGCCTTGTTTTCAAGGGGCTTTACAATACATCATTGGAAATACTAACTCCATTACAAATAAAGATTATTTTATTGGAGCTGTAATGGCTTATGAATTTTCGTTAAACGAAAAATCCACAATAACCCAAAGAAGTTTAAAAGAAACTGAAGCTTTAAATGCAATAAAGAGTAAGTTTCAAAAAAATGTAGACAAATCTAGCGCCCAACTTGCAAGCTACTTACAACATATTGATGATAAATACAAAACTTATACAAACGCGGTTGATGAATATAAAGCACAAAAGCAAACAGAAATAAATATTTGGTTTGATGAAACCAGAGATGGATTTAACACTTTTGATATTGACGTAAAAAAGAGAATTGAGGAATTAGAAAAAACGTATCAAGAAAAATTACGCCTGTCTAAGCCTGCTAATTATTGGCAGGAGAGATCAAAGGTTTTGAAAAGTGAAGGATGGAAAGCCCTTTGGTGGTTAGTAGGTGTGATTGTTTTTGCGTGCGTTACGCTATATTTGTTGTTATGGTTTACTCCAAAATATATGCTTGAAAGCATCTTTAGTGGTAATGCAAGTGCAATACGATGGTCAATTGTTTACATTACGTTTATATCCTTTCTAGCAATAGGGATAAGAGCACTTTCTAAAGTAATGTTTAGTTCATTCCACTTATCTCGTGATGCAGAAGAAAGAGAACAACTGAGCTATTTCTATTTGGCATTAAAAAATGAAAGTGCGGTTGATGAAAAAGACAAGCACCTAATTATGCAATCATTATTTAGTAGAGCTGACACAGGATTATTAAAAGAAGACTCTGCACCAACAATGCCAAGCGGTATTGATAAATTAATGAATAGATAAGATGAGTGAGATAAAAGATATACCGAAGCATTGGGAAATAAAAAAACTACGTGAAGTTTGCAAAGAGCTCCAAAGCGGTAAACGACCTAAAGGAGGTGTCCAAGGAATAGAATCAGGAATACCCAGTTTGGGAGCAGAACATTTAAATTTTAATGGTGGGTTTAAATTTCAAAAAATAAAATTTGTTCCAAAGGAATTTGCTGTACAAATGAAAAAGGGAATTGTCTGTAAGAATGACATTATTGTTGTAAAAGATGGAGCAACTACAGGTAAAACATCTTTTGTTGGCACTGATTTTCCTTTTGATTTCGCTGTTATAAATGAGCACGTTTTTATTGTAAGGTTGAAAGATGAAGTCCTTCCAAAATATGTTTTTTATAAATTGTTTTCATCTACAGGTCATAAGGAAATATTGGAAGATTTTAGAGGGGCTGCACAAGGAGGAATTAGTTCAGGATTTCTTGATAAAGTAACTATTCCTTTCCCATCTATCCCCGAACAACAAGCCATTGTAGCCAAAATAGAAGAACTACTCAGCGAACTAGAAAACGGAAAACAACAACTACTCACCGCTCAACAGCAATTAAAAGTGTATCGGCAAAGTTTGTTGAAATGGGCTTTTGAAGGGAAGCTTACAAATAAGAATGTGAAGGAGGGGGAATTGCCAAAGGGGTGGAAATGGGTTATTATAAATGACATTGGAAAAATTAAAGGCGGAAAAAGATTGCCGCCAAAACATCAATACTCAGAGGAACCTACAGAGTATGCCTATATTATGGCTGGTAATCTGAAAGACGGAACAGTTAAGAATAAAACAACCTACATCAAGGAAGAAACTTATAATGCCCTATCAAATTACAAGGTTATAGGTGGTGAGGTATATGTAACAATTGTTGGTGCGTGTATTGGTGATGCTGGAGTTATTCCTCAAAATATTGGCAAATCAATCCTAACAGAAAATGCTGCAAAAATTGTAGAGTTAAAAAACGTTCATAATAAATATTTGTCGAGATGGATTAACTCTCACAATTGTCAATTACAGATAAAACGAAAAATTCTTTCTGCTACATTAGGGAAACTGGCACTAAATAGGATAGGAACAATTGAAGTTCCAATTCCCCTGTTAGACGAACAACAACTCATCATAGATGAATTAGAAAGCAAGTTCACCGTTTGCGATAAAATAGAAGAAACCATTAGTCAAAGTTTGCAACAGGCAGAAATATTGAGGCAGAGTATATTGAAAAAAGCGTTTGAGGGGAAGTTGGTTAAAATTAAATAATTTATAAAATATGAATACACCTATAGATCTATCAAAAATTTACGAATTACGAACATCATTTACCATTATTGGTTTAACAGGTAGAACTGGTTCTGGTTGCAGCGAAATTGGATCATTATTAAAGAATGGTTTTGATGAAAAAATATATTCAATACCAATTGGGAACGCTTTACATAATACAGATAGAAAGTATAAGATAGTCTACAATTTTGCGAAATTAAATTTTAAACCCTATTATTTGATAGAGTACAAACATGTTATAATGTTATTTATTTTCAGTCAAGAATATGAGTATGTTAAGGAATACTTGAAAATTAATTTCCCTGATTTAACAGACGATAAATTTAGCAAGTTAGAGGATTGCTTTAATGAATTATATCCAAGACTAAAAGATTTCAATTTTGGAGATCCAGACTTAATACAAGATGGACAGATTGATGATCTTTATGATATATTCAATTCCCACTCATTTTCAAAATGCAGTGAATTATTTCAAGATAATTTTGAATCTATCTCTCCAATTATTCGTATTAAAATTATGCAGTTGTTTGCTAATAATATCAGGAACGGAGGGTGTGCAATTTGCAACAGTTCTGGAGATTTAGTGACTGTTTATAATCTTGTAAGCGTCATAAATCGACTCATAAAAGGTCACAAAAAAAAACATCAAGACTATTGTAAAGTTGTCATTGATTCCCTCAGGAATCCTTTAGAAATAATGTATTTAAAGGAACGTTACTCTGCCTTTTATATGATGGCAGTAAATTCCGAAGAGTCAGATATTAAAAATAGGCTGAATGACAGGTATAAGGAAGAAAATTTAATTGATAAAATACTTGAAATTGACAAAGAAGAATATAAGACAGAAAAGGATACAGAATTTTTTAAGCAAAATGTATCAGAATGTATTCAAAAATCGGATATTCATTTGAGCAATATTTCTGAAGAAAAGGCAGCGGAATTTAATGAGAGTAACATAGCTAGTTCAATTATTACATCTCCAAAATTTTCTTGTAAAAGTCAACTACTTAAATTTGTTTCATTAATAGAACAGCCCGGCATTGTAACACCATCTCCCGAAGAAAGAATAATGCAAATAGCATTCACAGCTAAATATAACTCTGGATGTATTTCACGTCAAGTTGGGGCTGTAATTACAGATGAAAATTATTCAATAAAAGCTGTAGGTTGGAATAATACACCAGAAGGTCATGTCCCTTGTTTATTAAGAAGTGCTGATGATTTATTAACTGGAAATGATAGTGACGCCTTCAGCGCTTACGAAAAAGAAGATAAAACATTTAAGCCTGTTTTTGAAGCCGAATTCCGGAGTATTGATAAATCAAATCTAAAAGGGAGAAATATTTCTTTCTGCTTTAAGTGCATTCAGAATTCTATAAAAGAGGGTAAAAATCAAGTACACACAAGGTCTCTTCATGCAGAAGAATCTGCATTTTTGCAAATCTCTAAATACGGCGGTCAAGGCATAAAAGGTGGAAAATTATTTACAACAGCAAGCCCTTGTGAGTTGTGTGCAAAGAAGGCATATCAGCTTGGAATTAGTGTAATTTACTATATCGATTTGTATCCTGGGATTTCAATATCGCATATTTTGAAAGCAGGAACAAAGCATAAAGAAATAAGACTTTTCCATGGTGCAATTGGTGCAGCATATCATAAGCTATACTCTCCTTTTATGGCATACAAGGATGAATTATCATTATTGACAGGTTCTGAAATAAAAGATTATGCCACCAAAATAAAAGATGAGTTAAACGAATACAAAAAACAGTTTGGAGAATTAAAGACATAATAAAAAATATGAGCAACAACACATCGAGTATAGTAAGCAAAGTTTGGAGTTTCTGCAATCCCCTGCGTGATGTAGGTGTAGGATATGGAGATTATTTGGAGCAACTCACCTATTTGCTTTTTTTAAAAATGGCAGATGAATACAGCAAGCCCCCACACAACAGAAAACTACCTATTCCAAAAGCGTATAACTGGGAAAGTTTAACCAATCAAAAAGGTGCAGATCTGGAATTGCATTATGCTACTTTGCTTCGTGAGTTAAGCACAGCAAAAGGAATTTTAGGTCAAATATTTACCAAGAGCCAAAACAAAATTCAAGACCCTGCCATGCTTGCCAAAATCATTGATATGATTGACAGTGAACAATGGTTGGTAATGGGTGCAGATGTGAAAGGCGATATTTACGAAAGACTATTGGAACAAAATGCACAAGATGTAAAAAGTGGTGCAGGGTCAATACTTTACCCCACGACCTTTGATTCGTGCTATGGTAGAATGTATACAGCCACAACCAGGAAAAACCATTGCGGACCCGGCGTGCGGTACAGGTGGTTTCTTTTTAGCAGCTTATGACTATATCGTTGCCAATAACAAACTTGACAAATCGCAAAACAAGTTTTTAAAAATGGAAACATTTTTCGGAAACGAAATTGTTGCTGGCACAAGGCGATTGGCATTAATGAATTTATTCTTGCACAACATTGGTGACATTGAAAGCGATAATTTTATTTCGCCTGCTGATGCGTTGATTGCAGCCTCACCTGCAACTTACGATTATGTTTTAGCAAATCCACCATTCGGAAAAAAGAGTTCGCAAACTTTTACCAATGACGAAGGCGAACAAGAAAAAGGACGATTTAACTTATAACCGTCAAGACTTTTGGGCAACCACCAGCAACAAGCAATTGAACTTTGTTCAACACATTCGTTCCATGTTGAAAACAACCGGTATGACAGCGGTTGTATTACCCGACAATGTTTTGTTTGAAGGAGGAGCAGGTGAAACAGTTCGTAAAAAATTATTGGAAACAACCGACCTGCATACCATTCTGCGTTTGCCGACAGGAATATTTTATGCACAAGGCGTAAAAGCAAATGTTGTTTTCTTCGACAACAAACCTGCAAGTAAAAACCCTTGGTCGAAAGAAATTTGGGTGTATGATTATCGAACCAATATTCATCATACACTAAAGAAAAATCCATTAAATATCGAAGTGTTGAAAGACTTCATAGCTTGTTACAAACCCGACAATAGAAACAAACGAAAAGAAACTTATCACGCAGAAACCAATCCCTAAGGTCGTTGGAGAAAGTTTAGCTATGATGAAATCATTGCAAGAGATAAAACAAGTTTGGACATCTCTTGGCTCAAGGACAAATCATTGGCAGATCTTGACAACATTCCCGACCCTGATGTATTGGCAGAGGACATTATAGAAAACTTAGAGGCAGGATTAGCAAGTTTTAGAGAAATTATGGTAGCATTAAATACGAAATAGGTTTAAAGGCGGAGTTCGGGGTTCGTGGTTCGCAAATTTTACTTGCCTAGAGAATCCATCTTCGTATTTCGATTTTAGTTTTTCGAATTTCCCTATGTGGTTTTCCCTCGTACAAAATCATCTACATTACTAAACAAAAACTCAGGATACAAATTCGAGAATTTATGTTTTAGTAATCCGCCACGTAAAGGTCGAGCAGCTGGCTGTTGTAAAGATTCGGTGCTAATTGCTTCGAGTTGATAATTTGCTTCCGGAAAATGTTTTAATACCGTTAGTGCTAGCTCTACCCTATTCATCCAATCGGTTGAAGCAATATGAAAAATACCAGTGTGTTGATCTTGCAATAAAACCAACATGGCTCGGGCGATATCCCAGGCATTTACCGGTGTGGCATATTGATCGAAAGGTAATTTTAAGGTGAGCGTTTGCTTATTAATACATTGCTCGATAATGCGTGATACAAAATTTTTATTTCGTGCTTCGTTGCCATATACATTCGTTACTCGCAAAACCAAATGGGATGTTGAATCGGCTAACACCATTTGCTCGGCTTCGAGTTTATGTTTTGCATAAATACTTAATGGGTTTACTTCGGCTTCTTCGTCATATGGTCCGGCCATTCCATCAAATACATAATCGGTTGAAATAAAAACCAATTTAGCCTCAAGCTGTTTTGCTAATGCCAACAAGTTTTTAGTAGAAACAACGGTCTTCTGATAACTTTCTTCGATATTGGCTTCACAATAATCTACGTGGGTTAATGCACCGCAATGCACTATTACATCAGGTTTAAAAGCTGCCACATCTACATTTTTTTCATCTAATAAGTTTAACGTATTAAAATAAACGGTATCGCTAGTTGGGTATGAAAAATAAGTGCCCAGTACCTCGCAACCTTGTTGTGTAAAATGTTGTAAGCAGTTGCTGCCTACTAAACCCGATGCACCTGAAATAAATATCTTCATCATTCGTTTGATTTCATTTTAAAATGGAGAATTAAATTCACTCAATGTTTGAAATGCTAAATCTCTTGTAGAAACGATTGGATTATTTACCCCCCAATCAAACCCAAAACTATCAAAACGAATACCATCATCTGCTTGCTGATTGTATTCGCCACTAACAAAATAAAAGGTGCAAGCATCATCGCTTAAGGTTATAAATCCATGCGCAAATCCTTTAGGAATAAATAAAGCTTTATTATTCTCGGCACTTAATTCGGTGCTCACATATTTACCATAGGTATTGGCGTCTTTTCGTAAATCTAAGGCCACATCAAGAATACTGCCTTGGGTACAAAAAACAATTTTATCATGCTCGTAAGGTGGATGATGAAAATGCATACCACGAATTACATCCTTATGTGAAACTGAATAAAAACTTTCCTTCATATCAAAATCTATCCCCGCCAATTGCAAACTACTTTGATGAAATGTTTTTACAAATACTACCTCGATGGTCTTCAGCTCGAAACTGATGGATGATTTTTACAGCTTCAATATGGGTTTGTTCAATTTTCATCAGCATCGTCAATTTTATTCTCGAAATAAGCATTAATTTGTTGCAAACACTTTATATCAGCGGCTTGATCATCTAAATACCATTCAACGGTTTTCTCAATCGCCATCTTCGCATCAAATTTTGGTTGCCAGCCCAATTCAATTTTTGCTTTATCAATGTCTAACATTAAGGTAGCAGCTTCGTGAGGTTTATTACTATCCTCGATAATTTCAACAGCGCCTTTGCCCGCTTTTGCAATGGCAATTCGAGTAAGCTCTTCAACCGTGAGTATATCATCTTTAGCCGGCCCCAAATTATAAGCCGTATTATATTTTGCCGGATGATCAACCATCTTGGTGGCCAATAATAAATAAGCACCCAATGGTTCTAATACATGTTGCCATGGACGAATTGCCTTTGGATTTCGTAAGGTGACTGTTAAGTTGGCTTGCAACGAACGAATGATGTCCGGCACAATTCGGTTATCGGCAAAATCGCCACCACCAATTACATTTCCGGCTCGCACAGAGGCAATTGACTTTTTATGTTGTTCAATTTTATCCGGATGAAAATACGATGAACGAAACGATGAGATGATAATTTCTGATACCGCTTTGCTTGCCGAGTAGGGATCGTATCCGCCTAATTTATCATCTTCACGAAACAATCTGCTATCATCTATATTTTCGTACACTTTATCGGTGGTAATCATGATCGCTATACATTTCTTGTCTACATGTCGTAATGCTTCCAGTACATTCGCTGTGCCTTGTCCGTTTACCTCAAAAGTATACAAGGGTTCATCATATCCTTTTAACACCAAAGGCTGTGCCGCCAAATGAAAAACAAAATCAGGTTCAAAACGAAGCAATTCCATGCGTAAAATTTCGGCATCGCGTATATCATGAATGATACTACTAAAACAAAGCGAATCGCCATCAATCAAATGGTATAAATCATCCTTCTTTTCGGGTGCTAATGAAAAGCCTTTTACTTCGGCGCCAAGCAAACTTAAAATTTGCAATAACCACGATCCTTTAAATCCGGTATGTCCGGTTAAAAAAACTTTCTTCCCTTCAAAATAGGGTTTTAAATATTTAATACTTACCATTTCTTCCAAAGCGGATTTGTTTCCCACAATTTTTCCAATTCTTCTTTATCACGCATGGTATCCATACATTTCCAAAAACCACGATGACGGAAGCCAACAATTTGTTTATTACTTGCTAGGTCATACATCGGTTGCCGTTCCCACATCACTTCATCGATATTGGGATTCGATAAATAATCTTTGATGCCGGGTTCAATCACAAAAAAACCACCATTAATCCAAGTACCGCTATCTTCCGGCTTTTCTTCGAATTGATTTACGGTACCATCTTCTTCCATGTTCACCACACCAAATCGGCTACTAGGTTGTATAGTCGTCATGGTACAAATTTTACCGTGTTGTTGATGAAAATTGATCAGTGAATTGATATCCACATCACAAACTCCATCGCCATAAGTAAGCATAAATGTTTCGTTATTGGTATACGATAAAACTCTTTTAATCTTCCTCCGGTCATGGTATCCACACCGGTATCTATCATCGTAATTTTAAAAGGCTCGGCATTGGCATTATGAATTTCTACTTTATTATCTTTCAAATCAACGGTTACATCGGCATTATGCAAAAAATAGTTTGTAAAATATTCTTTGATCATCCACCCTTTGTAACCGCAACACACAATAAATTCATTATGTCCTTGAGATGCATATATATTCATAATATGCCACAACATGGGTTTGCCGCCAATTTCAATCATGGGTTTAGGTCTTAGATGACTTTCTTCAGAAATGCGGGTACCTAATCCGCCGGCAAATAATACTACTTTCATGCAATAAATTTAATTCTTAAAACAAGTTCAATATGCCTATCTGAAGCTTGTGATTCCAAGTCTTTTAGGCAAATTTCTATCAGGAAATGCGCTGCAAGATAATTCATAGGCTGCCGAATATGAAGAAAAAATAATGTTAATTGAATGATACCTTTTAAGGTATTTGAATTAGTTTTACAATATGAGGGTTATTATTGTTGATGATGAAATAACAAGCTCACAGGTATTAGAGGAATTGATAAAACACTACTTGCCACAACTTGAGGTGATTGCTATTTGCAACAAACCTTCAGATGCAGTATCAAAAATATCTGTCCTTAAACCTGACATAGTTTTTATGGATATCGAGCTTCCCGGTATGAGTGGATTCGATATTTTGGAAAAAATACCCAATATTAATTTTGAAGTAATTTTTACTACTGCCCACACGAAATACGGCATTAAAGCGATTCAGTTTAGCGCCATAGATTATTTATTGAAACCTATCAACGTTGAAGAATTAAAAATTGCCATACAACGTGTTGAAGAGCATAGGGCCTTTTCAAATCCACTTGAAAAAATTAAGAATCTTTTTGAAAATGTTCAATTGATGAAACAAAATCATCCATTCAACCGAGTGGCTTTCCCCACTTCAGATGGCTTGAAATTTATACATCTCGACCATATTTTGCGTTGCATGGCTTCCAATAATTATACCTATATCTTTCTCACCAATAACGACAAAATTCTGATTTCAAAATCGCTGAAGGACATTGAAAATATATTGCCCGAATCAGGTTTCTGTCGGATTCATAATTCACATCTGGTAAATCTCAAATATATTAGTAAGTTTATTAAAGGTGATGTCAATACTTTAGTGATGAACGATAACACCGAACTGGAAGTGAGCAGAAGAAAGAAAGAAGAGTTAGTGAAAATTTTAAACCTTTGATTTTATGAAAATACGTTGGCAAATTTTGCAATGCACCCGATTTACTACCCTATTGCTTGTTTTTTTATTGGCGACATTACATGGATTCACTCAAAAAGTGTTTTCAGAAGGCGTGATAAAATACGATGTGTTTTTGAATAATGAAAGTGAGCCGCAAGGTATCTATCTCATCACAATCAAAACCGGATTTATTAAACGTGAATTGGTTATGAACTCGGGCTACGATAATGTAATTATCTTTAATCATAAAACTGGCACAAGCATTTCATTAAATGTAAACGATGATGACAAGTATGCGTTACAGCTTACGGCCACTGAAGTTCTTGAAAAGAATAAACAGTTTGAGAAAGCAGAATTTATAGCCGGAACTGATACTAAAAAAATTGCCGGCTATAGCTGTCAACAACAAACGATTACGTATAAAAATAAAGAAAAAGCCAATTTTTATTATACTGCCGATTTAATTCCATCGAGTGAACATTTTAATACCATGTTTCCCGGACTAAAAGGCATTCCTTTAGAGTATGAAGTAAAGGCAGCTAATAACTCGTCGATGAAATTTATAGCGCAACGAGTTGAAATTAAAAGCATTGACCTGAGTAGTTTTGACATTCCAAAGGATTATAAAATTGTAACAAAAGCCGAATTGGAGAAAATCAAATAATTGGTATCCTTAAGACCTTTCACTTTTTGATAGTACTTTCGCCGCATGAAATTTTTGATTGTCGGACTAGGGAATATCGGCTTCGAATATGCAGAAACCAGACATAATATTGGCTTTGATGTGCTAGATGTATTTGCAAAAAAGCATCATGGTGTTTTTGTAAGTGATCGATTAGCTGATACTTGTGAAATAAAATTTAAAGGTCGAAGTATACTATTAATAAAACCCACTACCTATATGAATTTAAGTGGAAGAGCTTTTAAATATTGGATGGATAAAGAAAAAATTCAGATTGAAAACACCTTAACCATTTTAGATGATTTAGCTTTTCCGCTACACGTGATGAAACTTCGTGCATCGGGTTCGGATGGAGGGCATAATGGATTAAAAAGTATTCAAGAAAGTATTGGTTCACAAAACTATCCTCGATTGCGATTTGGTATTGGCAATGATTTTGCAAAAGGAAAGCAAGTGGATTATGTATTAGGAAAATGGAAAGATGCTGAAATTCCTTTAGTGAACCAAAAAGCTGAAGCATGTTGCACAATCATAGAAAATTTTTGCACAATAGGTTTAGAACGAACGATGAATGCATGTAACCAATTAAAATTTGAACCATGAAATAAAGATTGACAATTCGCAAAATCAAAACAAATTTTTATTGCCGAATTCTCCCGACTTTAAATACCAGGATTACAAATAAAAAAACAAGAACTAAAACATATGAAAATATTTTGTGTAGGCAGAAACTACGCCGAACATGCTAAAGAATTACAAAATGAAATTCCAAGTTCGCCGGTAATTTTCATGAAACCGCATACAGCTTTGTTAAGTGATGGAAAGGATTTTTATTATCCGAATTTCACCAATGACCTTCATTACGAATGTGAAATCGTATTACGGATTTGTAAAAATGGGAAGGCTATTTCAGAAAAATTTGCAAGTACCTATTATGATGCCATCACTTTAGGAATCGATTTTACCGCTCGCGATTTACAGCAACATCAAAAAGAAAAAGGCTTGCCTTGGGAAATTGCAAAAGCCTTTGACCATTCGGCAGTGATTGGCAATTGGAAAACCATATCAAATGAAGAAAAAGCGAAACCGCTATTGTTTAAATTAGATAAAAATGGTGAAACAGTTCAAAACGGAAATACGGCAGATCTCATGTATAGCTTTGAAAAGATCATTGCTTATATATCAAGTTTCTTTACCTTAAATATGGGTGATATAATTTTTACCGGAACGCCACAAGGTGTTGGTCCTGTAAAAATTGGCGATCAATTAAGTGCCACTTTATTTGACGAAGAGTTATTAAATTTTTCGATCAAATAATATGGGGTATTACAAAAAGCCCTGATACACCATTATGCAAATTGTTCAAACCCTTTATTCACGTAAGTCAACGCTTCCGATAGCAATTGGAATTGAAAAATTTGCATGACTCGTCTGAGGTCTTTTATTCCTACCCTTCTATTAATTCACATATTTTGCCATGGTTTTGCCATGCAATTCAAATAAAATCAACACAGCGAAATTGATTATCTGAATACATTCTTTATTACAAATAGAATCTACTTCTTTTGTAATAAGTGGATAGAGGAGTAAGTTATAGATTCTAAAATTCTCGATGCAAAAGCAAAGTTGCTATTTCGTGTAAATGAACTTTTCGTTTCGATAAAACCGGGGCTTTTTCGAGGGCTGCAAATGCTTTCTCGGAATAGATATCAATTTCGTTTCGGATCAGTTGCTTCACACCTTTTGAGTCAAAAAAAGCCAGCGTGTCTTTTACTTTATTATCATCCTTTCTTAATAATAAATTTGCCAAGGTCTCACGCTCTTGTTCGTTTGAGAGTTCATAAGCTTTAGTAGAAAAATAAGTTTTCTTATTCGATAAAATATCACCACCAATTTGCTTTCCGGTTTTTGCTGCATCTCCATACAAATCTAAATAATCATCCATCAATTGAAATGCCATTCCAATAGATTTACCAAAAGTATATAGCACTTCCGAACAACCATCAGTAGCACCTCCAAGCATGGCACCAAGTTTCATGGAAGCACCCAATAAAACCGAAGTCTTTAGTTCTATCATGTGCATATACTGATCGAGCGAAATAAATGATTGTTTCTCAAAATCCATATCTAATTGCTGTCCTTCGCAAATTTGAATGGCCGTTTTATTAAACAACTGAATCACCGAATGAATATGCTCAGTATTTAATTTATTGAGATGTTCGTAAGCATAAATGTTCATCACATCGCCCGAAAGTATGGCGGTTGCATTACCATATTTTTCATGCACGGTTGGATTTCCTCTCCGAAGTGGGGCATGATCCATGATATCGTCATGCATTAAAGTAAAATTATGAAATAACTCAATGGCTACTGCCGTGTTTCTTACATTATCGTTGATATCGGCAAATAACTCATGACTCATCAAACATAAAACCGGTCGAACCCGTTTACCGCCCATATTCAACAAATAAGAACATGGTTCGTATAACGTATTCGGAAATTCGGGAAATTGATGTTGAGAAAAAAATTGTTCAAACTCGTCAACAAACTCATTAAATGCATGCATGTGGTAAAAATAATTGAAAAGCATTGAAAATGAAATTCTAGACTCAAATTCTTCAAAGCCTAACCTATTAATTCAAATCTTGATGTAAATTTAACGCCTGTGAATATTTCAACCGACAAACTTCAAAAATTCATTCTATCCTTCGAAACAAGTTGGCTTGAAAATAATTTCATTAAAATAACTTTAGGCAATTATCAAGGCAATGAACCCAATCTGAAACAAATCATTATCAAAAAAGTAATGATTAAAAAACAGGGTAGTCTTAGCTTCACACTTCGGTATAAAACCAATGATATCACTAAAAACTTCACCTATGAAGATGGGCTTATCCATCTGCGCGGTTATCTTACAGATGGATTTTTAACTTGTAATTTGTTTACAACATCATCAGACCTACAATTAGAAGTGTTGAAAAACGGGAAAACGGTATTCAGAGAAAAAGCTGCATCACATCATTCAATCCAAGAAAATCATGATAGGCAGAAGCAACGGCACATTGTTACAGAAGGGAAAAATTATCTTCATGATTTAGACATTACGGCTAAAGATGGCAGTGTATTAAAACACGGTCAGGATAAATATCGACAAATCAACCATTATATTGAATTGCTTGCTCCGATGTTAAAACAATTGCCGCGTGAAGGCAAACTACAAATCAGTGATATGGGTTCGGGTAAAGGTTATCTTACATTTGCTTTATATGATTACTTAACGGATTCGCTCGAGCTGGAAGTAGATATTACAGGCGTTGAGTATCGAGAGGATTTGGTTCAAAAATGTAATCAAATAGCGTTAAAAAATTCATTTACAAATTTACATTTTGTACAGTCCGACATTGCTTCATTCAATAACAGTAACACAGATGTATTGATTGCTTTACATGCTTGTGATACCGCAACCGACGATGCAATGTATAAAGGCATTGAAGCCGGCAGTAAATTGATAGTGGTTGCGCCTTGTTGTCATAAAGAAGTTCGAAAGGCTATTGTGTCTTCTAAAAAACAAAATGAGCTAGATTTTATTATTAGACATGGCATATTATTGGAGCGACAGGCAGAGATGATTACGGATAGCATGCGAGCTTTAATACTAGAATATTTTGGATATAAGGTAAAAGTATTTGAATTTATTTCGGATGTACATACGCCAAAAAACATATTAATCGTTGGTGAATTACATGAAATCAATCCTATTTCTCAAACAAAAATTCATGAAAAATTAAAAGCCCGCATGGAGTTTTTTGGCATTCTACAGCAAAAATTGCAACAATTGGCTGGATTATAAAGAAGTTTTAATACCTGATTGCAAATTCTAGTTAAGAAAATTCAGATTTTCAAACGAAATCAAAAAGGTTTGCGTCTTGCTTGCGGTAAACACTTAATTCCAACTTAATTTTTAGGGTAGCCCAAACTACCATTAAAATCATAGAGTGGTTTCTACCGATTGGATAGCTGTTCAGACCAAATTATTGGTGTGTTACAGATATCACTTCGGTATTATTTGAATGTTTACCTGATTCGCAGTACCTTTATTTGATAATATATAAAGCAAACACTTCAGTATGAAATGAGGCATGACTGATCCCGATTACAAAGCGAGATTGTTCTAGCCGAATTATCCCGACTGTAAACGTAGTTTGACAAACGAAAAACAATTAAACTAAACACATGAAACAAATAGTATTCGTCTTACTTTTTTTAATCACCGTACCATGTTTTGCAGGTTCAGGCTATTATATTCAAGCTAAAGGAGCAGATGGGAAAACGACAACCATAAACGGCATCACTTCTCTCAATAAAAACAACTTAAATGGCAATTTTCGATTAATAGAATATATTCCGGAAAATATGAAAGTCGGAGCTACCGAGTTAGTCACTTTTTTTATATCCAAGCAGGATGAAAAGCGTATCAATTTATCATTGAATTGCGCTAAGGCCGTTAATTTACATTATACCTTTTCTGACCAAAATGGGAAACACAAACTTGATGGCAAAATAAGCAATACGCATCGAATTGAATTTATACCTTACGACCTTACTAAGTTTAAAGAAGGTGCTTGTACCCTTTCATTTTACAACGATAGCAACGAATTGCTCTATACTTACGAATTCGAAAAGATTAACCTATAATACATTCCCTAAAGAAGCGATATGAAATTTACTTTTTCCTTGCTAATAATAGCAACAACCTTTTTTACAAGTCTGCAACTTAAAGCCCAATTGGTAAACGGTTGTGGTTTTTTACAACAAAATCGCTTAGAAATAGGCATTGCCAATAATGGTGCTTACGGAACACCTGAAAATGCTCCGATTGGGTATCATCCCAACAATTCACCGTTGTTTGCTACCACTTACAATCCGGTAACTACAGCTTATATCCAACACACAACCGCGCTTGGATTTGTTGCAGATTGGGATTCGAATGGATGGGCAGTAGGTACTCCACCCTATTTTGGTGACTACTTTTTACCTGGTACACCACAAGAAGGTTGGTCGATAGAAGTTGGCGGCGTTCGATGTAATGCGTATAGCTCTGAATATCAAACTAGCGGAACAACCGGGTTTACCGGAACATTGACTGGAACCAATCAATATGTAACTACAGCGGGCGGCGTAACTACCTCATTATGGTCGGGCAGTTTTGGCAACTTAAACATCAAACAAACAACGATTGTAAAGCAAAACAAATTATATTTTATTGCGAATGTTAAGTTTTATAATACCGGTGGTACACCTCTTAACAATGTTTATTACATGCGAACTTTAGATCCAGATAATGATGTATCAATCTCCGGTAATTTTAGTACTACAAATGTGATTACATATGCACTACCGAACCCGGGAAATAAAACTTTGGTTGGATGTACTGCAGTAACTGATACGAATGCTTACTTAGGATTGGGTACTATTGATTGTCGTTCGAAACCTTTTATTTGCGACTTTGGTTTATTTCCACCAACCGATTCATTAGGTTATATTTTTTCAGGTACACATCCCGACTTAACTTATACCGGAACTTTAGTTCAAGATGTTGGCGTTGGTGTAGTTTGGAAACTTGATAATATTGCACCGGGTGACAGTACAGAATTGAACTTCGCCTATATTCTAAACGAGGCTTCTTTAGACGAAGCCTTAGATGCAATTAAACCTAAATGGATGAACAACAGCAATCTGTATCAATCGAACGATACCATTTTTGCTTGTGCGAATACAATAGTTCCGGTATCTATCATTAACGGTGACAATTTAAGTTGGTCTTGGACTTCAACTGCTCCTTTGAGCAACACAACAGGCATAAGCAATAATGTTACTTTTGGAAATACGCCTGTACAGGTAACTGCAATAGGTACCGGTATTTGTGTTGATACCATTACCTTTTATTTAGCCGTCGGTGCTTCGGTAACTACCACCATCAATGCCGGTATTTGTAGTGGAAACGCCTATGTATTTAATGGCGTTTCTTATACCGCTGCAGGTACTTATCATGATACCGTAACTACAGCTAGTGGTTGCGATTCGATTGTAACTTTAAACTTAACCGTCGGTGCTAATACCAATTTCACAATCAATACCTCTATTTGTCAAGGAATTGGTTATCTATTTAATGGAAATCTTTTAACTACTGCCGGCACGTATTATGATACTTTAGTAAACTCGGTTGGATGCGATTCATTAGTTATCCTAAATCTCTTAGTTGGCACCACCACTTATGGAAGTATAAACGTAGATATTTGCCAAGGGCAGTCTTATTTATTCAACGGAGTATATCAAAGCACTGCCGGTACTTATTTAGATACGATTCTAAATTCAAATGGATGCGACTCGATATTGACACTCAACTTAACAATTAAGCCACAACCCCTTGCAAATTTCATTACTGATAAAACACAAATTTGCAACTCTGATAGTATTTTATTTACCTATACAGGATCATCTAATCCGGCCAATATTTATGCTTATGATTTTGGTGTAGGTGCAGCGATTCTAAGTGGTACCGGCGTAGGCCCTTATCGCGTGAAATGGAATTCATCAGGCACAAAAACGATTACACTTACGGTAACCTTAAATGGATGTGTGAGCGTACCGGTTTCCAAAACAATCGATGTAATTCAAACACCATCAGTGATTGCATTGTATGATAGTAGTATTTGTATTGATGCTACCGCATCGATAGAAGCGCAAACATCAGCAATTAGTCCGGTTTATATCTGGAATTTAAATGGCGCTAATTTGGTTTCAGGCAGTACTTCAACAGCCGGGCCATTAACTCTTTCATGGGGAAGCACAGGTACCAAAATTGTAACTATCCAATGTGATAACTTGGGTTGTTTCTCAAATATTGACACCGCCATTATTGAAGTGCATGAATTACCTACTGCTAATATCATATCAAAAGATAATAAAATTGTGTATTGCGAAACAGATGAAGTGCATTTAAGTACTGATTTTATTGCCAACTCGAATTATGCTTGGACACCGTTAGAATATTTTATTCGTTACGATTATAACGATGCCACGATGATTATTTATGATACAACTTTGGTAAGCACTACGGTAACAACTTCATTTGGTTGTAAGGCAACTGATACCATTACATTATATACAGACCCATGTGATCAGTACTTTATACCTAATTCATTTACACCAAATGGAGATGGAAGAAATGATGTGTTTCATGTTGTAGGATTACACAATGCTCATGTTGAAACCATTATTTACAATCGATGGGGAAATCGAGTATTTGAATCGGATGATGTGAACTTTGGATGGAATGGTTATTATAAAGGTGTTAAGGCTGAAACCGGAGTTTACTTCTACTACATACGCATTACGTTTGCAACCGGCACTTCGATAGTTGAAAAAGGAGATATTACCTTGTTTAGATAATGTGTACTGACTTCTAATTATTGTGATGATTAATATAGATGAATACGTGTGTCATTAAAGGTGCATTGTATTTAAATTTATGATTATGAGAAACTTAATCGTTTATATACTTTACCTAAGTATAGCTTTCACTTCATGTACCTCAATCAAAAAAATAAATCCGAATACATCAGCGCTTATTCATACAAAATGGAAATATGTAGATACTGATTGGCAGTATGAAATTGAATTTAAAAAAAACGGTCAATTATTAACTACACATCCAAACGATCATTCGATAGGAAACGATACTTGGGTACAAAGCGACAAACAAATAAACTTCTACTATAACGATAAATTCGCCATTTATAAAGGAAAACTAGTTACTGAAGATACCATTAAAGGTAGCGGGATGAACAAAAAAGGAAGTTGGGAATTTACGATGTACAAACTGAAGAGTGGTTCCAAAAACCCCTGATATTTCGATATGCTAATTCTGAAACTTCGATAGATTCATTAGTTTCTAAAATTTTATCATAGCAATGCAAAGTATTTCTATACCTTCACCACGACAGGTTTTATGTACAGCCCATCATCCAAGAATTGCAAAAAATTTATGATGCGCTTATCAATAGCTTTATAGAAAACAAAATTGGCATCGCCGAAAACTTCTTAAGTCTCGCACTTGCGTCTGCTTTAAAAAAAAATCTCAACGTATTGTATGCTAGTAAAGAGCTTCAATCGGCAGGTACCGGTCAATTAAATGAACTTGCTCATGATATAAAATTTAGAAGTGATAAAATTTATTGGTTAGATAAAACACATAATGACCCATCGGAGAACCAATTTTTCGTAATCATGGATAATTTTATCAAGCATCTCAACGAAACGTGCTATACAGGAATTACAAATTATGAATTTCATTATACTATGTATGAACCCGGCACATTTTACAAAAAACATATCGACCAATTTAAACATAATGATAGCCGACAATACTCCATTATCATGTATTTAAATGACGATTGGAAATTGCAAGATGGCGGAGAATTATGCATTTATAATGAAAATCAAATTCAACACATTTCACCTACCAATGGTAAAATTATATTTTTTAAAAGTAGTGAACTCGAACATGAGGTTTTGATTACCCATAAACCACGAATGAGTATTACAGGTTGGCTAAAGTGCTAGTTTACAATCAAACCCAAGTTAATTCTAATTCCAAATTATACAAGCCAACTTACATTGACTTATGTTTGCAAGTAAAATGATAGTTACTTAAAGTGCTAAAGAAAATAGACAAATACATACTCAAAAACTTTCTGCTTACTTTTCTTTTTTTGATGTTGGCATTTTCGGCAATTGCGATTGTTATTGATTACACCGAAAAAGTTGAGGATTTTGTAAACAAAAAAGTACCGGGAGCAGAGATTATTGGATATTTCAGAAATTTCATTCCTTATATTCTTGCCCTACTTTTTCCAATATTCATTTTTGTTGCCGTTATTTTTTTTACATCCCGAATGGCTAATCGGTCTGAATTAATAGCCATGTTAAGTAGTGGTATTTCCTTTAAACGATTGCTTCGACCTTATATCATTGGGGCGGGTATCATTTCAATGGTACTTCTTTTTGCAAACCATTTTGTAATACCACGCGCCAATAAAAGCAGACTGCAATTTGAAGAAAAATATTTATGGGAAAAAGCGTATAGCAAGGATGATAATTTTCATATGAGAATTAGTCCGACAGAATTTATTTACATGCAAACCTATAATCCTGAATCAAAAACAGCTTACCGTTTTAGTTACGAAAGAATTCGCGGTAATACCATACAAAAAAAAGTCAGTGCCGAAAGATGCGTATACGATAGTATAAAAAAACAATGGAAACTTTTTGATGTTGTCAGTACATTATTTGAAGGACCGAAAGTTACCATGCATAAATACGTCACACTTTTTCATCCATTTAATTTTACCCCCTCCGATTTAATTGAACGTCGTGAGCAAAAGCAGCTCATGACTTTCAGCGAATTAAATCAATACATTCACCGTGAAGAAGAAAAAGGAAGTGAAGGATTGACTGAATATTATATTGAAAAATATCGCCGTACATCATCCCCCTTCTCTGCATTTGTATTATCCATCATTGGTGCATGCATTGCTTCTCGAAAAGTACGAGGTGGAAGCGGCATACATTTAGCCATTGGATTAATGATTAGTGCTATTTATATTTTGATGATGCAGTTTTCGACCACCTTTGCCATCAAAGGTGATTTGCACCCTTTGATTGCCGTTTGGCTACCAAATATTGTTTTTAGTTTTGTAGCCATTTACTTTTATAAAAGATTTTCTCAAGCTTAGAACATAGGGCACTTCTAAAAGCCCTTCAGGCAAGCCATTCGGATTATGCAATTCCGATAGCTATCGGAAGCGTTTACTATCGTAAATAAAGAATGCCGTACATACGGCATTCGAATAACGAAGCATCAGGGGCTTTTAGAGATGCCCTTTAATAAGCTTACCACTTTGTAGTATTCTCTTACCTTTTGAAATAGTATACAAATAAGTAGCACTTGCCATTTCATCGGTTGCTATTTTTGTAGTCAGATTGTTTAATATTTTCGAATAACATTTCACACCTTCTTGCGTATACATTTCGAAGGTGTAAGTATTATCATTCATTTTTTCAAATTGAATGCTTATATCATTTGCAAATTGTGTAGGGTAAACCTTAGCAATGGATTCTTGGTAAGCATAAGCGCTTACTCCGTTAGGCGCTTCGATATCAATGTCATCAACTACTAACCAGGTGCCATCATGCAAACCTAGAAATGCACCGGTGGTATCATTCGTAAAATTTCCACTTGATGTGATGATTATTCTAAGCATAGTAGTGTTAAATCCGGAAGCATTATATTTAAATGGCAAGGTAATTTTTGTATAAGTATTGATGCTTGCTCCTAACATGGTATCGGCTATGGCAGCAATACTATCACCTCCATCTGAATCATCAATAGCTAAAATTGTAATCTGTGTTGAATCGCCACTCAGTGGATTATTCTTCACCCACATCGATGCATTTAAAGGATTATTGGGATACGACATACCACCTGCAAAACTAAAACTACCATCACCGGTATTAATAATAATTGCCGCATTGCTGCATAATGACGGGAATGGGCCGGCAGGAATAATACCTGTTAACGCACTTTGATTCTTTGTAATAACTTTTAATGCCGTAGCACTGCTATTTCCAGGCAACTCTTTTTCAACTTGTGCAACAAAAGGAGCTCCTGGATTTAAAAAGGCACCATAAAAGCAAATGGTTGAATCTACAGCATGCCATCCATTAGGCACTTTTAGAGAGGTAAAACCTGCAGCATAATTAGTCCAGTTTTCGAAGGTATATAATTGCGATTTTGCGATTGTAAATGAAAACAATGCGAGCATTATAATTGAGATTCTTTTTTTCATAAACTAATTTTAAATACTGACTATTTTGAATTCAGTTTTTTGGGATCCTGTTATCCGTTAATACTTGTGATTAGGTCTAATTATGCGTTGAGTTCTTTCAAGCAATTTTGAATCGCATCAAAATCTGGCAGATCACCTGCACTTTCTAAAATTTCTATAAAACGGATTGTGCCTTCTTTATCCAGCACAAAAGTTGATCGCTTGGCCACGCCCGACATCTCGAATACAAAAGTTTCAAATAAACAATTATATAATGTGGCTGTTTCTTTATTAAAATCTGATAATAGATTAAAATCTAGATGATACTCTTGCTTAAACTTATTCAATGTAAATAACGAGTCAACAGAAATACCAATAATTTCTGCATTTAATTTTTGATATGCAGAAAAATTTTCTTGCACCGAACACATTTCTTTGGTACATACACCTGAAAATGCAAGTGGGAAAAATAAAATGATTACATTTTTTCCTTTGAAGTCGGTAAGAGAAATCTTTGTCTTTTCGGTATTAAACAAACTAAATTCGGGTGCAGATTGCCCAATTGCTAAATTCATACTATTTTTTTGCCAAATGTAAGTCAGCTAAATCTTATTCCCAAACTATTCACAGCGCAAAACCATAACTTATAAGTATCATTGAAACGACTTACTATTGTAGTAGCAAAAACATATACTTTGACAGAACAAATAATAAACCTAGAAACCGTAAATCCCATTGAATTTTTTGGGGTGAATAATAACAAGTTCGATATCCTTAAAAAGAAATTCCCATTACTTAAAATATTATCACGTGGCTCGTTGATCAAGATCTCAGGTAAACCTGAAGATGTTGAATCGGCAAAAGAGAAAATAAAACTCATTGTAGATTATCTTGAACGAAACGGCAATCTTTCTGAAAACTATTTCTCGCAAATTTTAGGTGATGATGATGGTTTGATTGATGAAAAAATTGTTGAAGATGCGAACAATGATATTTTAGTATTTGGCCAAAATGGAAAAATCATTAGAGCTAAAACTAAAAACCAAAAACTGTTAGTTACCTCATCTGATAAAAATGATATTTTATTTGCTGTTGGTCCGGCCGGAACCGGAAAAACATATACCGCGGTAGCCTTGGCAGTTCGTGCATTAAAAAACAAAGTCGTTAAAAAAATTATTCTTACTCGCCCTGCAGTGGAAGCTGGTGAAAGCTTAGGTTTTTTACCCGGTGATTTAAAAGAAAAAATTGACCCCTATTTACGTCCATTATATGATGCATTAGATGATATGATTCCTGCTGATAAACTGAATTATTATATGACAAACCGAGTAATTGAAATTGCCCCGCTTGCCTATATGAGAGGAAGGACTTTGGATAATGCATTTATCATTTTAGATGAAGCTCAAAATACAACCGAATTGCAAATAAAAATGTTTTTAACTCGTATAGGGCCGTCGGCAAAGGCAGTGATCACAGGGGATATGTCGCAAGTAGATTTACCTAAAAATCAACAAAGTGGACTCGTTAAAGCCATTAAGATTTTAAGAAATATTGCAGGAATAGGTCATATTGAATTAGATGATGAAGATGTAGTTCGTCACAGGTTAGTAAAACAAATTATTAAGGCATACGATAGAGCAAATGAAATAAATCACCCGAGTGAGCGCAAAAATGGGCATGAAGTTCAAGGATAGTATTCGAATATTCTTTTGTGGTATGCTTTTGGTTTCGGCTTGTGATGATCAATCCGTAAAATCAAAACCTAAGAGAAAAATCGAGATGATTGCTATCAATAAAACGCAAGAATCGCTAATCAAGCTAGGAATCCAAAATTTGAAAGATGGCGATATTGTTTTACGAACAGGAAATGATGTAATCAGTAACTTGTTCGCTCAATTAAATAAAACTGATAAAACATACTCGCATTGTGGCATCGCCTTTTACGAAAACCATTCCTGGGTTGTTTATCATTCAATAGGTGGTGAAGACAATCCTGACGAAAAACTTCGGCGTGAGCCTTTCAAGAACTTCGTTCATCCTCAACATAATCTAGGGTTTGGGATCTGTCGGTACATTTTACCTAAAAAGCAATTAGATACGCTGCACAAAATAGTTCACACTTTTTATGCTGCACAAATTCCGTTTGATATGAAATTTGATTTACAAAGCAACGACCGCCTTTATTGCGCTGAAATGATTTACAAAGCTTTTAACAAAGCAACGCAACAAACCAATCTCTTCGCAACTACCATCCACCAAGGATTTGAGTATGTTTCAACCGATAATATATTCGTAAACAATAAAGCGGAGATTCTTTGCCATCTTGTATATTAAATCTACTTTTGCCGAAATTTAAAATACACATGATGAAAAATTTAATATTATCGATTATAGGTATATCAGTCATCGCCTTCTCCATATCTTCTTGTAAAAGTAAAAGCAATCCGAAGGATGTAGCCACCAATTTTTTAAATGCCTTAGTAAAGTTAGACTATGAAGGTGCAAAGCAATATGGCACACCCGAAACCGGCAAAATGATGGATATGCTTTCAAGTTTTTCTGGGCTCATGCCGGATTCTATTAAAAGTAAGGCTAAGGAAACTAAAGTTGAGATAAAAGGATTTAAAGAGGATGGTGATCATTGCGAAGTAACATACACAAATAGCGATAAGCCCAATCAAGTGCAAACTTTAGATTTGATAAAAGTAGATGGCAAATGGTTAGTAAATGCATCAAAAGACGACAATAGCTACGAACCTCAAAACCCAGAACCGGATACAAGTGCATATGCTGAACCTCCGATTGAAGAAACTGTGCCAACCGATTCATTGAAAGTAGAAACAAAAAAATAATGTAATAAAAAAAGTGCTAGCCTCAGTTTAATCACTGAGGCTTTTTTTTACTATATGTTCAACTCAAAACACCTGTTAGTAAAGCTTTACTTTTGACTAACTGGGTATGTACGGCCCGAATAGTTATGATTCAAGTCACTATGGAGAAGCGCTTTTGAGATGTTTCAAAGTGAATACCCCTTGCCAGACTATTTTACCACTTATCTAAGTTTATACGAAGCGATTGCGAGTTTCAGTTTACATTTAATCCCATTATTCTGATTCCATTCCATGAAATTTTGTATTCTCATTTTTTGTTATCTTAGTCTACCGCTTTGCTTACTTGCCCAAACTCAAAAAACATTCGCCATTCAAAGTGTTGAATTTGCGCCTAAAGTAGATGGAGACTTGAGTGATGAAGTTTGGAAAACTTGTATTACTGCCTCCAATTTTACACAAACAATTCCTGAACAAGATCAACCATCCAAATTTGAATCTGATGTAAGAATGTGTTACACAAACAAAGCACTTTACGTCTCTGCAATCATGTATGAACCTGAAATGGTGTGTAGTCGACAAGTGACTGCACGTGATATGTTGAATAATGTAAATGCAGATGTATTTGCTATATTCTTAGATACTTATAATGATCATCAAAATGGGTTTGTATTTAAAGTATCTAGTGGTGGTGCGCAGCATGATGAACGTTTATCAAATGGTTTTGAAAATGGTGATCAAAGTTGGGATGCTGTTTGGACTTCAAAAATTGGTTGTTTCTCAGATCATTGGCAAGTTGAAATGGAAATTCCATTTAGTGCTTTACGTTTTACAAAAAGCGATACTATGATTTGGGGCATTAACTTTTTTCGAAGTGTAAGAAAATTAAATGAAAATAGCTACTGGAATAAAATTGACCCCCAAAAACAAGGCTTCTTAGCGCAAACCGGCACCTTATTGGGTTTAAAAAATATCAAACCTCCCAAAAGATTATTTCTATACCCCTATTTATCTACCGGCTTTTTACAGCAAGAAGTGAATGGGAAAGTAAAACCAAGTTGGCTTAAGAGTGGTGGAATGGATATCAAATACGGATTAAATGAATCGTTTACTTTAGATGTAACCTTGATACCAGATTTTTCACAAGTTGTTTCTGATAATTTAGTTCGAAATTTAAGTCCGTTTGAACAACAACTTGCCGAGAATCGTCCATTTTTTACCGAAGGCACCGAAATGTTTAACAAAGCCGATGTGTTTTATTCACGTCGTGTAGGTGGCCGGCCGTCAGGGTTTTACCAAATTCAATCAAACTTTGGAGATACTTCTCAATATGATATCGAAAAGAACCCGAATGTAAGTAGATTGTATAATGCGTTTAAAATATCTGGTCGAAATAAAAACAAAACCGGTATTGGTGTTTTCAATGCAGTTGGTGCACCAAGCTATGCACATATTACGGATAAACAAAGTGGCGAAAAATATAGAATCGAAACAGAGCCCCTTACCAACTACAATGTATTAGTTTATGACAAAGTTTTTAGAGGTCAATCGAATTTTAATTTTACCAATACAAATGTTATCCGCAATGGCAATGCCAGAGATGCCAATGTAAGTTCTTGTATACTTGATAAATTCAGTAAAAATGAAAACTATGCATTGAAATTAATTTCCAAATGGAGTGTAGTTCAGAATCAGAAAGATGAAATAGGAAGTGCTGTTGGTATTGTATTTTCTAAAATTACAGGTAAGTTTAATTATCGGTTGATTGCAGACCGGCTTTCACCTAAATTCGATAAAAGTGATATGGGTATTCAATTCGATTATAATAATTCAACACAACGCATTGCCTTAAGCTATCAAGAAAACAAACCAAAATCGAAGCACTTACAATTATATCGCTTAAGTACCGATCATGCAGTTGCAGAAAATACCGTTCCATTTGAATTTAAATATTATGAAGCTAAGGTTGGCTGCTTTTTATTGTTCAAAAGTTTTTGGGATATCACACTGAGTACGGAATCAAAACCTTTTGCCCCAATCGACTTTTATCAATTGGGTGCTTGGGGTAAAAAATTAAAAACACTACCCTATTTCTACAATGCCTTAAATGGAAGTTCTGATAGTAGAAAAAAATTATTTTGGGCGTATTATGGAGGTTATGGCATTTCTAACATGAAACATTCCGACTACTTGTATTTGAATCAAAGTTTACGATATCGCTTTTCAAGTAAACTAGATATTTCAATTGGCGGCGAGGTAACACGCGATAATAGTGCGATAGGTTTTGCCTATTACGACAATTCACTGAACGAACCCATTGCAGGCAGAAGAGATGTACGTGAGTACAGTGGCGAAATAAATGTAAAGTATAATCTTAATCCAAATACGAATCTCACAGCTCGCTTTCGACATTATAATTCATTCATCACCTATACTTCATTTCATCTAGTTGAAGAGAATGGCGAATGGAAAAATCAAACTCTTCCCTATCAAAATGGGTATAATGAAAACTTTAATTTACAGAATATTGATATCTTTTTTAATTGGATGTTCAAGCCTGGGAGCCGTTTAGTAGTAAGCTATAAGCAATGGCTAAATGACGCTTATCTTTTAAATCAAAAAAATGAAAATTCCTATTTTCATAATGTGGGACAATTAGTTAGCAAACCCCACGCATTTGAACTGGCCCTTCGTGTAATCTACTTTTTAGATTATAATCAATTAAAAGGCTAAAAAGAATCCTTACAATCCCTTAATACTTAGTAATTCGAATTCTGAGCATACGTCGATATTAGAAATTCAATGTCAGGACATACTTGTTTAGAATTAACAGCAACAGAAATACCTGCAGTTCCCTTCAAGCTCTCGAACAGGGCATCTAAAATATTTTCGCTTCCATCTAGCAGCAGTTCAAATGTTTATTCTGCCTGTATCTTCTCTACGAAAACAACAATCGATACTTCTTTGTAAACCTCTAGACATAACTTGTTTCAGCGGGTATTCATGTATGAAACTCGCACAACAAGATAGCAGGGTATTTTAGAACCACTCTAGTATATATAAAGAAATAGACCTAGTTTATTCTAGCCCATCTTTGCCTTTCCGGCTTTTACTGCTGCTTCGGCAGTATCTTTCGAAAGCATGGTGGTCATTTTATTACCATTCCCATCATGCCCTTGTGCCATAAATGCGCCTCTTGCAGTTTTGGTAATTACTGCATCTTGCATAACCACGTTTTTTTCCTTTGTTTTCATGCAATATGCACGAATTGAATTATCGTTTGACATAATCAAATTTTTGGTTTCCGTAAAGATATTAAAAGCTTCAGATAAACATAGTTTAAACGAGAGGGCTTATCCACAATTAAAATCACATAAACCAAAAAAGCGCACCATGAGGTACGCTTCTGATGAATATTTTAATGATTACTATTTTACTTTAGCGAGAATTGCCTTAAAAGTTTCAGGCTCATTCAAGGCCATATCAGCTAATACTTTACGATTTAAAGTAATATTTGCTTGTGACAATTTGTTGATGAAAGTTGAATAGTTCATCCCTTCTGCACGAACAGCAGCATTTATACGCGCTATCCATAAAGTACGAAAATCTCTTTTCTTTAATTTACGACCTACAAACTTGTAAGTCATACCTTTTTCAACTACATTTTTCGCAACGGTGAACACGTTTTTGCGTTTACCATAATATCCTTTAGCTTGGGCTAATATTTTCTTTTTTCTGGCTCGACTGGCAACGGCGTTTTTTGAACGTGGCATATCTTAATTTTTACTTTATTAATGTTTTTATTTCACTGATTAAGTTAACCTCCTATGCAAAGAAGACGATTAACCATTCTTAAATTGGTTTTGTCAACCAAGGTACTTCCACGCAAATGACGCTTACGTGAAGTCGATTTTTTAGTCAATAAGTGACTTTTATTAGCTTTAAATCTTTTTACTTTACCGCTACCTGTAACCTTGAAAGTCTTTTTGGCACGGGAGTGGGTTTTCATCTTTGGCATCGCTACTATTTTTTAAGGAGGGCAAAAGTATATTTTTTATTCCGAAATCCCAATAATAAATTGGATATTTCTAGTAATTTGTGCCCTAATTATGAAGAATGCCCTTTTAAAAATGCATTTGGCGGTATTTCTGTGGGGATTCACAGGTGTTTTGGGAAGGGCCATCGAACTGAGTGAGTTTCCTTTAGTGTGGTATAGAACCCTTATAACAGCCTTCATTTTTTTGATTATCCTTTATTTTCGTAAAGAATTTGTACCCATTTCGCGTAAGGAATTATTTCGTTTTATGGGGATTGGTTCTATCATCGCTATTCACTGGGTAGCATTTTATGGATCTATCAAATATGCAAATGCTTCAATCGCATTAACTTGTTTGGCAACCGCCGGAATTTTTACTGCCTTCATTGAACCTATTGCCTTAAAAACAAAATTCAATTATAAAGAATTGTTGATTGGATTTATTGCCCTCATCGGGATGTATTGTATCTATCATTTCGAAATTAAATATGCAGTGGGTATTGTCTTAGGCATTATTGCCTCGCTACTTAGTTCCATTTTTACTATCATGAACAAAAAGATAGTAAACAATTACCCTTCACGTATGGTAGCATTTTATGAAATCGGCTCGGGCTTTCTTTTACTTACCTTGTTAGCGCCTATTTATATGAAAGTTTCGCCACAAACAAACTTTATTCCTAACACCATGGATTTGGTTTGGCTTGGGGTTTTAAGCTTATGCTGCACGGTTTGGGGACAATCACTCGCCCTAAGTGCACTTAAAACGTTATCATCATTTACAACCGTTTTGATGGTTAATCTTGAACCTGTTTATGGCATTTTACTTGCCATTATTTTTTTTAATGAGAATCAAGAATTGGGTTATGGATTTTATATAGGCATCACTTTAATTGCTTTAAGTGTAGGATTACATACTTTAAGTATGGCAGTAACAAGGTATAGGCCGGTAAAAACGAAATCATAAAATGAATAAATATTAATCAAACTTAAACGTGATAACTTTTTGATTTGTATTTTTTAAAAGCTCATCCTTAGTAAACCATTTTAATCAACTGCACACACTGTCGAATTCGCTCTTCTGGGGTTAAACTTCAAACATACTCATCTTCAGCAGCTTGTTGGCTAAATCATGAATAAAAAGTAATCTTCTTTTTCATATCATTTTCAGATGAATTTATAGTTGATAAGGATAATGAATAAATCAGCTTTAAAACCAGCCCTTCTTTCTGCTTCTCGATGTACCCCCTAATCCTAAAACGCCCAATAAAGTTCGTGTGATGATGCTTGCCGCTGTTCGTCCAACTTGCTTTGTCACCGGATTTGAAAGTATAGTTTCTAAAGTCCCTTTCTCTTCTTTCTTCGAAGTTGATTTACTTTCAACAATCTCCTTTGATTCTCCAGCCTCTGCTAATTTTTCATTCAATAATTCATATGCACTTTTTGTATCAATTACTTGATTATACTTTTTAGCAATATTTGAATTCGCAACTATCGACGCAATTTCTGTATCGGTTAAAATATCCATACGTGAACGTGGCGGACAAACCATAGTATGTACTAATGGGGTTGGAATACCTTTTTCATTTAATAAAGTAACAAATGCCTCGCCGATACCAAGTTGTGTAATTAAATCTTCGGTTTTATAAAACGCTGTCTCAGGATAATTTTGGGCAACCTTTCTAATATCATCTCTATCTTTTGCTGTGAAGGCACGTAAGGCATGTTGTATTTTTAAACCTAACTGACTTAATACTGCCTGCGGAATGTCGTTCGGATTTTGAGTTATAAAAAAGATGCCTACGCCTTTCGATCGAATGAGTTTTATGACGGTTTCTAATTGTTGTAATAAGGCCTCGGTTGCATCCTGGAAAATAAGATGTGCTTCATCGATAAATAATACCAATTTGGGTTTATCCAAATCACCGGCTTCGGGTAAGGTTGCATAAATTTCGGCTAATAATTGTAACATAAAAGTTGAAAACAATTTTGGCCTATCTTGCAAATCAGCTACCCTTACTATCGACAACATCCCTCTTCCATCATCGCTTATGCGCATTAAGTCTTCAACCTCAAACGATTTCTCGCCAAAAAAAACATCTGCCTTTTGTTGTTGTAATTCAATAATCTTGCGCAAAATAGTTCCGGTTGATTGTGTGGAAATATTTCCATACATCTGTTTTACTTCATCCTTTCCTTCATTATTCATGAATTGCAAAACGCGAATCATATCTTTTAAATCAAGTAATGGCAATTGTTTATCATCACAATACTTGAATATCATTGAAACAATACCTTCTTGGGTATCATTCAATCCTAAAATTTTAGAAAATAATACCGGTCCAAATTCCGAAACCGTTGATCGTAATCTACTTCCTGGTTGATCACTTAAAGTTAAAAACTCAATCGGGTATGCAGATGGCTTATAATCAATGCCTAATAATTTGCAACGTTCAGCAATCTTTTCATTTAATGTACCTGCCGCACCTATACCGCTTAAATCGCCTTTAATATCCATCATCATAACCGGCACAGAAGCATCGCTTAATCCTTCGGCTAAAAACTGTAGGGTTTTGGTTTTTCCGGTTCCGGTTGCGCCTGCAATTAAGCCATGACGATTCATGGTACGAAGTGGCAAATTTACATGGCACCCTGGTACAGCCTTACCATCAAACATTGCAGCACCTAATAAAAAATGTTCACCTTTAAATATATAGGCCGGTTGTATACCTTCTTCGAATGTCATGAAATTGAATTTAAGGCGTGAAATTAGTTATTTTAGATGAAGTAATAGGGCAGAAATTAAGGAAGCTAACCTTAAGTATATAATTTATTTCATGATTTTTGTACCTTGTCGTTATAATTCAAACATCTTCCAAGTATGGACCAAAATATCGACACTACCCTGGCCTCTATTCGTACCAAAGTAAAAAAAATAAAGGCCCGAAATGCTAAACTTGAAAGTGAAAATGCCGAGTTAAGAGCTTCTATTTTCGAATATCTTCAACAACTTGAAATATATAAACAAGCTAATGAAAAGGCAGCGCAGGGAATTCGTACACGAGAAATTGGCGACCTCAGCAAAACCGATAAAAAAGTATTACGTAAAGACCTCGATAAATATATTTTGATGATTGATAAATGTATCGCCACCATGAAGGTGAAACTATAAAGTTGATTATCTTTAAAAAGTACAATCCAATAAATTAATACGAATCTGGGTTACTATGAAATTATTACTCTATTTCATCATGCTACTTTATGTTAGTTTTGAATGGCAAACGGCTAAAGCACAAACAACTAATATTAGCGGCATTATAAATTCATATGCCGCAGTAACTGCCATCAGTACCAATGCATGTAAAACCATAATAACCGTTAACACAGCCACAGGTTTTAGTGTTGGTGATAGTGTAATGATTATTCAAATGAAAGGCGCAACCATTGATTCAACTGCCGCCACAAGTTTGTTTGGAAATGTATTAAATATGCAATCGGCAGGTAAGTATGAAATTTTTTCAATCGCTGCTATCACAGGAAATCAAATTACATTCACCGGTTCTTTTGTAAATACTTATTCAATAAACGGCAAAGTACAACTTGTTCGCATTCCAGTTTATAATAATGCCATAGTAACCGGTTTACTTACTTGTTTAGCTTGGGATGGACAAACTGGTGGAGTGCTTGCTTTTTTTGCAAATAATACCTTAACCTTAAACAGTGATATTGATGTTACAGGTAAAGGCTTTCGAGGTGGTGATATATCTAACAACCCCGATGGTAGTTGCGGTGGCGCTTCATCGGCTTTTTTCTACGATCTTTATCAACCTGGTGCTTCTTGGTCGCAAGGAGGTGCCATGAAAGGTGAAGGCATTTCCGAATTAAGTAGTTTACGTATGGCTGGCAAAGGGCATTTAGCAAATGGCGGTGGGGGTGGCAACAAACATAATACTGGTGGCGGAGGTGGATCAAATTATTCAAACGGTGGTAAAGGCGGTAACGAATTAGGTGGTTGTGTAAATGGCAATGGCGGATTAGGTGGTGAAGCTATTTCATATGCATCGTCGGGCTATTCTATTTTAGTACTTGGCGGAGGTGGCGGGTGTGGTGATTATAATAATAATGTAGGCAGTGATGGAACCAATGGTGGTGGCATTATTCTAATAAAAGCAAATACAATTATTGGAAATAATTTTGATATCAGGAGTGATGGTAGCGATAATTTAATTTTAGCAACCGGCATTAGCGATGGTGCTGGCGGTGGAGGTGCAGGTGGCGCAATTTATTTACACGCCCAAAATTATACAAGCAATTTAAATATTGAAGCCAATGGCGGACATGGGGGCGATCAAGGTCCAGGCTCATTTTATGGTTGTGCCGGACCGGGTGGCGGCGGAGGCACTGGTATTATTATGGTAAACTTGCCATCACTTCCTGCCAATGTAAATACAACTTTATTACCAGGAACAAGTGGCATTATTCAAAACCCTGCCTTAACTTGTTATAATACACCTTGGGGCGCAACGAATGGATTAGCCGCTTTAAGTTCATATATCCCCAATGTAAATTTGATATATGGTATTCCTTCGGTGCCAATTACTCCGGTGAATTTAGGAAATGATACGATCTTATGTCCCGGACAAACTCTTGTCTTACAGGCAGGAATATTTGCATCATATTCCTGGCAAGATTTTTCTACAAACTCAACCTATTTAGTTACTGCACCTGGAACTTATTCAGTAACTGTTACCGATAATTCAGGATGTACTTCAAGCGATATGATTCTTGTGAATGGAGTGAACAATGCAGTAAATCTTGGAAATGATACCACACTGTGTGCCGGAGAAGTCATTACCTTATCTGCACCTTTCGTAAGTGGTGCAACTTATTTGTGGCAAGATAATTCTACCAATAATTCATTTACCGCTACTGCTGCTGGCAATTATTGGGTTGAAGTAAGTATTTCAAATTGCAAATCATCAGATACAATACATATTAACTATAGTCCTTTGCCTAGTATCAACTTAGGAAATGACACTTTAATTTGCAGTGAAGAATCCTTCTTTCTCGACGCTTCAACGCCAAATGCTACTTATATGTGGCAAAATAATTCAACAAATGCAACGCTTCTTGCAAGTGCAACAAATATGTATTGGGTTGATATTTCGGTAAATAATTGTCATAACAGAGATACTATTTTTGTTGGCTTAAAAGATTCGAATTGTTACTGCAATTTATTTATACCAAATGCATTTTCGCCAAATAATGATCTAAAAAATGATGAGTTAAAAATAATAAATGCAGTAGAAATTGATTTGGAATATTTTGCTATTTACAATCGGTACGGGCAAATAATTTTTGAAACCAATAATGTAAATGAAAAATGGAATGGGAAAATCAAAAACAAAGATGCAGATGTGGGTACTTATTTCTACCAAATAAAATATACATGCAAAATTACGGGTAGAGAAAATTTCTTGAAAGGGGATATTACTTTGATACGTTAGACAAACTTCAATCCAATAATCGACAATCTTCAATTTTTCAATTTTTCAATCGATGACTGATAACTGTAGATTGAAGATTGATAACTGAAGATTGAAGATTGATAACTGAAGATTGAAGATTGATAATTACATTTGCCTTCAACAATTCAAACATCTGTGACCTATTTTTCAAACCTTCGCAAAGCTCAAATTCAACTAGTATGTATATTTGTTAGCGTATTTTACTTTTCAGATGCACAAGCTCAATACTATAACCCGGCTTTTGGCAAAAACGGAACCTTACTTAAAACTTCCTTACACGATATTATTAAAGGTCATAATGTAGGTACTTACGCCGACCTCTGGACTTATTTTCAATCGAGCGATAAAAAAGGAAGTAATACAGTTTGGGATATTTATTCAGATATTCCCGGTGGAACACCTCCATATACTTACACTTATACAGCCGATCAATGCGGTACTTACAATAGCGAAGGTGATTGCTATAATCGCGAACATACTTGGCCTAATACCTATTTTGGCGGTAATATTTATCCAATGTATTCCGACTTACAACATATTTTCCCTACCGATGGATGGGTAAATAATAAACGAGGAAGCTTGCCTTATGGCATAGTAAATACTACCACTTGGACCTCTGACAATGGATCTAAAACAGGAACTTCAAGTACTTATCCAAGTTCAAGTTTTGATGTGTTTGAACCCATCGATTCATTTAAAGGAGATTTAGCTCGTGCATTTTTTTATATGTCTACCCGTTACGAAGGTGAAGATGCAGGTTGGACGAATTGGGAAATGGCCAATGGTGCTCAACTTACTAATGAAGCCGTGAATTTATTACTCACTTGGCATCATAACGATCCGGTGAGTCAAAAGGAACTGAATCGTAACGAAGCTGTTTATCTTATTCAAAACAACCGCAACCCATTTATCGATTATCCCATATTTGCCGATTGCATATGGGGAACTGGCGATTGCACGAGTTTACATGTGAGCGATAAATTATTGGCTTCGATGCTCACTGTATATCCTAACCCTTGCAGTAATACTTTGCACATTCAAGTTCCCGAGCAAATTCATATACATGAAATTCAAATTTCCAATCTAACCGGACAAATAATTTGGCAACAAAATACTTCTTCATTACAAATCGAAACAAGCGCATTAACTAATGGTATTTATGTAATCAATTTACATACAAATCAAGGTATTGTTCATAAACTTTTTTCAAAACAATAACTGCATGTCGGCATACCAAGAAATACTTCAACAACTCGGTCATACAAAATTAATTGGCGTATCAAAAACAAAATCCGTTGAAGACATTTTAGCTTTATATCACGAAGGCCTAAAAACTTTTGGCGAAAACAAAGTTCAAGAAGTATGCGAAAAATATGAGCAACTTCCTAAAGATATTGAGTGGCATTTAATAGGGCATTTACAAAGCAATAAAGTAAAATATATTGCGCCTTTTGTTTACATGATACATTCGGTTGATAGTTTAAAACTCCTCGATGAAATTGAAAAACAGGCATCAAAATGCAATCGTGTAATAAAAGTTTTGTTGCAAATGCATATTGCTAGCGAAGAAACCAAGTTTGGATTAAACACGAAAGAGCTTATCGAAATTTTGGAGTATTATACTGCCAATCCAAGTGTATATAGTCATATTCAAATAGCCGGTGTGATGGGTATGGCAACCAATACCGACCATGAAGAAACGATTCGAAAAGAGTTTCAACATTTAAAATCTCTTTTTCAATATGCAAAGGATACGTATTTATTAGGCGATAAAAACTTCACTGAAATTTCGATGGGTATGAGCAGCGATTATAAAATCGCCATTGAAGAAGGAAGTACCATGGTTCGCATTGGCAGTCTACTTTTTGGGAAGAGGTAAATCTTAGGCGCATCTTCTAAATTGTCTTTTTTGTTATCAGCAGGGCGTTCATCATTCATCATTGGTGGCGTTGGCACCATGCAAGGAAATAACTACATGAATCTATAGCGACTTTCTGTTTTGGTTCACATCTCTCAAATTTATACCTAACATCATTTTCTTCTTACCGAAACCGATTTTTTGAATGACGAAAAATTCAATCAAAATCAAAATCCTTTTTCAGTATACTTTTTTATGGTTTCGTTCGGGAGTGAATAAAACTTGAGAATGATGCTTCTACATTTACCTCATTAAAAATAAAACAGAAAGAATAAACTCACCAATAATTGAAAATAATATTCACTAAAATTTCATAAAATGAAAAATGCAAATCACAAACTAATTCTGCAATCCTTCGCCAAACTAACCTTATATTTTGTAGTACTTACGGTAACCTCATGCACTAAATCTAATTCTGTAGGTGGCATAAATATTTCTGCATCACAAACTAAATCCATTATCCAAAATGGGTCATGGAAGGTTTCTTACTTTTTTGATTCAGGTGATGAAACTTATAAATTTTCGGGTTATAATTTCACTTTCAATGCAACAGGTGCAGTGGCCGCAATAAAAAGCAGTACAACAATAAATGGCACTTGGAGTAGCGGTAATGATGATAGTCAAGTAAAGTTTGTTTTAGATTTTAATGGAGTTTCTCCTTTCAATGATATAGAAGATGATTGGCATGTGATTTCACAAACCAATTCTGAAGTGAAATTAATAGATGTGAGCGGGGGAAATGGCGGTACTGATTACTTAACATTCAGTAAAAATTAATCTGATCAAGATTATTTACATCAACAAAATTGGAATTATTGGAAAATTCAATGGCCTTGTTTCTAAATCAAAATGTACTCAACAAAGGAATTAAAATTTCAAAATTGAAATATAAAAGATTGTGCTATCTAAACTTTTATAAATGACGATTAATTACTGAAACCGATTTTATGAATGACGAAAAATTAATTCAAAAATAAAATCCCTGTTCATAATACTTTTTTATGGTTTCATTAAGATGTAGATCAATATCAAAATCTTGAAAGATACTTTTATGTCGAAATAAAAACATAAAAAATAATTAGCACTTCCTCAACATACACTGCAATCTCATTGATTAAATTTCTTCAACACGATGAGGTTATTTGCGTGAGGGATAGTAACGAAAATCCTTTTGCTTGTTTCAAGCAAAAGATTGAAGTGAATAGCCCGACCCAAAAGCAGACCCAGAGTAAAATAATTGTTTTAGCTAACACTCTTTACTTTGGGGCGCTTGAGGGGCACGCTCAGCAAAAATGTAGCTCACATATGAAATTTGTAAACTTATTCTCCAAACCACATCCATTTACCTTAACACATTCCAATAATTATGCTCAATAAAACAATCATTTCGCTATCGATTATCATCATGGCTACCCTAGCTTGCAAGCACGAACCTATTTCAACGAACGTAATTCCACCCAATAATAATGGTGGAACTACCTCCTCCAATTGCAGTCCGGATACCGTATATTTTACTAATGACATTCTGCCTATTCTCATTTCCAATTGCACCATGAGCGGCTGTCATGATGTAGCATCACACGAAGAAGGGGTAATACTTACCGACTATGCCAACATTATGGCTACTGCAGATGTTGATCCTGGTAATGCAACTTCAAGCGATTTATATAAAGTGCTTATTAAAACCGATCCTGATAAAATAATGCCTCGTCCGCCTATGAGTCCTTTGAGTGCAACACAAATTGCTATGATTAAAAAATGGATAGAACAAGGTGCAAGAAATAACAGTTGTACATCATGCGACACGTCAGGTGAAATGAAATATACTACCCATATTGTTCCTATCATACAAACAAATTGTGCCGGCTGCCATTCAGCTACCAATATGAGTGGGGGTATCGATTTAACCAATTATTTAGGCGTGCTAACAACTGCTAACAATGGAAGTTTATTGGGTTCAATCAATCACTTAACCGGCTATAGTGCCATGCCAAAAAACGGAAGCAAACTCATTGAATGTGATATTACTAAAATTCAAAAATGGATTACTAATGGAGCACAGAACAATTAAACTTACGAGCAAACTAGTAATAATAAGATTCATCATGGCAACTGGTCTATTTACTTTTAGCAGTTGCTATTATGATAGCAAAGAATACATTTTGGGAGGTATCTCAATTTGCGATACCACCAATACACAATTTGCTTCCGTTGTAAATCCTATCATTACACAAAATTGTACTGCTTGTCATGGAGGAAGTGCGCCATCGGCAGGAATTTCATTGGAAGGATATGCAAACGTAAAAAATAATTATACCGCAATTCTAAATAGCATCAACAATGGAAGTATGCCAAAAGGTAGTTCTAAGCTAGATGATTGCACCATTTTAAAAATTCAAACCTGGGTAAACCGAGGTGCTCAAAACAATTAAAATATCAACTATGAAGTGGCTTACATTAAATTTTCTGTTTCTTTCTCTATTGGTATCTATCACAACCTATGCACAAACAGATACTACAACGCTAAAAATTGATACTAATACTGAAGATGAATTAGAGAATTTATTGGACGATGATATTAAACCCGTCAAAGAATACGTAAAAAATGCATTTAAATCATCCAGAGTCATTAATGGACATTCGATGGAAATGATAGGGAAAGGCGTACTTGATTTTAGAATACTACATCGTTTCGGAACGTTGAATAGTGGCTATCGAGAATTGTTTGGATTAGATCAGGCATCTATGCGAATGGGATTCGACTATGGAGTTAGCAAGAACCTAAGCATTGGTATTGGTAGAAGTACCTTCAATAAAGAAGTAGATGGCTTTTTTAAATGGCGTATCATTCATCAACGCAAAAAGGTAAGACCCATTCCATTTTCATTACTTTGGGTTTCGGGCATTACCCTAACCACCACTAAAAATACAGATACAAAAACTTATTTCTTCTCAAACAGATTAGGGTTCTATCATCAAATTATTATAGGGCGAAAATTCGGACAAGGCTTTACGCTGCAACTTTCTCCAACGGTAGTACATCGAAATATGGTTGAAAACAAAACCGAGAATAACGATTTATTCTCTTTAGGCGTAGGTGCACGCATTAAATTATCAAACCGAAGTGCGTTTATCATTGATGCCTTCCCTAATATATATGGCGCCACAAATAGTGCATTTACTTTTCCTCTATCAATCGGTTTTGATATTGAAACCGGCGGACATGTATTTCAATTGCATCTATCGAATGCAAGGGGCATGAATGAAAAAGCATTCATCACCGAAACCACCCAACAATGGGAAAAAGGTGAAATTCGTTTGGGATTCAATTTATCGAGAGTATTTACCGTGGTAAAAAATACTTCATCAAGTTGGTAATCATATACGGCTATATTCTTGTCGATGTCAAACCGTATCGCTTCTACATTTCTCATACCCAATGGCGCACTTTCTTTTCACTATAATCATCAGCCAACAACATCGTAAATTCCCAACAAAATAACTCAATAACAAAATAACCCTATAACAAAGTATCCCACTAACCCACTAACAACGTAACAATTTTCATAGCTTCGTCGCTTCATGCATATCCCGGTTTATAAAAAAATACTGAGTTATATCTACCCTATCACTTTGCAAAAAAGTATAGGCACGCAATTAAGTGTATTGTATCTCCAATTGTACCGAAATCAACTCATACTGGGAACCAATCAGGCTATTTATTCATATGGTTTGCGGTATAATCCGTTTACCAAAACTTTTCCCTTACTGCATGATGAACTTAAAAAAGTAGATAGCTTTTTATTGCTTGGTACTGGCTTAGGAAGTGCGTTGTATATTCTTCAACAAAAATATAAGTGTTACCCACAGACAACGTGTATCGACAATGATGAAGAAATCATCAAGTTCAGCAAATCAAATCTTAATTTAAATGCACGAAATAATGTACAATGGATTTGTACCGATGTTCGTGATTATCTTGAAACTGCCACACAAAAATTTGATTTGATAGGTGTCGATATTTTTAAAGATCTCGTAGTGCCCCATTTTATTACTAAGCCTCCTTTCATCATAGCATGCAAAAATGTATTGCGTCCAAATGGCATTTGCATTTTCAATTTGATTTTCAAACATGATACTGCTAAACAAAATGTAGAGAAATTATTGCATCAACATTTCACTCGTGTAAAACGGATTGATGATAAAACCAATACTTATTTTATTTGCTTTTTGTAAAATTCAAAACCATGTAATGCGAACACAACAATATCAAAGTTAGCGGTCAGCAGCAACAACACATTACGCTTAAAAATGCACAAAACGATATACGTTAGCTAGTATAAAGTGACAATTATTTCTTAATTTAGATAAAGTGAAAAATATTATTTTTTTATTTTTTTGTTTGACATTGGTAGGTTGTCGTGCTAAAATTGCAATGTTGCTTTATGGCATTGATTCAACACCTAAACCTAAAAGTAGTGGCTACATTCAATCATATATTAAAAAAAAGGAATTGCCAACAAGCAACCAATACCTAATTGATGCTATTGCATTTTCAGAAATTGGAAAAATGGACAGGATGATTTCGCGATATTTACTTTTTGATAAGAATGGGAATCTTCTAATTGATACGTTTCAAAATACTTGCACCGGGAATCCTGACTTAGGTATTGAGAATGTTATCAGGAACAAGTATTACATAGTTGATTCGACTTATAATCTTGGCATGATTACAAATCATATAATTGACACTGCTGGTGAAAAGAGAGTGGTCAATATCAGCAAGAAGGCAGATTACGTTGTTATTCTTACATGGGCGACTTGGGCTGGCAAATTGAATCAACAAGGCTATATGCGTTGGCATGAGCAGGCTACTTCTATTAAAGATAAATACAATTTAGAAATTCTAAATATCAACGTTGACTTGCTTAAAACTCAAGATTACAGTAAAATCAAACCGGATAAATTATAAAAAATAGAACTTAAGGATAAAGAAGCTGCCGAACCGCTAACACAGCGCAGAAAAGCAATGCCGGCTGCGTCTAAGGGCTGAACAATTTAATCATCTAAGATCTGTGAATAATTGCTATGCATTTTCTTGATCTTTGTCAGGCACCGCTTCTGCGCTGGGAACGTTTAAACCATAATATGAACATAGAAAATATAGGATTTAGAATTTGTCGTTATATGCTTCAAATCCCATTGCATTTCCAAAACCCTCATATACAAGGCACTTCAATTTTTTAAAACCGTAGTTTATTTTTCAAGAGCCTTGTCACGAAAGCCTTCGGGATAAAAGTAACGAAGTAGATCGGGGGTAAAGACATCCCTAACTAATAGGCAATACCTTACGCTTCTTATTCTTTGCCTTCATCTCTTCCGGTATTTGCGATAACACACTTTCAGTAAATGAAATCGCTAACTTATTTTTTGTAAAGTACTTGTTGGTTACTAAACTAATTTCACGCACCGGAGTGGGTTCTTTAAAGTAACGCACTTGTTCCAACATGTCCTTAGGAAAATCGGCAATACTCAATTCGGGTAAAATGGTTAAACCTCCATTTACATCCACCATGCGAATCAATGATAATAAAGAACCCGATTGGTAATTAAACGCATTTTCGGCACCATAAAATTTCTGTTTGCCGCATAAATTAATTACTTGAAAACGCATGCAATGCTCGTCGCCCAAACTCCACAATTCATTGACATCAATGTCCTTCGGGTCAATAATTTTGTTCTTCAATAGTTTATGTCCTTTTGATGCATACACCACATAAGGTTCAAGGTAAAGCGGACTCTCCTTCAACGACTTTTCATGCAAAGGTGTGCTTAAAATACCAAAATCAATTTCGCCTTCTTTTAGTTTATGCGTTATCTGATCGGTATTCATTTCTGTTATAGAAATATCAACAGAAGTATACTTTTTCACAAACGACTTCAAAGCTCGTGGCACGATGCTTGACGCAACGGTAGGGATAATCCCAATATTCAATTTCCCAATTAACTCCTTCTTACTTGAACTTATCAGTTCATCTATCTTATCGCGTTCAAAAATTACCTTTTTGGCTTGGTCAATAATCAACTTCCCCATATCGGTTGGAATAATAGGGTGATGATTTCTATCAAAAATCTTCACTCCTAATTCTTCCTCCAACTTTTGAATTTGCATACTTAAAGTAGGTTGAGTAACAAAACATTTTTCAGCAGCCGTTACAAAACTTCCGTTTCGTTCTACAGCTACTACATATTCAATTTGTGTGATGGTCATCTTTGTATTTTTTAAGAGGTCTAAATTACAACTTATACAATACTTTTGCTCACATAACAATATGAAAAACGAAAATTATCGTAAACTTAAAGCGCTTGAAGGTCAACATTTCAAAGATACCTTATCAAAAGCAGGCAAATGGCTCAACTATAAATTAATAAAAATAGAAGAAGGTGAAATTGAAGCTTCTATTCATGTGCGTGAAGAATTTACTAACCCTTCCGAAAATTTGCATGGAGGCCTGATAGCACTCATCGCCGATGAATTATTAGGGTTGTGCTTTTATACCCTTGGCCATGAAACTTTTTATACAACTATTAATTTGCATGTCGATTATTTATATGCTGTGCCTTCAGGCTCCGATATGCGAGTACAGGCAAAAGTTTTGCGAAGTGGTAAACGAATGGCGAATGTTGAATGCTTTATGTTCGATACCGAAAATCGTTTAATTGCTCATGCCACAACCAATTTAATGAATACAGGTTCTAAAATTTTCAATCTGACACCCAACATTTCATGAACATTTTTTTTATCTTGCGACACGTATGCTAAATAATAAAAAAATCGTGATTGTTTTACCTGCTTATAATGCAGCCAAAACACTCGAAAGAACCTATAAAGAAATTCCTTTTGATATTGTGGATGATGTGGTATTGGTGGATGATGTAAGTAAAGACAATACCATCGAAGTAGCTAAACAATTAGGTATTAAACATATTATTCGTCACGATAAAAACAAAGGTTATGGGGGAAACCAAAAAAGTTGCTACAACAAAGCCCTTGAACTGAACGCCGATATTGTAGTGATGTTACATCCCGATTATCAATATACGCCCTTACTCATTCCATCAATGTGCCATATCATAGCCAACGAATTATACCATGTGGTACTTGGCTCGCGCATTTTAGGAAAAGGCGCCCTTAAAGGTGGCATGCCTTATTATAAATATGTGTTTAATCGCTGGCTTACCTTAACCGAAAATATTTTAATCGGACAAAAACTAAGTGAATATCACACTGGCTATCGTGCATTTTCAAAAGAAGTTTTACAATCTATTAATTACAATATCAACAACGACGACTTTGTATTTGATAATGAAATGCTTTCGCAAATATTCATGAAGGGTTACGAAATTGCTGAGATTACTTGTCCAACCAAATACTTCGAAGAAGCTTCCAGCATCAATTTCCGCCGAAGTGCACAATATGGTATGGGCGTTTTACGTGTTTCGCTGGTACACCGATTTCATAAGTGGGGCTTATTAAAAAGCAAACTTTACTAGCATTACGTTAAGTCTATTAGGGCGTATCCCTGAAAGCGCCCCGATATGGTAGTGCAAATCAATGAAAATTCAACTTGGGCTACTTCGGGGTCGGGCTCATCCGCAACAAGTCCTTGGACTGTCCCGGCCGAAGTGTCGGGAGAGTTTCACTATTATCCCTTACGCAGCAGTAATACCCATGTGATTTTTTTGATAGCCCAAACTGCTATAAAAATCTTACAGTGGATCATACTGATTAGATAGCTGTTTAAACTAAATTTTTGGTTTACTACAGATATCGGTATAAATTCAACATGAACATAACTCAAAAAAGGCATTCCCAGATCCCTCAGAAACTTCCGATTTTTAATTGAGACTTAGAATAGCATTCTAGACTGCAGCTTTTTGCCAGTGAATGCTTGATACCTAAAGAACTCTAATTTTAGTTACTTGAATTCAAAGAATCTCCAGATCGATTGTAGCAATTATCAAAAAATGCATTTTGCCACGCAATAAGAATTAGGGTTTTAAACCAAATCCTAACCATATAATAAAAAAACCACCCAATTACGGATGGTTTTTTACTATGTTGAATGCTAATTTTAGTAAACCCACAAATCGTGCTCTTTATTAAATATTTTTTCTTTCAATGCATCTGATTCGTACAATTTATCAATACCCGATTTACGAGCACCAATATCATCTTGCAAAACATTATCGAATGTAGATTTCAAGATATAAGAAGCAAATAAACGTTTTTCAAAGAAATCATCCCAAGTAATACGATATACATCATTTTCAGGATTATACACTTCGTACTTTACGTTAATTGGACGAACATCTTCATAAGCTAACCAAAATAAAGGTGTTGAAGCGCGATAACTTCCATCTTCGTTCATGATATCTTTATAAGGTGCGATACCAATGATACGATGAACCATACGCCCGATATTTTTATCGAAAATCACATCTTCTTTCATTCTGTACTTAGTAATTTGTTCAGGATTCCAGTCGTGCTTAACAATAATCATTTCAGTGGTACCATCCACTCTTTCCTTGTAGGCAGTATCAGGAGGCGCAGCTAATAAACGTAAAACATCATCAGCAGTCATTTGAGATGTAAAACGATCATCACTAAATGCGGTTACTTTTCCTTTTTTGATTGCGTCAATCAAAATCTCGATATACATACCACCTCCGCTTTCTTCATCACCCGGGTAACGGAAAGCTAAGTTTTGCTTTTGACGGGTATCAACCTCCATCCAAATTCTCTTCTTCCACAATACATCGGCTTCTCGAATAGCTTGATGAGGTGTTAAAAAGTGATTATGCTCTACAATATCAATCGCACCATCTCTTCGTAATGAAGGTTTCCAGGTGCCATTTACATATCCGCCTGCGGTGGTTGTATTTGGGTCACCCACACCAACAGTAGGTTGTCCACCTGGTTGCGCAAATGCTGCACCGGCAGTTAAAATTGCGCCGGCAAGTAATAATTTAGTTTTATGAAGTACTCCCATAGTTCAGAAGTTTATGTGTGTTTTAATTATTAATGATAAAGTTAACAGAACCAATCGGACGGGTTATTTTATCAGGACCTACCGCTTTGATATTTTCAAAATAAATTCTATCACCTATTTTTACTCTTTCTACAATATCCGCAACAGACTTAACTGCATTTGGACCTGTAAGATACTGTGTATTTGATGAAGCGGTCATATAATCTGCTCTTTTCTTTTGAATTCCTAATTCAAATGAAGTAACGACAAATTTTACATCAAAATCGAAGTTCTCTAATTTGGCGAAAATGGCTTCTTGTACACTTAGTTCACTTGCTGAAATAGTACCTCCTCTTTTGCCTGCAATTACAGGAATTGGATCAGGAATACGTTTGATACGATATTCATAGGTACCGAAAGTTTTTGTTTGACCATCACTTAATTTACCTGAAAGGGTAATTTTTGCCTTTCCCGGTGCAGTTACACGAACCATGTATTTATTAACACCATCAGCCTTTGTTAAGGTACAATTCTCTGCATTAAAACTTAAGCTACCTGCAGGTACACCAGAGGCCGATAGCGTAATTGGGTTATCAACCCCAATATAAAATACATTCATTTTATCAAGTGAGATAGTAGCTTGTGCTTCTCCTACATAATACTTAAAAGGCTTTGAAGGTATTGATTTACTAATTCCATCATTAGGATCAGTATATGATGCCGAAACATTAATAGTTTGTTCACCTTTTCCACTTGCAACCGTTTCAAATGTGGCAACACCATCCTTAATTGGTCGTGGACTGCCATTTACATTAATCACTAAGTTGCCAATTTTATCGTTATACGCACCAACCATAATGGTAGCTGTATACTTTTCACCAGGTAATAAATAATTACTAGATGGTGAAACCAACACATCATACTTGGTAAATACTTGCTCTTGACGACGTTTTTCACCAAATGCCTTGGCCCATAATTCATCCATTACTATTGATTCTGAATTACGCACGTCATTAATATACTTATCGATGATGGTAATTGCACCCACTGCAGGTACCATATGGAAATTTCCGTAACTCCAGTCGTTATTTACATTTTCCTCGCTCTTTAAAACATCAAAGTTTAATGGTAATCTCTTCTCAACAGTATCATTCTTTGCTGAAGGAACAAGATTCTCATCTCCCAATGGAACTAATGCTGCTACTGCTGTTTTAAACTTTTCAAGCTTTGCTTTCATCTCAGGGCCTTTTTTAGGTCCGTCTGATTCAATCATCACAAAAGTTGCTGCATCTAAATCATCACGACGAACAATTTCACCCGTAGGGCTCTCCGGATCAATTCCACCGGCACGGTCGATGATTAAATTTTTATAAGCAATTAAATCCTTCTCCATATCATTTCTTAATACAATAGCTTGTTGAGCTAAGGCTAAACAGGCTTGTACTTTCTGAAATTTTACAGGATCGGAAATAATTTTTTTATCTTCTAAGGCATCTTTGAAGTTTACTATCGTTGCGCTACTCTTGCTTGCAATATTTTTACTTGATTGATTGATACTATTATCAACAATGGTAAAGGCATTCAAGATTTCACTCGACACATTCATGGCCAAAAGTGCAGTTAAAACCAGATACATCAGGTTTATCATTAACTGCCTCGGTTCTTTAGGTAAAGACATTCTTTATGAATATTTTCTTTTAATAATTATTATTTCAATCAAACTTATGCTAAGCCCATATTAGCGACCTTGCATAGCACTTAGCATATTGCCATAAACTTGGTTTAATGTTCCTAAGTTTTTAGCCAATAATCCAATTTGCTCCTTCGCTTTATTTGCATCATCAGCGCTGTTTTGCATTGCATCCGAAGCATTTACTAAATTACTATAGAATTTATTCATTGCTTTCAAGTGGTTATTTGCATCTTGTAATTCAACTTCATAAATCTGATTTAATGAACCAAGATTTTTAGTCAAGGTAGTTACTTGATTATGAAATTTAGATGTTTCATCGGCCGCATTATTGAAAGAATTTAAAGTTGCTGTAGCACCTAAGAAAGTATCTTTCATTTGTCCTAGCGCTGTAGTGGCTTCTTTAGCTTTTGCAGCATAGTCATTGGTGGCAGCGGTTACATGCGTAATATCTTTCACTTGATTTACCGTTTCTCCGAACTTCACAAAATTATCGTTGAGTCGCTTCAAGTTTGCTGGATTCATGTTCGCATCCTCCAACATTTTATCTAATGATGCGGTTGCAGAAGAGTTACCGCCTCCACCAATACCACCGATAGGAGTAGGTTGAAACTTCACACCTTTCTTATAAGCTTCGATATGGGGGTTTTCATCCAATCCAGGGTAATATCTTTCCCAATAATAATCCTTATGTGGAGGTAAAATACCAAGCAAGGCAAAGATAAAAGCCTCAACGCTCATCCCTACAATAAGGGCAGGTCCAGCCCATGACCAGTGTTGAAGTTTGGCGAGGGCACCAATTAGTACAATTGAAGCGCCTAAACCAATAATAAGATTCTTGATGTACTTCCCTAGCTTAGTTTCTACAAATAAGGATATTGATCTCATGATGTAATGTTTGTTATTTATTTAAAAAATTAAAATTATATGCTGCACTATGTTCTTTGCTACTATCTTCTTGCCGGTCTGCGGTTTGTTAAGGCCGGAGCAATATATTCAACTATATTTCTGAATCCGATAAATGCTTTGGCAGTATCAGCAAATTCGTAATCACGTGAACTTACTTGTATAAAACCAACTACATCCTTCCAGCTACCACCGCGAATTACTTTACGCTTCCACCAAGTTGGATCTGAATCCTTGAAACGCATTTTCATTGCAGGCGACATATCAGCAATATTATCGTAAGTATTTGTTTGGTAAGGTGATGAAGTCCATTCAGCAACATTACCACTCATATTATATAAACCATAATCATTAGGATGATATGAATTCACCGGTACGGTATATAAACCACCATCGGCACTATAATTCCCACGATTAGGTTTGAAATTCGCTAAGTAACATCCTTTTTTATTTACTACATACGGACCGCCCCATGGATACGGCGATTGTGTTCTGCCACCACGTGCTGCCCATTCCCATTGCTCTTCACTAGGTAAACGGAATTCTCCTTCAAGGTACATTTTCTTAGAATCGCGATACGCTCTCCAATATTTTGTTCTCCAATGTGAGAATGCATTTGCTTGATACCAATTTACACCTACTAAAGGATAATAATTAAAAGAAGGGAACCAGAAATACTGGTGGGTAATAGGTTCGTTGTACGAATATGAGAACATTTTCATCCAAACCGTTGTATCAGGATAGATGATAGGATCGTATTTTGTTAAGAAAGAAGAACGAGCTTGAGTTTGACCTTGAGAATAAGATCTTGCCATGGCATCATAATCATAGGCTTCATAAGAATATTTCAACTTTTGGTTATCGAATTCTTTTTTGCCCCAAATGCTTTCAGAAGCCTGTATATAATAGGCTGCCATCGCATCTTGTGTTTCTTCTGAAGTCCATTTGATTTTCTTTTTCCAATCTACAGATTGAGAACCATCGTCATTATCCTTAAGATTTCCTATTAATGTATGTGCTGTTGAATCACGCACCCAATCAACAAACTGACGATATTCAGCATTGGTAATTTCATGAGCATCCATGTAAAACCCAACCATTTGAACTGTTCTGTTTTTTACATCATTGGCACTGCGAACATCCTGATCACTTGCACCCATGTGCATTACACCCGAAGGTACCCAAGTCATTCCAACAGGCGTAGGTGTAGCAGTATTTACTCTTACAGTAGTACCAACCACTTGACCTTGAGGCCCGCCACCACCACAGCCCCATGCTGTAATAATGATTCCTAAAGCTAATATTCTTAACGAAAGTTGTTTCATCATAGTCCGTTTATTATTTTATACAAGAAAGCAAAAGTATTAATAAATATATGTTAATCCAAATACAGGCACAATATATATATGATATTTTAAATCTCGTACAAAATTTCAAAATTATTTTATTTACTTCTCAATATTTGGAATTCAGAAAAATATGTCATACGACCAAGCTAAATTTCATCATTCCACCACTTTCAATAACCAAATCAAACCCTTTTAAGGCAAACATCATAATGTAAGATTCTAAATTTCGGTCAATGCATTGTTTACGTCTTTGAATGGTGCAAGACAAGTAAAATTTTTGCAGATGTAAATTAATGTTTCCCCCATAATTTGCTTCCCCTGTAAACTTTCGATTGTGTTTTCGTTTATCGAAACTATATAGCTAACGTTAGGTATATATCTTTTCGTATTTAATTCGGCATAATATTTTTCAGCATCCTTGCCAATAATACTTACTTCTTTGCAATAGTTTGCTTTCACCTGCCATTCGGCACACCAAACTGCGAATGAAGTTGGGTAGGCATGACTAAATGATGCAGCCGATTGCAGCATATGATTTGATTGTTCTATAAATTGATCACGGTGAAAAATGACCCCCAATTTTCGGTACACCCTACATAGCACTGCATTTGCCGATGGTAAGGCGCCATCATAGATATCTGTTTTATTGATGCTTACTTGCTGGAAATCTTTGTGAGTGTAATGAAAAAATGAGCCTTCCTTATTCGAAAAATGGGTTTGGATAAACTCAACAATTTCCTTCGCCTCTTCATAATACCTAGTATTGGCTTTGGCATTACCGAGCTCAATAAACGCCTCTGCTAAATAAACCAAATCATCAAGATAGGCTGCTATTTTACATTCTCCATTTTTACATACATGATAAAATAAGGTAGCATCACTGCGCATGTTTTCTAAAATAAAATGCATATTTTTTTCGGCAAGATCAAGATAGTTTACTTCACCAGTATATAAATAAGCGTTCACTAAAGCTTTATTCATGAGGGCATTCCAACCTAATAAAATTTTATCATCGGTAAGTGGTTTTATTCTAAGCGACCTAAGTTCCAATAATCTTGCATTCAACCTTGGCAGTTTATCAAAAAAATCTTCCTTGCATTCATCACTAGTCTTTGGGTTCAGATGTAAAATATTAGTATGCTCCCAATAACCATGCTCTTCAACACCATAGTATTTTGCAAATTCATCATAATCAATACCTAATTCTTTTTTCAATTCATCGCTAGTCCAGGTATAATATTTCCCTTCAATGCCTTCACTATCTGCATCCTGTGCCGAATAAAAACCATAGTTTGTAGCCATCATTTCGCGTGTTAGCCATTGCAGCGTATTATGAATAACCGTTTTGTAAATTTCATTTTTTGTGATTGCAAATGCAACCGCATACACCTCAATTAGCAACGCATTATCGTATAACATCTTTTCGAAATGAGGAGCTAACCAATTTGCATCTGTACTATATCTACTAAATCCACCGCCCAACTGATCGAATAGGCCACCCATTCGCATTTTATCAAGCGAAAGCAATGCTTGTTTTAAACTGATTTTATCTTCAAATAAAACTGAATGATCTAATAAAAATTTAATACTAAATGTTGAAGGGAATTTAGGAGCCATACCAAAACCTCCTTCTTTTGTATCGGCATTTGCCATGATTTTGTTTTTCAATACTTTACAAACCGCAAGGCGTTCATCCTCGGCCAAATCATTAGCAAGTTCAGTAGATACTACTCTTGATTGATTCTGCAAGTGATGTACCAACTTATCGGCTTGTATGGCAACTTCATCTTTATTTTGGGTAAAAAATTGCGACACTTGTATCAAGGTTTCTTTCCATGAAGCGCGACCATGCATTCGTTCTTTTGGAAAATAAGTGCCTCCATAAAATGGTTTTTTATCGGCGGTTAAAAAAACATGTAAGGGCCAGCCCCCGCTGCCAGTCATGGCTTGTACAGCGTCCATATACATATGATCGATATCCGGATATTCTTCACGATCAACTTTTATATTGATAAACAAATTGTTCATCAACGAAGCCGTAGTTTCATCTTCAAAACTTTCATGCGCCATCACATGACACCAATGACACGAAGAATATCCAATGCTCAATAAGATAGGTTTTTGTTGCTCTTCAGCTAATTGAAATGCAGCATCGCTCCAAGGCATCCAATGCACAGGATTATTAGCATGTTGTAATAAGTAAGGTGAAGTTTCACCGGCAAGTTGGTTCATAAAAAAATAATTATTAGACAAAGGTTACTTAATCAAGATAATAAAGCAAATGATTTGGGCGGCACTCACGCCTGTCTGCCGAACAGGTAGGCTTTTCACTGCAAGTCCTCACAGGCCGAAGCGCCTTGCTGCGAGCTTTACGTTGTCCCTTTCGCACGGGATTGCCGCAATACATCTCAGCTTACAAATTTATACGAAGCTATGACATCTCTTAAAACCTCTTAGGTGAGGCTTTCGGGTTTTGCGATTCCGATAGCTATCGGAAGCGTTTACCAGCGTAAATAAAGGCTTGGCAAAATCCGAGTAACGAAGCATAAGAGTTTTTAAGTGATGTCAATTATCTTTTTCCAAATCCATACAAGATATAAAAATTATAACCCATCGCGGTATTCTTATCGGCTCGTCCGTAACCTGCTAAATAGGCAGGTGGTAATTGTTTAAAATTATCAGGATTTATAAATGTTCGAAACCTCACATTCCATCCGGCAAAAATATTCTTCTTTACTTCTAATCGAAACCCTGCATTCAGTTCGAGCCAATGCGCAAAAAAATTACGAGCCACTATTGTGCCAGAGGTATTTCCCCACACCGGATCTTGAATTACATAATTTGCCGCTGACCTATTTACCAAAGACATGCCATACCGTATACCAATAAACGCATTATCGAAATCACTTTCTTGCTCTTTATGTAAAATGGTTTTATCTACACCAAAACTTAAAAAAATATTGTTCGCATCAAAGGCCAACACCTCATTTTGTACTTTCGAATTTGCATAACCTAATTCGGTAGCTAGGTATAAATTTTTCCGAAAGGTGGCATCGGCTTGAACTTCGAACGTGAAATATTTTTGTTGCGCAATATCTGCTACCCATTTTGTTATGTCGGTGCCCACTCTAAAATAGGTAAAGGGTTTAAATTTAACCTTAGTCGGTTTTTGCGAAGTCGTGCTTAATGAATCTTCAACTTGTGCAAATGCTTGTGATGAAATACAAACTAATAAACAACATAACATCACTCGTTTCAGTATGCTGAAACTCGAGTGATGCAAAAAGTGATATGTATTAATCTTTAAGTACAATTTGCAGATGTTGTTTATTGATATCATTGGTAATGGCCGGTGTGAAAATAATTACACTATCAATTACATGTTTTGAATAAGTGATGCCTTGCAATTGAAAGAAATGTTGAAAGCCACAGGCCGTTGAAATAAAAGTAAGCTCCCGATTATATGAAAGTTGTAAAGTATCCAATTGATCACTTGCCGTAGACGAAGAATCGGCTTGAAAAACAAATGATACAGTATCCTTACTTTGTGAAAGCGGAAATGAAAATCGATTGTTTTGTTTTAATTGCTGAAAATAATTATTCCCTTCTCCAAAAATAAGTACTGCATTCTCTAACAAAGTATCTGTGAGCTTTTGATCAACATCATAATAATAAAAACCTCCACGTAAAGCTACATTTTGGGGCTCATAACAAGTAGCAGTTTGCTTACATGCAAGCAAGGAGCATATCAATACAAGGCATAGCATCTGTATTCCATGATGTAATGAGCGATACACATTCATTAATTTACCAACCATGTTTCAGGTCCTGAAATTAAACGGTCTAAATCGCCCTCTCCCTTACTTGCTAATGTAAATGCCATTTGCGCATGTAGTTCATTTTCGTAACAGGCTCGTTTATTATCGTAAAACACTCCAAACGGGCGGGGCATTCTATTTTCCTTCTCAGGATCATCAAATAAGCGGGTTAAAATTTGCGCTTTAAACAAATCGCTTTCATCATGAATCCATAAATCACTTTCGCTATAATTTTCACCTAATACAACTACTTCGGGATGGGTTCCATCTAAACGAATTCCCTTTTTAATTTCTCCGCCAAACACGAGCGGTTTATGATTTTGTAGAAAGAGTGCTTCTTCGGGTTTACTTACTTTTTCAGTAAATATTTCAAAAGCGCCGTCATTAAAAATATTACAGTTCTGATAAATTTCAAGTAAGGAAGTTCCTCTATGCGCCTCACTGCGTTTCAACATTTCTTGCAAATGTTTTACATCGCGATCCATGCTTCGTGCAAAAAAACTTGCATCGGCGCCTAAGGCCAAAGCACCCGGATTAAATGGATGATCGATACTTCCGTACGGTGTAGATTTGGTTACTTTTTCAGGCTCACTGGTTGGCGAGTATTGACCTTTCGTTAAACCATAAATTTGATTATTGAACAAGAGCACCTGCATATCAAAATTGCGACGTAATAAATGAATCAAATGATTTCCACCAATACTCATTGAATCACCGTCGCCGGTAACTACCCAAACACTCAATTCGGGACGAACCGCTTTTAAGCCGCTGGCAATTGCCGTAGCACGACCATGAATTGAGTGCATGCCATAGGTATTCATATAATACGGAAACCTTGACGAGCAACCTATACCTGAGATGATAACAATATTTTCTTTGGGGATATCGAGGGTAGGCAAAACGGTTTGCACTTGTTTTAAGATACTGTAATCACCACATCCGGGGCACCATCTTACTTCTTGGTCGGTGGTAAAATCTTTAGGGGTTAAGGTCGTATTCATGCTGTTCAACGCTTTTTAAAGGGTGTTGCAAAAGTAAGCCGTGTGGATTGAATTTTGGAGAATAATTTCAGTAGACAGTGAAGCAGCTAGCTGTATGTTGTAAGGCAGTATCGAGCGAGCCTCTGCTTGTGCTCTCTAACTTTTGATGTCCATCAAGGAGAAGTAAGCAGTCAACATCCCGCAAGCATAAGCCTGTGTTCTCCAATTTTGGCGTCCGTCAATAGAAGTAAGAGTAGTTCATAATGCAGGTAGCAGTGTACCCATCAGATTAAACCAAACAAAGTGAAAACAATTTGTAAAGATTATTTTTTTAGCAAAGTCTCATAGGTATGTATCCATTCTTTTGCACTCATTTTTTTCATTAATTCACCAATGAGTTTATACGGAATGTCATCAAACTTTTTAAAGCGTACGCAACTTTTTCCGATATCAAGTTTTTGCTTGCTATGCTTGGGATATTCGTTTACGAACCAATCATATAGTTTAGGATCGGAATACATACCCATATGATAAAAATTAATAGAATTTTTCTGTGACGCTATTCCTGCAAATGGTAGTGGCTCGCTGGGTTTACAATGATAACCAGCTGGGTATATGGTATGCGGAATTACATAACCTAATCCACCATAACTGATGGCTGCTTCAAAACCTTTAGGCAGATTTTTCACAATCACCTCATGCAGTTTATTAAATGGCTCTGCCCTATCCGCTGGAAGGTTCATCAAAATTTCTTTTACTGTTGTTCCGTTTGCTTTCATGTAATTATTATTTAGGAATGTTTTGCCCAATCATTGGTTTTATTAGCTAGGAAATTGATATAACAAAAGCGTTCACGTTTTAGGTATTGCCGATGGTTGGGCTTTAATAAACTAATGTTCATAGGTAACACAAAAATTTGTAAGAATTACTCATATTGAATGTAACACTTTTGCTCAACTTTTGGCAATTTTTTGTTGGGTGTAGGCTTTTTTTTCAGCTTGGGTAATCTTAAAAAATCAAATGTATTTTATAATTTTCATTTCGCTTATTCCGCACCTGGATCATAATCCACCTGCTGCCATTTGCCGTCAATTAATTTGGATCTTATGGTAATTACTTTTTCACAATTAGGGCAAGCTTGAAATTGCTCTACAATTTCTGTTTTTACGAATGTATTATCAATCCATTCGTATGTATGCGTAATACTGTACCATATATTTTGCTTTGTATAATTTCTATTCTCGACATAGCCTATTGCAGTTTTCTTGTTGAAATCAAAAGTAAAAGTGCCAGAACTTAAAAGTTCATCTTTTATAGCTTTGCCTTTTTCTTCGTCATATATATAATAGTCAAATTTTTCGCAATAATAGCTCGTATTATGAAAGACTACATTGCTATCATGTGCTATTCTAGTATCTATGTTTCCATCAAAGTTATAATCGGCATGTTGTATATACTGTTTAGTTCTGAAATCGTAGGTACATAAAGTGTCATTCTAACGTCTGCTTCTTTCTTCATTGATACTATTATGCGGTATTAGATAATCTTGTAATTCCTGTTCTATCAATTGCCAATAATTATTCCATCGTTTATAAGTTTGTACTTTATTTGTTTTAAACATTTGCTGCATTGGGTAATCCGCTATTACCAATTTCATTTCTTTAAGATCGAGATACAAATATGGCGCCTTACTCATCAATGTATCCACAATAAATTGCCTCAATACATTGTCAAATACATAACATTCAATATGTCGTTTCGGGTTACTATACACCATACAATAATCCATATCTCTATCTCCGTCTAAATCGAATTCTAATTTCCCAGAATCAACTTTATTATAAGTATCAAGATACTCATACAAATAGGTACTATTAAATTGCTCTATATTTTTTTTAAGATGATACCTTTCCATACCCTCATTGCCATTGGCTAGCTTGTAAGCTATAAACGCTTTTAGACTTGGTATTTCGTCATAAGATTCTGCTACTTTTTTTGATTGTAATATTTGTGGTAAAGTATCATACCTTCCTGTCAGATTATTATTTGAAACATCTGTTTTATTTGATTTCGGAAGTGGCACATAGTCTAATATCCAACCTTTTTCATCAACGTTTACATTTTTCAATGAATCAAAATGGACTAAGGCAAATCGATAAGGAAATATTTTAAAAAATTCGTGTTCAAAGGTTCGTTTATTTTTTTTGGTAGAAATGCCAGTTTGAATTATTTGAAAAATTAGTGAATCATCCTTATGAATAATGGGTGCTGTGTAAAACGTAACAGACGTAAAATATTTTGTATTCAAGTCGTAATGATATTCATTCATCATCAGATCCGAATTGAGTGCCACTATAATAGGCTGATACAAAGAATCATAATTCTTTACACCGTCTCGTATTCCACATAATCCTAATAAATGCTCCTTGTTAACGTGTATAATTTGTGTGCCCATGCGTTGCCCATTGTTATCATCTCTTTCATCTGTAATTTTTATAAAAAGACTTTCATTGAACTGATTACTCGTTATTACAACGTAATCGTTTTTAATAAAATCAAAATAAGCCGCTTTATTTAATCTCTCTATCTTTTTTCGTTTTGCAAAAGCTTTGGTGTTGTCTTTGTAAATAGTATAAAGACCATTTTTCTGAGTTTCTACTTTAGTGCTCCATGGGTTGTCTGTACTAATCAATTCTATCTTTAAATTCTCGACAAATTTGCCCTTATACATGGGACGAACAGCAATTAAAGCACTATTATCCCATTCACAATGCTGAGCATATGCTGGAAAAGCAAAATATAAAAGAGATATGATGATAACTAAACACTTCATGGTTGGTTCTCTATTATTGAATTAGGCGTTGTATCTCTTTTTTAAGGTGCTAACATGTTCAAATATTTTTTTTAAGCTTTAAGAAATACGCTGGTCTATGAGTTTTTTTAGGTTTACACCTAACGTTTTGCGCATAGGCCTATTGCGGTCATTCAAAATTACTTCGCCGAATTTAAGAACCAAACGTTCAGATGAGAAACTTCGACCGAAAAAAGATATCGCCCGCATTAGGCTTATGCGCTGTTAGCGGCTGGTTTGTTTTTTGCTTCTGTCATCCTTGATAGGCTTATATAGTTTGTGATAGATAAAAACACTAATACAAATTATCAGCCAATAGTAGAATGAAAAGCCGAGGAAATATACCAAAAACCATATTAATTCAAGTTCAATAAATTGTCCGAACTCTGCAAAGTCTCTAACCTTTTTTATAAAAACATAGTCATCGTAAACAATGCAAATAGAATATAGAATCGTAAATAATATTGTCGCATACTTAAAATATCTAAAAGCTATTTTGAACGAGTTTTTCAATTGTCTTAGTTATGAAAGTTAAATTAGTCCTGCTTTAGAAATACTGTGTAGTGTTGCAGCAACCACATAAATTATTGTCGTCAATAAAAAATTGAGAGAAAGAATACCCCATTTGCTTTTGTCTATTTTGAGTAAGTAAAACACTGAAAAAAGTAAGTTGATAATCATTTGGAATAGGAAAACCCGATTGTCTAAATATTTTACACAGTCGCCACCAATTAGTCCGTCTTGACAAACCAAGGAATTGATCGTCATAAAAACTATAATCACAACTAAGTTTGTGAAAACCATTTGTCCTAAATTCAACTTTAATAATTTGTTCAGGTTGGCTGTCATTGTTTGAATGTCACTTCGGGTTTGTAGTGTCGGTCGATTGTGCGTTAAACTTACCGCCAACTTATTATCTATCCAATTTCACCATCCACATTTCTTCGTCCTATCAATTAAGCTTCTCAAATATAATCCATCGCGCCAAACTTTTAGCCGAAGACCATCAACAAGTAATCATATTGCATAAACAGTTTGTGCTGCCTCATAATTTAGGATTCAGATGTATAGGTATAGATCTCAGAAACACACAAAAGATACTCAAATTAGCTATAAAAAAAATCAGATGCTAAATGCTAGGAAACCCTAACATCTAACATCTGACATCTCTGATCTATAATTTACTTCTTCATAAATTTCGCGAATTGCGCTTTGCCGGATGCATCGGAAATTTTTACCATATACAATTGTGCTGGTAATTTTGAAATATCGATGGCTTGGTTTCCTTTACTTGTAAAACTGGCTAATAAGTTTCCACTTAAAGTATACATATCGGCTTGGTATATGGTATGCTCATCACCTTTAATAAATAATTTATCATCGGCGGGATTAGGATAAATTTCAGCTAATTCTTTATTCACTGAATTGATACCGGCGGGTGCTTGGAAATTAATAGTATACGGATCGGAACTTGTTTTATTAATGGTTTGGTTTGAGCAAAATGAATCCAAACAAGTACTACTTATTACTACTAAACAAACATTATAAATTCCGGCAACCGAATAGGTATGTGACGGATACGGACCACTTGAATTTGGTGTACCATCGCCCCAAACCCAAGTATAAGTTAAGCCTGCACCTGTACTTGCGTTTACACCAATATAGGTGTGTGGTGAAGCACCGGCAGATGTATCGGGATAAACATAAAAAGCAGCATTACAACTACTACCAGAACTTGATGTAATGGTTATCGTAACACATGATGAATCGATACAGTTTGGAACTAGAGATGAATCTTGTACAATTAAACACACAGTATAAGTACCGGGTGCATTATAAAATGCTGTAGTATTCAATCCAACACCTGAGGTACCATTTCCGAAATTCCAATTATAACTAGTTGCTGAAGTGGTAACTGTTCCGGTAAATGATACGATACCACTTGGATCAATCGTATACGTAAAATTGGGGTTACAAGGAATTTGTGCTTTAGCCATAAAGCCGGCCATCAATAAAATGGCAAGAAGTGTAATTTTTGTTTTCATAATTTTTGTTTAAATATTTTTTTACAATTTGTTTGAGATGTAGACGAACGCTCTTTTTTGTTTGTTAGCCGCAAAAAATATTTATCAAAAAAAAGAGCCACTCGATACGTGGCTCTTCATAAATTTTTTATTTAATTAATCTTGGTAATTTTTTCTTGCAGTAATACTTTATCATTTGTACTCACAGTAAGCATATAATTTCCGTTTGCAAATTTGCTGATATCAATTGGTAAATCTTGAAGCCCTGCAGTAAACATATTATTTGTATGATACAAAATATGACCTTGTAAATCTGACAATTGAATACTTACTTTTTGTGCTTCAATAGATACTACTTGAATCGTTAATTGTGTACTTGTAGGATTCGGGAAGATCGTAATTTGCCCATCATTTGTTCGATACAAATCGATAATATTTCCTTCATAACTTTTATTGCCGTCAATATCTATTTGTTCAAGGCGATAATAATGGTGTCCGCTACTTACCATCTTATGAAAGTACTGATACTCAGAAACTGTGTTACAATTACCATCTATGGCTTTTGATTTAATAAACTGCAAATCTTGAAAATAAATACCATCATCACTATACTGAAGGTTAAAACCTAAGTTATTAATTTCTAGGCATGTTGACCACATGAGCTGATTTCCTGCTTGTGCCTTGTTACCCGAAAAATTCAAAAGCTGAACAGGCAATGGCGCTCCAAGAGTAAATCCTGCTGTTGTATTTACAGTTCCTAAAAAGGTATTTGCTACACCCATAGGCGTATTTGTAATACTTGCATCTACATAAGCAATCACTAAAGCATGCGTTTTACCAGGTGATGATAAAAGTTGAAATTGCAAGTCGGGCATGCTACCCGATAACCATGGCACCGTATTTGTAAATCTAAATCGTCCTAACTTGTATTGAAATCCCGTCATTAAAGACACGGCATTTAACAATGTAACAGGAGTTGAAGAAACCTTGAGTTGCGCATTATTGTATTGTGTTGAAGGAAGAGTTAAGTTATTGAGCGCAACATCTCGTGTGCCTGAAAGATATTCATATGAAGTGCTTCCAGGGGTTCCCCCATTTAAGATAGTGGCTGAGAAATTAATTCCAAATTGATACCCTGCTAATTTTAAGGCCGTTGTGCCATCATTAACTAAAAACACATCAAACTCGATGGTAGTTGCTGTTGAACTAGGATTTAGTAAGGTAATTGTTGCATGCTCGATTGACTTTCCAACAAAAGGAATAAAAAATGCCAGACAAAAGGACAGAAAGATATTTTTTTTCATAACAAAAATTTTTGAATTAAATTTCTCATCGTGAGAGTTGGTAAAGATACAGGCAATAGCGTATTGACAAGAAAAATGTTGAAGGAAATAATTAATTAAGATGGTAACTATTTCTCTAAACTAGTCCCAACAATTAGATATTTAAAAATAATAACTCAACTCGCATAACCATGTGAACTAGGCGTATTTGCTTTGCTTCACTTTACATTTTGTCGACACTCATGTCCTCGTGAAATCATAATTCTTGTCTAAGATTCTTCCATTCAATTCCTCTCCCAATACCTATATATTTCAAATAATCATATTTTACGCATACATAGAAATTGAGCGTACATCGTATCTAAGAAATAGGATTAGAAAACAAATTCCCATTCTTCAATACTTTAGGCGAATCCTCCGAAATCTTCTAAAAAAAGTTCACGCAGCACATGCATTAAGGATGTATAGAATACACGAAACTAGAAATATTACCTTCTAAAACCGGACTATCCAATAAATCTACATTACCATCTCCATTAATATCTGTTGATAAATAACCGAAACTGAAGTTTGAAATATCGGTTTCTAGAATCGACAAGTCGAGTAAATCCATATTCTCATCAATTAAAATATCGCCAGAATATAATGCCCAAACCCCGCTTGTCATTTCTACCATATTATCACCAAACGCTTTATTTGCAGCGGTGGTAAAATCGTAGTTAACAGGTGAATTAGCAAATGATACCGGAGAAGCGCTCCAAGTTTGTAAAGCACTTCGATGACGAATTACGATATAATGACTACCGGTGATTCCAGGGAATGTATAACTTGCTGTACCGTCTTGATGTAAAATGATTTTAGCACTTGCAACCGTTGTGAATGGTGCAACGGTATCTTTCAATTCAACGGTGATTGAATCACAAGCAGTTGCTGTAGAAACTTCACCTTGATTCGACAATACGGCATTCATGGTTCCCGAACCTATATAATAAGCTTGAATAAAACATTTCAAATTTAAGGTAGAACCACAATTGTTTACAGTTAGATTCAATACTTCTGTTGAATCACAACCTAAGGTATTTACCGCGGTGTGAGTATAAGTTCCGGTAGTATTTAAGCTTTGTCCATTCCACACATATGGTAAAGAAGATGTACAAACAGTTAATGAACTAGTATTAGTAACCGGCGTACAAATGTTGAGGGCACCACCAATACTTAAACCATTAATGCCTGCTGCAGGTGAGTTAAAACCCCATCCACCCGTTGCGGTTTGTCCAGACGCATAATAACGTAATGTAACCGTTTTTGATGCATGTACATTTTGAAGATCAGCTACATTGCTCACATTGATAAGTGGTGAATTTGCGGGGGTACCTATTGTTACAAAGGCACCTGTATCAAGTAAGGTAAAATTTGTACCGTCTAAACTATAAGCAAATCGTGAACTTACACCCGGGGCAGCCGCAAATGTTGCCGTTCCAGCCATAAATGAATTGATGGATGAAATAGACAGTGAATTTCCTGCTTGTGCTTTTAATGTAGTTTGAAAATAATCGGTATTTGAGGTTGATATTCCATTATTCTGAAAACCTACCGTTCTAAATGAACTTCCTCCAGCACTCGCAGTAGCAGTTGCACCTCTAGTGATTAAATTTGCATTACCTGTAGATGTTAAAGATGAATGAAAAGTAGTTGCTGCAAATGTAGCAATATTGGCTTGACCAAAGAAGTCCCAAGCAGCAATCAACGGATAAGTGATAGTTTGCACACGAACCACATTATTAGCAGGATTAAAATTTGCATCGCCCGCTTGTGAAGCAGTAATATTAGTAATACCAGTACCTAAAATGGTGGCCGTATTTCCACTAATAGAAACAACCAATGTATCTGAGCTTGCAAAACTTACCGGCAATCCTGAAGTTGATGTTGCAACTAAAGTATAAGGTGCTTCTCCTATTGCTTTTGAAGGTAACAAAGCAAAAGTGGTAGTTTGATTTGCTTTATTTACAGTAAGTACTTGGGTTATATCCATTGCTGCTAAATAATTTGCATCACCTACTTGAGACGCTGTAATATTAGCTGTACCTGCACCTACGATGGTAACTGTATTTCCTGATATGGTAGCTACAGCCGTATTATCACTCGCAAAAGTAACCGGATTGCTTGACCCTCCACCTACTGCACTGAGTGCAAATGGCGCAGCACCGTAGGTTACCGGTGTTAAAGCATTGAAAGTAATTGTTTGACTGGCTTGATTGATATCGGCACTTAATCCAGTGGGTTGTATTAAAGTATATTTTGCTGTGTCGGCTGTACCGGTCAAAAATAAATTTGCCGTTACGCTAATACCAATGCCCACATTCACTGAAGCAAAAGTTCCACCGCCACTTACACTTACATTATCGATACCTACTACACCATCTAAACTTGTCCAAGTTATTATAGCATTTGCATTGCCATCATAATTCTTATTTTGAGCGACAGCACCAGTTACCGTAAGTGATTTCGGAAGTACAGATAGATTTTGAGAAACAGGAAGTGCCGCTGTATAACTTGCATTACCTGCTTGTGAAGCCGTTATAGTTGTTGACCCCGGATGATAGATGGTAACTACATTTCCAACCACATCAGCAACTGTTGGGTTTGAACTGATATAAGTTACCGGATTACCAGAACCGCCACCGGTTGCTGTTAAATTAAAAGGTGTATCGCCATAAGTTACATTTGCTAACGCATTGAAGGTGATAGTTTGAGGGGTAAGTGCAGCATTATTTACCACTAGGTTTTGGGTAACAGAAGTTGCCGCAAGGTAATTTGCATCACCTGCTTGAGACGCTGTGATATCGGTATTACCCACGCTTAAAATGGTAACCACATTACCTGATATTGAGGCTACTAATGGATTAGAGCTTTGGTAAACAATAGGACTGCTTGAACCACCACCCGTTGCTGTTAAATTAAATGGTGGGTCGGTAGATAATACCGGGCTTAATGCATTGAATGTAATGGTTTGTGTTGCTTGATTTACTAATAAAGTTTGTGATACATCGCTAGCAGCGGTATAGTTGGCATCACCGGCTTGAGAAGCTGTGATATTGGTTGTTCCTGCACCTAAGATAGTAAGTACATTACCCGAAATAGAAGCCACACCCGGATTAGAATTTAGATAAGTAATTGGATTTCCTGAACCACCGCCAGTTGCTGTTAAAATGATAGGAGCATCGCCAAATGTTGCTGCATTTAAACTCCCAAAATTTATAGTTTGTGCTCCTTGATTAATAATTACGGTTGTACTACCTGTTCCTGGACCAACTGCATTGAATGCATCGATAGTAACCAAAGTTGTGCCTAATGCGTTAGGTGTTCCGCTCATTTGGCCGGTAGTAGTATTGAAAGTCATCCAAGTTGGTAACCCACTTGCGGTATAACTTGTAGGTGAATTGCTTGCCACTACAAAATGTGAAATAGGTGTACCATAATTGCCATAGATGGTATCATTGGCAACCACAGGTGCTGAAGCAGGTGAAGCAACTAATTGAATATTATCGAGACGGTTATTTCCAGCTGTTGCACTTGCACCTGTAACTGTTAGACGTAGGTAAGCAGTTGCTACATTATTAAGTCCTGTTATGTTATTTAAAGAAATTACCCCAAATGCTGCTGGTATTGTACTTATAGTTTGAGCCGGTATCCAAGTGATAGCATCCGTACTATAATCCCATTGCTGTGAATTAAAACCGGTTCCAGATCTTTGCGTAGCATAACTCACCATTAAGTCAGCTTTGGAAGTCATACTAAATGAAAACACCATGGATTTTCCATTTGCTGTACTATTAAGAACTGCAAGGCAAGCCGGTGATGTTGTGGTAGTTGAAAACCCTGTACCAGCATTTAATGCAGTTCCTGTAAATGATGTTACCTGATTACCAGAAGTTGCCGTTATCCAAGTGCTAGAACCATTTGTACCATTTAAATACAAAGCACCAGAACCAAAATTTGCATTGTATAAAGTTGGTGAATTTGGCGCAACCAATACTGCTGTACCGCCCGTTGTGGTAGTCTGAAAATCCCAACCGGCAATTAAAGCTGCCTGTGCTTGCGCTCGATGGGTTGCGAAAAGGGTAAGCAGTAAAATACTGATGCCTTGTACAATGAATCTTGCACTTTGTTTGAACGCGCTTTTGGATAGTAAATGTTTTTTCATTTGTTTTTGTTTAATGTTTTTTTATTTGTTTCGTGTAATTCGGTGTAGATATCTTGGTCGGGTAACAAGTATTGTCAAACCTCTTTTTAAAAGTAATTTTTTTATATAAGTTGATGGGTGATATGGTTCAGAAATCTTTCTAAGTCGTATTTCGCGACAAATATAAAAGATAAGATTGAGTTAGAAATTAGTTTGAGATGAATGTTAGATGAAATGTAAGAAACATAATGCTTTGGTAATCCTGTTTTGGTTTTAAGCAGCGAAGATAGAATAGGAAGGTATCCAAAACCAAGTCAAATCTGGTAACTCGGGAAAATTGCTGCCTAACTCGAGAAAATTGGAGGTAGATTGGGGTTTGGGGTTCGGAAAATGTTGCTAGCCTCAAGCATCTTGTCGGTGAAGGATTGATTTCATTATTTTAATGGCAAGAAGAGGATCTATATTCTGCGCAGAATACCGCGTTAGCGATAGTAGTGAAAAGCGCCCCCGAGCGAAGCAATCGGGGGACTTGCAACGAATAGCGCGCCCGAACGCCCAAAACCTATTCAAGAGTATCTATACCATGATTATTCTTCGTCGTATATTTTTATTTTATACATAAATAAACAACCCAATAATGCCGGAATAATTAAATTAATAAACCATAGCAAGATAGTAGCAGAAACTATACCTAGTTGATTGGTACTGAGGGGTAGCAAAAAAAAGAGGGCTGCTTCGCCTCGTATACCAATTTCGGCGATAGCAATTGTTGGCAAAATGGCCATAGCCCAAAATATTAGGGCTATACTAAAGTACAAATCCATTGGATGAGCTTGCACAAAGCAAAGTTTTAGTAGCAAAAAGAATTGGGTTGCATAAATGCTGTATCTCAAAGCCGACATGAAGAGTACTTTTACCAGCAAACGCTTATCGAATTGCCGGACTGCCTGTAAATACTTGATGATCTTTTTCAAGAATGCGAAATGACCAATCCAATGTATGAACTGATGGATATGAAAATAGAGATAAATGAGAAAACTACATCCTATCATGCTAACTGCCATAAACACCTTCAGCATAGTTGTTGATTGGATATTGAGGATATAATAGATGAGTCCGGCCAAACCAAATACCGCCGTAACAATAAATTGGGCAAAACTGCCCATCATGGTAACTCCAATACCTTGCCATTTATGTACATTTTTCAAGTATAGTATTCGCCCTACATATTCACCAACCCGATTAGGGGTAAGTAGTGAAATAGCAATGCCGGTTAGCACAGATTGTAATGAACGAAAAAACGGAATACGCTCGGTGCTTTGTACCAAAAGTTGCCACTTTTTTGCTTCGATACTGTAATTCGCTATCATCAATAAAAATATCGCAGTAAATAAGGTATAACCTTCTTTGCTCCAATTGAGTAAAAGGCTGTTGATACTCTGTTGCAAATTGGGTTGTTGTCGAATTTGGTGATATAAGGCGTAGCTCACCCAAACGAATAAAACGAGTCCGACGGCTGTTTTGAAAACCGTTTTAAGCGTTTTGTTTTGTAACATTGCGTAAAAATAGTCGCTTGCCTCGCAAATCAGAAATAATTTTAGGTATTGACCCTGGCACCCTTGTAATGGGTTACGGAATTATTAAAATTGAAAATAATCAAGCTTCATTATTAGAAATGGGTATTTTAAAACTGGCTAAGTATAAAGATCCCAATTTGCGATTGCAATTAATTTATAATAAAGTATCAGAATTACATCGTGTATTTAAGCCAACACAATTTGCTATTGAAGCGCCTTTTTTTGGCAAGAATGTACAAAGTATGTTGAAATTAGGAAGAGCGCAAGGTGTTGCCATAGCCTCGGCGATGCAAGCCGGGATTAGTGCCAACGAATATTCACCTAAAAAAATAAAACAATCGATTACTGGAAATGGAAATGCAACCAAAGATCAAGTGAGTAAAATGTTACAACAAACCTTGAAGTATAAAGACATTCCGGAAATGTTAGATGCAACGGATGCTGTGGCCGTTGCACTTTGTCATTACTATCAAACACGCAATGTGCAAATTACCGGCGCTGCCTATTCGGGATGGGATGCGTTTATAAAACAGAATGCTAACCGCGTAAAAAAATAAAAAAATCAGCCATGAGTAATAAAACTATAAGTACCGTTTTTATCTTATCCTTATTGTGTACTATATTGATGATCATAACACAATATTTTTGGATAAAAAAAGCCTATGAATTAGAAAAGAATATCTTTCATACACACGTTACGGTAGCCTTAAAAAATGTGGCTTTTTATATTTTAAAAGCCAACAATAACTATAGTTCAGTAGATAGTATTGTTAGCAAGGTAGACCCAAGTTATTATACCGTTCAAATTAATGATAAAATAGATTCAGTAGTTTTAGTTAGCTTATTAAAACGTGAAATGTTAGCCCAACAAATAAAAATAGATTTTGAGTATAGTGTGTATGATTGTGGCAGCGACCAAATGAAATATGGCGGTTATGTAAATTATAACCAAAAAGAGCAAGCCGAAGAAATTCACTTAACTGATTTTCCGAAAACAAAAAATCAAAACAACTACTTTGCTATTCATTTCCCTAATATTAATTCTTACCTCACCAATGAAATGACCAATTGGTATTTTTCATCGTTGGTATTGTTGATGTTTTTATTGATTTTGGCGTATGCTGTTTTTATTATTTTTAGGCAAAAGCGTTTATCGGAAGTGCAAAAAGACTTTGTAAATAATATGACGCACGAATTTAAAACGCCACTAGCCACCATAAAAATTTCATCAGAAGTTTTAAAGAACCCCAATATTATAAACAACCCCGAACGCCTTCTTAACTATGCAACCATCATCAATAACGAAACACAACATTTGACAAACCAAGTTGAGCGGGTTTTACAAATGGCCAAAAGTGGCAAAGATGGTATCAGCTTAAATCGTGAAGAGTTTGAATTAAGTCCTTTGCTTGAAATGATGTTAGATAAAACTTATCGCCCTCTGGTTCGTTCGAGAGGTGGAGATATTATTGTAGACATCACCCCTATTGATATGAAAGTGTATGCAGATGAGTTACATTTTAAAAATGTGATTAGTAATTTACTAGATAACGCAATTAAATATTGTACCAATAATCCAATGATTCATATACATTGCAAGTATGAAAATAATGGAATTTCCATTTGTATACAAGACAATGGAATTGGTATTCCGAAAGAAAATTTACATCAAGTATTTGATAAATTTTTCAGGATATCGACAGGCAATTTACATGATGTAAAGGGCTTTGGACTTGGGTTGAATTACGTGAAACTAATTTGCAAACAACATGGTGGAAATATAAAAGTGGAGAGTGAACTTGGAAAAGGTTCAGAATTTTGTATTTTTATTCCTAACTTACGCAAAAGTTAAATAGTTATGCCGCAAAAAACTAAAATACTCTTGGTTGAAGATGATGCTTCTTTAGGATATGTTATTAAAGATAGCTTAGAAGAACGTGGATATGAAGTTACTCATGCAACAGATGGCAATAGTGGTTGGCAACAGTTTTCGAAAAATTTTTATGATTTATGCTTGCTTGATGTTAACATGCCTGTTAAAGATGGCTTTACCTTAGCCACGCAAATCAGACGAAAAAATACGCATATCCCTATTTTGTTTATCACAGCAAAAAATATGCAAGAAGATAAAATTGCCGGATTTAAAGCAGGTGGTGACGATTATATTACCAAGCCTTTTAGCATGGAAGAATTGATGTTGCGTATTGAAGTTTTTATTAAAAGAACTAAAGGCACCGACCCTGATGAATTAATTTTCATGATAGGGAAAACACAATTCGATTTCCCAAATTTAACGGTAAAAGGTCCGGATACTGATATCAGACTTACACAAAAAGAAGCTGATTTATTACGTTTCTTTTGTTTGAATGCCAATCGAGTTATTAAGCGCGAAGAAGTACTCACCAAAGTTTGGGGTAAAGACGATTACTTCCTAGGTAGAAGTATGGACGTATTTATCACGAAAATTAGAAAGTATTTGAAAGAAGAAAAGGAAATTGAAATTCAAACCATACATGGTGTAGGTTTCCGATTTATAAATCCGAGTGCGAAAGTTGAAGAAGGATAGTTTCTTGAATTTGCTTTAACTCATCACTACTTACCGTCAACTTCTGACGAGTAAAATTCAAATCATCAGCCTGATTGATAGGGACTATATGCAAATGAGCATGTGGCACTTCTAACCCGATAACACTTATTCCACAACGTTTACAAGGCATAACCGCTTCTATAGCTTTGGCTATGGGTTTTGCAAATACCAGCATTTGTGACAGATAATTTTCATCCAAATCGAACAGCTTATCAACCTCTACCTTTGGCACCACTAAAACGTGTCCCTTTACGATTGGATTAATGTCAAGAAATGCAAAAAAGAGTTCGTTTTCGGCTATTTTGTAGGAAGGTATTTCACCTTGGATAATTTTTGAGAAGATGGTAGGCATGGGGAGTAATGTGATAATTCGACAATGTGACAATTTACTAATTTACTAATTCACTAATTTACTAATTTACCAATTCTTCCTACACTGAAATCCCCTTTACTTTAAACTTCAATATCCCTCCTGGCGTTTCAATTTCGGCAACTTCTCCTACTTTCTTTCCTAATAATCCTTTTCCAATCGGAGATGATACTGATATTTTACCAAGTTTCAAATCGGCTTCATTTTCGGAAACGATTTGATACTCTATTGATTTTTTATTCCCCATATTTTCCATTTTCACCTTACTTAAAATGGTTACTTTGCTTGTATCAATAGTACTAATATCAATAATTCGTGAATTAATTATAGCTGCATCTAAAATAGCAATTCGTGCTTCATGATGACCTTGGGCTTCTTTAGCTGCATCATACTCGGCATTTTCTTTGAGGTCACCCTTTTCTCTTGCTTCGGCAATTGCACGTGCGATTTCGGCTCTACCCGATGATTTAAGAACGTTTAATTCTTCAATCATCTGATCTAAAGTTTGCTTTGTTACATAAGTTATCGTAGACATACTTTGTGGGTTTTAGGTATTATAAAAAAAAGAATCAACGCTTTCGGTTGAAAGCGTTGATGCTGCAAATATAAGTTATTAATTAATACTGATTATTCTTCTGAATCATTATTTCCGCCAAGCGAAAAACGAATGCCAACTGTATGAACACCATTAGATATGTTAGTCATTTTAAACCCATAGTCGATGCCTAAATTTTTACCCGATACTTTGGTTTGAAATGAAGCACCTGCAGTTAACCCGGTGTAAAATGTAGTTGATGCGTCTTTATCAGTAATTTTATTTTCATAGCGATACGCTGCACGTAGCATAAATTTTTCTTTATATGCATACTCAGCGCCAACACCAATCCAGTCATTGATAAATGCATTTGAGATAAAACTGAATACAGGAGTTAATCTATGACTTGGCATGACAGCTTTTTTATCACCTTCGGCCGGAGCAGCTTTAGCTTCATCTAAATAAAAATCGTAAGCTACGCCAATACTTAATTGCGATGGAAGTGCAAATTTCTCAGAACGTTGCTTTACTGTCAATTCTGTTGAAAGATCAGGCGTAGTTCCGTTAAAATCAAAACCATCGCCTGAAAAACGAAGGTTGGTACCTACATTACGCAAGGTAATTCCTAAGTGTAAATTATCGCGTTGTCCGTTAGTGTATTGAACACCTGCATCAAATCCTAATGCATTGGCTTTAATATTATCTATGGCTTCATTTACGAAAGTAGCAGCAAAACCTGCAGTCATATTTTTAGAAAAAGTATGACCTAATCCGATTGACATATTTAAGAAGGAAGGCTTATAGGTACCAATTCCACCGGTTGGCGAAGTGGTAGTGGTAATTGGAATTTCGCCAAAACCAAAACTCATAATATTTACACCCAAAACTCCAATATCACCTAAGTTTTGTCCAAGTGCAACATTACTGATACTCATTCCAGTACCGGCCAAATATCTTGTATGTGCAAATCCAACTTCTGTTTTATCTAATTTGGCCAACCCTGCTATATTTCCCTTCATGGCTTCAACACCGGTAACATTGGCAATATTCAATCCAAATAAACCGCCAGAACGTCCCCAAGGATTCAATAATAATTCGTTGGCACCACCTTGTCCTGTTCTATCTTTATTTGCTGCAATTGCTGAACATGCCATGCCTAAGGCTAATATGCTTAATCTAATTTTTTTATTCATCATCATAATAATGCTTTTAATCATTGTTTAGAAACTAGTTATATCCAATGGTCGCATCGCGCCAAACCATTTTAAGATGGTTTCTCCGATTCCATCCAAATTTACATGAACCAAATACATACCACTTGCCACCGAAATACCTTTATCGTTCTTAATATCCCAATCAACAAAGTTTGTTTTATAGTCGGTTTTCCTAATTGTTTTAATTAAGACACCATCCGTTGTGAAAATTTTAATGGTTGCTTTTTCAGGCAGATTTACAATTCTTACCTTATTTTCTAAACGGTTTTCCTCATACTCTGAATAAGCATAATAAGGGTTTGGTACAACAAATATGTTTTTAAATACTTCGTCCTTATTATTGGTAAAATTATTTCTTCCATCTCCAATTCGTGCCGGTGCAATATCTGCGGTATTAAATGAATATAAAGGCCATCCATTGTTACGCATGGCATTGGTATCTGCATCCGGAATATATTGAGCATATGGTCGAGTAACACGAATGCGGACGCGTGCTGTGGTTGGAATAAATCCTTTAGCAGCCGATGTGAATTCAGAACCTGTTCGTAAACGAGGAACACCAACCCACATCATGGTACGATAAGCTTCACGTAATTCTGGTTTTGAATTACTATTTGAGTTTACTCGTAATTTGCTTGCTAACCATGCGCCTTCATCATACTTTGTTCGCGAAACATAAATGATATGTTTACCAGCCCAACGAGAAGCAAAAGTAACTTCATCAAAAACCCGATTCGTTGGATTCCAAATCATATCATTTCCTCTATCAAAAATATTTGGTGATTCTTCTCCGAATGAAATATTTAAACGCTCACCGGTTTCAACATTAATGGCATAACCCGGGAACCAACTCATACCGCTATCGCTTGTATTTGTAGAATACACTGGGTTTCCTGCACCATCCACATCACCATTCCAACCTAAATGTTTACGAATATTATATTTATAAGCACCCCCTTCAGCAATTAATGCGCCACTATGATCGGCCATTTCTATTACCGGGCAACGGCTCCATTTCGATTTATCTGAAGTAAATACAATATCCACACCATATGTGTTTTGTAATCGATTGGTAGTTCTATCACCTGTACCATACATTAAGCCCCAACCACATTCGTCAAGATTTAAATTGGTCACCATATTATAAGGTGCAAAGGTTCCATTTACTACTTTTTCAAAAGTTCCTAACTGATCAAGATTATTAATAATTGGTGTATCACCTCCTAATGGTGGTGCATCGTAAGAATTATCAAAATCCTTGAGTTCGCATGTTGTTTGTGATGGAATTCTGCCTTGGAAGTCAACCCCAGCTCTAATCCAATTATTAAATGACTCTCCATCCTCGTCAGCCACACCGGATAACCAAGGATTATTGATATCATCAAAGATGACACTTGAGGTAATCAAACCATTCTCCATGCTTTTTGGATTATCACCCGGTCGGATTTGTTGAGTTGCACCTCCTGATAATCCCCAATCGAATTCTTTGTATTTTCTTAAATATTTTTCGCTGTATTCACTGATAGCTACTTCATTATAAACTGTATCGTTTGGACCGGCACCTGCATCGGTACGTCGTACAAACCATTTTGTTTTAGATGGAACAGCCATATTACAAACTTCACCTGAAGTAGTAGTGGTAAATGAATCTACTTTAAAAAACACCTCATAAGTACCTGCTTTAATACTGTCAGGATTCACAACCATCATGGTCATTGGACCAGTACCTGATTTGTAAGTAGGATGTAAACTTCGGTAAGGTGAAACCATTGCTTCGGCCTCCGAAGCTTCAGTTAGTTCCATTGCTGTTCCGTTATTACCGATACCTTCAATTCGAGTTAATTGCAAACCGGTTCCGTAATCGGCATAATTTTGAATGTATAAACTATCGGTAGCAGGATGTGGCATGGCCTTAATTACTTTAATTGGTTGCTCATTCCCATCAGTTCTACTTTCAAGATATTGTTTGTCTTGTGTTGAATCGGTACGATTTGAATTAAAGTTGGCAAAGTTGTTATAAGCATAAGCCACCACTACATAATAATAGTATTTATAATTCACTAACCCTTTCGAACTTCCTGTTGCAAAGGCATCTTGGCTTAATGCGAAAGAATGTTGAATACCTTGGTCTTGTCCGTCTACCATTAATTTAGGTACAAAATAGGTTTGGCTGATATCTGTGCTTTGTTCGAAATTCACGATTTGTTTAACGCCATTCTTCTTATCACATTGGAAAACTAAACGCGCTTTATCGGTGTTTACTGAACCATCCTTACTTCTGATGTCAGATAATGCAACAGAGCTATTTTTTAGTTGATATACCAAATAACCTTCAAATTTATAAATTGAATCAGCGAATCCGGTATTGTAAGCTTTTTTAGATATTTCAATGAACTTTTTATCGCTTGTATTGGTACCATATCCTTCACCGAAATTATTTGAACGCGAGATATTATCTAAATCGAAAATCAATTTTTTATCTAATGGCTGAACTACTACACTTGGTGCTTGCGGACCGAAAGGTAATTGGAAGTTATTATCGAATAAATCTTGTGCTTTATCATCGCACACTTGAATTTTTGAGAAACAAGCCGACTTACCACCACCCACATTAGGTACCCAAACTGCACCAATGGTAATATTACTTGCAGGTGCTCCTTGCTTCAATGGGAAAGGACCGGAGGAGTGAATGAATCTTCTATCGTTTGGTGTATTTGAACACGATACTTCTGTCCAACCACCTTTACATGGATCACCATAGAAAATGAATTTAGTATCAGTTCCAGCGCCTCTTGCAGTACAAGCAGTTGTAAATGGTTGCCCATCTTTCCAAAACCCGGTAATATACTGATAGTAATCATCTAAGGCTTCAGGGTTACCATCATCTTCGAATGTATTATTATAATAAGTGAACACCGACATTTTTAATTCGGTATCTTTTAAGGTAGTTGTATTAAAATAAGTTGGCCCTTGGAAATAATCAACACCCACCATTGGAATTTCATAACCATAACCCGATACACCATCATCATAACTATCACCATTATATAAGATACCTAAACCACGAGCAGTATCACAACCAACAAAATCATCGAACGCATAACCCAAGTCGGCATCGCACCAAGTGGCCATATACGTTTCGGTTAAATCGAATGCACTTAAACTTTTAATTTTATAGTTATAGAATGTGGCTTCATTTAAACAATCGTTTGTTGCAAAGGCAAATGCTGCTGCACGAATTTCGAGGTTCATCGATTCAGAAGTCGTTTCAGTTTTGGCATCTCCTTTATCGTTAAAAATCCACCAAATGTATTGATCACCTGAAATTTTTGGATAGTCACCATTTCTCCAATTATAACCTGGCCCATCAAAAGGATTCACATCCACAAATTCGGCTAAATCTTGATTATAAATTGGCATTACTCCACCGGTTGCCGTTTTAATTTCTTTATTTCCACGTGCAGGCCATTCTTTAATTATATCAGGAATAAGTCCGCTTGAAATATTATTAGCTACTGCATCAGAGTCTACAATTGGATCTAATCCTGCATAAAAACCGCGGAACTTGCTTACATCTGAAGCATTGATTTTCCAGAACCTGTCCCAATCGGCACATGATTGAAAGTCTATACTTCCTGACGAAGGATCTAAAGGGCCTGTCCAATAATCATTACCCGATTGACGATAAGTTTGTGCTGCAACTCGAATGGCATTACCTGCTGCTGCATCTTTTCCACCAATCCATATTGAACCTGCAAATAGAGCGTTCTTATTAGAACCCTTCGGTACTTCGTAAGAGGCATTTCCCGTAGGACGATCCCACCACATATCACCACCACTCATCAAGCGTGCTCTTACGTTGTTTACATCTAAGTCGATAACGGCAGTAGTTGCATTACATCCTGCTGCAGTTTTTTGTAAACCTTTATCTCTCTTTTTGGCACCGATATTAGGCGTTGCCATTGCACTTACTGTGCACAAAATTAAAAGGACTATCGAACTATTTATACTTTTCATGTCTCTAAATTTATTGTTTTTCAATTGTCATCCTGACGTTTACAGTAGGGGAAAATCGGCATACTTTCATTTCACCGTCTTGTTTCAAAGAGGGTAAGTTGTAATGATTGTTAATGCCTCATTTCATCTTTTTAAGTTTAATTTTTTAAAATTCTAATAAACACCCAATATTGATACGACGTGGGTTATTAAAGTTACCAGGGTTATTTAATCTTGTTCTATATAAGTCGGTATACGATTGTTGGAAACGTATGTTATTTAACGCTTGTAAGCCTTGAGGTGAAGTTAAATAGCCATCATCATCACCTACGCCCGTATATCCGTATACCCCAATGATATTACGCGTGTTAAGCAAGTTTTGAATATTTGAATAGATATTTAAGAATACAGGCTTCTTTTTAAGACCATAGTGACCGAGGCTGAAACTTTTATCAACGCGTAAACCAAAATCATACGACCATGGTAAACGAGAACCATTTACTGTACCAATAATTGGCACACTATTAAAATCGCCACCTGCTAAAGGTGTAGCTAAAGATGAACGAGTATAAGGGGTTCCACTATTCGTTCTGAAAACAAGATTGAAGCCTGCGTTCTCTAATGGATATTTACTGCCAACTTTCGGGCCTTTATTTTTCCCATCTTCACCAGTATAACGATAATCTAAGTTCACATTTAGGATATGACGGCTATCGAAATCTAAAGGCAATACACTACGTAAATTAGGTTGACCAGTTGCCAATAATGAACGTTGCGAAGTTGTTGACGAACCGGTACCTTCAGCAAATTGTAAGGTATAATCCACATTCATTCTTACTGGACCTCTTCTTCTAAAATCAAGTTTTACAGTCATACCTTTTGTAGAAGAGAAATCACGATTCCCAACCGATCGGTAAGAAATTGGATAAGCTAATAAAAATTGTTGTAATTGAATTTGATTTTTACGTTCTTGATAAAAAGTTTCTAATGTTACAGAGGCACTTTTTGATATCTTTTGTTGGTAACCTAATGAATACTTGGTTACCTTCTCCATTTTCAAATTTGCATTCGCTAATTCAGCTTGTCTTTCTAACAAGAAGTAATAATCATCTGGTGTTGTAAAGTTAGAACCTGTTGGATTTTGGGTTACTACATCGTAATTACCATAAAACAAGGCTTCGTCTGAAATTGGAAATGAAAACTGAACCCTTGGCGAAATGGCAACTTGTGGTTTATAATCTTCGAATGAATTATTAGGATTGAAATTTAAACCTTTAATACTATTTGAGCTATCAATACGCTCTGCTAACCATGGCTCGATAGGTAATCCATTTGCATACAATCCTGATAAAATGGTTGGATCTGCAATTTCTTTTCCATAGGGATCAAACCAAATATCTCCACTTCTGTAACCAACAATTTTAGGTTTGTCAGATTGGTTATTATCTACGTAAGGTACATAATCGCCATCGAATGAAGTAGGTGTTGGTGCAAAGCCCCCTTCAGCATCCGACACTAAATCGAAATTAGCATTGGTTAAATCGCTCACTTTACGAACACCATATAATGAATATGGATCTTTCAGTACTTTTTGATTGGCATCATAACGATCGATTCTCACCCCGATATTAAATAATAAATCTTTGTATTTAAACTTATCTAAAATATAACCAAACATGTAAATAGGGCGGAATGCAGCAATTGGTCGTTCAAAATCACCACGTGCATCTTTTTTTGTCCAGAAATCATTAAAGCTTGGTTGCTTCTTCAATCTATTTCCTAAATAATCATAACCTGAATATCCTACTACATCATTACCACGATTGAATAAGTCATCAGCCGAGAACATATCAAGGTTAAATAAACTTGGATCTAAATTATCGATATCGATGGTCGTTGTATTCTTAATATCGCCATATAACAATTCACGTAATGATTTATCAAATCGTGACTGGTCACCCGCAACATATAGTTTGTCGTATTTAATGGTATCGAACGGACTAAATTGCACAAGACCTGCATCTAAATCGGCTTTGGTATACATTACGCCACCAACCCAAAATTGTGGGTTCGCTAAATCTAAGTTATTGAAATGACGATTGGCATTTAAACGCATTACATTCCACAATCCTGAAGCACCTAATGCATAGCTACTGCTGTTACGTTGATCGTAACCTAACCCGAACTGAATATTATGAGTTATAGGGTCAATCGACTTTTTATTTTTTGAACCTTGCTCGATATCCAAAGATGCATCAAGGTTAAGCGTTACTTGGTCAGACTGGCTCACAGAAAAAGTACCTACTTGCGCACCTACGCCTGTCCATAACCCATAGGCCGAACTTGGTCCATCTCCATTACGTAATCCAGAGAAAGCTTGAACATCATTGATAGATCTAATATTAAATCGGCCGTCGTTATAAATTGCTTTAGTGTAATTTTCGAGCAATGGATTTACTCCACCGGCTGCAAAAGTCAATGAATCGAGTGATTCGCCTTTGTACACTATTCCTTTATATCCACCAATCGCTGTATCTACGCGATAAACAGAAGACCGGTATTGATTAAATTTGCCGACATAACCATATTTAAAAATATCTTCATCATGATTAGGGTTAGCCGAGTGAGCATATTCTTTTTGATAAGTTAATTGCAAAGTATAATATGCACTTGATATTGGTGATTTCTTTGCATCTTGCTTTTCAGAAGTAGATGGTTTGCCTAGTCTTTGCGTTAAACGCAAAAATCCTCTTCCGCTAAAATCTTGACGAGTTGCATTGGCTTCAGGTGCAAACATAGAATTAGCTAATGAAAAATTGGCAACTTTAGAATAAATCGCATAGGTACCAAGGGTTACGTTTACATTTTCGCTAGGTTGGTAATCAAGCTTACCTTGATAATTTAATCCTAAATTATCGCCATTTTCTCTTGCCTTAATTTTTTGAAAATCATTTGCGGTAACCTGCTCAGCTGCCGGAACAAAATTCCCAGTTCCATTAGGGTTTGGCAATAAAGGTGTTTCTTGGATGCGTGATAAAACTTCTGGCTTTAAACGAGTATATTTATAATAAGAAGGATCACCATCTTTATCATAGGTACCACTTAAAACCAAGGAGAATCCAAGTACAGGCACTTTGTCTCCTGCCTTATTTTTTCTTTTTAACAAGGGACCAGCCATATCTAATGAGGCCTGGTTATTATTATACCCATCTATCGAATGTTGTAATAATAAGCTACCACCAAACTGAGGCTTAATACCTTTTGTTGTAATAGCAACAATACCACCGGTTGCATTACCATATTTTGCACTTAAACCATTAGTCATTAATTCAAATTGGCTTAATGCGTTTTGTGGCAGACTTACACTTCGTCCGTTACCAATCATCATTCCATCCACCATATAAAGTGTATTTGCCCCACGTGATCCATTAATGTTAACGGTTTGGCTACCTTTTCTTTGCAAAACACCTACTTGTGTTCCTATTAAATCACCGATTTTGTTAGAGTTAAAATTCTTAAACGTTTCGCCAGTTACTACTTTACGACCTGGGTCACTGGCATCAATCAATTTTACCTTATAATCACGCACAATGGCTACCTTTAAGCTATCATTCACAGCCTTTTTTTCCATCTGAATATCAATCTTTACACTCTTATCATTCCCTACATAGATATTATTTAAAATAGCAATGTTGTAGCCAACATAGGTTACTTTAATTTGGTATTGACCCGGGGCAAGTGGTTTAATTTTATAATTACCGTTGAGGTCGGTTTTAGCACCTCCCTTTACTACACCCCCTTCCATGGCCGTCACAGAGGCGAAATCTAAACCCTGCTTTTTTTCATCTGTGATTCTTCCGTATATCTCACCCGAGTTCGACTGGGCAAAAACTACCTGTGAAAGCAACAAAAGCGCGCTGATTAATCGTACAATCTTTATCATAAACCTGTTAGTTTTATTAGCTTGTAAATATATGTTAAACTTCATCTATTTTACAAGACGTATTAAAATTAATTTTCAATTTGTTAATTGAATGTGAATTGCTATATTATTTTTAATCAAATAGGTGAAAGGTGATTCGGGAAAGGTTAATATACGTGATACCCTGTATAAACCGATTATCGCGCAATATTCACTGCACGTTTTTCACGTATAACAGTTACTTTAATTTGTCCTGGATACTGCATCTCTTTTTGAATCTTATCCGCAATCTCAAACGAAAGTTTTTCACTTTCGCTGTCAGTTACTTTTTCGGCCTCAACCATCACACGCAATTCTCGTCCGGCTTGAATTGCATATGCTTTTTCAACCCCTGCATAACCCATCGCTAAAGTTTCTAAATCTTTAATACGTTGTATAAAGCTTTGCATAATTTCACGACGAGCACCAGGTCGTGCACCACTTATGGCATCACAAGCCTGTATAATCGGCGAAATGATGTATTGCATTTCCATTTCATCGTGGTGAGCTCCGATGGCATTTACAACTGAAGGATGTTCGCCATATTTCTCAGCCAATTTCGCACCTAATAAAGCATGTGACAATTCAGTTTCTTCGTCGGGCACTTTTCCAATATCGTGCAATAAACCTGCACGTTTAGCAAGTTTTGGATTTAAACCCAATTCGGCAGCCATAATTGCACATAAATTAGCGGTTTCACGCGAGTGCATTAAGAGATTTTGTCCGTAAGATGAGCGGAATCGCATACGACCAACCATTCTCACTAATTCTTTATGTAATCCATGAACGCCCAATTCAATTACTGTTCGTTCCCCAATTTCCATTACTTGCTCTTCGATTTGTTTACGAGTTTTTTCAACTACTTCTTCAATACGCGCAGGATGCATTCGACCATCTTGCACTAAACGTTGTAATGATAAGCGCGCAATTTCACGACGAAGGGGATCAAATGAACTTAAAATAATGGCTTCCGGGGTATCGTCAACTACTAAATCAACACCGGTAGCAGCTTCTAATGCTCTGATATTTCGTCCTTCTCGACCAATGATTTGGCCTTTTATATCATCACTTTCCAAATTGAAAACTGTGATTGCATTTTCAATAGCGGTTTCTGCTGCTGTGCGTTGAATAGTTTGAATGATGATTCGCTTAGCCTCTTTGCCTGCCTTAAGTTTAGCCTCTTCAACGATTTCTTGTACATGCGCCATTGCATCGGTTTTAGCCTCATTGGTAATGGCTTCAATTAACTCCTTTTTTGCGTCCTCAGCTTTTAAATTGGCAACTTTTTCAAGTTTTTTAATATGCTCTTCGTGCTGTTTACCCAGTTCCTCTTGCTTTTTACTAACCACTTCCAACTGACGATCAAGATTCTGCTTCTTCACATCGTACTCTTGCACTTGCTTTTGTGCTAGTTGCGTTTTGTCACTCAGTTCTTTCTCTTTTTGCTTGGTTCTATTTTCGGCCTCAGTTAATTTTTGCGTTCTTTGAAATACATCTTTTTCGTGTTCTGATTTCAATTGAAGGAATTTTTCTTTAGCCTCCAATAATTTCTTTTCTTTCAGTGTTTCCGCTTGTGTTTGTCCATCTTTTATGATTCTTTCAGCCTGGGCTTCAGCATCTTCAACCAATTTTGCTGTGTTTTTATTGAAGATAATTTTTCCGGCAATGATGCCTATTAATAGCGCCACGATGGCTGCGATGACCGTAATTATTGTAGAGTCCATATTTTAGTTTATTTATCATTAATGTACAAGCCTTTCCAATTTTTTAGTAAATGAAAAGGCAAAAATTTGTTAATGCACGAAGGTAATCAAAAAAATCATATTCACAATTTGTAGAAATACTTAGGGGCTGTGAATATATTTGTTGCTGTATGCAAAAGAAGCAACCTATTGGAATATTTGACTCGGGTATTGGCGGATTAACAGTTGCGAAAGCTATAAATGCCTTAATGCCCAACGAATCATTACTCTACTTTGGTGATACTGAACATATGCCGTATGGCGATCGATCGCCCGAACATATCTGTGCCTATTCGGAAACCATCGTGAATTTTTTGATTCAAAAAGGCGCCAAAATTATTGTCATCGCATGTAATTCGGCTTCTGCGGTAGCCTATCAAATGCTAAAAGACAAATATCAAGGACAGATTGATGTGGTGGGTGTGATAAGTCCGGTGGTTGATTATATTATTAGCAAAGATTTTAAAAAAGTAGGAATTATAGGCACCAAGGCTACGATAGGAAGCAAAAATCACGAAAATCTGTTGAAAAATCAAAAGCCATCCATAAAAGTGGTATCCTTAGCAACGCCTTTGCTGGCGCCTATGATAGAAGAAGGATTTTTCAACAATTCGATTTCGCAAACTATCATCAACTCATACCTTTCAAATTGGCGGTTTAAAGGTATACAATCCATGGTTTTAGCTTGTACACATTATCCGTTAATCAAAAAAGAAATACTCAAATACTATCATAATGCTGTTGAGGTAATTGATACTACTGAAATTGTAGCCAAGGAAGTGATGGCTTCGCTGGAATCACAAAAATTATTACATACCGGCAAAAAGGAAAGGATCGATTTTATGTTTCAGAATTTACTGAAAGCTTCGAACGAACTACAAAAATATTTTATGGGCGGCATGTCGGCATTGAGGAAGTAAAGTTGGATAATGAGTAAATTCTATTCATACTAAAATACAAAACATGGAAACAACGCCACTATGGCAAAAGATTTTATTTCTCACCGGCATATTGTCAACCATCTTTGGCGCCTTCGACCCAATGGAAGGTTCAATACTCATTGCAATTGGCGGAATTTCATTAGCTATAGTTACCTGGTTAAATGATGATAAACATAAAAAATATTTTATGTTAAGTGCTGCACTCATTATGATAGGTATATTTTTTCTTTGGTTTTTTTCGGCCCTTGGCGGAATCGGCAAAGGCTCGAAATATTCGATATGGTGGGCTATTACAATGATACCCTACCCTATTGGCTGGGTGATGAATATAGTTTTGCTTGTTAAGCGATGGATGATACTACGAAAGGCGTAACGATATCTTCATTCCAAAATCATGCAGTACAGTATGAAATCTTCCATCCTATAGCTATCGGTTCAAATTACTATATTTGTGCACTTCAAAATAAACTATGAGCAATATAATTCATAAACCCAAAATTGGAATTACTACAGGCGATATCAATGGCATTGGTATCGAATTGATTTTAAAAACATTTGTAGATCATCGAATCCTCGAATTTTTTACACCGGTAATTTTTGCTTCAAACAAGGTAATTAATTACTATAAAAATTTATTAGGCGAAAGCAATTTTCAATTTACAGGAACCAAAGATTTTAATACACTCAATGTAAAAGGTATTAATGTGTTTACTTGTTGGGATGAAGAGGTTGCTATGAACCCCGGACAAATTACTGAACTAGGTGGCAAATACGGCATTCGGTCTTTGATGGTAGCGACGCAATGTTTAAAAGACGGACAAATACAAGGTTTAGTAACCAATCCTATTCATAAAAATAATTCACAAACCAACGAATTTAAATATAGCGGACATACCCCTTTTTTGAAAGATAAATTTGCGGCGAAAGATGTAGCCATGATGCTTTGCAGTAACGAACTTCGAGTTTCGTTGCTTACCGAACATATACCGGTAAGTGACATAGCAAAAAATATTTCTGTAGATGCTATCATCAGTAAAGTGAAAATTATTAATGAAAGTTTGATTAAAGATTTTGGGATTGATACACCAAAAATTGCGGTGCTTGCCTTAAATCCTCATGCCGGTGATAATGGATTAGTGGGTAACGAAGAAAAAACTATTATTTTGCCTGCCATTGAAAAATTAAAAGAAGAAGGATATAAAGTTTTTGGTCCTTATAGTGCTGATGCATTTTTTGCTCGTCAGCAAGATGAATTATTTGATTGCACATTAGCTATGTATCACGATCAGGGCTTAATTCCGTTTAAAAGTTTCGATAAAGGATTGGGTGTAAACTATACAGCAGGTTTGCCGGTTGTTCGCACCTCGCCAGATCATGGAACCGCCTTTGATATCGCCGGAAAAAACATCGCTAATCATTCATCGTTTATTGAAGCTTTGTATTTATGTATCGATATTTTAAACCATAGAGATGGATTTAAAGAGCGTACAAAAAACCGATTGAAGAAGGGGAATCATGGGAATCAGCTAAAACGTTCGAGAGAGGATATTGAACAATAGACTGACATCTCAAAAATCCACATCTCCTTCGTTGCTTCAATTTTTTAAACCCCATGAGTAGGAAGATTATGCCAACTTAGGCAACAGTTTATCCTTATCTGAGAGTATCATATCGGCTTCCGGAATTTTCCAATCGATATTTAATTGAGCATCATTATAAATTACACCTCCTTCAGCTTCCTTGCAGTAATAATTATCGCATTTATAAAAAAACAAGGTATTGTTTTCAAGCACTGAATAGCCATGAGCAAATCCGCGGGGTACAAATAATTGCAAATGATTTTCACCACTTAATTCAACGGCTACATATTCTCCATATGTATTTGAATTCGGGCGTATATCAACTGCCACATCCAATACCTTTCCTTGTAATACACTTACTAATTTAGCCTGTGCATCATCGCCTTGTTGAAAATGTAATCCACGCAAAATTCCATAATTAGATTTCGCTTGATTGTCTTGCACAAAACCAACCGAAACACCTGTCAAGGATTCAAATTTTTTTTGATTGAAACTTTCATAAAAAAAGCCTCTACTATCTTCAAATAAAGTAGGTTTAATGATAAAGCAATCGGCTAGTTTTGTTTGAATGATTTCCATGGCTTATTATACAATTTGATACATTTCTTCTAATCCGGCAATTTCATACGTTGGATTTCCTTTATGCGGAATTCGATAGGGGTTAAAATAAACTTGATCGATACCCACTTGCATAGCGCCCAGAATGTCGATATCTAAAGCATCACCTATCATTAAGCTCGACTCAATTTTTGCACCGGCTTCGTTTAAGGCATACTCAAAAATTTCTTTTTGAGGTTTCATACTCATCGCTTTCTCAGAAGTAATCAAATGAATGAAAAATTTATCAAGTGAAGCATTTTTTAGTTTTTGCATTTGTGTTAATTCGAACCCATTGGTAATTAAATGCAACTGATAATTTTTACTTGCACAATAGCTGAGCATTTCAACACAATTCGGAAAAACATGTGTTTGTGTCGGCAATATTTCAAGATATCGTTCACTCATCTCCCTTGCGAGTTTTTCGCTACTAATTTTATAATGAATCAAGGTTTGCCACATCCGTTTCCAACGTAGTTCTTCACGACTCATAAATCCTTTCCGAAAACGATCCCAAAGTTTATCATTAATTTGATGGTATACCACATTAAAATCATCAAAATCAGGTATGCCTTTGTTTACCAACCCAATTTCGCTATAAAGCGTCTTGAGGGTTGCCACCGAATTTTTTTCAAAATCCCAGAGGGTGTGATCTAAATCAAAAAAAAGATGTTCGTATTTCATCATGTACTGTACTTAAAACTAATTTCGTGCGCAAAGTAATTCAAATCCTTTAAAAATATTTCAATGCAAAAAATCTTATTCGCCACCTTATTCAGTTTCATGTTGCTATTTACCATCACATCGCAAGCCGAAAAGCGTAGAGTACTGTTTATCGGCAATAGCTATATTTATGTAAACGATTTGCCGCTTACTCTTCAAACACTTGCACTTTCATTCGGCGATTCGATTGAATACGAAAGCAATGCGATTGGTGGCGCTACCTTACAAATGCATACCACAAATGCAACCACCATTGCCAAATTACTAGCACCCGGTTGGGATTATGTAATTATCCAAGCTCAAAGTCAAGAACCCAGTTTCTCCCCTTCACAAGTAAGTGCAAATACCTACCCTTACGCGCAAATTTTAGATAGTTTAGCTCATGCCGGCAACCCTTGTGTAGAGACCATGTTTTTTATGACTTGGGGAAGAAAAAATGGAGATGCATCCAATTGTGCCGCGTATCCACCCGTTTGTACGTTCGAAGGCATGCAACAACGCTTGCGTGAAAGTTATTTAGAAATGACTATGATGAATAATGCTACTTGTGCCCCGGTAGGCGCAGCTTGGAAATATCTTATTAATAATTTTTCGGGCATCAATTTATATCAAGCCGATGAATCACATCCCTCAATTCATGGTACCTACTTAACGGCTTGTGTATTTTACTCGAGTATCTTTCATAAAGAAAGTAATGGTTCTCCTGCTTGGCCAATAGGCATTCTAACTTGGGAAGGACTTACTTTACAAAATGCTGCGAGCAGAGTGGTTTTGGACAGTCTAGAAACTTGGCAACAATATGGAAGTATCCCTAGTGCTAAATATACCGAAACCCATACAGGCAATACCTATAATTTTACCAATGCGTCGTTGCGAAGTACAAATTATGCTTGGGATTTTGGTGATGGATCACCAATTAATAATGCAACTAGTCCTACCCATACTTATGCAGCCTCTGGAACTTACACAGTGAAACTCAAAGCAATGAATACCTGTGGAAAGTATGATATATTTTTAGATACCATGTATGTAAATACCTTCCCGAATGCTGTTTCATCCTTCGAAACGAATGACTCATTTACATCGAATTACAACAATGGGTATGTGCATATTTTCTCGTCTATTCAATTACAAAACATTCAAGTCTATAATGTGCAAGGCGCCTTAGTGAAACAAGGTAAATTACAAGATCAAAAATTGTATGTTGGTGATTTAGCTAAAGGCATGTATTTTATGCAGGCTCATGATGGGAAAAGATGGTTGCATAGTAGTTTGGTAGTTAACTAATTCGTGAATGTGAAAATTAGTGAATGAGTAAATGGAGGATTGGGGGAGCTGAGTGGATAATTAGTGAATGAGGAAATTAGTGAATGAGTAAATGGAGGATTGGGGGAGCTGAGAGAATAATTAGTGAATGTGAAAATTAGTGAATTAGTAAATGGGAATTAGGATCCCCCCCCCCCCGCCCCCTCCCCCCCACCCCCCCAAACCTAAAACCAAACATTTCTTACTTGAAACAATTTTTGTTTTTTTGGTTGCGCTGGGAATGGGCCCGAAGTTTTGCCAAAAAGGGGAAACCCAAAAAAAAAAAAAAAAAAAAAACGGAAAGAAAATCCCGCAATAAAGGGTGTGAGAAATTTTTTTAGGGTGTTGCTTTGGGGGGAAAGGGGGGGGGAAAAATAAGGGAAAAAAGAGGGGTAAAGGTAAAGTGGGGAATCAAAGGGGGGATTAGGGGGATAGGGAAAAAATTTGGAAATTTTTTTTTAACAAATTTTTGATAAAATTTAATGGAAATAAAGTGGGTATTTTAAAATTGTTGGGTTGGTTGAATGGTTTTTGGCCAGGCCAAAAAAAACGAGATCCGCCCCCGCAAGTACAACAAGTGCTTCAACAACAAAAAGTTCACCAAGGGAAAAAAAATGAAACAAAAAAAAAAAAAATTAAAAATTAAAAAAAATAAAAAAAAAAAAAAAAAACAAAACAAAAAAAAAGAAAAACCAAAAGAAAAAGAAAAAGAGGGGTTGGGGGGGGGGGAAGATTAAAAGGGAAAACCCAACCACCACCGAAAAAATCCCCCCCAATTTCTAAAAACCCCCAGAAAAAAAAAAAATTCAAAAAACCACCAATAGAAATTACCTTGGAAGGAACGGAAAAAAAAAAAAAAGGGGGGCGGGAGTGGGGGGAAAAAAAATAAAAAAAAAAAATTTTTCCCTTAAGCCCCCACAAAAGGGGGGGGGGGAAGGCGGGGGGGTTTTTTGCTTCCACGGACACCCTTAGAACACACCAATTTAGGTAGCCGAATGCTAACCTCCCATTCACCAATTGTCACATTCACCAATTGTCTTTACTAATTGTCTCATTTACTAATTGACCAATTCCTAAAATAGTTACTTCGAAGTTTGAACAAGCAGAAAGTTCAGAATACATTTGCCGCCAAATAAAAATAATATGTCATTAGTAATAGCCGGCACCATGGCTTTTGATGCAATTGAAACCCCATTTGGCAAAACCGATAAAATTATAGGTGGATCTGCAACGTATGCCGCTTGGAGTGCCTCGCATTTTACACAACCCATTCAACAAATTTCTATTATTGGAGGCGATTTTCCCAACGAAGAAATTGAAGCCTTACAACAACGTGGTGTAGCTTTTGATGGCGTTGAAGTGGTGAAAGATGAAAAATCATTTTTTTGGAGCGGCAAGTACCATATGGATATGAATACACGCGATACCTTGGTTACCGACTTAAATGTATTGGCAAAATTCAATCCTAAAGTTCCGGATAGTTATCAAGGTTGCGAATTTTTAATGTTAGGGAATTTAATGCCTTCCTTACAAAAACAAATTATTGAACAATTAAAGACTCGTCCAAAACTAATCATCATGGATACCATGAATTTTTGGATGGATATTGCCCTCGACGATTTAAAAGAAACCATGAAATTGGTAGATGTTTTAATGGTGAATGATGCGGAGGCGCGACAATTAAGTGGTGAGTTTTCACTAGTAAAATCGGCACAAAAAATTATGGAGATGGGACCCAAATATCTCATCATTAAAAAAGGTGAGCATGGTGCTTTATTATTTCATGAACATCATGTGTTTTTTGCACCGGCTCTTCCCCTCGAAGAGGTATTTGATCCAACGGGCGCTGGCGATACTTTTGCCGGTGGCTTTATCGGTCATTTAGCCCGTACAAAAGATATCTCATTCGAAAACATGAAAACGGCCATCATTATCGGTTCGGCGATGGCAAGTTTTGTAGTTGAAAAGTTTGGCACTACTCGATTGAAAGAAATCAATAACGAACAAATTCTTACTCGACTGAATCAGTTTGTTGATTTGGTGAATTTTGAAATTGATATCGTGTAAGGGATGGATTTATAAACCCATGATACTTCGTTATGCCAATGCCGTATGTATGGCACTCATTATTGACGACAGTCAACGCAGCGTTTGAAAAATTCAAAAGCCTCGTCTGACGGCCTTATAAAACCACCCTAAAGTCCATCAAACAAACAATGGTGTTTATGATATCCCAATGTAACAAAAACACATTTACACTTTTTGCAATTCCTCCCAATATTCAGCAGCTCTTCGTGTATGTGGAATGACTATAGTACCACCCACTATATTCGCGATTGCAAAAACTTCATATAATTCGTCGGTGCTTACCTTCATTTCGTGGCACTTCCCGACATGATATTTTATACAATCATCGCAACGCAAAACCATCGAAGCTACTAGGCCCAGCATTTCTTTAGTCTTTACATCCAAGGCGCCTTCCATATACGTATTGGTATCTAAATTGAATAAGCGTCCAATTACTTTATTTTGTTTCGAAAGGATGACTTCATTCATCTTTTCGCGATAGGTATTAAATTCGTTTACGAGCTCGCTCATACTATTTTTGTTTATTGCAAAGTAAAGAAATAGAATTCATTATCTTGCGCACGCATTATGAAACTCAGCATTGTGATACCGGCTTATAACGAAGGCCCAACCATCCATCATATCTTAAATAAGGTACAACTTGTGGCATTACCCAACGCGATGGAAAAAGAAGTAATTATTGTCAATGATTGCTCGAAGGATGATACTGAATCAGCTATCGAAAAATATCGTGCTGAAAATCCTTCACTACCCATTACTTATTACAAACACGAAGTAAACCAAGGCAAAGGCGCTGCGATACGGACCGGCATTTTAAAAGCAAGCGGTGATTTTGTAATTATACAAGATGCCGATTTAGAATATGATCCTGAAGAATTTAATATCCTTTTAAAACCTTTATTAATGGGCGTTGCCGATGTTGTGTACGGCTCTCGATTCATGGGCGGCAAACCTCATCGTATTTTATTTTATTGGCATAGTATCGGCAATCAATTTCTTACTCGTTTATCGAACATGTTTACCAATTTAAATTTAACCGATATGGAAACTTGTTATAAAATGATGCGTCGTGAAATTATCCAATCTATACACCTTACCGAAAACCGTTTTGGATTTGAACCTGAAGTAACCGCTAAACTATCGCGTATAAAAGGTATTCGAATTTATGAAGTAGGCATATCGTATTATGGACGAACCTATGAAGAGGGCAAAAAAATTGGCTGGAAAGATGGCTTCAGAGCCATTTACTGTATTTTGAAATACGGTTTATTTAAGGCGAAATAGATGAGGACGGGGTTAGGGGTTCGGGGTAAAAACCAATCTAGGTTTCAGTCTCACTATAAAATCTTTTCAACCAAGGAATTTCACTCAGCGAAAATAAAACCGGCAAAAGCACTGCGGTAAATTCACTCTTGTATCGAACCAAAGCCCCACAATTGGGAATCGTATAACCCAGAAATAAATACATACTTAAGGCAAATACAAGCATACTCACATAAAATAAAGTTTGCGCTTTGCCTCGCTTCAAATAAAGTAAACAACTTATTATACAAGCCAAGATTAACCATGCATCCAATGCGGCTATTTTATATTTTAATGGTGATGCCATAGTAAAATAGGGTTGCAAAAAAATATGATTTACCGCCGAAGGAAAATTAGCAACAAATGAACTCAATGAATTATCGAGCTTTGGTGTGGCCATGTCTGAATAACCTTTTAGTGTAAAAAAAGCTTCTTGTTTGGCAATGATAATTTCCATTGGATGAAACGTAGGAACTAATTTGTTTGCAAAGAAAAATACCATCAACAATATAAAATAAGTCGTGGCAAACCATGCAACACTATGCTTTACATTTCGTAATAATAACCATAAAGTATAGGCCGGAAAAAAACAAAGAAATACAAAGTAGCGTGATACAAACAACAAAAACAATGATAAACAAATCGTGAGTATGTACTTCAATTTTCGCGTATCTAAATACTTCTTTGTTGCATATAAAGTAAATCCTATCGCGGCGATTATCCAACCATCTTTATGTATACCGCTACACCAAAATAAGGTTGATGGAATTAAGAAAACTGAAAATACAAACAACCATTTTTTATTCACTTGCCATTGATAAAATACTTTATACAATTGAAGCAAACCCATAAAGTAAATCACGTTAAAAAAAATTACATCGGTATATACCTCTCCAAACGAAAGTATATTGGCAAGGTTCATAAATTTACTATGTATTAATACGCCAATATCTGTCCAGTAGGGCATACTCTCTTTACTAAACAAACTATATCCTGCGCTAAAATCGCCCCAGTTAAAAAACCAATTATAAAAAAAATGAGAGGGGTTGGTAGTAAACTCTTGCAAGTCTAACATCGACTGTGTATAATAAAAATGAATATCGTTACTGATAAACTCGTTATAATGCACATACAGATTTATACAACCCACCAATACCTTCAATACAAACAAAGAAAGTACCACACCTATGGAAAGTCCGCTTTGTTTTTCAATTTTTAAGTAATAAAAAACTCCGCAGCAAACAAGCAGATAAAAAATAAAAATAAGGTATGCCAAGGGTTCAAAGATAATTGAAGATTACACATTTGGGATGTTGAATCAGAAATTAAACTCAAGGGTATTTCTCAAATCCTTGTATGCCAAAATAAACAATTTAATCTTAAAATTAAAGCAAATTCACTACTTCACTCGAAGTGTATCTGAACTCCCTACCCGATCATTCTTATTTACGATAATGATAGAAGTCACTTGTGAATGAGCTTCTTTGGTTAACCTTTCTTCATTTGCATGTAAACAAACATCTTTCGCTAATGCCATGTCACGCTTGGCCAATTTCGCACTTAAAAGTTCAGGTTCATTTTTATTGTTAGAGGGATTCTTTGTTTTCATATTTGCTATTAATTCCATTTGTTCTGCTTCTTGTGGCAAACAAACCAAGGGTTTTCGTAACCAATACGAGGATGCTAAATATTCTTTCACCGGCGCATAGATAAATACACAATTCCGATTTTTTATTTTATCAATTATTTTAGGTGCGACATCGGTGGGTAAAGCCGGACAACCATGACTGCGACCTAATCGTTGATTGGCCTTTGCAAATTCATCGCAAACATAAGGTGCAGCATGAATTACGATAGCCCGTTCATATGCTTTATTATTGAATTTGCCATCTTCGCCAACTAATTTCAATGAATAGCCATTATCACCAAAATACGTTTCGGCAGTAGTATAAAACCCCAAACTACTTTGATGCGATTCTTCGATATTCGAAAACGCCGTAGCAAACTCTTCGCCGCTAGCCATTCCATGTGCAACCAAGGTATTAAATAAAACCTTGCGCTTGTTGATATCAATTACCCACATACGTTTTACATTACTCGATAAGCTATAATCGCAAATAGTAAGTGTGGCATTATTCGAAATCTTGCCACTTTCTTTCATATTCAAATAACCGTAAAATCCTTGCTTGAAAGCTTGTAGTGAAAGTTTATGATTTTTATCAAATTGAATTTCATCGTAAACCAAATGAATATATTGCTCGGTTTTTTTTGATTTTAGTGTATACCCAAATTCCGACTCCTCGGCGAATGCCAAGAAAGTTGAAGCCAATATCAATAGGCATAAACTTAAACGAAATAGTGTACTTGCTTTCAATTTTTAATTAAGATGATACTTGAAGGTAAATCCCGAAGCGAGTAAAAATATTTAAATTTTGCAGCAATACACTTAATACTAGGTTAAAGTATTCCATTACACGACCGAACCATTTATTTTCTCGATAAAACCTTGCGCACGGCGGCAATGATGGCATCTGAGGTAAGTCCGTATTTTACTAAGAGGTCTGCCGGCTTCCCACTTTCGCCAAAACTATCATTTACGGCTACAAACTCTTGCGGACAAGCATGATGAGCCGCGGCAACTTGCGCAATACTATCACCTAAACCACCGTTACGTTGATGCTCTTCAGCCGTTACAATACATCCTGTTTTTTTAATAGAATGCAATACAGCGGCTTCATCGAGTGGTTTTATGGTATGAATATTAATTAAGTCGCAGCTAATACCTTCCTTTTCTAATTGCTCAACAGCTTTCATAGCTTCCCAAACCATATGTCCGCAAGCAAAAATACTTACATCGTTTCCTTCATGAATGATTTGCGCTTTACCTACTACAAAGTCTTCATTTTCGGGAGTGAAATTTGGCCATTTTGGTCTGCCAAATCTTAAATATACCGGACCTTCATATTCGGCTATGGCCATGGTAGCCGCTTTGGTTTGGTTAAAATCGCAAGGCACGATCACGGTCATGCCTGGCAACATCTTCATCATGCCGATATCTTCTAATACTTGGTGAGTAGCCCCATCTTCGCCCAAAGTTAATCCGGCATGCGATGCACAAAGTTTTACATTTTTACCACTATAGGCGACGCTTTGGCGAATTTGATCGTAAACTCTTGAAGTAGAAAAGTTAGCGAAGGTTGTAGTAAACGGAATTTTTCCACCGATGGTTAATCCAGCTGCCATGCCCACCATATTGGCTTCGGCGATACCACATTGAATGAAGCGTTCAGGAAAATCTTTCATAAACGCATTGAGTTTCAACGAACCGGCTAAATCGGCGGTAAGTGCTACTACTTGATCATTACGTTTAGCGGCTTCGTGAATACCTTCACCAAATCCGGCGCGGGTTTCCTTTTCGTTTTGTACGGGAAAATCTTTAAGCATGCGCAAAAGTAATCAAAGTTCAATTTGTTTGGGAGAGTGTGGAAAGAAAAAGTTTGAGGGATTTTACTGAGAGTAAAACGTGCTGAAACAAAAGTCTGAACTATGAATGTAAACCCTACCCTACTTCGTCAAAGTAAAAATTTTAGTATACGTAGGATTAAATCCATTAGGTGTAAACACAATGTTTAAATTGATGGTATTGCCATTTAAATTCCCTGAACCTTGTACATTAAAAAAATCACCGGATCCATGATCGAGGTTGATTGAATTATTTTCAGTAACCTTTCCATCAATTGAGCTACCGTTTAATGAGGTAATTGTGATACCATAAGGACCATAGGCACCTTTACCATTTGACACAATGCAGGTATAGTTTTTAATGGTACCGCTACTATCTTCTAACACATTATAATTCCCTAAAAACCTGGCACGTGTTTCAATATCACAGTTAGTTCCTTCATAACCCATATCGCAATCGCAGGTACCTGTTGTTTCATCACAAAAGCCATGATTTTCACATGCGGCATCACAATTTTTGAGTACTTTTTCTAAACAAGATGATAAACCAACTGTACAAATAAGCATAAGGCCGATTGCTATTTTTCTCATAGTAAATATTTTCTTGAAGGATAAAAATAGGGTTTAACGATGATCAATTCCAAATTTTATACAGTATTCATTTAAATGTTACAATTTTAAAAATTAATCTACTTTGAGGCATTTCTAAAAACCTCTTACAAAAGGCTTTTCAATTTTTTAAACCCGCAGTTCAAAGTTGTAAAAGAGAAATTTAAAAAATTGAAGTAACGAAGTAGATCAGGTTTTTAGAGATGGCTTTAGCAAAAATACGATTGTTGCAAAACCCGAACTTAATTGATTTTTGCAACGGTCTTAATATTTTTTTACATTTGAAAGATGAACTACGCAGTAATTGTTGCCGGAGGAAATGGAAGTAGAATGAAAAGTTCTATACCTAAACAATTTATCGAGCTTCAAGGCAAACCTATTTTGTTTTATACTGTGCAAAATTTTTTACAATTCAAACCCAAGCTGAAAATAATTCTTGTTTTACCGCCACATGATTCAAAGGCCACTCATTTTTTAGAAAGTTATTTTCCAAATCAAAGTCAAATACAACTTGTATCAGGTGGACTTACTCGTTTTCATTCAGTTCAAAATGGCTTACGTGCCATTCCGCAAAATGAAACCGGTATTGTTTTTATTCATGATGGGGTTCGTCCTTTTGTTTCGCAACAAGTGATGCAACAGTGTTATGAAACTGCAAACAATTATGGAGATGCCATTCCTTGTTTACCGAGTAAGGATAGTTTGCGAAGAGTTACTGATTTACAAAATGCCGCTGTGCCTCGACAAGAATATGTTACGATACAAACCCCACAGACTTTTCAAATTGCTGCAATTAAATCTGCTTATGCTTGTGAATACGATGAAGCCTTTACCGATGAAGCGAGTGTTTACGAATATGCAGGTAATGAAATTCATCTTGTGCCCGGCAACGAAGAAAATATAAAAATTACTACGCCTTTTGATTTAGACTTGGCTAATCTTGTTTTAACACAAAAGCACGATGCAACTAGAATTCACTAGGAGTTTAGGTTTACTATTTGGTTGAAATACCTACAAAATTTAAGTTCTGAGTAAATGCCCCGTTCTTGATAGATTCAATGGTAGCCGTATTAAATTTAATAAGCGGCATTCCAATTTGTCCGCGTGTCGAAAAAATACCGAACACATTCTCACCCTTCATATTTGTATAATTGGGTTTAATTTGATCGGCCGTTATTCCGCCTTGCACAGTATTTACATCGATATAAGTTTTCAGTACACTTCCTCCTCCTAATATTTTCAATCCCGGTGTATCTACATATCGCTTAATATTATCAGGTGCTGCACTCACAAAACTATTTAACTGCTTAAAAAAATCGGTGCTTTTAACAGAAGTACTTATTTCGCCGCTGCCACTTAAAATACTTTTTGCAATAGGCACATCTACAGTTACATAGCTTGTATCCATCGTATTCATATCTAATTCTTGATATCGAAACTCAATCACTACATCATAAAAAGCAGCGGTTGATGGACCTTTCCAACGGAAAACAAAAGGTGTAGTTGTACTCGAAAAATCGAGGGTTTCTTGATCATCAATGGGTTTCACAAATTGAAAAAACTTAGGTGCATTTGTAATCAGCGGACTTTCCGCTTCAATTTCCTTTCCTGTATCCAAATTTTTTATTTTTAATCTGAAAGTTTTTGTAGCATCTAAATTTCTTTTAAACTTATAGGCATAATTAGGTAGGGTACCAAATACACCGGTCGCCTTTGGGTAACCTTCGTCGGTAAGGTCCACACGATTTAGCGTGAGTGTTTCTATCGGATTACCATTATCCAATATCACCATAGACACTTGCAAATTTTTGAAATACAAGGAATCGGTATTCAGGGCAAGGGCTAAATTATTTTGATTCTCATCGAAATAGCCTTTCGTAATTTTTATATAATGAGCGGTATCACTTACCGATAATAATCCATACACAACACTTACCTCTTTATACTCAGCACCTACATTAAATTTTGTAGAACATGAAGTGAACAAACCACCAATTGCCAGCAATATTAGAAACCTATTTTTCATGAGGGCAAATCTAAGGCATTTTACTTTGCAGAAAACGCATTGACAAAATTTCAACACTTCATGAATATTCATTTCATCGCAAAATATTCATTGCATACCTTACTTTTGCCGCAAAACAAAAGGCATGCAAATCGTTGAACAAATTAAGTTGGAAGTCCAAAAATCAATTACACATATATATAAGCAAACGCCGGGCATCGAGCTATTAACGATTAATGATACCAAACCCGAATTTGAAGGTGATTATACTTTAGTAACTTTTGCTTTAAGTAAATTATTAGGTAAAAAACCTGATGATATTGCGAATGAGCTTGGATTAGACTTAATGAATCGAAGCCGTTTGTTTGCAAGCTTTAATGTAATAAAAGGATTTTTAAATTTAGTATTGAATGATGCATGTTTTTCCAGCTATTTATACGCAAACTGGCAAAACAAAGTATTTGAAGTAAAAGCAGCTCAGCATAAAAAAGTGATGGTTGAATACTCATCGCCCAACACCAATAAGCCCTTGCATTTTGGCCATCTTCGAAATATTTTTTTAGGGGCAAGTTTGTCAAATATTTTACGAACTACTTCGCATGAGGTTATCAAAGCCAACTTAATTAATGATCGTGGTATTCATATTTGTAAAAGTATGGTGGCATGGCAATTGTTTGGGAATGGCGCAACACCGGAAACTACCGGTACTAAAGGCGATCATTTAGTAGGCGATTATTATGTGAAGTTTAATGATGAATATAAAAGTCAGATGAGTGTTTTAGTTGCCGAAGGATGGGAACAAGCTGATGCTGAAAAGCAGGCGCCTATTATGTTAGCAGCGCAAGATTTATTACGTAAATGGGAGGCCGGTGATGAAGAAACCATTACACTTTGGAAGACTATGAATGATTGGGTATATGCTGGTTTTAATATTACCTATGATAAATTGGGTATCACATTCGATAAACGATATTATGAAAGTGACACTTATTTATTGGGCAAGAAAATAATAGAAGAAGGACTTGCGAAAGGAATACTATTTCAAAAAGAAGATAAGTCGGTATGGATTGATTTAACCCATGAAGGACTTGATCAAAAATTATTATTACGAGGTGATGGCACTTCGGTGTATATGACTCAAGATATTGGTACAGCGAATTTGAAGTATACAGAATTTGGCATGGATACATCGGTATATGTAATTGGTGATGAACAAAATTATCATATGCAGGTTTTGAAACTCATTATGCAAAAATTAGGTGAGCCTGGTGCCGATGGCATTTATCATCTTTCGTATGGTATGGTTGAGTTACCGAGTGGAAAAATGAAAAGCAGAGAAGGCACTGTGGTAGATGCAGATGATATGATAGCCGAAATGGTGAACATCGCTCAAAAAAATACCGAAGAGCTTGGCAAGGTAGAAGGTTTTACAAATGATGAACTAGTAGCCTTGTATAATACCCTCGGGTTAGGCGCACTTAAATTTTATTTATTGCGAGTAGATCCGAAGAAGAAAATGATTTTCAATCCGCAAGAAAGTATTGATTTTCATGGATTTACTGGTCCGTTTGTGCAATATACTCATGCACGTATTTGCTCGATATTACGCAAAGCCGGTGAGATTGCTGCAGATGCCACCTCTAGTTATGCAATGACATCTAGCGAAAAAGGTATGCTAAAAATACAAGAACAATATGCGGCCGTTTTACTGCAAGCAGCTCATGAATATAATCCATCCTTGATTTGTAATTACGTTTTTCAATTAGCTAAAACTTATAATGCCTTTTTGGTAGATCATTCTATTTTAAAAGCTGATAGCGATGCGGCTAAAACTTTCAGGTTGCAATTAAGTACTTTAACACGTAACATAATTTCTCATGGATTGGGATTATTAGGCGTGAGTGCGCCTGAGAGGATGTAAGGCAAACCAATACATGCAATATGCCTCCAATTTTGTTGAACGCGTGAAGGATTGAAACGAAAATCCTTTTGTGAGGTACGAGCAAAAGATTGCAGTGAAAAGCCTGACCCCGATGCAAAAAAACTGAGGCACGAAGTATTTTTTTGCTATCGGGGACACGCCCAGTTAACACACTCCCCATAAAAAAAGCCCACCGAAGTGGACTCTTAATTTTATTTATTTGTAAGATTTATTCAACCACTACTCGTCTAACAAAATTTCCTTTATCAGAATTGATTTTGATTAAGTAGGTGCCTTTGGCATAGTTTGTTAAATTCAACTCAGTAACAAATTCACCTTGAATTTTATCAAATTGCTTTTGATCGAGAACTGTGCCTGTAATATTTAAGATGCTAATATTCAAATTTGTCATTTCTATAGCATTCAACCCAACATATACCTTACCTGAAGTAGGATTAGGATAAACCGCAATTTGATCAATTGCATAAACATCATGAATTGAGCTTGGTAATTGTTTGAATTGGAAGCTAACTAAATAATCCTCTGTTTCACCTGAAGTGTATAACCCTACGCCGGTATCAGAAGCTGTATTTGGCGAGACGTTATTATTGAGTACAACACGCAGGCCGGTTGGGGTATTAATGGCAGGGAATAATGGTGTATGTATATAGGTGTACAAATAGTAATTACTTATATCTGCAAGTCCTGTAAACACGCGCTCTTGAGGTATATCATACACTTGGTTATTATTATAATCAATAAATACAGTAACCCGTGCATCGGCATGAGTAGGTGTGCGCATAATATGATACACAGCTAATTTATAAGTACTATCGGTCATCAATGCCATCGGACCAAACATGGTTCTATCGGTACGATTCTTTATGGCCATTGGATTATTTAAGTGCGGACCACCTGTGATATACGAATAGATATTATTATTCGAAAATGAATCAGCGATGATTACTGCACCAATATCACTTGAATCCAAGCTTCCGCCAAAAGAAGCACTTTGTCCGTAACATGATGAAGGAGGGCTCATCGTTACATGAAGTGTATCTGAGTAAGCATTTGAAACTCCATTACAAGTTGTTCTGAATCGGAACCAAGATTCGTTGTTCACTACATAAGATAATGTATCCAAGGTAGCACCCGGTATATCTGTATAGTTAATGCCATCATTCGAATATTGCCAATTAAAGGATAAGCCTAAATAGATTACATCATGACCGGTATCTTCCATAAATAAAGTATATCCAGGACATGAAATTGTATCACTTATGGTAGCATTTCCTGCATTAGGTGGTGTATTACACGGAGGTAATGAAATATTAATCAAATAATCTTCGGTTTCACCACTTGGATAAGTGCCACAAGGAGTAACCGTTGTAGAAGTACCAAACACACGATACACTACTCGCATACCCGTAACGCCAAATTGGGCAGTAGCTGGCACGGTAAAATTAGATGCCATCAATTGCGTTCCCGAATTTAATACGCCCCCGCCAACATTTTCAGTTACAGGATCAAAAACACCATCACGATTATAATCGATATAAATTTTGGAGTAGCCATTATAAAAAAATCCAATCTTTGTGAAAGCCGTTACTTTGGCATCATATACAGAATCACGATAAATTGTAGGCGGCGTTAAAGAACTAAAGTCAGTATAATAATTTAAAACTGAAGGGTTATTCAATAATGGGGTAGCTGTTCCATTATTTAGGATGGCCACATTTTGTGAATTAAATAAGCTAACATTACCGATATTTTGTTCTTCAAAATTCGTTTCGCTTTGCGATAAACAATAGCAGGTATAAAAACTTGCCATTTGTGCATACATTGTAGGTGTGGTAGCTATGAAACCTGCACCATTAGGACAAGTAACTATACATTGAAAATAAGTTGCCGAAGCTACTGTGGTTGTAAATGTTGGTCCGGCGGTGATGCCTAAGGTGGTCCACGGACCGGTAGAACTTGGCCCACTTTGCCAAGTGTAAGTGATTCCGCCTGCAACCGTTGCGCCACTTAATGAAAGCGTAAACGGAATGCCTGCACAAGGTGTCATTGGATTGATTATCCCCGCATTGGGCATTCCATTACAAGGTGCAAGTACATTAATATTATCAATACCTAAATCGGTGTCATATTGAAAATCACCACGACCCCTAAAACGGATTAAAGTTGTAGAAGAATTCGAAGGAATAATTAAAGCATTGCTTTGCCATGAAGGCGAATTGGTATAAGAACCTATGGGTGTGTATGAAAAGCCAGCATTCGTAGAAAGTAATACTTCAAGACTATCAAAACCAAAACCGGTAAAATTATTATTGATATAATCGAAGGTAATCGTTTTATCTCCAGGCAAAACTCCACAATTAAGGTATAAGTCTAGATCACCACTCACATTGGTTCCATAAGAATGAAAACGAGCTGAATGTAAATTTACCGAGCCTGCAGGTGAATAAAACCCTGAAGTAGAATTTAACCAATTAGCGGTATATCCTTCATCATCTCTGCGCCAAGAAGCATCGCCGGTAAGTGGATTATTGGACCAATGCAAATCATTTGGTACATCTTGCACGTCACAATAACTCATCCATGTTTCAAAATCTTGTGTATACGGCACCGTTGCATAAGTTGGTGCAACTACATTAATAACATAAGGAGGTGTTGAGCTACTAAGCCCAGAGTTTGCACAGGTCACTGTACATTGATACCAAGTAGTACCTGTTAATCCCGGTGTTGCATAACCTGGCCCTGTGCCACCAAAACCACCAATAACATTAATCCACGGACCGGCTGCGCTGGTAGTTGATTGTTGCCAGTTGTACGTAAGATTTCCGGTAACCGTATTTCCAGTTAATCCAAGATTTACTGCTTGGCCGGCACATTGTGTTAAAGGGCCAGGAGGTGTAACTGTACCTGCCATTGGCATACCTACACAAGGCGCGCTAGGTAATACTTCCAAATTATAATCTTCACATTCCCCGAATGAAAAATTTGTTCCGCAATATTCGATATTAGTAGGCACTGTTACAAAACGACAAATTACCCGCATACGAGTAATTCCTGGAGGGGCGGTAGGAGGAATAGTAATAATCCCATTAAATGGGGTTGTTGCTGATGAAGGTGAAAAATAAACGAATTCATTGGTTTCATCGAAATCGTAATCTTGATTCCAATCTACCCATATACCAAAACCTTGTGACCATGTTGCGCCGGCTTGCACTGTAAAATTGAACGACAATCCTTGCGTTTGTGAAACTGTCATGGTATTATTAAAAACATAGGAGTTCGGTACCGTTCCATTGCAACCCGAAGCCAAGTTTGATATATTAGTTATGCCTCCAGTTGTTGAGAAATTATCAATAAAATCAGCACTTGTGCAACCAATTGAGAAAACAGGCAAACAATATTGGGCTTGCGTTACTTTGAAACTTAGAAGGAATAGAAAGCTTGCTAAAAGTATTTTTTTAATCATAACTTTAAAATATTATAAAAATTAAATGAAAGGCAATCAGTTCAAGACGTGATACACCGAAAAAATCGTTGGTAAAACTAAATAAAAAAACCCGATTAATACGAATCGGGTTTTATATTTTTTATGTTGACTAAAATTATTCAGAAACAACTTCAAATTCGATTTCGATGATATTTGAATTACCAAAATCGATATTCGCTTTGTATAAACCAATTTCTTTTACTTCATCAATAATCGTAATTCTCTTTCTATCAATTTCATAACCTTTTTGCTCACGAATAGATCGAGCAATTTGAATAGGTGTAACTGAACCGAATATCTTACCTGATGTACCGGTTTTTGCACCTATTTTAAGTGCTGAAGCCTTTAAAATTTCTGATACTTTACTAATTTCTGCTAGTAAAGCATTTTCTTTCTTAGCTTTCACTTTATTTTTTTCGGCAACCACTTTCAAATTTGATGGAGAGGCTTCGATAGCGTATTTTAAAGGGATAAGATAGTTACGTGCGTAACCGGGGCGGACATTCACTACTTCATGAGCAGATCCCAAATTGTCCATATCTTTAACAAGTATTATTTGCATGTTGATTTTACTTTAAAAGGTCAGTTACATAAGGAAGAATAGCCATTTGACGACATTTTTTTACAGCCGTTGCTACTTTTCTTTGAAATTTCAATGAATTACCGGTTAAACGACGTGGCAATAATTTACCTTGATCGTTAATGAATCGCTTTAGCCATTCTCCATCTTTATAATCGATGTAGTGAATGCCCATTTTCTTGAAACGACAATATTTTTTCTGACGTACCTCTACCCGTTGGGTAGTTAAATACTTTATATCTGATTTTGCCATAATTATGCTTCTTCTTTTTCGGTTACAGGATTTGGTTTCTCGATTTTGATGCCCTTACGCTTACGATCGTTATAAGCAACTGCATGCTTATCTAATACGGTAATCATAAAACGCATAATAGACTCATCACGATTCATTTGAATAGTGAATTTTGCATTTAAAGAGGTCGCTGCTTTGTACTCCATTACATAGTATAACCCGGTGGTTTTTTTAGCGATTGGATAAGCAAGTGATTTCAAACCCCAGCTATCTTCACCAACAATTTCACCTTGAAGGTCTGTAACGAATTTTTTGAGATTTTTTGTGGCCGCATTAAACTCCTCATTCGATAAGACAGGAGTAAAAATGACCATCAGTTCGTAACTGTTCATATAGTTTAGTATTAATTTAAAAATGACGTTACAGCGCTAAACGTTGGATACCTTCAAAAAAGAAGGCAGCTGTAAACAGGGCGCAAAAGTAAAGGAATATTTGAAATTACAAAATTTTATTTCCTCGAAATAAAAAAACCACCCTGAGGTGGTTTCTTACTTTTTGCTATACAAAAAATCTTATTTGTGTGTTGTATCAGCAGGAGCAGCTTCTGTAGCAGGAGCTGGAGCAGTTGTATCAACTGGAGCAGCAGCTTCAACTGGAGCTTCTACTGGAGTTTCTGTAGCTGTAGGTTCTGTTGTTGTTTCTTCTTTAGTTTCAGAGCAAGAAGCGAAGAATCCAAGAGCAATCGCGAAGATTGAAATTTTTACCAAATTTTTCATTTTTATATTTTTTATTGTTTGAAGGATTAATACCCAATTCAGAAAAAGGTAACCCCACTGAAATAAAAAAAAATAAATTTTTATTGTATAATTTTCTAAAATGCTTGACTATCAATGATTTAAACTAAAAAATATTTTTAAAATAAAAATAGGGTAATTGGGCTATTTCAAGTTTCATGGCTAAAAAACCATCCATAGATTATTGCGTCAGAAATACTTGAATTATTTTATTTGAGGAAAAAAACTGACTTTTGGGTCACCTAAACACAGATAACGTATTAATGAGTAATAATTCAACACAAATATTGAGTGATGAACAATTAATTCGTTCTTTGGCATCCGGGGATTCCTCCACGCTTAACTATATTTATAAAAGTTGCTATCCAACCATCGAAAAAATGGTTTTTAAAATGAATGGATCGGTTGACGACGCTTACGATATTTTCCAAGACGCCGTGACGATTCTTTACGAAAAAGCAAAAAAAGATGAACTTCATTTAAGTTGTCGTTTCTCAACCTATATCACCGCCGTAGCGAAACATATGTGGTTGAAGAAAATGTCGCAAAAGAAAAATCAATCTTTTAGTACGCTAAGCGATTATCTCGAAGAAACTATTGGTGTGCATGATACAGTTCATCAATTTTTCGAGTTTGAACAAAATGTTTCCAAGCTAACCGACTGCTTGAAACAGTTAGGAGAACCCTGTAATACCGTTATTACTGCTTTCTACATACATAATAAAAGTATGCAGGATATTGCTTCCGACTTGGGATATACCAATGCCGAAAACGCAAAAACACAGAAATACAAATGCCTGAACCGATTAAGGAAATTATTTTTTAATGAAAAAGAAGCAAGTCTTTACAAATGAACGAGCATAACACATACGAACTGGTAGAAAAATATTGTCATGGTTTCATGGACGATAAGGAGAAAATGTTTTTTGAAATAGACATGGAAAATAATCCTGCTTTAGCGCAATTGGTTCATGAACATAAAACTTTAATTAACACCTTCGACCATCATAATAACCGCGAATTTATTCGTTATTCCCTCGATTCAATCCATAAACATAGCCATAGCCAAACCCACCTTATGCTCAAACACCTTAAATTGAGCGTAAACAAATATTGGAGAACGGCTTCGGTAGCTGCTGTAGTGGCGGTTACTGCATCGGTACTTACGTTTTTATTCGCCCGATCAATCTATAAAAAAGATACCCAAGCTACCTACCAATTATTAAAAGGTGAAATCAATAATATCAAAAAAGACCAACGTGCTATTAAACACGAAGTAGATAAAGTAAAAATTAATGCGGTTCCTGTGCCCGATTATCCTTCAAAATTTAGTGGTACCGGTTTTGCCATTTCTAAAAATGGATATTTAGTTACCAACTTACATGTAGTGGATGGCTATACTAAAATTTTCACCTTTACCGAAGACGGTATAGGTCATCAATGCAACTTAGTAGTAAAAGATGAGTTGAATGATTTAGCCATTTTAAAAATTAATGAAGATGATTTCAAATTCTCGGGCAACCTACCCTATTCTATCAAAAAATCGAATATCAATCTTGCTCATCGAATTTATTCATTAGGTTATCCAAAAAATGAAATCGTTTATAACGAAGGGTATATTAGTTCGGTAACCGGTTTTGATGGTGATAGCAATAAATTTCAACTTGAATTACCTTCGAATCCAGGCGTTAGTGGAGCCCCAATTATAGATGAAACCGGCAATGTACTGGGCATTATCTCGGGCAAACAATCACAAACTGAAGGCGTTACTTTCGCCATTAAATCGAAAGAACTTATTAATTTGGTAAAGGAACTTCCGGAAGATTTTAAGACTTCTGTTTTGCAAGAAAATAATATCAGAAGCCTAAATCGTAGCGGACAAATTAATCAAATACGCAAGTTTGTTTGCATGGTTAAAGTTTATAATTAAACGAATTTTATATTCTTTCATAGGTGTAATTCTCAATCACCCATTATTTATTCAAACTTTCCACAGCTATTCAGACTTCTGCCCATATCGTGAATAAAAAAAATTTAATTTCCCGTTTATATACAGCACTTTTGTAGCGCATGGGAAAAATAATATCAATTGCAAATCAGAAAGGCGGAGTAGGCAAAACAACTACGGCCATTAACTTGGCTTGCAGCTTAGCTGTACTCGATTATAAAACTTTATTAGTGGATTGCGATCCGCAAGCAAATGCCACAACCGGTAATGGTTTCGACTTACGAAATGTACAACTGAGTGTGTACGATTGTTTGGTGAACGAAACCGATATTCGTCAAGTGATTTTGAAAACTGAAACACCTAATCTGTCATTATTGCCTTCACACCTTGATTTAGTGGGTGCCGAAATTGAATTAATTAATCACCCGGGACGTGAACGTAAATTAGAACAAGTACTCAATGGCATTCGCAATGAGTACGACTTTATCGTTATCGATTGTTCCCCATCATTAGGCTTAATTACTTTAAATGCTTTAACCGCCAGCGATAGTGTGATCATTCCGGTACAATGCGAATTTTTTGCATTAGAAGGTTTGGGTAAGTTGTTGAATACCATTAAAATTGTTCAATCAAAACTCAATCAAAAATTGAGTATAGAAGGTATTTTAATGACGATGTACGATGGTCGCCTTCGATTATCGAACCAAGTTGTTGAAGAAGTAAAAAATCATTTTGAAGGACTGGTATTCAATACCATCATTCATCGCAATACTCGTTTAGGCGAAGCGCCCAGTTTAGGCAAACCGGTATTATTATATGATGCCGATTCGACTGGGGCATTAAATTATTTGAATTTGGGGAAAGAAATTTTACAGCGCAACGATATGACCCGAATTAAAAACGTTGACAAAACTTTTGAAATAGAACAAGAATGAGCGCCAAACCTAATACCAAAGAACAAATAGGAAAAGGCATAGGTGCCTTACTTGGAAATATAAAAGATGAAGTGAGTGCCTTCACTAAAGCACCTATAAACCAAGATGAAGTTTTGGTGGGTAGTATTACGCGTATTCCTTTATCAATGATAGAGGTAAATCCGAATCAACCTCGCCGAACTTTTGAAGAGGGCCCACTTAAAGAATTAGCCGAATCGATTAAACTACATGATATCATTCAACCGATAACCGTAGTTAAAATATCTAATAAAAAATTTCAACTAATTTCGGGTGAACGTAGGTTTAAAGCTTCGGCCATGGCCGGATTGCAAGATATACCGGCGTATGTAAGAGTTGCCAATGATCAAGAAATTCTTGAGATGGGCTTGCTCGAAAATCTACAAAGAGAAGATTTAAACGCTATCGAAATAGGTTTGGCTTACAAACGACTCATGAGTGAGTGCAGTTTAACGCAAGAAGAAGTGGCCGACCGCATGAAAAAAGAACGTAGTACGGTTACCAACTATATTCGACTTCTAAAATTGCCACCCTCTATTCAAGTTTCGGTGCGAAATAAAGAAATAAGTATGGGGCATGCTAGAACCTTACTTGGTTTAGAACATATTGAACAACAACTTTTTGCAGCTAAAGAAATTAAAGAAAAACAACTTTCGGTACGCGCCACCGAAGAATTGGTGAAACAAATTGTGGCTAATCAATCGCAAAGCAGTAAACCCAAAACCACAAAAAGTAAAGCTGCTTTAGCACCGGCTTACAAACGAATTGAGGATCAAATATCCTCGCACTTTTCAACCAAAGTAATTCTTGATAGAAAAAAAACCGGCAAAGGTGTAATTACCATCGAATATTATAACGATTCAGACCTCGAACGCATTTTAGATAAGATGCATATCTAATGACTTTAGGTATGGGAAAAATTCATTTATTACAATGGTCATTTCGCGTTAAACATTTGTGTTTCTTATTTTGTATTTGCTTTTGTTTTATTTCGCTTCATAGCAAATCACAAATAATTGTAGATAGTTCACATATAGGAAACGAAACAAAAGTTTTAGAAACTTTCCCCGATTCCATTTTTACATTCAATACCCGAAATCCTATTCCTAAGCGAGCCGGATTATATTCGGCATGTGTGCCGGGCTTAGGTCAGATATACAATAAACAATATTGGAAAACCGGTTTAATTTTTGCTGGTAGCGCAGTAGTTACTGGATTTATCATTAGTAATTACCGACAGTATACAAAATATAATAAGGCCTATATTGGCATGATAGATAATAACCCAAATACGCCCGATACGTTTGAAGATTATACAGTTGATGATGTGAATTTAATTCGTAAAGGGTATCGACAATACCTTGAATATAGTGTGTTAGCAGCAACAGCAGGGTATATGCTAAATATATTGGATGCTTTTATCGCCGCTCATTTAAAAAGTTTTGACATGAGCAAGGATATTAGTTTTCAAACTCGCCCCATGTTTAACAGAGAAAAACAAATTGGTTTGTGCCTGGCACTTACTATTAAATAAAATATGAAAATTGCATTTATAGGTTACGGTAAAATGGGCAAGGCTATCGAAGAAATTGCTTTAGCAAAAGGACATGAAATTGTGTTGCGAATTTCACAAAATAATCTTAATCAATTTACTATCCAAAACATACAACAAGCCGATGTATGTATTGAATTTAGTACGCCCGAAACTGCTTTTAAAAATATTACTACTTGCTTACAAGCGGGTATTCCGGTAGTAAGTGGCACAACGGCTTGGCTCGATAAGTTAAAAGAAGCAGAATCCATTTGTTTGCAAAATCATACCGCTTTTTTATATGCCAGCAATTTTAGTATTGGGGTAAATTTATTTTTTAAGTTGAATGCAATGCTTGCTAAATTAATGTCGACGCATCATGAATACAAGGTAAGTATGGAAGAGATTCATCACACCCAAAAAAAGGATGCTCCCAGTGGCACTGCTGTTACTTTAGCTGAAGGTATTTTAGCCAATCAATCTAATAAAAAGCAATGGGTAAATGAAGTTTCATCTAACCCTGAAGATCTAATAATTCTTTCAAAACGAATTGATCCGGCACCCGGAACGCACACCATCAACTACGATTCAGACATAGATTCTATTTCGATAACCCATACCGCGCATAGCCGCAAAGGATTTGCATCTGGCGCATTAATGGCTGCCGAATTTTTAGTTGGGAAGCAGGGAATTTATACGATGAAAGATGTACTAGTAATCGACTGATGTATTCGACATCATCGTAGCTACCCCAATTTTCACTTTTTTATTCTTCAATTTTTCATCTTTTACTAAGCGAAGGGTTTCGCCGATTCTATTTTTTCGTACCGCTACAAAAGCATAAAAATCTTTCACATCGATCATCCCAATATCTTCTTTTTTTAGTTTGCCGCGTTGCGATAAAAAACCTACGATATCAATTTTATTCACCTTGTCTTTTTTCCCTAATGAAATATGCAAGGTCGACCATTGCGTTTTGGCCGGTAATTCAATGTCACCATGTATTTTCATTTCTTTCAAATCGCCGCTAATAAAACTAGGTAATTTTTCATCCGCTGAAAGCAATAAAATGGCAGTCCCAAAATCGTGCATACGTGCGGTTCGTCCATTCCGATGCGTATACACATCTTCGCTTGCCGGCAAATGATAATGAACAATATATCGTATGCCTTCCATATCTAATCCACGCGAAGCCAAATCGGTAGTTACTAAAATATTTGAGGTTCCATTGCGAAACATACACATTTCACTTTCACGTTCGCGTTGTTCCATGCCGCCATGATAATAGGTGGTACGTAAACCTTTGTCGGTAAGTAATTTGCTTACTCTTTCAACCGACTCGCGGTGATTGCAAAATATGATACAAGGCTTGTGATTGGCAAAACATAGAAAATCAAAAAGGGTATCAATTTTATCTTTATTAGGCGAAGGCAAGGTCATTACTTCTAAAGCAGCATTGGGTGCTTCTTCACCTTCAAGTAAAAACTCAACCGTATGTAATTTATGTAATCCGGTAAATTCAGGTACCTCTTGTAATCGCGTTGCCGAGGTTAAAATATGCAAGTTCACATTGGCAACTGCTTTCATGATAAACGACATCTCCTCTTGAAAACCTAACTCAAGCAATTTATCATATTCATCTAATACAAGGGTTGTTATACTTTCGGTTTGAATACTTTTACGACGAATATGATCTGCTAATCTGCCTGCGGTTCCAATAATCACAGCCGGGGCTTCAATTAAATTTGTTTCTTCAATTTCACGTTTATGTCCGCCATAACAAAGAGTAAGTTTATAAGCCGTACCCATGGCACGAAACACTTCACCAATTTGCAAAGCTAACTCACGCGAAGGTGCTACTATCATAGCTTGCGTTGTTTTCAAATCGGGTTGTAATCGCTGTACAATGGCCAATAAAAAAGCTAGGGTTTTACCCGACCCTGTATTGGAAAGCACAAGTACTTCTTTAAATTTTTGCGTCGCTTCTAACACAGCCAATTGCATGTCGTTAAGCTTTTCAATTTTAAGGTTGGCAAGAATTTGATCTGATTGTGTATTCATGGTGGTGTTTTAGTAGTTAATCTTTTTGTGCCTTATGATACACTTCATTCATGAGAAGAATTTTGCATTCACCCTGTCTGCCGTCAAGCAGGCCCTCTTGGGAAGGGTTAGGGGTGGGTATGTAATATTCAATGAATCTTTCTTTACGCTTTCTCTTCCCAAATTTGAACAAGATGTAGCAAGGTGTCAACTGCCTTTTGCATGTCTTGCACACTTACAAATTCATGTTTTGAATGGATAGCCATTTCACCGGTAAAAATATTCGGACAAGGCAAACCCATAAATGATAAGCGTGAACCATCGGTACCACCACGAATAATATGTTGTTCGGGTTGAACACCTGCTCGTAACATCGCTTCATTCGCATACTCGGTAACATGAGGTAGATCTTTCAATATATCCATCATATTACGATACTGCTCGTGAACCGTAAATTCGTAACGAGCTCCCGGATATTTCGCTACGGTTTCTTTCAATATCGCTTCTAATTTATCTTCATGAACCTTTAATTGAGAGGTTACAAAATCACGAACGATAAATTTTACAGTGGTTTTTTCAATTTGTCCATCGATAGACATCGGATGCACATAGCCTTCACGTTTTTCAGTGGTTTCGGGGCTCCAAGTATCTTTCGGCAAAGCATCAACAAAATCTGCAGCAATTTTAATTGCGCTTACCAATTTACCCTTTGCATAACCCGGATGTGCACTTACACCATGAATAATAGCAACGGCACCATCGGCACTAAATGATTCACTTTCTAAAGCACCACGTTCGCCGCCATCCAAAGTGTAACCAAATTGAGCACCTAATTTTTGCATATCAATTTTTTCAACACCTCTACCCACTTCTTCATCGGGTGTAAATAATACTCGAATTTTACCATGTTTAATTTCGGGATGTTGCATTAAGTAATTCGACAAATCCATGATAATGGCAACACCGGCTTTATCGTCGGCACCTAATAAAGTATTTCCCGAAGCAGTAATGATATCATCACCGATACGCTCTTTTAAATATTTATGTTTAGCAGTGGTAATAACCTGCGAATTATCATCTGGCAATACAATATCTTGACCTTGATAATTCGCATGTAAAATAGGTTTCACATTCGTACCGCTGCAATCGGGGGCGGTATCAACATGCGAGCAAAAACAAATTACCGGCACTTCTTTATCGGTTGTAGCCGGAATGGTTGCGTAGACATATCCAAATTCATCGGTTTCAACATCTTGTAAACCTATAGTTTGTAATTCTTCGGCCAATAAGCGCGATAAATTCTTTTGCTTTTCGGTACTCGGATTCGAAGTCGATTCCGGATCGCTTTGGGTATCAATTTGCACATAACGCATAAAACGTTCAGCTACGGTATAATTATAATTCATGTGTTTACTTATTGAATGGGCGCAAATATAGGGAATTTGGAGTTCGGAATTTGGGGTTTGGGGTTTGTAGAAATTTGCGAGCCTCGAACCCCGAACTCCAATCCCCGATAACTATTTCATCCCCTACAACTATATCCCTATCTTTGCCCCATGAATATTTACGATATTGCCAACTTATCGGTATCTCAAATTTTTACAGCCGGTTTTGCGCTATTTGCGGTGATTGATGTATTGGGTTCTATTCCGGTGCTTATTTCATTCAAAAATAAAATGGGCCATATTAGTGCCGGACGAGCAACTATTGTTTCGGGCATTTTAATTTTGGTTTTCTTTTTTTTAGGCGAACGGTTTCTGCATATGATGGGTCTCGATATCAGTTCATTCGCTATTGCCGGTTCAATTGTATTATTTATTTTAGGATTAGAAATGGTATTAGGCATGGAATTTTTTAAAGGCGACACCAATGTAAAAGCCGGTGCTATTGTACCCATAGCTTTTCCAATTATCGCAGGTTCGGGAACGCTAACCACAGTAATGTCTATGAAATCATTATATCATCAGTATAATATTTTGATTGCCATTTTAATTAACCTAATCATAATCTATATCGCTTTACGCAGCCTCAATTGGCTCGAACGTATACTCGGACAATCGGGTATTCTGGTAATACGTAAGTTTTTTGGTGTGATATTAATTGCCATTGCCGTAAAAATGTTTCGAACCAATGTGCCTTTGTAAACCCATACTCCCTTTTTAATTTTTGGCGCTCTAGTTTTTTAGGCTATATTTGCAGCAGAAAGAAAGAATGGTGAAGGGAATCGGAAGATTCCCTTCCTTATTTTACTAAAGGCATGACAACAGTACACGAACAAATTGAAAACTTTTTAAACGAATCCTTACAAGGCAGCGATTGCTTTGTGGTATCGTTTAAGGTAAAGCCTACCAATAACTATAAAATTTATTTAGATAGTGATACGGGCTTCACCCTCGAAAAAAGTGTAAAAATTAATCGGAGTCTGCGCCGTATGATAGAAGAAAACGAATTGTACCCCGATGGTGATTTTTCGCTCGAAGTATCAAGTCCGGGTATTGACGCTCCTTTAGTGCTGCATCGTCAGTATGTAAAAAATATTGGTCGAAGTTTGGAAATTGAGTTGTTAGATGAAGAAGCGAAAGGCATTACCGGTAAATTAATTGCCGTTGATGATGAACAATTAACCTTAGAAGAAAAAAAATTATTACGCCGGCACGAGAAAGCGCCACTAAACCCAACTCTTATTATTGTACCTATTGCAAATATAAAAACCGCTACAGTAGTCGTAGAAATATAAAAAATTAAACTCAGCATACAATGAATAACATTCAAAAAACAAGTAAAATTTAAAGCAATGTCAAGTATCAATCTAATAGACTCTTTCTCGGAGTTCAAAGACGCAGAAAACATTGATCGCCCTACCCTCATTAAGGTTATTGAAGACGTATTCAAAACCTTATTGCGTAAGAAATATTATAGCGATGAAAATTTTGACGTGATTGTAAACGATCAAACCGGTGACCTTGAAATTTTTCAACGTCGCGAGGTGGTTGCCGATGCCGATATCATGAATGATGATACGCAAATTGAACTTAGTGAAGCCAAAAAGCTCGACGAAAGTTACGAAGAAGGTGATGAAGTGTACGAAGCGGTTACCATTGAAAGCTTTGGTCGACGTGCTATTTTAGCCGCTAAGCAAACGCTTACTTCACGTATCAGCGATTTAAAGAAAAGTATCTTACTCGAAAAATATAAAGAACGTGAAGGCGAAATCATCAATGGTGAAGTGTATCAGGTTTGGAAAAAGAAATTATGTTGTTGGATGATGAAGGCAATGAATTGATTTTACCAAAATCAGAACAAATTCCTACCGACTATTTCAAAAAAGGTGAATCGGTTCGGGCTGTTGTAAAGAAAGTAGATTTACGTGCTAACTCGCCAGTAATTTTATTATCCCGTACCCATCCATCCTTTTTAGCGAAACTTCTTGAATTAGAGGTTCCTGAAATTTTTGACGGACTCATCAGCATTAAAAAGATAGTACGGGAACCAGGTGAAAGAGCCAAAGTTGCGGTTGAGAGCTACGATGACCGTATTGATCCAGTAGGTGCTTGTGTGGGAATGAAAGGAAGTAGAATTCATGGCATTGTTCGTGAATTAAAAAATGAAAATATAGATATCATCAATTTCACAACCAATATTCAGTTGTTATTGCAACGTTCATTAACGCCGGCAAAAATTAGCAGCATGAATATCAACGAAGAAAATAAACATGTAGAAGTGTTTATGCCTGCCGATCAGGTATCTCTTGCAATTGGTAAGCGTGGTGTAAATATTAAATTGGCGCAAGAATTAACCGGTTATAATATCGATGTATTCCGCGACGATTTAGAACAAGGAGAATTCGATATCGACCTTGATGAATTTACAGATGAAATTGATGGATGGGTTATTGATGAATTGAAAAAAGTGGGTTGTGATACTGCAAGAAGTGTGTTAGCTTTGACAGACGAAGAATTGATACGCCGCACCGACTTAGAAGTAGAGACCATTAAAGATGTGAAACAAATACTAGGAAGAGAGTTTGACGACGACGAAGAAGAAGCAAAATAAAGAAATAAGCAAAACATAAAATTCCGCTTGAGGAACGTAATCCACAAGCAAACAAGAAATACAAATGGCAGAAACCACAAATACAATTCGCCTTATGAAGGCAGCCAGAGAGTTCAATATCGGTAGAACTACCGTAGTTGATTTCTTGAGCAAATCCGGATTCACAATAGATAATAAACCTGATCCGGTTTTATCTGAAGCAATGTACAGTGCCTTGATGAATGAATTTGCCGCAGACAGAGCAGCCAAAAAGAAAAGCGAAAATGTGATTTTGAATAAGGCCCTGGATGAGAAAAAGACACTTGAAGAAAAGAAGGCTAAAGAAGAGGAACAAAAAATGGTTTCTTTAAAACAACAAGAGGCCATTAAAATTGTGCCTGTTGGTAAAGTTGATCTTGAACCAAAACCAAAGAAAAAGGTAGAAGAACCTATCGTCGAAGCTGTGGCACCTATTGAAGAAGTGGTTGAAGTGCCAAAAGAAAAAGCCAAGTCTACTAAAAAAGCTGCCGAAACTGAAGAAGTTAAACCTAAAAAGAAAGTTGAAGAACCTCTTGAAAATGTAAAAATTACCCCTCCTGAATTAGAAGGGCCGAAAATTTTAGGCAAGATAGATCTCGATAAAAAACCAGCGAAGAAAACAAAAAAGAAAGAAGATGAGGTTGTACCTATCCCTACCCCAGTAGTTGAAACTCCGGCTGCCGTTGAACCTGCACCTGCAGTTCCTGAAGCAAAACCGGAAGTTGAAGAAGTGGTTCTTCATACCATCAAAAGAAATATTTTAGAAGGTCCAAAGATTTTAGGAAAAATTGAATTACCAACTACACCTGATAAAGATCAAAAACCATCTGAAAAACGCAAACGCAAACGTATTCCTATAGACAATAAAGGACCCCAAGGAGGTGGAACAGGATCAGGAACTGCAACACCGCGAACCGGTGATCAACGTCCTCCTTATCAACGTCCGGGACAAACCGGTGGGCCACGTCGCGACAATACGCGAACTCCAGGAAGATTTCCGCCGGCTGAAGAAAAAGCGATTGACCAAAATGAAATTCAAGATAAGATTAAGCAAACCCTTGCTAAACTTGGATCGAATACTCGTGGAAAAAGTTTGAAAGCCAAATACCGTCGTAATAAGCGTGAAGAAATGGCTGAACGCAGAGCCGCCGATGACCGTCAAGGCGATTCAAGTAAATTGCAATTAACTGAATTTATTTCGGTAAGTGAATTAGCCAGTTTAATGGATGTGAGTTTTGCCGAGGTAATTGGAAAATGTATGAGTTTGGGTATCATGGTATCTATTAATCAACGTTTAGATGCTGAGGTAATTGAATTGGTAGCCAGTGAATTTGGATTTGAGGTTGAATTTATTAATCTCGAACAAGAGGCTGAACAGGATGCCGAAATTGAAGATAATCCTGAAGACCTAACACCCCGTCCGCCAATTGTAACCATCATGGGTCACGTTGATCATGGTAAAACATCCCTACTCGATTATATCCGTAACGCCAATGTGGTAGCCGGTGAGGCCGGTGGAATTACCCAACATATTGGGGCTTATGAAGTGACCTTAGCAGGAGGCAAACAAATTACTTTCCTTGATACTCCAGGTCACGAAGCCTTTACGGCCATGCGTGCTCGTGGTGCAAAAATTACAGACATCGCTGTGATTGTGGTTGCTGCCGATGATGCCATCATGCCACAAACACGTGAGGCAATTAGTCATGCCCAAGCCGCTGGCGTACCCATGATTTTTGCGATTAATAAAATTGACAAAGACGGAGCCAATCCTGAAAAAATTCGCGAACAACTTTCGGCGATGAATATACTTGTTGAAGAATGGGGTGGTAAATTCCAATCGCAAGAAATTTCGGCAAAAAGCGGTTTGAATGTTGACTTATTATTAGAGAAAATTATCCTTGAAGCTGAAATTCTTGACCTAAAAGCTAATCACAACCGCTATGCAAATGGATCGGTTGTTGAGGCATCGCTCGATAAAGGTCGAGGTTTCGTATCTACCATATTAGTCCAAAGCGGTACTTTGAAAATTGGCGATATGATTGTTGCCGGTTCAATTTATGGTCGTGTAAAAGCCATGAGTGATGAACGTGGTAAAAAGAAAACACTTGCTGGTCCATCAGTACCTGTACAAATATTAGGATTGAATGGCGCGCCTCAATCGGGTGAGAAATTCAAAGTGTATGAAGATGAAGACGAGGCAAAAGAAACTGCCAATCATCGTGCACAAATATTGCGTGAGCAAGGTATGCGTACGAAGAAACATATTACTTTGGATGAAATTGGTCGTCGTTTAGCCTTAGGAAACTTCAAGCAATTGAATGTCATTATCAAAGGTGACGTGGATGGTTCAGTTGAAGCCTTAAGCGATTCATTACAAAAATTATCTACTTCTGAAATTGCTGTTTCGGTAGTTCATAAAGCGGTAGGACAAATCACTGAGTCGGATGTATTATTAGCCACAGCTTCGGATGCAATTATACTTGGATTCCAGGTTCGTCCATCAGCTTCTGCTGCTAAGATTGCAGAAAACGAAAATATTGAAATCCGTTACTACTCTATTATCTATGATGCGATTGATGAAATTCGCAGCGCGATGGAAGGATTACTTGAACCGAAAATTGAAAGAAAAGCGGTTTGTAATATTGAGGTTCGTGAAGTATTTAAAATTACCGGTGTGGGTACCATTGCAGGTTGCTTTGTACTAGACGGAAAAATTAAACGCGATACGAAAATCAATGTGGTTCGTGATGGTATTGTAATTCATACCGGTGAACTTTCATCATTGAAACGATTTAAAGATGATGCGAAAGAAGCGGTTTCAGGTATGGAATGTGGTATAGGCGTGAAAAACTTCGTTGATTTACAAGAGAAAGATATTATTGAAGGTTTTGAAGAAATTGAAGTGAAGCGTACTTTGTAAAATCATTTTACCGCAACACTTATATAATTTTTTACCGTAGAAAAGAGATGTACGGGCTTGTTTTTTTCACCGCAGAGAACGGGAGAAGCAGAGTTTTGCTTTGGAGTTAGAGAGAGACTCACTTCGTTCATTTTTTTTCACTGCAGAAAACGTGAGGCGCGGAGAGAATTTTCTAAGTTGTTTGATTTCATTTTAACAATATTGGTACTAGTAAGAAGTCAAGCAATTTGCTTACTGTATGCTACCCACTGCCTACTTTTTTTATACCGCAGAATTATATTTTCTTGAATGTGTTGTTTTGCTAAACAATTCTCATCTGTATATGCAATATGGATTGTGTATGTTCATCAACCCTAAAACGATTATCACTTCGTATACCTAATATCCAAACAATTTTTTTGTTTGATTCTAGCACCCACACGTTTTCTTTTTCATGCAAAGGAAGTTTTAGGTCGATAAGTACACGTGCTACTTTTTTCTTTTTCGTCATGCCAAACGGATACAAATAATCGCCTTGTCGCCATTTGCGTAATAACAATGGAAATTCAAGTAAAGCCTCATGAATAAATGCTTCGCTATTACTTATTTTATTTGGAATTGGTTTATTGTATGAATTTAGTTCTAATGAAAAATCAGCTGCTTGAATACATTGATCTTCTTTACTTATTTCCAACATTTCACTATGTTCAGACCTTCGTTCGGTGATTAAAAAAAACTCGCGGTTACGAAATAATTTATGTGTGCTGCTTTCAATATAGGCACCTGTTTGCGATTGCATTAATGAAATAACTTGTATGCTTTGTTCAAACGAAAAACCAAATGGTTTTACTAATTCATATACAATGGTTTGCAAAGGATCTTGATTCTTTAATTTCCGAATGGGAATAAAAAAATCTTTACCACGAACTTCTACTAATTTTTTACGATAGTTCTCTATGGTGCGAATATAAATTTCATTCGCGTCATGTAATCGTTCGATATTATGATTCAAATTATTTTTCAAGCTTGGGAAAATGGCTTCTAATGCCGGTATCACTTCTAAACGAATTTTATTTCGCGTATACTCTGTTTTAAAATTGCTTGCATCACTTCGATATTCTATAGCATTTTGTTGAGCATAGGCTTGAATTTCCTCGCGAGAATAAGGTAACATAGGTCGAACCAATTTAGCTGAACTTGCCGGAATTCCGCTTAAACCTTGAATACCTGTTCCGCGAAAAAAATGGAATAACATGGTTTCAATATTATCATCACGATGATGCGCTGTGGCAACACAATCTAATTGATGTTCATGAAGCAATTCATTAAAAAATGTATAGCGCAATTCTCGAGCAGCAACTTGAATTGAAAGTTTATGTTCTTCAGCGTAAGCAAGGGTTTTAAATTTCTTGCCATAAAAAATAATATCATGCTTTAAGCACCAATCACGTACCAAGGCTTCATCTAAATCTGATTCTTCGCCACGTAGCTGAAAATTGCAATGTGCTACGCTGAATTGAAGTTTTTGTTTGAGAAAAAGTTCGGCCATCACCATCGAATCCATGCCGCCGCTTACCGCCAATAAATAGTTAGTATTCGCGTGATTATAAGAAGCAGGTAGTTTAAGTGTCATAAATTATTCTATTTCTTCAAGTGCCATCAACAATTCGTTACGTGCATGCATATCTTTAACTTTGGTTGCAACGAGTATGCCTTTTTTATAGGTCTCGATGGCTTCATCAAATCGTTGCAACAATTCAAAGCATCGTGCAAGATGATAATAAGTACCTACATAAAGCTCATTCACACGAATTACTTCTTGAAAAGATTGCAATGCCTCAAGCGTTTTATTGAGTTTTAATAACTCTAAACCCTTGGCGTGTAACAAAAAACAATCCTCAGGTTGTAAGACTAACATGGCATTTAATTTCTCTATCCTACTTTGCAGGCTATTGTTGCTATTATCTTGACTCATTGATTATATTTGCGCTCCAAAATAAACTGATTTTTATGAATATACTCGTTTGCATTACAAAAGCACCCGATACAACTACAAAAATAGCCTTCAGCGATAACAATACGAAACTGAATGATGCAGGTATACAATGGATTATTAATCCGTACGATGAATGGTATGCTTTAGTGCGTGCACTTGAATTAAAAGAAGCCGGCATTGCAACTGGTGTGCACATGATTACCGTTGGGAAAGCCGATGCTGAACCCGTTATTCGTAAAGCCCTTGCCTTAGGTGGCGACGAAGCCATTAGAATTGATGCCGATAGCAACGATAGTTTTTACATTGCTACCCAAATTGCCGAATATGCCAAAACCCAAAATTATCAATTGATACTTACCGGTAAAGAAAGTATTGATTACGGCAATGCGAGTATTGGCGCCATGGTTGCCGAATTATTAGATATGCCTTTTATTACCCACGCCACCAAACTCGATGTAAACGGAAATTCAGTGAGCGTGAATCGTGAAATTGAAGGTGGTGAAGAAACCAATAGTTGCCCTTTGCCTTTAGTAATTTCTTGTCAGAAAGGAATGGCAGAAGCGCGTATCCCAAATATGCGTGGTATTATGGCGGCTCGAACGAAACCACTCAAGGTTGTTCCTCCAGCAACTTGCGATGAATTGACTACTATCACTAACTACGATGTACCGGCTCAAAAAACCGGCGTAAAAATGATAGATATAGAAAACATGGATGAATTGGTTCGCTTATTACACGAAGAAGCCAAGGTAATTTAATTGACGTATACACAAAAAAAAAATAACTCAAGTAAACTTAATTATATGATATTAGTATTTGCAGAATTAAATAATGGCAGTTTCAAAAAAGCAAGCTTTGAAGCTATTGCCTATGCATCACAATTGGCTGCTAAAATAAATACCCAAGTTTGTGCTTTAGTATTAGGCGAAACTTCCGATGCTGCTTCATTGTCAGCCTATGGTGCGCATAAAATAATACAAGTAGCCGATGCTCGTTTAAATAATGTTGAAACAAAAGCCTACGCAAAGGCCATCGTACATGTGGCTTCTCAAGAAAATGCTAACGTAATTGTTTTTTCTAATAATATTACAGCAAAAGCTGTGGCACCACGTGTAGCTGCAAAATTAAAAGCCGGTTTAGTAGCAGGGGCTATTTCATTACCGGATGTTTCAAATGGATTTGTAGTGAAGAAAAGTGTTTTTGCAGGAAAGGCATTTGCCTTTGTACAAGTTAGTTCAAACGTAAAAGTAATTTCAATAACACCGAATTCATTTCCAGTTCAAAAAGCAGAAGTACCTACAAATGTAGTACCTCAAACTATTGAATTTGCTGCCAATGATTTTGCGGTTAAAGTTGACAGTGTAAATAAAGTAAGTGGTATTGTTCCATTGTCGGAGGCCGAATTGGTAGTAAGTGGTGGACGTGGATTAAAAGGTCCGGAAAATTGGGGTATACTTGAAGATTTAGGTAGTAGCATAGGCGCAACCTTAGCTTGTTCACGTCCGGTAGCCGATTCACATTGGCGACCGCATCACGAGCATGTAGGTCAAACCGGCGGAACGATTCGTCCGAATTTATATATTGCCGTAGGTATTTCAGGCGCTATTCAACATCTAGCCGGTGTAAATAGCTCTAAAACCATTGTAGTAATCAATAAAGATCCGGAAGCGCCATTTTTTAAAGCAGCAGATTATGGAGTGTTAGGTGATGCCTTTGAGATATTGCCTAAATTAACTGAATCATTCAAAAAATTTAAAGCGGCGCAAAACGCATAATATATTTTTTATCTTTGTGAGCAGATTTTTATGAGTTCGAAGAAACTAGAGTTGGAAATAATTGCCCTTTCGCATAGCGTAACACAATCGCATTCGTATGCCGTTGTATTAGGTGAGGTAAATGGTGTACGTAAATTACCCATCGTAATTGGCGGGTTTGAAGCACAGGCTATTGCCGTTGCCTTAGAAAACATGCAACCCACTCGTCCGCTCACGCACGATCTATTAAAAAATTTGATGATAGCCTTTGATGTAAAACTCACCGAAGTATTAATACATCGAATTCATGAAGGTATTTTTTATGCGAAACTCATTTGCAAATCGCATAACGAAACTATTGAAATAGATTCACGTACTTCAGATGCACTAGCACTTGCTGTTCGTTTTGATACACCGATTTACACCTTCGAAAATATTTTAGACACTGCAGGTTTGCAGATGGATGAACAAATGGGACAAACACCTGCCATCGAAGAAAGGAAGAGTAAAACTACAAGTAATAAAAACGATTTAGTATCGATGAGTATTACCGATTTGCAAAATATGTTACAAGATGTTTTAGATAAAGAAGATTATATCCGTGCTGCGCAAATTCGTGATGAAATTAATAGTAGGAAATAGTGAAAATTTCCCAATCTTCAGTCTTCAAACTACAATCCGATTGCTACCGAGTCAATTTTCAATCTTCGATAACTTTGCACGTTGAAGATGGAAGATTGAATACTGAAGATTAAAAATTATTTATACCTTTACGACCTAAATTTTGCCGAGTATGTCATTAGTTGATTTGGTTATGCCCAAAATGGGAGAAAGTATTATGGAAGCCACTATTTTAAAGTGGAATAAACAAGTAGGTGATACCATTAATATGGATGAAACCTTGCTTGAAATTGCCACCGATAAAGTAGACAGTGAAGTGCCATCAACAGTTGGAGGTAAAGTGGCCGAAATATTATTCAAAGAAAATGATGTGGTAGCTGTTGGTAAAGTAATTGCTCGTATTGAAACGGGTGGCGCTGCGGTTAGTAACCCTTCTCCAGTGGCAGCACCAGTGGCAACACCAAGTCCGGTTGCCTCTGCACCTGCAGCACCGGTTGCACAATTTGTACCAAGTTCAACGCCATCAGCAGCTGGCAATAATAAATTTTATTCTCCCTTAGTACTCAATATTGCTTCATCAGAAGGTGTAAGCATGAGCGAAATGGAAAACATTCCGGGTAGTGGAAATGAAGGTCGTGTAACCAAAAAAGATATTTTAAATTATGTAGCCAATCGTAAAAGCGGTATTGCACCTGCTCCTGCATCGGCACCTGCTGCAGTTACTTCGGCTCCGGCAGTTATTGTAAACGAAAGTCAGGCTAGTTCAAATGTAGTTGCATCCGGCAATGTTGAGTTGATTGAAATGGATCGCATGCGTAAAATGATTGCCGACCATATGGTGAAAAGCAAGGCAACCTCTCCGCATGTAACCAGTTTTACCGAGGCTGATGTAACTAATATTGTGAATTGGAGAAATAAAGTAAAGACTTCATTCGAAAAGAAATACAGCGAAAAAATTACCTTCACCCCTATTTTCATCGAAGCCATAGTAAATGCCATCAAAAAATATCCGATGATTAATTGCAGTTTAGACGGCAATACCATCATCTTAAAGAAGGATATCAATATCGGAATGGCGGCGGCTTTACCAAGCGGAAATTTAATTGTTCCTGTGATTAAAAACGCAGATACAAAAAATTTATTCGGACTCACCAAGGAAGTCAATGCAATGGCTAATAATGCGAGAAGCAATAAATTAAAACCAGACGATACACAAGGTGGAACCTTTACCTTAACCAATGTAGGAACCTTTGGCAGTTTAATGGGAACCCCAATTATTAATCAACCTCAAGTAGCCATATTAGCGGTTGGTGCCATTAAAAAACGCCCCATGGTTTTAGAAACAGCTCAAGGAGATGTAATTGCCATTCGACACATGATGTACCTTTCATTAAGTTATGATCATCGTGTAGTAGATGGTTCATTAGGTGCGAGCTTCCTTACTGAAGTTGCTAACGAATTAGAAGCTTTCGATAGTAAACGTGAAATTTAATTCATGAAAATATTTAAGTCGGAGGAATTACAAAGTGCATTGCAATTACTGCATGGTTGGACTTTACAAGGCGATGCTATTGAAAAGAAATTTCAGTTTCATGATTTCAAACAGGCCTTGGCATTTATTGTACAGGTAGGTATACTCGCCGAACAAGACGACCATCATCCAGAAATTTTTAATGTGTATAATCAAGTGAAATTGCGCCTGAACACGCATAGCGAAAAAGCTATTACAGATAAAGATACTAATCTTGCCCTAAAAATTAATGCACTGAGTTTATCATAATTAGTGATGCCCTTAAGAAATTTCTTTCCTAATCCTACTCAAACTCTCAGGTTGTATACCCAAATATTGAGCTATCATCTTTACCGGTATTTGTTGCACTAATTCGGGTCGAAAATTTAGTAACTCTCTATATCTTTCAGTGGCCGATTTAGTAAGAAATCCTTTTTCACGATTGGTCTTATGGATATAATATTGCTCAATCACAATACGACCTAATTTATTAGCAAGCAAGGAATGTTTGTAGGCCGTTTGCATATCTTCGTACTTTATCACTTCAACCGCACAATCAGATAAAGTCATCAACTCAACATCAGATCCTTTTTGTGAAAGAAATGAGGTATACGAAGAGAAGAAACTTCCCGGAAAAAAAAATTCTAAAATACTCTCTTCTCCATTCCTAATCATATCAATTTTTGCAATGCCACTCAACAAAAAATAAGCATACTTCTCCACTTGGCCTATTTGTGTAATGATAGTATTCTTAGGTATCTCTTTTATGGTAACTGGAAAAGGAAGATCGTCTTCAACTTTATAATCGGTATCGATATAATTTGCTATAAATGATTTGATAGAAGGTGCCATAACAGATTGGATTTTGGTTCGAGTACATAAAGATAAAAATCCTACAATAAAAAAACGGAATGTATTTTTACCGATATGGGTACGAATTTTAAAATGATAGCCAAAACCTTATTTGGTTTCGAAGATTTACTGGCTGAAGAATTGCACAAACTGGGGGCCTTACATATTCAAAAAGGGCAACGCATGGTAAGTTTCGAAGGCGATAACGGATTTATGTACAAAGCTAATTTAGCGTGTAAAACCGCTATTAAAATTTTAAAGCCTATTCATAGCTTTTCGGTAAAAGATGAACATGAATTGTATAAAAAGATCTATGATATCGATTGGTCGAACTACATGAACGAACAACAAACTTTAGCGATTGACGCTACCGTATTTTCAGAACAATTTACACATGCTAAATATGTTGCTTTAAAAACTAAAGATGCCATCGTCGATCGTTTCAGAGATAAAACAGGTACTCGTCCGAATATTGATGTAGAATCACCCGACCTCAGATTGAATATTCATATTCACGAAAATAGTTGCGACGTTTCGCTCGATTCATCAGGCGCTTCATTGCATCAACGAGGATATAAAACTGCTACCAATATTGCGCCTATTAATGAAGTATTGGCAGCCGGCTTATTACTATTATCAGGTTGGGATGGACAATGCGATTTTTTAGACCCTATGTGTGGAAGCGGAACGATTTTAGTTGAAGCCGCCATGATAGCCTGTAATATTCCTGCAAATATTAATCGTAAAGAATTTGCTTTTGAAAAATGGAATGATTGGGATGCCGATTTATTTGAGTTGATAAAAAATACCCTACTAAAAAAGACACGCGAATTTCATTTCAGCATTCAGGGTTTTGATATTGATTTTATGGCGGTACGTAAAGCAAAGGATAATGTACTGAATGCAAACCTTGAAGACTATATAAAAATTGAGAAGAAGGATTTTTTTGCTTCTGAAAAGGAAAGCGACAAGCCCTTGCATATTGTATTCAATCCACCTTACGACGAACGTATTGGGATCCACACCACAAGGTTTTATGAAGATATAGGCAATACACTCAAACAAAGTTATCCGGGAACCAATGCATGGATGATTACCGGAAATTTAGAGGCTTTGAAATATGTTGGCCTCAAACCATCACGAAAAATTAAAGTGTATAATGGTGCGCTTGAAGCTCGTTTAGTTAAATACGAAATGTATAGTGGTTCGCGGAAAACCAAGGGGCTTCTCTAAAAACCACGTATGCTTCGTTACTCGAATTTTGCAAAGCCATTCTTTACAATAGTAAACGCTGTCCTTGCAAAATCCGAAAGCCTCGCCTAAGGGCTTTTTAGAGAAGCCTTAAATCCGAAGTATACAAACAAAAGTAAATTTTCTCATTAGGATAAGATGCTAAGACCTTCATGAACCAATTCAAGTTCTTCAATTGCTACCGAATTTTGTAGCGATTTAAAGTCAGGTGCCGAATAGCGAATCGGAAAAGCATTGATCAATTTCCATGTAACTGCCGGTGCATGATTTTCATCAAGCAAACTGATGGTCACATCACGACGTTCAATCGTATTACCTTGCTTGGTAGTCATCCATGTAAAAAATTCATGATCGCCTTTCTTTACTGTTCTTTTCAACGTTACGGTATTAAATTTTTCTAATCCCGGCATTACCGTAACTGTGTCGCTTGGTGAAGAACCATTTCGCATTTGTATCGGTTCAATAAAAATATCTAAACCGGTAACTTCTGTAAAATCAACACGTGTTCCGCCCCATTCAACACGAAATGAATAAGCAGATAAAGGATAGTTAGGCATGAAAAACTGTTTTATAAATTTATTAAATAAGTAAACCAACACACCTAACAGAATTATATGTATCAGAACCAATAATATTAGGAGTAGCATATAGTTCATAAGTGCGCATTAGTGTAACAAGGTACTACATATTGTAATTGTTATCAAACCTATAAATCATTTTCTTTAGCAGAATCTTAAGCAATTATCTTAAAGCGCTTCATGATGCTTTACTTACTTGCATCACAAAACTAAAAGTATGTCAAAAGATTTTATGGTAGCTCGCAAACCGGCTTCCCTTCGTGAAAAATTTACAGTTTACTTATTACACAAAGCCATTCATGCGCATGCCTTATTGCATAAAAAACGTGCACCATGGGGTTTACAAACGCATGAATTGGTAAACTATCCTGCGCAATCATTGGGTAAAGCTTTAGGTGATTTTTTACAACAAGAGAAATTAGAACCCATACCTAAACTCGAACGTCATGATGTGTATCATATCTTACTCGATTATAATACTCACCTAAAAGACGAAGCCGGTTTGTATTTCTTTTTATTTGGAAATGGCAAAAAAACCTTGTTTGCAGTGGGTACAATTTTATTTGCAGCTTGTATGTTTCCCGAGCATTGGACGTATCTGTATAAGCAGTATAAGCGTGGACAACAATCTTTTCCGATTATTAAATTAAAGTTTAAAGAGTTACTTGATTATAATTATCATGATATGAAAAAGGTAGTGTTTCGACAAAAAATTGAAAATGTAGATTTGCTGAATAAACTTTGTGAACAAGCATAATGGATATGGCTAAAAAACTCATCTACTTCGTTACTTCGATTTTTTAAAACTCCTCATTTACTCTAGTAAACTGCGGATTTAAAAAATCGAAAAGCCTCGTTTATGAGTATTTTAGCGATACCCTTGCGACACTTATAATGATTATCTTAGCACGGTCACATCACCTTTGCGTAGATAGTTCTTTCCATCGCTCAAACATTCATATTGTAAAATATAAAAGTAAGTGCCTATTGTTGCCTCCTTGCCATTATAAGTTCCATCCCAAACATCACGTGGATTTTTTGTATACCAAACTACATTTCCCCATCGATCGTATACTGCAAATTTATCAATCAACATCCCGGTTGAACTTACGATTCGCCAAGTATCATTTTGTCCATCGTTATTAGGAGAAAACGCATTGGGCAAGTATACTTCTTCGCAACACGAACCCGGTTTAATATAAACCGTATCATGCGTTTCGCAACCTGTAATATCGGTAACCGTAACAAAGTACCAACCATAAAACAAATTTTCGATTCGTGCTTGGTTTGATGTTGATGAACCTGTCCATAAATAAGTATAAGGCCAAACACCGCCACTTGCAGTTACAACAGCCATCCCTTCGCTGCCAAATCCATGACATTGTAAATCTTCGTGATACATGGTTGTGGTAAATAAATTTGGTTCGGCATCCACTTGAATCACTGAATCTACTTCACAAAAATTACTATCTCTTACACTTACAGTATACACACCGGGTGCAACATTTGAGAAGAAGCCAATAGTGTTTATCAATGTAGCCGGACGTAAAGTGTAAATTAAAGGTGAGGGATAATTTGTTTGTACTTTGATGCTTGCATTATCCTTATCGCACGTGGCATTTATAATGTCGATATCAATGATAAAAAATTGAGGTGGTTCGCTAAGTAAAATCGTAATCGTATCGGCACAACCTTGGGCCGTACCTGCTATTAATGTATAATTTCCGGGTGCTAGGTTAGTAAATTGTCCGCTTGTATTTTGCAAACCGAGGGGCAGTAAAGTATAGCTATTGACAATGCCTACCGGATTTACCATGACTTGTATGCTACCATCTTTATTTCCAAAACACGTAATATTTTTCGTTTGGCTTGATGCAATTTGAGGAATGGTAGCCGATGGCACTATAACTTGTGTAGAGCTTGTACATCCGGCAATATCTTGCGCAACAATTAAATAAATGCCTGCTTGCAAATTTAAAAATATGCTATCGAGTTGAAAAGTTGAACCATTAATTGAATAACCTGTAACCATACCATTTACACTTGTAGCAGAGGAAACAATACTACCATCATTACCGGGTATACAAGATTCGGGTGAAACCGAATTTGTAATAATAGGTTTAGGTGAACTTTCAATCATCATTACCGAACTAGCTGAGCATCCTAATGAATCTTTTACAACCACTGTATAGGTCCCGGCATTCAATCCGTTAAATACCGAAGTAGATAAAAAATTAATGCCGCCATCTATCGAATACAATAAACTACTCAGCATGCCTGCATTAATGGAAATCATACCATCATTACCAGGCACACAAGATTCTTTAACAGATGTTGCTGTAAATACTATCGGTTGAATAATAATTACAGAATAGGCAATGGTTTGTTTGCTTTTTAGCGGACAGCCATCATCCTCACAATTCACATAAAAAGTATAACTACCAGGCATAATAGGCAATGGTAAATTCCAGTTGATGGTAATGATAGGATATAAACTTCCATTGCCCGTAATATTAGCCGAAGCGCCTGACGGCAATCCGGTAACCGTAATATTTACATTTTGATTATCGGGATCAGACGCATTGATTACAAATTGCAAAGTAGGTGATGAATTACAAATCGTTAGTGTACGGGTTAGTGTATCAAAAGCCCCAACATTTGAAGTGGGTATAGAGGCAGTGGGTGATTGATTGGCACAATTATTTAGGACTACCAAATTCATTTCACGCATAGCCGTGCCTACAATTACCCCGCCGCGTTTTTCGGTTACTTTATTTACTACTAACGAAGTTTGAATCATATTGGGGGTAAAACTCATTTGTCCGTTATTGGTATTAAACCCAAAACTTCCCGGAACAGTGCCTAAAGGATTTAAATAAGTATAAGGCGAAACATAATTTACATTACCAGTTACCGTACCGGTATTATCGGCATCTAATCCGGGCACTAAGGCGAAACTCAATTGATCTCCATCTTGGTCAACAGCACCTTGATTATATTCTTGCGCCAAATTTATACAAAAGAAAGGTGTAGGGATAGTGGTAAATATGGATGAATTATTAGGACCACCTACATTATTCAGGGTGGCTTCAAGCGCCATTTGACTTGGCGCATAAATATTGGTAATCGCATTAGTTCTTCCAGCCCAAGCGGTGCTTCCTAATGAGCTATTAAATAAAAAAGCCCAATTTGCCGAGGTGCCATCGAGGGTAATATTGCCTTTGTAAATAAAGCGCATAATGCCAGGGATAGTACCAGTAGTTGATACGCAGGTAGTGTTACCAATTTCGGCCGGACAAACAGGGGTTACTTCAACACCTGGTCCATCCAGTGCTAAGTCGATAAAAGAAAAAGGTACATTATCTTTATACACCCTAATACGGGGGATGGCTGAAGGTAAAGATGGAAAAGATGAACCAGCACAATCGCCATACAAGGTTAAGGTTATTTCATACGCTAAGCTGCCCATGTTTTTATAGCCAATTTCGCCGCCTATGATATGCGTAGCGAATCCTTCAAATGAGGATATACATAAAATGGTAAACAGTAGAATGGTATAAATTCTCCTACACATAGAATTCAAAGTTAGTTTAATTAACTCTTGTAACGACAAGCTTGAGAGTCTCACACAATAAATTTCTATTAAGTAGGTAAATAGCGAGGTAAATGAAAATGGAGATCTAGGTTCAATTTCTCTTGAAGAATTGCGCCCTATTGAATAAATTTGATACAAATGAATGCAAACCAGTCAGTTCCTATTTTAATTTTCCACGATAACATCCTTACAATAAAAGGCTATAACATATTGCAGAAATTACTTTTTCTACTTAAAATATTCATGATAATGATCTTTTTATTTGTAAGCTTTTATACAGAATTAGTAAACCCTTTGATTCTATTGGCCATCCTATTTTCTCTCATTTTTACTTTCAAAGAATTCCTAAAACTTCCTGCAAATTTTTTTGATATAGTAATGGTCAAATCGCTTGAAGGTGTAATCATCAATAAAACATTGTTCAAGTATGAAGATTTAATATTTTTAAGCTTTCGAGAGAACGAAAATTATAGTGTAATTAGATTAGAAGCCAAAAGGAAAAATATTTTGTTTGCTAATGATTTGAAACTTATAGCTGGATTAGATAGTTTTGATAGGGCCTTAACCTTATCTCGTCAACTCAGAAATTTTATTTCTTTAGATTTAAAAATCAACCATATTACGATGGGATTCGCAGCGCCACGCCTATGGAGAGGTTATTTTGAAATGCCTGCAACAAAAGCCTCAGATATTGAGAATTGGCATTTTATTGATTAATACATAAACCAAACTCCTATTGATTTATCATCTTCCTAAAAACGACCAACCATTGAGGATTAAATTGGTATTTCTTTCACAAAATTTTAAAAACAAAAAAAGCTAAACCGCCTTTGATACGCTAAATTGCGTACGAAATGAATAATTATCAATTTCTCATCGCTAAGCTCGATGCTTTTATTAGAAAGTATTATGCAAATAAGCTGGTTCGTGGCTTGCTTATTTTTTTAGCCTCCTCGCTTGCATTTTATCTTTTTGCCAGTGTAGGCGAATACTATTTCTATTTCCCTTCGTGGTTACGCTATTCATTATTGGGTGGATTTGTAGGCGTGGGTGGATTTGCCTTGGTACAACTCATTATTCTGCCATTGCTGCAAATGCAAAAATTAGGTAAGGTCATCTCTCATGAAACCGCAGCAGCTATTATTGGCACTCACTTTCCGAATGTACAAGATAAATTACTGAATGTATTACAACTCAAACAACGAATTAATGATACAACCAGTCGTGAGTTAATTGAAGCTAGTATTGACCAAAAAACCGGAGAACTTTCGGTAGTACCTTTTCAATCGGCGATAGACATAGCCCGCAATAAAAAATTTCTCCCTTATTTAGCCATTCCTTTAATAGCCGTTGTTGCCATTTTATTTTCGGCACCCGATGTGTTGAAAGATTCGGCACAACGTTTATTATCTCCATCCGAAAAATTTATTCCGAAAGCGCCATTTAAATTTTTACTTTTAAACAAGCAGCTCAACGTACCTCAATTTGATGATATTGAAGTGAAGCTTAAAATTGAAGGAAAATCGATACCAGATAATGTGATGATACATTATAATGGACAAGAAGTATCGGCACAAAAAGATAGCGATGGCAATTTTTCACATACGTTTTATAAAGTTTCAAAAGATGTAAAATTTGATTTTGCTGCCGCAGGATTTAGCAGTGAAACCTATGCCTTGAAAGTGTTACCAAAACCTGTCATCAAACAATTTAAAGTATCTGTAGATTATCCCGAATACACAGGCCGTAAAGATGAGATGCTCGATAATATTGGTGATATTATCGCACCGCAAGGCACTACACTTTCGTGGGTTTTTAATACCGAAAACACCGATCAAATTGAATTTGCTTTAGGTGGAAGAAATCCACAATCGATGGGTAATCAAGGAAATAATTTCTTTTATGCACATAAGTTTATGCGTGATACAAATTATGCCATTATTATTTCGAACAAGCATATCACTAAAAAAGATTCATTGCATTACCAAGTATCGGTAATCCCTGATCAATATCCTTCCATTAATGTGCAACAATACAACGATTCGCTTACCGGCGACTATGTACTTTTTGTAGGTGAAGCCGGTGACGATTATGGCGTAAGAAATGTTTCCTTACATTATACTATTCAACATAGCGATGAAAAAGGTTCACCTGTTGGCTTAGCAAAAAGCGGTTCACTGCCGGTACAAATCAAACCGGGTAATGCCGTTCAATTCAATCAGTTTTTTGATGTGAGTTTATTGCAACTTCAAGCTGGTGACCAGCTTTCCTATTATTTTAGTGCTTGCGATAATGACGGGGTAAATGGAAGCAAATGTGCGAAGAGTGTAATCTTCTCGTACGAGAAACCTACGTTGCAAAAACTAGATTCGATCGTAGAAAAAAACCAAGAACAAATTACCAAAGACCTCAATAATACCTCGAAGCAAAGCGAGAAAATGGATAAGGATATTAAAGAGCTTCAAGAAAAAATGCTTGATAAAAACGAACTAGATTGGGAAGACAAAAAGAAAATGGAGGAGATGCTTGAGCGTAACGAAAGCGTTCAAAAGCAAATAGAAAATATTAAGAAGAAATTTGAAATGACCAACAAACAGGCCAATGAAAAAGAGTATTCGGAACAAGTAAAAGACAAACAAGAAAACGTTGAAAAACTATTGGATGAATTGAAGAATAATCAGTTGAACGAAAGGATGAAAAAACTAGAGGAGCTGATGAAATTACTGGATAAGGATAAACTCTTCGATCAATTAAAGCAAGCTGAAAAGGATAACGATTTGATGGAGAAAGATATCGATCGTATGATTGAAATGATGAAGCAATTGGAACGCGATATGCGTATGGAAGATATTGGCAAGAAAGCAGAAGAACTTGCTAAAAAACAAGATGATTTAAATAAACTTACCGATAGCAAAACCAAAACACCCGAAGAACTAAAGAAGAAACAAGATGAGTTGAACAAAGAAATGGCCGAATTGAAAAAAGAAATTGCTGAGCTTGAGAAACTCAATGCCAGCATGGAAAACAAGAAGGACATGGACGAGATGAAAAAAGATGAGAAAGAAGCCGGAGATAATATGGAGAAAAGCTCAGATGAATTAAATGAAGGTAATAGCAGCAAAGCATCTAAATCACAAAAGAAAGCCAAAGAAAGTTTAGAAAAACTAGCCAACAAAATGAAAGGCGGTGGTGGCGGTGGTGCCGAACAAATTGAAATTGATATTAAAGCAACTCGTCAGATATTACAGAATTTGATACGGATGTCGTTTAGCGAAGAAGATTTAATAGGCGATGTAAAAACTACTTCTATTTCGGACCCTAAGTATTTACAACATATTAAAACTCAACAAAAACTAAAGCAAGATGGCAAAATGATTGCCGATAGTTTATTTGCATTAAGTAAGCGACTAACCATGTTATCATCTACTGTAAATAAAGAAATTGATGGCATTAATCGACATATGGAATCGGGTATTACTTGGCTTGAACAACGAAATATTGCACAAGCCAGTATAGATCAACAATATGTAATGACCGGTGCTAATAATTTAGCCTTGATGCTCAATGAGGTGTTACAGAAATTGATGGAAGATGAAGCCAATCAGAAAAAGAAAGATGGCGACCCAAGCGGCTCGTGCAACAAACCAGGCATGAAGCCTTCTAAAAAATCAGGTAAAGGCATGGGCATGCAATTGAGTGATGTAATTACCAAACAACAAAAGTTGGGTGATGCGATGAAACAGTTGAATGATAAGATGGGAAAAAAAGAAGGAAAAAAACCTGGCGACAAACCTGGTGATAAGCCGGGAGATAAACCTGGTGATAAACCCGGCGACAAAGAAGGAGAAAGCGAGAGTGGTGGTGGCGAAAGTGAACAAATGGCTCGTATCGCTGCACAACAAGCTGCTTTGCGTAAACAGTTAAACGATATCAATAATCAATTACGAAAAGACGGTAAAAGCAATCCTAACCTCACAAAAATTCAAAGTGATATGGATCGTAATGAAACCGACATTGTAAATCGAAGGATCAGCAATGATTTATTACGTCGTCAATCTGAAATTCTAACTCGATTGCTTGAAGCTAAGGATGCATTACGTCAGCAAGAGCAAGGCGAAGAAAGAGAATCTAATGCGGCTAAAGACATGCCTCGAGATGTACCTCAACAATTGAAAGACATTTTGAAAAACAAACAATCGGTTATTGATTATTACAAAACAGTTCCTGCCGAATTAAAGCCTTACTACAAACAAATGGTTGAGGATTATTTTAAACTTATAAAATAAAGACGAAAGACTAAAATCGAAATTCGAAGTAGGATTTTTTATCGTCGAAGAATTTGCGAACCACCAATACCGAATTTCGAATCCCGATTGACATCTTGTAAGCGAATTTTCGATTTGTTCATGATATATACCATGAATATGTAATTTGAAGTACAAGCATAGTATAATTTTCAGAATTAGGAATTACATTGGATTTCAAATTTTTCAACCATGATCAACAAATTTTATTTCCTTATGCTTATTGTTTGTTTTCCGATTCTTGCGAAGACACAATCGTATATTTTTATTGATTTTGAAAATCCGGTGATGTATCAAAATAAATTGGTTATTGACACACAAAATTACCCAAACAACAAATGGCAAATTGGCTTACCCTCAAAAGCTATTTTTGATAGTGCAAATTCGCCAGTGCATGCTTTAGTTACCGATACACTGAACACTTTACCACCATCCGACACATCGGTATTTGTTTTAAAGCAATATCGCCCTTACCCCTTTGGAATTGGCTCGTTTGTTATCGGAAATTTTGGATTTTTATATAAACTTCATAAAGATTCAACCGACCTTGCAAAGGTTGAATTACTTGCCGATACCGGAAATCATTGGATTAATTTAATGACACAAGACACCGCATTTAACATGACTTGGATGAGCAGTGGCAAACCCAATTTTCAGGATACCTCAACCGCTTGGAAATATTTTCATTGCAATTACTCACAATGGTTTAGTGCCAATTACAGCAGCGGGTTTTATCCTTATTATGCCGATGCTGATACGTTTAGATATCGATTTACATTTATTTCAAGTAGCACAAGTGTGAATAAAGAAGGTTGGATGATTGACGATATAAATATTCTTTTTGGGATTGGCGAATCAAGTAATTCATTAGTCAATACACAAAGTATTTTATTTTACCCAAATCCAAATCACACAAAACAACTTCACCTTAAACGTGCACATGATTTGCTTGGCATGCCTGAAAAAATTACCATTTATAGTTTTGATGGACGGATGGTTTTACATCAAATATTGCATCATGAAAACCAAATGGCCATTCCATTACAACCTGGTAATTATGTATTGAAATATGAAAGTGGAGATACTATCCTCAGTGAAAAATTGATTGTTGAATAATAGATCACTCAATTTAAATTCAGCAGGATTTGTGGCAATCCCGAATCTTCGGGACAGTAGATAGCCAGGACCCTGTCCAAGAAAAATGGTCTGAACTAAATTAATATAAACGAAGAGTGAGTAATAGCGAATAGCGTGTTTGCCACCCAAAAACTTATGCAAAAAAAACGTTAGAATTACATTACCGTTTCAGCGCCTTCAATTAAGACGATGGTTTTATTGCTATTCATTTCAACAAATCCACCTTCAATTTTATACACTTCGGTATTGTTTTTATCCTTCAAAATTTTCAATTGGCCTTTGCCTAATGCCGCAACTATGGGTGCATGATTATCAAGCAATTCAAAATACCCTGACACGCCCGGCAATAAAACACCGTATACGTCGCCATTAAAAATTTTTCTTTCGGGAGTGAGTATGTCTAAATGCATGTCTTTAATGTGCTAATGTGATGATTTGATAATATGCTAATGTGATAATTCGATAATGTGCTAATGCTATACTGTAATAATATTCTCTTTGTTAATAACGATAATCCCAATTATCACATTAGCATATTATCACATCATCTTATCAATGAATTAATTCTTCGCTGCTTCCATCATTTTTTTACCTTTCAAAATAGCATCGTCGATACTACCTACTAGGTTAAAGGCTGCTTCCGGATACTCATCAACTTCACCATCCATAATCATATTAAATCCACGGATGGTTTCTTCGATAGGAACCAATACACCTTTTAAACCGGTAAATTGCTCGGCCACATGGAAAGGTTGTGAAAGGAAACGCTGTACTTTACGTGCACGAGCCACCGTCATTCTATCATCTTCACTTAATTCATCCATACCCAAAATCGCGATGATATCTTGTAATTCTTTATAACGTTGTAAAATCAATTTCACTTTATTAGCGCAAGTATAATGCTCATCACCAACAATAGCCGGGGTTAAGATACGAGAAGTTGAATCTAAAGGATCCACCGCAGGATAAATTCCTAAATCGGCAATCTTACGACTCAATACCGTAGTGGCATCTAAGTGGGCGAAAGTAGTAGCCGGCGCCGGATCGGTTAGATCATCCGCTGGTACATATACCGCCTGCACCGAAGTGATAGAGCCATTTTTTGTTGAAGTAATACGCTCTTGCATCAATCCCATTTCGGTAGCAAGCGTTGGTTGATAACCCACCGCCGATGGCATACGACCTAATAAAGCCGATACCTCAGAACCTGCTTGGGTGAAACGGAAGATATTATCTACGAAGAAAAGGATATCACGACCTTTACCTGTGCCATCACCATCACGATAATATTCGGCTACGGTTAATCCACTTAAGGCAACACGCGCACGAGCTCCAGGAGGTTCGTTCATTTGTCCGAATACAAAGGTTGCTTTACTATCTTTCAAACCTTCCATATCTACTTTATCCAAATCCCATCCACCTTCTTCCATACTATGTTTAAAAGCTTCACCATAATTCATGATACCTGCTTCAATCATCTCACGCATCAAATCATTTCCTTCACGAGTACGCTCACCTACACCGGCAAAAACCGAAACACCACTATAGGCTTTCGCGATATTATTAATCAATTCTTGAATCAATACGGTTTTACCAACACCTGCACCTCCAAACAATCCAATTTTACCCCCTTTAGCATAAGGCTCAATCAAATCAATTACCTTAATACCGGTGAAAAGAATTTCAGAGGCAGTACTTAAGTTTTCAAAGGCAGGAGGATTTGCGTGAATCGGTCGACCATTAGCTTTTGAAGGCTGAGGTAAACCATCAATCGCATCGCCGGTTACATTAAATAAACGACCTTTAATGGCATCACCAACAGGCATGGCGATAGGAACGCCCGTATCAACCACTTCCATTCCTCGAACTAAACCTTCAGTTCCGTCCATAGCAATGGTACGTACACTGTCTTCACCTAAATGTTGTTGAACTTCAAGTACCAAAGGCACATTGTTTTCTCTTTTAATTTCAAGAGCGTTCAGTATTTCCGGTAATTTAGCTTCGCCGGGGAAATGTACGTCTACTACCGCACCAATAATTTGTTTAATTTTTCCTGAATTTGCCATAACGAGTGTATTGTATGAGATTGAACCCTAGGGTTTTTAATTTTGGCGCAAAGGTAATGTTTGAAGATTAAAATTCAAACTAAGTTTTACACAGATTTTTCATGTGTTTTTATTTATTTCTTTCAATTTGTCACATGTCATTCGGCATACAAACTTTCCTATTAGTTTCACGGCAATAAATATGCCTCATTTCATAGAATTGGTGTGCATGCATGTTTCATCAATATTTTCAGATCATCTATTTAATTGCTATTTATCTTTTGTGGGTCATCGACAGTAAATGAATGAAGCGGGTTGGCGACGCTCCGTTCATCACCGGTACACCATGAAGCCTTCTAACAATAAAGCATATTCGATTCATATTGAATTTCCCTATTTTTACCCGAATTCTACGAACCCCAAACCCCGAACCCCATATTCAATGATTCAATACAACCCTAAAGACTGGTTCACCTTTATTTTTAGAGTACATAAAGGCGATACCATACGCATTTTATTTCCACTCATGCTTGGTATTGCTGCCTACTCAGGCATTATCATCTTTTTAGAGAAAGAATATTTTCAACTGAGTGAAAATAGCCCGCTTAAACATGTCCCACTCATGCACGCCATATTAGGAGGTGTTATTTCATTTTTATTGGTTTTCCGCACCAATTCGGCTTACGACCGATGGTGGGAAGGACGCAAGCAATGGGGCGACCTTACAAACAACTCACGCAATTTGGCTTTAAAATTAAATGCCTTATTAGCAAAAGATGACCTCGAAAATCGAAACTTCTTTCGTAAAATTATACCGGCTTATGCGTTTGCTTTAAAAAATCATTTATTGAGTTCGAAAGCGAATTGGGAATTATTCGATAAAGAAGTAGAAAACCATATCACACAGCATATTGACAAAGAAAAACACATTCCAAACCAAGTGGCTGATATTATGTACCAGCGTATCGGACAATTAAATGCACAAGGCAAGCTCAGTGATTTGCAATTAATTTTTTTGCAAGAAGAATTACGATCGTTTACCAATATTTGTGGTGCTTGCGAACGCATTAAAAATACCCCTATTCCATTTTCATATAGTGTGTTTTTAAAAAAGTTTGTATTTGGCTATGTAATGACTTTGCCCTTTGGGTATTCGTTTACATTGGCTTATTTAGCCATACCGGTCGTAGTATTTATTTTTTATGTTTTAGCAAGCCTTGAGTTAATTGCCGAAGAAATTGAAGATCCTTTTGGCGGCGATACCAATGATTTGCCTACCGAGAAGATCGCTTTGAATATTCATCATAATGTAGATAATATTTTTAACTAGTGTTTGCAAGAAAACGCCAACTACATCGTCATCCTTGCCTTTCCAATAGGTCATTTAACCCAGTAAACTTCCTATTTTCAAGGCTTCGGCACACTTGAATTTGACGCCTTTTCATCAAACACTTAGTATACTTGCAAACATTACTTAGTGAAGTGAATCCCAGACATACGGGACACTTGATTGACTACAGTCAACGCTGCCGATAGCTATGACAATCAAAAACTCGTATGCCCTGTTTGTCAACAGACAAACTCATCTGGGATGTTTTGGAAACACGTATGAATTTTAGTTGCCTTTCGGTGTATTACAATTCATTTTACTTCTATTGCAAATAATATCACAAGTTCCTTACATTTGTTTGGTTGAAAAATCTCTGGCTCATATTCTCATTCTATATTCTTATCCTCTCGGTATTACCGTGTGCTGATATGCATGCATGCCATGCCACCTCTAGTCAAACTGAATTACAACATCAAGCCAATCATGAACATCACGAACAAGATGAAGATCATTGTTCGCCTTTTTGTACTTGTGCTTGTTGTGGCATTTCTATTATGCAACCGAGTATGCCCAAATTTTATATTCTTTCTCAATCGGCAGTTTGTATTGATAAGAAAGTGTCATTTTATGCTACCTCCTATACAAAAGATATTTCGTCTATCATTTGGCAGCCTCCCAAAGTGTAATTGAAAACAAATGCTTAATTGTATAATTTTTTTTATGCAATCATTTAGCAAACTTTAGTGGCATACACTCAAGCCAAGCGATAGTATTTCGGCATTCGCATAATTTTCAATTACACTTAAACTATCATCACGTGTTAGATAAGATTATTTATTTCAGTATACACAATAAATTTATCGTTGGTGTTCTCACCTTGGCCATGTTCATTTACGGACTATACTCATTAAAAACATTGCCTATTGATGCCCTGCCCGATATTACCAATAATCAGGTACAAATTTTAACCACTGCGCCCACCTTGGCTAGTCAAGAGGTTGAACAATTAATCACCTACCCTATCGAACAATCGGTAAAAACTATTCCGCAAGTTATTGAGTTGCGCAGTATTTCACGTTTTGGTTTATCGGTGGTAACTGTAGTTTTTAAAGAAGAGGCCGACATTTATTGGGCACGCGAACAAATTTTTCAGCGGATAAAAGAAGCTGAAGAAATAATTCCTAAATACGTTGGCTCACCTTCTCTTGCCCCCATTACAACCGGACTTGGTGAAATATACCAATATGATGTATTTGCAATGCCCGGATATGAAACCAAATATAATGCAACCGAACTTCGAACGATTCAAGATTGGATTATTGTACCACAATTGCAGGGTGTAAAAGGTGTAGCAGAAGTTAGCACTTGGGGTGGATCGGCTAAACAATTTGAAATTGCCGTGGATCCAAATAAACTCAATAGCATGAGCACCACCACCACCGAAATTTTTGATGCCGTTGAGAAGAACAATCAAAATACAGGTGGTGCCTATATCGAAAAAGATAATTTAGCTTATATCATTCGAGGGGTAGGTATGGCAAATGGCATTCAGGATATTGAGAATATCGTTGTCAAAAACAGAAATGGCGCCCCTATTTTGGTGCGCGATGTAGCCACCGTACAAGAAGGAACGGCCATCAAATACGGCGCTGTTACCAAAGATGGGAAAGGGGAAATCGTAGGCGGATTGGCCTTAATGTTGAAAGGAGAAAATTCGAGTGAAGTCGTAAAGGCCGTTAAAGAAAGAATGTTACAAATCAATAAATCATTGCCAGAAGGTGTAAAGGCGGAAGCATTTATCGACCGTAGCAAATTAGTTGATAATGCCATAAGTACCGTAACAAAAAACTTGATTGAAGGTGCTTTGATAGTAATTTTTGTACTTGTATTATTTCTTGGAAATCTTCGAGCAGGTTTAATTGTAGCTTCAGTAATTCCACTTGCCATGCTTTTTGCTATTATCATGATGAACCTTTTTGGCATCAGTGGAAACTTAATGAGTTTAGGAGCCATTGATTTTGGAATCATTGTCGATGGCGCCGTAATTATTGTAGAAGCCACTATGCATCATCTATTTAAACTTAACAAAAGCCAAAAACTTACACAAGATGAAATGGATAAAGAAGTATTTTTATCCGCTTCGAAAATAAGAAGTAGCGCAGCATTCGGTGAGATGATCATTCTCATCGTATACTTACCAATACTTGTGCTAGTGGGCATCGAAGGGAAGATGTTTACACCTATGGCAAAAACAGTTGGCTTTGCCATCATCGGAGCATTCATACTTTCGTTAACCTATGTGCCCATGTTAAGTAGTTTGTTTCTCTCTAAAAAAACAAAGCATACAGAAAATTTCAGCGATAAAATGATGCGCTTTTTCGAAAATTTGTATACCCCTTTCTTGCAAAAATCGTTACAAATGAAATCTATTGTGCTATCTGTAACACTGCTTTTATTTGTGTTGGCCATCATGGTTTACAATTCGCTAGGTGGAGAATTTATGCCCAAATTAGATGAAGGGGATTTGGCTATTAATTCTTCGATAATGACCGGCAGCTCGCTTTCACAAATGATTAAAACCACTACCCAATATGAAAAATTGATAAAAGCTAAATTTCCTGAAGTAAAGAATATAGTGAGTAAAATAGGAAGCGGTGAAATTCCAACCGACCCAATGCCAATTGAAAGTGGCGACTTGATAATTACCTTACATGATAAGAAAGATTGGAAAAATGATGAAACTACAGAAGAAATTGGCGAAAGAATTAAAACTGAAATGATGAAAATTCCCGGTGCCAATATCGAGGTATCACAACCCATTCAAATGCGGTTTAATGAATTAATGACCGGCAGCAGGAGCGATGTAGCCATAAAAATATTCGGTGACGACTTAGATATACTTTCATCAAAAGCCGATGCTTTAATCAAGAGCATTCAATCTATAGAGGGTATCGCTGATATCAAAGCAGAAAAAATTTCAGGCTTACCACAAATTACGATCACATACGATTATGCAAAAATTGCCTTGTATGGATTGAATGTTGAAGAATTAAATAAAATTGTGCGCAGTTCATTTGCCGGTGAAAGCGCAGGCAAATTGTACGAGGGAAGCAAACGCTTTGATATTGTAGTGAGAATCCAAAAAGACTTACGGACCGATATAGCAGATGTTAGTAATTTATATATTCCACTACCTGATGGAAATCAAGTACCTCTTTCGCAAGTGGCAAATGTGAGTTATGAATTAGGACCGGTTCAAGTGAGTAGAGAAGACGGCAAACGGAGAATTGTAATCGGTTTAAATGTAAGAGGTAGGGATGTAAAATCGGTTGTTGAGGAAATTCAAGCTCGTGTATCTCAAGGATTTAAACTTCCGGCTGGATATTATATAACGTATGGTGGCACATTCAAAAATTTGCAAGAGGCCAATCAACGATTAAGCATTGCTGTACCCATTGCCTTAGTGCTCATATTCATTTTATTATTTTTTACTTTTTATAGTATGAGTCAGGCTGTTTTAATTTTTGTTGCTATACCTCTTTCTGCCATCGGAGGTGTTTTTGCTTTATGGCTTCGCGGTATGCCATTTAGCATTTCGGCCGGTATAGGTTTTATTGCTTTATTTGGTGTGGCTGTATTGAATGGAATTGTACTGATCGCCTATTTTAATCAGTTACAAAAAGAAGGCGTGTTAGATCCGGTGCAACGAGTAATTGAAGGCACAAAAACTCGATTACGTCCGGTTTTAATGACAGGCTTCGTAGCGTCGCTTGGATTTTTACCCATGGCACTTTCAAATGGTAGTGGCGCCGAAGTACAAAAGCCTTTAGCTACTGTGGTAATTGGCGGGTTAATTTCTGCGACCTTTTTAACCCTTATTGTATTGCCTATATTATACTTACTATTTGAAAAGAGGTTCAAAAAATCAAATCAAAAAATAATAAAATCAGCGAGTCTGTTAGTAAGTATTTTAATGATAAGCAATTTATCCTATGCACAACAAAGCATTTCACTAAAAGAAGCTATTTCGCTTGCGAAGCAAAACAATTCCGGTTTAATGATTCATCAACTTGAGGTTGAAAAACAAGCTGCGCTCAAGAAATCTGCCTTTGATCCTGAGCCTATGCAAATTCAATATCAAGGCGGACAATTCAATACACCTGCCTTCGATCATAATGTAAGTGTACAACAGTATTTCCCATTAGGTAAGTTAACCAAAGCCAATAAAGCATTACAAGATGAATTGATGCAATTAGCGAATCAACAAAATACCTTGCAAGCTTTTGAACTTGAAAAAGCAATCACACTTACTTATTATCAATTTTTATATGGCGATTTATTGATTTCCTTACACAAAGAATTAGACAGTGTATATGAAAACTTTTTCAAAAATGCACAACTCAGATTTACTACCGGCGAAAGTGGAAATATAGAAGTGTTAAGTGCCAAAGCAAAAAAGAATGAAATAAGCTTAATGCTCAGTCAACTGCAATCGGATATGATCATGTATACACTGCAGTTCAACTATTTTTTACAAAATCCCATCGAACTTATTCCGGATACAAAAACCGAACTAAAATTCACCACTTCCGAAAAAGACACAGCGCAATATTTGAATTTGATTAAGGCTTTACATCTTCGTCAAAATGAAATAATAAAAAAAGAAAACGGAATATTATTTGCTAAAAAACAACCCAGATTAGGCGTTGGTTATTTTATGCAAAGTATTGATAAGCAATTTTATTATCAAGGATTTACCGCCGGCATGCAAATTCCCATTTTAAATAAGTCGATTCAAGCACGAATACAAGCCAATGAAATTAGCATAAAACAAAGTAATAAACTACTTGAGCAAAACCAATGGCAATTAAACAATCTTCGTGAGCAACAAAAAGTAATCAAATATAAAAATGAAAACGTGCTCAATTATTTCGAAAACGAAGGTTTACAATATGCCAATGAAATCATTTCCACAGCACAAAAAAGTTTCAGTAATGGTGATATTACGTATTGGAATTATATTAATTTTTTAAACCAAGCTATCGATATAAAAAAGCAATATGTTGAGGCAATACATACGTATAACAAAAGTGCCATCGATTTACAATACCAATCTTTAAAATAATTATCACATGCAATTCAAACTAAATATACAATCTGCTATACTCAATTTTTTATTGGCAACTTTATTATCTACCTTATTTTCATGCGAAAGTAAAAAAGCAGAACAGTCTAATGTAGAGGCAGAATCACAAGTTGAGCCCAGTGATAAAAACCAAGTAACTAGTCATGACGCCGAAGAATTAACATTGAGTTTAACACAATACCAAGCGGTTAAAATTGAAACAGGATTGGTAGAAATGCGTAATTTAAATTCGGTGGTAAAGGCGAATGGATATACTAGCGTACCGCCACAAAATAATGCCAATGCCTCGTCACTAATCGGTGGAATAATTCAAGATATTTATATTTTAGAAGGCACGTATGTTAACAAAGGGAAAGTGCTAGCCTCAATCAAAAACCTTGAAGTAATTGCAATGCAGGAAGACTATAAAACAGCCAATGCCAATATTGAGTATCTTGAGTTAGAGTATCAGCGTCAAAAAACATTAAGTGATGAAAATGTAAGTGCAAAAAAAATATTTCAAGAAGTAAAATCAAAATTGGCTGTTGAAAGGGCTAAGGCGCAAGCAGCAAAAAGCAAATTGGATGCCCTCCATGTGAATCCAAATTCGAATTCGGCTCAAATTCCAATTCTAGCGCCTATTAGCGGGTATATTGGAAAAATACATATTAATAAAGGTGGTTATGCAGAAGTGGGTAAAGCCCTTTTTGAAATCGTTGATAATAGTCAAATGCACCTTGATTTAAACGTTTACGAAAAAGATTTATTTAAAATTAAAGAAGGACAAACCGTGGATGTGGTATTAACCAATCAACAGAATAAATCAATTAAAGCGACCATTTTTGGTATTAATAAATCGTTCTCAAATGAAAGTAAAACGGTTGCAGTTCATTCCAAAATTAATTCTAGTGATGTTAAAGGATTGATTGCCGGCATGTATGTAACTGCGAATATTAATATAAGTGATGCGTTTGTGCAAGCCTTGCCTAAGGAAGCGGTAGTAAAAGATGGAGAAAAGTACTTTATTTTTCAAGAAATTGGAATAGACGAAAGAGTTGTTGAAGAAGAAGGTGAGCATCAGCATATCAACAATGATGCCCATACACACGGCAAGGATGGCAAAGTTCAAAAGAAAGAAAAAATTGTAAGGTTTAAATCGATAGAAGTTATTCCAGGAACCACCGATTTAGGATATACTGAAATTTCAATCATCGACGAATTGCCTTCTGATGCTAAAATTGTTACCCAAGGTGCGTTTTATCTTCTTTCTTCAAAAATTGGAGGAGGTGATCATGAGCATTAATTCAATTGCCGAATTCACTAATTATCACATCCGATAGCTATCGGATCTTATTCGCTAATTCGCACTTTCCTACATTCCAATTTGCTTCCTTCAAAAAAATGAATACATTTGTGATACGCTTTATAAAATACATTTGTACCCATGATGAAACCTTTCCTTTTGCTCGCTTTAATTATTTTAATGGCAGTTTCTTGCAAACGAAATGGCGAACCCTACCCACGCATATGCACCGAAACGAATGAAGAAATAAATGATTTGGTTACAATGAAATTGGCGGATACCCTTACCTTGGTGAACTGCTCGAAGCGATATAACAAGCAACGTTGGGTTATGCCTGATGGCGGAACAAGTACGCAAGAAACTGTTTATTTTATTCCTAGCGGCTTAGATACTTTTACCATTCGATTATTTGTGAGTGATGATGACTTTGTAAACGAATATGAAGCAACCAAGCGAGTAGTTGTAAATCCTTAGTGCCATTTTAATACCAACAGCATATTCTATTCATAGCCTTACATAATATCAAGCTTACTGCAAATCATGGTTTGTACGAAAGTGAAGCTATATTAGGAAATCAGTTTTTAGTAAATATAAAAGTTGGGCTTCCGGAAAAATATCCTCTTTCGGTGCTTGAGAATTCGGTTGATTATGAAATTCTCTTATCTACCGTTCAAAAATGTTTTACCGAAAGAAAATCACTTCTTGAAGAAATCGTAGAAAATATTGAGCGGGAAACCAAGTCCCTTTTTCCAAAAATTCAATATTTTTTGGTTTCAATTCAAAAACTAAATCCTCCGATGTCTGCCGAAATTTTTAGTAGTGAAGTGAGTTTGGAAATAAAGTATCCTTAGTAAAAGTCAATTAAGAATTTACAACAAAACCATAAAATTGTTTGTGGTAAAATAACTAATATCCGATACTCGAAAGCAAGCGCTTATCAAACATGGTTTGGGAAAAGCCCCCAACTCAATAACAAGTGCAGTAATAGTTCCTAATTTTTAATCTTCTAGATAATAAAAGAAGCCTTAATGAAAGAGGCTGTTAAAAATAACAGCCTCTTTTTAAATGAAATTGTGTGTCGAATTTCTACGGATGAACCGAGAAGATAAAATTATTCGCATTGGTTTCAACTACCGGAATATCCAATAAATCAACATTTCCATCACCATTGATATCAGTGACTTCATATCCAAAAAAGAATCCAGAAATTGCATTATCAATGATGCTGTAATCGAGGAGGTCAATATTTTCATCTTGGTTCACATCACCCGCAAAAAAGCCATATACATTGGGTGAGGTAGATAGTAATGCCATATTACTACCATAGGCTTTTGTAATTAAATTACTGAAATCATAGCTAACCGGTGAAGTAACAAAACTAACACCGCTATTACTCCACGTTTGTACCGAATTACGATGATGCACTGCTATATAGTATGTTCCACTCACCGCAGGTGTAAATGTACAAACTGCATTACCACTTGTACTTAAAACAGCCTTTGTAGAAGCTACTACTGCATAGGGTGCAGTTGTATTGCGCAATTGAACTAGTACCGTATCGGTTACGGTACTGCTTCCACTCATACCTTGATTTAATAAAGTAGATGTCATCGTACTTGATCCGGTATAATACCCTTGTAAAAACAATTTAAGATTTAATACACTAGAGCAAATATTCACCGTAATGGTTCTTGTAGAGGTTGCGGTGCATCCGTTTGTTGTGTTCGTACCGGTTACCGTATAAGTTGTAGTGGATGCAGGCGATACAATCACACTAGTACCGCTTAACGAACCCGGCATCCAAGTATACGTACTGGCACCTGTGCCTGTAAGGGTTGTTGAGGAGCCAGAACAAATAGTAGTTGAACTTGCCGTTGTTCCCACTGTTGGGGCCGTTTTATTTACGGTCACAAGTACTGCATCTGATGCGGTACATCCATTAGCAGTATTGGTTACAGTAACGGTGTAAGTTGTTGTGCTCGCAGGATTAGCCGTAGGTTGAGCAATCGTAGTTGAGCTTAAGCCCGTAGCCGGACTCCATGCATAGGTATTTCCGCCTACCGCAGCGGTACCGATGGCATTGCTTGGCGTGGTGCAGGTATTCGTTTTATCGACACCGGCATTGGCAGTTGGGGCAGTTTTATTAACCGTTACTAAAACCGCATCGGTTGCTGTACAACCATTCGAAGTTTTAGTTACCGTTACAGAATAGGTGGTGGTAGAAGCCGGGTTAGCCGTTGGTTGTGCAATAGTGGTAGAACTTAATCCGGTAGCCGGACTCCATGCATACGTATTTCCTGCTACTGTGGCTGTACCAATTATATTGGATGGTGTAGTGCATGTATTTATTTTATCCAATCCCGCATTAGCAGTGGGTGGTGTTTTATCAACCGTTACCAAAACAGCATCCGTGGCTGTACAACCATTCGACGTTTTCGTTACCGTTACCGAATAGGTAGTGGTAGAAGCAGGGTTAGCGGTTGGTTGCGCGATAGTGGTAGAACTTAATCCTGCAGCCGGACTCCATGCATACGTATTTCCTGCTACGGTTGCTGTTCCAATCATATTGGATGGAGTAGTACAGGTATTTACCATATCCAATCCGGCATTGGCTGTTGGTGGTGTTTTATCAACGGTTACCAAAACAGCATCGGTTGCAGTACAACCATTTGATGTTTTAGTTACTGTTACCGTATAGGTAGTTGTAGCAGCAGGATTAGCAATTGGTTGTGCAATGCTAGTAGAACTTAATCCTAAAGACGGGCTCCATGCATAAGTATTTCCTGCTACAGTGGCTGTTCCAATTGTATTAGAAGGTGTAATACAATTGTTTATTTTATCTAATCCGGCATTTGCGGTTGGCGGAGTTTTATCAACTGTTACTAATACAACATCGGTGGCTGTACATCCTGTGGCAGTTATGGTTGCGGTAATAGTATAAGTTGTTGTAGCAGTAGGATTGGCAACCGGCTGTGCAATATTACTAGCAGTTAATCCGGTAATTGGTAACCATGCATAAGTTACACCTGCAACACCAGCAGTACCTATAGTTTGACTTGGTGTTATGCAATTATTGATTCTATCAGGACCAGCATTAGGCGTTGGTAGTGGATTTACGGTAATCGTTTTAGTTGCCGTGGTGATACATCCGGTTGAACTAGTACCTGTAACTGTAAACGTTGTAGTAGTTAAAGGTGTAACTACAACTGAGGTTCCAGTTAAATTACCTGGTTGCCAATTGTAAGTAGCCGCACCTGCACCTGTAAGTGTAGTGGATGTTCCGGCACAAACTGTTGAAGCAGATGCTGTAACCGAAGTAATTTGCCAGTTGTTTAATGCTGTTGTGGTAGCCAATCCAAAAACTCCATAATTAGCCGTAGTGCCGGTTTGTGTAACGATTCCTAAAGCTGTGGTTCCGCTTGTTGCACTATTTCCTAAATTATTCCATTGTGTTCCATTCCAACGGGCAACTGCCATACCCGGTAAATTAGTAATCACGGTATTTGCACAAGGAATACTCCAACCTAATGAAACCGCTTCTGAATTTGTTCCACTGATTTGATTTAATGTCCAGTAGTGGTAAGGTGCAATTTGAATCAATGCGGCATCTTTTGAGGTAACATTATAACCATCATCGCTTGGATGTTTTAAAATAATACAAGCTTGAAAAGAATCGGTTGCTAAAGCCGGAGCAGTAATTGCCAAAGGATGATAGCCGATGCCATTACCCAAAGGGAAAGTAAAAATATCGTTACCTGCTTTAGTTACACAACCCACAACATGACTATTATCTGATGCGCTATTATGATTGATATTATCAGGGAAAATGAGCGGATTTGATGTTGTCGAATTGATATAGCCTGTTAAAAATGCACATGAAGTGGTAATCCTAACCGGTTTATTCAAGGTTACTTTGGCAGCAGCCGTTTTATTCAAAATCATTTTCTGAATATCAATTGTGCCTGTTCCTAATTGATCAATATTGGTATTTGTACTACCAATAAATTTAATTAACTCAGTATTAATAGGTAGCGCTGATGAATTATTTAATACAAAATTTCCAGCGTAAGAGTTCGTATCACCGGTAGCTATATTCATTGCACCGGTACCTATTCTGTTATAGGTTACGTTGCCAAAAAAGCTATTTCCGGTATTGGTTGAAGTAGCTTCGTTATATATATTGGTCCCATTTATGCTGATACTGCTATTGCCTGTTATGGTATTATTGCGAAAATTTGTATTATACCCACCACTATAAGTCGCATCATCCGCCCAAGTTAAATTTCCTGTTAGTTGATTATTATAAAAATAGGCAAATTGATTCGCATACCCAATACAACTAAAGGAAGTAACCAATAATGAATCTTGCTGTATATCAGGCGCCTGTATATTTGAAACAGAAATACTGCCTCCATTGGTTAAGTTTTGAATTCGACTCATTGAAAACGCGCTGGAGAGGTTTTGCGTCACATTCATATTGATGGTTCCTGCTATACTGGTTTTTGACGAGAGTGTGCCTAGATCAGAGCCTCCTGCATTATTTTTTGTGAACGAAAAATTACCACCAATAGTAGCTCCGTTTCCAAAAAGGCTGGTATAACCTGCTACTGTTCTATTTACAGTTAAACTACCTGTATATACTGTTTTAGAATTTGCACTAGTATATAAAGAGCCGCTTCCATTGCAATTATAAGTAACATTACCATTAAATGTATTGGGCAATACAGAATTGGATTCCCAAAAAGTATTGGTGCCAAGTATCGTTATAGTAGAATTGCCGTTAATGGTGCTATTTCGAAATTGTGTAGTGAATCCACCAGTATAACTGGCAGAATCGCTCCAAGTTAAATTTCCGGTTAGTTGATTATTATAAAAATAGGCAAATTGATTCGCATATCCCGTGTAACTAAAGGAAGTAACCAATAAAGAATCTTGTTGTATATCTGGCGCCTGTGTATTTAAAATAGAAATATTTCCACCGGTGGTCAGGTTTTGAATACGACTCATGGAGAAAGCGCTGGAAAGGTTTTGTGTTACATTCATATTGATGGTTCCACCTATGCTGGTTTTGCTTGATAAGGTTCCTAAATCTGATCCTCCTGCTGCATTTTTTGTATAGGAGAAATTGCCTGAAATGTTTGCCGCATTGCCAAACAAACTAGTATAACCTGCCGCTGTTCGGTTTACAGTATAGTTCCCATTAATAATTGATTTTGCCTGATAACTGGTGTACAATGATCCTGAGCCGGCTATATTAAACGTAACATTACCATTGTAAGTATTGGCAACGGAAATCGCTTCATAAACATGATTGGTCCCATTGCTATTAACCACCGTATTTCCGGTAATGGTATTATTTCTAATCTGCGTATTATATCCACCTGTATAACCTGCCACATCCGTCAGGGTTAAATTGCCGCTTAGTTGATTATTATACAAGTATAAATAGTTACCACCACCATATCCATTCACCGTAAATGAAGTAAGCAAAAGTGAATCTTGCTGAATATTCGGTGCTTGGGTGTTTGTTATAGAAACACTGCCCCCATTGGTTAAATTTTGAATACGAGATATTGAAAAAACGTCTGCTAATGTTTGCGTTACATTAATACTAAAGGTACCACCTACACTTGTCTTAATACTTAAGGTTCCTAAATCAGATCCCCCGGCTGCATTTTTTGTATACGAAAAATTACCGGAAATGGTCGCTGCATTTCCTAACAAACTCGTATATCCAGCAGCACTTCGATTAACCGTATAATTTCCGGTAATGGTTGATTTACCCTGATAGCTTGTGTAAAAATTGCTATTCCCCAAAATATCAATAGTTAAATTGCCATTATAGGTATTGGCAATTTGATATGCCTCATAAAACACATTGGAACTAGTGGTACTATACGATTTGAAATTCGTATTTCCGGTGATGGTACTATTTCTAATTCTGGTATCATAACCGCCGCTGTAACTTGTGCTGTCAGCAATAGTAAGATTCCCGGCAAGCTGATTATTGTAAAAATACCCATAAGCAGAACCTCGATACGATATAATGTTTAAGGAATCTACCTTTAAGCTATCGTTTTGAAGATCAAAACCTCTGGAGTTATGTACATTTATTTTTCCACCCGGTGTTTGATTGATCAAACGGTACATCTCAAATCGTCCGATGGGGGAAAGATTAACATTCATATTTATGGTTCCTGCAATGGAAGTAAGGTTGCTCAAATTACCTAAATCATTATCGCCACTCGCTGTATTGTCATAAGTAAAATTACCATTAATGATTGCGCCGGCCAGAAAGACCCGCGTATAACCTGCCACTGTTCTATTAACAGTAAGATTACCATTATAAGTTGACTTAGAACCATGACTCAAGTAAAGAGAAGCAACTCCCTGCATGTTAATCACCGTATTCCCATTGAAAGTATTTGCTTGCCCGGCACTTTGCGCTTCAAGAAAAGGGCTGCTTCCTTTGATGTTTACTGTAGTATTTCCGGTAATGGTGTTCAGTCGGAAATACGTTTCATACCCGGTACTATAGGCTATATCATCTTCAATAATAATATTCCCATCCAATTTATTTGACAAAAAGTACGCATAGGCACTGCCCTCATAACCTTGTACGGTAAAGGTCGTAACTTTCAAGCTATCATTTTGGATATTGGGGGCTATCGAATTTTGAATATTGATGGTGCCTCCAGTGGTTGCATTCTTCATACGCAACATTGTAAAACTATTGGGTGTTGGATAAGTAGCTTGGAGGGTTATAGTACCGCCAATGCTTGTGTTCGCTGAAGAAAAGCCTAAACTTGTCGCACCACCCACCGTATTTTGATAATTGAAATTGCCTGTTACATTTCCACCGGTACTAAAAAGGCTTGTGCTGCCTGCAACTGTTCTATTCACATTCAAATTACCATTATATTGAGATGCGGCGGATGCCGAAAAATTTGCATTTAATCCGCTATTGATATTGTATGTGCAGTTGCCATTAAAGGTATTGGCTGTTACTCCTTCTGAAAAATTATCACTACCTGCAATGTTTATGGTAACGTGATCATTAAATATATTGCCATTTAGATTGGCAAAATACCCGCCCGATGGCGTTGTTATGTTTAATACAATGTCTGTTGAAACATTCGTATTGATCCAGGTAATGTTTTGAATATAATTATAGTTCAATGTCGTTCCGTTTACGGTTAATGTAAATCCATTGACATCTAAGGTATCACCCGTCCCCGGCAAAAATGCAGCAACAGTTGTATTGGCTTGCAGTCTTGGGTTATTAGGTGCTGCATTGATAGTAACCGAAGATCCTGGTCCGGGTACTGCATTGGGCGTCCAGTTAAGTGGGTTTGTCCAAACATTGCTTACCGAACCATTCCAGGTTTGTGCTTGCATACTTGTTATACTAAAAAATAATACAATGAGTGTTAGGTAAAATGTTTTCATAATATGCTTTGTTTTACTTGTTGAAAATTTGAAATTGATTTGATTTTGCAAAATTAATCAATCGAACACAAAAGTCTGTACTAAATACCAGTGGTTCTATACTTAATTTGTAGTACACCCTTTATTGTAGTCCTCAATCTCTGATATTTTTTTGATATCCAACGAAACTCTATCATAATTATGTACTTTTAAATCAGCTTAACTTATATGTCGAAAAAGATAATCGTCTTAGTGTGTTATTTGCTATGTAATTTGTTAACGAATAAACTTGTAGCGCAAACACCTATAATCGATAGTTTACGAAAAGCCCTCAACACAAATATCAGTAATAAGTCAAAGCAAGATATTAGTCTTAAAATGTGTGAACAATATTATTCACTCTCTGCTGATAGTTTGCAACGATATGTCACCATTGGCTTATCTCTTTCGCCAAAAAATTCAGAAGCACATTTTCAATTTAAAAATTTCTACTGTTTTTACTATTTAAAATTGGGGAATGCATCGCAATCCATTCTGTATTCAGATAGTTTGCTTCTAAAGATTCCGGATACAAAAAAGAATCAAGCCTTGCGATTGGCAATTACTTATAATAAATCAATCGGACTCATAAGGAACAATCAATACCAAGAGGCAATTCAATTGGCACTGCAATTTCTTGAAGGTGCCGAAAAAACAAAAGATACACTTTCAGTATTAAAAGCCTATACCATTCTTGGCTGGGTAAATATGGAATTGGATAATGATCATGAGGCAGTGAATTGGCTTCGCAAAGGATTGCAATATTCTAAAAATATTACCTTGATTTCAAATGCAAGTTCAATATTTAATAATCTAGCTTCTTGTTATGAAACCAGACGTCAATATGATTCTGCTTTATATTTTGTGAATCAAGGTTTGAGATACAGTATGCAAGTTGAAAATTTAGGCAATCATGCAAATGCATTGAATATTCGGGCAGATATTTATTCAAAAACCAATAAAATAAAAGAAGCTCAGAAAGATTTGGAAGATGCTTTAATCATTCGACAAAAAATTGGAGATTTGCCGTATATCATTGCCGACATGGGGCAACTGTCGCGCTTTTACGCAAGTACCCATCAAACCGAAAAAGGCATTAGTATTGCCTTAGAAGGCATTGAATTAGCAAAGCAATCAAAAAATATTTCGAAACTCATTTATGTATATCAAGGCTTGGCCAAAAATTATCAAGAAGCAAATCGTAGTAAAGAGCAGACAGATGTTTTAAAGAATATTATTATCTTAAAAGATTCATTATACCTTAAAAATTCGGCGGCTGCAATTGCAGAAATGGTAACTAAATATGAATTACAGAAAAAAGAGAACATCATTATTCAACAAGAAAATAAACTCATTCGTAATCGATATTTTTCTATTGGTACCGCATTAGCTTTTTTATTGGCAGGTATCATTGCATGGCTTGTTTATCGAAACTATACCCATATTCAAAAACGAAAAATGCAAGAAGTTCTTGCCGAAGAAAAAATAAATACGTTTAAGGCTATCAAGCTTGCCGAAGAAAAAGAAAGAAAACGAATTGCTGCCGATTTGCATGACAACCTAGGCTCTTATGCTGCCGCAATTACCTCTAATATTCGCTATTTGAAAGAGCCTGGCCATGTCGACATGCTTACCACCATTACTCAACTCGATGAAAATGCTCAAGGTATTGTAACGCAATTAAGTGATACCATTTGGATTTTAAAAAATGAATACTTGCCCATTACAAAACTTGCCGATCGATTTAAATTATGGGCACAACGTATGATGGAAAATTATCCGGATATCGCTTATTTTTATCAAGAAGATATTGAAGATGATATTGAACTTACACCGGTAAAAATTTTAAATATTTTTTTAATATTAAAGGAATGTTTGAATAATGCATTAAAACATAGTAGCTGTTCTGAAATTCATATTTCAATACGTAGCAATCGAGAGTTAGAAATTAAAATTGCCGATAATGGAATAGGTATTTCATCACTTACAAATAGCCAAGGTAGTGGCTTAGAGAATGTTAAACATCGAGCTCATGAATGTGGAATGAAGGTAAGTTGGGAAAATATTCTTCCGAAAGGAACTTGTGTAAACTTATATATGCCTACTACAAACTAAGTATTAAAATCCCGAAAACCATCAGTTACATTTGACCTGTGAAAACCGAAAACCTTAAAATTAGAATCGCATTGGTAGATGATAATCCTGTGAATCGTAACAGTTTTATCCAAAAAATGAGTCCTTTCGATGATATTGATTTGTGTTTGATTTCACCAAGCGGTGATAGTTTTTTGGAAAGTATACGCGGTATGCCCATGTCGAAATTACCTATCGTTGTATTCATGGATATTGAGATGCCGGGATTGAATGGTATCGAAACCATAAGAATTGCAAAATCACTACACGAAAATTTACATTTTATTGTACTCACAGTTTTTGAAGATGAAGAAAATATTTTTGAAGCCATACAAGCCGGCGCATCGGGTTATTTATTGAAGCATGAATCGCATGTTACGATACACCAGTCTATTTTTGAGATACTTGAATTTGGGGGTGCACCAATGAGTCCGGCTATAGCTCGAAAAACTTTACGATTGCTTGGACAAAGTAAATCGCATGAATCAAAAGCTGCCACCGAACTCATTGATTCAATATTATCGGAACGCGAAAGAGAAATATTAATGCATATGGTGAATGGTTACGATGCCAAGCGAATTGCAGAACTTACGAGTATCAGTACACTAACGGTACGAAAACATGTATCAAATATTTATGGCAAACTGCATGTAAATTCGAAGGCACAAGTGATTAGTTTGGCGCATAAAAATAATTGGCTATAGTATTGTTGATTGATGTTGATTATTGTGTATAGTAATGATGGAATGAATGATATAAGAATAGAAATTCTTTACAAAGATTATTAGATGTGCTTCACATCATAGTTTGAAATTCTTTGTACTAATTTCTTCATTAAAAAAGAGGCTATTAATTTCTAATAGCCTCTTTTTTAATGAAGTATTCTGATTTCGAATTTCTACGGATGTGCCGAGAAGATAAAATTATTCGCATTGGTTTCAACTACCGGAATATCCAATAAATCAACATTTCCATCACCATTGATATCAGTGACTTCATATCCAAAAAAGAATCCAGAAATTGCATTATCAATGATGCTGTAATCGAGGAGGTCAATATTTTCATCTTGGTTCACATCACCCGCAAAAAAGCCATATACATTGGGTGAGGTAGATAGTAATGCCATATTACTACCATAGGCTTTTGTAATTAAATTACTGAAATCATAGCTAACCGGTGAAGTAACAAAACTAACACCCGCTATTACTCCACGTTTGTACCGAATTACGATGATGCACTGCTATATAGTAAGTTCCACTCACCGCAGGTGTAAATGTACAAACTGCATTACCACTTGTACTTAAAACAGCCTTTGTAGAAGCTACTACTGCATAGGGTGCAGTTGTATTGCGCAATTGAACTAGTACCGTATCGGTTACGGTACTGCTTCCACTCATACCTTGATTTAATAAAGTAGATGTCATCGTACTTGATCCGGTATAATACCCTTGTAAAAACAATTTAAGATTTAATACACTAGAGCAAATATTCACCGTAATGGTTCTTGTAGAGGTTGCGGTGCATCCGTTTGTTGTGTTCGTACCGGTTACCGTATAAGTTGTAGGTGGATGCAGGCGATACAATCACACTAGTGCCGCTTAACGAACCCGGCATCCAAGTATACGTACTGGCACCTGTGCCTGTAAGGGTTGTTGAGGAGCCAGAACAAATAGTAGTTGAACTTGCCGTTGTTCCCACTGTTGGGGCCGTTTTATTTACGGTCACAAGTACTGCATCTGATGCGGTACATCCATTAGCAGTATTGCTTACAGTAACGGTGTAAGTTGTTGTGCTCGCAGGATTAGCCGTAGGTTGAGCAATCGTAGTTGAGCTTAAGCCCGTAGCCGGACTCCATGCATAGGTATTTCCGCCTACCGCAGCGGTACCGATGGCATTGCTTGGCGTGGTGCAGGTATTCGTTTTATCGACACCGGCATTGGCAGTTGGGGCAGTTTTATTAACCGTTACTAAAACCGCATCGGTTGCTGTACAACCATTCGAAGTTTTCGTTACCGTTACTGAATAGGTCGTGGTAGAAGCCGGGTTAGCCGTTGGTTGTGCAATAGTGGTAGAACTTAATCCGGTAGCCGGACTCCATGCATACGTATTTCCTGCTACTGTGGCTGTACCAATTATATTGGATGGTGTAGTGCATGTATTTATTTTATCCAATCCCGCATTAGCAGTGGGTGGTGTTTTATCAACCGTTACCAAAACAGCATCCGTGGCTGTACAACCATTCGACGTTTTCGTTACCGTTACCGAATAGGTAGTGGTAGAAGCAGGGTTAGCGGTTGGTTGCGCGATAGTGGTAGAACTTAATCCTGCAGCCGGACTCCATGCATACGTATTTCCTGCTACGGTTGCTGTTCCAATCATATTGGATGGAGTAGTACAGGTATTTACCATATCCAATCCGGCATTGGCTGTTGGTGGTGTTTTATCAACGGTTACCAAAACAGCATCGGTTGCAGTACAACCATTTGATGTTTTAGTTACTGTTACCGTATAGGTAGTTGTAGCAGCAGGATTAGCAATTGGTTGTGCAATGCTAGTAGAACTTAATCCTAAAGACGGGCTCCATGCATAAGTATTTCCTGCTACAGTGGCTGTTCCAATTGTATTAGAAGGTGTAATACAATTGTTTATTTTATCTAATCCGGCATTTGCGGTTGGCGGAGTTTTATCAACTGTTACTAATACAACATCGGTGGCTGTACATCCTGTGGCAGTTATGGTTGCGGTAATAGTATAAGTTGTTGTAGCAGTAGGATTGGCAACCGGCTGTGCAATATTACTAGCAGTTAATCCGGTAATTGGTAACCATGCATAAGTTACACCTGCAACACCAGCAGTACCTATAGTTTGACTTGGTGTTATGCAATTATTGATTCTATCAGGACCAGCATTAGGCGTTGGTAGTGGATTTACGGTAATCGTTTTAGTTGCCGTGGTGATACATCCGGTTGAACTAGTACCTGTAACTGTAAACGTTGTAGTAGTTAAAGGTGTAACTACAACTGAGGTTCCAGTTAAATTGCCGGGTTGCCAATTGTAAGTAGCCGCACCTGCACCTGTAAGTGTAGTGGATGTTCCGGCACAAACCGTTGAAGCAGATGCTGTAACCGAAGTAATTTGCCAGTTGTTTAATGCCGTTGTGGTAGCCAATCCAAAAACTCCATAGTTAGCGGTTGTGCCGGTTTGTGTAACGGTGCCTAAAGCAAGGGTTCCACTAGTTGCACTATTTCCTAAATTATTCCATTGTGTTCCATTCCATCTTGCAACCGCCATACCAGGTAAATTAGTAATCACTGTGTTTGCACAAGGAATACTCCAACCTAATGAAACCGCTTCAGAATTTGTTCCACTGATTTGATTTAATGTCCAGTAATGATAGGGTGCAATTTGTAATAATGCGGCATCTTTTGCAGTAACGTCATATCCATCAACACTGGGATGGCTTAATATTATACATGATTGAAAAGTATCTGTTGCAGCTGCCGGAGCAGTAATTGCCATAGGGTGATAACCGATGCCATTTCCGACTGGAAAGGTAAAGATATCATTACCGACTTTAGTAACACAACCCACAACATGACTATTATCTGAGGCACCAACATGACCAATATTATCTAAGAAAATAAGCGGGTTGGTAGAAGTTGAATTGATATAACCGCTTACAAAAGTACAAGCTGAGGTAATGTGTAACGGTTTATTCAAGGTTACTCTAGCATTGGATGATTTATTGATTATTGGTTTTTGAATAATCACCGGTCCAGTGCTTAATTGATCGATATTGGTATTTGTACCACCAATAAACTTAATCAATTCTGCTGTAATTGGTAAAGCGGTTGTATTGTTGAAAATCAGATTGCCGGCATATGAATTCGTATCAACAGTTCCAATACCCATGGCTCCTCCATTTCGATTATACGTTACATTCCCTAAATAAGTATTGCCGCTATTAGCTATGTTAGCATCGTTGAATACATTGCTTCCTAATATGGTAAATGAACTATTCCCATTAATGGTATTACTATGTATGGAGGTATTATAACCACCACCATAGCTTGCAATATCTTGTAATGTTAGGTTTCCGGTAAGTTGATTACTTAAGAAATAACCATATTCGTTGCCCCCATAGCCAATAATGCTAAATGAAGAGACAAGTAATGAATCTTTTTGTATATCAAAGCCTCTTGTACTATTCACTAAAATACTACCACCATTGGTCAGGTTTTGAATTCGATACAATCCAAAATCACTGGCAATTGTTTGTGTTACATTTATATTAATGGTGCCATTAATAAGTGTTTTATTGGCTAGATGACCAAAAACACTAACCCCGGCTGCATTTTTTGTATAACTAAAATTTCCTGTAATAGTAGCACCGGCATTAAAGCCTTGCGTGTGACCAGCTATGGTTCTATTAATTGTAAGGTTACCATTAAAATTTGATTTTGACCCATGACTGGTATATAGCGAAGCCGCTCCATCACAATTAAAAGTTACATTACCATTAAATGTATTTGCCGTCGAAGCAACATTTGCTTCATTATATGTATTGGTTCCTAATATATTAAAAATGCTATTTCCATTAATGGTATTACTATGAATAGAGGTATTATAACCACCACCATAACTTGCAATATCTTGTAATGTTAGGTTTCCGGTAATTTGATTACTTAAGAAATAAGCATATTCGCTGCCCCCATAGCCAATCATGCTAAATGAAGAGACAAGTAATGAATCTTTTTGTATATCAAAGCCTTTTGTACTATTCACTAAAATACTACCACCATTGGTCAAGTTTTGAATTCGATACAATCCAAAATCACTGGTAGTTGTTTGTGTTACATTTATATTAATAGTGCCATTAATAAGTGTTTTATTGGCTGGATGACCAAAAACACTAACCCCGGCTGCATTTTTTGTATAACTAAAATTTCCTGAAATATTAGCACCAGCATTAAAGCCTTGCGTGTGACCAGCTATGGTTCTATTAATTGTAAGGTTGCCATTGAAATTTGATTTTGACCCATGACTTGTATATAGCGAAGCTCCTCCATCACAATTATAAATTACATTGCCATTAAATGTATTCGCTGTCGAGGCAACGTTAGCTTCATTAAAGTTATTGGTTCCTAATATGGTAAATAGGCTATTTCCATTAATGATATTACTATGGATGGAGGTATTATAACCACCACCATAGCTTGCAATATCTTGTAATGTTAGGTTTCCAGTAATTTGATTATTCAATAAATAGCCATATTGACTGCCACCATACCCTAAGATACTAAAACTTGTAACCAGAATTGAATCTTGTTGAACATTGAATCCTCTTGGATTATTTACAAGAATGCTTCCACCTGTGGTTGAATTTTGAATACGATGAAAACTGAATTCATCAGAAATTGTTTGTGTCACAATTAAATTGATGGTACCAGCGATGGTTGTTTTATTACTTATTAATCCTAAGTCAGAAGAGCCTCCTGCATTTTTTGTGTAAGTAAAATTACCTCCAATTGTTGCACCATTTGCGAACAACCTTGTATAACCTGCCACAGTTCTAATAACCGTAAAATTTCCGGAAACACTTGATTTTGCATTAACGCTTGTATATAGTGAACCACTGCCCAAGGCATTGATATTTAAATTGCCAGTATAAGTTGAGGCTGCAGTATGTCCTTCATAAAATTCATTCGTTCCATAAATATTAAATGTGGTATTCCCAGTAATCGTACTATTTCTTATTTGAGTATTATAACCACCTCCAAAAGAAGCACTATCGCTAAGTGTAACATGCCCATTAATTTGATTGTCAATAAAATAACCATAAGCATTTCCGCGATAACCAATCACATTTAATGAATCTACTTTTAAACTGTCTTGTCGTAGATCAAAACCCCGTGAATTATAAATATTAATTTTCCCGCCTGAAATTTGATTTGCAACATTATACATTTCAAAACGACCAATTGGCGAAAGGTTGACATTCATATTAACTGTACCACTGATACTAGTTTTATTAGTTAAGTTCCCTAAATCATTATCACCAGTTGTAGTATTGTTGAAGGTAAGATTTCCGTTAATCGTTGCACCTAAATTAAATATTCTTGTATATCCTCCACTCGTTCGGTTAATAGTAAGATTGCCATTAAAGGTAGAAGCTGCTAAATGACATAAATAAAATTGAGCGCTACCCATAATATTAAAGACTGTGCTTCCTGTATAAATACTTGATGTTGATGCTGCAGCAGCTTCGCCAAACGCATTTGCTCCTTTTATCGTAAATACCGAATTCCCAATAATTTGGTTATTCCGCAAATCGGTCGAATAGCCACTCGAATAGGCAACATCATCCTCGATAGTTACATTTCCTTCAATTTTATTATATTGTAAAGTGGCATAGGCGTTCCCTTCATAACCTTGAATTGTAAAGGCATTGACTTTTAATGAATCATTAGTTACCGTAAATGCAATTGGGTTTTGTACGTTTATAGTACCACCGCTTGTCTGATTTTTTACACGAGTTAAGGCAAATCCAGCGGGAGATGGATCAACTAAGTTCATAGTAAAAGTACCTGTAATGTTGGTTTGAATTGTTGCATGCCCAATATCATTAATGCCACCCACCAAATTCTGAATATTTACATTTCCAGTAATAGTTCCTCCATTATTAAAAATGTAACTCGAACCAGCAATTGTTCTATTAATATTTACATTTCCATTGAAAATCGAAACCGCAGTATGTGAAATTGAAACTTGGGCCGATCCATTGATATTAAAAATGGTATTGCCATTAAATGTATTGGCTGTTGCACCCTCATAAAATTCGTTGGTACCTGTGATATTAATGGAAATATGGTCGTTAATGATACAATTGTTTATCTGTGAATTATAACCAGCGCCTCCAGTGTTTATATTTAAAATAATATCCGTACCCAAACTCGTGTTCACCAAAGTTGCACCATTTATATTCGTATATGCATTTATCCCGCCCACCGATAATGAAAACCCATTAAAATCAAGTGTAGCACCCGTGGCATTGGCAATAGCGCCTACCGAAGTATTGGCTTGCAGTTTAGGACTAAAACCTGCACCATTTAACGTGATATTCGAAGTGGCAATGGGAACTGTATTGGGTGTCCAGTTTAAAGGATTGGTCCATACATTGCTTACAGAGCCATTCCAAGTTTGCGCTTGCATACTTGTAATGCTATAAAGTATTACTAAGAGCGTTAGGTAAAGTGTTTTCATAATATGGTTTGTTTTACTTGTTGAAAATTTGAAATTGATTTGGTACAGCTAAATTAATAACTTTGAGCCCAAAAGTCTACATAAAATACTTTTGAGTCAATACTTAATTTGTAGTATAAAGTTCATTTTGAGTCATCTTGCGATGGTCTAGGCTAACCCAATCAATTCATTGTTTCAAAGTATAAAACAAAATAAGGAAATGTTGACATGTAAAATTTAGTCAAGCACCGGTACCATAGTCACTTCACTTGTATCGCCATAATCTATCAAACGCAATCGTAAACTATCGGTTGTGATTTTCAATATTTCGAAAGTCATCGATTCGCCATATCCTTTTAACTTCGCTTCATCAATTTTAATGGTACGTTTTTCTAATTCATACATCGCCGAATCTGTCCCATCTATCGATGTCATATACACCACACCATTCGATTTAAATTCCATCAAGGTATTATCTCTCGAAATTCTTACACTTTCCTTCATTTGATTAAGTTCTGTTTGCAAACTCATTTTCAAACTATCGATGTTTACAGTATCTGCCAAAAACTTATCCAAAGTGCCTACCGTATCAATATATTGTTGCATTTTCAAAAACTCAGCTTCCATCTTGGGGTTGTTTAAAGCTATGGTTTTCCACTTTTGACGAATCAAATTCTTTTCGGGAGCCGAACAACTCAAAAGACCCGAAATAAATAGGATGGCAACCAAAGCATTGTTTATAATTCTGCGATTCATTGTGTAAAAATAGAGGCTAAAATAGAATATAAAAAAGCTTAATCCTATACCTTTGCCCGTAAAAATAAATAACGCACAATGAATACAAGCACATTAGAACCCACACTTTCACAACCTACTATGCAATCAAAACCCATTGACATCAAAAATATTACCGTAATTGGTGCCGGAACCATGGGAAATGGAATCTGCCACGTTTTTGCCCAACATGGCTACAACGTAAGTATGATGGATGTTTCGCAAGATGCTATGAACAAAGCTATGATCACGATTGGCAAAAATATGGATCGCCAGATTTCGAAGCAAGCCATGACTGAGGAAGAAAAATTAGCCTCTCTTTCACGCATTGCTACCTATACCGATATGGCTGAATCATTAAAAGATGCTGATTTAGTGATAGAAGCAGCCACTGAAAGTATCGATTTGAAGTTAAAAATATTTGAATCTATCGATAAACATGCTCCTGAAAAGTGCATTTTGGCAACAAATACCTCTTCTATTTCTATAACTCGAATTTCAGCACATACGAAAAGAATGCATAAAGTAATTGGTATGCACTTTATGAACCCTGTGCCTGTGATGCGTTTAGTAGAAATTATTAATGGCTACGCTACCGATCGCGAAACTACCAATGCCGTGATTGAATTATCAAAAATTATTGGTAAAGTGCCTTGTGTTGTAAATGATTATCCTGGTTTTATTTCGAACAGAATTTTATTGCCGATGATCAATGAAGCTATCCTTGCTTTACAAGAAGGGGTTGCCGGTGTTGAAGAAATTGATACCATCATGAAATTAGGTATGGCTCATCCTATGGGTCCATTACAATTAGCCGATTTTATTGGATTAGACACATGTTATAGCATTATGAATGTATTACATATGGGCTTTGGTAATCAAAAATATGCACCTGCTACCTTATTAGCAAATATGGTTCAGGCTGGTTTCCTTGGGGTAAAATCGGGTGAAGGTTTTTATAAACATGTAGCCGGTAGCAAAGAATTGGTGGTGAGTGAAAGATTCCTACATAAAAAATGGTAATCTGATAAAAAATATTCTTTAAAAAACACCGACATGTAGCGGTGTTTTTTTTTACTGAAATAACCCGATTTTCAAACATTCAAGTAATACTTTCGCCATACAAAAGAGCATGGCAAAAAACAATTGGCAAAAAAATTCAAGCCTGCCTGCTGCGCAGTCAAACTGGGCTTTCAAGAAAATTTAAACATGATTTATCTTACGGATAATGCATGGAAATCTCGAAAGCTTTCGGAACTGAGTAACGAAGAAATTTGAAGCCAATTGATTTTGTGTTACTTTAGTTAGGGTTTTGCAACGGTCTTTAAAAAGTAAATGTGACCAGAGGTTAGACCAATTTTTATTTATTTTACCACCTTTTCTGTGAAAACCATTTTTGTTCATCTATATCATTTTTTTACAGTCCGGAAATTCTGGTTGTTTTTGCTGTTTTTTTACCTGCTAGTAAGCTTTGGATTCTTTGCATCAAAACTCAAATTCGAAAATGACATTTCTGCCATGATACCCAAACAGGGTAACGAAAAAGATTATAGTTCAATAATTACAAATAATAAACAACTCGAAAAAATCATCGTTTCGGTTTCAATACATGATAGCGTAACAAATCCGAATGCATTAATTTCTTTTACCGAATCACTATCTCAACAAATACAAGAATTAGATAGTACAAAGCTGATTGAATCTATCGAAACCAAACAAGATGAAAGTCAATTGGCTAACATGCTTTCGGCTGTTCAAAATAACCTTCCCTTTTTATTAAAAGAAAAAGATTACCAACAACTTGATAGTCTGCTAATACCTTTACACCTTTCTCAACTGCTCAAAAATAATTATCGGATCCTGGCTTCCCCCGGCGGATTAGCGATGAAGCAAATGATTGCAAATGATCCACTCGGATTAGGTTTCATTCCATTGAAACGTTTGCAAGATCTTCAACAAGATGAAAATAGCAGTTTATATGATGGTTATATTGTTTCGAACGACGAAAGGTATTTGAGTTTTATTATCAAAGGAACCTACCCTGCATCCAATACTAAAATGAATGAAGGTTTGGCGAACTTACTACAAGAAAGTATTCGAAGCTGTAAACAAAAACAACCTGAATTTAAAAATATTGCTTGTCATGCCTTTGGCGCACAATTAGTGGCTGCCGGCAATGCCATTCAAATGCGAAGTGATACAAAACTCACTTTAGGTATTACCGTAATTTTACTTTGCTTACTTTTTATTTTCTTTTTCAGAAATAAATTATCGCCGATACAAATAATGATACCGGTAATTTTTGGTGCATTGTTTGGTATGGCCATGATGTTTTTATTGAAAGGTAGTGTAAGCATGTTAGCCCTTGGTGCATCAAGTGTGATATTAGGGATTGCTGTAAATTATTCATTGCACTTTTTATCGCATTATCGACATTCACAAAACAAAGCCATTACCATTGCCGAGTTAAGCACACCCATGACCATTGGCAGCTTTACCACAATAGCGGCGTTTCTCGGACTAACTTTTATGCGAACACCGGTATTAAATGAACTAGGTTTATTTACTGCCCTCAATTTAGCTGGTTCATCCCTTTGCACCTTAGTTTTTTTGCCGCATTTTATAGGTAAACCAAAAGCACAGGATAAACTAAATGTAAATTGGCTTGATAAGATATCCTTGTTTCACCCCGAAAAAAACAAATGGATAGTGATTGGTATTTGTATCATCACCATTTCGCTTGCATTTTTTGCCGGTGATGTTCGCTTCAACGAAGACATGATGAAGATGAATTTTATGAGCGAAGAATTGCAGTCCGCTCAAAAAGTAATTAATCAACAAAATGCCGAATCGCTCAATAGTATCTTTTGTGTAAGCGAAGGAAAAACAAAAGAAGAAGCACTTGAAAAAAGTGTACAAAGCGAAAAGCAACTTCTTGCATTAAAGCAGAAAGGTTTATTGAGGAAATTTAGTAATCCAGCCGATTTTATTTTAAGTGACAAGCAACAACAAATTAAACTTGATACTTGGAACAACTTCTGGACTGAGGAAAAGAAATTAAAATTACTACAAAATGTAAATACAATTGGCAGTGAAATTGGTTTCTCAAATTCTGCATTCAATAATTTAAAAACGATTTTGAATACCAAGTACCAGCAACCCGATTCGTTTTATATCAATGCTTTTCATCCTTTATTCAACGACTTTATTGTTGAAGACAAAAAAGGATTTGCTGTAATTCAGTTGATAAAAACGGAACAAAAGCAGCGAGCTAACTTATTCCAGTCGTTTCAAGAAGATCAATCATCTTATCTTACCGATAAACAATTGATAACAACCAAATTTGTAGCATGTATTAAAGATGATTTTTACAAGATACTATTCTTGACCTCTTTCATCGTTTTCTTTACAATTTTAATTTCTTATGGTAGAATTGAAATTGCCTTAATCTCATTTCTGCCGATGGTAATTACCTGGGTATGCATTTTAGGATTAATGGGTTTATTTGGGATTGAATTCAATATTATCAATATCATTATTTCAACTTTAATATTTGGATTAGGTGATGATTATAGTATTTTTATTACCGATGGTTTGCTTGAAAAATATAGTTATGGCAAACAAAAAATCACTTCCATTAAAACTTCGGTATACCTATCAGCTATTACCACAATTATTGGTTTAGGTATATTGATATTTGCAAAGCATCCGGCACTCAAATCAATAGCGGCCGTATCGGTAATTGGCATAGCTTCTATCATCCTAGTTTCTCAAACACTGCAACCTTTATTGTTTAATTTCTTTATTCAAAACAGAGCGAATAAAAGATTATTTCCATTTACCTTTTGGAGTTTTATTAAAACCATCTTCGCCTTCACGTATTATTTTTTAGGCTGTATACTGGTTACCATCATCGGATTCATACTCACTAAATGTATTCCGTTTGCAAAACCCAAAATGAAATATATTTTTCATGTCGTGATTTGTAAAATGATGTGGAGCTTATTATACACCATGGCGAACGTAAAGAAAACCTTTGCTAATAAGCATGAAGCTGATTTTAGTAAACCGGCTGTAATTATTGCCAACCATGCTTCTTTTCTTGATTTATTGCGGATCATTTCTTTACATCCTAAAATACTTTTACTAACTAACCAATGGGTTTGGCGCTCGCCGGTTTTTGGCGCTTTGGTTCGAATGGCCGATTATTATCCGGTTGAAGAAGGCGCTGAGTTTAGTATCGAAAAATTAGCTGATTGGACTCGTCAAGGATATTCCATAGCGGTATTTCCGGAAGGCACCAGAAGTTTCGATGATAAAATAAAACGATTTCATAAAGGTGCTTTTTATATTGCCGAAAAATTACAACTTGATGTATTACCTATTTTATTTCATGGGGTTGGACACAGCATGCGTAAAGGCGACTTTTTATGTAAGGATGGTGAAATTAATCTAAAATTTCTACCACGTATTAAACCGCAACAAACCGAATATGGTAATACGTATGCTGAGCGTGCTAAACTAATTGGCAAGTATTTTAGAACAGAATTTGAAAAGTTTACACAACAAAAAGAAACAACTCATTACTTTAGAGAACAATTAATTAAAAATTATATTTACAAAGGACCGGTACTTGAATGGTATTGTAGAATAAAAAGTAAGCTTGAAAGAAATTATGAACCTATTGAAAAACTGGTACCTGCAAAAGGGAATATTCTTGATATTGGTTGTGGCTATGGATTTTTAGATTATATGTTGTTATGGACATCCAGTGAAAGAAACATAAAAGGAATCGATTACGATGAAAATAAAATTGAAATTGCTCGACATAATTTTTTAAAGGAAGATCGAATTACTTTCGAAGTTGCCGACGCCATTGAACTTAATGAAATGGGAACTTTCGATTGCATTATCCTGTTAGATGTTTTACATTATTTACAACCTGAGCATCAAAACCAACTTCTTGAAAAAATATATAATTTACTAAACCACGGCGGAATCTTCATTCTTCGTGATGGCATTACAGAAATGAAGGAAAAAATAAAAGGCACTATGCTGAGTGAATTTTTTTCGACCAAACTTTTTCATTTCAATAAAACGAATAACGCATTACATTATATATCATTAAGTAGCTTAGAAAAATTTGCAAATGAGCATACGATGGAAATGACAATGATTGATGACACTAAGTTTACATCAAATGTGACGTTTGTGCTCAAAAAAACATCGGTACAAGCTTAAAGCATTATTAATCTTTCACAAACTGTAGTATATGTCGAGTATTGTCATTTTCGAAGGTAATGATTACTCGATACAATCCACTAGCAAGATGACGTAGATCAAAGAAATTATATGCTTTGGTTTCTTTCCCACTTTCCACAATTCGACCTGTAACATCCATAATTGCATACTTCCATGAATTACCATATGCTTGATTAATTAATAAGGTAGTATAATCGTGAACCGGATTAGGATACAAATTCATTAAACCTTCATAATGCTCGGTTACTTCATTTGATTTGTATTCACATCCTGCTTTATCTTTTACTACAACATAATAAATTCCATCACCTTCACTTTGACGCGAGTGACCATTTACTGAATCCATCAAAATATCATCTTTATACCAATAATACCTTTGTGCCGGACTAGGCGTATTCAAATGATGATTCGAAATCCTTAGGATCGGATCACTCGCTAAAAATGGTATCAAAGTGTCTTTTCGTCCAATCTCATATTCACATCCATTTGCATCTTCAATATTTATCAAATAATAAGCCCCCGTTTCAGCTTTCCATTGCGCAAGATTACCATTAAGCGTTAATTCTCGGTTGATATTATTTACATTATAATGAAGCACAAAAGGTGAAGCGCCTTGCATTTTTAGATGATAGAGATAGGTTCGTTCAATACATTTTTTTTCAAGATACAATGAGTCAACTTTCGCCGGCTTATTATGAATTAATGTGTGTTGATTAATCGTATCAGCGCAACCTAATCCATCATACATGGAAACCCACTGGTAATTACCATTTGTAGCAATTAGGCTTGTATCCGGATTGAAATATAAAGTATCTAAAGGTCCGCCATCCTTCGAATAACTTAGCCAAACCGGTTGTTGATTGGTAATGTCAAAAGTTATTTCGGTACTATCTTTATCACACAAATATTTTGTACTTACACCATTAAATACAAATGGGTTATATGAAATCGATACCATATGCCCATGTTGAATTACACAACCAAAGGCATCTACAATATCACCGAAATAATATAAGCCATTGGCTAAATACAAAATGGTGGTATCCTTAGGTGTGGTGATGGATACACTATTCCCATTCGCAAGATAGTGAATTGTATACGGCTTAGCTCCGCCTGTATGTACCCAAGTAACTACATATTTCCCTAGGTCGCAATACAAGGTTTCTGGTAAAATAGTGGATTGTAAAGGTTGAAAAATTAAATCTAATGTGTCGTTCAAGCTGAGCGAACAAGTTGCATCTTGCAATTGTAAAATAGTATAATTTCCACTGTTTACATAAAAACTAAATACTGGGTTTAATGAGTTTACTTGATACATGATGCCGCTTGTATTGTTTTGATAAGTAAGTATCCAAGGAGCATTTCCACTCACTTCAAAACTTATTTTTTCTTTCAACGAATCGCAATCATAAGCATGGTTAAAGTTGTTCACGCTTACATTCGTATAATTATTAACCAAGGGTTGATTAAATTGTACATTACAATTTGTTACATCGGCAATTTCGGTAAGTATATAAATTCCTGGTTGCAAATACAATGCATAATTAGGGTTAGATGTGAACGCATGATGTACTATCGGAAGAGGCAAGTTTTCGATATAAGTAATTTGCCATGGTGCATTACCGTTTAGGGCAAAGCTCACTTTTAAGGCATTCGAATCGCAATCGTAACCTTGAGAAACTATACTTGCATTCATTGCTTGATAGAAAACCGATACAAATTGATTGAAAATAAATTCACAACCTGTTGCATCAGTTACTTTGTTGATTGTATAATTTCCATTCAATAAATACAAATAAAAAGAAGTAGAGTTTATCGTTTGGGTAAAATTACTTGAACCATCCGTGTACTCAAGCACCCAAGGTGCATTTCCGGTAAATGCAAATTCTATTTCATATTGGTTTGAGTCGCAATTATAATGTTGTTGAACTATGCTTGCTGATAATGCTTGAGACTGAAAATTGAATCCTGTATTAATGGTTGCATTACACAAAGTATTATCGCTTACCGAATTGAAGAAGTAATTCCCATTCACAAAATAAGCATCAATTATATTATTTGGGGTACTCAAACTTTTACTAATACCATCTTGCAAATAAAAAACAGTAAAAGGTGGGTTGCCTTGAAATTGAAATTGAATACGCGTTTTATTGCTATCACAAGAAAATACAGGTGCACTCATTTGTAAGCTAAGCGTATCATAATTTACAAGAAATGTGGTGTCCAAATCAATAACACAACCTGTAGCATCGGTGATATTATGTATAAGGTAGTTTCCGTTATCTAAAAATATATCTTCGCTTGCTTGCAAAATTAACTGTTCACTTATGCCATTCTTTTCATAAGCAAGTATAAATGGCGAATTGCCGGTTACACTACATGGTAATGCTAGTTTATTTGAATCGCACACGTATTGCGAACTTGCGATACTTGCAGTTAAAGAATCATAGGTAAGTACAAAATAATTATTCATACTTTCAACGCAGCCTGTGCTATCACTTACATTGATAAAAAAATAAATACCATTGTTCAAATAGTGATGAGTAAATGTATCACTTACCAGCATGTTTTGAACTAAACCGTTTTGCATAAATTGTATATTCCATGGCGAATTACCTTGTACATGAATATCCATCTTGCAAACATTGCTATCACAGAGATACTGAGGAATTGAAAGACTATCCGCTAATTTTTGATAGTCAAATGCAAAAGTTTGATTAAGAATAACTTCACATTGATTTGCATCTTTCAACATATACAAATGATAATTTCCATTAGCAAAATGAAAATCATGTGAAGTCGATGAGGTTACAATAGAATCAACAATTGAACCATTGGCTGTATAAAATACAGTATAAGGTGCTGTACCCTCATACGTCAGCAACAAGGATGTAGTATCGGTATGGCAAATATAATTTTCACTGATTGCATTGATCTGCAATTTTGTCGACTGATTATACTGTATCGAATTCACTTTAAATCCAAGGACCTGATTACTATCTATTAATTGATGTAAAGTGTAATTCCCGGGTTGGAATAAAGTGATAAACATTGAATCATTTGAACTAGTATAATTTCCAACCAAGGTGTCGTTTCTCATCAAACCAAAACTATAAGGCGCTGTGCCTATGAAACTTATTTTAAGTTGTGCTGAATCTGAAAGACAAGTATTCACAATTTGCAGGCTTGCTTTGGGCATTTTTTTTACACGAATAAAAAAGGTATCAAGTGCCTCGCATGGAAATCGGTGTGATGAAAAATCATAAAAATACGAGGCATTTTGTAGTGTGTCGGGGGTATTAAAAAAGTTTTGTGTGATATGGTTTGTATTTTCATTGGCCATATGGGTTACTGCATCTCCCGAGCCATATGAAAACAAGTATTGTGTTACTTGATTTTTAATGATAGCGCGCGCACTATCCGCGGGGTGATCAGAAAACAAACCGTCAAAATGCAATTGGTCGGCAGTTGCACCGTAAGATAAATCATTAAACAACATACTATAACCTGATGCTATTTGCGCCGCATCAGGTTCAGATTGCAATGAACTAAAGAAAGCGCCCCAAGAACCTGACGACAGCCCTAAAACAATTACTTTATTGTATTTCCCTTTTAAATATTTTGTAAGCGCATTCATTTGAATATAACAATTCGCTGCCCAATTCCGATTCATCAAATTCGTTTTTGAGTTCAAGTAATTGTAATTTATTTTGCGTCGACTACTTGCGCTGATGGAAGACCACATAGCCACAAAATCTTCGTTTGGACGAACAAACGTAAATACATCACCATACGCTTGGCATTTTTTAGCTATAGCACACACTGAATTATGATAATTCCTGGAGAATACAAACTCACAGAAGTAGCTTGATTCCAACCTGAACCCGGAATAATTAAGAAGGCTGTTTGACTATCTGCATCTGCGTCCAATTGATAAAAAAAAGCATCTGATGTATCTTGATGCATTACAAATTGTATTTTGCCGGCATGATAGAATCCTGTATCGGAGGCCCAACTAATAGGAAGTGTAAAATCTAATTCGGGGAAAAATTGAATATCGCTACTGATGCTTAAATTTTGGTATGAATTTTTAAAATCGCTTGCCGGAAATGGATACAATTTGTTTATGAGTTGATTCTCTTCTGCCAACGTTTTTATTCCATCAAAATATTGATATTGCGTATCGACACCCGCGTAGTATCCTATAATCGGGTCGGCATATACTGATGCCGGCATTTGTGCTAGCATAAGATGGCTAATCAATAAACAACACAATAAGCTTGCTAATTTCTTTTGTACCATAGAAGCGCAATTTACTTTATTATATCAAAGACATTTCTAAAAACCTCATATGCATCGTTATTCACATGTTGAAAACCCTAGATCATTAATAGGCCAGGCTTCGGATGGCTATCTTGACTGCAAAAAATCCTACAACCTGCTTGATACAGAAAGGCCATGTGGTAAATATACAAGTTCGCGTGAGTGAGTTTTAGAGGCTTCAAAATGACTTTCAATAAATCATTCATTGCATTCATTCACCCTCAATTGATGTAAAACATCAATTAAACAATGCTTTCATATGTAACAAATACAGCTTCTCGTAATGCTCGGCATGCTCAATACTGGCTGCTTTATTTGCATTCATTTTAAAAGTATGAAGTTCCGTCCTGGTCATTACCTTTATTTTTGAAGCTAAATTAGCCGGTGTAAAATCATCAGCCACGATTCCGAGATCATACTTTTCAACCAACCTTTTCATTTCTGGGGAAGGTGAAATAGCAATGGCTAAACGTGCTTGTATAAACTCAAATATTTTATTGGGTAAAGCGTATAAATTGTTAAAATTAGCTGGCTGCAATAGATATAAGCCAAGATCATACTGACTAATTAAAGGTATAATTTCAGAAAAATTTACAGGATCTTTTAAAAATACATTATCGCATTGAGCAATTCGTTTTTTAATTTCTTCATAATAAGTCATTTCAAACTTCGAAGGCATAGCAACGATATCTAATGAATAGCCTTTACCTAAAATGCGGGCAATGTCAATAATATCCTCGATGCGTCGTGATTGCATAATACCTCCATGGTAGATCATCTTGATCATATTACCGGCATTTTCACGAACGGGTAAATTAATAAATGAAGCCGCATTAGGAATTACCAAAGATTCAATGTTGAATTCTTCTTTACACTTATTGGCTATCCCATTACAAACATTGATGAACAAATCAACTTGGTGAATATATTTTTGATATAAGGCATAATAATATCTTCCGTGTGTATTTACCCAATTCGGCTTTTCTTCAAATTCAAGCGGATGATACTCATGAGCATTGTAAATCACTTTAATTGGCATCTTACTTTTTAATCTTGCCACCGTGGGAAGAAAATTGATATCATGTATAATCACCGCATCAAATTTCTGGTCTCGAATAAACTTGGCAATCTTTGGAAACCACTCCCCAATACCCTTACTAATTTTTTTATAATGTAAAATTCTACCGATTTTATTGATAGCCTTATTAGGGGTAGTAATAAAGTTAGTGATATTGTAAAATGGAATACTTGAATCACTTGGTGCCGAAAGCCCCATTGTAGTGATTTCAAAATCATCTTTCAATGCCTTAATCTCACGGATCATTCGTGGCCCATTATGAAAACTTCGATTGGCAATTATGAATACTTTTTTGTTCATGCAGTAGGCTGAATTTCTTTAAGAATTTTAGCCGGTACGCCAGCAATGACAACATTGTCGGGAAATGATTTTGTGACTACACTATTGGCGCCAACGGTTACATTGTTGCCTAAAACAACACCTGGCAAAATGGTTACATTCCCCCCTATCCAACAATTATCGCCAATTCGAATCGACTTCACTTCAAATTTATTTCGATCTATAAAATCGTGATTGGCTGTCTGGATATTTACATTCCAAGCCCAAATAGTTCCTTCACCAATTTCAAGGGTTGAACCTTTTGCAATGCCAAAATAACAACCACCGCTTACCGCAAAACTTTTTCGTATGGATACACTGTGTTGCGGAAATTTAATGTTCTCAACCCCTGCAACTAAACTTGTGTAATGGACCTGAAAAGGCACATCATCATTTACCTTTCTCACTTTTTGAAACCACCAATTCGTACAAAACAACCCTTCGTGTATATCCAGATAATACACTGAACCTGTCCATTTATACATTCGCTTAAAAAGCTTTAATAGTAGGGTTATCATGAAAGTAAATCGAACAATTTATGGCCAATAAAAGGCACTTTAACAAATATAGATTTATAATAGGAAATGTCTACCAATTTCTTCTTGATAAAAAAAACAATGAGCACCGGAACTGTAATTACTCCTGAAAAAATAAATGACCATAGAATTGGCACATGCATGCCTACCATACACAATTTACAAAAACCGATCAGCAACAATGAAATGCCAAGTATAAAGCCGAGTGCTTTGAAATTAATGTACTGACTATACTTTACACCTAATTGTTTGATGGTAATATGTAATTGAATAAAGGCTAATAAATACACACTAAATACAGTAGCTATAGCACATCCCAAAATGCCAAAATATTTTGATAAGAGAATGTTTAAACCAAAATTTGAAATCATGAATATGACAAAGCCTATTAAAACGTATCGCGACTTTTTAAGTAATACCAAGATATCTGTATAGTTTTGAAATCGTATCAGAAGTATACATGAGAACAAAGCGAAAATTTTAAAACTCTCGTAATATTTATCGGTTAGATACAATAAAATAAATTCCTTGCTAAAAAGGATAAAGAATATGGCAATTGGAAATAATATCACGGAGGTGGTGGTAATAATTCGATTTTTGATTTCGGCTACTTGTGCATAATTACGTTCAAGAATATGCTTCGAAAAATCGGCCATAAACAGCAAGGATATGGTTCCATAGATAGTGCCAATTACCGGCAGTTCAACACTTCCATTTCGATACAGTGCATACTGTTCTTCATTTAAATAAATGCCAATAATAAACCCTGCAATGTAAGTGTATGATGAACCCAAAATATCGACAATGTATAGAGGAAATCCAACTTTAAATATTTCCTTCATAGTATCCATATTTAATTTACCATGCCAATAGCCGTCTTTCTGTAAACGATAAATCTGAATCAAACCTGTGATAAATGGTTCAATAGCATAAATTAATAATAACGCTGAAATAGAATGATATACTTGAATTGCAATAATGGCTAGCGATAATTTTAAGACATTGGTAATGACTGATAGAAACATTAAAAACTTACTTCGTTGAATTTTTATCATCGCTTGATTAAGCACTAAATTTAACTTCGAGCCGAGTAAACTAAAGGCATATACCCGAAGCAAACTACCTAAACTTTGGTTACCAAAAATATCGGGTGCGAAAAAAGAAAACACAATTAATACAAGTAAAGCAACAACGCCTGCAAAAAAGGTAAAGCCTAATACTGTTTTTAACGAATCTTCAAACTTCTTCGTGGTATCCGAAAAAAATACCATCGCCGTTTGTATAATAGCAATTGAAGTAAGTATACTAATAAACTCTGTTATAAATAATACTTGACCATAGCTACCATATACTTGTTTGGGTAATGCCCTTACCAAATAAGGTGTAAACAAAAAAAGGATAACAACATTAACGGCTTGCGAAAAAATTAAAAATAAGGCATTAACGGCTTTGTTACTCATAGTTGCATCTTATCACTATTTGTACATCCGCTCTATAATATCAACTACTTTTAGTCCTTCTAATGCATTCGTAGTAATGGTTGCACGATTTTTTAATACATTCACTACGTTATCAATAATATAATGGTGATTAGCTGCACTACCTTTATAGGCTCCATAATCGTTACCCGGATTCGTAGGCGGCAATTCCGGCATTTCATAATCTTTCACATTACAAACTTCTACTTTATCCATGTATTGACCGCCAATTTTTACACTCCCTTTTTCACCTATAATGGTCATTGAACTTTCTAAATTTCTATCCCAAATAGACGTTGAGAAATTAATACATCCTATACCACCATTCACAAAATCAAAATTGATTATTCCGCTGTCTTCTTTAAATTCGGTAAGATGCGCATGATTGAAATTCGTAAATCGCGATACTATATTTTCAACATCGCCAAACAACCAATACATCAAATCTATAAAATGCGAAAATTGAGTATATAAAGTGCCTCCATCTAAATCCGCCTTTCCATGCCAACTGTCAGCCTTATAGTATCTATCATCGCGGTTCCAATAACAATTTAATTGAACCATAAATATCTTGCCAAGGCGTTCGCTATCTATCATGTCCTTTATCCAAACACTCGGCGGACTATACCTATTTTGCATGACAGCAAAAACATGTTTATGTACATTTAAAGCTTTAAAAATTACTTTTTCGGCATCTTGTTTATTGAGTGCCATGGGCTTTTCAATCACTACATGTTTTTTTGCTTCTAAGCTTAACATCGCATGTTCGGCATGATAACCATTGGGTGTAGCAATATTTACTACATCAATTTCTTGCATTATATGACTAGCAAGTAAATCTTCGATAGAATTAAAAAAAGGCACATCATAGGATTGTATATTCAGCGAGTCTTTTGGTTTAATATCTACCAAAGCAACTAATTCAGATTCTTCATTTCGAATAATCATTTCAGCATGACGCTTTCCGATATGACCGCAACCTATGACGGCAAATTTTATTTTATTCATGTGATACGATTAGCTAATTCTAGTTACTTTATGATTTTCTAATTTATATTCTTGTTTACTTTCTTCGCAGGTGGCTAAACCATTTTCATCAAATTGCAAACGATACCCATACTCACTCATCCATCCAATTTGTTTTGCCGGGTTACCCACCAACAAAGCATAATCAGGAACATTTTTTGTTACCACTGCGCCGGCTCCAATAAAAGCGTATTTGCCAATATCATGTCCGCAAACAATTGTGGCATTTGCACCTATGGAAGCGCCATCACCTACATGCGTTTTATCGTATTGTCCGCGACGGTTTACACCACTTCGTGGATTCGTTACATTGGTAAATACACATGAAGGGCCTAAAAAAACATCATCGCCACAAGTTACGCCGGTATATACCGAAACATTATTTTGAATTTTTACATTTTTTCCTAACACTACATTAGGTGAAATCACTACGTTTTGACCGATGTTACAATGATCGCCGATTTTGCAACCTTTCATGATATGACTAAAATGCCAAATACTTACGCCCTCTCCAATATCGCAGCCATCATCAATTACAGCGGTAGGGTCGGCTTTATACTTTTGTTCTATCATTTCGGGGCGAAATTAATTAATAAAAGTGTATTTACCACAAAGTAGTCGATACTAGTTAAACCCACATTCCGCATTAGAAATACTTCATCGATATAAGAAATTGTAAATCAATCTTGAAGCAAGTTTAAAAACAATTTCTAAATCCCCGAATCACGGGACAGGCGGGATAAACCCAGCTAACACACTAGAATTTGCTCAAGGCAAATCCTATTGCGTAACCTGGGTTAAATGTTGAGTTTGGCCAATTCTAAACTTTCAACCAAACACCTTATCGCTAAAATAAGAAATGTGTAAATGGTATGATTTTCAAACTAAGTTATAAATTACACCTTTATCGCTAGCAATAATTAGTAGCAAACAATAGTTGTATGGGTTGTATCATGAAGAAATTATTGTTGATAGGTTTATTACTTTTAAGCTTCAACTGCGTTCAGGCGCAGCGAGGGGAATTTGATACAATACCTGTTGCAGTATTGATTATAAACGGAGATACCATTTTACATAAGTATCTCGAAACGGTTGTAGTTATCGATGAAGCACCCGAATGGTTAATAGAAAAACGCAAACGCGAAAAAAAGGATCGAGAAGCCTACCAACGACTTCGTTATAATGTGTATGTGGTGTATCCATACGCAGTGATGGCCGGTATTGTTTTGCAAGATATTGATAGTGTGCTCAATTCACTAAATAGTAAAGTCGCTAAAAAAGAATTCAAACGTCGGAAAGAAAATGAATTGAATAAAAAGTTTAAAGGAGAGTTAGAAAACCTGAGTATCTCGCAAGGACAAATTTTGGTGAAGCTAATCGCACGACAAACCGGTAAACCATGCTATGTGATTGTAAAGGAATTAAAGGGTGGATTTAACGCAAGAATTTTTCAAGGTATGGCTTTATTGTTCGATAATAATTTACGAAATACATACGACGCTACCGGCGATGATGCAGCCATCGAACAAATAGTACAAGAAATTGAACAACGCGGACATTTTGAGTACAAAAGATAGAATTCGATTAACTTTGGCAACTCAAGTATAATTATGAAATTAGATATTTTAGCCATTGCTGCCCATCCCGATGATATTGAACTTTCGTGCAGCGGCACCTTGGCTTTGCATCAACAAAAAGGTTATAAAATTGGCATTGTTGATTTAACTGCCGGTGAATTAGGCTCTCGTGGAACTCCTCAAACTCGCAAGACCGAAGCCGAAGAAGCAAGCCGGATTTTAAAAATTGATGTGCGCGAGAATCTTGGATTTAGAGATGGTTTTTTTCAAAATGATGAAACACATCAAAAAACCTTAATACAAATTATACGTAAATACCAACCCGATATAGTGTTAGCCAATGCGCCTACAGATCGACATCCCGATCATGGACGAGCTGCATTGTTAGTCAGGGATGCATGTTTTTACTCAGGACTTGTGAAAATTGAAACCGAGTTTGAAGGGAAATTGCAAGCTGCATGGCGACCGAAAAAAGTATTCAATTATATTCAGGATCAAGATATAGAACCGGATTTTATAATTGATATAAGCGAAACCTTTCACATTAAAATGGATAGTATTAAGGCCTTTACCACCCAGTTTTATAGTGATTCAAAGGATGGGCCTATGACCTATATTTCATCACAAGGGTTTTTAGATACACTTGAATTTCGGAATCGAGTATTAGGCAAACGAATTGGTGTAAAGTATGGCGAAGGATTTATTACCCCCCAGCATGAAGTAGGCCTAAGAGATTTTTCAGCGATTATAATGCCGAGTAAAGTTTAGTCAATGTTCAATCTTCAATCTTCAATTTTCAATCCGATTGCTATCGGATCAATCTTCAATTTTTATGTATGAAATTTTCAATTTTAGTAATTACCATAATGTTTGCACTAAGCTCATTAGCACATGGTCAAAATCCAAATTTAGATGCGGCTTTAGCCAAATCATTAGGCGCCGATGAGTATGGTATGAAAAAGTATGTGTTTGTAGTTTTAAAAACCGGAACCTATACGCCGCCACGAACTACTGAAAGAGATAGTTTATTTGCCGGTCATATGGAAAACATTAATCGCTTAGCCGATGCCGGTAAACTCGTTGTAGCCGGTCCGTTTAGTAAAAATGATGATCAATTTCGCGGACTCTTCATATTAAATGTAAGTACTTTCGAAGAAGCCAATACTTTATTAAGCAGCGACCCAGCCATTAGTTCAAAAATGTTAGAATCTCATTTATATACTTGGTATGGTTCGGCAGCTTTGCCTGAATATTTAAAAGTAGATGATAAAATTTGGAGCAAGAAGCATTGATGGGGGATTGTTTATCACGAAGTGTTTTTGAGATCTTAACAACCTTAATCATAATTTGTTACTTAAGTTAAAGGCTCTATTGGGGCAAATGACTAATACAGTAATGAGCATCACCAAAATCCTCTCAGGCGAGGCATTCGGATTTTGCGAAGACTGCGTTAACTTATGTAAATAAAGGATTTGCAAAATTCTAATAACGAAGCATCAGAGGATTTTAGGGATGCTTTATTCTAAAACGCATAATCGCCTTTCTCATCATACATAACCGGCAAAGTTTTATGCGTAGCTTCAAAGTAATCGTAGGCTCGTTTAATATTTACCCAAAAGCGATGTTTGGTTTCTTCGTTCTTATATTCTCGTCCTAAGAAATCGATTCCTTTTTGGGTAAAGCGTAAAGGGAAAATATGCACCGGAATATTTAAAGCGCCATTCACTCGAGCACTTACACATAATGCGTAAATTTCTTCTATCCATTCATCGGTCATGGGTAAGCAACCCACAGTCATACATTTACCATGAATATAAATATCACCACCCGGATGTTCTTTATCTACAGCACAAGCCTGATCGGAATAGTTTGGGTAATTGAGTAACATGCCTAAATAGTAATTACTTTTTGGGTTATACTCTTCAATAAAATAAAATCCTTCCGGTACTTGCTTATCGCCTTCCCAACGTTTAGGACCCAAAATTCCCGACAAGGCGCAAATTTTATAGTTCTTAATTAAAACAAAGGTGTCTTGAATTGAATTTCGAGCCCACATTTCGAACTCGTTGGTAGATTTAAACACCCTGAATAATAAATTCGGACAAGGGTATTTAATTTGTTTATCGGTAAATAATTTTCGAATGCCGGATTCGGTTTTAGCGGTAGCAATTTTTACCCTTTCAAATGATTGTTGAAAATTAAGGAATTGATAATCGGGATAATTGAGTTCTAAAGCAGGTTGCGCTAGTAAACTTCCTGAATAAAAAAGCATAAAAGCTATCATCAATAATTGGAGTTTGCGCATGCAGTTGAAATTTTGTAAGTGGGGCAAAAATATCTATTATATATTAAAAAAATACATTTAATATCTTACATTTCGTTAAAGTTAACGTTGATAGATATGAAAAAGATAGTGGTTTTTACAGGGGCAGGTATGAGTGCCGAAAGTGGCATACAAACCTTTAGAGATAGCGGTGGTTTATGGGAAGGACATAAAGTGGAAGAGGTTGCCACACCTCGAGCTTGGCAGCGCGACCCCGAAAAAGTGTTACGTTTTTATAATGAGCGTAGACGTAATATTTTGCAAGCGCAACCCAATGCAGCACATATAGCTATTGCCGATTTGCAAAAAAGTTTTGATGTAGAAATCATTACCCAAAATATTGATGACTTACACGAACGTGCCGGATCGAAGAAGATTTTGCATTTGCATGGCGAAATTTTTAAGATGCGTAGCGAAGCCAACGAAACGCTTATATACCCGATACTTGACGATATGAAAGTAGGCGACCTTGCCGAAGATGGCGCTCAACTTCGACCTCATATTGTATGGTTCGAAGAGCCGGTACCCATGATGGAGAAGGCAATATTAATGAGTCATGATGCAGATTTATTTGTGGTTATTGGCAGTAGCTTAGTGGTATATCCAGCGGCATCATTAGTACATTATTTACCTCCGTTTATGCCTGTTTATGTAATTGATAAAAAGGTACCTAAAATAGATCGGCGTTTAGTTACCTATATTGAAAAGCCGGCGACAGAAGGGGTTAAGGAATTAGTAAAATTGCTATCTAAGGTGTAAATAAATTGCTTTACAGTGGTTAAATTAAAATTGAAGAATGTGTGAAGGATAGAACGGAAATCGCCAGACGCTTCGGCTGGCATTGAAGTGATAGCCTGACCCTAAAGTAGAGCCGAAGGGAATTTATACTTAGTAAGGCAATTGCATTTTCGGCGAACTTTAGGGACACACCCCAATGAAGATAAATACCATTTTTGAAGATTGATCCGATAGCTATCGGATTGGAAATTGAAGACTAACTAATCTGTATATTCCTCCGTAAACTCAATCCCAAAGTTAGTAAGCTCTTTCAAAACCGGTTTATACACTTCCTTCATAATCGGAATTTGCACACCGAGTATATTTTTTACTTTTCCGGTTAAAAATAATTTCGCAAAAATAGCCATCGGTAAGCCTACTGTTTTTGCCATGGCGGTATAGGTTTTATTTTCGCCTTTTACAATTAAAGTGCTCGATAATTTGGTATGCAATTGCTTACGCGAATATTCAAATTCGTGATGCATCACAATCATATCTTTATCGCGATCCTCCATCTTCCATTTTTCTTCGATACGCTTTTGCAATACATCGGTACTGCTTACCACGCCACTTAGTCCGATAAATTCATCATCATATAATCCTAGCCACTGCACAAGATCCAATACCAAAGCCTTATCTTTTAAGGTAGCATTACTAATTTTTTCGAGAGGGGTATTTCCTGGAATCTGTTGCGTGGCAATTTCAAACCAGTCGTAATAGGTCATACCATCGGCTTTAAATGTAGTTAGGTCGTTGGTAAGTCCAAGGCGAACAATGGTATTCCATCCTTTACAAAACTCTTCGTGACGCAGGGTGGCTCTCAACATCGTTTTTACCTCACTCAAGCCGTAATAGCTTTTATAGTCTAAGCTGTCGCGATTGGCATAAGCTGCTAAGTTGCCAAGTTTAGGAATCGTAACGATTTCGGTTTCGGCAAAAAGATCACGATAACTTACTTGTTTTTCGAAACCACTCAATAAATATTCGGCACCCGATTTTCCGGCGTTTACAATATTGCGTGGTTCCACGAAACTTTATAATGCCATGGGTTATTATCCGATTCGGGGGCGATTAATCCGCCGCAATACGATTTAAATGAATAAATATCTGCCCCTAATCGAACTACTTCATCAATAATTTTCATGGCGCTCATATGGTCTATACCTGGGTCGAGTCCCATTTCATTCATAAACAATAAGCCTGCATTGCGGGCATCGGCATGTAAAGCTTTTATTTCTTCGCTAACATAAGAGGCAGTGATTAAGTTCTTTTTTAGTTCAATACAATCTTTGGCCACAATCATATGCAAGCTGGGTGGAAGCAGTGAAATTACTAAGTTGGCATTGGAAATCTGTCGCTTACGTAATACTTCTTCGTGAATATCAAGTTGGTAAGCAGTTCCAAAATTATGGGAACCTATTTTCTCGAGGGCTGCATTTAAATTCGCATCGGCTAAGGTTACTTGCCAAAAGTATTTAGATGAAAACTCAAGTAGATATTTTATCAAATAAGAGGAAGACTTGCCCGCGCCAAAAATCAGTATATTGGTCATTTATATTTTAATCTTGTTTTTTGTCTGTAAAAATTTACATTTGCAAAGATATATATTGAAAAATTTTAAAGGATGAAAAAGAACACTTTCAAAATAATTTTATCAGGATGCCTATTGGCACTGATTTTCAGTAGCTGCGCATCGCAGAAAAAGTACGGTTGTCCGAACCATATTTCCATTTCTCGACTTTTACATTTCTAATTTGATCGATATGGATTGGAAAATTCTTTCTGAACTCAAGCAAATTGAGCAGCTATCGGCAGAAAGTAACTTACAACCTATTGTGATATTTAAGCATAGTACACGCTGTTCAATAAGCAGTGTAGCCAAAGCTCGACTTGAACGAGCTCAACAACCGGCAGGCATTTCATTTTATTATTTAGATTTACTTCAGCACCGCGATATTTCAAATCTATTGGCCGAGCGGTATTCGGTGTATCACGAATCACCACAAGTATTACTTATAAAAAATGGTGAATGCATTTACGATGAAAGTCATAATGGTATTGACATGAATGAAATCGTTGACAAGGCGTTACATTAAAGTGAGATATTTAAACCACTGCTCAGTCGTTACTACGATTTTCAATTCCCTCATTTCCTTTTCAAAACTGAGTGTATAAAAAGTTGGAAAGGCTTTTCGAAAAAAATGTAAAGAAAGTTCTTGACTCCATTATTTATTCGTACGTTTGAGTATCTTTATGTTATGAGTATAAAAAACTAATTATATGAAAAGTATTAATGTGTTTAATTCTATACCCCTTTAACATTTAGCAAAAAGAAAAACACTATCACATGAAGTCACTCTACTTATTAATAGTCGTAATGTTGGCGTTCCAAGTCGAATCTCTTGCCCAAACGAATTACAATCCTTATGTTACCGCCATAAGTTTTTCACCTACACCAACCACTTCAGGATTTGAATGCGGATCAACAACACTTGCTAGCTTTAATTTAGGAATCAGTACTCCGGCCAACTCTACACAATTATCTAATCCTTTAACTGTGACAATTTGTGTTACTGGATTTCAATTTCAAAGTACGAATCCGACACTCGTAGTCTCCGGAACTTATGCAAGTCATTTCAGTTGGGATTTCGATTCCTTTGCGCCTAATTGTTTAATAGGTACGCAAACTCAAATCTTGAATGGTTCTAGCTTTGGAAGTATTCAAGTAAGTATACAAACTCCTACTACTTTAACAGTAGGTAGCAATTTAGGGGTAGTTGTAAATTTACAAATTCCAGGTTACATGCAACAAGGTAATAGCGGAGCCGATGATTATAAAATTTCACCTCCAGCCGTTACCTATTGTGGTTGTTCACCGATTACTAATGCAGGCACCATTACAGGAAACCAAAATTTTTGTGGCAGCGGAAACCCGGTTGCATTTACAGCAACCTTACCAACGGGAGGAAGTGGCACAATTTTGTATCAATGGCAAAATTCAACAATGCCTGGTATTTGGACAGATATTACTGGAGCTACTTCATCAACCTATGATGCGCCACTACTTACGACAACGCAATCATACCGAAGAAAAACGAAAAGAAATACCTGTACGTATTGGATTAATTCTAACATCATTACTGTAAGCATCAATATTGCTCCAACGGCGAATGCTGGCTTAGATAAATCATTGAGTTGTATCATTCCAAATTCAATCATTGGAACCCCAGCAGTAAGTGGAAATTCGTATAGTTGGAGCCCTTCAACTGGCTTAAGTGCCAGTAATATTGCTGAACCTTTAGCGACATCAACAACTACTACTACCTATACCGTTACGGTTACAAATGTTGGTGGTTGCACATCTACTGATGCGGTTATTGTAACCGTAGATAAAACGCCACCGGTAGCCAATGCGGGTGTCGATAGAAATCTTACTTGTGCTAACCCAACTGCAATTATCGGCACTGCAGGTGTAGCCGGCAATACATACAGTTGGAGCCCAGCAATTGCCTTAAGTTCATCCAACATTGCACAACCTATAGCCAATCCAACAGCTAGTACCGTGTATACGGTTACTGTAACCGGTGCTAATGGATGCACGTCTACGGATGCCGTAATTGTCAATGCAATTGTTGGTTCTTGTTCAACAAATCTTACTCTTAAATTGTATATCGAAGGCTATTATTTATTTAGTGGAGAAATGGCATCCGTTTTATTTAATCAAGGTGTCTCTACAAATGTAAGTCATGCCGATAGTATTCATGTTCAGTTGCGAAGCACAACTCCACCTTATAATGTAGTAGCTTCTACCCATACTATTTTAACCACCACCGGAAATGCGACTTGTGTATTCCCTCCATCCGTTTCAGGAAATTATTATGTCGTAATCAAGCATAGAAATGCAATCGAAACATGGAGTAGCAATGGCGTTACCGTAGGTGCTATACCGGCCGTATATGATTTTAGCAATGCTATTTCAAAGGCCTACGGCGATAATATGGTACTTGTATCGTCATTACCAATTAGGTATGCATTTTTTAGCGGCGATTTAAACTATGATGAAAATATTGACGTACTTGATCTATCAATCATCGAAAATGATATCAATAATTTTTTATTTGGTTATGAAAAGTCTGATTTAAATGGGGATGGAAATGTTGATATTTTAGACAATAGCCTCATTGAAGTTAACCTCAATAATTTCATTTACTCTAATCATCCGTAATGGTAAAAAATCAATTATTATACATCAATAATCCATAAAAAAATCCTGCGAATATGCAGGATTTTTTTATGAAATTTAATGAATTCATTCTTACCAAACCTTCGCTCTTTCACTTTCCTGCTTATACATTTTGTTCCCTTCTTTTACATTGAAGGCTTTATAAAAAGGTTGGAAATTACTTAAAGGCCCATTGCAACGATGTACCCCCGGTGAATGCGGATCCGTAACTAAACGATTAGCAGCTTCTTCGTCGCGAATATTTGCACGCCACACTTGCGCCCAACTCATAAAAAATCGCTGATCGGGCGTAAAGCCATCTATTTTTTCACTGCTTTTTCCTTGCTTCGTTTTCTTAAAGGCTTCATAGGCAATGGTTACACCTCCTAAATCGGCAATATTCTCGCCAAGGGTTAAAGCCCCATTTACATGTTTATCACCTAAAATAGTGTAGGCATCATATTGCTCTTTTACCATTTTTGTTTTTTCATCAAATCGTGCTTTGTCTTCATCGCTCCACCAATTTTTCAAATTACCATCTGCTGCATACTGACAACCTTGATCGTCGAAACCATGCGTCATTTCATGTCCGATAACACCGCCAATAGCACCATAAATAACAGCATCATCTGCATCTTTTACAAAGAAAGGATATTGCAAAATACCTGCCGGGAAAACGATTTCGTTAAAGGCCGGATTGTAATAGGCATTTACAGTTGGTGGTGTCATGCCCCATTCTTTTTTATCAACCGGTTTGCCCAATTTATTAATCATGAATTTATAATCGAAAATATTTGAGGCAATAATATTTTTCACATAGCTCGTTCTCGAAATTTCTAATCCGGCATAGCTTCTCCATGTATCTGGGTAACCAATTTTTTTAATGAATGCATGTAATTTTTCTTTCGCTTTATTTTTTGTGCTATCGCTCATCCAATCTAATTGATTGATTCTGTTTTCATAGGCGTCTTCTAAATTATTTACCAATTCCATCATTCGTTTTTTTGCATCGGCGGTAAAATATTTATCGGTGTACATTTTTCCTAATTGTTCGCCAACAGCTCCATCAACAACACCTAATACACGTTTCCATCGCGGTTTTTGCTCTTGTTGTCCGCGCATGGTTGTACCATAAAAATTAAAATGTTCGCTATCAAAACCACTGCTCATAAAGCCTGCCATACGATGCAGGGTATGCCATTTTAAATATGTTTTCCAATTTTCCATCTGGTAGTTTTGGAACATTCTTGAAAGTGTAACAAAAAATTCGGGTGTGCCAACTAAAATGGTATCTTGTTTTTTAACCATCATTTTGCTCATCAAATCACGCCAATTAATACCTTGGGTTCTGATGCTAAATTCATCAATAAAAAATTTATTATATAGTTTATAGGGATCGCGCATCGAAACGCGGTCTAAACTTGCTTTGGCCATTTCCGATTCCATCGACATAATAATATTTGCATGTTGTTTTGCATCGCCTTCCGATTCACCACTCAGTCTTAACATATTGGCTATATGAGTAATATACTTTGCACGAATTTCTGTTTCCTTTGTATCTTGTTTCAAATAATAATCGCGATCAGGTAATCCCAATCCACCTTGAAATAAATTACAAATATTTTTGCTCACGTTTTTATCATCCGGACCCACATAAAAACCAAACAAGGGATTTAGACCTTCTACATTCATTTCGGCAATTACAGATAGTAAAGATTTCTGGTCTTTAATAGTTTCAATTCGATCAAGTTGAGTTTGAATAGCTTTTGTACCCAATCGTTCAATGGCAATGGTATCCATTCCAGAGGCAAATAAATCGCCCACCATTTGTTCGGGACTTCCTTTTGTGGCACCTTTTTGCGCAGCGGCCGATTCTAATAATTCTTTCAATACGGTTTTATTAAAATCTTCGAGTAAGTTAAAGCTACCCCAACGTGTTTCAGAAGCCGGAATAGGTGTAGATTTTAACCAAGCTCCGTTAGCATAGCCATAAAAATCGTCGGCCGGATTTACACTAGCATCGATATTTGCAGGGTCAAGAAATTTTTTACCAGCTGGTAATGAACTGGTAGTTTTTGTTTGTGCCATACTGTGAGTAAAACTTAATCCCAGAAAAGCACCTACGTAAATAAGTTTAGTAAGATTCATGCTATTAAAAATTTCGCCAAAAGTATATGATTAGCTGTTTTGGCAATAAATTAATTTATGAATGGTAAGAATTTAGTTTGGAGAAAGAGAATGAGGTATCTTAATAAAGGCATTCACTAATTGAATTTAAAACTCGCACTAAATATAAATACTCGAGGTGCTCTATTCTTAGTAAAGATTTTATCTTTTTCAGTTAACGTTTTGCTTCTATCAAAATCGAGATAAGTTATTATATCTTGAGCTAATAAATCTCTTGCATTAAATTTTAATTCTAGTTTATTATCTAAGAAAGTTTTAGCTATTTGAAAATCAATTACAGTTCTTTCTATATCAAATATTCTGGTAATATATTACTACCTGCAATAGCAAGCCTTTTGCCAATTCTATTTAATGAAAAGGTGTATGATAAACCAGAACTATCACCTACATAACTTAGTGCAAAATTTATGATGTATGGCGACTGACCTTGTAAAGAACGTGAACTTATAGAATCTAATGAATTGCCAACAGATACCATCGATCTTGTAATAGTGCCATTACCTGACAGAGTAAACCTATTAAGCAATGATTTTTCATTTTGTTTATTAAAAAGTGTAGATAAAAGAACCCTAAATTCAATTTCTGCCCCAGTAATGGTTGCAGACTTGCTTTGAACGTATTGTGCCTCACCTGGGTAAAATGATGAAGTAGAAAATTCAATTGGATTTTGAATTGCTTTATGAAAAGCAGATACCGACAACAACTGTGCCCTGCCTGGGAAAATTTCATATCTAACATCAAAATTATTTAATCTTGCTCTTTTTAAATTTGAATCACCGGCAACAAAAAAACCTGACAGATAATCTGGGAAACCAAAATTTGCTAATTCTCTATATTCAGGTCTATTTAAAGTTTTGCTGTATGACAAGCGAATATTTGTTTTTTCAGTTAATGAATACACTAAATTAGCTGAAGGACAATAATCTACCTTTGTGTAATTGATATTTATTGCACCTAACCCACGTTGAGCGGCAACTAATTTTTGATTAAAACTTTCCATTCTTACACCATAAATCAATCTAAATTTTTTGTAACGCTGATCATTCATTAAATAGGCATGCAAAGTTGAAGAAGATGCATCATAAGCAGAATTGGGAACTGTAGCATCATTCACCAATATTGTTGCTTTACCATTAGAAAGCAAACCCAAGTTTTGCGTCAAAAACATCTGATCATAAGGTAAATTTAGGATTGAATAATCTACTTCATAAGGATTGCCGGTTATAGCTTGTGCAAAACCTAATACTCTATTAGTATAATTTCTTTCTCTAGCTAGGTATCCAAATCCCATCTTAAACATATTGTCGCTACCTTCAAAAAGTTTAAAGGGTTGCGAAATGTCGAATTTTGCAGTTTTGAGATTTTCTTGAGAATTAGCAGATATCATTGTGCCATTTCTGCCTTGGCTTGCAACGTCGGTAAGAATCTGATTATTATTGGAAATTGCTTGAAATGGTGTTCTTCTATCCACTTTGCTGTAGGCAACTATCCAATTTAATTTTGTTTTAAATTTACCAATTTGATGTTCTCCTATTAGCTGGCTGTTGAAAATTTTATCTGAAACAAAATTTCGAAATATTTCTTTTAAAACTACAGTTGTGTCAAAAGTATAATCAGCATACCCTCCTCGCTTCACTAATGTATTATCAGTATTTATACTGAGGTTATTTTTCCAACTTATATTATTTTTATTGTTTATCTTGATACCAACATTGCCCAATGCCGACCAAATTACCTCTTCATTATACACAGAATCAATGTATTTTTTATCGTGCACAGGAGCATAATTAGAGTCGGTGATGTTACCAGAACCATTATAGCCATTACGTTCTCCAGTTAAAAATGAATTGCTTCTGTTATAGCTTACTGAAAAAAGCGATGAAATAAATTGTTTTTCTTTTAATTTAATGTTCAGACTTTTAACTACTTGTAAACTCATGTTCGGTTTAGTATCAGCTTCTTTTACTCCCCACTTGTACTTCCCAAATAGTTTTGCATAGCCAAGTTTATCTTCAGTTGATGAATTTATAAAGCCTTGTTTATCAGATGGTATGCCACTTGGCAACGCCCGTGTGCCATCATCTAAGCCTAACCAATCTCTACGACCTTTCATTTCAGAAACATAGCTTTTTTTTCCGGTTATCAAGTTGTTGTAACCTTGGCTTATTGAAATAATAGTGATTGGTTTAGATGAAGTAGATTTTGTAGAAATTTCAATAATTCCTCCTCCAAACTCTGCTGTTTTATCTGGAGTAGCAGTTTTATAAATAACTAAATTATCTATAATGCCAGATGGGAAAATATCATATGCAAATGCTTTCCTATCACTTTCTGTACTTGGTAACGGGGCACCATTTATAAATGATGCATTGTATCTATCATTTAAACCACGTATGATGGCAAATTTATCATTTTGGATACTGGCTCCAGTAACACGTTTTATTACATCACTACTGCTTCTATCAGGTGTTTTCTTAATTGATTCTGCTGAAACACCATCGCTAACATTCGCACTGTTTTTTTGAGCTACTAATAAAGTTGCCACCGTCTCACCTGCTCCTTTCACTCTTGTAGAGACTGATACAGCACCTTTAAGCTCTTTAGATGTCTTACTTAATGAAATATTAATTTCTTTATTTTCATTTTCTCTTACATTAATATCTGTAACAATTTTTTCGACATATCCTAAATATCTACATTTTACAGAATAGTTTCCTGCTTGAAGTTTATTGAAAATAAAAACACCATTTTGATCAGAAAGTGCAGAGATAGACTTTTCAATTAAAAAAATTGAACCTCCATCTAGTGGTACACCAGTTTGGCTATCTATTAGCTTTCCTGTAATTATTCCCTTTTGGGCAAATGTGGTAGTTCCAATTAATAGGAATATAATAAGTAAATATTTTGAAATCATTTTAAAAATTGTGTGAAGTGAAGTAAATATTTCGTTAGGAAGTAAAATAAATTCTACAGTAAGTAAATGTTAGTTTTAATACTATTTCAATTTTTTGCATGTATACAAGTAATCTAAATGGTATGACCATATTTTATTACCATTATATAAATGAATAAACTTATTTAAAGCAAACTAGTATAGATATAAATGGTATTATTTTTGAATATTAATTTTTACATTTTGGTTGATACCGTGTGCAAATTTTGTGCTTAGGATATATACTCCATTGCTCAATTCTGACACATCAATGTTATTTATTCCATTCTTTAAAATAATTTTCTTTATTTGTTGACCAGTTACAGAAGTAAGATTTGCTTCTACATTTTCAGCACTATATAAGCTCACATTAAGTTTTCCATTGGCCACAGGGTTGGGAAATACTGATAGATTTTGCTCATCACATTTTAATAGTGCATCTACTACAGGTGAATACATAAATGAACCATCTATATCTATCATCTTTAAACGGTACATTACTACTTTATTGTTTATAATAATATTTTCATCTTTAAAGTAATATGTTGAATTAGTAGAAGAATTACCCTGAGCTATTACGCTTCCGATAGTTTTCCATTTCACATGATTAGTCTCAGATTTTTCTATTTCAAATTTTTCACTATTTGTTTCAGAAGAAGTACTCCAATTAAGGTGTGCTATACAATTGTCAGACTTCACAGAGAAGTTATTTAAAATCAATGGAAGTGGAGCACCAGCTATTACTTCTATGGTTGACAAAGCAGAATTATCTGTAGGAAGATCACCAGATACAGAAGTACCAGCTGCACAAGTGGTACCATTGCCAAAATTAATATTTCCAGAAAATGTTTGTGGAGGTGTGACGGTAACGCCTTGTGCCTTCAGTATAATGATGCGACTAGTACTTACTGGAATAGGATCTGTTGAATTACAAATACGTATTTGTGAACCTGTGTTTGATAATATGGTCCAACCAGTAGGTAAGCCAACTTGTGATGCAGTTGGTAAAAACGTAACCGAAGCAGGTACTTGAATAATTGGTCTTAATTTAGCTTGTGGAATAGTTGAAATTGGTCCAGCATTTCCAATGGTTACAATAATATCTATAGTACCACCAATAGTTACAATGCCTGAATTTGATGGCAAAACATTTATAAATGGATTAGCTTGTCCAAAAACATTTAATGTGGTAAGTGTTGTTGCTAGTGTAAAGACTACTTGCTGAAAAAATTTCATTTTTTTAATTGATTTTATATTTGTGATTTGTTTGAATACTATTTATTATGAATATTGGAGTACTTAATACCTAATTGCAATTAATTTTTATATTTGATTTAGTTTAATAAACTATTTTGTTATTTACCGAACTTAGTAAATTTTGCAACTTTCATTTCGTCACCATTTATATACATTAATAAATAAACGCCTGTTGCAAGTGCACTAATATCCATAGTACTATAAAAACTATTTTCTTGCACCTTTTGAGATAGTACCTTAGCGCCATTATCTGCAAAAATTTGCAAATAAGCTCCTGTGCTAATTGCTGCTGAGTGATCTATACTTATACTATTCAGCGCTGGATTAGGATACACATTTAATTCTACACAGCCAGGAGGCAAAAGTGTGATATCAGAAGTAGCAGAGCATCCATTAGTATCAACTACAGTGAAGGTCCATACACCCGGTCCTTTTATAAAATCACCTAAGCCAGTGTAAGGTGGCTTTCCACCATTAGCAGAAATCTTTATCATAGTGCTATCTCCGCAATATTTAATAGCCTCATAAGACGCAATAATTTTTAATTTTTCAGGCTGCGTAATTTTTATTGTTGGATTTACTGCTGCATAACAAGCGGGATTATTTATTAATCGTATGTCTATTGTATAATCGCCTGCGGGCACATTAAAACTATTTGAAGTTTGATAAAGGTCATTGTTTAAACTATATTCGAAAGCACCCACCCCACCACTTGCTGATATTGTAAGAATACTACTGTCACCATTACAAGCTATTGGAGATGCAACAACAGTTCCAGTAATTGGAAGCGGTTGTGTTAAAAAGATAGTATCAGTTTTATTTGAACATCCATTAGAATCTTTTATGAAAATTCTGTAAAAGCCCGCAGGAACTATAAATAGATTTGAACTTTGAAATATTGTGTCATTCATGCTGAACTCATATGGTAAAACACCACCAGTAGCTGAAACCGTAATGGTGCTATAATCTCCAAAACAAGTTATGGCAGTTGCTGAAGCACTGATTATAGGAGTTTGAGGCTGTGGGTTAATTACAATATTATTTATTACAGTGGGTGCACAGCCACTCACATTTTGGACTGCTAAAGTATGAATTCCTGAATTTGCTATAAAGCCATCAACCGGATAACTGCTGTATGGCGCACCATTAAAACTAAATGTTAGGGGTGCTGCAGTATCGCTAACTACAACTATTACTCCATTTGCTATTGTGCAACTCGGTTGTGTAATACTTAAAATAGGTTCAACAGGAGAAAGGGGCTGAGCATCTATTGTAATATATGTAAATGGTGAAAGACAACCACCTGTGGATTGTGCTATAAGTGAGTGGGTACCAGTAACAATACCAACATAGCCTCCTACTGGATAAGCACTGAATACACCTCCATCTATACTATACAATATATTTGAATCTGGAGCAGTAATTATAAAACTACCTGTAAATACCGCACACGTAGGCTGAGTAATATTCACAGTCGGTGCAAGAGGTGCTCCTAATACCGTATTAATAGTTATTAAAGCTGCATTAGAAGAAGTACAACCAAAAGAATTAGTTACATTAAAAGAATAATTGCCAGCGGCAAGATTATTTATGATGGTACTTGTAGTGTTACCACTTATACTTCCGGGATTGATGGTCCATTGACCAGCTGGTAAATTTGATAGTTGAACCGAACCTGTGGATATTGAACAAGTAGGTTGAATTACCGTATCTATGGTAGGTGTTAATGGTGTAGGTGGTTGTGCACTTATCGTGAAGTTAGTAATAAGAGGGCTACAATTACTAGCATTCTTTGCTAAAATAGAATGCGCCCCCGAACCTAATAAGTACCCTGTTGCTGGATAACTATTAAAAGAGCCTCCATCTACACTAAAAGTCAAGCCTACCGTATCTGAAGTAATAGAAACAATACCTAAAGAATCGGTGCAGGTAGGGTCTATTATATTTACAATGGTAAGAGGTACTGCATTAGGTTCTGTTATTACAATAACTGTATTAGTAATACACGCTATAGGATTATTAACTTCCCTTGCTGTTAAAGTATATGTACCTGCTGGTGCAATAAAAATATTACTTGATTGATAATTAGTAGTTCCTGAAATATTGTACTCTACAGCACCAGTTGCATTGGTAACATTGCAAGTGATATTTGTGGAATCACCATTACATACTATTGTATCTGCTGTAGCAGTAACTCCCAAATTGCATCCCGGTAATACCTCTATTGTAGAAAGTGCTGAATTATCTGTAATAAGGTCGCCATTAACAGAAGGCCCCGCTGCACAAGTAGTGCCATTACCAAAGTTTATATTTCCAGAAAAAGTTTGTGGAGCTGAAACCGTAACACCTTGAACCTTTAGTGTAATTATACGGCTTGTATTGATAGGAATAGAATCTGTAGAATTGCAAAAACGCAATTGAGCACCTGTATTTGTCAATATGGTCCATCCTGCTGGCAAGCCTGTTTGTTGTGCATTAGGTAAAAATGTAACTGATGTAGGGACCTGAATAACCGGTCTTAATTTAGCTTTTGGAACTGCAGATACAGGTCCGGTATTTCCAATGGTTACAATTATATCTATAGTACCACCAGTAGCTACAATGCCTGAATTTGATGGCAAAACATTTATAAAAGGATTAGCTTGCCCAAATGTGTAAAATTTTGCAAAACAGATAATTGAAAAAATGATAGGTAATTGTTTTAAGATTTTCATTGGAATATAAATAATAGTTTATTTCTAATTTAATAATTTACTGTTCAATCAATTTATCTAATGTTGACATCACAATGTTGTTTGCAATAATTCCCAGTTAAGGTTGCACTAAAACCTAATCTTACATTAATAGTATTATTTTCAACCTGCTTATTTAATACAAGACTATTTGCATTCAACTTAAGTGCTAAAAAGATATTTAAAGAATGAGAAAGAAAATAAAATAATGTAAAATTCTATCGCCATATCATATCAGATTCTTGCAAATGTAGAACTACTAAAAAGTAAATGATTTATCAAATCATTATGTAATCATTAATTAAATTAGTTCCACCTTTTTTCTTTACTGTAAGTGTATCCCACTAGTGTCTATCCATTCTTCAATCACAGTAATCGAAATGATATCATCTTGGTATATGAATCACGATATCAAAGTCAAATCTTTTCAGAGCTAATGAAAATAGAGATTGGAAGCAAAACAAATGAGAGCCGGGCAAAATGAATTTGAGGTTAAGGTCGATGGGAATCTATATACAATAGATTCAACATCCATTGCTTTATGCTTAAACATAATTTGGTGGGCTACATTTCGCAAGTATAGTATACCAGATCCTTTGTTGCATGAATTTCAATTTTCAACGAAATACTATTCATACTACAATATTCATAGCACTTCCAAAGAATTTTTCGAAACACAATAAATTAATATTAGGGTTGCAATTTCATAATGTCATTTAAGGTAGCTGCTGTATTCTTCTGGAATATGTTTGCACTCCAAAGCAAATTACTTTTTTTATAAACAAACTTTTTAAGCAATTATAATTCAAAAAAAAACAATCAAAATGACAAAAAAAATTTTAACACTTACATTTTTATTAGCTATTACAGGTATGATAGCTATGGCACAAGTACCTACCACTTATCGTGGTGCTTTTGAACCTGCTCCTACACCAATGTGGACAGATAATTGGACAAACTGGGATCCACAGAACGCTTCTTATGGAGCACCTACAGTAACTGTAACAGGTGTAATTACTTCTAATACTACATGGACAAAAGATAATGTTTATTTACTACAAGGTACTGTGTTTGTAGATAGTTTAGTAACGCTAACTATAGAAGCAGGTACAGTAGTTCGTGGCGATGCAAATACAGTAATTAGTGCTTTATCAATACAAAGAGGAGGAAAAATTATTGCAAACGGAACGCCATGTAATCCAATCGTATTTACCTCTAGCAAAGCTATCGGTGCAAGATTAAAAGGAGATTGGGGAGGTTTAATTATTTGTGGTAGAGCACTTAATAACTTAGGTACAAATGTTCCAATTGAAGGTATAGGTGCTACAAATCCTCGTGCTCGCCATGGTGGTAGCATTCCAAATGATAATTCTGGTTCATTAAGCTACGTACGTATAGAGTATGCAGGTTTCGTGATAGCAGCAAACAATGAAATGAATGGTTTAACAATGGGATCTGTAGGTAGTGGTACTACTATAAATCACGTAGAAGTATCTTATGGATTAGACGATGCCTTTGAGTGGTTTGGAGGTTCAGTAAATTGTAGCCATTTAGTAGCTTATAGATGTCTTGACGATGATTTTGATACAGACAATGGTTATAGTGGACTGGTACAATTTGCATTAGGTGTTAAAGATCCAGCAGTTGCGGATGCTCCTGCTGTTTCTACTTCAGAAGGATGGGAGTCCGACAATAACGCCACGTCACCATTTACTATTTTACCAAAAACATCTGCAAGTTTTTACAATGTAACACAAATAGGTGCATTTAGATGCGGTAGTAATGCAGGTGGTATTAGCCAACCAACAGCTGATGGTTTTAGAAGAGGAGCTCGATTAAGAAGAAATACAGAGTTGAAAATTCATAATAGCATATTCATGAATAATTGGCGCGGTTTAATAATGGATGCAGATGTTATAGCCAATGGCCTAGCAGCCTTTAAAAATAATGTAATTGCTATGGATTATAGTACGGTATGGAGTGCGCCATATGCAGGAACAACCGTAGCGGCAGAGAATACTGCAACAGCAACTTACCTAAACAATCCTGCTAATGGTAATTCGATTGTAAGTGCACCATGTGATGTATTAGTAAATGCTTGGAGTTTTACCAATCCTGATTTCCGTCCTAATAGTGCTGGTTCAGGTGCAGCATTATCTGGTGCAGATTTAACGCCAGGTATTCAAATAGAAACCGCCTTATTTAATGCGAATCAAACAGCAGAATTATTGGTAGATATATTTGAGAATGCAGTTGGTAATTCAAATGGTACAATTACAGTTACTATTCCAGTACCATCAGGTTTTACATTAGCAGTACCATCAATAGCAACACTTTCAAGTACACCAACTTCAGGTACTAATGGTACTTCTGCATTTTTTGCGACGCCTTACAATAACGGTGATTGGAATTTTAGTTTGTCGGGTGGTTTTGTTACCGCTACCTCAAAAGCAGGTGTTTCTATACCACAGGCTGGTTTATCTACTTTAGGTTTTACTATTAAAAGAAATACTGGCACACCAGCAGGTACTAACTCTAATTTAGTTATTACAGTTTCAGGAGGTTCTGATAGTACACCAGCAAACAACAGTGCAAACAATAGTTTAAGTACTTTATAATTTAATAATTAAGATAATTCTATAATGAAACAATTAAAATTAATAATGCTACTTTGCATTGGAACTTTATTTATAGCTTCTAAGTCTTTTGGGCAAGCCAATCCTTTTATCAACGTTTTGCCTTCCAATTCAGGTATCGTATCTGTAGGTGATACCATCGATATTGTAGTAACAATAGGTAATACTGGACCAATTTCAACTATTGCACAAGCTAAACTTCGACCTATAATCCAAGTACCACCTTCAGTTACATTTTTGCCTACTGCATCACAAGTTGGCTTACCAGCAGGATGGACCATATTATCAAACTCTGGTTCACAATTACGAATTTGTAATTCTACGGATCCTATTCCTGTAAGTACCAGTCGCATAATTGTACTCAAGGCACAAGGTGTTACGGTTACAGGTCCACAAACTTTTTCTGGAAATATAAACTTTGGAAATGGTAGTACTTGTGCAGCAGGTACTTCAGTAGCTGGCGATCTTACTACAGATAACTCAGCTACTTCAACTGTACAAGTTGTATCGCCAGCAGTTACACTAAACCTAAATGTATTTATTCAAGGATATTGGGATGGTGTAGGTGCTATGACAGCTGTATTAGCGAATCAGGGTGAACCGACAACCACCAATGCTTGCGACTCTATTGATGTAGAATTGCATTCAGATGTGGCTCCATATGGCTTAGATTATTCGGTGAGAACGGTATTACAACAAAATGGTACAGCAATTTGTACCTTCCCTCCACTTACAGGAAGTAAGTATATCGTTGTGAAACATAGAAGTGCATTGCAAACTTGGTCGGCCAATCCGGTGGCTATGGGAACCAATGTGAACTACAACTTCTCAACGGCTGCAACTCAGGCCTATGGCGACAATCAAATACAAATTAGCACTACGCCAAGTATTTGGGCTCTCTATAATGGTGATGTGATTATTGATGAGAATATGGATCTCTTAGATCTTGGTGCTATGGAAACTGAAATCTCGAACTTTACCTCCGGTTATGTGCCAACTGATTTGAACGGTGATGGTAATGTGGATCTTTTGGATAGTCCAATTTTAGAATCAAATATCTCAAGCTTTATTTACTCGGTACATCCATAACCGATATTGTTTTGAAAAAAGAACCCGGATTTTATGATCCGGGTTTTTTATTGCAAAAAAATGTAAGCAAATAATTTGTCTTAACTAATGTCCGATATGTTTAAATATCGTGCTTTTGATTGTATTTATTTTCAATTATAGCGTTATTGCTTTTCGATTTACTCAAACTACTATCAGTACCAAAATTGCATCTTTAAATTTGATTTATTCGAGTATTCAATGCTCCAAAAAGATTGAATACCGATTCGTGTAGGGTAGGTTCAAAATGTTCGATGGGAAAGTTCTTTGAAAATTAATACAAGCTAAGGTAGTTATACCAATGTGATTTGTGTCGTAGACTAAATCTTATCCCGTACGTACGGGAGTTTATGCCGATTAGATAGATGTTTGCCGATACATTCGGCATTATAAATATCATTTCGGTATTACTTCTGATTGTTTCAAACTTCTTGAGTTCTCATAAAAAGTTGACAAATTGTTGGCAAACGAAAAAGGGTTCCAGCTTTAATTCGCTGAAACCCTTTCTAGGCTTGTGGACCCACCTGGGCTCGAACCAGGGACCACCTGATTATGAGTCACCGGATTAATGGTTTCATATGGTTTCATATACATTTATAATCCTTTATTTACAGCTATTACAGTCAAATGTCTTCTAAATAAAAACATAATAAATTAAATATTATGCGCAAATTATGCGCAAATATTTTGTAATTTTAATACATGAATACCAGCATTACACCTTCACTTGATTTACGTCGAAAAAAGAAAGATGGCACATTTCCACTTGTACTTCGATTAGGACATAATCAAAGTACCACAACTATTCATTTAAAAATAAGCCTAAATGAAAAGGACTGGGATGCAAAGAATAATATAATTCGAAAGACTTATAAAGGAGTGGAATCCGTTACTCGACTTAACAATGTAATACATAAAAAGAAGTCAGAAGCTTTGGATATTATTATGGAATTGCATGAGGCAGGTCACCTTAGCCTTATGTCAATTGCTGAACTTAGAGAGAAAATTGATAATGATAAAAATACAGTACTCACTTTTTATAGCTATGCCGATGAACAAATAGAAGAATTAAAGAAGGCACATCGCTTTGGAACTGCTCGTTCATATCAAGGAGCAATTAGTGTACTTAAAAAATTTACTATTGGAAAGGAATTGCAATTTCACGAGCTTAATTATAAATTTCTTACCAAATTTGAATCATATCATGCAAGTAAAGGAAATTCGCCAAATGGTCTTGCTGTTTATATGCGTGCGATACGCTCTCTCTACAACAAAGCAATTAAGTCCGGTGTTGTCGAAAAGGAACATTATCCATTTTCGGATTATAAAATAAAGTCAGTTCCGACCGAAAAAAGAGCATTAGAATGGAGTTTCCTAAAAAAGATTATTGAGAAGGAAATTAAGCCTGCTGATGAATGCTTTAATGCAAGAAACTATTTTGTATCAAGCTATATGATGTATGGTATGAATTTTACTGATATGGCTTTTCTTAAAGTGTCAGATATAAAGGATGGACGAATACAATACCGACGAAAGAAAACAAGTAAGTTGTATGATATAAAAATAACAACCAATTTAGAGGGTATTTTATCGTATTATAGAAAGACTCCATCAGACTTTATATTTCCAATCATTCATCGAGAAGAATCAGAGCTTCAGTATAGAGATATATTATGGGCAAGAAAGCGATACAATAAGCAATTGAAAAAATTAGCAATACTCTGTGATATTGAAGCTAACCTTACAAGCTATGTCAGCCGCCATTCATTTGCTACTCAGGCAATGTTGCAACAGGTACCCCTTAATGCAATTAGCAGTATGCTTGGACATTCCAGTTTAAAAACAACCGAAATTTATTTGAAAAGTTTACCTTCAAGTATATTGGATGATTATAACGAAAAGATTATGCAAGGGTGAGAATCAGCATGTCGGGGTTCAAATCTCTCCCACACTATTATAAAGGGATGGCTTTCAGAAAAAATTCCCTTAAAGTTTTTTTTGTTGCAACATAACTCTTAGCTATTATAACTATTTAGAAGTTTGGAACAATTCCTTTCTCGCCCATCCACTCCCAAATTCTTATCACCTGGCTTTCAGTAAACCTGCTCTTCTTATCAGACCAATTATAAAACAGTTCTAGCAACACCTTTTTATTAATTTCTTTTCCATCAGATGATAACTCAATGAGACACGCATATATTGTAGCAGCTATTTCAGTTTCATCAGTTTTGCGACTTCTAAATAAATTTATAATATGTTGAATTTTATCATTTGATGCCTTAAAATAAGAATCGTAGTATTTCTTATAGTTTTCCAGATTTTCAAGGGGATGATATGTGTACCTGATAAAATTATTTTCAGTTGTTTTTTTAACATCAAACCATTTTTGCTTTTTGAATTCTTTGTCAATTGAATGCATAAATTTGTGGTCAAACGGACCTGCTGCCTGTTTACTATATCTCTCTTGTAACCTCATATTAGCAGCATGCTCACACAAATAAACCAATTTTTGAAACTTTACCCTACCAAGAGTACGTTCCGAATGGAGTTGCCAAGCAATCTCTGCCGCTAAAGTCACCCGCTTAAAATAAATATTGGGTTTCTCTCTATCTAATTCCTGTTCATATATTTCAAGAAGCCTTCTCTCCTCAAGCTCTGTAATTGATGAAGGAGTTACATAACCTGCCAACATAAGTCCATTCTCAAAATCTTCCATTGAGAAATTTAACCCTTTAGTTTTTATTGCTTTCATCTATTGCTTTTAATATTTTCTCGATTGCTCTTTTTCGTATTTTTCTGATGGTATCATGCTTGACACTTAACTCTTCAGCAAGAGTTGCGGTTACGTCATCAGGGAGATACTTTTGGTGCTTTTTATGCTGTGTGTCTGCCAATACAACCCTTTTTTCCTTTTCATTTAACTTATTAAAGATGATAACGGACAAATCTTTCTTTTCTTTTAAGGCTTTAAAGTCAATAGTTGAATCAATTTTTTCATGAATGTCATCAAAATAGGTTCTGTGTATTGCGTCTTCTTTTCTTTCTTTCCTGTAGTGATCATTAAATAATCTGATTGAAATTCTATTGAGATAGACAATTATGGCTTTATGATGATTTGGCAATTTAATTTCGTCACTTTTAAAGGATTTATACCTCCGGACTCTCAAAAGTCTCATGAGATATTTGCTCTCCAATGTGAGCATCCAATTTCCTGGCATTACAAATCCGTCTACATTCTTCACTAACTTCCGGTAAAAATCTCTTTACAAATAAATCATATAGAGTCTCGTCAGCATCCGTTGAACACAGCTGTTCAAGTAATTGAATATCATCGAGGGGGATTACAACAGCGAGTTTTTCCAAATCGTATTAATGTAATTACTATGAAGCGGGACAAATCGAAATGTCCCGCTTTATAGTAGTCCATGTATAACAAATATACATTAAAATGGAAAATGAAAAAAAAGAAGGAGGAAACTCAAATGACTACCGTAATGATTTAGTTAAAATAACGATAAAGAACAAGCCTTATCCTATTCACAGGGGAAACCAGAAGGTTTCTGCAATAAAAGAGTTAGGAGGAATAAACCCCAACCACATTCTTGTTGAAATTATTGACGGTAGATTAGTGGATTTGCCAAACGATGGTTCTGTGACTATAAAGGGCGGTGAGGTTTTCAATAGTCACCCTCCAATTGGAGATAATTCGTAACAATGGATTTAAATGAAGAATGGAAACAAGAGTTCATGTCAGTCTACCCTAATGCAAAGTTTTTACAGGAAGCTGGATATACATACATTTACCTTTCCGAGCTTAAATTACCTGAAGGAGTATTACCAAAAGTAATACCTGCATTACTTTGCATCTCTCCTAAAGACGGTTATGATTCAAGGTTATATTTATCTAAAATAATTGAAGGCTTTTCTTTTCGGAATTGGAATTCGGGCATTTACGTATTGGACTCGAATTGGCATTCCATATCTTGGAAGACCCAATCAGGACTATCTTATCTTGAAATGTTAATGGTTCATTTAACAGCATTTAAACTATGAATAAAATATATATCCGCATTCCTGAACGGCTACTAGAGGCAATTCTTGAAGATTTAAGAAGACCACATGACTATGCCTATGAAAGAGTTGGATTCTGTTATGGCAGAAGTGTGAAGACTTCAGAAACAGATTGGCTCATTATTCTCAACGACTACAAACCCGTTAAAGATGAAAATTATATCGAGACCAATCAGGTTGGTGCAAGAATAAATTCAAAGGCGATTACGGAAGGGTTTCAATTTGCGTATACAAACAAAATGTCTTTATTCCATATCCATTTACAGGATTTTGATGGAGGGCTACCGGAATTTAGCTTTGATGACTTATTGAGTGGAAATGAATTAATGGAAAGTATAACAAGTTTCGTAACAAGCCAAGTGCATGGCTTGATTGTACTAAGTAACAATAGTTTTAATGCGCTTTCAATAGTTCCAGGTGATTCTGAATTACAAAGGTGAAACAAATAAGTTCCGTAGGTATTAAATTATCAACCAGCTTCCCTAACATAGGAGAATTGAGTTCAGTTATAAATAACAGGTATTCAAGACAGTCATTTTTAGGTTCAAATTCTGAAATAATTTTTCGTGAACTGAGAATTGGTGTTGTTGGACTTAGTGGAGGCGGTTCACACATTGTTCAACAATTAGCTCATATAGGGTTTAAAAATATGTGTTATCCGATCCTGATACCATTGATGATGAAAGCAATTTGAACCGAGTAGTTGGTGCAATATTAGAAGATGCAGGGTTAAGCGATCAAAATTTGAAGTATCAAAAGAGTAATAGAATGCCTTCATTTGGATGCTGAAATTCTTGGTGCAAAAAGAAATGGGAGGATTTAATCAGTGAGTTGAAGACTTGTGACATAGTGTTTGGTTGCCTTGACACAGTAATTGGGAGGAGGGACTTAGAAATTTCTGTCGAAGATATTTAATTGCGTACACATTGATATAGGGATGGGGGTTGAAATGTCACTTTCACCATTTTCTATGTTTGGGCAAGTTCAACTTTCTGCACCGGGTCACGCATGTTTACAATGCAATGGATTTATAACAACTGAGAATTTAAGCAAAGAAGCTGCAAATTATGGTCAAAAAACAAAACGCCCTCAAGTTGTTTGGCCAAATGGGGTATTGGCGTCAACAGCAATTGGAATTGCTATTGATATGATTACGAACTGGACTAACACTATTCGAGAATCTGAATATCTTTCTTATAATGCTAATGACCACTCTACTTCTGATCACATTATGAAAGCGTACAGAAGTAAAATCTGCCCTCATTATCCAATTCTAGAAAGCGGTCCGTTAACAATTGATTGATTTCGCTCAACTCTTAAATAAGAAGTATGAAAACTTACTACCTCCCAAATTCAATTCCCCTGCTATCCGAATCGGCTCGTAAATTTTCAATTTCATTCAACTTGTCTTTTTTCTGTTCAAATTCATGTTCCTTCTTTCCATGAATCATACCTTCTACATAAGAATTTGTTGGCGACAATGTGGCAGAAATTGTGTTCATGAGGGTCGGATTATGTTTGGTTATAAGATATCCAGCATTAAATCCCGTTTGGTATTGTTGCATGTTTTCCATGTTTAAAAAGTATTTCTTGCACTGGTTTCTAAATATTGATTGATGCTGTCGGTGTCATAAAGAATGATCTTCTTCTCCGGTTGCGAGAAGCGTGTTTTCCCTTCATCCTTAATTTTTGCAAAGTTGTTTTTGATGAAATTCGAAGTTTTGACATGGCTTCTTCACCTGAAATCCATTTGTCATTTTTGATGTTTTGTTTCTCTTTTATTCGTTGGACAACTTCTTCGATTAAGACGAAAAAGGCATTGTCCTCGAGACATACTACTTCCATGATTTTAATTTAATAATGTATTTTTTAATTAATTTTAGAGGGTACGAGGATACTTCACCGCAAGATGGCATGGAGCAAATGCGAAAAGTGAAACTGTCGTCATGGCGACATGCAATCTTGCAAATTCAAAATATGTAGCTATCTTATCTCTCATAATCATCTGTTAGTTCTAATTCGATTTCGTCTTGATCTACTTCCGGATTGACATCATGTTCGTTGTCCGAAAATCTCTCTCTTGAATCATCTTCTCGAGAATTACCCTGAGCGTAATCTCTAATCTCCTGTAATTCATCTAATGTTTTTTGTTGCTCATTACTTTTTTGTTCTAAGTCTTCGATCTGCTGTTTGTTAATTCCTAAACTTGATAATCTATACTTTATCTCATCCTTATTTTTTATTCCTGTGAATCGTTGGCTTCGGTAATATGGTTTGTAGCCATGTGATTTTATGTTGTTTATGAATGACTCTAAATTGTTCGCTTTGGCGAGATAGCCTTCAAGTAATTGCTTTTAATTCTTTTTATTGGATTGTCTGCCTTTTATCACTTCCTTGCTTCTGCCCTTTTGTCTTGAATGAACAATGCTATTTACTAATTGTGGGTACTTTTCAGCGTTGGTACTTTTCCAGATCTTCCTCTAATTTTGAAACTCTTTCTTACCCTTACGATTAGCTTCACCGGTTAAGAATTTGGTTCCACTCATGGCAATGTGAAAATGGATATGCTCCTTCTCAATATGGTGTGTTATGAGGTACATATTGTCTCGACCTTGAAGTTCAATATATTTCTTGGCAATGTCCGTCAATACCTTTTTATCTAAATGTTCTTTATCTAAATTTGAGAAACTAATAATGGTATGATACATAGAAACCGCATCTTTTCTTTTTAAAATCCGAAGTGATTCATTGAAATTAAATTGAGCGGTGAATCGTTCAATTGTGTGTCCTGTGACATTATGTTTAAGCATCATTTTACTCGTATATTTTTCATCAGTGAGTTTCTTTTGTCTTTAAATAGATAGTTAAGGAGTGTCTTTGTACCGCCATGTTTAGAGAGTGATTTGATAATCATAACTACACAGTGTGCAAAAATGAAATGAGGTTAGTTTTGTATAGAGGATTCTTTTCAATCGCTTTTTGTATTGTTTGCTCAATAGTATATGGACTAATCAAAGCAATCCGTATTTCACGCTCAAGGGAAAAGAGTAGTTCCTGTATATCAACGCCTAATTGTAGTTGCATCATTTTCTCAAGTATCCAATTCCTCTATTTGTATCTGGGTCATTGTGAGCAACTGGATTATCTTTTTCACTTCCTTATCATTGGGGACGAGATAGCATTTATTGATATATGAAAGTGTCGATTGTTTTACAAATTTACTCATACTCATAGAGTGACGTTTAGCCTCCTGTGCTGCATCTTTGAATTCATCATCTGCAAAACAAATCATTACTTCCTTCACAACTTGTCTATTCTTCCTACGCCATTCCGCTTTGTATTTCTTCCTATACGCTGCTTTAGCATTTTTGATAATAGTATCATCACCTGTTGCAAAGTATGGTTCCATGTATGTATAAAATTGGGTATGCTTTTTCATAGATAATTATGTTAGTGTTGGAAATTTATGTTCATCAACAATTGAATCATCATGTACATTATCAAGCTTTGTTTCTATCAATTTTTCATCCATTTAATTTCATAATAGGGTCGCAGTTTCATTTTTATTGCTGGCTTGTTACCAATAAGTAGAATACTTTCATCAAGTACTCGAATAGCATCCATCGACAATAGTGGCATTACTCGGCGTACATTATCATCATCAACATACTCATACTTCCCACAGATAATTTCAAGCTCTCTTGCTGTTTCCAAAGGCTGTCCTGGTAGGTAACATTTGGTGTAACAGTTATTGATAATGTTCCTTGCTTGTTGAGTTCCATAGAGATCAAATATTTGAGATTGTGTCTGCCATACGGTTAATAATCCGGAAGAATATTTGCGAATATTGCTGATAGCTATTGGGAGTATTGGAGGAAGAGTGATGATGATTCGTCCAACAAAAAGAAAATTGGTAAAGCATCTTTTGATGGAATTTCTTTCATAATTGAATCAAAAAATTGTTCAAAAAAGATACTTGATAATGGACCAAAATATTTCATTTGATTAACATTACTCCTTACAAACAAAGCTGTCTTTTCATGTCTGAAAATTTTCAAAGTCTATGCTATCTTCATTCGTGATATCAGCTATTCTAGTGTCAGAAAACAATGTCAAAGCAACTTTGGCAGTAGCGAGTAAATTCATCAATAATTTCGAATCGTAGGCTACAAAACTTTTGTATTCAGCAATCAAATCATCATCTTTTGTTTCTATTATTAATCGGTCAACAACTTTCGGAGTGCCACTAAATTGCTGAAGAAGCACAACCAGATTATACATCGTTCTAAATTCTTTTTCACGATGAAAAATGAGATACCGAATAAATACTGTCAACAATGCTTCTGCTCCTGTATTCCAAAATTTATCACTACCTCCGTTACCTAAGGTCGTTACAATTAAAAGTTTTGCCAATTGCTTTATCTCATAATACTTCGAACTCGATACAATGGATTATACTTTTCGCTTTGCAAAGGATTGTCGTAATTAAGTACAAGTACTTTATATTTTTTGCAATTAATGCATTATGAGTTATCGAGTGAAGTTCCCCGAAGGATCATGAATGATGATGCTCGAATTTTCGGCATTTATAATACTATTGACTAAAATAGTTGAACTCTTGCCTGAGCCAGTCGATCCTACGGTCAGGCAATTAGAAAAACTATCATGTGCAGAGATTGCCATATTACCAAAACAAAAACCATTTTCATTTTTTGACATGAGTTTAGACGGTTTTAAAAACTAAGCTTGATAACTTGGGTTTTTATTTGAAGGAACTATTGCAACTATTAAATCTCCAAGCCCAGTGATTAGAGCTTCAAAGAGACTAAATATGACTTGGAATAGTCCATTTATTAAATTAATCATTATCTATTGGTTTTATTGGTTATCCTTTCAAGTGTTTCGCCTAATTTAGTAAGGGCTAATCCAGAGAATTTCAATCCCCAGGCTAATCCAATGGTTGATATAATAAGGGCATGTTTGATTGTCGTAATTAAAGAGCTTACGAATATATTTCCTGTTTGTAGATTTCTATTTTGCATATTATACCTCCTTTATTTTATTGGTTGATTTTACATGTAATATTCCGCCTCGTTTTTCAATCATCGTTCGATATACTTTTGGTAAAGAAGGTAAAGAGTTCATCATCTCTTTTAGTGTGTGGTTCATAGATGATAAATACGGTAATTCCTTTAAGATTATCCGGAAGTAAATCTTGCTTATTAAAACGTTTGATTACAATATCAAGTGTTTGCATATCATCAATAGCGAGATACATATCATTTGAGTAGCCAGATAAGGTCAGAATTTTCAATTACATCACCAAAGATTAATAAATACTTCTTGATTGAATTTTTTCGGTTAATACACTTAATTCATTCGCAATCGTTCTGAAACATTCTGATTGGGGTAAATCCACTTTGTATGTATGACTGTATTCATCTATTGCTCTATGAATATTCGAATAGAATTTAAGTATTTCCTTTTTCCTGAAATTTGGATCATCATACCTATTATCCTTATCATTCTCAATTCTGTCAGGTAGTATGTATTCTACCTCTTTGGTATTATTAAAGTCAGTTAGATGTTTAATCTTAAAATCTGCCGCATGACACCAATTATCATTGAAATGATAAAGGTCACGAATAGATGAATAATCTGGTAAAGTGTCGGTGTGTTAGTTTGGTCTTGCAGTACGGTAATAGAGGTACAGCCTAAATGTACTTTGGATCGGTTACATGATACCGATATGCAAAGGAATGCTAACACGAAGATTACTATTTTGTTTTTTCATTGTATATTATTTGAATTGTTATTGAAATTGTTATTGTTTTTAAGCTCGGTGGATCGGCAAAAAGAGAGGTATGATACCGTCTGTTCTATGATTAATATTTGTTTGTATAAATTCAAGTGTTGCACTATCACCAATTGAGGAGTATGGCTTGTTGTGTATGATATGCTTCATCGAAAGTGATGATTGCATCGACAGAAACACTATGTTGCATTATTTTCTAGGTTTGTAATTGAATTTTTAATCTTATTCATTGCTTTAACATTTTTCCTCATTACCCTCTTTACTTTAATCCATGATTTGATACCATCAAGTTCCTCTTTGCTCGGTCTATATTTATTGAGATTAATAAGCCAATAATGAAAAGAAAGAAGCTTACACCAGCTATCATACATGGCGTTAGTGTAATGTTTTCGCTTGTAATTCCAGAGAGCTCATTGTTTAGAGCTCTATCGACTGCAATGCCAAATACACGAAGTGTTGCAAGTGCATAAAAGCTATAAATGATGTGATAGAAACTATTATAAATCGAATGACTTTTACTCTGATACTCTCTGCCTTATTAATAAATGATGCGCAGAAATCTGTGATGAGTGTGAGTGAAAAAGCTAATGCAATACCGGCTATGATTGATACAATAGTATTAGCAAGCGATGAATAGATAAGGGATTGATAGGCAAAATATCCTTCAGTGCTTGATAGCAGAAATACAGCTACATATACAAAATACATCTTTAGTACATCAAGCCATGAAGTATGACAATTCTCTTTTTCACGTACTAATCGCTTTTGATCATTTTCTAAATCGAGAAATATTCAGTCCGCAATTTTTGGCACTTTCTCCTCCTTGACTTTTTGTGTTTGATTGGCAATTGCTTTGGCACTACTTGGTTTATATTGTATCTGTAATATTTCTAATTCTTGTCTGATAGTATTTTCAAGCCAATTCCAAAAGCTGGCTTTAAATTCGCTTAGTAAAAGTGGCTTATTCATTAAAGCCATTCTTCTACCCTCAACATTTGCTTTGTCGTTAAGTTTTATTTCAAGGTTTAGTAAATAAGGGTCATTTTGTCTGGTCAAAAGTGATGTTTCATGATTTATCTATTTTTAGAAGATGAAAAAATATTATTTAGATTTTTTGAAATGTGGATAGATATGAATTGATAAGGCCCATGCCGTTATAATGAAATATAGATAGTTGATGTGCGCAAAAAATGTAATATCTAAATTACAAACAGTAGTTCTCCCGGAATGGTTCCTCACTAAATAGTTACACATGTTTGAGAAGCTATTTAGGTAAAATTTGTAACTGATAATAAACTGAAGAAATGAAATTGGCAAATGGAAAGCGCGTAAGTATTTTCTGGTAAGAACAGAACTAATGATAAATAAAATTGTTATAATAAAATAAATACCGACATGGCAGAAGATGATAAAGTGTATTCCAAGAAAAAGTAAATGTGAATAAGAAGTAAGTGCTTGTTATTGCAATTGAAAAACCAAAGCAAGAAGAAAGTGAAGTTTAATTTCTTTGGTGGCATTTTTTTTTAGATAATTTGATTTCATACAATATTGTTTTAAATTTTATCAATAAGAAAATGGTTTAAACGTTGGTTCAATAAAGAGTGCAGGAACTTGCAGTCAATAATATTTATTTCATCTTTTTATGAGCAATTAGTTCGATAGGACTATGAATAGGATCATATACCGATAGACTTATAATCAAAGGGATAGCTATAAGCAGGGCACAGGAAGGAGGGCTCGCCTTCAAATCTATAATCAAATTGAAGGTGCGAGCAAATAGGTTTTTCCGCTTTGAAAGAATGATTCGTATGTGTGTATTCCGCAATCCATAGTTTTTATGAATCTTTTGAAATTGGAATACACACGTTGATAACAGGATAATAATAATTTGCGAACTATGATTATCTTTGGTAGAATAAATGGAGAAGGAAGTGCGTATTCCTTCATTAATTTTGGGGATAGGTCATGCAGCTGACCTATCCTTTATTATTAATGAATTTCTCAAAAAGACCTAATGTAAAAGATATAATAATATTTTGGAATAAATCCTAATTTATAGTCGATATTTTCTTATTTTATTTCGTTATTTCCTTCCTATATTTGCAAATCGAAATTTTGATTAACCTCTAGTAAATTTCATTTCTATGCATGACTTAAATCAATTTACTCAATTAATAGACGCATTAAAGCGTTCGCGTATCAACATGAGCACAATTTCAGAAGCTCTCAGAGCTTTATGCAAAAGATGGGCAAACGATTAACCAATCTATACTATCCAAATTGTATAATGGTTGCCTAATGAGTTACAAAAGGGAGGTCAATTGCGAACATGCACGCATTTCTTAAAGAAAGTACTCATCAGAATTAGCTGACATTTCTATAGATGTAGAAAATTGACTTTGCCCCTCTTGTTATATTTTTGGGATAAGCGAAATTCCATCAACTTTTCTCCTCTTGATTTCAATATCTCATGAGGATAAGGGAAGACTTCTGTATTTTAAAGAATGAGAATGATGGTATATTGATGAGTAATTGCATCAATATTAAATCTATCTATTACAAAGATTCAGATACTATTGATATTGTATTGAGGACTACCAAGCACTCAGGTTTCACCTTCATCACTGCATATAAAGGAATAAAGAAAATTGATGAAATAGAAACAACCTTTTGTAGTTATTCCGGCTCGATGGATAGTACACAAAAGCCATATGCGGGTATCGGATTATTAGAGCGAATTAAAATGGATTCGATATCCAAAGCTCTGTCCAAAATTTCACAAAATGGAGTGTCTTTTCGTATTACCAATGCACTTTTTGAAAGACGGCTTGATTTATCTCATCATGAAGTTAGGAGTTTTACAGACAAAGATGAATTAATAGAAAATCAAATTGAACCATTAAAACTATTAAATGGAAATTGGGAAGGTTACTTCTTAAAAATGATATTGAAGGTGTGGAGGGTGTAGGAGGATATGTTCATTTTACGATGATTATTAAAGAAAGCGGTGAATCTATCCTTCAGTATTACTTAGATAAACGATGTGATCAAAAGAGATTTAATTACATATACTGGCTTCTTTAAATTTCCCAATACTTAAACAAGCTACGGTTATTGTCGGTCATTTTGAAAAGAATAATATCGAACACCGCGTGCCTTTTTCTGAAATTTGACCAACAAAATTTGAAAGGAATCGTAACTGGTTGGAGAGCATTGGATTCAAACTACTTTTCATCTCCTATAATTATAAAACTGAGTTTTTCTTAGAATTTTGAGAATAAATCATCACAAGATATGCAGCCTTCCAATTGCTTACAAACTGAGACCAAAAAGCCGATGTCATTTCTCAGAAATGTGTGCCCAAGCCAAATATCTACTTTCGTCGAGGCAGCTAAAAAGATTCAAGATAATATTTTCTTTCCTAGTTGAATCCACTTTGGGCGTGCAATAGCAACAAAAAGTCAAACAAGATGAGTATTACTATTTATAAACGAATAAATAAAGACCTCTCCCATTCGGCCCTAATGTTTATTGGGTGTTTCTGATATTGATTCACGTAAATTCTCACTCCAAAGAACCTCATTTAATTTTTTTGAAAAATTCGGCAAAGAAAAATGAGTTTTGATTAGTAAGGACTATGTCAAAACGCCTCTTATCTTCAAGGTATCAATTGTGGAATTAGATTCAATATTAAATCGATATTTACAAGTTAAGATTGTTCAATATCTATCATGAATAATAAGGATAAATATGTTCATCTTTGTTTCGATACCAATTCAAGTTCACTTCACCCAGAACTATACTTCGATAACAAAGAAACAGAAATTAAATTTCGAGCACTTCATCATGAATTGTTGCATTTTTCAACCCTTACTTTAATATGGCCATATTTTAATCAGTCAAATTTTAACTTCTAACTGGTTTGATTGGAGAAATATCTTTGGGATTTCCATCACTTACCAATCCTAATCGCAATTAAGACTATTTGATAACACTTAATTCCTTTGCTTGAATAACATTGAATTTTACCTATGAATTTTCTCATTTTATCGCTAGATGAGCAAACACATGCATTTTTTTTGCCGTCTCTTATCTAAAGATGTAAGATGAATATCTCATGTGTGAGGGGTGTCAAGTTGCCCGAAACTCAGAAGCTATCTGCTGGTGCATAGAATAGTTCTATATTCTTTCATTACTTTTGTCACTTTGAGCAAACATGAATGATCTTCAGCATTATGACACTACTAAAAGTTCCCTACATATAAGGAGTTAAAAATATATGCCTAAGTCCTCTTGATTAACAAAAGTCCATTTAATTTTCCCCAAATCCAAGTCATGGATTGTTCAGGAGATTATTCCAGTTGCAGGGCTTGTCAGTGTTTCATTGCCTATCTGAATTTAAACGGAATGGCAATGGATATTCAATTGATTCAATCTCCATTTAAACCCTAAAACCATCCTCTGTTGTAATTGATACTTTGAGAGTTGGATTTGAGAATAATTTTATTACAAATAATAACCACTATATGAAAAATTAAATTGGATTCATGGTTGTTTTCAACTTTTCGAAAAGTAAAGTGGCAACTGTTCGGGATCAGACTCAACAGATCCGGCAAATAAACAAACGCCAACCATTAGAATGGGATGTGGTAGTGGACCATCTCAAAGGTTTAATTGTACTAATCTTTGTTTCAATAGTTTTGCCCTACAGCCGAAGGCGCTTCATGTACATTCTGCTGGTCTTATCCCAATTCAATCTTGTACCCAACTTTCCGTGCAGGTGATTATTGTGTTTAATAATTCTGCTTTACTTCTAAGTAAGAACATTTATCACAGTGAGAATAACCATTTTTATCAAAAAGTTTTCAATGTTTTTATTGTTTTACTTTTTATTTTTGCCCTTTTAGCCAAGTCAGCCTCAAGAGAATATAATGCTTTTGAAGAGTCAGGTTCAGATAAGATTGGCGTATTAAATCTTTGTCCAAATTTGGGGTATCTTAAAATATTTTCAATCAGAAATTATAAATCATAATGTATACTGGGATGATAAATTTGGTGCCGTTATTGATAAAGTAAATGAATCAATCTTTGTAAAGAGATTAGCATTAATTCAATGACAATAAGAACCAGCCATAATTTAGTAATTCTTGAAAGTCTGAGGTCACGAATTGCTGAATACACATTACAGTTAAACCTGCCTATTAGGAAAAGTAAAACTTATTCCATTGGTATTGGTGATGCATCCTGTAATATACAGGTTTTGAGGTTGGAAACATTGATATTCTAGTAATTTCTTCGTCGAATGCTATAAAAATAATAATGATTTACTATTAAATTTATGCTCTTGAATTATAGTACAAAAAGTTTAATTTCATCCAGGCTAAGATCAATCTCTTATATTCTTACAAATAAAGTAGATAGTTGTGATTGTGTGGGATTATAAGGTGGTAAGGTAGGATATTTATTGTACTTATTAAATTATGATTTACAACAAGGCAAAGATGATTTTACAACATATAACAAGAGCTATAGTGGAAATAATACAAGCGTGGATTTAATTTGGGTAACTGTTCATTTGCTAATGGAATAGCGGGAATTTTGTGGTTCAATAGTTATATGTATAAAAGAATATTATTGATAAGAAGATATCTTGGAAATTAATTTTTATTTCACGATCGTTTAAATTAGCAAGCATCGAACTATTAAAAATTGGCAATTATGATTTTTTATGGTTCTATGGGGATTTCATATTATTTTTGTATGAGTCTATATTAAAGATGAGGATTTCTTTTCAGAAGCATATTTTGACAGAGTTAGAAAAAAATTTTCAGTACAAATGAAGGAGTCCTTATTCCGAGTTTTGATTTTGATCATCATAAAAGGCAGAGCATGAAACAAATACTAGTTTATCCCTAGGCATAGCCTCAATTTTGAAATTTTGCGTTCAATACATAATCTAAAAATAGAGTATGTATTGCAAGAGCAGCTGGAATCATGACTAGAATTGTTGAATTTATTTATTTAAATCTCAAAACTACAGGGACATATTATTTTGAAAATTTTAATGGTCATGAGCAAAATTAAGCAGTAGGTGTATGGTGTTGTGGAGATTTAAGTATCTCCTTGCATATTATTGCAAACCGCAGAAATTACACAAAACAGAAAGAGGGTTATACGATATATCTATTAAGATTCTATTAGATTGCGCAAGAAGAAGAAAGATCAATACTACTCGAATATATGACGCCGCAATCTGTCATGGAGCAGCTGGTGTAGCATATTTTCCAATTGGCTTGAAAGAACTAAAATTGATATTTTTAAGGACACTTATATTTACTGGACTGAACAGATATTAAAATGGGATACTGGAAAGATACTATGTCTGGGTATAAAAAATCACTGCACCTAATAATGAGACTTTCCCAGGGGATGACTTTTGGAAGGAGATGCAGGTATTGCGCTGGTTCTCTTGGCACTAATTTCCAACGAAACTGGATGGAATTATTCAATTATGATGAATTAAAGCTAAGTTAATGAATTATTCACCCGTTTGGTAAATTAATAGTTAGATGCCCAATTAATAGTATTTGAAAATCAACAAAATCTAAATAGTAACAATCTGTTTTGAATTAGGATTGTTGCTTGCCTCTAGATATTACTATTCTGAATATCTAAAAAACAAGCAATCTCCCCCAATTATTAATACATTAAAGAAATATTGGATTAGATCATGTGCCAGATGCACTCCATTTGCCAATTTCTCTGGGATAGGTGTGGCTGATATTACAAATGACGAAACTAATATTGTTTTATCTTCTAAAACTAAACATTCGAAATTAGTTAGATTAGATATGGAAGTCATATTTAATTTAGTTGACTATCTCTCAGTGCAATCTTCTGTTCGAAAACCGTTAAAATATAGTCTAAATAATAGCCATTATAAAGTAGGAGTAGCGCCAGATATATTGAAGTTAGCACTAAAGGCCAGCAGAATCTATAAATATCACTTCCATCCCAGGTAACGATTTATTGAAAATAATTTTTAGAAAAAAATAACCAAACTTTCATTCGATGCGATAGCGAACTTCATTAGGATGCAAGTCAAAGAGCAACAAATGAGCAAATTGAGGGATATG